>JALHMJ010000023.1 GCA_022844105.1 Hyphomicrobium sp. | reverse complement strand
ACGACCTTTTGCGGTTCATTCGCGCGACCGGCCACACCCCCCGGATCGCGGCGCTGACATTGGAAGACGCCCCTGGGGAAAGCTGATCCGACCTTGCGCTGCAGGGCGGCTTTAACTGCGGGATTGCCGTGCCGAGCGGATCGACGCTCAAGGCAGGCACCAAGGAGAGACACGGGATATGGATATTGGATCGGCGACACCCACGGCCGGGGACCTCGTCAAGGATACGACCACGGCCAATTTCATGAAAGACGTCATCGAGGCGTCGCAGACGGCGTTGGTGATCGTCGACTTCTGGGCCAATTGGTGCGGGCCATGCAAACAGCTGGCGCCAGTTCTGGAAAAAGTCGTCAAGAGCTACGGCGGCAAGGTCCGGCTGGTGAAGCTCGATACCGATGCCCATCCCTCCATTGCAGCGCAGCTGCGCGTGCAATCGCTGCCAACCGTGTATGCCTTTCGGGATGGCCGGCCGCTCGACGGTTTCGTCGGTGTGCAGCCGGAGAGCATGTTGCGTCAATTCGTCGACCGGCTGCTTGGAGACGATGCGGTTGCAGCCGATTCCGGCCCGAGTACTGAAGACATTCTGGCCGCAGCCGCTGAAGCCTTCGACGCAGGTGATCTGCAAGGGGCGGCGGAAGCCTATGCCATCGTGCTGCAGGAGGAGCAGACCAACGTCGAAGCTCTCGCCGGCGTGGCTCGCTGTTACCTCAAGTCCGGCGATACCGAACGGGCGATGCAGATGCTCGCCCTGGTGCCGCCCGACAAGGAGCACACCGCCTCAGTCCAGGCCGTGAAGGCTGCGATTGATCTTGCAGCCAAAGCTGCGGGTGCCAGCGAAACGGCGGTGATGGAAGCACAAGTCGAGAAGGATCCGGCGAACCATCAGGCACGTTATGATTTGGCGGTCGCTTTGGCTGCCGCTGGCCACAAGGGTGAGGCGCTCGATCATCTTCTGACCATTGTGCGCCGCAACCGGACCTGGAACGAAGAGGCCGCCCGCAAACAATTGGTGCAGCTTTTTGAAGTTTGGGGCCCCAAGGACGAGTTCACCATTGACGGGCGCAAACGGCTGTCGTCGATTTTGTTCGCGTGACATCTCACGCATAGAAAGGACGCCTGTTGGGCTGGACCGATCAATATCAAAGAGCGCAGGATCTACCGCCGCGACTGGCGGTTTTCCCATTGCGTGGGGCCATTCTGCTGCCGCGTGCGACGCTGCCGCTGAATATATTCGAGCCGCGCTATCTTGCCATGCTGCACGACACGCTCGCAGGCTCGCGGCTGATGGGCATCATTCAACCGGGGCGGTCCGGCGGCACAGCCGAAATGGAGAGCCCGCCGGGTAAAGCGACGCCCCTGCGCAGCGTCGGCTGCGCGGGCCGGGTTTCGAGCTATCAAGAACTCGACGACGGTCAGCTTGCCATCACGCTGACCGGTGTTTGTCGGTTTGAAGTGGTGTCCGAGGCGGCGACGCCGACGGCCTACCGCGTCGCCAGTGTCAGCTATGACAAATTCGTACCTGACCTGACGCAAGGAACCGGCGAAAATGACGTAGACCGGGCCGGACTGCTGCGCGTGCTAAAGTCGTACCTTGAGCAAAACCGGCTTGAGGCGGACTGGAAGGCGATCGAACAGGCATCCAGCGAAAGCCTCGTCAACGCCCTGTCGATTATGGCGCCGTACGGTTCGGAAGAAAAACAGGCGTTGCTTGAGGCGCGTGATTTGAAAACGCGGGCGGACGTTCTGGTTGCGCTCGCTGAGATGGAAATTGCCGCGAACGGTGGTTCCGGCGGGACCATTCAATGAGAGCGCATCCATGACCACGAGTGCGACAGACGAGACCGCGACAGGGCCGCGGATCGATCCGCGCCTGTTGGAGGTGCTCGTGTGTCCGGTGAGCAAGTCGGCACTCGTGTACGACGCCGGCCGGCAGGAACTTCTCAGCCGCAAGGCGGGTCTTGCCTTTCCAATCCGCAATGGCGTGCCGCTCTTGACTGTCGAGGCAGCGCGCTCGCTCACCGATGCGGAGATCGGGAAGCTTTAAGCATGCCGGAAGGCAGTGTTTCGCGATAGCGCAATTAACCCTTTCGCTTCAGTTTTTATTAAATCGCGCACCGCTAGCTGACCTTAGGCGCGCGACCCGAGGTATGCGCCCAATAGGTGGCGCGTGACCGAAGACAAAAACAAGAATTCGGGCTTTCTGCCGCGGCCAGCTAGGAGCCTCGCCGCCGCAGCGAATTTTGTGTGGAGGGGCTTAGCGCGCTTCACCACACACGCACCGGACGGGCCGCGCGACGATGAAATGGAGCGGCTGCATGATCTGCAGTGGCAAATTGCCGACAACGCGCGTCGGTCCCGCGATCTACTCGATGCGCAGACAGGTCTGATCGTCCGCCGTGACAACGAAGGCCGGGTCGTCTTTGCCAACCGCGCATATCTTCGAGTCTTCGGTCTCAGCGAAGAGGAGATCGCCGGCAGCTTACACGCACCGCAGGTGATCGAGACCGATGATCAAGCGAAAGGCTCGCGGGTGATCGAACGCGTCGCCACCATCGTTGGCCCGCGCTGGATCGAATGGGAAGATGCCGCCGGAGATGTCGCGCAACACGATTCGACCGAAACACAGCGAACAGGTCGCGACATCACCGAGGATCGGCGGATTGCAGCAGAGTTGCGCAGCGCGCGTGATGCCGCGCTCGATGCCAGCCGCGCGAAGTCGCGATTTCTTGCCGCCATGAGCCATGAAATTCGAACGCCCATGAATGGCATCATCGGTATGTCGGATCTCCTGCTCAACGAAGCGCTCACCGCCGACCAGATGAGCTACGTGCGGGCGATCGATCAGTCGGGCCGAGCGCTCATGTCACTCATTGACGAGATCCTCGACTTTTCGCGCATCGAAGCTGGCAAACTGGTGTTGGCAAACGCAGCTTTTTCCATCAACGATACCGTTGAAAACTGTGTTGCGCTGCTTGAGCCGAAAGTGTTGGCCAAGGGTCTTGCCGTGCGGTCTGTGATCGAGCCGACGACGCCTATACAGATTATGGGGGACGAGTCCCGCGTTCGACAGATCTTACTCAATTTGTTGTCGAACGCTGTCAAATTCACCGACGTGGGGTCGATCACGGTGCTCGTTCGCACGATAAACGCGGAACCTGCGACCGGTCAGATTAGGATTGAACTTTCTGTCGCCGACACGGGCATCGGGCTCGACGCCGCGGATCTCGAAGGCATTTTCAGCGAATTCGAACAGGCCGACGAAGCCGTTCGACGGCAAGATGGCGGCTCAGGACTGGGGCTGGCCATCGCTCGGCAGATTGCGCGCGCGATGGGGGGCGACATCACTGTGAAGTCAGTGCCACGACAGGGCTCCACTTTTACGGCGGAACTTAATTTGTCGCCGGTCGCAACAGCGTGCGAAACGGCAAAGGCTGCGGGCTGCAAGGCGATGCCGGACACCGGCTCTCGCGCCGGCAGCACGAAACGTACGACCGCGCGCGTTCTTCTCGCCGAGGACAACGCCGTCAATGCGTTATTGGCCACGCGGCTGCTGCAACGCGAAGGCTGCGAGGTCACCCGCGTTCAAACCGGCGACCAGGCGGTGGCGGCGGTGGCGCGGACCCTCTCGGGACAAGCGCCAGACTTCGATCTCGTGCTGATGGACATCTACATGCCGCGATTGGACGGGATCGCGGCAACGCGGGCCATTCGCCGGCTACTGGAGACATCCGGCGAGGCAGGAGCGGCCGCCTTACCAATTGTAGCTGTGACCGCCAACGCCTTTGCCGAAGACCGGAACCGCTATCTTGCTGCTGGAATGGACGATTATCTCGCCAAGCCCTTTGATGGGCGGGCGCTGAGTAGCCTGTTGTCGCGTTGGCTGCGACCGGACAGGCGAGGCGAGACGTCGGCCGCGTAAGCCGGGGTGATGCAGCGGTAAGCCTGTGGGCTGGCTGGCAACGCCGGCCATAGCGCAGCCGGGGATGGGCTTTGCATGTCGCAAATTTGTCTCGGAATCGTGCAATATCCTGCCGCTAGCGGCCCTCGGGGTCGCATAAGACACGCGCCTGCCCTGCACGGCGCCGGAGTTTGACCAGATGAAGCAAGGCCAAGGCCTGACGGGACGTTTGAAGCGCATTGCTCGGTTGACCGCTCCTCCCTCAGGCCTTCTTGCAAAGCGTGCCCTCGACGTGCGCGCGTTGAATGAAAAAGCGCGCGCCAAGGCCATGGCCTTTGTGCGCGCCCCGCAGCCAAAAATTTACGGCCGCATCGGCGATCTGGAAGTCCGACTGGCATCGGGCCGGTCCGACATCCTGCGGGCCCAGCGACTTCGCTATGAAGTTTTCTACGAAGAAATGTCGGCCAAACCGAATGCTGTCGCCGCCATGCGCCGCCTAGACCAGGATTCCTACGATGCCGTCTGCGAACATTTGCTGGTCGTTGACACCTCGCCGGAACTGCATGGAACGGAACGCTGGGCTCACCGGCGCCGGCCGCGTGTCGTGGGTACCTATCGCGTTCTGCGCCAAGAGATCGCCGAACAATCATCGCTCGGCTTCTATACACAGGGAGAGTACGACATCGGGCCGTTGCTCCGCGCGAAGCGGGACTACCGCTTCATGGAGCTGGGCCGATCTTGCGTCATGAAGCCCTACCGCTCGAAGCGCTCCGTCGAATTGCTGTGGCACGGGCTTTGGACCTACATCCGCGAGCACAAAGTCGACGTGATGATCGGCTGCGCGAGCTTCGAAGGCACGGATCCCGGCGCTCACACAATGGCGTTGTCCTATCTGCATCATTACGCGATGGCACCGCAGGACTGGCGTTGCAACGCGCACGCGCATTTACATCAGCGCATGGACCTGCTGCCAAAGGAAAAGGTTGACCTGAAGCAGGCGCTGAAGGCCATGCCGCCATTAATCAAAGGCTACTTGCGTCTTGGCGCCTTTGTCGGCGACGGTGCAGTCATCGACCGGCAATTCGGGACGACCGACGTCATGATCGTGTTGCCGGTTGAAAAAATCGATCCGCGCTATTTCGAGCACTTCGGCGCGCCGGACGAACTCAAGAGCCGGGTGGCACCCGCACTTTGAAGGCAGCCGCGCCGTATCGGGCGCACGCCGGTGTTGCCGCTCCTGCGGCGGATGACTATCTTGTTCGCGATGCATCAACTTGATCGCGAGAACCATGACCCAAGCAAATCCTGAGCCGTCCTTGCCACCCCTCGTCTCATTCCGCGCACCGCTGCCAAAGGGTGAAACGTACCGGCCGGCGGCCGATCGCATTTTGTCTGGTGATCCGATGCAGACGGCGTGGAACCTCTTTACCAGCGCGGACGGACGTTTCAGCTCCGGCATCTGGGAATCTCAGCCCGGAAAATGGCGCTGTGTCTTCACCGAGAGCGAGTTCTGCCAAATCTTGTCGGGCATTCTCGTGGTCACCGGCGACGACGGACAATTGGCGACCTATCGCGCAGGAGACGCCTTTGTATCCCCGGCCGGCTTTACGGGGACGTGGGACGTCGTTGAGACCGTGCGCAAGCATTACGCATTCTACGAATAGGATTGATCGCGCAGATGAAAGCACTCGTCGCCCGCAAGCCGTCGAAACTCGACACGCTGGAGCTTATCGATCTACCCGATCCTGGCGCACCAGGGCCGGGGCAAATTCGGGTACGCATCCACGCCAATTCGCTCAATTACCACGACTACGCCGTGGCCATTGGAGCCATCCCTGCTGACGATAAGCGCATCCTGATGTCCGACGGGGCCGGCGTCGTCGAGGCCATCGGTTCTGATGTCACGGAGTTCGCCGCCGGCGATCACGTCGTCTCGGTCTTCTTTCCGTATTGGCAGGATGGGGTTCCGCCGCATGGCAACTTCAGTCATGTGCCGGGCGATGGGATCGATGGATATGCGCGCGAGATCGTTGTGGCGCCGTCGGATTGGTTCACCAAGGCCCCGAAGGGCTATTCACACACACAAGCCGCAACGCTTCCCTGCGCAGCGCTGACCGCGTGGCGGGCGCTCGTCGTCGAAGGCGGCATCAAAGCCGGCGACAGCGTTCTCATCCTCGGCACCGGCGGCGTCGCCGTCTTCGCGCTGCAATTTGCCAAAGCCATGGGTGCGACGGCGATCATCACATCGTCGTCGGATGCCAAGCTTGAGAAGGCCAAAGCACTCGGCGCTGACCACACGATCAACTACAAGACGGAACCAAAGTGGGGCGAGGCTGTGCGCCAGTGGACCGGCGGGCGCGGCGTCGACCACGTACTCGAAATCGGCGGGCCAGGCACGTTGCCGCAATCAATCGCGGCCGTGCGCGTGGGCGGACACATCTCGCTGATCGGCATTCTGACCGGTATTGCTGGGCCAGTTCCGACAATGCTGATGATGGCCAAACAGATCAAGCTGCAGGGCATCATCGTCGGCAGCAGGAGGCATCAGGAAGCCTTGATCCGTGCGCTCGACGCCAACCCCGGCATTCGGCCCGTAATCGACAAAACATTTCCGCTCACCGCGCTTGCCGACGCCTTCCGTCATGAAGAGGGCGCTACGCACTTCGGCAAGATTTGCGTCGAATTGTAAGGCTCGCTTCCACCGACACTGACAAAGGGACCGGATCATGGATGCGCTTGTCCCCGATGCTCACGCTCGATCCGACGCTGATCGCGGGGCAATCGTCTCGCACTTTCGCGAGATCCTGTTGTGGCCCGTGCAGCTAATGGGTTCGGGCGAAGCAGGAATGCCCCAGAATCATGCCGCGCGGCTGGCCAGCCTCGGTCCGGACTGTCCGTGGCGGGAAGTCGTCGACGAGTTCACCGGCGATCCAAAGGATTTCCAGGAGCGGCATTACAACGAGTTCGTCACGTTTCTGCCGCCTGTGCAAAGATTTCTCTACGGCTCTGGGCGCAATGCGCGCACCGCAGCCGGCCGCGGCCCGATGACCGTTCTGCGGCGGCACGACATCGCTGCGTTTCGCGTCAAACTGCTTGGCGAGGCGGATGTGATCACGCTTCGCGTTGCACACGTCGATTTGTATTTCTTCTACGATCTCGACATCGCAATCCTTGCCGTCGAACTTTTCGCATCCGACCTTCCGCTATCCACCGTCCAGAACGTAATGTTCCAGCTCGGCCGCGCGTATCCTGCCTTCTGGCATACGGACGGCAAGGCGGGACATTGCCCGGAGAAGGTTGAGCTCTTGTCGCCGGACGGTACGGTTCTGGCGGTGTCGGATTACGAGGATCGGCAAAAGTTTCTGTCGTTTGCCTGTCTCAACCGGTCGCCGCTGACGACGGCGCACTGGGATTACATCCTCAAGCCTTTGGTGCTGCATCATTCCAACGCGCCGGGACCGATGCGGTACCGTCAGCTCGAATATTACCGCATGCCGCAAATGGTGTTTGTGGCCACGGGCAAGATGTCTCTCAGCCGCGCGGACTATGTTCGGCTGGCGCTGTCGACGGGACCTGGAAACAGCGACAGCTTGCCATTCTCGGATACGGAACTCGCCAAGTTCGAAAGCAAGTACTGCTACGATCGATACTTCCGGCAGAGCACGCCAATGGAATGGCCGGAAAGCCGCTATATGACATCCGGGCACACGCTTGTGGTCAGCGGTTCGGCCGATGACGATTTCTTCGTCGATCTTGACCATGGCTGCCTCAACAGCTTCCGGCATGAAAATTTTCTGCTGTTTCTCATCGCTCATTTTCACAAGGCCTCCCTGCTCATGTTCTCGGACCGGCTGGCAAAGGCCGTGAGCCGGCTCGACACGGCAGATATTGCGGCCGTACGGTCATTCCGCCTCGAAAGCCGGCAAGCCCTGGAGACATTCCTGCGCTTTACGCACCGGTATTGGTTTCACGTCATCAGCAATCAGGTTCACGTTCACGATCTTTTTGCGCTGTGCCGCAAGCATCTGGAGGTTGACCGTCTCTATGACGATGTGCGCGAGGAACTGAAGGAGATGAGTGAGTTCCTCGAGAACGAGGCCATGCGACGGCAGAACGAGACGATGACGCGGCTGACCGTCGTCACAACGTTCGGTCTCATCGCGACGGTGGCCACGGGCTTCCTCGGCATGAACTTGTTCGACTGGGCGGCGCAAGACGGCACGTGGAGAGCGGGCATGTTCGTCGCCGTGACGACCTCTGTGGCCGCGCTGACAATGCTGACGGTTGCGCGTTCGCGCCGGCTCGCGGATTTTCTGGAACGACTGTCGGATGAGGGCCGGGCACGGCAAGTGCGGCGTGATCAGCAAAAATCGCGCAAAACATGAGGCGGAACCGGCAAGCCGCCAGTTCCGCCTTGTTCGTCAGTGCTTCAGCCACATCGCGTCGCTGACGAGGCACATTCCGCCGTAAAGCTTCAGCAGTTTGCGCACGTCGTCGAGCAAGTCGGTGATCGCCGCTTCAGGGCAGGCGATGACCACGCAGGCGTTGGCGAATTCGCCCGCCGTTCCTTCACCTGTCTGGACGCCGCGATCGCCGCGCCCGGACAGGCCGGTGGCGACCGTGTAGCCTCCTGTCCGGCGCCGTTTCAAGATCTCGAAGAGATCGGGAAGAACGAACTCCGCGACGACGATTTCTATGCGCTTGACCGGTTCCATGTTTCAGCTCCAGAGCGTGGTGACGGCTGCGAAGTAAAGCGGCAGACCGAGCGTAATGTTGAAGGGGAATGTCATCGCAATCGACATACTGAAGTAGAGGGACGGATTGGCTTCAGGTATGGCGTAGCGAATGACGGCTGGCACGACGATGTAGGATGCGCTGGCGCTAAGGACAGCGAGCAGGAAGGCGTCTCCCACTCCAAGTCCAAGAGCATAGGCAAGCCCGATGGCAATGCTCGCGTTGATGAGTGGGGCGACTAAGGCGAAGGCAGCGAGGACCTTTGCATTCAGCCGCAATTCGCGGATCCGGCTGGCGACGAGCAGACCCATATCCATGAGGAAGAATGCGAGCATTCCCTTCAGGATATTGCCCGTGAAAGGGTCCATGACCTTTTTGCCCGCGTCGCCGGTGATGAAGCCAATCGCTAGGCTTCCGAGCAGAAGCAGATGGGCGCCGTCGGTAAACGCCTCGTGCAATATCTTCCCGGCGGATGGCATCACGGCCGCGTCACCGTTGCTTGCCGGATTGCGGCTGCGCGCTGTGTTGGCAAGCAAAACCGCCATAATAATTGCCGGCGATTCCATAAGCACAAGTGCGACGGCCATGTATCCGCCGAAGGCGACGCCTTGCTGCTCGAGAAAGGCGACGGCGGCGATGAACGTGACGGCGCTGACCGAGCCGTAGGTCGCAGCGATTGCCGCGGCATCGAAAGCGCTCAGTCGCGAACGCAAAAACCAGTACGTATAGGCAGGCACCAGAAACGCCATGAAAAGGGCTACGCCGAGTGCCGCGACCATGCCCCACGTGAGGCCGGCCGACGCCATGCTCACCCCACCTTTGAAGCCGATGGCCATCAATAGATAAAGCGACAGAAATTTCGCGATCGGTGGTGGAATGGACAGGTTAGAGCGGACGGCTCCTGCAAACAGTCCGAAGAAAAAAAACAGGATCGCGGGATCCAGTAGTGTCGAGAAGGGATTGTAGGACATGGCGATACTCCGCAGTTGCGGAGTGGTAATTGGTCAATTTCAAACAATCATACAAATTGATAGTTTCAAGGTCTAAGATTAATTATGGCAATCACTCAAGACGTCAGATCGTAGGCGGCGAGGGCTGCGACGTTGACGATGTCGGAATCCAGCGCCCCCAGAGTGCAAATCTGCACGGAGTGTTCGAGGCCGACGAGTAGCGGCCCGATGACCATCGCGCCGCCCAGCTCTTTCAGTGTTTTGGTGGCGATTGAAGCCGCGTGGAACGCCGGCATGATCAACACGTTGGCTGTGTCGGACAAGCGGCAGAACGGATAAAGCTTCATCAGGTCGGCGTTGAGAGCCACATCCGCGGCCATGTCGCCATCGTATTCGAAATCAACCTTGCGCTCGTCGAGAATTGCGACCGCTTCGCGCACTACGTCAGAGCGTTCGCCGCGCGGCTGGCCAAACGTCGAGTAAGCCAGCATGGCAACACGCGGTTCCAGGCCGAAGTTGCGAGCGGCCATGGCGGCCTCGATTGCAATGTTGGCCAGCTGATCCGATGTGGGCATGTCGTGGACACTCGTGTCGGCGATAAGTACCGCGCGGCCCCGGCAGAGCGCGAGTGATACGCCTATAATGTTGCGGCCCGGCTTTGCATCCATGACCCGGTGCACGTCCTGGAAAACGCTCGTCCAATTGCGGGTGACGCCGGAGACCATGGAGTCTGCGTAACCATGCACCACCATGAGGGCTGCAAAAACGTTGCGTTCATTGCGAACGATGCGTTCGCAATCGCGCTTCAAGTGGCCGCGCCGCTGCAATCGCTGATAGAGAAAATCGGTGAACTCGTCAGCATGCGCGGACAGCGTCGTGTCGATGATCTCGAACTCGGGGCGCATTTGGATGCCTAGTTCGATGAACTGTTTTCTGATTCGCTCCTTTGTGCCGACGAGAATAGGCTGGCCGAAGCCTTGCGCGAAATACGTGTTGGCCGCGCGGATAACGGCGGGGTCCTCACCCTCAGCAAAGATCACGCGCTTGGGATCTTGACGCACGCTATCGAACGTCGCCTGCAGCCAGCCTGTTACCGGATCGAGGCGACCTTTCAGGCGCGCGATGTAGGCCTCCATATCCACGATCGGACGCCGGGCGACGCCGCTGTCCATGGCGGCTTTGGCGACGGCCGGGGGAACGTGGCTGATCAGGCGGGGGTCGAACGGCGCGGGGATGATGTATTCCGGACCAAAGGTCGGACGGCGGCCGTGGAAGGCGGCGGCGACCTGATCGGGAACTTCCTGGCGTGCAAGTTCGGCAAGCGCCCGCGTCGCGGCAATCTTCATGGCGTCATTGATGGTCTTGGCTTGAACGTCGAGTGCGCCGCGAAAAATGAACGGGAAGCCTAAGACGTTGTTGACCTGATTGGGGTAGTCGGAGCGCCCTGTTGCCATGATGGCGTCCGAGCGCACGGAGGCAACATCCTCCGGCGTGATCTCGGGATCTGGATTGGCCATGGCAAAAATGATCGGTTTGGCCGCCATCGACCGGACCATGTCCGGTGTGACCGCGCCCTTCGCGGATAGCCCGAAAAAAGCATCGGCGCCGACGAGAGCGTCAGCGAGTGTGCGCGCCTTCGTCTTGGCGGCATAGGCAGACTTCCACTGATTCATGCCCTCCTTGCGGCCCTGGTAAATCACTCCCTTGGTATCGCAGAAAATGACGTTCTGGCGCGGCATGCCGAGTGAGCCGAGAAGCTCAAGGCAGGCAATGCCGGCCGCACCGGCGCCGTTCACAACAAGCTTGAAGTTTTCGATGGTGCGGCCGGTCAACTCTAGGGCGTTTAAAAGGCCCGCCGCGGCGATGATCGCGGTGCCGTGCTGATCGTCGTGAAAGACGGGAATATCGAGGAGCTCTTTCAGCTTTTCTTCGATTATGAAACAATCTGGCGCCTTGATGTCTTCCAGATTGATGCCACCGAATGAAGGGCCGAGATAACGGACGCAATTTATGAAGGCGTCGACGTCTTCGGTATCGACCAGAAGGTCCATGGCATCGATGTCGGCGAACCGCTTGAACAGAGCGCCTTTGCCCTCCATCACGGGCTTGGACGCTAGCGCGCCGAGATTGCCGAGCCCCAGGATGGCGGTCCCATTCGACACCACCGCAACGAGATTGCCCTTGTTGGTGTAATCGTACGCAAGAGCCGGGTTTTCGGCGATCGCTTCAACGGGTGCGGCCACGCCCGGCGAATAGGCGAGCGAGAGATCGCGCTGCGTCGCGAGCGGCTTGGTCGGCGTGATCTCAAGCTTGCCAGGCTTGCCCTGAGCGTGAAACTGCAAGGCTTCCTGTGCCGTGATACGGGCCGGTGCGTTCTTGTGGGCCATAATCTTTATGTTTCTTTCTTGGGGAGCCAGCCGGAAGCGTGGTTTGGACGCACCGTAGGCGCTGGCAACGAACTTCTCAACGCGACCAGTCTGCACCTTTCGGCTTGAAGACGTTGTGGACCGGGACTGGCTAGCCGTGCTCGATGAGAGCCGCTATGTCAGACGTGGAATAGGTATGGGGCGAGAATGGCCGCGCGGCGGAACACGAACGGCGAGACGAATCATGCCGCTGGTGCGGCGGACCGGACCTCCTCGGTGGCGGCTGATCAGGCTGCTGCAGCGGCGCCTGCCGTCGAAACCACACCCTCCATGGCGCAGTTTCTCGAAATCAAGGCCGCCAACCCGGACAGCCTCCTGTGGTACCGGATGGGTGATTTCTACGAACTCTTCTTTGACGACGCGATCGTGGCGTCCGCTGCGCTCGGCATCGTGCTGACGAAGCGCGGACGGCACCAAGGCACCGAAATCCCCATGTGCGGCGTTCCGATCCACCGGGCCGACGAATATCTGCAGCGGCTGATCCGCCACGGCTACCGCGTGGCCGTCTGCGAACAAATGGAAGATCCGGCGGAAGCCAAGAAGCGCGGCGCTAAGTCGGTGGTCAGACGCGATGTCGTGCGGCTTGTAACGCCCGGCACGCTGACCGAAGACACACTTCTCGATGCGAAATCGCGCAACTATCTGACGGCTTTGTTTCGCGCGCCGAACTCTGGCGAGACCGGAGCACTGCATCCAGGCAACAGCTATGCTCTCGCATCGCTCGACATCTCGACGGGCGAAATGGAAACCGGAGAGGTATCCGGTCCCGACTTGCCCGGCGAACTCGTTCGACTGTCACCCGGTGAAATCATCACGACCGACGCCGTGCTGGCGGAAGCCGAACTGATGCGCTGGATCGGCGTTGCCGGTGCGGCCACTACCCCGGTGCCCTCGGCCTCATTCGACAGCTTGTCGGGCGAGCGCGGGCTGAAGTCGCAGCTTGGCGTTTCGGAGCTCGGCGGCTTCGGCGGTTTTACGCGATCCGAACTGGCGGCCATAGGCGCACTGCTGCGCTATGTCGATCTCACGCAGATCGGACGGCGTCCTATCATCCGGCCGCCGAAGCGTACGGGCGATGCGGGAGTTCTCACCATTGATGCTGCGAGCCGCGCAAGTCTCGAATTGACGCGATCGGCGTCGGGAGACAAATCCGGAAGTCTGCTATCCGCGATCGACCGAACAGTTACGGCCGCGGGCGCGCGTGAATTGGCCAACCGACTGGCGAGCCCGCTACGCGACATGGTGGCCATCGAACAGCGGCTCGATGCCGTTTGTTTTTTGGTGTCGGACGCGACGTTGCGCGACAGCCTGCGCGATGGCTTGCGGGGTGCGCCCGATATCGCACGCGCCGTGGCGCGGCTGGCATTCGGGCGGGGCGGACCGCGCGATCTTGCAGCGCTGAAAGATGGTCTTGTTGCGGCGGAGATTTGTGCCGCATTGCTCGGTCAGGCCGGTGCGGCGGTTCTAGGTCAGGCCGGTGCGGCGGTTCTAGGTCAGGCCGGTGCGGCCATGGGCCTACCGCCGGAACTGAATCGCGTGCGGCGCGAACTTGGCGCGGCCGATCAGGGATTGGCGACGGCCTTGCAAACCGCGCTGGTCGATGATCCGCCGCATCTCAAACGTGACGGCGGATTTGTGCGAGCGGGCTATAGCAAAGCGCTCGATACGGTGCGGCAACTGAAGGACGACAGCCGCCAGATCGTCGCCGCGCTTGAAGGGCAGTACATCGCCCAGACCGGCGTCAAGACGCTGAAGATCCGGCACAACAACATTCTCGGCTATTTTATCGAGGTCAGCGCCCTCAATGCCAAGGCACTGACCACGCCGCCGCTCAACGACATGTTCCGGCACCGGCAGAGCATGGCCAACGCCATGCGTTTCACAACGGCCGAACTGGCCGAGATCGAAGGGCGCATCGCATCCGCAGGCGAACGAGCGCTGGCGCTTGAGGACGAAGTGTTCCAGGACCTGACGCAGGCGGTTGCGGGCAACGAGCAAGGGCTTGCATCCGTTGCCGCCGCGATTGCCGAAGTCGATCACCTGGCCGCACTGGCAGAACTCGCGGTAACGGAGAACTATGTGCGGCCGGCCATCTCCGACGGCTCCGGTTTTGAAATTCGCGGCGGGCGGCATCCGGTCGTCGAACAGGCGCTTCGGAAAACCAAAGTTGGCGCATTTATCGAGAACGACTGCATCCTTGGTCTTGAAGCCGAAAAGCCGACCGGCTTCGATGAAGACGTAACGGCGCGCATCTGGCTCGTGACCGGGCCAAACATGGCCGGCAAATCAACGTTTCTGCGCCAAAATGCTCTGTTCGTCGTGATGGCGCAGATGGGATCGTTCGTGCCGGCACGGGTGGCGCGGATCGGAATTGTGGACCGACTGTTCTCGCGAGTCGGCGCCTCCGACGATCTGGCACGCGGCCGTTCGACGTTCATGGTCGAGATGGTGGAAACGGCGGGAATCCTCAATCAGGCGACAGATCGGTCCTTGGTGATACTCGATGAGATCGGGCGAGGCACGGCCACTTTCGATGGCCTGTCGATTGCCTGGGCGACGGTGGAGTATTTGCACGACGTTGCGAAATGCCGGGCCCTGTTTGCGACGCACTATCATGAAATGACAGCGCTTGCCGGGCGGTTGAGGGACGTCGGCAATGTGACGATGGATGTCAAGGAGTGGCAGGACGACATCGTATTCCTGCACAAAGTCCGGCCGGGCGCCGCTGATCGATCTTACGGCATTCAAGTGGCGAAATTAGCCGGGCTGCCGCAGCCGGTCATTGACCGCGCACGGCAGGTGCTCGATCTTCTGGAAAAAAATGACCGCCGAGCGACGGGCGCTGACAAGCCGCTCGACGATCTGCCGCTGTTTGCAGCGGCCCGTCCTAAGAGTTCGACGCCGACACTTGCAGCATCCGTGGTGGAAGAGGCGCTCGCCAAAATCAATCCTGACGAGATGACTCCAAAGGCGGCGCTTGAGGCGCTCTACGGACTGAAGAAACTGAAAAACCAGAAATGACGCTGCAATCCGGCGCCGACTAGTGACGGAAGTGGCGCATGCCGGTGAACACCATGGCCAGGTTGCGCTCGTCCGCAGCCTTGATCACTTCATCGTCGCGCATGGAGCCGCCGGGCTGAATGAAGGCTGTGGCCCCGGCTGCGGCCGCGGTGATGAGGCCGTCAGCGAAGGGAAAAAATGCGTCGGACGCGACGACAGAGCCGGTGATCTCGAGCCCTGCCTGCTTGGCTTTCTCAACAGCGATGCGCGTGGAATTGACCCGGCTCATCTGGCCGGCGCCGATACCAATCGTGGCGAGCCCACGCACGTAGACAACGGCGTTCGACTTGACGAACTTGGCGACCTTCATTGCAAAAACGAGATCGGCGAGTTCCGACGGCGACGGCTGCCGCTTCGTGACCACCTCTAGTTTTTCCGTGAGCCCAAGGTCGGCATCCTGGATGAGAAGACCGCCGTTGACCTTCTTGTAATCGCGGCGGGGGCCTGGCGTTCCGGACCATGGCCCGGTTACGAGGAGGCGGACATTCTTCTTCGTCGCCACTGCCTCGACGGCCTCGGGCGACGCACCTGGAGCGATGATCACTTCGACAAACTGACGGGTGACGATCGCCGCGGCCGTCTCGGCATCGAGGGGTTGATTGAAGGCGATGATGCCGCCGAAGGCGGATTCGGTGTCGGTCATGTAGGCGAGGTCGTAGGCATCCTTGAGCGTTGCGGCGAGAGCAACGCCGCTCGGATTGGCGTGCTTGACGATGACGCAAGCCGGACCATCGGGCTCGAATTCCTTGACGCATTCCAGTGCCGCGTCGGTATCGGCAATGTTGTTGTAGGAAAGTTCCTTGCCGCCGAGTTGCCGGGCCGTCGCGACGGTGCCCTCGGGCGCGCCGACCTCGCGGTAGAACGCCGCTGATTGGTGCGGATTTTCGCCGTAGCGCAGGTCCACCGATTTGGTGAGCTGCATCGTGTAGGTACTTGGAAAGGCGCGGGCAGGACGGCCTGTTGCATCGGGATCAGCCGTCAGCCAATTAGAAATGGCACCGTCATAGGCGGCGGTGCGGGCCAGTGCGCGTGCGGCCATGTCTTTGCGAAACCGGAGCGAGGTGGCGCCCTTGGTCGCAGCGAGTTCAGCCCGCAGCAGAGCGTAATCGGCGGGATCGACGACGACGGCAACGCCGGCATGATTTTTGGCTGCCGCTCTGATCAGGGCCGGGCCGCCAATGTCGATATTCTCGACACAGTCGTCGTAACTGCCGCCCTTCGCCAAGGTCGCCTCGAATGGGTAGAGATTGACCACGAGAAGATCGATCGGAGCGATGCCGTGCTGCGCGGCGGATTGTTCGTGCTCCAGATTGCCGCGGACCGCCAAAAGGCCACCGTGCAGTTTTGGATGCAGTGTCTTCAAGCGGCCATCCATCATTTCGGGGAAGCCGGTATGGTCGGACACATCAACCACCGTTACGCCGGCGGCCTTGAGGACAGAAGCGGTGCCGCCGGTCGAAAGAACCTCCACGCCTAGCGCTGCAAGATCGCGGGCCAGTTCGGTGACGCCGGTCTTATCCGAGACGGATATAAGCGCGCGGCGGATGTTTATGGCGTCGTTGGGCAAAATCGCGTCCTCAATATTTCGCTGTTCCGCCCTTAGCACGAAGTTCTCCGGCAGGGTACCGTTCGGCCAGGACGTAGCGCACGCAGAACGTCACGCCCGAGTTTCAGCGCGCCAAGAAATTTCCGTTTCCCCGAAGGTCGATCCGCGCAAGACGAACTGCAAGGCACGGCGGGGGCCCGAGCTATCGGCAAAATAGGTGCTTTCCTCGATGGAGAGATCCGCGCCCTGGGCCGAGAACAGCCAAGTCTGGCCTTCCGGCGTGATGATTTCCGCAACTCCAGTCTCATCGGGCAGACGACACGTCACATCAGGATGCAGATGGAAATGCACGGCATACGGCAGATCGGCCTTCAGGCGCAGAGCTGTCTCGGCGCCACCGATCCGGTCAAACCCGTGTATCGCGGAACCGGAGGCACTGAGCCTTATCATGCGGTGATGCACGATACCGTAGCGGCTTAAGTAACCGTCATGCGACGCGGTCCATACGAGATCGCCGTTGTGCTCTTCGAGCCGGCTGAAAACGTGTGCAGGCCCGCGTATGGGTGCTCCGCCGATCATCGTTTCCAGGCTGCGGTTACGGACGAGTTTGGCTGACGACATCTCGTTGACGCACAGCGTGTTGTGAGACGCGGTCGCGCGGGCCTGGGCCCGCCAGTCATGGTCGGCCGCAGCCGGCGCACCGCCGTTGACAAAAATCAGCCGGTGTCCGGCACTCATTTCGAACGAGAGGCACCCGGCGTGAGCTTCGGCTGCAAACTCGAATGGCGGAGCCGCGCCGGCATCGCCGATGACGGTCGTGGCGCCACACGTGAGATGAACGTAGCCCGATGTGCGCGCAGCGGTGAGCGGCTTGGCAAACAAATCGTCGTAAGCGAGCACCGTGGCCAGACCCGCGGGGCTGGCGACGGCGACACCGTTGAAGCGGGCCAATCGACCGTCGCCCAGCCGCATAAAGCGCAAAAAGGCAACCGCATCGACCAGCGCCTGGAGCAGCTTTTCCGGTGGCTGACGGCCGCGCGCCGCAAAGCATTGGCGCGCTGGCAACAGATCGAGAAGCACATCAACCAGAACCGCCGGATTGCGGCTGACGTGGCCGCCGTCGTCGAGCAACTGGCGATCGATTTCGGCAGAAAACAACTTCTCGACGTCTTCGAGCTGGCGGTCGTGGCCCGAGACGCACAGATTCGCCAGGGTGAGCCCGGTGATGGCGAGAAGGCGCGAGTATCCGTCCGGTCCATCGCGCCAGCAGGCAGCAAGTCGAATGATTTGGGAACCAAGGCTTGCCGATATGGCGTCGTATGTTTCTACGTCGGCGTCTTCGAGGAGGAAATTGGCGTGGCTCAGCCAGGAAATAATACGCCGGCCCATCACTCCGGGTTCCCAGGCGATAACGGAGCTGTTCTGATGCTGCGTCCATAGCACCGTGAGAGCACGTGCCAGGGCGCGCGCTTCGTCATCACCGGCGGCTTCGAGATGGCGCAGCCAGCCAAAACCATGCAGCGCCCGAGCCCAGGCCTCATTCGGCGCGCGAATGGCAAATGGCGACAGGCCGCGCAGATCAACGCCGCTGCCGGCAAGCCCCATGTGTCCGAGTTTCAATTCCGGCCAAAAGCTCGGGTCGGCGTTGCGCAGTGTCTGCGGAACAATCAAAAGATTGCCCAGGCTTCTCGAACCAAAGCGCCAGCGCAGCAGCGGGGAGAACTGGAGACGGGCCATCGATGCACGCTGCGAGCGCTTGGCAGCGATCAATGCGATCCACGATCTTTCGGCCAGACTCAAGCCAGCCATGGGCCGATTGCCTCCACTCGCAAGTCGCACCATGTCGGAGTTGCACCCCGCCATGGCTCCTCGGGGTCGGTAGCGCAGCGTCTGGTCAGTGGCAAGGCGAGGGTAGGCAGAAGTTGTGCGCAGAAATCACGGCGCGGCGTCAGCCATCTTTGCGTCGCAAGCGCGCGGCATAAAAGCCATCAAGTCCCAGGCCCGCGTCGTCGCCGGGAAAGCGGTGGCAAGGCAGCGTCCGCAGGTCGCCGTCGGATGTAATTGCGTCGGACAGCCCGCCGATCTCACTGCCTGTTATAGGCACACGCTCGTAATCCTCTCTGGAAGCAAGAAAGCGGGCGATCTGCTGTTCGCCTTCTTCCGGTTCAAGAGAACAGGTGCAGTACATCAGCAGTCCGCCCGGACGTACCAAACGAGCCGCCCTGTCGAGCAGCTTACCCTGTAGATCGATAAACTTTTCGAAACCGCGGCTCTGTCGAACATGGAGAATATCGGGGTGTCGGCGGATCGTGCCTGTCGCCGAGCAGGGTGCGTCGAGGAGCACGGCATCGAACGGGGCCGCCGGTTGCCAGGAGAGAACATCGGCGGTGACACATTCCGCGGCGAGATGCAGGCGATCCAGGTTGTCTTTGACGCGGCGCAGGCGTGCTGCAGAAATATCGACCGCAGTGACGTGGGCACCGGCAGCGGCGAGTTCGGCGGTCTTGCCTCCAGGTGCGGCACACAGATCTGCGATGCGCTGGCCAGGCTTGGGAGCCAACAAGCGAGCGGGAAGAGCGGCGGCTGCATCCTGGACCCACCAGGACCCATCATCGAACCCCGGCAGATCGGTGACGCGACCGGCCTGCAGAATGCGCACCGTGCCGGTCGGCAAAGGAACACCCTGAAGTTTCGCGGCCCATTCGGCAGGATCGCCCTTCACCGTGACGTCGAGCGGCGGCTCCTCCAGGCTGGCGGCGGCGATGCGGCGGGCCAGATCCGAACCATACGTCTTGACCCAACCTTGCAATAGCCAAGCCGGCACATTCAGCGCCACGGCGTCGAGGGGCTCAAGGGCGGCACGGCCACCATCGGCCACCCGCCGCAGCACGGCGTTGACGAGCTTGTCAAAACGCCGGGCATTGGGATCGGCCTTGGCCTGCTCGACGGCGAGGCCGATGGCCGCGTGCGGTGGGGTATCGAGGAACAGCAATTGCGCCGCGCCAGCTAAGAGGATCTGCCAGATCCAGCCCTGCGGCTCGGGCAACGGCTTTTGCAAGTGCGAGCCGATGACCGCGGTTAATTCGCCGTGGCGGCGCAGGACGATCGTGACGACCAGTCGGGCGAAGGCGCGGTCGCGCGGTTCGATCTTGGCACGCTCGGGCTTGGAGAAGGCCTCAGCGAACGCCTCTTCAAAGAAGGTCCCGCGCTTCATCACGCGCCAAAGCGTTTCGACCGCGGCCTGACGGGCTTCAAAGCCGGCCGGAAGGGCGGCTGGCCCCTTCTTTTTATCTGTCTTGACGGGCGCGCGGCGCGGCCGGCCAGAGACTGGAGACGGCCGGCTGGACGGTGTCACGTCGCGCGGCGGACGGGTGGCTGTCATTCGCCATCGCTAAGGCGTCGGCGACGCAGGGTCAATGCCGCTCAATCGGTATTGCAGCAGTTCAGCCCCAGGGACCAGGCGTGGCGCCGGAGCGCGACCAAGGCCCGGACGGCGGCCGCGGCGCGTCATCGGGGGCGGCGGAGGCAAAGTCTGTATCGAGTGACGAGGGCAACTGGCCCATCTCAACTGCCAGCTCGTTCAAGGCGCGGATGCGATTTTCGACGTTGGGGTGGGTGGAGAACAGGTTGTCGACACCGCGCCCACTGAGTGGGTTCATGATGAAGACGTGGGCGGCGGCGGGAACGCGTTCGGCATCCTCATTGGGGATGCGCTGGACCGCGGCGTGAATGCGCTGGAGTGCGGACGCCAGCCAAAGCGGGTTGCCGCAGAGCATGGCGCCCATGCGGTCAGCCTGGTATTCGCGCGAACGGCTAATGGCCATCTGGACCATCATGGCTGCCATTGGCGCGATCAACATGGCCGCGAGGGTCGCAAGAAATCCCGGACCGTTGCCGTTATCGCGGTTGCCGCCAAACAGCATTCCGAACTGGAGATACTGCGCAAACATGGAGATCGCGCCGCCTATGGTCGCGGCGACACCCATGGTGAGCGTATCGCGGTTCTTGATATGGGCGAGTTCGTGGGCCATGACGCCGGCCAATTCTTCGCGTGACAGGCTATCCAACAAACCCGTCGAAGCGGCGACCGCGGCGCGTGTGGGGCTGCGACCGGTGGCAAACGCATTGGGTTGCGGGTTGTCGATGACAAAAACGCGTGGCATCGGCAATTCAGCGCGAGCCGCCAAATCGCGGACGAGGCCGACATAGTCCGGCGCCGTCCGTTCGTCGACTTCATGGGCGCGAAACATCTTCAGCACCATGGTGTCGGACTTCCACAGGCTGATGGCGTTCATGCCGAGCGCCATGATGAAGGCGATGACGAGACCGGACTTGCCGCCGACGAGAGCCCCCATGGCAACAAAAATGCCGGTCAACACAATCAGCAACAAACCGGTCTTGGCGTAGTTCATCGGCATGGCGGGACGAAACTCCCCTCAATTGGCGATGCCACGGGCCGTATCGCGACGCGGGGCAGGCATCCGATATCGAATGTGATTAGTATATGGGAATGACGCTGGCCGACAACCAGCCACCCGGCTTTGGCGGGTGGAACCGGTCCGGCCGACCGCGGACGAAGGACTTACCATGACGGACAAGGACGACACGACGGTCAACACCGGCGCGGCCCAAGGGAATGGCGCCACCGTTGGGACGGGGACCACGGAAGGGACCGTCACCGCGCCGCGCATCCTGTCGGATGCCGCCAATCGAGCGCTGGCCGAGGCGGACGAGCGCCGCCGGTTACGGGAAAAAGCCGCCAAGGATGCACCGGTCGAATTGGGCGGCCGCTCCGGACCGGACCCCGTGCGTTACGGCGATTGGGAAAAAGACGGCATTGTCTCCGACTTTTGAATTCTCGCAGGTCGACGACGTGTCATGACGGGGCATTGATCGGACAGACGAACAATGCGGCCGGTGGGGCATTAGGCTTCGCGGTGACGGTTCCTTCGCAGCGTTGCGCATGGGGCGAGCTCAATTGCTTGACGCGTCGAAAATTTCTTCGTCAGCGTTAACACTTTTTCAACCAACTTTGACGATCTGCGAAAGCCCGGCCTGCCCGTGCAGCGCTACGGCATCCGCGTTGCTCCCCTCGTCTCCGAACCCTGCCGGGTTGTTTCATGGAGACACACGATGCCGACGGCACCCTATCCGACTGCAGCCAAAATTGCTCGCGACGAGCGCGGCGCGGTAACGATCCTGTTTGGCTTCTTGGCCATGGTCCTGATGGTGTTCATCGGCCTCGCTGTCGATCAAGCACGGGTTTACCACTCGAACTCGAAGATCGCAGCGGCAGCAGATGCCGCCGCGCTGGCAGCGGGACGGGCGCTGATGGACGGAGCCATGACCAATGCCGAGATTTCCGCACTCGGCGAGCGATACTTCAATCTGAACATGGCCGCCGGTCGTGACTTCGCCAACGTCAGTCGCGTGCAGGTCATCCCCAATCGCGCCGACAGCACCATCGAGGTCAAGGTCGATGCGGGCGTTCCGATGACGTTCATGCGCGTCGCCGGCATCGAGAATGTCGCCGCGCCGTTCGATACACTGACGACGTTCCAGGCATCGGATCTGGAATTGGGCATGGCCCTCGACATTACAGGCTCGATGAGTGGTCGAAAGCTTGCCGACCTCAAGGCCGCTGCAACGGATCTTGTTGAAGCTTTGCTGCCGGATGGCGATCGCCCCAACAAGGTGCGCATCGGCCTCGCCCCCTACTCGGCTGCGGTCCAGCTCGGTCCTTACGCTGCCGACGCATCGAACGGCACCAGTGTTGACGGCTGCGTGCGGGAGCGCACCGGCGCCAGCGCCTATACCGACGACAGCATCGACGTTGGTGGAAGCTACCGCGGCAATGGCCGGTTCACGGACATCGATCTCACCGAGTGGCGCCAAGGCTATTTCTGCCCTTCGGCCCAGATCGTACCGCTGACCGAGGACAAAGATATATTGACCGGGTCGATCGACCGCTACATCGCGTCGGGCGCGACGGCCGGCCATATCGGTGCCCAGTGGGCATGGAACCTCATCTCACCGAATTTTGCGACCCTGTGGCCGTCCGACAGTGAACCGGTCGCCTACAATGACGGGCGGACGACCAAGGCCGTCATCATCATGACCGACGGCATTTTCAATATGGCCTATGAAAACGGCAATTCCAGTGCGCAGGCGCTGTCGATCTGCACGGCTCTCGGCGCAACCGGCATTAAAGTTCACACGGTGGCCTTCGATGCGCCTGCGTCGGCGAAAACCATGCTGCAAAACTGCGCCACGCGGGCCGGCGGGGACTTTCACGATGCGGCCGATGGCGATGAACTTCGCCAGGCGTTTTTGTCGATCGCGAACTCGCTCAATGGCTTGCGACTGACGCAGTAGCGGTCTTAAAGCAGAAAAATGAAAAGGTCCGCCGCCGTGCGGGCTTTTTTCGTTGCGGCATGGCCTGCAAAATTTTGGTTCCGAAGCCAAGTGTGGCGTTGCGGGCCTAGGAGGCCTGCTGGGCTTTCGCTAATGTCGTCGCTCTCATCGGAGTGCTTATGACATCGCCCGCCC
>JALHMJ010000022.1 GCA_022844105.1 Hyphomicrobium sp. | reverse complement strand
TCGCACTCATTCGCATTTCGGGACCCCGCGCCAGCCAGGTCCTCAAGCTGATGGCCCGTCCAAGTCCCAAGCCGCGCGTCGCCGCCACACGCGCTTTCATCCACCCCGTGGACAGCCGCCCCCTCGACAAGGGCCTGGTGCTGTGGTTCCCCGGCCCAAGAAGCTTCACCGGCGAAGACGTCGTCGAACTGATGCTGCACGGCGGCCGTGCTGTCGTGACTGCGGTTCTCGAAGCCCTCGGTGAAATTCGCGGCTATCGCGAAGCTGAGCCCGGTGAATTTACGCGCCGCGCATTCGATAACGGCAAACTCGATCTTGCCGAGGTGGAAGGCCTTGCTGATCTGATCGATGCCGATACCGAAGCCCAGCGGCGTCAGGCACTACGCCAGGCGACGGGCGGCCTGTCTGCTCTGGTCGAAAGCTGGCGCGCCACCTTGATCGACGCCATCGCAATGGTTGAGGCGGCGATCGATTTCTCGGACGAAGCCGATGTCGGCGAGCGCAGCTTTGCCGAAGGCCGCAGCGTCGTCGAAGCCCTGGAAGCCACGATCCGCCGGCACCTCGACAATGCCAACCGGGGGGAAATCCTACGCGACGGATTTCGTGTCGTCCTCGCCGGTCCACCCAACGTCGGTAAATCCAGCCTTTTGAATGCGCTTGCCCGCCGGCCAGCAGCCATCGTTTCAGAAGACCCCGGCACCACCCGCGACGTCATTGAAGTTCGCCTCGATCTTGCGGGTTACCCGGTCATCTTGTCCGATACAGCCGGCATCCGGCAAACGGAACTCAAGGTCGAACAGGAGGGTATTCGTCGAACCCTGGAAACGGCCCGAGCAGCCGAACTCATCCTGTGGCTGGTCGACCCCCGAGCTCCGGAAATTCAACTCCCGGCCGATCTGGTCCCGCTTGGCGATAGGGTTCTTATTGTCCGTAGCAAAGCCGATCTGATCGCCACCGGCCCCCCACCGGCTTTGCCCGAGGACAGTGTTCTGGTGTCTGCGAAAACCGGACTTGGACTTGACGTTTTGACGGCTCGTTTGGCCGACATCGCCAAAGATCGGCTGGATGACCACGGTCAACCCGCAGCAGTAACCAACCCTCGTCATCGGGCTCTGCTCTCCGACACCCACCACCATTTGTGCGTGTTCTTGGAAGGCAATCCGCACACCACAGAACTGAGGGCCGAGGATTTGCGTCGTGCGGCCCATGCACTGGGCCGTCTCACCGGCCGCATTGACGTCGAAGATGTGCTCGACCAGATCTTCGGGCGCTTCTGCATCGGCAAATAGGCCAACGCCGATGCCCACGTGCACCCGATGATTCACGTGAAACAATGGGTAAGTTTCGATGAACCAAGCTCGGTTGATTCGGCGCAGTGTTTCACGTGAAACGAATTCTTTACGCCTTTGGAATCGGTTAGCCGTTCAAGAGCGCTTTTCGTGGTCACGTTTTCAGCTAAAAGAACGCTCATGACCTCTGTCAACCCCCAGCTGCAAGCCCGCCAGACCTTCGATGTGATCGTCGTCGGTGGCGGCCATGCCGGCGTCGAAGCCGCTGCGGCCGCAGCGCGCCTCGGCGCTCAGACCGCACTCGTCACTCACCGCTTTGCGACGATCGGCGAGATGTCCTGCAATCCGGCCATTGGTGGCCTCGGCAAGGGCCATCTGGTTCGCGAGGTCGATGCATTGGACGGCCTGATGGGCCGCGTCGCCGATGCCGCCGGCATTCAGTTCCGCCTGTTGAACCGGTCGAAGGGCCCCGCCGTTCAGGGGCCCCGCGCGCAGGCGGACCGCAAGCTCTACCGTCAGGCCATGCAAACGTTGATCGCGGCAACCGAAGGCCTGACCGTCGTTGAAGGAGCCGTGGACGACCTGATTGTCGAAAACAGCCGGGCGCGAGGCCTTCGCCTTGAAGACGGTCGCGAACTGCGAGCCGGCGCCGTCGTGCTCACCACCGGAACTTTTCTCAACGGCGTGATCCACTTAGGTCTAACGCGCACGCCGGCCGGCCGCCACGGTGAAGCCCCGGCCCGGGGGCTATCTGAACGCCTTTATGGCCTCGACCTCGCCATGGGCCGCCTGAAAACCGGGACGCCGGCGCGCCTCGACGGCCGCACGATTGGCTGGGATCGCCTCGCAAGCCAGCCCGGCGACGATCTGCCGGCGCCGTTCTCATTTTTGACTTCCGCCATTACGACACCTCAGATCGCCTGCGGCGTCACGCAAACAACGCCCGCAACGCATGCCATCATCCGCGAAAATCTCGGCCTCTCAGCGATGTACGGCGGCCAGATCCAAAGCGTCGGACCCCGCTACTGCCCTTCGATCGAGGACAAGGTCGTGCGCTTCGCTGATCGCGAAACGCATCAGATTTTTCTCGAACCCGAGGGGCTGGACGACCCGACCGTCTATCCGAATGGCATTTCGACGTCGCTGCCGGCCGACGTCCAGGAAGCGTTCATTCGAACGATTCCCGGCCTTGAGCAGGTGCGGGTTGTGCGGCCCGGCTATGCGATCGAATATGACTATGTCGATCCGCGCGAACTTGAGCAGACCCTGGAAGTCAAACGGTTGCCGGGACTGTTTCTCGCTGGCCAGATCAACGGCACAACCGGCTATGAGGAGGCGGCCGCCCAGGGCGTTGTCGCCGGCCTCAACGCGGCGCTTGCCGTCGCCAGCCCCGGCGGCCGCTTCGTGCTGTCCCGTTCCGACGCCTATATCGGCGTGATGATCGACGATCTTGTCACCCGCGGCGTTACCGAACCCTATCGCATGTTCACGTCGCGGGCCGAATTCCGGCTGAAATTACGCGCGGATAACGCTGATCAGCGCCTGACGCCGCTCGGCCTGGCCGTCGGATGTGTTGGCAATGAGCGCGCGGCGGTGTTCGATCAGCGGCGCTCCTCTTTGGAAGCCGGCCGCGCGCTGCTCGACTGTCTGACTTTGACCCCCACGAAGGCCGCTGACATGGGATTATCCATCAATCGCGATGGCCGCCGCCGTTCGGCTTTCGAGCTGCTGTCATTCAGGGATGTCAGCCTTGATCACCTGATCCGGATCTGGCCCGAACTGGCCGAAATCCCCTCATCCGTCGCCCAACAACTCGAAATCGACGCTCGCTACGCCGCCTACGTGGTACGCCAGGACGAAGATGTCGCCGCATTGAAACGCGATGAAGCCATTGTAATCCCGAATGGATTCGATTTCGGCGCGATCCCAAGTCTATCCGTCGAAGTTCGCCAGAAGCTCATTCGGCATCAACCTCGCTCGCTCGCCCAAGCCGGTCGGATCGACGGCATGACACCGGCCGCCCTGACGCTGTTGCTGGCCGCATTGAAAAAGGCCACCAGGAGCCGGTCACCGGCGCGAACGAGGGCATGAAAGCCAGTTCGTCACCCATTGGGGACGCGGCCGGGTTCGCGCGGGAACTTGGCGTTTCACGTGAAACTGCTGATAAATTCGAATCTTACGTCGCCTTGCTCAAGCAGTGGCAGAAGGCGGTCCAGCTCGTCGCACCGAGTACGCTTGGATCGATCTGGACGCGTCACCTCCTCGATTCGGCGCAACTTGCGGCCCTGGCGCCTGCGGATGCTCGGTCATGGGTTGACCTTGGATCCGGCGCCGGCTTTCCGGGCCTTGTCATTGCCATCCTGGCTCGCGATCTCGCCTCTCGAACACCGAACCTTCATATGACGCTTATCGAAAGCGATACCCGCAAAGCGGCCTTCTTGCGCGAGGTCGCGCGTCAGACCGGGTGCGCTGTGGACATCTTGGGGACGAGAATCGAAATGTCCTCGACTCGCGATAAGGTCGGCACAGTTGAAGTGGTTTCGGCACGCGCCTTGGCGCCGTTGACAGAGCTTCTTCGTCTTGCGCTCCCTTTTTGGCAACCAGGCACCCTGGGCTTGTTTTTGAAGGGCCGCGACACAGAGAACGAAGTCGAGGCTGCCAGATTGTCGTGGTTTTTCGAGTTGGAGCTAAAACCCAGCTTGACTGATCCGGACGGTCGCGTCGTTTGTGTCCGTAACCTCAGTCCACGGGGATCAGCCCCGTCGCCAACGGAGGGAAAGCCCCGTGAACGGCATTGATCAGACTGCCGCCCGACTTCGGGTGCTCGCCGTCGCCAATCAGAAGGGCGGCGTCGGCAAAACGACGACGGCCATCAACCTCGGCACGGCGCTCGCGGCGATCGGCGAACAGGTCCTCGTCATCGATCTCGACCCTCAAGGCAACGCTTCGACAGGCCTGGGCGTGGCGCCCGAAGCCCGTGCGAAGACCGCCTATGATGTTTTGGTTGGCTCGGTGTCCCTGGCGGACGCGGCCGTTGCCACCGCCGTACCAGGGCTCTCGATCGTGCCGGCGAACAGCGACCTCGTCGGCGTTGAGCATGACCTGATCAACGACACCGGCCGGCCGTTCAAATTGCGCGACGCGGTGACGGCACTCATCGGCCGCTCGCGTGCGGCGCCGGGCCAGCCGTCCTACACGTATATTCTGATCGATTGCCCGCCATCTCTCAATCTCCTGACCCTCAATGCGCTGGCCGCGGCCAACGCCGTACTCGTGCCGGTTCAGTGTGAGTTCTTCGCACTCGAAGGAATTTCGCAGTTGAAGGACTCCATCGATCAAATCCGGGCGACTCTCAATCCGCGTCTGGAGATTCAGGGCGTGGTGCTGACCATGCATGACGCCCGAACGTCACTGTCGCGCGAAGTCGCTGACAACGTGCGCGCCTTCTTCGGCCCCAAGGTCTACGAGAGCATGATCCCACGCAACACACGCGTCGCCGAGGCGCCATCGCACGGCAAACCAATCCTGCTTTACGATTACGATTGTGCCGGAAGCCAGGCCTACATCCGGCTGGCCACTGAAATCATTGAGCGTGAACGTCAAAACAAAGCAGCCTGAAACGGCGCTTCGGTTGGCGTACCGTCCGCGTGATCCCAGCCCTAAATCCACCCCTTGCGAAGGTGAAAAGAACAATGAACGTGCCCCTGCCGAAGAGCCGCCTTGGTCGTGGTCTCGCGTCGCTGATCGGCGATACGCCGAGCATTGCACCGCGTGGCCCCGCTGAGGGCGAGCAGCGGATCGTCGGCACGGATCAGCTGCGTGGCGGGCGTTTCAACCCGCGCAAGGATTTCCGCGAAGACGAACTGGCCGAACTCGCCGACTCGATCCGATCCAAGGGTCTCGTTCAGCCGATCATCGTTCGCATCGACCCCGACAACGAGCAGATGTACGAGATCGTCGCTGGTGAGCGACGTTGGCGGGCCTCTCAGCGTGCTGGGCTGCATACCATTCCCGTCATCGTGCGCAGTTTGACCGACAAGGAAGTCCTCGAGCTTGCGATCATCGAGAATGTCCAACGCGCGGATCTCAACGCCATCGAGGAAGCCACGGGCTACCGCGATCTCATCGAACGGTTCGACTATAGCCAGGAACAGGTCTCCGAGATTATCGGCAAGAGCCGCAGCCATGTCACCAACACGCTGCGTCTTTTGAAACTGCCGTCGGGTGTCCAACAACTGGTGCAGGCCGGATCTTTGACCGCCGGTCACGCTCGCGCGCTTGTCGGCCGCGACGATGCCGAGACGCTGGCGCAGAAGATCATCGACGACAGCCTCAACGTCCGCGAGGTCGAAGCTCTCGTGCAGGCCGGGCCGATCGGCCAGCCCGGATCAACGGCGCGCAAAGTCCGCGAAAAAGATCCGGACACCCGCGCCTTCGAGAAGGAACTGACCGACGCATTGGGCCTTAAGGTCGAGATCAAGCGGGGCTCGGGTGAGAGCGGCAACCTGACCATCCGCTTCGGCAATTTCGACCAGCTCGACTATATTCGGATGCGTCTGACCGGCATGACCGAGTAGCGCGACCACGCCGACACGTCGTCACACAACATTTGCCACGGCCGCGGGATTGCCTTGACGCGTCGGTGAAGGTGTAGCATCGCCTTGCCCTCGTTTAGGCCGTCGCGGGTTCAACCCATGTCCGACAACATATTGAGCGAACTGGCCGTCAGCATTCGCGCCCGCCGGTCCGCCTCGGCCGCGGCGTCTTATACAAAAACCCTGCTCGACGGTGGTCCGGAGCGCTGTGCCAGGAAGTTTGGCGAAGAAGCAATCGAAGCGGTCATTGCGGCAACCGTCGGCGACGAACAGGCCCTTGCCGCTGAAGCCGCCGACGTTCTCTTCCACCTGCTGGTGCTTCTCGAATCGCGCGGCCTCACATGGGAGGACGTTGCAGCTTTGCTCCGTGCGCGTCAGGGCACCTCCGGCCACGCCGAGAAAGCCGCACGAACGACTTAACCTCCCTCAGGATTGGAACGGGTCATTTTGTGAGCCCTGTTGAAGAGCGCAGCGGCAAGCGCCGCAAACGGCAAAAATCCGTCCGGCTCAATGTCGGACAGAGCAAGCGGCGGCGGGCCGTCGCCAAGTCTGTCGCTGGCGGCGATTTGATTTTTTCTCCCTATCGCCTTTTCAGCCGATCGGACTGGGCGCGCCTGCGCGCCGACACACCGATGACGCTGCTACCCGACGAACTCGACCAGCTCTCAGGCATCATCGAGGAACTTTCGGTTGAAGAGGTGGAGCAGATTTATCTTCCGCTTTCCCGCCTGCTCAATCTCTATGTCGCAGCCCTCCAGAAGCTGCACGCGGCCACGACGACCTTCCTGGGCCGATCCGACAATAAGGTCCCGTTCATCATCGGAGTGGCCGGCTCGGTCGCCGTCGGTAAAAGCACCACCGCGCGTGTTCTAAAGGCCCTACTCGCCCGCTGGCCCGACCATCCGCGCGTCGATCTGGTCACGACAGACGGCTTTCTCCTCCCCAATGCCGAACTGCAAGCGCGCGGCATTATGAATCGCAAGGGCTTCCCGGAAAGCTTTGATACCGCGCGGCTGCTGACCTTTCTCGCCGACGTGAAATCCGGCAAGGAATTCGTCGAGGCGCCGGTCTATTCGCATTTCCATTACGATATCCTCTCTGACCAGAAAGCGGTATTCCGACGCCCTGACATCCTCATCGTCGAAGGCCTCAATGTCTTGCAACCGGCCCGCCTCCCAAAGGATGGCGCCGAGATACCTTTTGTCTCCGATTTTTTCGATTTTTCGATCTATCTCGATGCCGAACCAGCGGTCATCGAGGAATGGTATCTCGAACGCTTCATGCGCCTGCGCAGTACCGCCTTCCGCGACCCAGGAGCTTATTTTCACAAGTACGCTGGCATGTCGCCCGACGAGGCAAAGGCCCGTGCGCTTGAACTGTGGTCGATGATCAACCTCAAGAACCTTGAAGAAAACATTCTGCCCACTCGCCAGCGCGCGCGCCTCATTTTAAGCAAAACCGCCGATCATCGCGTCGAATCCGTTGCTCTGCGAAAACTCTGAGTGCTTATTTTTCTCCTCACGGAGACAAAAGAAAAGGCCGCTTGGGGAGCGGCCTTGAAGTTATGGAGTGGGCTTGTCGGCGGCTTCATTCCGCGGGTCGCGAACACCTCGGTTTGACATCCTTGTCCGTCAAGCTCGCAAGCACGAGACGTGTGTATTCGGTATTTCGGATCGCGCACGCACACGCTGACCATTGAAACGCGTACCACATAGACTTGTAGTGGAGATGGATCGCCACCTTCGCGGCAGCGACGCTGGCCGCATACGCTGCTGCAAAAAGATCCGGCTCTGCAACTGCCGGGTATCGTGCCGGGTCGTCCTCCGTGGCAGGCGGAACGTCTTCGGTCGTGCCATTTGGTGTGGCCGGCCGGGATGCCAGCAAGGGCGATTGAAGTTTTGCCTCCCGCCGCACGGGATTCGAATGCGACCGCAGTGCGATCACATTGTTGGCAGGCCGTTGCACTGCCGGACGTGGCAAGGAGCGACCGCCCGCAAAAGCCTCCGGTCCGATCATTTGCTGATATTTGTCGCGTAGCCGGCGCACCGTCGAGGGATCGGTCACACCAACGGCCTTAATAGCGGTTGTCGGTTTCATTCCCGGATTTGCTGCAATCATTTCTGTGATGGCCGCAAGGGGACCGGCATCGTCTAGGCCTGTGCCTTTCGGCCGGCCACGTGCAGCGGTCTTCTGGGGCATGTCGATTCGGACCTTTAATGCGAAATCGAAGACTGCGCCAAAGAATGCCGGATTTTTAGCGACTTTCCAGAGAGATTAATTGAAGCCATGTGAATTAACGAATGGAAGGGCCTGTTTCTGTTGCGCAATTACACCGCGGACTTGTATGTCCGCGAGAACGAACCGAGTTGATTCCGATACAACGCAAACATACCAGCGATGCATTTGGAAAAAATCAGTGCTGTAGAAGTCAAATGTACCTGGCGAGCAAATCAGAAAATAAGCCGGCGCGCTCGCGCTATTTCGCCGAGATTTGATTCGGGCCGCGCACCATAATGCGAAATGATTTCTGCGGCAGCGAGGCTGCCCAGCCGTCCGGACGTGTCGAGGTCGGCTCCCGATGTAAATCCATACAGAAATCCAGCCGCGTAAAGGTCTCCGGCGCCGGTCGTGTCGATGACTTTAGCGACGGGGTCGACAGGGATCTCGTGCGATTCGCCATTTGCCAGGATCAGCGAACCCTTCGCGCTTCGCGTGAGAACGGCGAGCGGGGCATCAGCGGCCGCCTGGCGCGCGGCAGCCTCGAAGCTCGATGTTTCGTAGAGCGACGTGATTTCCGTTTCGTTGGCGAAAAGGATCCCGACGCCCGACCGGATCAGTTCGAGAAACTCGGATCGGTGCCGGTCGACGCAAAAACCGTCGGAAAGCGTCAACGCGACCGTGCGGCCGGCGCGCGTCGCGATGGCGACAGCCTGCCGGAACGCGGCCTTGGCCTGCGGCTGATCGAAAAGATAACCCTCCAAATAGACGATCTGTGCAGTTTCCAGCGTCGCCGCATCGACTTCGCGATCATCGAGGTCGGTGCTGATGCCGAGGTAGGTATTCATCGTTCGCTCCCCGTCGGGCGTGACGAGAATGAGAGAGCGAGAGGTCGGCAGTTTGCCGGATGCGGACGGGGTTTCGAACACCACGCCGGCGGCGCCGATATCGTGTCGAAAAATGCGCCCGAACTCATCGTTCGCGACTTTGCCGATAAAGGCCGACGGGCCGCCGAACGAGGCAAAACCGACCATGGTATTGGCGGCGGAACCGCCGGAGATTTCGATCGCCGGGCCCATCTCGCCATAGAGCGTGTCGATGGTCGGGGTATCGACCAGCCGCATCGAACCCTTGGCGGCGCCGTGCCGCGCCAGGAAGGTGTCGTCGCACTGCCCGATGATGTCGACGATAGCGTTGCCGATGGCGACAACGGCATAACGGGCGGCGGTCATGGAAACTCCCTGGAAAAACTCGCGCGGACTATAGGCAGCGACACGCCCTCTGCAACGGGGCATGTTGGCGGCCGTTGCGGGTTAAGGCCTTTATCGTGCGGGTCGCGCCAGCCGCGCGAGCGTCAGCACGAGCCGTTCGGCCAGGAGGTCCTCCAGCGCCGATGACATGCGTGCCGCCCGCGCTGTCGCTGCAATACCCGCGAGTGCCGTTTCGAGCCCGTCCTGCCGCCACGTCCGGCACTGGGCGGCCAGCATGTCCTTCTGCTTGAAATGAATTTGCGGACGGATGTCATCGATCACCTGTTCGACCGATTTCCCGGCATCCGCAAGGGCTCGGATCCGGTGCAGTCGCGTGAAATGGCGCTGGATCGCCAGGATAACGCCCTGCGCGCTTTCGCTGGCCGTCAGAGCCCGCTGCAACTCGATGACTGCGCGGGCCCCGTCGCCGGATGCCGCAGCGTTCACGATCCGGTCGAGGGTGAGTTCGGCCGCATCGCCGACCACCGCTTCGATGTCGTCTTCGGTGATTTGCGAATGCCCTTGAGCGTAGAGCGCAAGCTTTTCGATTTCGCCACGCGACATCACCCGGTCCGCACCAAGCCGGCTGATCAGCATTTGCCGCGCACCCGGTGTGATCGAAAGCCCCAGCGGTCTCAAGATTTCGTTGATGATGCTGTCGAGGTCGCGACCGTCGTCGATATAACAAGCCAGCGCGGCGGCGTGCGGCGCTTTTTCGAATGCGACCCGGGTACTGTCGTCCCGTTTCAAGTTGCCCGCTTCGACGATCAGAATACCCGCCAGTGCCTTGTCCTCGACGAGCGGCTTCAACATCTGAGCGTTGACGCGGCGGCTGGTTTCAATCCGCACGATTTTGCGGCCGCCAAACATCGGCACAGTCAGCAACTCAATCGCCAACCGGTCCGGATCGTTCTCGATATCCGTTTCGTCGAGGCGGATAACTTCGCCCATAACAGGTGCAGCCGCAGCAAGTGCCTTCGCCAGCAGGGCTGCTCTCTCGCTAACGAGCCCGGGATCGCTGCCAAAGATGAGATATGCGGAATATCGCGGGTCGGGAGACTTGACCAAAGCCGCGGCTTGGGCTGCCTTAACGGCCACCATGAGCGATCAGGCCGCCGTTGCGACGTACGCACTGACGCGGGTGCGCAATTCTTCCGCGACGGTTTTGGCGGCGCGGTTCTCGGCTTCTTCGCGTGCTCGCACGTTCGAATAGATCGAGCTGAAGCGGTCGAAGGCCGCGCGCGAATAGCTCTTGCCCTCCATGACCACCTGGCTGTCGGAGATGCGCACGAGTTTGAATGCGGCGTCGAGATTATAAACCTGCGCGCGTGCGTCGCCTGTTTGATCGACGAGCGTCGACGTCACAGATTCGCGGATTGCGATTTCCAGTCGATACACCGGATCGATGCGATCCCCACCGCCGGTCGACTGGTAGATGAATTCGTTGCGAAGTTGCTGGCCAACCCGGCCCGGTATGGTCGAGATATCGACCTGCGCCAGTTTCTCAGATGCCCCGGCGCCGCCGATGCCTGTGGCCCCGTACATCGGCCGGAAACCGGCGTCACCGCAACCGCCGAGCAGCGCGCCACCGAGCAAAACGAGGCCGCCAAGCTTGCGCCACGCGCGCGAGCCCTTGCGTCCGACCGTTTCGTTGCGACGAGCTTCGATCATACGCGCCTCAGGCAACGATATTGACGATCCTCTGAGGCACGACGATGACCTTTTTGGCCGGCCGCCCTTCGAGGGCTTTCACGACGGGCTCGAGTGCCAGAGCCGCGGCCTCTGCCTCGGCGTTTGTGGCGGCTCGCGCGAGGGTTATCTCCCCACGCCGCTTGCCATTGACCTGTACGGCAAGGGTCACGCGATCGTCAACGAGCAACGCCGGATCGGCCTCGGGCCAGGGTTCTTTGGCGAGCAAGGTGTTGTATCCGAGCCGCGCCCAGCACTCCTCGGCCAAATGCGGCATCATCGGAGCGATCATCTTGACGAGTATTACTGCGCCTTCGTGCAGCGCCGCATTGAGATCTTCCTGAGACTTGCCCAATGCTGCGGACATGACGTTGGTGAACTCGTAAATCTGCGCCACGGCGACATTGAATCGAAGCGCCTCGATGTTGCGGCCAACCGCATCGAGCGCCTTGTGCGCTGCCCGGCGGACCTCCATCGCCTCATCGGACGGCGTCGCGGAATGTGCACCTTTCGGCCGCTCGGCAATATCGCTGACGAGGCGCCAGATGCGTTGGATGAACCGCCCCGCGCCTTGCACGCCGGCTTCCGTCCAGATCACGTCGCGCTCCGGCGGGCTGTCCGACAGCATGAACCACCGGGCACAGTCCGCACCCCAATGCGCAATGATGTCGTCAGGATCGACGAGGTTCTTTCTCGACTTCGACATCTTTTCAATCGCGCCGATGCTCGCCGGCCGGCCGCTCGCGATTTCCGTTGCCCGCCGTGCGTCGCCCTCGCCCTCGATGGCGACTTCCGTCGGCAAGAGCCAGGAGCCGCTGTCTGACTTGTAGGTTTCGTGGGTAACCATGCCCTGCGTGAAGAGGGCCCCAAACGGCTCCTTCACCGACGCAGGCGCCGCGCCCGCCTCGCCCATCGCGCGCCAGAAGAAGCGCGAGTAGAGCAGGTGCAGAATGGCGTGCTCGATGCCGCCGATGTATTGATCCACTGGGAGCCAATAATTGGCGGCCTTGGCGTCAATGGCGGTCGCAGCGTCTGGCGCGGTAAAGCGACCATAGTACCATGAGCTGTCGACGAAGGTGTCCATCGTGTCCGTTTCACGCCGGGCGGGCCTGCCGCACTGCGGACACGTGCAGGTTTTCCAGGTCGGATGCCGCTCAAGCGGATTACCGGGTTTGTCGAAGGTCGCGTCTTCGGGAAGCTCGACCGGCAGATCTTTCTCCGGCACGGGCACCGCGCCGCACGTCTCGCAGTGGATCACAGGGATCGGACAGCCCCAGTAGCGCTGCCGCGAGATGCCCCAATCTTTCAGCCGGAACCGCACTTCCCGCCGTCCCACTGGGCTGCCATCAAGCCGTTCGGTCGCCAATTTCTCCGCAACCTGCTGGAAGGCGTCGGCCGTCGAAAGCCCATCCAGAAAGCGCGAGTTGATCATCGTGCCGTCGCCGTCGGCGGCGACGTTCTCGATTTTGAAGGTGGCCGCGTCAGCCCCCTCCGGCAGCACAACGGGAATGACCGGCAGTTGATACTTGCGCGCAAAATCAAGGTCGCGCTGGTCGCCTGCCGGACAGCCGAAGATCGCGCCCGTGCCGTAATCCATAAGCACGAAATTGGCGATCCACACCGGCACCAGCCAGTCGGGGTCAAGCGGATGACGCACCTTCAGCCCGGTGTCGAAACCAAGCTTCTCGCCCTTTTCGATCTCGATCACCGACGTCCCGCGCCGCCGGCACTCCTCGGCGAATTCCCGGAGCGCTGCGTTTGTCTCGGCAAGTTTGCGCGCCAGCGGGTGATCGGCGGCGATCGCGACGAATGCGGCCCCGAACAGTGTGTCCGGCCGCGTCGTGAAAACCTCGATTTCCGTTTGCCCATCCGGCGCGCCGGCCGGGTCGAGCGCAAAACGCACCGACATGCCTTCGGACCGGCCGATCCAGTTCGCCTGCATCAGGCGCACCTTCTCCGGCCACTTGTCGAGTGTGCCGAGCGCTTTGAGGAGTTCGTCGGAGAACGCGGAGATCTTGAAATACCAGACCTGCATCTGGCGCTGCTCGACGAGCGCACCTGATCGCCAGCCGCGTCCGTCGATCACCTGTTCGTTGGCCAGCACTGTGTGGTCGACGGGATCCCAGTTGACCTTGCCAGGTCCGCGGTAGGCCAGTCCCTTCGCCAGCAGCTTGAGAAAAATCGCCTGCTGGTGCCGGTAATACGCAACGTTACAGGTTGCGATTTCGCGCGACCAATCGAGCGACAGCCCCATCGACTTGAGCTGCGCCTTCATCGCGTCGATGTTGGCATAAGTCCACTTGGCCGGATGTGTTTTGCGTTCGAGCGCGGCGTTCTCCGCCGGCATGCCAAAAGCGTCCCATCCCATCGGATGCAGGACGTTGAAACCTTTCGCTCTTTTATATCGCGCGAACACGTCACCCATGGCGTAGTTGCGCACGTGCCCCATGTGGATCCGCCCCGAGGGGTAGGGAAACATCTCCAGCACGTAGCATTTCGGGGCGGTCTGGTCGGTGCCGGCGACAAAGATGCCGGCCTCATCCCAGGCCACTTGCCAATGCTGTTCTCGGTCGGGAGCGTTGTAGCGTTCGGTTGCCATCGGGCCTGTCGGATCTACTTGAGAAAATGGTGAACGGCGGTCGGCCGGTACAGAGCCCGAAAGCCCGGAGGGAATCAAGCCGACGCGGACGTCAGGCGGGCAGGAGCCACGTGTCGCCATTTTGCGGTTTCGTCGACATATCCCTCACGACATGTCGATGCCGGCGACATATCGCGACGAATATGGAACCGAAAGTCGTTTTTCGTGCCATATTCGGCAAACGCGGTGTCCCCGATACCGTATTCACCCCCATATGGTGCAAAACATGCGAATCAGTACCACGTCATACTAGACACGGCGTACGACGCACCATATGGTGTCAGATATGGAACAAAAATATCATTTGAGTTCCATAAAAGGCGCTAATCTATGGCCTACGACGCCCGCCGTCCCTACAACGACCTGCCAATTCTCCCGCCCGCCACCGATCTGGAAACCAAGGCGGTGCTGAAGAAGTGCGTTCTCGCGCGCACCGCCATAGCCGACCTGCGCCGAGCCGGCGAGCTGATCCCCGACCAATCTGTCCTCGTGAACACCATCCCCCTCCTCGAAGCCAAGGACAGCTCCGAAATCGAGAACATCGTCACGACCAACGACGCACTGTTCCGCGAGGCGAGCCAGCGCGACGAAGCCGGCGACCCCTCGGCCAAGGAAGCGCTCCGTTACCGCGCTGCTCTCTATAGCGGCGTCCAGATGCTCACCGAACGGCCGCTATCCGCCCGCACGGCTATCGAGGTCTGCAGCGCCATCAAGGGCGTCGACATGGATGTCCGCAAAACGCCCGGCACCGAACTGAAGAACTCCTTCACCGGCGAAGTCATCTACACCCCGCCCGAAGGTGAAACCCACCTGCGTGATTTCCTGTCCAATTGGGAACGCTTCGCCAACGCCGACGATGATCTCGATCCTCTCGTCCGCATGGCTGTGCTGCACTACCAGTTCGAAGCCATCCACCCGTTTATCGACGGCAATGGACGCACCGGCCGCATCCTCAATGTGCTCTCGCTCATCCAGGCCGGGCTTCTCGACATCCCGACCCTCTACCTCAGCCGTCACATCGTGCGCACCAAAGGCGATTACTATCGCCTCCTCCAGGGCGTCACCGAACGCAGCGACTGGGAACCTTGGGTGCTCTACATCCTGCACGCCGTCGAGGTCACCGCCACCTGGACCAACGCACGCATCCGCGCCATCCGCGATCTCATGGTGCAGACTGCGGATTACGTCAAAGCCGCCGCTCCCGGTCTTTATTCGCATGAACTCATCCAGGTGATTTTTGCCCAGCCCTATGTTCGCATCGGGCATCTGATCGATAGCGGCATCGCCGAACGCCACGCTGCTTCGCGCTATTTGAAACAGCTCGCTCAAATCGGCGTCGTCGTTGAAGAAAAGCGCGGCCGCGACAAGCTATTCGTGCATCGCAAATACATGGACCTTCTCGGCCGGGACGATCACGCGTTCCCGCCCTATCCGGCTTCTCCATCCCCACAGCCGTCGCGAAAGATGCTGCAATGACCCAATCCATCGCCGCACTCCGCGACATCGAAAGCCGCATCGAGTTGGCCGCCAAGGGTGCTGGCCGTGATCCCGCAAGTGTTACCCTCGTCGCGGTCTCCAAGACCTACGACGAAGCCGCGATCCTGCCTGTCATCGGTGCCGGCCAGCGCGTGTTCGGTGAAAACCGGGTCCAGGAAGCCAAGACCAAGTGGCCGCCTCTCAAGGGCCGCTATCCCGATCTCGAATTGCATTTGATCGGACCGCTGCAGTCCAACAAGACGAAAGAAGCCGTCGAATTGTTCGATGCCATCCACACCATCGATCGGCCGAAAATCGCGCAAGCCATTGCGCATGAGATGGCCACACAGGGCCGGCAACTGCAGCTCTATGTGCAGGTCAATACCGGCGAGGAAGCGCAGAAGGCCGGTATCGCCCCGCGCGAAACCGAGGCCTTTCTAAAATACTGCCGGGACGATCTGCGGCTCGCGATTGCCGGCCTCATGTGCATCCCCCCGGTCGATGAGGAAGCGGCGTTGCACTTTGGCCTTCTGGCAAAACTCGCAGGTGAGAACCAATTGCAGGGTCTCAGCATGGGCATGAGCGGCGACTTTGAAACCGCCATCGCGCTCGGCGCCACCCATGTTCGGGTCGGCAGTGCAATCTTTGGGGTCCGCGGCTAGGCCCCAAAGATGCTCTTTGTTAAACGTGCGCCGTGAAGTGCTTACGCACCGGTTCCTTGATCTCCCACGTACCGACAAACCCCGGCTCCATGACAAATGCGCAGCCGGCGGTGAACTCAACGGGTTCGCCGCCATCCGGTGTAACGACGATGTGCCCGCTGATAACGTGCGCAAATTCAAAGCCCGTATATACGGCGCGATAGGAGCCGGTCGTGGCCTCCCAGAAACCGGAAATCATCGACCCATCAGCCGTCGTATGTTGCACGTAAGTTTTCATGGTTGGATTACCGGACACCTTTGTCCAGCCCTCCAGATCGTCGGTGATTGGCTCGGCGCCAGCGCCCGACGGAGCTAAGCGAGTTGCGGTTACGGACATGTTCGAACTCTTTCACACTAGTGGCCGTGGTCAAAAACCCGGCCGCGAACAGTAACGCCAGGAAATTATCATCACTCTCACGAAATGCAAATGAGCCGTAAGCTATGGTCCGCCGTCGCAAAGCGTTCGCGGGTTATCCAGAGCTTTTCCACCTCCTCGTCCATGTCGCCTGAAAGGCCGGTGCTAGCGTTCTCCATCTGATTCTCTTCAAGGAGAGCGACATGTCGACCATTGTAGCCCGCAGCGGCAACGCGGCTGCCGAAGCCGCCGCCCAAGACGCTGCGCGCGAGGAAGTAGCCGAGCGGTCGGCAAAGCCCAAGCCCGGCAAACAGCCGAAGGCGGCCAAGGATGGCTGGCATCGCTTCGTGGTCGACGTCTGGATCACCAATCTCAACGCCATTGAGTTCGGCATCTATAAGCGCTCGCGCAATCGGGCCAAGTCGCGTCAGTTTACAGCCGACATGGATGTCTTTGCCGAGGTCATCGAGAACGGCGAGCGCACCGGCCTCATCGGCTATCGCGAAGATCTTTGGAAAGAAAAGACGGGCATGGACAAACGCCTCGTCTTCAAGCTGTTCAATGAAACCGTAAACTGGCGCGCCACGATGGATTTGATGGTCGGCCGCAGCTTGCAGATGACGATTGGTGCACGTGGATTGCCCGTCACCGCATTTTCGATCAACACCGACGACGACAACTTTCTCATTTACCTCGAGCGCTCGGCGAACAAATGGCCGTTGATGCCCGAGAACTTTTCGTTCTTTCTCATGAACGATAATCAGCCCGAATTTTATCGATTGAAGCGTGACCTCATCGATCTTGGAGGCGATTACACTCTTTACGACCAAAGCGGAAACGTGGTCGGCGCACTCGACGGCAAAGTGTTTTCACTCGGCGGCAAGTGGTACGGAAAAATCAAGCAGAGCCATGCCGACAAGCGGTTGCTGACGGTCATGAAACTGTTCGCCGGCATGTTGATCTTCAACGGCGACAGCCGACGTCATTTAAAGGCACTCTATCGCGATGTTCGCCGTGGCAAGATCAAGCCGACGATCGAAGCGCAAGAAGCCGATCTCTATAAGAATCCGCGCCGCACACGTTGAGCGCTTGAACACTTACAAAAAAACCCGGCGTGCCGCCAAGGCGCGCCGGGTTTTTTAGCTTCAACGGCGTGGGCTCAGTTGCGGCGATTGCCTTTTGTCGACGCCGTCTTGTAGCGCTTGCGATCGCTGTTCTTGATTTCGCCGGCCGCCGCCAGAGCACCGATGCACGGCTTCGACAGCCGTGGACCGACAGCCCGCATGCATTTGCGGACAGCAGGTGTTCCGACGGGGTGCATGCTGCAGTGTGCGAAATAGTCGTTGGCGCAGGCTCTCTTCACTGCCGGGCTGACGTCTTTGGCCGAAGCCGGAGACGCTGCAAAGCAGGTGACGGCCAGCAGCAACGCGCCGGAAAGGATCCGGGCGAACTTTTTGAATGTGTGGATGACGGTCAAGTAGTACCCCCTAGTGGCGCAGCGCGCCGCGCCGGTGACGTTGATCTCGCAAAGTGCTCATGCGCTGCGGCCGGTGCGATTCTGGCTGTCGGCTCAACGTGCCACCAGCCGGCATGTCCGCTTCTGGACGCCCTCTGCGCAAAAGGATAAGCGATTCGCCGCTGAGCTTGAGACCGGAGTGGGGTGTCGATGACGAATTTCGCAGACCGTGGGACGCCCGGCATGATCCGTGGGGTCTCGGCGCTCACCGACGGCACCATCCGTTCGCCCTTTACGCAACTGCGGGCCCTTCTCGATGGCATTGCTCCGGGTCACGCCCATTCGATCGAATTGACGATTGGCGAGCCGCGCGAAGCCATGCCCGTCTTCATCACCGACCAGATTGCGGAGGCTGCCGCTACGTTCGCAAAGTACCCGCCAATTCGAGGGTCGGATGAATTACGACGGGCAATCGCGGCGTGGATTGCCCGCCGCACCGGCGTCGCAAACATCGATCCAGATCGTGAGATCCTGGCCCTTAACGGGTCGCGCGAAGGTCTCAGCTTTGCCTGCATGCCGGCACTTGCTCGCAAATCCGGGCTGTCGTGCCCGGCGATTTTGATGTGCAATCCCTACTATTCCGCCTACGTGGCCGGAGCCTTGGGCTGCGGTGCGCAAGCCGTTTTTCTCAATGCCACCCGCGAAACGGGTTTTCTGCCCGACCTCGATCAGCTCGAATCCGACACCGCACTTCTCGATCGTTCCGTCGCGCTGTTTATCGGATCGCCATCCAATCCGCACGGCGCGGTGGCCAGCGCCGCGTATATCGCCCGCGCGCTGGCACTCGCCCGCCGCCACGACCTGATGCTGTTTTTCGACGAATGTTACTCTGAGATCTACACCGACACCCCGCCTCTGGGCGCGCTTGCGGTCGCCTGCCTCACGCCTGAGCGCTTCCGTAATCTGGTTGTGTTCAACTCACTTTCAAAGCGTTCCAACCTGCCTGGCATGAGGTCCGGCTTCTGCGCCGGCGACGCAGTGTTTCTCGAAAGTTACGCCGAGATCCGCAATATGTGCGCGCCCCAGATCCCCGGCCCGATCCAGCATGCCTCCGTCGCCGCCTGGTCGGACGAGGCCCACGTCGAGGCCGCCCGGCAATCCTACCGCGGCAAGTTTGCGGATGCTGACGCCCTTCTGGCCGGCCGCTTCGGATATGTCCGCCCAGCCGGCGGTTTTTGCCTTTGGCTCGATATGAGCCACATGGGCGGCGGCGCCAACGCCACGGTAACCTTATGGAAAGCCTTCGGCGTCAAGGTGATACCTGGTGCTTTCCTCGCCCAGCCGGGCCGGGACGGGCGCAATCCGGGTGACGATTTTATCCGGGTCGCGCTGGTTCAGCCGGCAGACCGTGTGCGGGAGGCGCTCGAACGAATCGTTGAGTTGTCTGCGTAAAGAAACGTTCGCGTCGATGTCCAGTGTGCGTGAAGAACAGTTTGATGCCCTGTTGCCGGAGCGCGTGGAAGCACGCCTGCTCGGCCTCAGCGCGCGCACGGCCGGTGTCTGCATTTTCGCGTTCCTGGCGTTAGGCTGGATCAGCCTTCTGACCTGGTCGGCGAACGATCCGAGCCTCACCAACCCGAGCGGTATCGCGACCGGCAACGCCGGCGGTCCGGTCGGCGCCGTTTTGTCGGACATCCTGCTTCAGATGTTGGGCTTGAGCGCCGTCGTGTGCCTGCTGGCCCCGATGCTTTGGGCCATCGAACTGCTGCGCAACGAACGCGTGCTCTATTTTCGCGTCAAGTGCACGTTCTATCCAGTGTCGATTTTGCTTCTCGCCGGAGCGCTGGCAACCCTGCCCGTCGCGCCGGGATGGCCGCTGCACTATGCCATGGGCGGTATCCTTGGTGATCTGGTCTCCAACTTCGCCCGCTCGATTGCGGGCCAATTTGCCAGCCCCGAACTTGCGTCTCTTCTATCCGGATTGCTGCTGCTGGTGGCCGGTCTCGCGGCGGCCGCCGAGAGCATTGGAGCCGATGCCAAGGAAACGGCGCAAGCCGCGTGGACCCAATTGCGCGCCGCCCATTCCGTCCATAGCTGGCCCGATAGCATGCGCAAGGACATGGGCCGCCCGCAACGCTCAAGATCGGAGCCGGGCGCCCGAGAGCCGGCACCCGTCGAACCAACATTGGATTCGCCTGCCGCCGATCACCTGCTCCCGTATGAAGCCATCGAAGTGGAACGGTCCGGCACCGTTTCAAATCTATGGCGGCGCCTGCGCGACGGTTTCCCCGCTGGCCGTCCGAATGTCAGTGAAAATGATGACCGCGTGGAACCTCAAGGTCCCTTGACCGAGGTGGAAGACACCAGTCTTGCCGGCAAGTTTGCCTCACATTTCGATAAGCTGAGCGTTCTTCGTCCCGGCTCGCGCGACGGCGCCGACGACCCTGTCTTTGCAATCGAAGATGATGAAGACGACCTCGACGACGAGGATCGCCAGAGCCGCTCTATCGCCGCTCGCTTTGCTCCTGTCCGCGGTCCGGACCACTCCGCTCAACCTGCGCCGCCGCGTTCGGACAGTCCTCGACGTCAAGCCGTTAAGCCGGCACTGTCGCAGCCGCCACTCGATCTCCTGAAGCGGCCCGATGCGAACGGCCTCGCCCTGGCGCCGTCACAAGCGGCTGCCCGCGCGGTCGCCCAGCAGCTTCTCGACGTCCTGGCCGATTACGGCGTTAAGGGCGAGATGCGCGATATCAAGCCCGGACCCGTCGTCACCCTGTACGAGTTCGAACCGACGCGTGGCACCAAGTCGGCCCGTGTCATCGCTCTTGCCGACGACATTGCACGCTCGATGAGCGTCACCAGCGTCCGCGCCGCCGTTGTACCGGGCCGCAATGTCATTGGTCTGGAACTGCCCAATGCGAAGCGCGATGCGGTCGTCCTGCGCGAAATGCTCGAAAGCGACGCCTTCCGCAACTCGAAGGCCATCCTTCCTCTCGCGCTTGGCAAATCGATCGGCGGCGATCCCGTCATCGCCGATCTCGCGCGCATGCCGCATCTGCTGGTTGCGGGCACCACGGGTTCGGGCAAGTCCGTCGGCGTTAATGCGATGATCCTGTCACTCCTGTATCGGCTGCCGCCCGACGCCTGCCGTCTGATCATGATCGATCCGAAAATGCTGGAATTGTCTGTGTATAACGGTATTCCGCATCTCTTGACGCCGGTCGTCACTGACCCGCACAAAGCGGTTGCGGCCCTCGGCTGGGCCGTCTCCGAAATGGAAGAACGCTATAAGCGCATGGCTGCGCTGTCGGTGCGCAACGTCGAAGCGTTCAATCAGCGTGTTCAGGCTGCGGCCGCTCGCGGCGAAACGCTGGCCCGCACCGTCCAGACGGGCTTTGATCGCGCCACCGGCGAACCGCGCTTTGAAACGCAGGTGATCGACGCCAAGCCCATGCCCTATATTGTCATCGTCGTCGATGAATTTGCCGACCTGATGATCGTCGCTGGCAAGGAAATCGAACAGGCCGTGCAGCGTCTGGCGCAAATGGCGCGCGCCGCCGGCATTCATCTCATCATGGCGACGCAGCGTCCCTCCGTCGACATCATCACGGGCACCATCAAGGCCAACTTCCCGACGCGGATCAGTTTCAAGGTCACGTCGAAGATCGACAGCCGCACGATCCTCAACGAACAAGGCGCCGAGCAACTGCTGGGCCAGGGGGACATGCTGTTCTCGACCGGCGTTGGCGCCGTGACGCGCGTCCATGGCCCATTCGTCTCCGACGAAGAGGTGGAAGCGGTGTCGGCCTATCTCAAAAGCCACGGCCAACCGGACTACGTCGATGGCATCACCAATACATCGGGTGTCGCATCCGGACCCGACGCTGGCGTAGGGCGCCCTGGCACCGGCGATGATATGTACGAACGGGCTCGCGATCTCGTCATGCGCGAACGGAAAGTCTCGATCAGCTACATCCAGCGCCGACTCTCCATCGGCTACAACCGAGCCGCGGATATTATCGAACGAATGGAGCAGGACGGCCTCATTTCACCGGCCAACAGCATCGGCCGCCGTGAAGTTTTGCAGCCTGCGGCTTGACCGGCGCCCGCGCTCACCTGCCCCGTTGCGGCTTTGCTAAAACCCGCTACTAAAAGCCCCGAGCTGGGGGCTTTGGCCCTCAGTTCGTCGCATTGTTCCGACATTCGCTCAGGCGTTGCACAAGGTCGGATCGACGTATTGGGGGATGGATAGAATGTGGATCGCTAAGGCATCCGGTCTCGGCTTGATCCTGGCTGCAACCATGACCTGCGCTGGCACGGCCTTGGCAGAAGACGCCAAGCCGCCGGTGGCAGCCGCCCCCGCGGCAGTACCTGCGAGCCCGGCTACCGCCGCCGGATCTGCCTGGAACGCCGAAGTATCAGCGGGAAATCAAGGCATCATCCTCGATGAATCCCAAACGAAAGTGGTCAAGGCTGTTAGCGATTACTTCAACGCGTTGACGACCCTCCAGGGAAGCTTCGTCCAGACCACTTCGGACCAGAAGAAAATGAAGGGCAAGTTTTCGCTCCTTCGCCCCGGCAAATTCCGCTTCGACTATGCGCTGCCGTCCAAGCAGATCATCATTTCGGACGGCGAACAGCTTGCGATCCAGGATCTCGACCTGCGCAATGAAGACCGCATACAGCTCGATCAAACGCCGTTCCGGCTGCTCCTGCGCAAGGATGTTGATCTCGCCCGCGATGCGAAAATCATGGAAGTTCAACAAGCTGAAGACCTGATGGTGGTGGCTTTGATGGATAAAAGCCCCGACACCCCCGGACGGATCAAGGTGTATCTGGCCACCAAACCCGGTGTCGTGTTGAAAGAATGGGTGACCACCGACGCCCAGGGCATCGAAACGCGCGTGGAAATCGCCAACGTCGTCAAGGGCGACAAACTTGACCCTAGTGCCTTCAAAATCGAAGGAATTAATAACAATCCGCTCGCCCAGCCTCACTGAACGAAGATCATTCGGTGTTGCGGTTTGGCATCTGGCAAGTCAACGCTGGGGATAACCTAGCTAAAATCGATCACGTTTTCGTGATCTACCGCGAGAGGGTCTATTGAAAATAGGCAACCTGCGCTTAAATAACCATCAGACAGGTCGCGTCGCGAAACTTCGGTAGCTCCCCCCCGTCTACCCGAACGACGCGCCTGAGGCATCGGCTTCCCTCCCGGTGCCTAGCGCGAGAGCGCAAGCGCCCAACTTCGCCCCCCGGAGTTGGGCGCTTTTCTTTTTTGACAGCGCTTTTCAGCGATCAAAAAGCGCAATAATTGCGACATTTTGTGGATATCCGGCCAAACGGCTAGTTGGTGGACGGCGCAAGACGTGCTTCCAGTCAACTCCCCACAGGGGCGTTAGCAGGCGCCACCATAAATTGCCACTTAGTGCATTTGTGGTTGCAGCGCCGGCTGCGTCCCCGCCCGGATTGCCGGCATTCCTGAATCACAAACCATCGCGTCGATCGACTTCAAAGTGTCCAACACAACGGACAGGCGAGACGTGATCCGCTGCACGAAATGGTCGGCGAGAGCCGCATCGTCCATCATCTGCTCCTGCAGATCTTCCCGCGCGATCCGCAGCGCGCGGACCGGCGTGCGAGCGACAACAGTGGACGAATGGCGGGTCTCGATCAGCATGGCCATCTCGCCGATCAGAGACCCCGCAGGCACGGCCTCGGCCGGCTCGGACATTCCAGGGCCGGCAATGCGTACGGCATCGCCCGAAACAATGATGATCGCGGCGTCACCGTCTTCATCTTCGCGAATGATGACGTCGCCGGGCTTATAGACCACGCGATAGGCGCGACGCGCAATTTCCGTGATCTGCAGTGGCCGCAGACCGTGAAAAATGTCGAGCTTCAGCATCGGCTGTACAAACGTGTCGATCGCCATGATCCAGGTTCCACACTCTTCGCCGCGCCATTGCCGGGCGGCCGTAGATATTCACCACCAGACGAGGGTCCGCTGATTCGGAACACAGGGTCCAGTGGGCTGTGGATGGGTCTGGGGATAGACGGTTGATGATAAGCATCAGACCGCGCGCGGCGATCCGCTCTGTGCCAGCCGAATTGGCTCACGCATCTCGTTAGGGAGCAAGCCGGTAGCCACCGCTTTCAGTCAGCAAAATCTCCGCATTTGACGGGTCTTTTTCGATTTTCTGCCGCAGCCGGTAGATGTGCGTCTCAAGGGTGTGCGTCGTCACGCCGGCGTTGTAACCCCACACCTCAAGAAGCAGCGTATCGCGCGGCACGACCTTTTCACCAGCCCGATAGAGAAACTTGAGGATCGAAGTTTCTTTTTCCGTCAGCCGCACCTTGCTGCCTTTGTCGTCGAGCAGGATCTTTGCCGCCGGTTTGAAAGTGTACGGGCCGATTGAGAATATCGCATCCTCGCTCTGCTCATGCTGACGCAGCTGGGCCCTGATCCGGGCCAGTAGCACCGCAAATTTGAATGGCTTCGTGATGTAGTCGTTGGCGCCGGAGTCGAGACCAAGGATCTGGTCGGCGTCGGAATCATTCGCGGTCAGCATGATGATGGGTGATTTGAAGCCACCTTTGCGCAGTTGCTTCACCGCCTCCCGCCCGTCCATGTCGGGCAGATTGACGTCGAACACGAGAAGGTCGGGTTGATCGGCGCGGGCGCGTTCGATCCCCTTCGTTGCATTGTTGGCATCGAACACGTCGAACTCGTCATAAAGCGACAGTTGATCCTTCAGCGAGCCGCGCAGATCCTCGTCGTCGTCGACGAGCAGGATACGGCGTGCAGTCATTATGTGCCTCTCAGTGTCTCGGAAATTTCATCCCCCCGCGCGGCAGGTGCACCGCTGGGCCCAGCTTCCACCGGGTCGCTTTTATCCGTTTTTTTGACATTAAGCTCAGGCGCCCCTGGCAGGGCGAGCTTTGGCAGTTTATCGCGATAAGGAAAATGATGAGAAAGCTGCGACGAGGTCAACTGTTTGTGAGAGCGCTGTCGCGCGCAGCCACCCGGGGCGTCGTGGTGGTCGCCGGCCAGGCCTTGCCATGCGCGCTTGGCCGGACCGGTTGCCGCGCGCTCAAACGAGAGGGCGACGGCGCAACCCCGTCCGGCATCTATCGGCTCGAAAATGTTTTTTATCGTCCCGATCGCTGCCCTCGGCCACGCACCGGTCTGCCTTTGCAGGCGCTGTCACCTGCCGATGGCTGGTGCGATGCCGCGACCGACCGCAATTACAATCGTCGCATCAGCCACCCTTATCCCGCGTCCGCCGAAAGGATGTGGCGGACCGACAGTCTCTACGACACCGTTGTCGTGCTCGACTGCAATCG
>JALHMJ010000021.1 GCA_022844105.1 Hyphomicrobium sp. | reverse complement strand
TGGCCGACGAACAAGGAAATCCAGTCCTTCATCGCCGACAACATCACGCGCGAAATGTTCGAAAGCCGCTACGCCGCCGTCTTCCAAGGCGACACCAACTGGCAGGGCATCGCCACCACCCAGGGCCTCACGTTCGCCTGGGACGGCACATCCACCTACGTCCAGAACCCGCCCTACTTCACCGGCATCAAGCAGGAAGCGACCGGCAACGGCGACCTCGTCGGCGCACGCATCCTCGGCCTCTTCGGCGACAAGATCACCACCGACCACATCTCGCCCGCCGGCTCCATCAAGGCCGCCAGCCCCGCCGGCAAGTACCTGCTCGACCACGGCGTCGCACAGGCCGACTTCAATCAGTACGGCACGCGCCGCGGCAACCACGAAGTCATGATGCGCGGCACCTTCGCCAACATCCGCATCAAGAATTTCATGGCCAAGGACGCCAACGGCAACGTCAAGGAAGGCGGCTACACCGTCCACTTTCCAACCGGCGCGCAGATGCCGATCTACGACGCCGCCATGCGCTACAAGGAAGAAGGCGTGCCCCTCGTCGTCTTCGCGGGCGTCGAATACGGCAACGGGTCATCCCGCGACTGGGCCGCGAAAGGCACCAACCTGCTCGGCGTCAAGGCCGTCATCGCGCAGAGCTACGAGCGCATCCACCGCTCCAACCTCGTCGGCATGGGCATTGTGCCGTTCGTATTCGAGGAAGGGACGTCGTGGGCGACGCTCGGACTCAAGGGCGATGAGACCGTCACCATCCGCGGCCTCGCCGACGTCAAGCCGCGTCAGCGCATGATCGCCGAAATCACCGACGCCAAGGGCAACAAAGTCGCGATCCCCATCGTCTGCCGCATCGATACGCTGGATGAGATCGAATACTACCGCAACGGCGGCATCCTCCAGTATGTGCTGCGGAACCTAGCGGCGTAGGGGGGCGAACAGCGTTGGGCCGAAAACACTAACCGTAAGCCAAACCTACGCTAGGGCACACCGCATCATTGGCCATCAGAGACTGAGAAGAACAATCGGACCAAATCCGTGTTTATGTAGTAATTATTTCGCCCTGATGTGTGCTTCTCAACAAACCCCAACGAGTTCAATTGATCGAGATATTTAGCAGCAGTCTGCCTGGTGACGCCCAAATCGCTTACAATAAACTCAATGCGGGTGTAGGGGTGCCTAAACAAATTGTTGAGCAAATCCTGACTGTATAGCTTGGGCAGGTCACTTCGCATCCGCTGCTTCTTTTCAGCCATCTGGCTTCGAATACCTTCCACCAAATTGAGGGTCGTTTTCGCGGTGTCTGTTACACCCGAAAGAATATACAGGATCCACTCTTCCCATTCTTTTTGCGCTCCGTTGCTATTTCTTACGGCTTGGAGAAGATGGTAGTAAGCAGCCTTATTTTTCGTGATATGTCGGCTTAGATAAAGCACTGGAATATCAAGCAGCCCAGTCTGCACGAGATATAAAACGTTCAATATTCTTCCGATCCGACCGTTACCATCTGGAAACGGGTGTATGCTTTCAAATTGATGGTGGATGAGGGCCATTTTGATGAGAGGATCGATATCTTTGTGTGCGTCGTTGTTAACGAACTTTTCTAGATCTCCCATATGTCTAATGACTTCCTCTCCGGTTTGAGGAGGGACGTATATTATTTCGCCGGTCGTATCGTTCTTGAGGGCTGTGCCCGGTATTGTCCGAAATCCATCTTGCCGCAATTTGAGCGCGCGATACATTTCGATTAGAGTATTATTGGAGATTATACCGCCAGTATTTTTGAGTGCTTTGTGTCCGTGTTTCAATGAGTCTCGATATCGCGTTACTTCCTTGGCAGAGGCAGACTGATCAGCTTCTAAAGTGAAATCTGCCTGAAATAACTCGTCCTGGGTCGTTACAATACTCTCGATTTCCGAAGACGCCTTCGCCTCCTGGAGAGTAAGAGTATCGATAAGAATGCCCTGGTTTGGAATTGTCGCGGCACGCCCTTTAAGCTCAGCAAGCGCGCGATTTGCGTTCGCGAGTGCTTTAAGGATAGGCACCGTGTCGAGATCAATCTTTGGAGGAAGTGGAGGCAGAACGTATGTTTGTTTTAACATATCCGTCTCGACGTGTTAAAAATATACGATTTATTTAACACGTCAGAGGACGGACGGCAAGGCGCTGAGCTAACGCCTCACCCCCCAAACCCCCTCTTCCTGAGCAGGCTCTCCACCTTCGGTGGCCGGCCGTGGAAGGCCACATACGCCTCCAGCGGATCGCGCCGGTTCCCCGCCATACGAACGGGGTCAGACCCCTACTCAGGGGTCTGACCCCACACCGCACTACCCCCCAAACCCCCGCTTCTTGAGCAAGCTCTCCACCTTCGGTGGCCGGCCGCGGAAGGCGACGTACGCCTCCAGCGGATCGCGCCGGTTGCCGGCCGAGTACACGTGCTGCTTGAGCTTTGCCGCCGTCTTGTGGTCGTAGATGTCGCCCGCCTCCTCGAAGGCCGCAAACGCATCCGCGTCCATCACCTCCGACCAAAGGTAGCTGTAATACCCCGCCGCATAGCCGCCCATGATGTGCTGGAAGTGCGGAATGCGATGCCGCATCACCACTTCCCGAGGCATTCCCAAGCGCGCCAGCGTCGCCGTCTCGAACGCGCCCACGTCGAGCCCGTCGGCTGCTTCCAGCGCGTGCAGGTCCATATCCACCAAGGCGGAGGCCACATACTCCGTCGTCGCGAACCCCTGATTGAACGTCCGCGACGCCTGAATGCGCTTCATCAAGCTCTCCGGCATCGGCTTGCCGGTCTTGAAATGCGTCGCAAACTTCCGCAGCACTTCCGGCCGCGTCAGCCAATGCTCGTAAAGCTGCGACGGCAGCTCCACGAAATCGCGCGACACGTTCGTGCCCGACAGCGACGGATAGGTCACGTCCGACAACAGCCCATGCAGCCCATGCCCAAACTCATGGAAAAGCGTCCGCGCATCGTCGATGGATAAGAGCGTCGGCTTGCCCTCCGCCCCGCGCGCGAAGTTGAGCACGTTGACGATCACCGGCTTGGAACCCTTGCCCAGCTTGTGCTGCGCCCGGAAACTCGACATCCAAGCACCCGACCGCTTCGATGGCCGCGCATAATAATCCCCGAGGAACACGCCGACCGGCTCACCCGCCTTCGTCGTCACCTCCCACACGCGCACGTCCGGATGATAGCGCGGCGCGTCGGCCAGCTCCTTGAACTTCAGCCCGAACAACCGCGATGCCGTATCGAACGCCGCGTCGATCATGTTCTCCAATTGCAGGTAAGGCCGGATCTCGCTCTCATCGAGGTCGAAACGCGCCTTGCGCTCCTTCTCCGCGAGGTACCGCCAGTCCCACGCTTCGAGTGTGTAATTGCCGCCCTCCTTGCGCGCCAACGCCGTCAGCGCCGCGCGTTCTTCACCGACGCGCTCCACCGCCGCCGACCAGACCTGATTGAGCAAGCCACGCACCGCATCCGGCGTTTTGGCCATCGTATCGTCGAGGCTGTAGTCGGCGAACGTGCGATAGCCCATCAGCTTGGCGAGTTCCGCGCGCAGCGCCACGATCTCCGCCACGATTTTGCGATTGTCCGTCTTGCCGCCGTTCTCACCGCGCCGGATCCACGCCTTGAACGCCTCTTCGCGCAAATCCCGCCGGGCTGAGAATTGCAGGAACGGCTCGACGCTCGACCGCGACAGCGTGATCACATGGCTCGCCGGCAACTTCAGATCGGCCGCCGTCCGCGCCGCCGCATCGCGCACACCTTGCGGCAACCCCGCGAGATCCGCTTCGCCCTCAAGCGCCAGCCGCCACGACTGCTCGTCCGCCAGCACGTTCTGCCCGAACTGCGTCACCAGCTCGGCAAGCCGCGTGTTGATCTCCGCCACGCGCTTGCGGGCCTTCGCGGACAATCGCGCGCCCGCCCGCACGAACGTCGTGTAAGTCCGCTCCAGGAGCCGGAGTTGCTCGTCGTCGAGCTTCAACGTCTCCCGTCGCTCATACAAATCCTCGATCCGGCGAAACAGCTTCTGATCGAGCTGGATCGCATTCGAGTGCTGCGCCAGCACCGGCGCCAGCTTACGCTCGATCTCCTGCAGCGCCGGGCTCGTGTCCGAACCGGACAGATTGAAAAACACGTCCGCGACTTTGTTCAGCGCGTCTCCGCTCTTTTCCAGGGCGACGATCGTGTTCTGGAACGACGGCTTGGCCTCGCGCGCACCGATCACCGCGATCTCCGCTTTGTGTTCAGCCAGCGCATCTTTGAACGCCGGCCAATAGTGCTCGGCGGTGATCTTGGCGAATGGTGGCAGCCCGTGCGGCGTGCGCCAGACTGTTTGAAACGGATTGGGAGCGGCGGCCTTGGCGACGGCAGTCTTCGATCGCGACGGTGTCTTGCTCATGGAGTGTGAATGTCCCGGTGATGGCGTACGCCTAACATATAGACGGCCGCCCGAAAGCGTCGAGGGCCGGCTGGGGGGAGCCGGCCCTCGCTTCGCAGGGTAGGGGGGACACTTGGGAGAGCTGCCTGATGGGGTCCGGCCACACAAACCGCCCGCGAACCGGGGGCTTGGCGCTGCGGCGGCTAATCGTGTGACCGGCCCCGAAGGCAACGATTAGATTATTGCCAGCCCAATACGGCGCGGTTGGGGTCCGATTGGGGCGTCTTGCGGACGGATCCTCAAATTTTGGTAATCTCGGCAGTGGAACAAGGGGTCCCATCGGCCGACAAAGGGGGCTTGCCATCTGTCGCGACCTCACGGATCATGACGGTCCGGTGAACAGGGAGGCGCCCTTGAGCGAAACCGAGCCCATACAGTTCACGCCGCGAGCCGACAGCTCCCGGCAACGCTCCGATGCTGGGAGCGTCCATGAAAACAGCCCCATCACTGCCTTCAATCGCCAGGAACTCTCGGCCATCATGGCCGTCTATGGCCGCAAGGTCGCCGCCGGAGAATGGCGCGACTACGCCCTCGATATGAACCGCGAAAAAGCAGTGTTCAGCGTCTTCCGGCGCGCCACCGAATTTCCCCTCTACCGCATCGAGAAGACACCCAAGCTCGCGCGCAAACAGGGCGCCTACAGCGTCGTCACCACGACGGGCCTGATCCTGAAACGCGGCAACGATCTCGCCCGCGTCCTCACGGTCCTCGATAAATCCATGCGCGTGGTTGTGTAACTTCCCTTCACGCCCGGCGGCCGGCTCCCCAACAGGGGAGTCGCCGGGCGCAACCAAAAAAGCCAGGCGTGTCGGATGGCGCAACCTAAACACGCCTTCCGGCCGGCTCCCCACAGGGGAGTCGGAAGGCGCAACAAAAAAGCGGAGTCGCCGGGCGCAAACTAAAAACGCCAAGCGCGTCGGATGGCGCAACCTAAACACGCCTTCCGGCCGGCTCCCCACAGGGGAGTCGGAAGGCGTAATCGAGACACTCCCGGCGCAAACAAAAAAGCCCCGCATCTCTGCGGGGCTTTTCCATTCAAATCGCAGTCCTGTTACTCGCGGTTGCCCACGAGCTGCAGGAGCATCGTGAACATGTTGATGAAGTTGAGGTAGAGGCTCAACGCGCCCATGATGGCGCTCTTGGTCATCAGCGCCGCGTCGTCGCGGACCGCATAATAGCCGTCCTTGATCTGCTGCGTGTCGTAGGCCGTGAGACCGGCAAAGATCAACACGCCAAGAACGTTGATCGCGAAGGAGAGACCGCTCGACTGCAGGAAGAGGTTGAGCAGGGCGGCAAGAATGATTCCGACCACGCCCATGATCAGGAACGATCCCCAACCCGAGAGATCCTTCTGCGTCGTGTAGCCATAGACGCTCAACGCCGCGAAGGCGGCCGCTGTCACGAAGAACACTTGCGCGATCGACGTGCCGGTAAACACGAGGAAGATCGCCGACAACGAAATGCCCATCACGGCGGCGAACGCCCAGAAGGCAATCTGCGCCGCACCCGGACTCATTTTATAAACCCGGAACGACAGGAACATCACGAACGCCAGCGGAGCGAACATGATGACCCATTTGAGAGGCGACTGGTAGAGCGCCTGCGCGACCGCCGGGTTCGAGGTCGCAGCCTGTGCCGTGAAGTAGGCCACGACACCGGTAAGCGCCACGCCGGCAGACATGTAGTTGTAGACGCGCAGCATGTAGGCGCGCAGGCCTTCGTCGACCCTGGCGCCCGTGCGGACGACCGTATCCGACCGCGCGTAACTATTCGGAAGCTGTGCCATCTGGCAGACCCTTTGAAACCTATAACGCGACCCATCCTTGAGCCGCGTGACGGATATTGGAGCAACGCCGTGGGATTACAAGACCATCGTTGACCCAGACCAAACCATTTATTCGACGGTCAGGATCAGGATAACTACCTAGAAATCAGCGAGTTGCGGGATCACTGAGAACGTAGAAACGGCACCGGCCGGGCGCTGAGAACACGCCAAGTCCCAACGGCGCCGAACGTCAAGACCAACGCAGCGGCCATAAATAGCGACGCACCGACAGCCGTCCAGGAGAACACGAATGACAGATCCATGAGCCCCGTGACGACAGCATACGCCGCAATTGACCCAATCACCGTCGCCGCAAGGGCCGTCACCACTGCCAGCAGCAGATACTCCGCGACATGCGCAGCGAGGATTCGCGACCGGGTCGCACCGAGCGCCTTGAGGATGACCGCCTCCAGAATGCGCCGCCGCTGCGCGGTCGCCATGGCGCCGGCAAGCACCAGTGCACCGGCTAAAAGTGTAACGCTACCGGCCACGCGCACAGCCGACATGACCTTCTCGAAGACTTTGTTAAACGCCTCGATGGCTTCCTTGACCCGGATAGCCGTCACGACCGGAAACGCTTTGCCCATCGCTCGCGCAAGACGGACTTCGTCGACCGCTCCGGACGCATCGGGCAGCGAGATCGTCGCCAACAGATTGTGCGGCGCGCCGGCGAGCGTATTCGGCGAGAACACCATGACGAAGTTGAGTGCAAGGCTCTCCCACTTGACCTCACGCAGGTTTGCAACCTTGGCCGACAGGTTGCGGCCGAGCACATTGACTGTGATGCTGTCACCGACTTTGAGGTCGAGATTGCGCGCCAGCTCCGCCTCGAACGAGACCAGCGGTTCACCGCTATAGCCGGGCTTCCACCACTCTCCCGCAACCACCGTCGAACCAGCCGGAACACGATCCGAGTAGGTCAGCCCGCGATCCCCCGACAGAACCCACTGCGCTTCCGACGGCGCTTTAATTGTTTCAACCGGCACGCCTTTGATCGCAACCATCCGGCCGCGCAACATGGGAGCTGCTTCGATAATGGCCCCCGGAACCTCGCGCACCACCAGGTCGTGAAACGCAGCCTCGTCCTTCTTGGGAATATCGATTACAAAATAGGCGGGTGAACTGGCAGGCAGGCGGCTCTGGAGTTCATTCACCAGCGATGAATCAGCCAGCGCCACCGCCACCAGCAGCGACAATCCCGCGCCGAGCGAAAGCACGACAGACCGCGTCAACCCGCCCGGCGCTCCGATATTGGCAATGGCGAGCGCCAGTTCAGGACGGCGCGGCCGCTTCATCGCGCGCGCGACACGGGTGACGAACCCGCCCAAGACCCAAAACAGAACAATGACGAGTGCCAGCCCGCCCACGAAATAAAATGCGATCAACCGTGAATCCGACGACAGCACGGCAATCGCTACGAGGGCAACCCCCGCAGCCGCCATCAACGCAAGAATGCGCGCCGCCGGCCTCGCTGCACTCGGATCGATCTCATCGCGAAACAGCACACTCGCACGAACCTGTTCCGCCCGCCCGAGAGGCCACAACGCGAAAAGGAGCGCCACCAAAAGACCGTACGCGATGGCCAGCCCGACACTTTGCGCCGACACGGAAAACTCCGGAACGACCGGAAGGTAGGCACCGAAAAGTTGCGTCAGGACTGGCGGAATGAGCAAGCCGAGCCCCAGCCCGCAGGCGACGCCTATCAGGGCCATCGCCAGAACCTGCACCAGAAAGACAGCAAAGACCGTCCCTCCGGTTGCGCCGAGGCTCTTCATGGTTGCGATGACGTTACGCCGACGATCGATAAAGGTCGCCACTGCGTTAGCCACACCGACGCCACCGGTGACCAATGCCGTCAATCCCAGCAAAGTAAGAAATTGACGCAAGCGCTCAAGCGTCGTCGAAACTTGCGGGGAGGGATCGCGTCGATCGGTGATCGTAAAGCCGGATTCCGGCAACTCTGCCTTGACCTGTTCGCGAAACGACACCAAGCGCTGTTCGAGCGGATCAGAGCTCTCCTTCAGCGAAATTGCATATTTCCAGCGGATGAGGGCTCCGGGTTGAATGAGCCCCGTCTGCTGCATTTGGGCGAGCGTCAGCAAGACGCGCGGCCCGTAGGAAACGCGATCGGCGAGACCGTCAGGCTCAGATTTGAGCGCGGCGGCAATCACGAATTCAGCACCTCCCACCTTCAGCCGATCACCGATCTTGAGGCTTAGCCGCTCAAGCAACATGGGATCGACGACGATACCCCGCGCCAGCGCGTCGCCGAGTTTTCCGTTGCCCTCCAGCAAAACCTGACCCACCAGCGGATAGGCCCCGTCGACGCCCTTCAATTCGATCAGTGCCTGATCTTCACCATCGAGGCGGCGCCCCATGGTTCGCATCGTTGCCGTCTCGCTCGACGCACCAAAGCCGTCGATCCAGCGACGCTCGATGTCTGATGACCGCGAATGCGGACGGGCAACCGTGACGTCGCCGCCGAGCAGGAGTGCACCCTGGCGCTCAAATCCGGATTTCAAAGCGTCCGACAATGCACCGACGCCGGTGATGACCATCACGCCCAGCGCCACACACGCGATGAACACGTAAAAGCCGGATAATCCCGAGCGCAGTTCGCGCGCGGCCAACTTGAAGACAAGTGAAAGCGGCACCGGACGTGTGCTCATCGTTTGAACGGGACTGACAACGCTCATGCCGCCTTCGCTCGTCTGTCATCGACGATGCGTCCGTCGGACATCCGGATGACGCGATCGCATTCGGCGGCCAGCCGCTCGTCGTGCGTCACCAGAATGAGTGTCGCGTCGTGAGATGTTTTCAAACCGAACAGAAGATCGACCACGCTCCGGCCTGTTTTGCCGTCAAGGTTGCCTGTCGGTTCGTCGGCCAGCAAAATCCGCGGTTCGATGGACAGCGCGCGGGCAAGCGCAACGCGCTGCTGCTCGCCGCCAGACAACTGCGCCGGATAGTGGTCTAACCGGTGCGCGAGCCCGACCTCGTCGAGCCGCACGCGCGCAATCGCCTCAGCCCCGCCTCGTCCAGAAAATTCGAGCGGCAGCGCGACATTTTCCAATGCGGTCATGGTCGGCACGAGATGAAACGATTGGAACACGATTCCGATCGTCGACCCGCGCACCCGAGCAAGCTGATCCTCGCCAAGGGCTTGAAAATCGTGCCCCGCGATCCGAACCTCGCCCGAAGTTGCGCGTTCAAGACCGGCCAGCACCATCAATAGCGATGTTTTCCCCGAACCTGATGGGCCCACGATTGCGACAGACTGTCCTGCTTCGACATCGAGTCCAACGCCGTTGAGAATGGCAACCGGTCCGGCACGGCTGTCGAGCGTCAAGTGGACGTTTCTCAGCGAGATAATGGGTGAAGTCACGCGCGGTCCTTTTGATGACCCCTTTGTAACGAGGGGCGCCTTGTTTTGCACTGCCAAGGGATATACGTGACTGAAGGGCAATGAACGAGACGTGAGGCAGAAAAATGTTTCGAGCACACACCACTTGGCGGGCTCTATGCCTCGTTTATCTGGGGGTCGTCGCGATCGTCTTCAATGCCGGTTTTACCCTGAGCGTTTCAGCAGCAGAAGCGAAATCGCCTGTGAAACTTGTAGCATTTGGCGACAGCCTCACAGCGGGCTACCAGCTCAAGCCCGACCAGTCTTTTCCAGCCCAGCTAGCCAAGGCGCTGGCTGCCAAAGGATACGCCGTGAACGTGACCAATGCCGGCGTATCAGGCGACACCACGGCGGCGGGCCTTGAACGCTTTGAATGGGCAGTTCCCCGCGACACGGAAGCCGTCATCCTCGAACTGGGCGCCAATGATGCTCTGCGCGGTCAACCGCCTGCGGAGGCCAAAGCGAATTTGGAACGTATTATCGTTCGTCTTAAGGAACGCAACATTGCCGTTCTGCTTGCCGGGATGCGCGCGCCGTCGAATTGGGGCGATGACTACCTGCGCGAATTTAACGGCATGTATCGAGAGCTTGCTGACAAGCATGGGCTCATCCTCTTTCCGTTCTTCCTCGAAGGAATTGCGTTGCAGAAGTCCATGAACCTCGATGACGGAATGCATCCGAACGACAAAGGCGTCGCCGTGATCGTTGAAAACATTATGCCGAAGGTCGAGGAACTGTTGCGCGAAGTCGAGGGGCGACGCGCTAAGGTGCAATCCAAGTCCTGAGCGGCTGGCAGTGAGGCGAGGAAAAATGCCATGCCGCGGCTGTTCACCGGTCTTCGATTGCCCGATGACGTCACGAGCGATCTCACAGATCTCGAGTGCCCGCTTCCGGGCGCCTCATGGATCGAGGAAGACAACCTTCACCTCACACTCCGTTTCGCCGGCGACATCGACAATCGCCTCGCTCGGGAATTCATCGAGGAACTGGCGCGGATCGATTTCGACGTCTTCGAACTCGCCATCGAAGGTGTGCATGTCGTGGGCGGCAACGACCCGAAAATTTTGTACGCCGGTTTTGGCCCTTCGCCGGCGCTGGCGGCCCTGGCCCGTGCTCACGAACGCGCTGCCCGGTCAGCAGGCATCCCGCCGGAACGTCGCCCCTTCAAACCTCATGTGACGCTCGCCCGGTTGCGCAACGTCTCCATCCCCGACCTCACGAAGTTTCTGCAGGCCCATGCGCTCTACCGATCGCGTCCCTTTGTGATCGAGGCGTTCGCGCTGTTTTCATCCAAGCCCAGGATCGGTGGCGGTCCCTACGTCATCGAGGAAGCGTTTCCGCTGCGCGGCGCGCGTCCCATGTTTGCGGGTCTCGATGACGAGAACGATTGACCTACCGTACCGGGCCATCTCCCGGCCAGACGAAGCTTGAAAAGCCCTCAAACAGAGATACGGTTTTAACGGGTTTTGATGCCTTCCGCGCCGGACGCACGCGCGCCTTGCGCACAGCCACTGTCGTGGCTTCATACGACGCCGCCGGTGCGGCGATTTCCGCAAACGCAGCTTCCAGTTCAGCGACCTCTATCGCGCCCACTGAAGCGGCCTGCGCGTCCTCCAGTTCCGCCTCGACCACATCATTGGGCAGAACATGCAAATGGACATAGCCTGTCAGGCTGGCCTCAGACTCAGGCTCGGCCTCCAGAGCCGCCACGCTGTCTACAGGTGCGACCGGCGCGATTTCTTCGACCCCCACCACCGCAACCGCCTCACCGAACGTTGCCTCTTCGGCTTCATCGAGCAGGACGGCCTCGCGCGTTGCAGCAATAATCTGCGCAATCTTGTCTTGCCGCAGCCGCTCGGCCCGTGAGCGTTCCGTCTCCATTGCGATCTGGAGCTTGCGGGCGTCTTCAGCGACGCGATACTCCTGATGCCGCATGGCTTCCGCCGTCGACCAGGGCGCTGGCCGGCAACCGCAACCGTTGAGCAGCGACTTGCGATACGAAAACGCCGTTTTCAGCCCCGTGTAAGGTGTCCCGTCGAGAGCGATCAGCGTTTTCGGATCGACGCTATCTTTATGTTGGTAATAGAGCTTGGCGTCACCCAGGCACGCAGCGTCACAGCGCTTCTCATCCGTCGCAAACCTCTCGCTGGTCACCGACCGGCTGACCGGCCAGTAATATCCGTCGCAGGTCCGCACGCACACGGTTTTATAGTTGCCGCCAAATGCCGGATCGCGGCGGTAATCCGCGCCATCTGCCGGACTGCCTTGGCTGTGCTCCGCCGCCCAATCGCGATAGGACTGCGGCTTGGCTTGCGTCCGGTACCGCTGCACCTTTTCCGCCTTCGGCTTTGACGATCCAAATCCAAATAGCGTCTCAAACAGCGTCTGAGCGTTCGCCGGCGGGCACGAAAACATGCCGACGAGAAAACTCATCGCCACCCGCCACCACAGCGAATTCCAATTTAGCCAGGCGATCCCCACCAAACAGCTCCGTCCCGTCTGATCGACCCCAACGCAGGGCCGTGGTTCGGATCATGGTCTGTGATGGGTAATTTTGACTGAACGATATCGATAAAAAACTATGCATTACAATAGGTTAAAGTAAATTTCTGAACAAGGCCCGTTCCATTGCGGCACACCTCAATCGCCTTTCACCCGCACGACAACCTTGCCTGTCGCTTCGCGCCGCTCAAGAACACCGATCGCCTCGACGATCCGCTCCAGGGGATACACCCCGTGCACGTGCGGCTTTAGCCGGCCTTCGGCCGCCGCCTGCAGCACGAACGCCATGTTCGCCCGATGCCCCACTGGATCGCGCTTCACGCTCTCACCCCAAAACACGCCGATCGCCGACACGCCCTTCACAAGCAAGAGATTCAGCGGCAACTTCGGAATGTCGCCCGACGCAAATCCGACCACGAGAAAGCGTCCGCCCCAGCGCAAGGCTCTCAGCGCCGGCTCGGCGGTTTCGCCTCCGACGCAGTCGTAGACGACATCGACGCCGGCCCCGCCGGTCCGCTCGCGCAGGGCCTGCTTCAGGTCTTCCCGCTGATAATCGATGGTTGCGTCGGCCCCATGCGCGCGGCAAATGGCCAGTTTCTCGTCCGATGAAGCGACCGCAATCACCCGCGCGCCCATCAACTTGGCAACCTCAATGGCGGCCAGCCCCGCACCACCTGCCGCGCCGGTCACCGCAATCCACTCGTTCGGCTGCACGCCAGCCCGATCCTTGAGCCCGTGGAGGGCCGTCCCGTAGGTAATGGCAACGCCCGCGGCGACCTCATCGGAAACCCCGGACGGAATGGGGATCGCCGCCTCCACCGGCAAAATCACCTCTTCACGCGCGCCACCCCAGCCCAGATACGCCGCCACCCGATCGCCCGGCCGCAGCCCTGTCACGCCCGCTCCCAGCCGCGCCACAACCCCCGCGATCTCACCGGACGGAGAGAACGGCAAGTCCGGCTTAATCTGATATTTGCCCCTCGTGATGAGCGTATCGAAGAAGTTCAACGCCGCAACATGCACGCTCACGGCGATCTCACCAGGACCAGGCTCCGTCGCCGGCATATTCTCGATAACCAGGGCCTCCGGCCCATCGAGACTGTTGCACAGCACCGCCCGCATATGAAATCTCCCAACCACGCTTGACCCGTGTCCAAACCGCGCCTCACGTGGAACGTTTCTCAGTCCCGCGCAAGGGCCCTTCACCCCACCACCGGAACCAATGTCCCAGGACCAGCCGCCGTCCCCGAGCTTTCCTCCGCCCCCGCCTTCGTGGCCGCCCCGCGCGAGGGGCTATTTCGCCATTGGCGCCGAGCGCATGTCGAAATCGCTCAACCTTGGCAACCTGATGCGGTCCGCCCATGCCTTCGGTGCCGCCTTCACGTTCACGATCGGCGCGAACTATTCTGCACACGAGGCCTACGCCGATACATCCCGCAGCCAGCTTCACCTGCCCCATTACAATTGGCACGGCCTGGACGAGATCGCTTTTCCACAGGGCGTCAAGCTCATCGGCATCGAACTGGTCGAGGGCGCAATCGATTTGCCAAGCTTTCGTCACCCGCTGCGCGCGGCCTACGTGCTCGGCCCCGAACGCGGCTCGCTGTCCGATCCGCTGCTCGAACGCTGCGACTATGTGGTCAAGATCCCGACATCGTTCTGCGTAAACGTCGCCATGGCTGGCGCCATTGTTATGTATGACCGCGTCAAATCGCTCGCTCGTTTCGCAGACCGGCCGATCCACGAAGGCGGACCGACCACAGCGCCGCCAACCACCGGCCACGCGCCGCTGGGGAAAAACCGCAAAGGCTGACGCGTCCCGCCGGTTCTCGCGTAATGTCGCGAGCGACAGAACTGAATGACCGCCTGTCTCCGCGCGCGGGGACAGGGCAAACACACCGAGTCGAGCATCAAAACATGCGCAAGATCATTGAAACCGCCCCGCTCGCCGCCCTAATTGTCGCGAGCCTCTTGCCGTTGACCGCCAACGCCCAAGCAACCACGGTCGAGGGCACATTCGGCGCCTGGAGCCTTTACGCGAACGAGAGCGGCGACGCCAAACTCTGCTTCGCCGCCGCCACGCCATCGGAAAAGAAACCCACCACAGCCAACCGCGGCTCAACACTACTGTATGTGTCGGCCTGGCCCAAGGACGGCATCCGCTCAGAAGTCAGCGTCAAGCTGGGCTATCCGGTCAAGCCCGACAGCACCGTCACCGTCGTGGTGGGCACCGACACGTTCTCACTATTTCCGAAAGAGGAGCGCGCCTACGTCGCCGACGCCACGCAAGAATTGAAACTCGTCGAGGCTTTGAAAAAGGGCTCCAAAGCCGACGTCACCGCCACCTCCGCGCGCGGCACCGAAACCACCGACACATACACCCTCAGCGGCCTGACACAGGCCCTCACCGAACTGGGCAAGACGTGTAAGTGAGCGAGACCTACCCCCGCCTCAAATGCACATAAAGCGCTCCGGAGCCGCCATGCTCGGGTGCCGCTTCGGTGAAACTCACGATCAGCCCGCGCACATCGGGTTCCGCCAGCCACATCGGTACGCTGCGCTTTAAGACCCCGCGCGGCGGTTCGCCGAAGGGTTGCTCAACATCGTCGTGCGCATGCCGTGATGGCGAACCCTTGCCAGTGATGACGAGCACCCACCGTCGCCCCATCGACGCCGAGCCGTGGATGAACCGGATCAGCGCCGCGTGCGCCTCCGCCTGCCGCATTCCATGCAAATCAATCCGCGCCTCGATCTCGATCTTGCCGCGTTTTATTTTCTTCACGTTTTTGCGGTCGAACGGATTGATTTCGGGTGCCTTGCGCTGTGTTGGCAGCGGCATGGGCGGCTCCACGCGCGCGCTCTTTTTGGCCCCCGGCGCTGGCTTGGGCGCAAAGAGTTTGGCAAAGTCTTCTTCGCCTTGCAGCGCCTCGAGGACGTAGCCTTTCACGCCCTTCAACGGCGAAAGCGAACTGGCAGTATGTTCCCAAACCTCGTGGTCGTCCTGTGTCAGGATCGTCGGCTTCGGGCCGCCGCCGCGACCGGGCTTCTTCGTCACGACACGGCCTTAGGCAGCAGCACGAAAAAATTGCCCGGATGTTTAGTGACGCCGGCCTTGCGTCCGGCCGCCTCCCCGGTGCCGAAATAAATGTCGCCCCGTTCCGCCCCGCGAATGGCCGAACCGACATCCTGAGCCACCATCAGCCGATGAAACCCGTGCTGGCCACCCGCGTGCGTCAACGCGGGCGCCACCACGTAAACTGGCGTGCCGAGCGCATGAAATCGGGTGTCAACAGCCAGACTGCGATCGTCGGTCAGCGGAATTTCCATCGCCCCGAGCGCGGACCCCGCCGCCTCGCCTGTCAGCTCGCGAAAAAACACGTACGACTTGTTCTGCCGCATGGCGGCAACGCCGCGCGGTATGTCCACACGCAACCAATCTTTCAACGCATCCAGCGACATCTGATCGGCCGGAAAGAGCCCCGCATCGATCAAGTATCGGCCCACTGACGTGTAGGGATGTCCATTCTTGCCGTCATATGTAATCCGCGCACGGGTGCCGTCATCGAATAAAATCACACCCGATCCCTGCACGTGCAGGAAGAATGCATCCACCCGATCTTCCAGCCAAACGAGTTCCAAACCCTCGCCCGCCAGCGCGCCTTCTTCGATCTCTTCCCGGGTTGCGTAAGGCTCCGTACCAGTTGCGGTCCGGCGTACATGCGTCAGCGCTTCGGCCTTTGCCCCACGCTCCGATTCAGCGACGAGATTGACGAGATCGGCCGGCCGCCGCAGCACAGGCACCGTGTAACGCTCCGTGCGCGTGCGCGAGCCCGGAATGACCGGCTCGTAGTATCCGGTCATCAATCCTCGCGGCTCAGCATGCCGCACGTAATGCGGCGTGAAATGCGCTTCGAAGAATACCCGCGCATCAGCCGCTGACGTAATGTGTCCTGAACTGTCGACGGCGATCCGCGTAAGCCGCAGCAATGCTTCGGGACTATCAGGTTTGAGGCCGTCCCGCGCCCGCTCCAGCAACCGCCGGCACGAGACCATAAACGCCGCAAAAGCTGCTGCATGATCGTCGGCCGCCCAATAGGGCAGTGCGCCAAATGCCGTGGGCGCAAAACTGACGTCTGTGCTGCTCATCCAACGTCACCGTGCGCCGCAATCTCTGATCAATGGGCGTCCTGCGTGGCGATGAGACGCCAGTTGGGATTGGACTTGGCCTTTGCGCTCGACAGATCACGGCTGAAAGTCCAAATGTCCGTCACGTCCGAAATGCGCGTCGGATCTCCGGCGATCACTACGCCTGCTTTGTCTCGCGTAGCCGTAATGAGCTGGCTCACGAATCGCACGGTGACGTTGGCAACGCCGCTCTTGACTTCGGCTTCCAGAATGTCGGCCTTGTTGATACCGACAAAATTCTGCTCAATGCGCTCGCCCTTCGCTTCCCGCTCGCCGATGGCGCCGGTGAAGCCCTCAAGAACATCTTTCGAAAGCAAATCGCGCAGGGCCTTGCGGTTGCCCTCTGCAAACGACGTGACGATGATTTCGTAAGCTTGGCGGGCACCGGTGATAAACGCTTCCGGTTCGAAGTCGGTATCGAGCTTATGGATGGCAAGCAAACCATCGGCAACGGACGCATCGCCTTTGGCAAACGCCCGCAGGCGGCTCTCGACTTCCGCCGTATCGACCCGCGTTTCGGCAACGGGCTCCTCCCGATCGCGGCGCGGCAGCGTCACGACTTTGTCCGAAGGCCCGCCCACGGTGGTGGACGCATTGCGCGCCTCTTCCCGCGACCGCCGTTCAATACGCGCATCATCATCATCAGTCTTGCGACCCAGTACGCTGCGCAGCTTCAGAACGGCAATAACCGCAACGATCATTGCCAACAGAGTGAAGAGATCGATTTGGCCTTCCATTGGCAATTATCCAGGTGAGAGTGAAGGTGAGGGCCTACGACATGTAGGGTCGCAACCCGAGACACCACAGCTCAATATGGCTGGTCCTGGCATCTGGACCTGTTCTGAAGTGACGTCCGTCTCTACATTGGTGTTAGGATTGACCTTAGGGCACAATGGCATAGATGCCAACTGTATCGCAGGGCGCGGCGAACGGCTGCGGCCCAGTGAAGCCCCAGCGGGGCCTGCCGCCACGCCGCGTCGCAGCCTGGATTGGAACGAATGCGTCTGCTTCTACTACTGATGTTTGTGGCTTTTCCACTGCTGGAACTGGTTCTGCTCATCCGTGCGGGCCAGGCTTTCGGTATTTGGCCGGTTCTCGCTCTCATTATCGGCACCGGGGCAATGGGGATCAGCATCCTCCGCCAACAGGGTTTCAAAGTTGCCCAGAAGATTTCGGCCGAACTGGAAGCTGGGCGCGCACCGGTCGAGCCCCTCGCTGACAGCGGCCTGGTCTTTGCTGCCGGCGCGCTTCTCATTTCACCAGGACCGATCGGCGACATGCTGGGGCTACTTCTTCTCATTCCGCCGCTGCGCACGCTTATTCGCCGCGGCTTGGCTGCCCGGCTGTTTGGCTCCTCGACGGTCATCGTCCGACGGTCGTCCAGCCGCTATGAACGTCAAGGGCCGCAAGAAGATCCGGGCAACCCGCCCATCATTGAAGGCGATTGGAAGCGCGTCGACGACGACACGCGCAATAAAAGCTGACGGATTGAGCCGTTCGTCCAATTGGTTCGCACCGCGATTGCGAGGAACGCAGCAGCGTGTTAGCGCTCCGCGTGACCCAACCAAAATGAGCAAAAACATGGCAGACGAGACGAACGGCGCCGCCGCCGCGACTGAACCCGAAGCCGGTTCCATGCAGGTGCAGGTTCTCGGCCAGCACATCAAAGACCTATCGTTCGAGAACCCCAGCGTCGGCAAACTACAGATCAAGCAAGGTGAAAACCCGGCGGTTCAGCTCGAGGTCAATGTCGAAGCGCAACGTCTGGGTCCCGACGTTTTCGAAAGTACGATTCTCTTCACTGCCACCGCCTCTCATTCGGGCGGCAAAATCTACGTCCTCGAACTCGTTTATGGCGGCGCGTTTCGTCTGCAGAACGTCCCGCCGCAGGCTATGGAACCTTTCCTGCTCGTCAACTGCCCGACGCTGCTTTTCCCATTCCTCCGCCGTATTGTCGCGGATATCACGCGCGAAGGCGGCTATCCGCCTTTGTGGCTCGATCCCGTCGATTTCGGCGCTCTCTACGTGCGCCGCCAGCAGGAACTCGCCAAAACCGCCGAGCTTCAATAACTCAGGAAGCCTTGTCGGTCTTGATGTCCTGCTGCGGATGAAAGCGCCGCCAAACCGGATTGGAACCAAGCGTTTCCACGAACACCCGGTGCGCCGCCTCCATGTCAGCCGACAGACGTGCCGGTAAAGCATGGGGGCGCTGTTCGGCTTTTCGTTGGGCCGCACCCGCCCGCCGCGATGCCGTTTGCTTCGCTGCCGCCGACTGGGCAAGTCCGAGCGTTGCCTGACGCTCGCCCAGAAGCTCGACGTAAACATCGGCCAGCAGCAACGAGTCTACCAGCGCGCCGTGCTTTGTGCGTTTCGAATTATCGACGCCGTAGCGCTTGCACAAGGCGTCGAGACTATTGGGACCCGCCGGATGCTTACGCCGGGCAAGTGCCAGGGTATCGACGACGCGGCTCATCGCGATCGCCGACTTCCCCGCCCGCACCAATTCCGCACTAAGAAAGCCGACGTCAAACGCCGCATTGTGTATGACGAGGATATCGGAGCCGATAAATTCAAGGAACGCGTCAGCAACCTGGGGAAAGCGCGGCTTGTCGCGCAGAAAATCTGTCGATATCCCATGCACGGCTTGCGCTTCCGCTGGCACATCGCGATCCGGATTGAGAAACTGATGAAATTCGCGCCCCGTCGGGATGCGATTGAACAGTTCGATGCAACCGATTTCAATGAGCCGGTCGCCCTTCGTTGGATCGAGGCCCGTCGTTTCGGTATCGAGCACGATCTCGCGCAGCATGATCAAAAGCCCCCCGGCCGGTATTCACAAATCTCAAAGCGGCGACCAATCTTGCTGGAAAGCTCTGGCGGGCCGCCCATTCAACGCAGCCAGAATAGCATCCAGCTGGTGCAAAGAGCGCCCCGGAGGACCGTTCGTATCCACAACGAAATGTGCTCGCCGCCGCTTTTCTTCATCCGGCATCTGCCGCGCGAGGATCTGCTCAAGTTTTTCCGACGTCATTCCCGGCCGCATCAGCGCACGCTCGCGCTGCGCTTGAGAGTGCGCGCTGACGACAATGACGGCGTCGAGTGTCGCATCAAGCCCGGTTTCATAAAGCAATGGCACGTCGAGCACGGCAATTCTGGCTCCCGAAGCGGCCGCCTCTCGAAGAAACGCCACCTCCCTATAGCGCACAAGCGGATGCACAATCGCTTCAAGCCGTTTGAAGCCGGCAGGATCGCGCTGCAGTGCCTCCGAAAGCACGGCCCGGTCAACGCCAACCGCAGATGTCGACCCCGGAAATGCGCTCTCGATCGCAGGCATCGCCTCCTTGCGATAAATGTCGTGAACGGCCGCATCGGCATCGAATACCGACACGCCACGTGACGCCAAATACGCGGCGGCCATCGACTTGCCCATCGCGATCGATCCGGTGAGCCCTACGACCAGCATTACGTCGATCTCGCGATGTCGGCACGCACAAGATCATAGAGCTCAGCGGTAACGTGCGGCCGCACGCCGAACCATTTTTCAAATCCAGGAACCGCTTGATGCAACAGCATGCCGAGCCCATCGACAGTTGCCAGGCCGAATGACCGGGCACGCGAAAGAAACGCTGTCTCGAGCGGCACATAGACAATATCACTGACCACGGTGTCGGCAGCTACTCCGCTGAAATCGATACCGGGATCACCCTCTCCCTTCATCCCGAGCGTCGTCGTATTGACCACGACGCTGGCCAAGTTTGCGGCCTCGTGGCGCGTTTCCCACCGATGCGCTGACACGCGCGCGCCGAAGTGCCCGACGAGTTCTTCGCTCCGCGACAAAGACCGATTGCAGACAATGACCTTTGCGACGCCCGCTTCAAGAAAGCCATGCACGATCGCACGCGCAGCCCCCCCCGCGCCCAAAATGAGCACCGGTGCATCACGCTGGCACCACTGCGGCGCCTTTTGATTGAGGTAAGTCATGAACCCATAAGCGTCCGTATTCGACGCGCACAGCTGTCCATTCGACAGCCATAACGAATTAGCGGCCCCGATCGCTCGAGCGGCAGCATCCACATCGACCGCCAGCGCCAGCGCTGCTTCTTTGTGCGGCACCGTCACGTTGCAGCCGGCAAAGCCGCGATCGCCCAACGTCGCCAGAAAAGATCGCAGGTCTTCGGGTCTGACCGGTTCTCTCGTATAGGTTCCCTCGATACCGAGCGTCCGCAGCCAATAGCCGTGAATGACCGGCGAACGCGAATGCGCAATTGGCCAGCCGATGACACACGCTCGCGTCATGCGCTCATGCTCTCGATTTCGCGCAAAGCACCAAGGAGCGGCAACAGAGGCATTCCCATGATTGTAAAATGATCGCCCTCGATCCGCTCGAACAATCGAATACCCGGACCTTCAATTTGGTAAGCGCCAACACAGCCGAAGATGCGATCGCCCACTTCGTCAAGGTAACTCTCGACGTCGTGCGTCGACAACGAACGCATCGCGAGTGTCGCTGTTGAAACGGTTCGCCATAAGACCCGATCGCCGGACGCCACGGTAACGGCCGAAAACAACTGATGCGTGCCACCCTGCAAAGCAAAAAGGGTCTTGCGCGCTCCTTCGCGTGAACCCGGCTTCGACATGACCTGATTGCGAAAACTCAAGATCTGGTCGGCGCCGATCACCGTGGCGTGCGGATATTTCACGGCGACAGCACAGGCTTTGACTTCAGCCAGCGCCACGGCCATGTCGCGGTGCGTTGCAGACCCGGTCAATCGCTCGCGAATAAGATCCTCGTCGACGTCCGCCGGCACAACATCGAACTGCAATCCAGCTTGCGCCAGCATCTGTTGTCGCGCCGCCGACCCGGACGCCAGAATAAGAGCCCCCCGCGTCATGACGCGCTCTCGATGCCCCGGGTCTCGGAACGACGATTGTTCATCAGCTGAATAACCGTCGCCGCGGTCTCCTCGACGGACTTTCGCGTGACATCGATGACGGGCCAGCCGTGATCGGCACAGACCCGGCGGGAATACGCAATCTCCTCGGCGATCTGCGTTCGGTCGGCATAGGCGTTGATATCGCGGTCAGACATCAGCAGCGCGCGATTGCGGCGCACCTCCGTTATGCGGTCCACGCTCGCGATCAGGCAGACGATGAAAGCAGAATGCGCCCCTGTCAGCGCCGGCGGCAGCGGGATCTCAGGCACGAGCGGCAGATTGGTGGTTTTGTACCCACGCTGAGCCAAATAGATGCTGGTCGGCGTTTTCGACGTCCGCGAAATGCCCAGCAGGATGATATCAGCCTTATTCAAATCTTCCGGCAGCCGCCCGTCGTCGTGCTGCATCGTGAAATTCAACGCATCGATGCGCTTGAAATAGCTGGCGTCGAGCACGTGCTGGCCGGCGACGGTCGGCGTCTGCGGGGCACCAAGGTACGACTCGAAAACTTGCATGATCGGTTGCAGCACGGCATGCGCCGGAACATTCAATTCCCGGCACCGGTCTTCAAGTTCAGCCACGAGTTCACGATTGACCACCGTGTACAACACGATGCCAGGCGCCTGCTCGATTTCCTGCAGGACACGCCGCAACTGACGCGGCGTTCGCACCAGCGGATGCATATGCTCGATCGGCTTCAACGTCGAATACTGCGCCGCCGCCGCCTTGGCGATCGCCGTCAACGTATCTCCTGTCGAATCGGAGACGAGATGCATGTGATAGTAGCTGGGCAGGGTGTTGGGCATCTGTGGACAACGGGTCGGGTTATCAACGGGGCCGGCCACACCGGCGATCCTGTCCCGTCGTCACTGTGGAGTTCGCCTGTCAAATACCCACATTCGAACCCGCCGGGATAGCCCCCACTCGTTTTCCTCCCCGATTGGGGATTGATACGTTCTGCTGACGGTGTGCGTCACGTCTCCCCAGGGTATCCCCAGCGGTTGCAACTGCACGTTGTTTGGCAACACCTTGACTTCCCATACCGCATCCGGCCCTGGTAGGGGCCTGTCGTTGCGGCCACTAGATCCTGTCAGGCGAACGGTACACAACGAAGAACCGTTGGAAAACCTGGGTAGTTCATCTGAATTACCGCAATCCTCGGTCTAAGAGTCATAACAAAAACCAAGAAGACTCTCTTTCAAGATTAAAGGGACGCGAATGACGACGGCAGGGACAGACAGCAAAAAGAACCGCAAGCTGATGCAAGTGCTCGGCGGCCAGGTCCTACCGACGCCACCTATTTGGCTCATGCGCCAGGCAGGCCGGTACCTCCCCGAATACCGTGCCACGCGCGGCGAAGCCGGCGGGTTTCTCAAACTCTGCTACACACCGTCTCTTGCCGCTGAAGTGACATTGCAACCAATCCGGCGATATGGCTTCGATGCCGCCATCCTCTTCTCAGACATCCTCATTGTGCCGGATGCCCTGGGCCAGAGCGTGTCGTTTCTCGAAGGCGAAGGTCCCAAACTCGACCCCATTCAATCGGCTGCCGAGTTGAACCGCCTTGATCCGTCTAAAACAGGCACAAAGTTCGCACTGATCTGCGAAACGGTTGCTCGCCTTCGGCAAGACCTCCCCAGCGAGACCACATTGATCGGCTTTTGCGGCGCGCCATGGACGGTGGCCACATATGTCGTCGGTGGTGAAGGGTCATCCGACCAGGCTGCGGCCCGCCGCTTCGCCTACCGCGACCCGAAAGGCTTCCAGCAGCTGATCGATATTCTCGTCGACACGTCCGTCGACTATTTGAGCCAACAGATCGAGGCCGGCGCCGACACCGTCATGGTCTTTGATAGCTGGGCCGGTACGTTGCCCGATCGCGAGTTTGCAACCTGGGTCACCGCTCCGACGGCACGCTTGGTGCGGGAGTTGAAAAAGCGCCATCCCAACGTCCCGGTAATCGGATTTCCACGTGGTGCGGGATCAAATGCTCTCGGGTTCGTCAAGGAAACCGGCGTCAATGGCGTTGGCTGCGATACCGCGATGCCGCTGCACGATATGCGCGTGCTCGCCAAGGACGCAGGCGTCGCCGTCCAAGGCAACATCGACCCGCTTCTCCTCGTTGCAGGCGGTGAAGCCCTCGACCGGCGCATCGATGAGACGCTGCAAGCCATGCGCGGCTTGCCCCACATTTTCAATCTCGGCCACGGCATCGTGCCCGACACGCCCCCCGACCATGTCGCTCGCCTCATGGAGCGCGTGCGTGCCTTCGCGAAGGTTCATGCATGACAACGGCAGTTGAGAATAAATCAGCCGGTTCGCGGGCTGGCGCGGCGCTTGTGTTAACCGTGGCGATCACTGCGCTGGTCATCTTCATTTTTGGCGATAGCGCTTATCTTTGGATCAAGGCGATCCACGTCGTGGCGATTATTTCGTGGATGGCGGGGCTGCTCTATCTGCCGCGATTGTTTATCTACCATTGCGATGCGCCGAAAGGCTCCGTCCAATCCGAAACGTTCAAGATCATGGAAGGGCGGCTGCTCAACATCATCATGACGCCGGCGATGGTGATCACATGGGTGCTTGGGCTCTGGCTTGCATGGCAGCAGGAGTTTTTCACCCACGGCTGGCTGATCGCAAAAATTGTCCTCGTTATTGCGCTATCAGGCGTGCACGGATATTTCTCGGCTTCGGCCCGAGCTTTTCGCCAGGACCGTAACGAGAAGCCGCCACGCCATTGGCGGATCGTGAACGAAGTACCGACGGTGCTGATGGTCGCGATTGTGATCCTGGTAATTGTGAAACCATTTTGAGCCACGTCTGACCGACGGATCCGTCTGGAAGCCACCGGATGCGTAGGAAAGACTTTTGCTTTTCAAACGATTCTGCTAACACTCGTCCGTCTCGAACAAGACTTCGCGGTCTCTCCGGTCGCGAATAGGTCCAGGTCGGCCCCAGTCAGCGGCTCGTACCGGACAACCAAGCGCGTCACCAGACTGCGCTTTTCATCTCCCCACCCACCTTGGCGCGCGGCCACAATACCCCCTCTGCCGCAGCCACGCGGAGTACATGAATGACTGAAGTAAAGCTTGAAGACCTCAAACGCAAAACACCGACGGAGTTGTTGAGCTTCGCGGAAGAGGTCGGCGTTGAAAATGCAAGCACCCTGCGTAAGCAGGAATTGATGTTCGCGACGTTGAAACAGCTCGCTGCGAAAGATATTGAAATCGCCGGCATCGGCGTCGTTGAAGTGCTGCAGGATGGCTTCGGCTTTCTGCGCTCACCCGACGCCAATTACTTGCCCGGCCCTGACGACATCTACATTTCACCGAGCCAGATACGCCGTTTCGCGCTGCGCACGGGCGACACCGTCGAAGGCCAGATCCGAAGCCCCAAAGAGGGCGAGCGGTACTTCGCATTGGTCAAGGTCAACAAGATCAATTTCGAAGATCCCGAGGCCACCAAACACAAGATTCACTTCGACAACCTGACGCCGCTTTACCCGACGAAGTGGCTTAAGATGGAAATCGAAGATCCAACGATCAAGGATTTTTCCGCCCGTGTGATCGACATCGTCTCGCCCCTCGGCAAAGGCCAGCGCGGGTTGATCGTTGCTCCCCCGCGCACCGGTAAGACAGTGCTACTGCAGAACATCGCCCACGCGATTTCGACCAATCATCCCGAGTGCTATCTGATGGTGCTGCTCATTGACGAGCGGCCCGAAGAAGTCACCGACATGCAACGCACCGTCAAAGGCGAGGTCATTTCCTCCACGTTCGACGAGCCCCCATCGCGCCACGTGCAGGTCTCGGAAATGGTCATCGAGAAGGCCAAGCGCCTCGTCGAACATAAGCGCGATGTCGTGATCCTGCTCGACTCGATCACGCGCCTCGGCCGTGCTTACAACACCGTCGTGCCCTCTTCCGGTAAGGTGCTGACCGGCGGCGTTGACAGCAACGCCCTGCAGCGTCCGAAGCGTTTCTTCGGCGCCGCGCGTAACATCGAAGAAGGCGGCTCGCTCACCATCATCGCGACGGCTCTTGTCGAGACCGGCTCGCGAATGGACGAAGTCATCTTCGAAGAGTTCAAGGGCACCGGTAACTCCGAAATCATCCTTGACCGCAAGGTTTCCGATAAGCGGGTCTTCCCGGCGATCGATGTCGCTCGCTCCGGAACGCGCAAGGAAGACCTCCTGATCCCGAAGGATCAGCTCAAGAAGGTTTATGTCCTCCGTCGAATTCTCAATCCGATGGGCACGATGGACTCGATCGAGTTCCTGATCGACAAGCTGAAGTCGACTAAGACGAATGGCGAATTCTTCCAGCAGATGAATACCTGACACGGCGCTGCCGAAACACTACGGGCGCTGCCGAAATCATTTCGGCGCTCTCGCATCGAGACAACAAAAAGGGGCCGCTACATCAGCGGCCCTTTTTCGTTGTTCGCCCAATCCGCATACCAAGTCAGCCTCGTCAAACCGGTCGGCCCTACCGCGATGCTTCGCTGTGGCGCGCGATTCCATCCTTGTCGTTGATGTCCGCGCGTTCCAACGTGTTGACCTGCACGCTGATCTCAGGACTGTTCCAGGAATAGCGCGGCCCCAGCACATCCACGATCGACGGAGCTCCGGGCGAGCCCTCGCCGAGAACGCCGTGCACGACCATCCCCTTTTCCCGATAGTCAGGATCACTGAGCAGCACCGCGTGCAGATCCTTCAAACGATAATGCGGCACCGAACAATAGATGTGATGCGGC
>JALHMJ010000020.1 GCA_022844105.1 Hyphomicrobium sp. | reverse complement strand
CCGCACGCTGCGGCGATGTTCGCCGCGACCGTTGTGGGGGGAGCCTTGTCACCCTCGATCACCAGGGCGCCCTTGTTGTGATGATCGACGTAGCCGAGCTCCTTGTACAGGTCCTCGACCCGCGAGAGTGCGCGTGCTGGCCCCGAACCCAACGCGAAGAACCCGCTCGCATCTTCGGTAATTGTCCAGCCTGCGTATTGGCTGCCAAGACAAGCAATCACAGGGTTGGAGGAATGCACGACAACGCCGAGCGGCCAGTTAGGCAGCCCCGATGACGATGTGATCTGCACCGTGCCGAAACCACCCATGCAAACTTCGCCAAGAAGCCGCCCCGCTTCCAGCCCGCCGGGAACATTCGCGCCCAGATCGACAAGGCGCTCACCGCCCGCTCCCGTTGATACCGCGCAGCGTAACGCAGCGGCATTGGCAACGATCTCGTCAACAATTCTGGCCGCACGCGCATTGACGCTCGGCGCCTGATTGAAATGCATGGTCATGGTCTAACGTGTCCTTCCCGTTTCGAGCCTTCATACACGAGTTCAGCCAGCGCCAATAAGCGCTCACGGCAGAGGCGTTCCGCATCCCGGCTGGTTAACGCTGTCGCAGTCACGGTCGCCAGCGGCTGGCCGCGAGCAATCACCGTCCCTGGCGCCGGCCGGTCCGCAACCCACTCTGGCCAGTCGAGGGCTTCGACGGTCAATGATCCCCGGTCGGCGTAAAGATATGCGGCGGCGGCCGCACGCGGCGGAGCCCAGCGATCCTTCAGCACAGCGGCCGGATTATCACCCGCGGACGCGACAACGTGGGACGCGAAAAGGCTGCCCGACGCATCGTCGAAAATGTCGAGTGTGGCGCCAGGCCGCGGGTTGACTTCGAGCAGCAGCGGTTCGCCGTCATGGACGACGAAATCGAGCGATACGAGTCCTGTCAGACCGAACGCGTTGACGACCGTCACGGCGCTATCGATCAGATACGCTTCCAAGTCCGCCTCCACCGCCAGCCCGGATACGGCTCCTCCATAGCGATAGGGCCGCCGCCGGCGCGGTGAGGGCCATTGTCGCGAGAGTGCGACGGCCGTTCCGCGCGGACTTGCGACTGCCAGAACAGAAATCGCATCGCCTGGATGTTCACGCTGAAAATAACGCCGCGCGTCTGGCTCGAATGTCTCGGGGCAACAATGGATATGCAGCCCGCCACTGCCGCCGATCCGCTTCATCAGCCATCCCGTCCGATCTGCCGGCGGTTTGATTTCAGTCTGTGGGTGACGAATGCCAAGGTTGGCCAGCGTTCCGAAAAACACAGTGGGGTCTTTGACGCGCTGGATGGTTTCCGCGCTGTTGCCGATCAGTCGAAAGTGCTCGCTGAGCCGGGCGACGAGTTTCGGATTGCACTCAAAGCCCCCGCCGAGCACGAGCCCGATGGGCGCGCTGGGCGCTCGGTCCGCCAGAGCGTGGAGAGCGTCGAGGAGCGGCCGGCGGGTAAAGCCGATCTGCACGCGCGCCGGCAAGCAAACGAAATCATGCGCCGCCACGCGGGTATCGAGATCGCCGAAGCAATCAACGACCAGTGGCAGATAGCCCGCCCGCCGTGCCGATTGTGCGAGCGACCGTCCCGAAAAGCCAGCGATGAGAACCGTTGGCGGCGAGGATGGTTCTGGGGATGCCATATTACTCCCTCTCCCCATTGCTCTTGCAATGGGGAGAGGGTTGGGGTGAGGGGCAGCTTCTCGCTCTGAATAAGCGGCTGCCCCTCACCCTAACCCCCTCCCCACATGCGGGGAGAGGGGATCAGATCGCAGCGATCAGACGAGCCCGGTGAGCTCCTTCGCCTTGGCATAGGCGTGGCGGAAGTCGAGCGACAGCGCCTTGTCGGAACTGAGCATTTGTTTGAACAGCTCCGACTCCGTTTTGTATTTGATGTCGCCAATGGCCAGCGGTCCGACACCCAGAACGCCGGTCTCACCGAGGGGCTGGCCGTCCATGAACAAATCCATGCCTTCGACGCCGGCGGGCGGCACGGCGTTCACGTCGGCGATCGCGAGCAGGTTCTTGGCAGTCGCCAGCTGTTGCTTGGAAACGACCTGCACGCCGGCTGCGGCGGCAGCAAAGATGACCTCCGCGTTGGCAATCACTTCGCCACGCTGTTCAACCGTCTCGCCGTTCACCGGCTCGAGATCGACGCCGAACCGCTCCTTGGATACCGCAGCGCTCTTGATGACACGATCGACCCCGCGGTGCGCGACGAGCTGCACGTGCGCGCCTTCGAGTGCCGCGATGATCGAGGAGGCAAAGCCAACGACGCCGGTCGCGCCGAACACGGCGACTTTGACGCCCTTCCATGAGCGACCGAATTTCAGCTTCAAGACCCGCTCGACACACGCGACCATGGCTGCTGCCGTGGTGAATGAGCCGGCCGGATCGGCGAACGTCGAACATTCGAACGGTGGCACCAGCGCCTTGCGGGCCGCGTCGAGCATGTCGAGCGCGACGATGGCGTCTTTCCCGCCCATGAAGAAGCCGGTGCGAACACCATAGTTGGGCGGGCGTGAGAAGATCGCATCCTGAATGAGCGGCGTGACGTCGGTCAGTTCGACGTTCGTGTAGGGAACGATCACCTTGAAGCCCGCGTCGGCAGCCATGTTCACGTCGAACGGGCTGACGTGCTTGCGCGGGTCCAGCATGTGCAGGATGGGTGTCGCTTCGCTCATTGTTCTGATCTCCCGTGAAGAATTTTATTGACCGTCAAGGTCAGGCGGGGCCGATGACGGCGCCGGAGTTGCGACCCTGCACAATCCTAAGCTCGAGCCGCACCGCTTTAGCCTCTTCGACTAAAGAAGAATAGAGGCGCTGCGCCGCAGCCTCGCTATCGACAAATGCAAAGCCGGTTGGACCCCATGAACTCTGTCCAAGGCCGCTCGCCCCGGCCTCGCCGAGCCGCTTGACGATGTGCCCGACCGCCGGGCTCGACCATCCTGCGCCACCCTGTGCCGCTGAAAAATGCTGTCCGACAATCGACTGGATCTCGCTCAGCGCGGCCCCAAACGCCGCAATGTCATGTTCGACAATGCCCGGTAGAAGTCGCATCAGCGTCAGGCGACACAAATGTCCCGACAGGGCTTCAGGGAATTCGGGGAGCGCCTGGAATGCGGCCGTTTCTTTTTCCCCGTGCACGCCGACATCGCGCGGGTCGAGAACCAGGATGGCGCGCCAGTCAGTTGGAAAATCAAGGCGGACAACCGTTGGCGGTGGTTGTTGTAGGGTGCCCCGTCCGCCGTCGACAATGAACCCGCCTCGCTCAAAAGCGGTAATCCCGATCGCAGACCGGGCCCCGCGCTCAACGATTTCGCCAAGGGATTGATCCGAAACCGAACGGCGCGCCAGAGCCCGAATGGCCGCGCCGATTGCCAACGCAAGCTGCGTCCCAGAACCCAGCCCCGCATGCGCCGGAATGGCGTGCGTGACCTCGACTGCAAACGACTGGCCTTCGCCATAAAGATCCGCAAAGCGACGCAACGCCTTCTCGGCGCGTTCGCGCTCGGGTCCACTCGCTGACAGGCGCTCAGCCTCGCGAACGGTCAAAACCGTGGCCGGTTGATTAACGGCCAGTCCGATCGAGCCGTACTTGCGTCCGAGCGACCCGTTGAGGTCGACAAACCCCAGGTGCAGGCGGGCAGGTGCACTGACGGTGATGGCCCGCATCGGTCGAATGAGCCCGAGTGTTTGAAGTTGGCGCCGGGTCGCAAAAAGCGTCGCACCGGAATGCGAGAGACGATTGAAGGCGGACCCCAGTCGATCTACGGTGACGCAGCAAAAGTCAATCCCTGCCACATCAAGGAATTGCACGAATGACCCTGTCCCGCGACAAAGCCATGCCGGCAGCCGAGGTCGAAGCTTGGCTGAAACAGAATTTGCCCACTTGGCGGCTGGAGGATGGGTGGATCAGGCGGACCTACAAGACGAACAGCTGGAAGGGAACCTTGATGGTGGTCAATACGGTTGGCCATTTGGCCGAAGCCGCATGGCATCACCCCGACATCACAGCGTCCTATGCTTGGGTCGAAGTTCGTCTCATGACCCATTCGGCCAAAGGGATCACCGACAAGGACCTGCATCTGGCCAAGAAGATCGAAGAAGTCATCCAGTGGCAGCCGGCATCCGATACCAGCAACTCCCTCGAAGGCACGCCAGCAGATCCGCGCTTTGCCTACGTCAAATATGACTGAGCCTGCGCCGGATTTCGACGCTCTGATCGGCATCGGTTCCAATGTCGGTGATAAGGCTGGCAACATCGCCCGCGCTGTAGATCTGCTCTGTAGAGATGGCGCGGTGCGTCTCGTCCGCGCTTCGCGCCTCTACCGGTCCGCTCCCTGGGGAATTGCCGAGCAGGACTGGTTTGCCAATGCGGCGATTTCCGTCGCGACATCGGTCCCACCGCACGATCTGTTGCGCCGATGCTTGGCCGTCGAAGATGAAATGGGGCGCGTCCGGCAGGTCAAGTGGGGCCCGCGATTGATCGACGTCGATGTCCTGACCTATCGCGGCGAAACGGTCGATGACCCGGATTTGAAGCTGCCTCATCCCTATATCGAGCAGCGCTCGTTCGTTCTCGTGCCGCTGCTCGATATAGCTCCCGATGTATTCGTTCGGGGACGTTCGGTGACCGAGCTGGCGGCCGCAATCAAAACCGATGATTGTAGCCTCTGGCCCGACCGCTGACGGCAAGCGCTGCCTGAGCCCCTGGCCATCGATGCCTGGTCTGGTTCCGGAGTTCCGTTGAAACAAAAAAGAGAACCGCCACCGGGAACTCCGGCGACGGTTCAAAAATCTATCGTCGGTAGCAAGCTTACTTCTTGCACTCGCTCTTGATGTAGGCGAGCAGGTTGGCGCGATCCGTCGGATCCTTGACGCCGGCCGGGAAGATCATCTTATTGCCCGGGATAACGGCATCGTCTTTTTCAAACCACGACAGAAGCTTGGCATCGTCCCAGGTGATGCCCGACTTCTTCACAGCGTCCGAATAACCCGCATAGCCTTCAACCGTGCCGGCTGCACGGCCGTCAACGCACTGGAGGTTTGGACCAAGACCGTTCTTGCCAATCTGATGGCAAGCAGCACACTTCTTGAATACGGCTTTTCCGGCTTCGGCGTCCTGAGCCGAGGCGGCGAACGGAGCAGCCAGGATCAACCCGGCGGCAATAACCCACTTCATCATCTGCACTTCCTCCCGAACGTGGCACGGTAACCTTTGTTGACGGTCCGTGGATCCACTTATTACGACCCTAGCTGTTACGTTGCCAAAGTCCACCTGAACCCCGGATGAATACGACCCCGCGGCTCGGTGAAACATCAACGCCCGGAAAGGCGAAGAAGATTTCAGCCGGCGCGTTTATTACACCGAGATTCACCGGTCTGCCAGTGGCTTTAAGCGTCCGGGCTCAAGTGCCTCCAACCGTCACCTTTGCGGCGCCGACCCGGCGATAGACAAATTCGGGAGGGGTGGAGTGGCTCTCGACCTCAGCCACCTTGGCCCACTCTTCGTGCAAGGGAGAGAGTGAGCAGGCCGGGTCGGTATTCGTCGCATTGCCCGTCAGCGCGAAAGCCTGGCAGCGGCAGCCGCCGAAATCGACTTCCTTGCGTGGGCAGGACCGGCACGGCTCCTGCATCCATTCGGTGCCGCGATACTTGTTGAAAGCGTCGCCGTTGAGCCAGATATCGGCGAGCCTGCGATCCTTCACGTTATCGAACTGAAGGTGCGTAATCGACTCGGCGGCATGGCACGGCAGCACGCGCCCCGACGGCGTGACGTTCAGGATCTGTTTGGCCCATCCGCCCATGCACGGTTTGGGAAATTTTGCATAGTAGTCGGGCACGACCATGTCGATGACGATGATGCCTTTGTATTTTTCGCGCGCCTGTTCGACCTGTTTGGCCGCCGTCATGAAACTCTCGCGCGTCGGCATGAGCGTCGATCGATTGAGGAGGGCCCAGGCATAATACTGCACATGTGCAATCTCGATGCGCCCGGCGCCACACTCGATCGCAAACTCGATCATCCGCGGCACATTGAGGATGTTCTGGCGGTGGATCGGCGCATTGATCGTTAAGGCCATACCGGCCTCTTTCGCCCACTGCGAAACTTCAATCTTTTTGGCAAGCCCGCCCTTGTAAGCAGAAATGCGATCCGCGTTATCCGAATCCACGTCCTGAATTGAAAGCTGCACGTGATCGAGGCCGATCTCGGCCAACTTCATCATGCGCTCGCGGCCGAGCGTCACGCCAGCGGTGATGAGGTTTGTGTAAAGCCCTGCCTTGACCGCCGCGTCGAGAATGTCCTCCAGATCCTTGCGGACGGTCGGTTCGCCACCGGAAAGATGGACTTGCAAGATGCCAAGCTCTCCCGCCTGGCGCATGACATCCTGCCATTCCGCCGTGGTCAGTTCCGTCGCGACACGCTCCAGATCCGTGGGATTGGAGCAGTACGGGCACTGTAATGGGCAGCGATGCGTCAGCTCGCACAGCATGCCGACCGGTGCACGGGCGCACGACGGATCGACAGCGCTGACGGCTGTTGCTTCGACGGGGGTGACCTCGTTCATGGCTTCGCTCCGTTTTATTGTTGGGACAGTTCGCCAGCGTTCAGCACGCCCTTGTCTGCGAGGTCCTGCAGCATGTCGATGATGTCGTTCAAGATGAGGTCGAGCGGGGCCTTGTACTCGTCGGCCAAAATGCCGGCGATGTCGGCGACTGACCGCTCTCCGTCGCACTTTTGCAGCACGGCGACCGCGATGTCGTCGGGGTTAAACACGCGTTCGGGCGCCAAAAGTATCCAGCGGCCCCGACCAGCATCGTGCCGCATTTTTACAAAACGCGGCAGGCTCGGACGGCACGCGCCCGTAATCAAGGTTCGCTCGCGCTTGGCGTATTGACCCAAACTCATGTGCCGACATCCTCAGGCTGCCACGCACCGGGCGGCACGTTGCCGTTGATATAGGCATGATGGAGCGCGTCAAGCTGCACCCAAAGGACATTGCACTTGAACCGCACGGCATCGACGCAGGCTTCCTGCTCGGCGCGTGTGGCGGCATGCTGCTTGATGTAGTTCAACGCAAAATCGGCGTCGGCCGGCGCCTGCACGAGCCGTTTCTTGAAATATCCCATCACCGTGTCGTTGATGAAATCGTAGCCTTCCAGCATGCCGGCGATGCGCTCCTTGTGAATCTTGGGCGCAAAAAGTTCCGTCAGCGAGGAGGCAACCGCAATGGTCAGCGGCTGCTCGCGAACGAACGTGACATAGGCTTCGACCGCGAAACGCGTCGCCGGCAGAGCGCCGCGCATCGACTGGACGTACGCGCGCTCAAGTCCGAGCGCGTCGGTCAGTACGAGCCAGCGTTCGATGCCGCCGGTGTCATCGCCATATCCGTCATGTTCCAGGACGCGGTGCATCCACTCCCGGCGAAGCTCACGGTCCAGCGTCCGGCTGATGAGGGCCGCATCCTTACGCGGCACGGCCGATTGGTAGCAATAGCGGTTCAACGCCCAGGCCGCGACCTGGCTCTTCTTCAGCTTGCCGCCGTGCAGCAGCTTATGGAACGGGTGTTTGTCATGATAGCGCTCCGCACCCACCGCCTGGATAGCGGCCTCGAATTCCTGCCCAGACCAGAGGCGATTGTCGGTGCGGGCGGTACCCTTCAGATGGACGTCCGTCATATCATGATCTCCATTCCGTCGAAGCCAACTTCCCAGCCGGCCTTTTCAGCCACTTTACGCTCTGGGGAGTGATCGTCGAGTACGGGGTTGGAATTGTTGATGTGCACGTAGATTTTGCGCGCCACGTCCAGGTCCTTGAACGCGGCAATCGAACCGTTTGACCCGGAGATTGAGATGTGTCCCATCCGAGCGCCAGTTTTATTCAGTAATCCCTGCCGGATCATTTCGTCGTCGGTATAGAGCGTGCCGTCAAAGAATAAGAGAGGAGCGCCCTTCAGGCGATTGGCGAGCGGCGGATCGACCTCCGCGCATCCCGGCACGTAATAGAAAAAGCGCCCGCTGACCGTTTCAGTGACCTTGAGCCCGATGGTGTCACCATCACGGCTGCCGAAGGACTTCCCACCGGCCGTATCTTCGAGAAACAAGGCGATTTTGCCCGGTACGGCGAACGCTTCGACGGTCAGTCCCAGATCTTCGCCGTGATCTTCGAGAACCACCGGTTGGTCGAGCGGCAACTCAATTCGCGGCACGAGTTCTGGATTGCAGACGTTGAAAACCGAATTGGCTTGGATGGTCTTTAAGACGCGATCGGAGCCGTAGATGGTAAACGGCGTACCTTCGCGCAAGTTTATCAGGCCTATGATGTGATCGACGTCCGCGTTGGTGACGATGACCGCCTTGATCGGCGAATTGCGCAAAGACCCCATTGGGTCTGGCCACAGGGCGGGCGTAGCGGCGAGTTGCTGGCGCAGATCCGGCGAGCAATTCAATAAAACCCAGCGACGACCGTCTGCGCAAACCGCGAGTGACGACTGTGTGCGAGGCGCAAATCCCGGGTGACCGGTCCGCGCACTGGCGCTCATTGACCCATTGCAATTCCATTGCGGAAATCCGCCACCGGCGGATGCCCCGAGCACCTTTATCAGCATGATGTCCTGGCAGGCTTGAGAGGCGCGATGATAACGCGCAAACGATCACGGCGGCCATGGTTGGCCGCCGCGTCAGCTTATGCCGGCGCCGCGCTCAGCGAAGCACAGGCCGCACATCCAGCGTTTAGATGACGTCGATCTCTGCCGGCAGGTACGAGGTCACTTCGAGGCCGACTTCTTGCTCACGCACGGCGGGTTTGGTCCAGGTCTTCATGATGATGTCCTCCAAAGACAGTCGCGTTGGTTTTTTTTGTCGTTCTTCAGCCCCAACTGAGGGGTTCCGTCGCAGCAGGGTCTCCCGCCCTGATCACTCCGGAAATTGGCTTCGCGCCAATCTCGATAAGTTCTAAGAACACGATCGAACCCCGACCTTCAAGTCACTTGGAGTCACGAAAGCGTGTGGCCTAACAGAACTTTAGCTGCCGATAAGGCAAGCTTGTCGTAGATCGGAATCGCAAGTGTCCCGCGCAGTTCGTTGTGACAGGGTCGCAAAGCAGAACTTTCTTGGAATCGCGCAAAAAACGCCTCATTTAATGCCACTGGAGAGAAATAGCATTCTACCTAAGGCCCTGGCGCGTTTTCACTTGAAGCATAATTTTCCTGTGCTATTGTCCGCCGCCACGTGGAAGCAGACAACAAGTGGAGCTTCGATTTCGCGGGCGCTGGCGGAATTGAGGTGGGCTCGGTCACGTTGGCCGGCGCAGGACAACGTCCAAGCGGCGACAATGATCGTAGCGACCGCTTCAGAGAGGTGCCTATGACAGGAATTCGTGTGGCAGGCGCTATGGCGCCAGGCCGCGTTCAACTGATCGGCTGCGGTCCAGGCAGCGCCGATCTACTGACCTTGCGCGCCGCCCGCCTTATCGCGGAGGCTGACGTTTTGGTCGTCGATCGTCTGGTGGGCGATAGCGTTCTGGCGCATGCGCGCGCCGACGCGATCGTGATCCCCGTCGGCAAGGAAGCCGGCGGCCCGTCGACGTCGCAGGATGACATCAACCGCATACTCGTTCGCGAAGCATTGAAAGGTCAGGTCGTGGCCCGGCTCAAAGGCGGCGACGGCTTCGTATTCGGCCGTGCCGCGGAAGAAATTGCCGCTGTCCGCGCCGCCGGTATCGAGGTTGAAATCGTGCCGGGCATCACGGCTGCGCACGCCTGCGCGGCAAGCATCGCATTGCCGCTTACGCTTCGCGAGAGCGTGCGCCAGTTTTCGCTCGTCACAGGCGCTACGGCCGACGGCGAAATAGATCTCGACTGGACCGCGCTGGCTGCCCCGCATCAAGCTTTCGCCATCTACATGGGTGTCCGCACGGCTCGCACGTTGCGTCAGAAATTGCTTGCGGCCGGGGCGTTGCCGTCCATGCCCGTTGTTGTTGTCGAGAATGGTACGCGTGACAATGAACGCGCCGTCGCGACCACGCTCGCCGATCTCACCGATGCGATTCGCGCGTTTGGCATCGGCGGCCCCGCTATCATCTTTGGTAATCTGGCGTGGAGCGAGGCCAACCTGACGATGCCGGACAAGGTGCATGTCTATCGCGCGTCGCCCGATCAATCGAGCGAACGGACCCTTTCCGTTTCCGCCCCCGATACCCTCTAAGGCCCAACGCCGTCTAAGGAGAGAGACCTCGTGGCCCTGCCTCCGTTCCCGAAGAACGCGCCGTTTAGCGCCGAAGATCTGGCTTTTCTCAATCAACTCGTGCAGCGCTCGACACCGCTGCAGCGCAGCTGGCTGTCGGGGTTCCTGGCGGGCCTGGACGCGGCCCAAGGTGGCACGGGTGCGGTGGCGACTGTCCAGGCCGTTTCGGCTCAGCGTCCACGTATTCCGCTGACGATTTTGTACGGCAGCGAAAGCGGCAACGCTGAGGCTCTCGCCTACAAAGCCAAGAAGACGGCTGCAAAACTTAATTGCGATGCCAAGATCATGGACATGGGCGACATTGATGTCGCTGCGCTAGCCAAGATGAAGAATCTCGCCGTCTATGTCTCTACCTGGGGTGAGGGCGATCCCCCACAGCGCGCCGTCGACTTCTATAAAGATTTGATGAGCGACGCGGCACCGCGCCTCGACGGGGTTCGCTACGCCGTGCTCTCCCTGGGCGACACCGCCTATGTGAATTTCTGCGAAACAGGCAAAAAAATCGACGCGCGGTTGACCGATCTCGGGGCGACGCGCATCCACGATCGGATTGATCTCGATCTGGACTTTGCCAAGGCCGCCGCCGCCTGGACGGATGCATTGCTGGAAAAATTCTCTCCTGCGATCGACAATGCGTCGGCAACGGTGGTGCATGTCGATTTCAAGGGCGTCTCGGTCGATGATGAACCGGCCGAGCCGCTTTACACCGCCGAAGACCCAGCCGAAGCCGAGGTCTCCGCGCTCGTCGATCTCAACGGCTCAGGCTCCACGCGCGAAACCTATCATGTTGAGCTTGCGGTTGAAGCCGACGGTTTTGCATATGAGCCGGGCGCCGCAATCGGCGTGCTGCCGGAAAACGATCCGGCACTTGCTGCCGAAGTGGCGCGCGCTGCCGGTCTTGATAGCGACGCAAGTCTCGTCCTCAAACTCGCCAAGGGTTACGACATCACCACTCTGTCGCGCGCCACGGTCGACGCCTATGCCAAGCTGACCGGCCGCAAAGACGTCGCCAAACTCCTCGACGGCGATGCATTGTCAAAGTTTTCCTCCGACCGCCAGTTCGTCGATCTGCTGACCAGTTACCCGGAGAAACTGACGCCGAACCAACTTATCGGGCTGCTGCGCCCGTTGCCGGGCCGCCTTTATTCCGTCGCCTCCAGCATCAAGGCCCATCCGGGTGAAGCGCATCTTCTGGTTGGAGCGGTGCGCTGGGAGAGCCATGGGCGCAAGCGCGGCGGCGTAGCTTCAACCTACTTCGCGGACCGCCGCAAAGTGGGTGACAAGGTACGCATCTACGTCAAGCCGAACCGCCACTACGCGCTGCCCGCCGACGGCAACCGTCCGATCATCATGATCGGCGCCGGCACAGGCGTTGCGCCCTATCGCGGTTTCATCGAGGACCGCATCGAAAGCGGCGCCAAGGGCAAGAGCTGGCTGTTCTTCGGCGAACGCAACTACACCAACGACTTCCTGTATCAGCTTGAGTGGCAAGAACACTTGGCCGCGGGCGCGCTGACCCGCATCGACGTCGCATTCTCTCGCGACCAGCCGGAGAAGATCTACGTGCAGCATCGACTCTGGCAGCAGCGCCAGGACATTCTGGCCTGGCTCGAAGAGGGCGCGCATCTATATGTGTGCGGCGATGAAAAGGGCATGGCGAAGGACGTCGACAGCACGCTCGTCAGGATCTTGGCCGAAGGTGCCAAGGGCGACGAGGACACCGGTCGCGCCAAGCTCAAAGAACTGACCAAAGCCGGCCGTTATCAGCGCGATGTGTATTGAGCGAGATCGACATGACCGAACGCGCCAAGAATGAAATCATCAAAGAGAATAGCCGCCTGCTGCGCGGTGGGATTGCCGACGGTCTGAGCCATGTCGAGACCGGCGCCATCGACGAGGATGATACGCAGCTTCTAAAATTCCACGGCTCCTACATGCAGGATGACCGCGACGTTCGCGCCGAGCGCACGAAGAAAAAGCTCGAGAAGGCGTTCTCGTTCATGATCCGTCTGCGGCTGCCGGGCGGCGCGTTGACGGCCGACCAGTGGCTGAAGCTCGACGATATTGCCGTTACCTTTGCCAACGGCACGCTGCGATTGACCACGCGCGCGACATTCCAATACCACGGCGTCATCAAATCGAACCTGCGGCGCACGATGCAGGCGATCAATGCCGCCTGTATCGACACCATTGCCGCCTGCGGTGACGTCAACCGCAACGTCATGTCGGCATCGCATCCGTTCCTGTCGAAGGCGCACAAGCAGGCCGAGCATCTGGCGAAGGCCGTCAGCGATCACTTGCTGCCGCGCACGGGCGCCTATCACGAAATCTGGCTCGACGACGAGAAGGTGATCGAGAGTGCCGGCAACGCGCAGCCGGAGAGCGAGCCCATCTACGGCACGCTGTACCTGCCGCGTAAATTCAAGACCGTCATCGCGGTGCCGCCGGACAACGATGTCGACGTCTATGCCCATGACCTCGGCTACATCGCAATTCTCGATGCCGGCGAAGTGGTCGGCTGGAACGTTACCGTCGGCGGTGGCATGGGCATGACCCACGGTGAAACCGACACCTTCCCTCGAACAGCCGACATGCTCGGCTATTGCACGCCGGATCAGGCCGTGGATGTCGCCGAAAAAGTCGTGACCGTCCAGCGCGACTGGGGCAACCGGTCCGTGCGCAAGAACGCGCGCCTCAAGTACACCATTGAGCGCGTCGGGATTGACGCGTTCCGCGCCGAGGTGGAAAAGCGCCTCGGCACCAAACTTGGCGATCCGCGTCCCTTCACCTTTACGTCGACCGGCGATCCGATCGGCTGGCGTCAGACGCTTGATGGCAAGGCCGCCGACAAAAAATGGCATCTGACGCTCTACATCGAGAACGGGCGCGTCAAAGATACCGCCACGATGAAGTTGCGCACGGCACTGCGACAGATCGCTGAGGCTGGCGGCGTCGATTTCGTCGTCACCTCAAATCAAAATCTGGTCATCGCCAACGTAACGGCCAAGCACAAACCGAAGATTGAGGCGCTCCTGGAAAAGCATGGCGTAATGATTGCCACCTCTTCGGGCCTGCGCCGCAATGCAATGGCGTGCGTGGCGCTGCCCACGTGCGCGCTTGCACTGGCCGAAAGCGAGCGTTTCCTACCGAGCCTGGTGACGGATCTGGAAGAAATTCTCGATGCTGCGGGCCTGCGCGACGACGACATCGTCGTTCGCATGACGGGTTGTCCGAACGGCTGCGCCCGTCCGTATCTTTCAGAAATCGGCTTCGTGGGCCGTGCACCGGGATTGTACAACCTGTATCTCGGCGCGGCATTCGACGGCTCGCGCTTGTCGAAGCTCTACGCGCAGGACGTCAACCGCGAGCAGATCCTCAAACTTCTTGAACCAATCATCAAGCGCTACGCAAAAGAGCGCGACGCCGGGGAGCACTTCGGCAACTTCGTCGTGCGCGCTGGCATTGTGAAGGCGACGACGGCGGGGAACAACTTTCACGAAAACATCGTGCTGGCGAAAGTGTGAGGCGGCGAGCGCACAGTCGACACGGGCAGGCCAAGGGCTACGGCGGCCGTCGCTGCAGTTAGAGGCTGTCGTTCATTTTGCGGATGCGGTTGGCCAGGATCGCCATGATGTGCAGCGCGAATTCCGGCGTCTCCTGCACCAACGCCAGAAACTGTGCGCGGCTCAATTCCATCACCTCGGTCGCCTCCATCGCAACGGCCGCCGCGCTGCGAGGCGCTTCGTCAATCAGCGCCATCTCGCCGAAAACGCCGCCGGGCCCCACATTCTCAAGAATGGTGCCATAGGTTACGATCTGCACTTTGCCGCTGCGCACCACATAAAGATGCGAGGCCGGGTCGTCCTGCTTGAAAACCTTTTCACCGGCCGCGAACGAATGCAGCGTAGCGCCGACTTCGGCGAGGCTCGAAAATTGTAACATCGAGACCGTCTCCACGTGGATGTGCGAGGGGGAAGTCTAGGCAAGGCACGCCAACCGCGCAAGGCAATGCCGGCCAGGAATTAAAAGACGGCCAAATATATGGTGCGCGCGCTTAACAGGATCACGACGGTGCCCACAAGGGTCATCAGGATCTTGGGTGGCAGATACTTGGCGGCATAGGCCGCGAAGGGGGCCGCGATGACACCGCCGATGACAAGCCCGAGGATTGTCGGCCATAGCTCAAGTCCGATGGTGGCGATGAACGTCGCTGAAATCGTAAGTGTAACGAAGAATTCGGCCATGTTCACCGAACCGATGGTGAACCGCGGCTGCGTCCCCTGTCCGAGCAACGTCGAAGTCACGATCGGCCCCCACCCGCCGCCTCCGATGGCATCGACGAAGCCGCCGACGAAGCCGAGCGGCGCGATGTTCTTGGGCGGTTCGTCGATGAACGAGTGCTTGCGGTGCACGGCTTTGTAAATGATGAAGACGCCAATCAGCAGCAGATAGCCACTGATGAACGGCTTGACGACGTCGCCCGGAATATTGGTCAGCACGTAGGCCCCGATCGCCCCGCCAATGGAGCCGGGAATGGCAAGGCGCCAGATCAGCCGCCGGTCGAGGTTGCCGAACCTCCAATGCGCCAGACCCGACGCGCCGGTCGTAAACGTTTCGGCGGCATGCACGCACGCGCTGGCGGTGGCTGGTGGCACGCCGAAACTGAGCATTACCGACGTCGAGGTCACGCCGTAAGCCATGCCGATAGCGCCGTCGACCATCTGCGCGACGAAGCCGACGATCACGTAAAAGAGTATGTCTTCGCTCATGCGGTCTTGGCTCGCGGCCCCCCGAGGTTTCCGCGATGGATGCGGACTAGTCCCTTACAGCTAAATCACATAGTCGGGCAGGCTTTCAACTTCGACGGCGACCCCCGCCGAGCGAAGCAGCAACGCGACCTCGTTCGCGCGCCGTCGGAATTCCGCCTCTCCCTCCGGCGTGTTGGCAATGTCCGAGGATAGGCCCCGGGCGAGCATGGCGCGCGTCAGCACGAAAACATTGTCCTGTTGCTGAATATCCGGGCTTGCAGATGTGACTGTGCCGCCCGCGATGGTCGCGCCGGAGATGGCATCGACCAGCATAAACGAGCCAGTCTCCTGCGCCTCTACGAAGCGATCGATGGCCGTCGCGCGGCCGAGCGCCACATTGGCGATGGCAATATCGTTAACCTTGCATGCTGTCGCGGGATGGACCGCGAGCGAGTCGAGATCGAGCAAGGATTTGATCTCGATGTTCGTCACCGGCACGAGATCGGTGGCCGTCCGCACCAGATAGCTGCCGCGCTTGTCGAAAGGAATTTCGGAAAGCCACACGAAACGCGCCTCGATGGTGCGGGCGACGACGGGCGCGGCTTCAGGCGCGGCGAGAACCGAACCGCGCGATACGTCGAGATCAGTATCGAGCTGGATTGCGACGGCCTGTCCCTGAACCGCTTCCTGGTAATCGCGATCCATGGTGGCGATGCGTTGCACTTTGGCGGAGCGGCGGCTGACCGGATCGACGACCGTATCGCCCACACGAACCGTGCCTGAAGAAATCGTGCCGGCCAGTCCGCGGAAATCCGCGCGACTGTCGCGCAGCACCGTCTGCACCGGCATGCGGAACGCACCGACCGGCTCCGTGCCTCGGCTGGGAATCTCTTCCAGGTGTTCCAGCAGCGATGGTCCCGTATACCAGGCCATGTGCTTCGATCGCTCGGCGACATTGTCGCCAGAGACCGCCGCGACCGGAATGGCGACCGCCTCGCGAAAGCCGAAGCGCCACATCAGCGTGCGGAAGTCATGCTCAATCTGGCGAAAGCGACTTTCGGACCAATCGACCAGATCCATTTTATTGACCGCCAGCACAACGCGTTTCAAGCCGACGAGATCGAGGATCGCGGCATGGCGGCGTGTCTGCACCTTGATGCCATGGCGCGCATCGATCAGCATGATGGCGACATCCGCGTGCGACGCACCCGACGCCATGTTGCGCGTGTACTGTTCGTGTCCCGGGCTGTCGATCACGACGAAGCGGCGCGTCTTGGTATCGAAATATCGCCACGCAATATCGATCGTGATGCCCTGTTCACGTTCCGCAACGAGACCATCCATCAATAGCGAAAAATCCGGATGCCCCCCGTCGACCCTGCGGCCACGTTCGAGCGTAGCGCGCTGGTCGTCGAAGAGGTCGGTGGCGTCCCAGAGCAGGCGGCCGATGAGGGTCGACTTGCCGTCGTCCACAGAACCGCACGTCAGCACGCGCAGCATTCCGGAAAGCTCGGGCGCCACGTCCGCGATCACGCCGGTAGTTGGCGTCACGAGCGTCGATACGTTCAAATCTTTCATGGCCGGTTGCGCGGTCATCAGAAATAACCTTCCTGCTTCTTCTTCTCCATGGCGCCCACTTGATCGTGATCGATCAACCGGCCGGAACGCTCCGAGTTGCGAGCCCCGAGCGTTTCCGCAACGACCTCCTCGATCGTGACGGCGTTCGATTCGACGGCGGCCGTGAGCGGCCAGCAGCCAAGCGTCCGAAACCGGATCGAGCGCATGACCGGCGTCTCGCCTGGCTTCAAGGGAAAGCGATTGTCGTCATACATGAGGATTTGGCCGTTGCGCTCGATGGTTGGCCGTTCGGCCGCCATATAGAGAGGCACCACATCGAGCTTTTCGCGCAGGATGTAGCGCCAGATATCGCGCTCGGTCCAATTCGAAAGCGGAAAGATGCGCGCGGTTTCACCCGCGCCCAGCCGGCCGTTGAGCAAGCGCCACATCTCAGGACGTTGCCGGCGCGGATCCCAGCGATGACCCTCTGCGCGGAAGGAAAAGACGCGCTCCTTCGCGCGGCTTGCCTCCTCGTCGCGACGCGCGCCGCCGAACGCGCCATCGAACCCGTGTTGATCAAGCCCCGCCTTCAGCGGCACTGTCTTCATGATGTCCGTGTAGATCGATGGCGAATAGTCGTAAGGGTTCACGCCCTTGGCGATCGCTTCGTGGTTCGTCATCTCGATCAGATCGAGATCGAACTCCTTCACCCAGTGATCGCGGAATGCGATCATTTCCTTGAACTTCCACGTCGTGTTCACGTGCAGGATCGGAAAGGGCAGTTTGCCGGGCCAGAAAGCCTTCCGAGCCAGATGCAGAAGAACAGTTGAATCCTTGCCGATCGAATACAGCAGCACGGGTTTGCGGAATTGAGCGGCCGCCTCGCGAAAAATATGGATGCTCTCGGCTTCGAGCAGATCGAGATGTGAAATTTCTACAGTCATGCAGCGGCATCCTGAGCTTTCGGGCGATTGTGCAGCCCGCATTCCTTCCCATCTTCGTTCTCCCACCACCAGCGACCGGCGCGGATGTCTTCGCCCGGGTGAATGGCGCGCGTGCACGGCTGGCAGCCGATGGAAGGGAAGCCCCGCGCGTGCAAAGGATTAACGGGCACGGCATTCGCCTCCACGTAGGCTTCAAGTGCTTCGAGTGACCAATCAGCGATGGGGTTCAGTTTGATGAGAGAAAGGTTTGCGTCCCATTCGGCAAAGGGCACGTGCGCGCGGCCAGCCGATTGATCGCGGCGAAGACCCGTGATCCAGCCGTCGGCACCGGCCAACGCCTTGTTCAAAGGATGCACCTTGCGAACATTGCAGCAGGCTTTGCGGTTTTCGATGGCCTGACGGAAACCCATGATGCCATCGCGCGCGACCAGCGCTTCAACCTCGGTTGCGTCGGGAAAAACAATGCGGATGCGCCGGTCGTATCGCGCCTCCGTCGCTGAGAGCGTTTCCAGAGTTTCGGGAAAATGGCGGCCGGTATCGAGAGTGAAAACATCGAACGGCAGTTCTGCCAATGCGATGCCGGCAAAAACAGCCTGATCCTCGATGCCCAGTGAGGTGGAAAAGGCGACGCGGCCGGGGACATGGTCTGCGATCAAACGAAGCCGTGCAACGAGGTCCGGCGCAGCGGCGATCGCGTCATCGAGCCTGGCAGCCTCGGCGGCGCCTGCTGCGGGCGAAATTGGCTGGCTCGCGGCCCCAGCGGGCTGCGGTTGGGATAAAGGGTGCGTCATGGAAGAGCCTCCGGAATTTCCGGAACTTAAGCGAAATCAATCCGCAATTGAAGCCTTGAGTAGAAAAAAGAACGGATTGCTTTGCGCGGTGGGCGCACAGAGAGAAAATTTTTGCGTTTATGCACTGCAGCGCAATCCCGTCCCAGGGATTGCCGGCAGACGGTCGCGGCGGCAGCGGTCGGCTGCGGCCATCACTCGCCTAAATACTGCATGACGCCGTGTGCCGCCGCCAGTCCGGTGGCGAGCGTCGCCTGCAGCAGGTAGCCGCCGGTGGGGGCGTCCCAGTCGAGCATTTCTCCGGCAACGAACGTTCCAGGGCGCGCTTTCAACATCAGCTTATCGTTGAGCCCATCAAAGGCGACGCCGCCAGCGGTGGAGATCGCGCGGTCCAGACCGCACGTGCCTTTCACCGTTAAAGGCAACGCCTTGATCAATCGGGCGAGGTCATCGGGATCGTGGGGCAGGTCGCGCTGTGCCTCGCGCAGGATACCGATGGCGGTGGGCGCGAGCTTCAGGCATTTGCGCAGCCAATTGGAAACCGAATCCTTGCCGCGCGGACGGCGCAAACGGTTGGCGATAACCTCGTGTGGTTCGTCGGGCTTGAGGTCGAGGCTGATAACAACCCACGACCCCCCCTGTGTGCGTTCAGAAATCGTGGACGAGAGGGCGTAAACCACGCCACCTTCCAAGCCGTTGCGCGTCACAACCGCTTCGCCGCGCTGTGTTTCGCCTTCGAACGTAACCCCGACGCGCTTCAAGGGTTCGCCCGCAAAACGCGATTTCAGATGCTCACTCCAATCGATGAGAAGACCGCAATTCGAAGGTGTAAATGGTGTGACGGCTATTCCTTCCGATTGAAGGATCGCGCGCCAAGATCCGTCCGAGCCCAGGCGTGGCCAACTCGCGCCGCCAAGCGCCAGGATCGTTGCGTCGCAGGCAAATGCGACCGGCGTCTCGCCGTTGTCGCTGATGAGTGGTTGTGCGTTTTCGCTCCAGCCTTGCCATGTCTGGTGCAGCTTTATCTCAACCCCCAGTGCGTTGAGGCGGCGTAGCCATGCGCGCAGCAGCGGCGAAGCCTTCATCGCTTTGGGAAAAATGCGTCCGCTCGTGCCGACGAAGGTTTCCTGGCCCAGGCCCTCGGCCCATGCGACGACCTCTACGGGTGGATGAACTTCGATATATCGCGCAAGGTCTGAGGCACGCGCACCGTAGCGCGGCAGGAACGTTTCCAACGCCTCCGAATGAGTGAGATTGAGGCCACCGCGGCCCGCCATGAGGAACTTGCGCGCCGGCGAGGCCATGCGATCAAACACGGTGACGCGAAGTCCGTGCTGGCTCAGCATTTCGGCGGCGGCAAGGCCAGCGGGGCCCGCACCGATGATGGCAACGTGTTTCAAAGGGAGGGGAGCTTTCTCGTTCGATCAGGCCGCGAGGCTTACCACGTTCCGGTGTTGGGCATGGATGTCCACGGATCACTCGGCGCGAGTGCCGCGCCTTTTTGCAGCAACTCGACCGAGACGAGATCGGGCGACCGCACGAAGGCCATTCGCCCGTCACGCGGTGGCCGCGCAATGGTCACGCCACCTGCCTGCAACCTCTGGCAGGTGGCGTAAATGTCGTCGACCTCGAAGGCGAGGTGGCCAAAGTTTCGGGCTGAGTCATAGATTTCAGGGTCCCAATTGTGGGTCAACTCGATCAACGGTGCCCTCTCGGTCCCCGCGCGCGGCTGGTCGCCAGGAGCAGCAAGAAACACCAGCGTAAATCGTCCAACAGGGTTGTCGAACCGCCGGATTTCGATCAGTCCCAACTGCTCGCAATAGAAGCGCAAACTCGCGCTGAGATCAGTGACGCGGACCATCGTATGCAAAAATCGCATGCACCATTCCTGGTTTTATCGAGGTGAAAAGGTGTGGCTGAAGGGCCAGCCGTCAATCGCCATCCCGCGCCATAACAGAGCAGAGCGCCCCGGCTGCATGTGGATAACTGGTGGATGGGGAGCTGCCAAGACCCGTCAGCGGGCACGAACCAAAGTAACCAGAACCAGCTGGTTGCAGGCGAATCAAGCACCGCGATTCGGTCGCCCGGATGTCAGTTATTCAATGTGCATTTGACGGTTGAACACCATTCAAAAATACTATGCCCAAGAAACTCCATCTTTGGGGAAGGGTGGCTTTAGCCAAGCTTTATCCGAGGGTTAGATTTAGTACCTTCCTGTGAAGAAGCGGGTCGGCAGGGCCATGAGGCAAAAATTGGGGGTAGCGGCGCAGCTACGCCTTGGCATAGTTAACACACCGGCATCGTCCGGCCTTCGCGGAGAGGGCAACGGTCGGATGATCGTCGGGGCGTCTAGAGGGGCGCAGCAGTAGAGAGAGCACAAGTAAGCGGGGTACACGCAAATGGGGGAAGTCAAGGGGTCTCCGGCGACAATGGTCGCCGGTGAGTTGACAGCGGCTGACGCAGCAAGTCTCGAAGATGGCGTCGAGGTTGTGGAGATCGCCGGGAGCATCAAGTGGTTTGACGTCTCGAAGGGCTATGGCTTCATCGTCCCGGACAACGGTCTCACCGACGTACTTTTGCACGTCACGTGCCTGCGGGCTGGCGGCTATCAAACGGCCTACGAGGGCGCTCGCGTCCATTGTCAGGTTCTGAAGCGTCCGAAGGGCATGCAGGCCTTCCACATTCTCTCGATGGACGAGAGCACGGCCATTCATCCATCGCTCCTGCCGCAGCGCACGCACGTGCAGGTTGTGGCTGAAAGTGATTGGGAGCGCGCCACCGTCAAGTGGTTCAATCGGGTCCGTGGCTTTGGCTTCCTCACGCGAGGCGAAACCACGCCGGATATTTTCTGCCACATGGAAACGTTACGCCGGTTCGGCTTTACGGAACTGCGGCCCGGGCAAACTCTTCTGGTGCGCTGGGGGTATGGTTCAAAAGGCGTGATGGCTGCGGAATTGCGTCCGGATGGTCCGGCACAGGGAGTGCCGCCGTCCCCGCATTGATGGCCGCCGTCCCTGCAATGAAGGGATGAGGTATGGCACAGCGTCGACAGACAACGAGGGCTGCCCTGGGGGCGGCCCTTGCTTTTTTAAGCGGCGGCCTGGGTCTGGCTGTGGCGACCGCGCGCGACGGCCGGGCGGACCCAGCCCCCCAGTCAACCGAAAAGCTCGATATTGTGACCAAAGCCGGCGTCGTGACTCTCGATGTCGAGATCGCCGACACACCGGCTCGGCAGGCGTTAGGCCTCATGTACCGCACCGAACTGCCCGAGCGCCGCGGTATGCTGTTCACGCATTCGCCGCCGCGTGAGACCTCAATGTGGATGCGCAACACCTACATCCCGCTCGACATGGTATTCATCCGGTCAGACGGAACCGTGCACCGGATCGAAGCAATGACCGAGCCGCACTCCGAGGACATCATTGCGTCCAATGGACCCGTGGCAGCGGTTCTCGAAATTGCGGGCGGTGCCGCCAAGCGCCTGGGCTTGAAGCCCGGCGACAAGGTCCGCCATCGACATTTCACGTCTGCCACCCGGCCCTAAACGGGTGGCGCTCAACCGGCAAATAAAGCCGCCCTTGACCCCGGTCGAACGAAACGGCAGACAGAGGGCATCGGGGCGTAGCTCAGCCTGGTAGAGCATCTGCTTTGGGAGCAGAGGGTCGTGGGTTCAAATCCTGTCGCCCCGACCATATACATCGACGTTGATCAAGATCGGGTCGAACCATGACAGTGAGGATCTACAAGCCGGCCAAGACGGCGATGCAGTCCGGCGAGGGCCGCACGCGGGAATGGATCCTCGAATACGAGCCCTCGGCGGCGCGCCAGATCGATCCGTTGATGGGCTGGACGTCGTCATCTGACATGCGCCAGCAGGTCAAGCTCGCCTTCGACACGAAGGAAGAAGCAATGACCTATGCGACGCGCAACGGCCTCGCCTACACCGTCATCGAGCCGACGCCGCGCAAGCCACTCCGCAAAGCCTACGCCGACAACTTCCAATTCGGCCGCCGCGATAACTGGACCCATTAATTGCTGCGGCGTCGCTCGCGTGGCGTGACGCCGTCCACTCCGACGATGTAGCGATCACACTCCGCGCCCGTAGCTCAGTTGGATAGAGCACTCGCCTTCTAAGTCGTTGTTCTGACCGAGAAAAATTTAGTGGGTTCAAGGGCTTGGCGAATGGCCGATTTTCTGCGAACCGTGTACCGAACCGTATCGATCCAGTTCGCGCCCGTAGCTCAGCTGGATAGAGCACGAGATTTCTAATCTTGGGGTCGCAGGTTCAAGTCCTGCCGGGCGCGCCAGCTTCCTGAAATATAATAAGAAATGACTTGTTGTCAGGGTCGGCGCTGGCCCCGATTTGGAGTCTAGGGCCAGCGCCAATCGATTATTCGGATGCTTTTTCCTCGGAGCGCGGCTCCAAGCTGAGGATGGTTGGCTCAAACCCAAGGGCGACGATCTCTTCGTTCAACTCCTGAATCTGTTCTTCAAAGTGCTGCCGAAGGATCGTCGCCACCGCAGCCACTGGAAGCGATTCTGCGACTTGATCGTGATCGAAGGCGGAAGAGTAGTGTCGCTTCAGAGGAATTGAGACCCGAACAAACTTGGCCTTCCGGAACGTGTCCCACGTCTCTGTGATCTTCACAATTTTGGCCTGAATTGAAGCTGCTTTCGGAGCTGCTTCGACAGACATCCGGCCTGCCTTGGGGCTGCGGTGGTCGTTCGACGTTTTCATGTTGGTCGTTCCTCGCGAGTTGATGAAAAGAACGCACGTCTCCCGTGCGTTCCAACACCGTTGAGTCGCGAGATGCCGGTATGATCGAGAGCCCGCAGCGGAGGACCGCTTGCTTTGTAGCGATCCCCTCTGGCTCTCAGGACCGGGTGGGCGGTTGCGCGGTTGGATTCGCAGCGCCCTGGACGTCAAAATTGAAAGCCAGATTGGGACGAATGTCAAATCATCGGCGCTGCGAGCTCAAGAGCGCGCGGCCCATTGCCGTCGGGAAATCTTGCTAGCTGAAATTAGAAGTCAATGGGACCACGACAGATCTCGGGTCGGTCGGCCAGTCGCCGATTAAGCGGAGCCAGAATTTCACGCAGGCATTCAACCGCACGGCAGCGACATCCCATGTGTGGACATCGAGCTCGGCATGCTCGGCAACGCCAAAGACGTCGCCGAGCACGTCCGTTGTTGGGAGTATTTCGACTGCCGGTCAGATATCAATCTTCTCCGCGATCTCGATCGCATCGTCGACCTCTATGCCGAGATACCTCACCGTGCTCTCGATCTTGGAGTGACCGAGCAGAAGCTGGACAGCCCGGAGATTGCCAGTTCGCCGGTAGATCAGCACCGCCTTTGTTCGGCGCAGGGAATGGGTGCCGAATTTCGCGGGGTTGAGGCCGATGCTGGCGACCCACTCTTGGACGAGGCGAGCGTACTGACGGGTGGTCAAGCCGCGCTTACCATCATCTTTGCGGCCGGCGAACAGAAACTGGCCTGGCTGTCGCCCGGTCTTTCTCAGGTAGTCGTCGATGGCCATTCGCGACTGGTCCGTCAGCTCGAATCGTACCGGCCTGCCGGTCTTCTTCTGCCGTATGGTCGCGCGGTCCATTGAGTAGCCGCTTGGGGCAACGTCATCGACGTGAACGGCGACGACGTCACAACCGCGCAATTTGCTATCGATAGCGAAGTTGAACAACGCGAGATCACGCGTTTTGCGTTCGATTTGCAGCTTCGTTCGTATCGACCAGACGTGGCTTGGCTTTAGAGGAGGCTTGGCTCCGATGAGCTTGCCTTTGTTCCAGGGTGTTCTGGATAGCTGCTTGTTAGGTGTGCATGCTGGTTCCTTTTCCATGGTGGGTCTCCTGGTTAGAGAGACGACCAAGCATGCTCCCGATCCGGAGCGGCAGCTGATGGCATGTCCGGTTTCGGCTTAGTTATTCAAAGGATTGGTTACCCGCTTCAAGTTTAGGGCGCCGGTGAGCGGCGGTGTCCGGCCATCCACAGTGCCTGCTGCGCCGGCGCGGCAGGCCGAAACCCCTTCAGCGGCACGCGGGTCTGATTATACCCCGATACCAGTCAATCGCTTGAGGCCCGTTCAGGGCCATTAGCGACCTATCGGGCCTTTTCCGCCAGCGCGCCGCACAAAGCTGCTTCGTCCCAGAAGCAGAAGTCGACAGCCTTGCAATCGGCGACGCTAATGCCCTCGCCGATCACGTCCGCTATGTGGGGAAGCCCAGTCAATGTCACGGGTGGTTTAACGCTTCCACATGACCCGACTCGGACCTCGGACATTCTGGTCCGGCGTAGCCGGCCATCGTCGCTGTGCTGAGAAAGCAGACGGTGCCTTTGCGAAGGGGCGAAATTCGGGCCTCGCCACGCCAAAGGCATCCACCTCTACAGCCCCAACCTTCCCCGCTTTCACCTTCCACGCCTAGACGTGATGGCTGACGCGGGTTGCCCGGCGCAGACTAGCGGCTGATTTCGAAGAGGAACCACGCACGGCGTTCCGCCTCGTCCGTCCAGGTATCGATCAGGCCGGACGTCGCATTATCTTTCGCCTCGTCCGCAACTTCCTTGGCGCGGCGAAACGACTCGACCATGTGGAGATTGTCGGCGCGGAGTTCGCCCAGCATGTCCTGCGGCATCACGAACTCAGCATCATTGTCCTTGATGGTCTGGTAGCGCGCGATATCGCCGATCGATCGAATGGTGGTGTTGCCCGTCTTTCGGGCGCGCTCGGCGATCGCATCGGTGGCGGCTAGGATCTCTGCAGCCTGCTCATCAAGAAGCAGGTGATAGTCCCTGAAGTAGGGGCCGGAGACGTGCCAGTGGAAATTTTTTGTCTTCAGGTAGATCGCGTAGCTGTTCGCCAGAATAATCTTCAGAGCGTCGGCGACAGTCATCGCCGCGCATTCGTCAAGTTCAGAAGGTGTCGGAAGGGCGGCGGCATTGTTGTTCGTCATCGCTTAGACTTTCCCAATCTGGCTTACAAGAGCCAGCACCGATTCCCCCACGGATGGCGATGTATAGAGGATGAATTCATCGCCAGACGAAGTCCGATGACCGGCAGCTATAGTTTCGATGCCTTTGAGCGACATGCGCAGTCGTAGGGAGCCGGGCGTCGCAGGCGGCCCGGTCGGCCGGGACCTCCAGCTGCCCGTCAGGGGTCCGGTCGGAAATCCAGCACGAACGCGACGACCTTTTCGGCGGACATCTCGCACGGCTTCAGCAATGTTCTATCTGATGTGACGCGATACAGGTTGAAGCTGACAATGTCGGTCCCGGCCAACTCCCTGGCGAACAGGCTGTTGCGACTTCCGTCCCCGGATCGCCGGACGATCAAGCCGAAACGCCGGCCTTCGTAGGCCCCTTCGCTGTATCCCTCCGCAAGCTTTGCGAAAGCGGCATCGAACTCGGCATGCTCCATCTCATCCACCCGAATTGATCCAACAGAGGCGCAGAGGGTGCGAGACCGCCAGCGCCGGTCCACGCGAAGGGGGCGGGCAGATTCCTGCACTGCACAGGGCTATCAGCGAAGCCGCCGCCTGTCCGTCTGCTACGCAACGTCCACGCCTTTCCAGAAAGCGATGTAATCCCGGATACCCTCGGCGTCCGGAGTGGGGTCAGGATAGGTCCAGGCCGCGTTCGCGTTGAGCGCCTCACCCACGCGAACATGGAAGTAGCGCGCGGCGCCCTTGATCGGACAGACAGACGTGTGCGGGCTCATCTCAAGCAGGCTCAGGTCGACTGCAGACGGTGGGAAGTAGTGGTTTCCCTCGACGACAACTGTCTCGTCGCTTGTGGCGATGGTGGTGTCTTTCCAGACCGCTGAGACCAATGGAATCTCCTCTCGTATTCATCAACCGGCACGGGGTTCGTGGAATGTCTGGCCCGGGCCGCAACCGCTCAGTTCGCAGGCGGCGCGCGCGCGAGGAGTTCGTCGAGTTCACCCTTGGCATCGAGCTCGAAAAGCTCGTCGGAGCCACCGACATGCGTGCCGTTGATGAAGATCTGCGGCACGGTGTTTCGGCCGGAGGCTTCGGTCATGGCCTGCCGGTGAACTGGATCTGCCTCGATATCGAGCTCATTCCATTGCACGCCCTTCTCCTTGAGGAGCGTCTTCGCCCGTCGGCAGAACGGGCACCAACTCGTTGTGTACAGGAGGACATCAGGTTTCATATTGCGTCCGCAAGGGCCTTGGTGCGCAGGAGTGCCCCTCCGTCCGTTATGTCAGAGCTCGGGACCACCATTTGAGTCCAAACCGGGCTTTTGCTGTTCGCATTCCCAAGATCACTTGCGAGGATCTCGCCCATCTCGAAGGACCTCAGGGGGTCCGAAGGCCGGCGGCTACGAAGACGGGTTCGGCAAAGCGGCTCATGCTGATCTCCAAAACTATTCCCTGGGCTGAGGTCAATCGGTTGATTGAAATCGGCATCAATCACGAGGAGCAGCATCAGGAACTGCTACTCATGGATCTCCTTGCTCTCTTTGCAGCGAACCCGCTTCGCCCCGCGTACATTCCTGGCAAGCTATCTCTTATCAACGATGCAGCAGCAGCGCCGCTGCGATGGTCTGAATACAAGAGCGGATTGATCGAATTTGGACACGATGGCCGCGGCTATGCATGGGACAACGAGTACCCACGCCACCAGGCGTTCGTGCGGCCGTTCAAACTGGCGAACAGGCTCGTGACCAACGGAGAATGGATCTCGTTTATTCAGGATATAGTGATCGTCATGCCTCCACGCTACGCAAACGAGACCGTATGACTGACGGGCTGTAAAGTATGGAAACTATAGCGCCCTGCTATTACAATTAAGACGCGCATACCTTCACAGTCTGACACGCGAAAACATTTTGATCCCTAGTAAAATTCGGGAGAATTTACTGCTGGATCAAAACGTCGGGAGATAGAAGCATTGTCGGATGTTCGCGTGCCGTTGCGACGCGCGACGATTCACGAGGCTTCTGCATCGGGAGTGGAGGATCGATGAGCGTGGCTGAACGACAAGCGCCTGAACTGCGGGTGCAGAAATGGATTGGCGAGGATGGAGCAAGCATCGCGCCGCTCAGGTTGTCGGATGTCGGGACTGGCCCAAAGATCTTGTTCGCCTTCCAGCACTGGTGCCCTGGCTGCCATTTGCATGGGTTTCCGACGCTGCAACGATTGCATGCCGCGCTTGCACCGACGGCTGTCGGCTTCGCTGTGATCCAGACCGTTTTCGAAGGAGCGCATGAGAACACCTTCGAGCAGCTGCGCGTGAACCAGCTCAAGTATGCGCTTCCTGTCGCTTTCGGTCATGACGAGCCGCCGGCAGGCGCGAAGTTTCCCTCCTTCATGGAAGACTACCGTACCCGAGGAACACCTTGGTTCACGGTTATCGACGCTGGCGGTCGCATCGTTTTCTCGGACTTCCATCTCGACGCGGACCACCTCGTGAACGAACTGGGGCAAGCGTAACCAATGCGGCGTTGGCTCATCGTCAGGCTGGTAGCTGGAACCCGATTTTCTTGAGTGCCTCGACGCACGCATCCTGATCCTGCTGATACGTACCTCCGGAAATGCCGATCCCGCCGATCAACTTCCCGTCCTCCAGGATCGGATAGCCGCCGCCGACAGCGACCATGCGGGGGCGATAGGCCAGCGGCGCCACTTTTGGATCGTTGGTCACATAGTCGTTCCAGACATGGGTCGGGAACCCAAACGAGGCTGAGCTCCAAGCCTTATCGACGGCAACATCGACGGTGAGAAACGGCGCGTCGTCGGTGCGCTGGAACGCGCGCAGGTTACCGGTGGCGTCGACAACGGCGACGGCAGCCGGGATACCGAGCGAATGGGCCGCGGTGATCGCCGCGTCGATGAGGGCGACTGCGGTTTCGCGGTTGATCGAGGCGGTGGCGATGGATTTGGTCATGGGATTTCCTTCGCCGGGCGCAATCCGTCCGGCGCTCTTGAGGTTGAGAAAGATGTTTGGTGGTGGCGGTTGTCAGAAGCCTTCGAGGACGATCTTGCCTTTTGCTGCGCCACTTTCGCTCTGCGCATGCGCCGTCTTCAGATTGGCAGCATTGATCGGCGACAGTCGCTGGGTCAGCGTCGTGCGGATTTTGCCGTCGTCGACCAGGACCGCTAGCGCATCGAGGATCTTGCCCTGCTCATTCATGTCGGGCGTGCCGTAGATCGACCGTGTGAACATCAGCTCGTGGTGGATCGACACCGCCTTGCGTTTGAACACCATGATATCGAATGTCTTGGGATCGTCGATCAGCCCGAACCGTCCTTGCGGGGCGATCAGTTCGGCGATGTCGGCGACATGCTGCTCGGTGTGCGTGGTCGAAAAGACGAAAGCGGGAGCGCCGATGCCAAGCTCAGCGATCTGTGCCGCGAGCGGCCGAGAATGGTCGATGACGTGGTGAGCGCCGAGCCCTTTCACCCACTCCTGGGTTTCCGGTCGAGAGGCGGTGGCGATGACGGTCAGGTCCGTGCGCTGTCGCGCGATCTGGATGGCGATCGACCCGACCCCGCCCGCGCCACCGATGATGAGGATCGCCGCCGCCGCACCTGGGACGGGTTTCGCCACGTCCAGGCGGTCGAACATTGCCTCCCAGGCCGTCAACGCCGTCAGCGGCAGCGCCGCCGCTTCCGCCCAGTCGAGCGACGCGGGTTTGCGACCGACGATCCGGGCGTCGACGAGATGGAACTGCGCATTGGTGCCGGGCCGTGTGATCGATCCGGCGTAATAGACCTCGTCGCCTGACTTGAACTGCGTCACGTCGGGACCGACCTCGCGCACGATCCCGGCGGCATCCCAACCCAGCACCTTCCAATCGCCATTGGCGGGCGGCGTGCTGTTGCGGATCTTGTAGTCGACCGGGTTGACCGAGACGGCCTTTACCTCAACCAGGATATCGAATCCTGCAGCGACAGGCCGAGGCAGATCGATGTCAACCAGCGCGGCATCCTCGGCGATGGGTCCCGGAACCTTGTAACCAACAGCTTTCATCAGTGTCTCCAGCTTGATGGGTGCGGATGCAGAAGGGGTCGCAGGGCGCCCGGGGCTGGCTCAGGGCTAAGCGGGTGGTGTCCTATGCCACGTCCTCAATAGTGAGGACCCGGCCCTTGACCTGCACGGTCTCTCCAGCTCGGGCACCTTCGATAGCTTCGAAGATCGGCGCCATCGTGGAAATGCCCATAAGCTCACGCCCATGACAGGTGAACTTGCTCGTTGACACTGCGATCACAAAGTATCGTCCGGACAGCTTGACGACAGCGCCTTCGGTGACAGCCGACTTAGGGCCGAAATCGATCTTCCTGAGCTTTTCGAGTTTATCGGCATAGTCATGGAGTGTGTCATCAAGCGCTTCAGCGAAGTCGCTCGCGATTTCGGCCTGAGCATGCTCATCGTTCTCGATCGGTTCGGTCCGATCAAGCCGAGCGGTGGAGACATAATCCAGATAATTGTCGCGAGCACTATTCAAGGCTGCGGTCTCCAGAGAAAGCATAGTTTCTCGGATGTGGTCTTTATTCCAATCCATCATCACCTCATTGTGTTTCGATAATTCAAATGTTCCAGTTGGCTGGTCCGTGACTTGCCTCGGGACTGGACCTCATTGGCTACGCGACGCCGCTATTCATCGCTGATGACGCCTTCTCCCTGGTAGGGGATTCTAATCAGCCGAGGATCTCGGATGATGCTTGTAACGAGCCACACATACGACTGCTCGGCGGTATCAAAGCCGAGCATGCTGAAGTCCCCGCCGAAAGGACATGCCGGGAAGTCTGGAAAGCCCTCCCGCAGAACGTAACGGTAGGGATCGTGGTCGAACTCCTTCTTGAGGACTTTGCGCAGTCCGTGCTTGCTTGGAACATTCTGGTCACCTGCCGACGCTGTTTCCCGATTAGCCACAAGCCGCTCGGAAAGGTCGCGGTGACATATCTCGTCGAACACGTCGAACGCGTCGATCAATAGGCCCTTGTGCCCGGTCGCTGGATCGGTGATCGCATAGATGTTGGAGGCGTCTTCGCCGTCGTCTCCGCTTTCGAGGCGCAACGCCGCGTCGACGCGAATGGCGCACGGATCAAGGGTCGATCTGAGTTCGAGATCGACGAGATTGCCGTCCTTGACCCGGTACTCGCGGTCGTAGCCCTTGGCGACGAAGGATTGGACTGCCTGTAGAACGCCGGTCAGTTGGGATGTCATGGACGCACCTTCATCTCGGGTTGGATTGCACGCGCTTCTGCGCAAGGCGCACTGTGACCCGTCAGATAGCGGATAAGCGCGCAATGTGCGGTATTCATAGCCACTTTGCCTTCTTGAAGCGCACGAACAGGAGAAGGCCGAACACCGCGATCAGCCCGAGCACGACGAAGTATCCATAGGTCGTGTCCAGTTCCGGCATGTTCTTGAAATTCATGCCGTATATTCCAGCGATCGCCGTCGGGACCGCCAGTATTGCCGCCCAAGCCGCGAGCTGGCGAGTGACCGCACCGATCCTTTGCGCTTCCAGAAGGCTGCTGGCCTCGAATACCGTGGACAGAACCTGAAGAAGGCCGTCGACCATGGACTGCACGCGGTGGACATGGTCCGCGACGTCGCTGAAAAATGGTGCCACTTCGGCGCTGATGCAGGGAAAGTGGCCGCGCACGAGCTTTCGTACCAGTTCTCCCATAGCCCCGAGCGTGCGCTGGAAGCGCGTGAGTTCGGACCTTAGTCCGAAGATGTGCGCCACGTCCTCTCGCCCGAAGAAGTCGTCAAGCGACCGTTTCTCCATCGCCAGGACGTCATCCTCGATCATCTCAAAGATGGGCAAATATTGGTCGACGATCCGGTGCAGGACGGCGTGCAACACATAGTCGACACCCTTTCCGAAGAGTGCAGGCGAAGCCTCGAGTTGCTGCCGGAGGTTGCCGAGCGCTCCGGCGTTGCCGTGCCGAACGCTTATGAGATGATTGTGGCCGGTGAAAAGCGCCATCTTCCCGTAGTTGATCTGGTCGCCAACCAGCTCGGCTGTCTGCGCGACGATGTACAGCTCATCGTTGTAGACTTCCAGCTTGGGCGGGCACAGCGGGTGCATCGCGTTGTCGACTGCCAACGGATGGAGGTCATACGTCGCTTGGAGCGCGTGAAGTTCGTCGGCGGTGGGCTCGCTAAGCGCGATCCAGCAGAAGCCTGAGCGACCCTTGTCCATCTGGACTCGCTCGTCGATTGCGATTTCCCGGATTCGCCTACCGTCCTTGTAATAATAGGCGGCGATGATGCTCATGCCGGCCTCGCAGGGATGTGCAGGCCACGCTGTACTGCTGGTCGAGCCAGCCCGCGTCCAAGCCATGCGTTGATGTTCGAGAAGTCGGCAAACCCGAGGATGTCGCCAGCATCGTACGAACTGACCAGCGCATTCACCCATCCAAGAGTCGCGATGTCCGAGATCGAATACTCGCCGACGATCCAGTCTTGGCCTGCCAACTGGCGATCCAGGACCCCAAGTAGCCGTTTGGATTCATCCGCGAAACGCTGCTGAGGTCGTTTGTCCTCATAGTCTTTGCCGCCCGATCGGAGGAAAAAGCCAAGCTGCCCGAACATCGGACCAAGGGCCGACATCTGGAAAAACACCCAGGTCAGCACCTCATAACGCGGGGCAGGTGCAGTGGAAATGAGCTGGCCCGTCTTGTCGGCCAGATAGAGGAGGATCGCACCGGATTCCCATAGGGCGATGGGCCTGCCTTCTGGGCCCGCCGGATCGATGATCGCCGGTATGCG
>JALHMJ010000019.1 GCA_022844105.1 Hyphomicrobium sp. | reverse complement strand
CCAATTCCTGAAGAGCGATGTGGGTCAAAGTTGTTGACGGCGTCGCACCATGCCAGTGCTTGAGCCCGGGGGGAAACCAGACCACGTCGCCGGGTCGGATTTCTTCTATAGGGCCGCCTTCCCGCTGAACCCAGCCAAGGCCAGCAGTGACGATCAGTGTCTGGCCAAGCGGATGTGTATGCCATGCCGTGCGAGCCCCGGGCTCGAACGTTACACTCACGCCGCCCACTCGAGCCGGTTCCGGTGCCTGAAAGAGCGGGTCAATATGCGCAGTGCCGGTAAAATACTCTGCTGGTCCCCGCCGTGATGGCTGCGAACCGTACCGCTTGATGTCGATGTCCATCTTCAACGTCCCATCGTTTGTTTGTGTGCAGCACTGAACGCGCGGTTGCGCAAGGACGCGACGTTTTTTTGCCTACCCGCCGTTGTGTGGTGCTCAAATCTGTCTGCACGAAGTTCGTTTGCAGCCGGGAACCTAAGCAGTGCACTTCTTGTTTGTTGGTAGAATGTGCGGATCGGCGTTAAATGAGGGCGCCGGTGAATCAACTGCCGGCCGCGGTGATTTCCAGGTGACTTGCGCCGCGTCATCAAACGCTAAGGTTTTCAAGATGGCCCTTGCGGGCGGCTTGGAACTCCGCAATGAGCAGGAGCCCGATATGACGATTTGCTCGATGCGCCTCTTCACCTCCCGCTGCTGCTGCAGCTGTTGTCGCTGATCAATCCGAACAAAAACTCAGATTTCACAATCGGCAAACACACAGCGATCCGGTCTTAAGCCGGCGGAGGATAACTTATGTCTTACTCGTACGTCATCGAAATTGGCGACGACCAGATCGGTCTGGTCTTGCGCGATGAAGGCGAAAGTGATTATCGGTTTCATGCTGCTCATTCCGCGTATCAAATGCTGGACGGACGCAGGTACGCCAGCGCGGCGCAGGCAGAAAAAGCGGCCCGTGCCCACCGTGCACAATTCATCGTAAAAATTGGCGGTTCAACGCAAACCCCGCGTCACGTCGAGATGTAGCTGTGAGAGTTGCGCCGCCGAAGGTTGCCGTCCGTGATGACCGATGCAGCGATAATGCCGGCAAGCATTGCCGGTACAAAGACGAGTATCCCCGGTGCGGCGAGCGCAAGCGAAGTGATCGCTGGACCAGGGCACAATCCGCCTACACCCCAGCCGATACCGAAGATGGCCGCACCGGTGATAAGGCGTGCATCGATTGGTGCGCGCGGCGGATCGGCGAAAACCGGCTCCAGCAGAGGTGTAGCGCGCCGACGCACGAGCCAGTAGCCCGGCGCCGTGACCGCGATGGCACCGACCATCACAAAGGCGAGGCTTGCATCCCACGTGCCGGCGAGATCGAGAAAGTTTAAAATCTTTGCAGGGTTCGTCATGCCCGAAACGATCAGTCCTGCGCCGAACATGAGGCCAAAAACGAAATTGAGTGCGAACCTCATATCAGATCCCCATCCCATGGCGGGCTATGTAGACCGTGGCGATGGCCGTCGCCATGAAGGTCAAGGTTGCGACCAACGACCGGGGTGAAAAGCGCGACAGGCCGCAGATACCGTGGCCGCTCGTGCAGCCATTGCCGATCGTGGCCCCAAAGCCGACGAGCAGGCCGGCAATCCCCAGCAGAGGCAGATTGCCGGACATCGTTTGCACGATCTCAGTCCCGGTCGTGAACTGCCAGAAGACGGGAGCCGCCGTGAGGCCCACAAGAAACGCCAAAGCCTGAAGTTATCGCGAGGTCGCACTGGGTTGCATCGCGCGGCGTAGGATACCCGTGATGCCAGCCATCCGGCCATCGAATAAATAAAATCCAACGGCCGACACTCCAATGATTGCTCCGCCCAACAGCGAACTGAGCGGCGTAAATTCTGTTGCCAACATTGGAGATCTCCAAACAACACCGATCAGTGCGGTATAGCGCCGAGGCTGGTGTGAGCACAACACAACATCTAATCGTGCCTAGGTTTGCATATCCGAAGTCGAGCCCGAACGCGCTCCCAATGCGGACCATTTTATGCGCACAACGGAACGGATCTTGAGTTGGCGAATTCCACTGCGGGGCGTGACTGTCGGCTAGTTGGAGACGAGGGATGATGCGCGTTCTGGTAGTCGAAGACGAACAGATGATTGCACATTCCATTGCCGACATTCTCACGGATGGCGGCTACGAGATTGCAGGAATTGCAGTATCGGCGGATCAGGTCATCCGACTTCTTGGCGAAGAACGCTGTGACTTGGCGGTCGTCGACGCAAACTTGGCCGGATCCAGTAGCGTGCCTGTGGCGACAGCGCTTGGCAGTCGGGCCATTCCTTATGTGGTGGTTTCCGGTTATGCACGGCGTGAATTGCAGTTGCCGTTACTCAACGCGCCTTTCGTTCCCAAGCCGATCAATGCGCGCGATCTTCTCGATGCACTGGCCGAAGTGCGTGCGGGTGTAGCGGTCAGCGACCGCACCGGTGGCTGAAGCCGATTCTTACGGTTTCGATACCGGCGGTCGAATCGAGGCGAGAAGAGCTTTGATTTTTAATTCCGCCGCTGCGTCGAGGTCGGGGCGCAAAATCACACTCTCCTGTTCATTTGGGTCCGTGCGGGCGATCACGGCGGTGGTGGGTTTGTCGCTTAAGTTGACCGGCAGGTGGGGAACGCCCGCAGGAATATAGACGAGGTCACCTTTGCGGGTATGGATGTGATGTTCGAGATGGTCGCCATAGAGCGTGATCGCTTCGCCCTCCAGGACGTAGATCGCGGTTTCATGATTTTCGTGAAGATGAGCTTTGGCGCGGCCACCGGGCGGAACTGTCAGCAGATGCATGCAAATGCCGCGCGATCCGACAGTCTCGGCGGCGATCCCACAGAAGTAAGTTAGTCCTTGTTTTCCGGCATAGGTTTTGCTGGCGCGGACCACTTGGCATGTTTGATCTTCCATCGGTGCTACTTTGCTCCTCTGGCCGTGTGGCATTGCACGGCCTGCTTTGCCGATTAGCTGCTGGAGTCTATATAGGGATGCGGATCTCTCGAAGGAGCTGCCGATGCCAATAATTCTTCGCATTCTGTTTGTCGCGGTTTTGTCACTGGTTGTGATGATGCCGGCGAAGGCGCAGCAGGCGCCACCTGCCGCGCCGCCCGCAGCCGATGCTACGCCCGCCGATGCGCCGGCGGGTGAGGCTGTTGATAAGGCGGTGAAGGAAACGGATGCCGCCATCGACGAGGCCAAAAGGGCCGCCGTCGAGGCGATCGAAAAGGCGCGCGAGGCGTTTAAAAAAGCCATGGCGGCGGCGAAGGTGAATGCGGGTCCGGCCATCGATAAGGCAAAAGAAGCCGCGGTCGACGCGCTTGAGAAAGCCAAACAAGCGACGAGCGAAGTTCTCGATAAGGCCAAGCAGGCCACCGAAGAGGCTCTGGATGCCGCGGGAGCCGACGATGCAGGAGCGTCTGCACCGGAAGTCGCACCACCTGATCCGGCGCCAAAGGTCGAGCCGAACAAGCCGATTGAAACCAATCCGCCCAGAGAACTTTAGCCGTCGCAGTTCCGGTTGCCGGTCGCTACTTGCCTTCCCAATCGGTTCGGACTTCGTCGCACTTGGAGGTGACGAAGTCGTTCATGTCGTCGACAACCATCGAACCCAAGACGTTGACCGTGTTGTCGGTGGCCGTGGCCGTCCACATGAGGCCTTTGACAATGGTCGGGCCGTCAACCTTACCCCAGTTCAACACCGCCTCCGTCGCCTTGCCTTTTTCAAACGTAACTTCCGGAGTCAGTTCTGCCGTGATGTTGGAGGGCGCTTCGCCCTTTTTGTCGTGCTCTATGCTGCAGGCGACCGTGTGTGGAGCGAACTTGACGACTTTTTTGTCGCTACCTAGCGCCTCGGCGAGTACCGCGCGATCTGCCTTGAGATCAGTCGTGCAGATGACGCGACCATAGGGCCACGACACCTTGGCTTTGGCGACGATCTTCTCCAGCTGCGTCTTGCGAAAGCTCTTTTTTACGGCGCAGGTCACGTTCTGGCCGTTGGCCGGGTTACGAAAAGCAGCACAGATCGCCGCCTTGCAGGCACGACGACCTTCCCGCTCGGCCTCTTCCTCGGGGGTCAGGTCGACCGTTTGAGAAGATAGTGTCGCACGCTCCGCAGGAACAGCGACGGCGGGTGGTTCGGCGGCATTTGCGCCGGCTGTGCTCCCGAGCGCAACGGCTGCTGCAAAGCCAATTGATTTCAGCATCATAAGGCCATCCTTGGCAATTACTCTGGCGTCGTTATATGGCGAGTGGCACGGAACTGAGGCGCCTTGGTTACGCTTCTGTTATCCCGCTTGCAGGGCCTTAATCGCGAACCCATATCCAGGTAGAAGACAAGCAAATCCCGGCGGCGCCTCACGTCAGAGGGCTGCCAGGACGGTCGGTCGCTTCTTGCAAAGGACCAGAAAAAAATGACCAGAATGACGATGCTCTCAAACCCGCTTCTGCTGGGGTTTGAAGAGATCGAGCGCATGATCGAACGGGCCGGTAAGTCGGCCGGCGGCGGATACCCGCCGTACAACATTGAACGTGTGGCCAGTGACGCGATGCGGCCGGAGGTCTTGCGCATTACGCTCGCCGTTGCGGGCTTCGTTCGCGAGGATCTCGACGTGACGCTTGAGGACAAACAATTGATCGTGCGCGGCAATGCGCAGGACGACACGGATCGCGACTATCTCTATCGCGGTATAGCGGCCCGCCAATTCAGCAAAACGTTTTTGCTGGCTGATGGCATCGAAGTCCGAGCGGCCAATCTCCAGAACGGTCTTCTTTCGATCGATCTCGTGCGGCACGCGCCGGAGAGATTTGTCAGAAAGATTGAGATCGGAGCTGAGAAAAAGGCGCGGTAGGTGCCGAGCCGCTACAGCCAAGCCGTTTGAATCGTAGGACGATCAACGAAGTCTGGCGTGAACTTTCAGCGCGCATCGCGGGTTCTACCTGTGAGTGCTGTCACTCGCGCCTTCACGTGACGTCCTGCCAGCTCTCCTCGAGGAGGATTGTGCGTCATGAATAACAACGCTACCGAAAAGAAAACCAAATCGCGGTCGTCGCGACCATCCGCAACGGCGGCCCCACCGGCAATGAGCGAAATCGAGCTCGCGCGGCTTGGCGGCGGTCAGGTTGCTTACATCAAGGTCCTCAGTGTGGAAGAGGCGCGGCAGATGTTTCCCGCGATCGAAGGGTTGCCGGCGGGCGTCAGGCTGTTTGCCTTGCACGGCGCGGACGGGACGCCGATTGCGCTGACGGATTCACGGCAGGCCGCTCTCAGTCACGCCATGGACGGAGAGTTGGCGATCGCCAGCGTCCATTAGAATTGGAAACGATGAACGAAAGACCCCGGCTTCGAGCCGGGGTTTTTTATTGTCTGCTGCCGTTTGCGCCGCGCGACCGGCATCAACCGCGGTAGTGGGCGTACTGCCCTTTCGGCTTGAAGCGCTCCAGATAGCCCGGCACGACCGACGCAATCGACTGCGGTTCGAGAATTCCCAGACCCGCAAGCGTGCGGCCCTCGTCGAGCGCTTTTTTACTGACGATGTTGTCGCGTTGAAGCAGACGGATTTGGTCGAGAGTTACGGGGCGGAGCGCATTCGGGAGCGGTGACGTGGCGATTGCCTGCAGCTTTGCCGCCCAAAACGGAAGTGGCAGGTAAAAGCGATTGCGGCCGGCGTATTGCAGCGTGCGATCGAGCAGCTCGCGGAAGGTTAGAACCTCTGGACCGCCGAGCTCATAAATGGCTCCCGCCTTGGTCCTGCCATCCACGGCTGTCGCCACGGCGGTAGCCACATCGCCAACGTAAACCGGCTGGAACTTTGTCTGTCCGCCGCCGATCAACGGCAGGAACGGCGACATCTGGGCCATAGCAGCGAAGCGGTTGAAGAATTCATCCTCGGGGCCGAACACGATCGAGGGCCGCAGAATGACTGCTCCTGGAAATTCTTCGAGTACGGCGCGTTCGCCTTTGGCTTTCGATCGTGCATAATTCGAGTTCGACTGAGCGTCGGCGCCAATGGCGGAAATATGGATGAACTGCCGCGCACCAGCCGCTTTGGCAGCTTTGGCCGCGACGCGAGCCCCTTCGTCGTGGACGCTGTCAAAGGTTTGCTTACCGGTGGAAGCCAGTACGCCGACGGCGTTGATGACAACGTCCGCGCCCTGGACCGCGTCAGCGACCGAGGAGGGATAGCGCAGGTTCGCCTGGACGGCGTGAATCTGGCCGACGGCTCCCATCGGCTGCAGATAGCCCGCGAGGTCCGGCCGGCGGGTCGCTGAGCGAACCCGCCACCCGCTGCGAGCAAGGGCACGCACGGTGTGGCGCCCGACAAAGCCGGAGCCTCCAAAAATGGTAACGAGACCGGTTCCGCTCGGGGTCTGAGCCATGATCGTTGCCTGCCTTTATGGTTGCCGCCGTGCATCCGTGTTTTGTTTGTGGCGTCGCTGTTTAGTCGCCGCGGGCGCAATTGACAACGTGACCCGCTGCCACTAAACCGCGTGGCTCACGCCGCATGTTGCCCAGATGGCGGAATTGGTAGACGCACTAGTTTCAGGTACTAGCGCCGCGAGGCGTGGAGGTTCGAGTCCTCTTCTGGGCACCATCCTTCTTCCGATTGGCCGCCGTGTGAGACTGCGTTCGACACCCTCTCGAGCGCTGATTTCAGTAAGTACGGCACACGCCAGGTTCGGATCGGCAGCCGGTTGGCCGAACAACGACCATAGGAACACACTCCATGACCGCTCCCGTCGTCACATTGCATTTGGGCGACTTGCCAGCGGGCGTCGGGTTTGGCCGTTCCGTTGCGATCGACACCGAAACGATGGGGCTCAATCCACATCGAGATCGACTCTGCGTGGTGCAGCTTTCGGCGGGTGACGGGACGGCGCATATCGTTCAGATTCATAAAGATGGACCTGAACCGGTACGTCTAAAAGCCTTGCTCAGCGACGAACAGGTTTTGAAGATTTTTCATTTTGCGCGGTTTGATTTGGCCGCCCTGTTCAATGGGCTCGGGGTCATGACGGCGCCCATTTATTGCACAAAGATCGCTTCCAAGCTGTCGCGCACCTACACAGACCGGCACGGGCTCAAGGAACTTGCGCATGAGATCCTGGGGCTGGAGCTGTCAAAACATCAGCAAAGCTCGGACTGGGGCGCGGCGGACCTGACGCAGCAGCAACTCGCCTATGCCGCGCATGATGTGCTGCATCTTCATGCCATCAAGCATAAGCTTGATGCGATGTTGGCGCGGGAAGGCCGCACGGCCTACGCTGAGGCTGCGTTCCGGTTTCTTCCGATCCGAGCGCGGCTTGATCTGGCGGGCTTTGCGGACGAAGATATCTTTGCGCATTAGCTTGCCTGAATCGCAAGTAAGCCGGCGATCCTGTTGTTTTGTTTCACAAATCAGGTATCCGTGCGCGGTATGCCGCGTACCGGTGTGTGGAGCATAGTCCCAATCTCACCCAATTTGGCGGCGAGTGTGCAGCGCAGCACCCGCTGTCAATTTCCGGACCCTTCATCTCCATGGTGATGACCTTCGATGCCGGCCACACTCCAGGTCCCCGCGGGGGGAGCGCGGCGCGTTCGACCGGCGCCGGGATCGTGCTGGTTGCCGATCGCAGCGACAGTTTTCTGAAGGCGCGGCGTCATACGCAATTGGTCAAGGTTCTCAGGCTGGCGTTGCCGGCCTTGGGTGTTGTGATGTGCGTCGGTTTTATCGGCGCCCTGATGGGGTCCGGCGGCTACGGAAGCGGATTGCCCGACATTCCGCTGCCAAGGATTACGTCGCAAGACCTGTCGATGCAGAACCCGAATTATGACGGCGTCACGGAAGATGGTGGCACGTACCGGGTGGCGGCGGAGCGCGCGCGGCAAGATTTCAAGGCGACCGATATCATCGAACTGGAAGGCATCAGCGGCGACTTTGTCGGCAAGGACAAGTCGGCGACGAAGCTCTCAGCCACCCGCGGCACGTTCAATCACAAGGAAAACGTGCTCGTCCTGAAAGAGAAGATCGAGATTCGGGGGGATAACGGTTTTACAGCCGACCTCACGAGCGCGGTCGTGCGCACGCGTGAAAATCGCATCAATAGCGATGAGCCGGTGCGAGTCGGATTTCCCGCTGGAGCGGTGACCGCGAAGCGGTTGGAGATTCGCCAGAAGTTGCGCGAGGTGACATTCGTCGACGACGTCGCGGCGCGGCTGGTGCCGCCGGTCAAGAAACAGAATGACGCTGCAAGCGTCGCAGCACCGCTCGCCGCTGGTGCGCCGGCGCTGTTGGGTACCTCAAACGGACCGGTCGATATCACGGCCGCCCGGCTCGACATTCAAGATACCGACAAGCACGCGATCTTTACCGGCAACGTCCGCGCTGCTCAGGCCGGTGCCGCACTGGAAACACCGGAAATGACGGTGTTCTATGAAGGCGGCTCGGCATTGCCGGGTGCAGCGGACGCAAGCGCGGGCAGCGCTGGCCGTTTGACGCGGATTGCCGCCAAGGGTCCATTTGTGATGACGCGCGACAATGGAGATCGCGTGACCGGCAATGCTGCACTGTTTGACGCCGTTGCTGAAACAGCGGTGCTCGACGGTGATATCGTGATGACGTCGGTGCCCAATCGGCGCGTCACGGCTGATCGCGTCGAACTGAATCAACGCGCCGACGGTGCGGTACTCACAGGACAGGTGTCCGTCGTCAACGGCGACACCGTTCTTAAGGGTCGCAGGCTGGCGATCGACAGGTCAGCCGGCTATTCGTCCTTGACCTCGCCGCCGATGGCCGGCAGTGGCCCTGGCCGTATCAGCGCGCGGTTCGTGCAGAAGGCAGGGTCTGGCAAATCAGCGTCCATGCCTGCGCCAGAGGCGGCCAGCGAGGGGTTGATCGCAAACTTCAAGACTTCGCCGGGAGCGCCGCTGGATGTCGATGCCGATTCGCTCGATGTCGACGACAACGCCAAACTGGCCACTTTTCGCGGCGATGTCGTGACCCGGCAGGGCGAAGTTACGATGCGGTCGGCGGAGATCCGCGCGACCTACACGGGATCGGCCCGGCTGGCTGATACGGGCGGGGGAGCGGACGCGGGATCGAGCGGTGAAAGTCAGCTCAGCCGCATCGATGCAACGGGGGGTGTCGTCGTGACGGCGGGCGATGAGCGCAAAGTGACTGGAGACACGGCACGTTACGAAGCAAAGACAAGCCACATCGTCGTGTCGGGGAATGTTGAGCTGTCGCAACAGGGGACGGTCGTGCGCGGTAATCGCCTGTCGATCGACATGACGACCGGCAAGGCCACCATCGATACGACAGCAGCAGCGAAGGCGGTTGCCAAGCCAAGCGAGGGCTGGTCGAGCGAAGTCCAGGGACGCTCGACCGGCGGGCGGCCGAGCGCTATCTTCTTCCCCGACGAACTGCGCAAGGTCCAAGCTGGCTCGGGGCAAAAAACAAAGAAGGCAAAGCCGACTGCCGATGCCGAGGTTCCGTCGGCCGGGACCGATGGCTGGAGTTCGGAAACGGTCCCCTCTGAGCCGAAGCGTTGATGCCTCAATCCTGCAGGATCCGATTTTTGTGAAGCTCACTTCGCTGACAGGGCTGTTAAGGCCGCAAGGACGCAGTCGCGGGAACGGCGCCGACGGCGCCGGGTTTTCGGATGCGCCAACCTATGCACGGCACGACACGGAAGCCGAAAGCGTCGATCCATCAATCGGCGGAGACGGCTGGCTGACCATCGTCGATGTCAAAAAGGCCTATCGGAAGCGGCAGGTCGTCAAGGGCGTCAGCCTCGCGGTCGGGCGCGGGGAATCGGTTGGACTTCTCGGCCCGAACGGCGCCGGTAAGACGACCGTGTTCTACATGATCACCGGGCTGGTCCCTGCCGATGCTGGCCGCATCACCATCGACGGCCGGGACGTAACGCGGCTACCAATGTACCGCCGTGCCCGGTTGGGTATCGGGTATTTGCCGCAGGAAGCCTCGATCTTCCGGGGCCTCTCCGTCGAAGACAACATCATGGCGGTGCTCGAACTCGTGGAGCCCGATAAGCGCGCGCGCAAAGAACAGCTGGATAGCCTGCTTGAGGAATTCCGCATCACGCGGCTGCGCAAGTCGCCGTCCATTGCGCTTTCAGGCGGCGAACGGCGGCGGTGTGAAATTGCCCGTGCTCTTGCCTCCCGGCCGTCATTCATCCTCCTCGATGAGCCGTTCGCTGGCATCGATCCCATCGCCGTCGGCGATATCCAGGAGCTGGTGCGTCACCTGACCGACCGTGGCATTGGGGTCCTCATAACGGATCACAATGTCCGCGAGACACTGAGCCTTATCGACAGGGCCTACATCATCTACGATGGTCAAGTTCTGACGCATGGTAAGCCTTCTGAAATCATAGAGAATGAAGACGTCCGCAAAGTGTATCTGGGAGATATGTTCGTTAACGGGCGTTGAGTTAAGGATCGCGACGCGCGTTAAGTAATGGTGCCCTAGTAGTCATGGCGATCTCGACGAAATTGGAGATGCGGCAAGGCCAGCAGCTGGTGATGACACCGCAGCTGCAGCAGGCCATCCGGCTGCTTCAATTCTCGAACATGGAACTCAGTCAATTCATTGAGGGCGAGGTCGAACGCAATCCGCTGCTTGAACTCGAGGAAGCCGCGCCCGACGTAACGCCTCCGGTCGAGCACGAGGCGGCCGAGCCGGCGGACAGCTCCAGTGAAGGTGGTGAGGGAGACGAGTGGCTGGACCTCGAAAAGCCCGCCACGTCCGATGCAGCAGACAGCTTCGATACCGAATTTGAGAACATCTACCCGGACGCGGCCCCGTCCGAGGGACCTGATCCGAACGGCTCGCAGTGGGCACAGGTCAAACAGCGCGGGTCATCGTTCGAAGACGACGACACAAATCTGGAGGCGTATGCGTCCGCCGACGTCTCGCTGCGTGAGCACCTCGTTGAACAAGTCGCTTTAGCGCTCGCCAACCCTGCGGAAAGGCTCGTGGCGCAGTATCTGATCGATACCGTGGACGAAGCCGGCTATCTGCACGCCGACCTCGACGATATCGCCGCGAAGCTGTCCGCGCCCGCTGGAATGATCGAGAGGGTGCTTTACGTTTTACAGAGCTTTGAACCGGCCGGCGTTTGTGCCCGGTCGCTTGGGGAATGTCTCGCCCTGCAGCTTAAGGATCAGAACCGCTACGATCCGCAGATCGCTGCTTTGCTCGAAAATCTCGGGCTCATTGCCACGCACAATTTGGTCGGCTTGCGGCGGGCCGTCGGCGTGGACGCCGACGAGCTGGGCGAGATGATTGCCGAGATCAAGAAGCTCAATCCGAAGCCGGGGCTGAAGTTCGGAAGCGTGCAGATGCAGCCGGTGGTGCCCGACATTATCGTGCGGGCCGGCAACGATGGCAGCTGGCTCATCGAATTGAACGCGGACACGCTTCCGCGCGTTCTCGTCAATCGCATCTACTACGCTAAAGTCTCGAAGACGGCGCGTAACGACAAGGACAAGGGCTACCTGCTCGAATGCCTGCAGACGGCAAACTGGCTTGTTAAGAGTCTCGACCAGCGGGCGCGGACGATCTTGCGCGTTGCTGAGGAAATCGTGCGACAGCAGGATGCGTTCTTCACGCACGGCGTCCAGTATCTCCGGCCAATGAATTTGAAGACCGTCGCCGATGCGATCTCGATGCACGAATCGACCGTTTCGCGAGTCACCTCAAACAAATACATCGCGACGCCGCGAGGCATCCTGGAGCTCAAATACTTCTTTACGTCCTCGATCGCGGCAGCGGATGGGGATGGGGAGGCCCATTCGTCAGAAGCAGTGCGGCACCGCATCAAGCTGCTGATCGAGGGCGAGGTGCCGAATTCGATCCTGTCGGACGACATGATCGTCGAACGCTTGAAGACCGATGGGGTCGACATTGCCCGGCGGACGGTCGCCAAGTACCGGGAGGCCATGCGCATTCCCTCCTCCGTTCAGCGCCGCCGGGACAAGCGAGTAGTGGAGCGAAGCGTGCGCGCCTAACCCTTTGTAGGTTCTGCATTTTAACAAACTATTCTGTGTCTCGCACCACGGTGTGGGCTTGACAAAGTTTTTGACAGGCGGCTCGACACAGATTAGCGTCGAGATGTCAGGTTTGGCGCAAGGGGCTTGTGCTTAACAATTTGAAATTGCTACTGATCTTTCGGCTCTGAGGGAAATAGAGTCGTTAACCGGGTGGGTGGCGTTAAAGCAACCGGAATTTGCTTTTAAGATGAAGCGCTCCACGTGATCAGCCGTATGTCGCTGTTTTCGATCCTGCATTAAAAGCTGAAATCAGCGCTTCGGAACTCGTGTGGGCGGGCCTTCGTTGTCTGCGGGTCATCGGACGGCGGTAGAAGGCGTTGCGATGAGGTTAGGCAGCGGGTCGGCCGTTGGCAGCTCTCAGTAGATTAATACAACACGAGGCTCAGGACGGCAGCGGCTCGCGCTTGATGAAAGCGGCGGCCGAGGGTCCGATCGAAAGAACCCATGATGGATCTGGCAGATATTCTGGCAGCCGAGGCGATCATTCCTTCGCTCGACGTCACCAGTAAGAAGCAGGCGTTAAACGACCTGTCGGCCAAGGCGGCCTCGATGACCGGCCTTGAGCAGCGGGACATTTTTGATGCTCTCGTCCAGCGCGAACGGCTCGGTTCAACCGGGCTTGGTCGGGGCATTGCCATTCCGCACGTGAAATTTAAGGCGTTGAAGAGCATCGTGTGCCTTTTCGCACGGTTGGCGCGGCCGATCCCCTTCGACAGCCAGGATGGCCAGGACGTCGACCTGGTCTTTCTATTGCTCGCGCCGGAACATGCCAGCGGCGATCATCTCAAGGCCTTGGCCCGTATTTCTCGCTTGGTGCGCGAGCCGGCCACGCTCGAACAATTGCGCACCGCCAAGGACACCGACTCCTTGCGCCGGCTGCTGTCCAGCACGACGGCGTCGCACGCCGCCTAGTGTCAGAAACCGTAATGCAGTGCGGCTAAACCTGCGGTTCCGGCGAGAATGCGCCACCAGCCGAATGGTGCGTATCCATGACGGCTGACGAAGTCCAAAAGTACGCGGACGACGATCAGCGCCGAGACAAACGCAACGATGAAGCCGACGGCAATCGTGGTGACATTGCTGACGTCCATTGTCTGCCAATTCTTGTATAAATCGAACGCGAACGCGCCGGCCATGGTCGGTATCGCAAGAAAGAAGCTGAATTCTGCGGCCGATCTCTTGTCGGCTCCCAGCAGGAGTGCGCCGACGATGGTCGCTCCGGATCGTGACACGCCTGGGATAAGCGCAAGGGTCTGGAAGATGCCAATTTTGAGCGCGAGGCTGGGCGGAAAGCTCATGGCATCGCGGTAGCGCGGCGTGATGCTGATCCGGTCGACGGCGAGAAGGATGATGCCGCCGAGAATAAGCATGACGCAGATCAGGGCCGGCGTTTCGAACAGAACGCCCTTGATGAACCCGTGCAGCGCGGCACCAGCCATGGCCGCCGGGAAAAAGGCAATCAGGACGGCGGCAACGAAGCCGCGGGCCTGCCTGTCGTAGGGCAGTGCCAATGCGGTTGACCAGAGGCGGCGAAAATACACGAGCAAGATCGCCAGGATGGCGCCGAGCTGGATTAAAACCTCGAACGCGCGGCCGGGAGAGTGGACCCCAAGGAAATGGCCGGCGAGGAGCACGTGTCCAGTCGACGATACCGGGATGAATTCAGTCAAGCCTTCGATGATACCCAGTAACGCGGCCTGCCAAGTTTCCATGTCAGCTCTTGCTCCCTGCGCCGCCGATCGCCGTGACTCTAGACCGGCATGGCCGACACTTGGGCTATGGCACGGCTGCGTAGCCGCCATAGCAGGCCGTGGCGTGTCGCAACAGGGCGCCAATAGACACGACAAATGTTGCGGATTCGCGTAAATGCTGGGCGCTCTGGCGCACAAGCTTCGATAAGTACATCGCAATGACGTTGCTCGTTCATTACCCGTTCTGTCCCCGCAGTCGCGCCGTGCGGATTGCGTTGGCCGAACTTGGCCATGACGTGGAACTGGCCGAAGAACAGCCCTGGGCCTGGACCGAAGACCTACTGGCTCTCAATCCGTCGGGTGAGTTGCCGGTTCTGATTCCGGCAAAGGGGCAACCGATCGGCGGCGCCTATGCGATTTCCGAGTATCTTGACGAACAGGGACTGGCGCAAACGAGCGACGCCGGGCGGGGTGGGCTGTTTCCCGGTCATCCCATTGAGCGCGCGGAAGTTCGGCGGCTCACAGACTGGTTCTTGAATAAGTTCGATCGAGAGGTTTCGCGCGAGCTGATCGATACCAAGATCACCAGCTTGCACGCGCAAACAAAGAGCGCTCCACCGGACGCTGAGACGCTTCGAGCAGTCCGGCACAACCTGCGCTATCATATGCGCTACATCGATCATCTCGCATTTGGTCGGGATTGGCTGGCCGGAGAGAGGTTGAGCTTCGCCGATATGGCTGCCGCGGGACAGTTGTCGGTGTTGGATTACCTAGGCGACATCGACTGGGAACAGAATCCCTCCGCCAAGTCCTGGTATATGCGATTGAAGTCGCGGCCGGCATTCCGCAGTTTGCTGGCGGACAGACTGCAAGGGCTTTCGCCCCACCGCACCTACGTCGATCTCGATTTTTGACGTGACCCACGCCGATCCAAACTGTGCTCTCGATAGCGGTGCTTGCCTCGAAGCGAGGTTGAGGCGCGCGGCGGTTGCGCTCGATTTCGAAGCATTCGGCATTGCTCGTCTTGATGGGCGGGGCGGGCAAGGCGAACGGTTGCGGGCTTTCCTGGCGGCGGGGCGGCACGGCGACATGGACTGGATGGAGACGACGGCGGATCGGCGTTGCGATCCGCTGGCGCTCTGGCCAGACGCCAAAAGCGCGATCATGGTTGGGATGAGTTATGCGCCGGCGTCGGATCCGCTGGAAGCTTTGCAAACCCGTGAACGGGGTGTGATCTCGGTCTACGCGCAGGGCAAAGACTATCACGACATTCTGAAGCCGAAGCTGAAGCAGCTCGCGCTTGAGGTCGTGGCAGCAACCGGAGGTGATGTAAAAGTCTTTGTCGATACGGCGCCGTTGATGGAAAAGCCGTTAGCCGTGCTGGCCGGTGTCGGTTGGCAGGGCAAGCATACCAATCTGGTGTCGCGCGTGCACGGCTCGTGGCTGCTGCTTGGTGCGCTACTGACGACGGCGGAATTGATGCCGGATGCGACTGAGGCGGACCATTGTGGCACGTGCCGCCGGTGTCTCGACATCTGCCCAACGGCGGCGTTTCCAAGCCCCTACCAGCTCGATGCGCGGCGTTGCATCGCGTACTTGACAATCGAGCACAAGGGCCAGATTGCGCGTGAATTCCGCGCGCCGATCGGAAATCGGATCTACGGCTGCGACGACTGTCTGGCGGTGTGTCCGTGGAACAAGTTCGCGGCCGCTGCGCGCGATGTCCGCTTGGCCGGGCGCGAGCAGACGGCCAATCCGCCGCTAGGTGTCCTGCTGGACTTGACGGACTTGGAATTCCGAGCGCGTTTTGCGGGCACCCCCGTGAAGCGAACCGGTCGCAATCGCTTCATTCGCAACGTACTTATTGCGGTTGGGAATTCCAAAGACGCGAATTTTCTGCCGCAGGTTCGAGCGCTGCTCGACGATGCATCGCCGCTCGTTCGCGGCATGGCCGTGTGGGCGCTGGCACGGTTGGCAGGAGCGGAAGAATTCAATTTTGAGTACGACCGGCGCGTGGCTGATGAAGATGATGCCGACGTGCTCGCGGAATGGAAGTTGGAGAGACTGTGATGCCGACGCTGTTTTGTTTTGGCCTTGGGTACAGTGCACGCCACCTTGCCGGGAAACTTGAAGACGATGGCTGGCATATTGCCGGCACGGCACGCAGCCCAGACGGTGTCGAGCAGATCCGGCGACTTGGCTACACGGGTTATGTGTTCGATGGCGTAACGCCGGGCGTGGGATCGGGGCCTAGTCAAGGTGCAGGACCCGCATGCCGGCGCGCGACACAAGTTGTTGTTTCGGCTCCGCCCGACGCGCAGGGTGATCCCGTTTTACGGCACTACGCCGACGATCTTGCGCATTCGGGCGCGGACTGGATCGGCTATCTTTCGACGATCGGGGTTTACGGTGATCATGGCGGGGACTGGGTCGACGAGACGACACCGGCGACGCCGTTATCGCAACGTTCACGCCGACGCGCGCTGGCCGAACAGCAATGGATCGAATTTGGTGCGGCGGCTGGTAAGCGCGTCGAGATTTTCCGGCTGGCGGGAATATATGGTCCCGGCAGCAGCGCGATCGACGGCCTGCGTAATGGCACGACGCGATCAATCGTCAAGCCGGGCCAAGTTTTTAATCGCATCCATGTGGAAGACATCGCGCGGACGTTGATTGCGGCATTCTCGGGGCCGCACCGGCACGCGATCTATAACGTCACGGACGACGAACCAGCGCCGCCGCAGGACGTGAATGCGTTTGCCGCAAGGTTGCTGGGATTGCCACCGCCGATGGAAGTCGCCTACGACGACGCCGAATTGTCGGAGATGGGACGCAGCTTCTACTCGGAAAACAAGCGCGTTCGCAATGACCGGATAAAAAACGAACTCGGCGTGCAGTTGGCTTTTCCGACGTATCGCGAGGGGCTTGCCGCAATCGCTGCAAATTCTCCGTAAGAAGCGGCGCGCTCCGTTCAGCCAACATTCAGGATACGTCCGCTTTCCTGCCTGAATTGTTGGGGAAGCTGACACCTCTTGGAAACGGCGGATGGTTGTGATGCGCGGGTCATTGGCGGCACGTTGGAGTGCAATCGGGTTGGCCTTTGGCCTGATGATCGGGCCGGTCATGGGCGAGAGCGCCGCGCATGATCTCGCAAATCGGTTTGCTGGAAGCGAGCCGTCCGGGAAAAGCCAGGTCGAGGAAGAGCGCAAGACTTACGAATCCGAGATGCTGGAGCGGGCCCGCCAGGAGGCGGCAGATCGTTCGGCTGAGGAGCAGAGAGCAGCGGCGGACGCTGAAAAACGCCAGCGGGCGATGGAAGTTCAGCGCGAAGCGGAGGCCAAGGCGCTTGCGGAGAAGTTGAGGACTGCCGATGAGGCTCGTAAGGCGAAGGCTGCGGACGCGACGGTCGACACGCCATTCAAGCCGGCGCTGACGCATGCCGACAAGTCTGTGAAGTCTGACACCGCGACCGCATCGACGCCCATCGTTGTCGCACCACCTCCCGCCGTTCAGCCGCCCGACGACGTTGCACGCGAGACTGCTCCGGTCCGGCCTACGATTGCAGCGCCAGCGGCCACGGCCGTTGCACCGGTGGCGGTCACGCCGCAGGCTCTGCCAAATGATTTTGCAGGCCAACGAAACCAGGTTCCGCCGCCGCCGATGGCTCTTGGGCTTCCGCAGCCGGTGGCACCCGTCGTTGCGGCGCGGGCCGATCCACGCGTTACGATCCTTCTTGTGATGGAGCCCGGCACCAAAGGCATTCGCCGTTTCAACAAGACGGCAGACCCCGTGATTTGTGAAGGCGCCCAGTGTTTTGTGTCGAACGGGCCGGGAATTGCGGCGCGCGTCCTGCCGCTGCGCACAGTGCTGGGCCCAGGCAATACCTTCGGCAAGCGCTCCGGCGCCTGTCGCAACACACTTGCCTGCGTGTTTCGCGGTGTCACTCTTGCCGGAACGGCCCCCGTCATCCAGCCGGTCGATCTCAAGGTCCTGGTCCACGATCGCCGGGAGCCGCGGGCTGTTTCGGGCGACGCGTCGTGTCGCGTTCTGGCCGGAAAACTGATGTGCAGCCGGACGGTCGTGGCGCAAGGTTATCGTGCCTGGATTGTGCCCGAGGCGATTGCCGAAACAGCGGGTGCGATGGCGCTTGAATCGGCCGTACTACACGGTTTGACCCCGAGCGCACTGCGTGAAGCGTCGGTCACTCGCTAGACTTTATGATGGATGCCTCTTCGATCAGTGCAAACAGACGCGCCAAATCCTCTGGCCGCGACAGGCGATGCTCGCCGTCAGGGACTTCCGCGATGTGAACGTGACCGCCCGTCAAGAACGACTGCAGTGCGCGGACGTGACTTGCAGGCACGTCAGTATCCTGGAGTCCTTGCAGGATCAGAATCGGACGGCCCGGATTGAACGGCACGCGCGCCAGCAGGTTGGAACGACCGTCTTCGACCAAAGCGCGCGTGATGGGGTACGGATCGCCATATGTCGACGGCTGATAGTAGACGCCATCCTCGATTAGAACGCGGCGGGCTTCGCTTGGCAATCGCTTCCAGATGAGTTCTTCGGTCATGTCCCATGCCGGAGCGATGAGGACGAGAGCCACGATGCGGCTTGCTTCGGACGGATTGTGCGCCATGAGCCGTTTCAGCAACATGAGGGCCATGTGCCCTCCCATGCTGGAGCCAACGATGATTTGCGGCCCTTGGGAAACTTGGGTGAATATCGACTCAGTTTCGTGCAGCCAACGGCCGATCGTGCCACTCTCGAATGGCCCGTCGGAGACCCCGTGGCCTGAATAGTCGAAGCGCACACAGTCGACGCCGGATTCGCTGGCGTAACCCGCGAGTGCGACTGCTTTTGTGCTCGCCATGTCGGATTTGAAGCCGGACAACCAAAAGAGCCCTGGTTTGCCGTTGTTTGGCGCCGCGTCCCGGCGGTATGCGATGCGGCGGCGGGCTTCACCTGTGCCGACTTCGATGAATTGCGGTTCTGACCCGGTCATCCTATGAGTGCCTGCTGGTTTTGAAGTTCATCGTCCGACCGGAGGTCTAGCCTTGGCCGATAGCGCCGCAACCATACTGCAGATCATTCCAGAGCTCGATACGGGAGGCGCGGAACTCTCCACGATCGAAATTGCGGAAGCGATCGTCATCGCTGGTGGGCGGGCACTTGTTTTGACGCAAGGTGGACGAATGCTCGACCGTTTGCGCGCCACCGGCGCGGACGTGCGGTTGTTTCCGGCGGCAACGAAGAACCCAGTGCGGCTGGCAGCGAACGCCAAAGCGATCGCGTCGATGATCGAGGACGATGATGTCGCTCTGGTCCATGCCCGCAGCCGGGCGCCGGCGTGGAGTGGCCTGTGGGCGGCGCGGCGAACCAAGCGGCCCTTCGTGACGACGTACCATGGCGCTTACAATGAGAAATCAGCGCTGAAGCGGTTCTACAATGGAGTGATGGCGCGCGGCGATCTCGTGATCGCGAATTCCGGCTACACCCGCGACCTCATCCGCTCGCGCTACGGTACGCCCGATGGCCGAATCCGTGTCATCCATCGTGGCGTCGATATGGCTTCGTTCGATGCGGAGAAAGTGTCGGCGGATCGCGTGGCGCGACTCAGGTCGGCCTGGGGTGTGGGCCCCGGCGATCGGGTCATTTTGCATGCGGCACGGCTCACGACGTGGAAAGGCCAGCACGTGGTCGTGGAGGCTGCGCGGCTGCTGCATGAGCAAGGCCAGCTCGACGGCGTCGTGGCTTTGGCGGGGGACGCCCAGGGCCGCGATGCGTACGCCGACGGACTGCGCGCCGCCATTCGCGCAAGTGGGCTGGAAGGCCGTGTCCGCCTCGTTGGGCACGTGGACGATATGCCGGCGGCGTATCTTTTAGCCGACGCGTCGGTGGTCGCTTCCATCGAACCGGAAGCGTTCGGGCGTACCGCCGTCGAAAGCCAGGCCATGGGCTGCCCGGTCATTGCCACGCGGATTGGCGCGCCGCAGGAGACGGTGCTGTCGCCCCCCGAGCACGGGCCGCGGTCGATGACGGGGTGGCTGGTCGCGCCGGGCGACGCCCGAGCCATGGCCGATGCGATCCTGTGGGCGCTGAGCCTGGACGCGGTCTCCAGGGGGGAAATGGCGACGCGCGCGCGGGCGCATGCGGCGGCTTCGTTTTCCCTTCGGCAGATGCGGCTCAAGACCTTACAGGTCTATGACGAGATCCTGGGAACGGCCTTTCACGCAAATTACGTGGCCGCGCGTCCACAAAACGATGGTTAAGTCGGGTTGTAGGGTCCTGCCACGGCTTGACTTGGAAACCTTTTTTCCCAATTCTCCGCATTAATTGCCTGACCGGCTCACAAACCGGCCAGCAAGACCAGAACCGCCAAACGGGCATTGCAACAGCAAGAGGAGTTCGACCCATCCGCAAACCTATGCGAGCCGCGCCGACGCGCGAGCCAACCGGGCCCAAGATCAACGACCAGATCCGGGCCCGCGACGTGCGATTGATCGACGAGACTGGACAGAACGTCGGAGTCGTCAGCAAATTCGACGCCCTGCAGCGCGCGACTGACGCGGGTCTCGACCTCGTCGAGATCTCTCCCGATGCGGAGCCGCCGGTCTGCAAAATCCTGGACTACGGCAAATTCAAGTACCAGGAGCAGAAGAAGCAGGCTGAGGCGCGCAAAAATCAAAAGATCGTCGAGATCAAAGAGATCAAGATGCGGCCGGGCATCGACGATCATGACTATGACGTCAAGATGCGTGCCATCCGCCGATTTTTCGAAGAAGGCGACAAAGTCAAAATCACGTTGCGATTTCGCGGTCGTGAAATGGCCCATCAGCATCTCGGCATGGACGTGCTGAACCGGGTCAAAACCGAGACGGAATCCGTTGCCAAAGTCGAAAGTGAACCGCGCTTTGAAGGCCGCCAAATGGTGATGGTGCTGGCGCCCAAATAAGGCGCTCCATTCGTCATTGAAAAAGGACGCTTTCTCATCCGAGCGAGCGTCCTTTTCGTTGTCCGGCTCGCCTGGTCGCGGGGCGTTGACGGAACCGCACCCGCATCCCATGTGTTTGGTCACCGACCCGCCGCGGCGCTCCGGACCCTCCGGGGCGCTTTCGTGTCTTGCGGCGATGGTCGGGGAGGATGTGCACCATGTCACTTCGTACGCGTGTCGGCGCCGCACTGGCGGCAGTTTTCTTGATTATGTCTGTTCCGGCTCAGGCCGACGGGCCGGATCTCATTTTTAAAAAGACGACGGTGTGGAAATTGCTGGCTCCCGACGCAAAGCTGGCAACATTTGCGATCGATGATCCTGAAGTCGAGGGCGTGACATGCTATTTCACAGCCCCGGAAAAGGGCGGCTGGGCCGGTTGGGCAGGGCTGGCGGAAGAGCTGTCGAACGTGTCGCTATCCTGTCGTCAGGTCGGCGCCATCAAGTTCAAGCGAAAACTGAAGCAAGGCGAAGAGGCCTTCAGCCAGCGCCGATCCATCCTGTTCAAGCGGATGCAGATCGTGCGCGGCTGCGACTTCAAGCGGAATGTACTGGTTTATCTCGTCTATACGGACAAGATCATCGAAGGCAGTCCGGAAAATTCAACGTCCAGCGTGCCGATCGCACCATGGGGCGAAAGCACGCCGCCGCAGAAGTGCATCGACTGGATTTCTGAGTAAATCCGTCAGACACGCCGGCTCCACGGCCGTCTTGCTATTTCGTCTCTTCTGGCGCGCGGTGATAGACGTCGTCCGTGCGGATGATGTCGTCCTCTCCGAGGTAAGTTCCAATCTGGACCTCGATCAATTCGAGAGGGACTTTGCCCGGATTTTCCAACCGGTGCCATTGCGTGGCCACGATGTAGACGCTCTCGTTTTCGCGGACGAGCTTTTCCGTATCGCCGATAACCACATTTGCCGTGCCCTGGACGACGATCCAGTGTTCAGAACGATGGTGGTGCATTTGCATAGAAAGCTTGCCGCCAGGCTTCACGTGCAAAAGCTTCACTTGGAAGCGACCGCCAATGTTGAGAGTTTCGAAAAACCCCCACGGCCGATAATTGCGAAGGTGCTGTTCCTGCTCCTTGCGATTGGTCCGCTTCAGCGTTGCAACTATTTTGCCGACGTCTTGAGCGCGTTTTTTGTTGGCGACCAGCAAGGCGTCCGGCGTATCGACGATGACGAGGTCTTCCACGCCGATGGTTGCCACGAGACCGCGTTCGGAATGCACGTAGCAGCCGGTGGTATCTTCAAGGACCGCATCGCCGTTGGCGTAATTCTCGTGCGCATCGCGCGGTGCGATATCCCACAGTGAGGACCAGGATCCAACGTCGTTCCATCCGACATCTATCGGCAGCATGGCGGCGGCGCTGGTTTTCTCCATGATCGCATAATCAACGGAAATATTTGGGCTTTCGGCGAAACGTTCGCGGTCGAGGCGCAGGAAACCCAGATCGTCGGCGGCGGCCGCGAGTGCGGCTCGCGCAGTTGCGAGAATTTTTGTGTCGAGCCGGCTGACTTCATCGAGGAATGTTTGTGCGTGGAGGACGAAGATGCCGCTGTTCCAAAAGTAGTTGCCTTCCGCGAGGTAGTTCGCTGCGGTCTTGGCGTCCGGTTTTTCACAGAATTTCTCGACGGCATAGGCCGGGCCCTGCGACGCTCCGATCGCTGGTCCACGCTTGATGTAGCCGTAGCCGGTGTGGGGGCTATCGGGTGTAATTCCAAACAGCACGAGTTTTCCTGTCGCAGCCACGTCGGCGGCGCGCCGGACGGCCTCGACGAAACGCAGTTCGTCTTTCACCGCGTGATCCGACGGCATCACGACGAGTATGGCATTAGGGTTGTCGCGCACGGCCGCGAGAGCTGCGACCGTAATGGCCGGGGCTGTGTTGCGGGCGACGGGTTCGAGAATGATCCATTTTGCAGTTACGCCCGCACGGGCAAGCTCTTCCCTGACGAGGAAGCGATGGTCGTTGTTGCACAGCAGGATGGGGGCGCCAAAGCCTGCTTCAGGCGTGAGCCGGCCCAGGGTTGCACCGAGAAGGCTGTCTCCGCGGCCCTTAAAAAAGTTTATGAACTGCTTGGGATACATCGACCGTGACAGTGGCCACAGTCGCGTGCCGGACCCACCCGAGAGGATGACGGGGACGATCGGAAGCATACACGCACCTCGTTGACAGTCATAGTAGGCCCGTCAATTGAACGTACCGGCCGCTCGGACCCGCAGCGCCTTATCTCACTTATCGCCACAAATGCGAAGCGGCGATGGCCGATGGTCTTTGAGACCATCGCCCACCGCCGCCAAGGCGACCGGATACGCGGTACAGGAAACCGGCGCTTGAGGCATTAAGGGGCAAAAACGTTTCAAAGCTGCAAACAAAACCAAAAAATCAGAAGCGCGGCGGAAAATCGTCGGAGGCGGGCGGGTGAGCAGGGTATCCGTTGGCGAGAAGCCAGCGGACTATCGGCACTGTTAAGGCATGCGGGAGACAGCGCAGAGCTACGGTTGCCAGCGTGGGCAAAAAGCCCGGGGCAACGACGCGGCGGCCGAGGCGGTACCCGCGCATCGTCAAGCGGGCAACGCGTTCAGGTGTGGCCGATGCGAGGACGTGGCGGTAGAGAGAGCCTTCGGCGTTCATGCGGGCGTGAAACCGCGTTTCCACGGGTCCAGGGATGACAGCGGTGATGCGGACACCGAGGCCGGACGTCTCTGATGCAATGGCTTCGCTCAGCGATAGAGCGAATGCCTTGCTGGCATAGTATGCGGCCTGGTTGGGCCCAGGGATCAATGCTCCCAGAGACGTTATAGTAATGATTCCGCCGCGGCCGCGCGCGAGCATCGAGGGCAGAACGGCGCGTGTGAAACGGGCGACGGCTGCAACATTGGTGGCGACAAGGGTTTCAAGTTGGACCGGGGCCGCCACCGAGAACGGTCCCGAAATGCCGACGGCGGCGTTGTTGACGAGGACATCACAATACAGACCGTGAGCCGCAAGCCACGTGCTGAAAACGCCGGTCGATTCCGGGCGCCCGACATCCAGCAGCAGGGTATCGACGCGAACACCGGCATGGGACTGCTTCAGTGTGTCGACCGCCGCGTGGAGCCGCGACTGCGTGCGGCCAATGAGGACAAGCACCTCGCCACGACGGGCGAATTCGGCAGCGAGCGCCAGGCCGATACCGCTCGCCCCGCCCGTGATGACAACGGCGGGAGTTAAGTCCCGTGCCGCTGTCAGCGCAGCCGGGTGTGTCCTGACTGAGCGGCCGATCCATGTCGTCGCAAGTCGTTCGAGAAGGTTCATCATCATCGGTATAGTGCCGATGAGCCGGCAAGACACAACCCGCCGGGATTACGGATTTGTACCGGCACTCGACAAACGCGTGCGATGGGACGGCCGGCGGCGGTTCCATGAAATCGGCCGGATATTTTCGGATTGAATCTGCGCGGCCTGCCAGAGATCATACTGCATTTGCAGGGCCAGCCAGTAATGAGCGCCGTGGCCCAACGCCAGACCCAGCCTTTGCGCCAAGTCCGGTGTCATGCTCGCGCGTTCGGTCAGGAGACGGTCAAGTTCGGAGCGCGGAAGTCCGATATAGGTTGCGAGTTGAGCAGCCGTCATCGAGAGGCAAGGCAGAATATCAACGCGGAGAATTTCGCCAGGGTGGAGCGGCGCTGCGTCGGTTCCGTCGATGGCTTTGTACATGGTCCTGTCGGGGCCGTAGCCGCGATCCTGTTCGATTGCAATCCGCAACGTTTGTTCGTGCGAAATTTTACGCTCAACAGGTTTCATCTTGGCGGATAATTCGACCGATTTACGGCTGACGTTTTGTTCAGAAATGGGCTTTTGACTGCACCGCCAGACTAGCCTGGTCCGTTGGCTGGCGTGGGGCGGACCTGCGTGACGGGTTCTTCGTCGTCCGCACCGGGATTGTCAGGCGCGATTGGCCGGTCGAGCTCTTTGGTGTTGGCCGCCGGCGCGCCGGTTGACGCTTTACCAGGCAACGAAGCTTCGATTGTTTTTGGATCGTTGTTATCGATTGCAAGAAGATCGGCGATTTCCGCGGCCAATGTGTCGCCTGGCCCATCCGGACCTGTCATCGGGGTGCGCCACTCCACGGTATCGAGAGTTGCTGTAATGGGTGAGACGGGTGACCATGCGTCGAGGACAACGCCATCAGCGGTCCAAACCGGGTCGCGGGCCGCAGTTGCCGCGCGTGCAATCCATTCACGTGCGCGACCCGCATCGTTCTTGTCGGCGATCTCGATCCGCGCCATGAGCCGCGCAACGCGGCGGGTCAGCTTTTCCTTCAAGAATGGTTGCAGCGCATGACGTGCGACGCGAAATTCGCGGGCTTCGAGGGCGGCGCCCGCCCAGGCAACACCGCTTTCGACATCATGCGGCTTCAGCAATGCCAATTGCTTGATGCGATCGAGGCGATCATGCGGGCTGTCGCCGATGCGGGCGTAGGCATATGCGGCGGCGAGATCAGGGTGGGGCTTTTTCGACCACGTGCGCTGAATGATCTTGGCCGCTTTCGCTGTCTGGCCGCGCGCTGCCAGGATACGGCCGCCTACCGCGGCGGCGGAAATCAAGTCAGGGGCGAGTGCGTGGGCTTCGATCGCGGCCGCAAGAGCTTTATCGGGATCGCTGTCTTCAATTCGCAGGGCCTCGGCTGCGAGCATGAGCGCGCGGCGGCGGTCGGCGGTCGGCCGTTCGAGATGGCCATTGCGCTTGGCCAGGGCAACCGTATCGGCGGCCCCGGCCCAATTGCCGGTCTTGAGCTGCATTTCGAATTGCGCTTCGAGTGGCCATCCCAGGCGCGGATTGATACGGGCGGCACGTTCGGCGAACTGCATTGCGGCTTCGGGTTCACCTTCGCGGCGGGCTTCCAGATAGAGCCCTCGAAGGCCCAGCTGTTCGGTGTCGGGCGAGCCAAGCATGGCTTCGAAAATTCGCCGCGCCGTTGCGCGGTCGCCGGTCAACTGCGCCGCTTGGGCGCGGAGCAAATGTGTCAGCGGTTCATTGGGAATGGCTTTGCGTGCCTGAATAGCGGCACGTGCTGCGGATGCGCGGTCACCGGCGCCGATTGCGATCATGCCGCTCGACAAGGCGTCAAGGCCGCGTTGCTGACGGCGACGCGTCAATTGCCGACTGATGATAGCTGGGCTCGACCAGATCTGGCGCACGAGAGACCAGACGAAAACCGCGGCACCCATGAGCAAGCCCAAAATGACGATGGCGCGGAAAACGCTGGTTTCGATCTCATAGCCTTCCCACGTCAGCAGCACGTTGCCCGGTCGGTCAGCCAGCCAGGCCAGACCCGAGGCCAGCAAGAAAACGGAAACTAAAAATAGGATGAGACGCACCATCTGGTCGCGATCCTATTCTTTGCTGTCCGCGGGCACTGCCGCGGCTGGCGCTGTGAGAGTGGCTTTTAGTTCGTTTTCAACTGTTGCGATGGCTTCATCGACGCTGTGGCGAGCGTCGACTTTTTGCAGCCATGGATCGATTTTGGCAGCTGCCTCGGGTGGCAGTTTTTTGGCCTGAGCGAGTACCTCGCCGAGGCGACCTTCGGTCAATGCTTTTTCGATGCGCGCGATGACGGCTTCGAAACTCTCATCGCCATCGACCGCATCGATCTTGCGGACACGAACCACCGATTTGGCGCTCGTCAGCAAGCGGTCCCAGACTGACGCGTCGGGGTTGGACGTGCCGGCGTCGAGAGCTGCGAGAAGGACAGGGCGCCCCTCCTGCTTCAGTTCGGCCGGTGAGGGCACGCCGGAGGTTTTGAACGGTTCGAGCGGCCTCAAATCGAGGCGGCCGCCGGAAGACGCGCTGACGGCGTCAAACTCGTTGGCAAAGCCTTGTCCGCTGTCGATGGCACGTTTCAGGTTGCCAAGTTCGAGCGCGGTCACGATCCGCTCTGTATTCGACTGGCGCTCTTGTTCTTTTTTCAACACGCCGTCGAGGCTACCTTCGAGCTTGCTGATGAGCCCTGTGACAGGTGTCACTGCGGCGGCGACATCGGCGGTCTTGGCATATGTCTTGGCCTGTTGATCGACAGTTGATTTCAACTCGCCGACGGCACTTGCAACCGTGCCAGCCTCTTCCTGGGCGGCCTGGACGGATTTATCCAACCGGGCCTGATCGGCTTTCAGTTTTTCCAGCGATTGCGTCAAGCGGGCGAGATCAGCCTTGGAGCTGTCTTCGCGAATGGCGAGGCGTTGGTCGATGTCGCGGGCCAGACCATCGCGAATGTTGGAGACCTCGCTCGAGAAGCGGGATTCCGTTGCAGCGATCCGAGATGTGACAACGGCGATATCGGCGATGCGGCTGCCGCCGGTCTCAGATGTCGCTGCCGCCGACAGTGTTTTCAGCTGGTCTTCGAGCGCTGCCAGGCGCGTGTTGAGAGCGGATAAACCTTGCGCACCGCCAACGGAGGTCGACAGGACTTCCGTCTTTTCGGCAAGCTTGGTTTGGTCGGCGCGCACACCGTCGATTTGGGAGGCGAAATTGTCAATTTTCGCGAGCCGTTCCTCTGCGGATTTCAAGACCTCATAGGCATCCGACTTCGGAGAGGCTTCCAGAATGGCGAGGCGCTTGTCGAGATCGGCGGCGATCGTGTCGATTTGCACGCCCGGCGTCGGCATGCCGATAATCTGGGCGAGGCGCTCGCCGCCAAAGAGCACGACACTACCGCCCAATACGCCGGCCGCCAGATGCGTCACGAGGCGTGTCAACGCAGATGGCTGGCGTGGAATGGCGGCGGCCGGGTCGTTCGGCTTGTGTGGCTCGGGCTTTGGCGAGCCTGCGGGTTGACCGTTGGCCGCCGGCTGGCTCGGCGATCTGCTGGCGGCTGCCGCATCCTTTTCCGCAGCGGCCTTCATTTCGGTCGCCTTCAAGTCGAGGGTCGCATGCGGCCGCTTCGGATCCGGCTGCGGTAGCTCTTTTTTATCGCTGGGCTTGTCGGTCATGGCATTGCCTTGGAGGACGTGGAGAGCGGCATGGTGCGCGCGGACGGTCGTGGCAGGCCATCAGGTTCGAATTGCCGTGCCGGAAAAAGCCTGTCCTTGCCCTATGTTAGGTCGTATCGGCGGAACTTGACGACAAGCGGGCGGCCAGGGCAAGCATTTCTTCCTCGCTGGGCTTAACGGCAATCCGCACGACAGCCGGCTCAAGGGGTGCCAGCGCGTCGGCCACGCCGGACGAGAGGCACAGATGCACGAGACGATTGGCTTCCTGATGAAGCCCGGCGGCTGCCACGACGTCGCGCCAGGCCGCAGCGGTGCGCGGCGACATGATGAGCACTGCGTCCAGCGCGCCGTTGTGGAGGAGGGCGGCGATGCCGGCCGGCAAGGTGTCAGTCTTTTTACTGCGATAGACGACCGCGTTGGTGACCGTGAAACCGGCCAGCTTGAGTGCCGGTTCCAAGTCGAACGCGACCACTTCGCCGCAGAGGTGGAGCAGGGTTCCGGCATCGGGCTTGATCAACTCGATAATCCGCATTGCCAATTCGGCGCCACCCCCCGTTCCTTGAAGCGCCACTGTGAACCCCGCCTCGCTGGCCGCGGCGGCGGTGCTCTTGCCGACTGCGAGGACCGGCAGCGTCTTCAGGGCGGTCTTCTGGGGATGGGCGGCCAGCGCGTGGACTGCATTGCGGCTGGTCAGGATCAGGGCCTGTACGCCGGATGTTGCAATCATGGGTTGATCGAATGTGATCGATAGCAAAGGGGCGATCGTCACTTGATGCCCCATCGCTTGCAGTTTGCGCGTGGTCCTCGATGCTTCCGTCTCCGGTCTCGTGACGAGGATGTGCATTGTGGTCAGCCCTGCAGGACCTCGCGTCCACCGCGGCTCAAAATATCGTCGGCTACCGTCACGCCCAGATCGGCTGCCGAACTCGCAGGGCCGGTTTTGGTGCTGACGACCTGGCGACGGCCATCTGGCGACAGCGTCTCGCCTTTGAATGTCAGGATGCCGCCATCGAGAAGGGCCAGACCGGCGATGGGGGTGCGGCAGGAGCCTTCAAGCGTTGCCAGGAAGGCGCGTTCGGTCGTCACGCACAAGGCGGTCGATTTATCGTCGAGGGGCGCGATCAGGGCGGCGGTGTCCTCGTCGTCGACACGAATTTCGATGCCGATGGCGCCTTGGGCGACGGCGGGCAGCATGCTCGTGGTCGGTACGGGAGCGGTGATGTGATCGGCAAGGCCAAGCCGGCGCAATCCGGCGCAGGCGAGGAACGTTGCCTCCGCGACCTCATCGCGCAGTTTCGTCAGGCGGGTCTGGACGTTGCCGCGGAAGCCGACGATCTGCAAGTCAGGGCGGATACGCTTGATTTGCGCCTGTCGGCGCAGTGATGAAGTTCCGACGACTGCGCCTTCGGGCAAGGCCTCTAGGCTTGTGTGTTTCAGGCTGATGAAGGCATCGCGCACGTCTTCGCGCGGCAGCGTTGCGCCGATCATCAAACCGTCGGGGAGTGCGGTTTGCATGTCTTTCATCGAATGCACGGCCAGATCGATACGTTTTTCGATCAGCGCTTCTTCGATCTCTTTGGTAAAGAGCCCCTTGCCGCCGACTTCCGACAGCGGCCGGTCGAGGATCATGTCGCCGGTCGTCTTGATGATGACGATGTCGAATGCCGTCTCCGGCAGATCGTGTGCGGCCATCAGGCGTGCGCGGACTTCATGGGCCTGGGCGAGCGCCAGGGCGGAACCGCGCGTTCCAATGCGGACAAGGCGCTCTTGCAAGTTCGTTTCTCCGGGTGGTAGGCGAGGCGGACGATCAACACGTCGTCAGGCCGCCTTTCTAGACCCGGCTCCACCTCGTTTGCAAACTCGCCGGCGTGCCGGCCTTCATGGATCGTCGCAATCCCGTGTCCGTTAACGTCCCACCTCCGGGTTCGCCGCTGATCGTGCTCGGGATCGAGACGAGCTGCGATGAAACCGCGGCGGCGGTTGTCGAACGGTCGGCAGATGGCGGCGGGCTTATCCTGGCCAATGTGGTCCGCTCGCAATGGGACGAGCACAGGCGATATGGCGGCGTCGTGCCGGAAATCGCGGCCAGAGCCCATGTTTCTTGTCTCGACATCCTCATTGCCGAGGCCCTGAGTATCAGCGGAAAGGGGCTTTCGGACCTCTCGGCCGTCGCGGCTACGGCGGGGCCTGGCCTCGTTGGCGGGCTGGTCATCGGCATGGTGACGGGCAAGACGCTGGCGATGGCGGCGGGTCGACCGTTCTTGGCCATCAATCATCTCGAAGCGCACGCCCTCACCGTCGGCCTCACGGACGGACTTCGGCCGCCCTACCTGCTGCTGCTCGTTTCAGGCGGGCATACACAACTTCTGTTGGTGCGCGGTGTCGGCCAGTACGAGCGGCTGGGCACGACGATCGATGATGCGCTCGGCGAAGCGTTCGATAAGACAGCAAAGCTTTTGGGTCTTCCTCAGCCCGGTGGCCCTGCGGTGGAACGTATGGCGGCAGGTGGCGATCCGCGACGGTTCGACTTTCCGCGTCCGTTGGCTGGGCGAGCGCAAGCGCATTTTTCCTTCGCAGGTTTGAAGACGGCGGTGCGGCGGCGCGCGATGGACTTGGTGCCGCTCAGCGATGTCGACATCGCGGACTTGTGTGCCTCGTTTCAGGCCGCAGCCATGGACGCCGTCGCCGATCGTGTCGGGCGGGCCATGGAGATCGCCGAGGATCGGTTGGGCGCGGATGCTTCGCGGCGCCTCGTGGTCGCGGGGGGTGTGGCGGCCAACAAAGCGCTGCGAACGCGGCTCGCAGATCTGGTTGCTGGGCGCGGGTACACGCTGCATGTGCCGCCGGCGGGTTTGTGCACCGACAATGGCGCCATGATCGCCTGGGCCGGTGCGGAACGGCTGGCGCTTGGTCAGGTCGATGATTTGACCGCGAAAGCGCGGCCGCGCTGGCCATTGGATGAAAACGCGCCGCCTGCGATTGGAGCGGGCGTCAAAGCTTGAGCCGAATTACCCGACGGCCAATGTCACGGGCGTGATCTCAGGCATCGAAGCGGGCGCAAAACTTAGAGGCGTGGCGATGTTCCATGCCGCTTGCAGGCGCGGATCGGCCATGCCCGATAGAAGCGCGCCGGGCTTTGCTACAGGATACAGGTCGGCGAAGGAAACGGCGCGATCCGACGAAATGCGGTGCATGATGTGGTGAGGTTGCAATTTGCTTGGATGATCGAGCCCAGCGGCAGCGATCAATTCGGCGAGTGCCTTGACGGTCTGGGCGTGAAAACTTGCCACGCGATCGGATTTGGTAGCGACGACAACGGCGCGGGATCGGGTTGGATCCTGGGTTGTGACGCCGGTCGGGCAGCGGTCGGTGTGACACGCTTGGGCTTGAATGCAGCCGACGGCGAACATGAAGCCTCGCGCCGAGTTGCACCAGTCGGCACCGAGCGCCATGGTACGCACCATATCGAATGCAGACACGATTTTGCCGGATGCGCCGATCTTGATGCGGTGGCGCAGTTCGGCCCCGGTCAAGGCCGAGTGGACCATGTTGAGGCCATCACGCAGTGGCATGCCGACATGATCCATGAACTCAAGCGGCGCCGCACCGGTGCCACCTTCCTTCCCGTCGACAACGATGAAGTCCGGGGTGTCGCCGACCTCCCGCATGGCCTTGATGATCGCCATAAGTTCCCACGGGTGTCCGACGCACAATTTAATCCCGACGGGCTTACCCCCTGAAAGCCGGCGCAATTCGCTGAGGAACAGGATGAGTTCGAGGGGCGTTGAAAAGGCTGAGTGACGCGCGGGTGAAATGCAATCGCGTCCTTGGGGTACGCTACGAATCCTGGCAATTTCGGCAGTGACCTTGGCACCGGGCAGAACGCCGCCGTGACCCGGCTTTGCACCCTGCGAGAGCTTCAGTTCGATCATCTTGATTTGTGGATCGGCTGCTGTCGCGGCAAATTGATCGCGACAGAATTTGCCGTTCGTCTTGCGACACCCAAAGTAGCCCGAGCCGATCTCCCAGATCAGGTCGCCGCCAAATTCCTTGTGATAACAGCTGACGCCACCTTCTCCCGTATCGTGTGCGAATTCTCCCAACTTGGCGCCACGATTGAGTGCACGGATGGCATTGGCTGACAGAGCGCCATAACTCATGGCAGAGATGTTGAAGATGGATGCGGAGTAGGGCTGGAGGCATGTTTCGCTGCCGATAGAGATCCGAAATGGTTGATCGGGCGGCTCATGCGGCGCCAGCGAGTGCTGTAGCCATTCAAATTTGGAATCATAGACGTCGTGCTGCGTGCCGAACGGCCGCTTATCAAGTTCACGCTTGGCGCGCTGGTACACGATGGCGCGCTTGTCGCGCGGAAACGGAGCGCCCTCCTTGTCGGCTTCGAAAAAGTATTGCCGCATCTCGGGACGGATGTTCTCAAGAATGAAGCGCAGGTGGGCTGCAATTGGATAGTTGCGCAGGATCGAGTGCTTCGTCTGGACGAGATCACGAATACCAAGCGCCGTGAAGCTGCTCGACACGATGAGGAGCAAGCTGGACCACACGTTGAATTGAAGCTCAGTCAGGTTAAGCCAGGAGAAATACGCGGTGGCGATCACCGCTGCCGTAAGCAAGATGAAACGCGGCGTAAAGGGCAGCAGGATTGTCTGCAACGGCGGGGTCATGTGGATGTACCAAGTGGCTTGTGTCCAAACAGTATTGGGGATTTTTGGATGTTTTTGGCGTCGAATTTGTGAATGGCGTCCGCGGGTGCGGCGGTGACCCGGACGTGCTAGAGGGTCAGTGGAGGGACACGGGGACGTTGTATGGCGATCGACAGCATCGGTGTGATCGGAGGCGGGGCCTGGGGTACGGCACTGGCGCAAACCTTGCGTCTCGGCGGACGCCGCGTGATGCTCTGGGCCCGTGAGCCCGGAACCGTCGATGACATCAACGTCCGGCACGTCAATCGGACTTTCCTGCCGGGCATCGCTCTTGATGCGGGACTCACCGCGACCGGCGATTTAGCTGCCATGGCGGCGTTCGATGCAATCCTGATGGTCGCGCCGGCGCAGCATGTTCGCAACATCGCCCGCCAGCTGCGACCTGCGCTGAGGCCCGGGCAGCCGATTGTGTTGTGTGCCAAAGGTATCGAGCAAACCTCGGGACGCATGCTGGGCGATGTTCTGGCGGAAGTGCTACCGGAGCAAACGCTTGCTGTTCTGTCGGGGCCGAGTTTTGCGGCGGATGTGGCGCGCGGGCTGCCGGCGGCGCTGACGATCGCGTGTCGGCGAGAGGAGATCGGCCGTGACCTCGCCGAGCGAATGGGTTACCGGCAATTTCGATTGTATTGGTCGAGCGACACCGTCGGTGTCGAAATCGGTGGCGCGCTCAAAAATGTGCTCGCGATTGCGGCGGGCATCGTCGACGCGAAAGGCCTTGGCGCCAGTGCCCACGCAGGGCTGGTAACCCGCGGGTTTGCTGAGATGCGACGGCTTGGCGAGGCGCTTGGTGCTCGTCCGGAAACGCTGATGGGTCTATCGGGCCTTGGCGATCTCATTTTAACATGCGGTTCGCCGCAATCACGCAATATGAGTCTCGGGCGGGCCCTAGGGCAGGGCCGGAGTTTGGCTGAGATACTTGATGGCCGCGTGGCCGTGACCGAAGGTGTCTACACGGCGGCCGCCGCGGTTCGGCTGGCACACGACAAGGGCATCGAGATGCCGATCAGCGAAGCGGTGCACGCCATTATTGAAGGCCGCATGGCGGTCGATGACGCGATTGCAAGGTTGATGCAGCGGCCAATCAAAGCCGAAGATTGAAAACCCGAGCGTAAAGGGAAACGCATATGAAGCAGATCGTGTTGGCAATCGGCTTGTCGCTCGTGTCGTTTCACGCCGACGCGCAGGACGTCACGCCAGTGCCTGGAACCGACGCCAAGGCACAGTTCTCCGGTACGGAAATTGCTCCAGGCTACGAAGATTTTGAAAACCGCGACTTGACCAGCGAAGACGTCAAAGAATTGGAAGAGCGCCGCGACGACCGCAATATCGTCTCACCCGGTATGCGAGACGATATGGAGTTACAGGGGAATTAGGCTAGGCTCACCGACCGGAACGTGTGGCCGTCCGAAACGTTTTACAAGCCAGTGGAATGTTGCTGGAGATTGCCATGAAGCGGATATTTTTGATTGTCGGAATGCTGACGGCTTTGGCCTCTGCTGCGCCCGCACAGGCCGACAGCATTGGAGATGTTGAAGGTGCGCGCGCTCACGAGCGGCAGGGCGGATACCTCACCCGGCAAGAACGTGAAAAGCTGCGCCGGTATGGTGGTAACGATGACGGTTACTACACCGGGTACGGCTATAATGGCGGATATAGCTATAACAGTGGTCCCGGTGTCGGCATCTATGTGGTGCCGGGTTATGGGTACAACGGGCGTAATCGATCGTACCGTTCTTACGGTTATTGATGTTGGTTTGGTGACGGGCGCTTCGCATTGCGGAGCGCTCGTGGTTTAGCATCGCCCATGTGACGAATGAGTTGCTTCAACTCAACTTCAGAAACGCGTCGGGCGGCCGTGTCAGGTCGTAACCAAACATATTTGCGTTCGTTTTGCTCGGGCCACGACCTTGCTAGTTTCTTGAACGAAACACTGAACACATCGACAAGGCAGTCGAAGTTGCGCCCTTTTTTGTCGATCCATTTTGCGTAGATGAATGTGCCCACGGGCTTGCGGCGCACAGTTCCGCGGATACCGGCTTCTTCGTACGCTTCGATCAACGCGGATTTGGCGCGCGAGCGACCTTTGTGTCGCCAGCCCTTGGGAATAATCCATCGGCCCGTGTCACGGCTTGTGATCAACAGAATTTCGAGGCCTTTGTCGCCCATTCGATGAACAAGCGCCGCGACTTGTCGACGGCGCGGCGGCGCTGTTTCGTCACCGACCGATGGTGGCGGAAATTTGAAAGCGAGCTCCCTATGCCGGCGTTCGCCCATCGGTTGCGGTTTCAATAGCAATCGCCTTTCGAAGAATTATCGAGCCGCGAAATAGGGCTCTTAAGTGCGGCGGTTTGTCGATGCGCTGCATGAAAAACGCGATGGGTGTGTATTCGTTGCGGCGGGGTGGTGCCGCCTGCGTGACTCGAACACGCGACCCCGTCATTACGAATGACGTGCTCTACCGGCTGAGCTAAGGCGGCT
>JALHMJ010000018.1 GCA_022844105.1 Hyphomicrobium sp. | reverse complement strand
GGCACGGCGCGCGCCCTCAAGGCAGCGGGCGCCAAATATGTGCTGATGGCTGGCCGGTCCGGGGAACGCGAAGACGCTCTCAGGGCCGCGGGGGTGGACCAATTCCTGTTCACGGGGCAAGATGCGGTGGCCGTATTGAAGGGATTGCAGGAGACATTGGCTTGACGACCACCGCCCCAAATTTGCCTCCTATCATGAGTGTGGCTGAGTTCCTCGACTGGGACGGCGGCGGACTCGTGGGCAAATTGGAACTCGTCAACGGGGAAGTTCGTGCCATGTCGCCGGCAAGCGGCACGCATTCCGTGATTCAGGCCAATCTAGCTTATCTAATCGGCGCACACCTGCGTGCCACAAAGCGCGCGTGCCGCGTTGGAACGGAGGCGCCGATCGTTCCACGCATTCACGCCAACGACAACGTTCGCGCGCCCGACCTTTCAGTGACGTGCCAAACTACGCCGCCGGGCAAAGTGTTTCCAGACCCCGTTCTGATCATCGAAGTGCTGTCACCGAGCAATGTGCGCGAGACGTGGGAAAGCATCCGCGCCTGCGCCACGATCCCCTCGCTTGCCGAGATCATGATCGTCGACAGCGAACGTGTGGCTGTCGAAATTTATCGCAAGCTGCCTGCGGGCGGGTGGTCGAGTGAGCCCGACGAAAAGGCATCGTCGGGTTCCATCACACTCACGTCGATCGAAGCATCGCTGGATCTCAGCGAAATTTACGCCGGAACGCACCTGCTCTAAGATCAACGGTTCTTGTCGGAAAAAGATTTGGATTCCTTCTTGGCCGAAGTCAGAACGGCTTCGGCACCGTCCCCAGTCGACCGTAGTTCGCGGCGGAACGACTGCGTGACCCACCGGTCACCGGCCTGCATAAAGGCTGTGACGATGAGAAACTTCAGTGGTTTGCCGGAGGGCGAAGTGACGACACGCACGGCAGAGAGGTAGCAAGCGTGCTCGTCCTCGCCGATGACACCCAGGAACACAACCGGAGTGTTGGGACTCAATTTCTCGCCAGCTTTCTGCACGAGCGTGGCGAAGTCCTCACCCATATGGCGCGGATGGCCCCAACTTGACGATTGAGCGTCCTCGCACAGTCTCTTGACCGCGCCATGCGAGCCGAGGCTTCGTTCATCATCACTTGGGTAGGTGACCGTATTCTTTTCGATTGCGACCCACTCGGGCAGCCACTCCGCTGTTCCCGATCGGACCGCCTGCAGAGCCACGCAAGGCACATAGAGCACTACGAGTTCGGTGCCGGCTTTTAGACCGGGTTCGAAGCCCGTTATCCACTCCGGCTTGCCCGCTTCGGCCGCATCGTAAGCGCAATGCCCGGCCGGAGCCTCTAGTTTGAGCACCGGCTCCGGCGAGGCGACCGCCAGCGGGGGCGTGCTCTCAGCGGGCGCGGCCGTAGCCGGCAGGGCGGCCGACACCGCCAGTTGAGGAATGACAACCCACAACGCTAGCATATTGATTTGCTTCAATCGTTTGGCTACCACCGACATCTTCGTATAATCTCCTGATGGCGTCTTACGGCGATGTTCGCCGCATCGCGCTTCGTTTTGCTTGTATGCTACCAGGGGTCACGACAAGAGCCTCTGCCAGAGATCAACATGACCCGGATTCCCGATTTCACCTGCATCGACCTCGGCACGCCGTCCGTGGGTGCCACCACGCCGACCGTGGATGGCGAGACCTGGGCAACACCTGAGGGCATCCCGGTCAAGGCGGTGTACACGGGCGCCGATACGGCCGGGCTCGATTTTCTCGGCACCTGGCCCGGCATTGCGCCGTTCGTTCGCGGACCTTATCCGACCATGTATGTCACGCAGCCGTGGACGGTCCGGCAATACGCCGGTTTTTCGACGGCCGAGGAATCCAACGCCTTCTATCGCCGCAACATCGCGGCCGGGCAGAAGGGTCTTTCCATTGCGTTCGATCTGGCGACCCATCGGGGCTACGACAGCGATCATCCGCGCGTCAAAGGCGACGTCGGCATGGCTGGCGTGGCGATCGATTCCATCTACGACATGCGCACGCTGTTCGACAGTATCCCGCTTGAGCAGATGACCGTTTCGATGACCATGAACGGCGCGGTTCTGCCGATCCTGGCGCTGTACATTATCGCGGGCGAGGAACAAGGCGTTGCGCCGGACAAACTGGCAGGCACCATTCAGAACGATATTCTGAAAGAATTCATGGTGCGCAATACCTACATCTATCCGCCGCTGCCTTCGATGCGGATCGTGTCGGATATTTTCACCTATACGTCCCAGACGATGCCGAAATTCAACTCGATCTCGATTTCCGGCTATCACATGCAGGAAGCCGGTGCGACCGCCGATCTCGAATTGGCCTACACACTCGCCGATGGCGTTGAGTATGTCCGCGCCGGCGTTGCCAGCGGTCTTGGCATCGATGCGTTCGCGCCGCGCCTGTCCTTCTTCTGGGCCATTGGCACAAATTTCTTCATGGAGATCGCCAAGATGCGCGCGGCGCGTCTGCTTTGGGCGAAAATGATCAAGGAAGAGTTCAATCCGAAGGACGTTCGGTCGCTGTCGCTGCGCACGCATTCGCAAACGTCCGGATGGTCGCTGACCGCGCAGGACGTGTTCAACAACGTGACGCGCACGTGTCTCGAAGCTATGGCCGCCACGCAGGGGCATACGCAATCACTGCACACCAACGGGCTCGACGAGGCGATCGCGCTGCCGACCGACTTTTCGGCCCGCATCGCGCGCAACACGCAGCTTCTCCTGCAGCAGGAGAGTGGCACCACGCGCGTGATCGATCCGTGGGGCGGCAGCCACTACGTCGAACGGCTGACCTACGAACTGGCGCAGAAAGCGATGGAACACATTGCGGAGGTCGAGGAACTTGGCGGCATGGCGAAAGCCATTGATGCCGGTATTCCGAAAATGCGCATCGAGGAAGCCGCCGCCCGCACGCAGGCGCGCATCGATACCGGCAAACAAACCATCACCGGCGTCAACAAATTCCGCATCGATGGGGACGCCAAGATCAACCTGCTCAAGGTCGACAACGTGGCGGTGCGCGAGGCGCAGATCGCCAAGTTGAAGCGGCTCAGGGCGGAGCGCAATGAGGCGGAGACGCAAGCGGCGCTCAGCGCCTTGACGGAAGGCGCCAAGGGACACGCCAACCTCCTCGACCTGTGCGTGAAGGCGGCGCGGGCGAAGGCCACCGTCGGCGAAATGTCGGAAGCGATGGAGAAAGTCTTCACGCGCCACCGCGCCGAAATCCGCGCGATTTCGGGCGTCTACCGTTCGGAGGCAGCCATGAACAGCGATGTGGTGAAGGCGCAAAAGCTCGTCGAGGAATTTGGAACGCACGACGGCCGCCGTCCGCGCATCCTCATTGCCAAGCTCGGCCAGGATGGGCACGACCGCGGCCAGAAAGTCATCGCCACGGCGTTCGCCGATCTCGGCTTCGACGTCGACATCGGACCGCTATTCGCGACCGCCACGGAAGCCGCGCGGCAAGCGGTTGAGAATGACGTGCATGTCGTCGGGGTGTCATCGCTGGCCGCCGGGCACCTGACGCTGGTGCCGGAATTGCGCGAAGCGCTGGCCACGGAAGGCCGCGAGGATATCATGATCGTCGTCGGTGGCGTGATCCCGCCCGGCGACTACGATGCGCTGTTCAATGCGGGTGCCAAGGCCGTGTTCGGTCCGGGCACCAACATCCCCATCGCGGCCGCCGACCTCATCATCAAGCTGAACGAGCAGCTGGGGTATGCGAAACTCGCAGCGGAGTAAGGCCCCCCGCTGTCATCATCGGGCTTGTCCCGAGAATCGAGCGTGCCGCATAGACGGTGACGGCCGCGCGATGTCGAACCGCCAACACCCGGCATCCTTGCTGAACGATGGATCCTCGGCCGAAAGCCGAGGATGGCACCGCGCGGGTTGGTTCTACCGCAGCTCGCGATCAATTGCCGCCCTGCGGGGTCGTGTCGGTGCGTGGGGTCTTCTTTGGCTTTTTCGGCGGGCTGGTGACCGTCTCCGGAGGTTTGCCGCGGCCATCGTAGGCGCCGCTCATGGAGGAGATTTTCGCAGATGCGGGCAGCACCAACGTGATGGTGAGTGCTGCCACGCAGCCGATCCGCACAGCGGCCAAGGCCCTCATCATTCATCACCTTTGCACGACATTGCCCCAGGGCGAAAATTCCCCAGCGCAAGCACGACCGGATAGCTACTACTCCGCCGCGTCGCGCCCTGCATCGCGGCTCGCATTGCTTGGTTCGCCCTTTAGCGAAGCCTGCTTCTCACGCTCCAAAGCCGCGCGGTCGCTCAAATCAGCGCGCTCAAGGACCGTTTCATCGACGTGAACCGCCGCGCGCGATTTTGGCGCGTGCTCCTTCAACAGAACGCCGAACGCCGTCGGCTTGCCGTCGGCCTCGGGCCCGTAGAGACCTTCTACAATTTGCGCCTTTTCTGCGTACTCACTGTCTTGCAAGAGCCGCTCGTGGAAGCGGCGCAGCTTGTAGTGCGGCACCGTGGCCATGAGGTGGTGGGGCTGATGGTACTCCATCCCCCAGGGCAGGACCGCGTAGCGGAACAGCGGTCCGGTGAGGATCACGCGAGAGTTCGTATATCGCCCGCGATCGGCATTGCCGTGCTGAATCCACTCGCGGAAGATCATGAACACCGGAAATGTCGTGAACAGCGGCACGATCCAATACAGGCCATAGTACATCCACGCCTGTTCATAGCCTGTCAGGTCGATGGCCGTCAGCGTGCCGTAGACGATGGCCATAAACGAGATCCGGGCAATCGAACCGGCCCGGTGCGATATGACCGGCTCGACGCGGCCTGAGGCGAACCAATCTTCAGGGATCACGGCATAGAACAGCACGGTGGCCGCCCAGATGGCGAAGAACGTGCCCATCACGGCGATGGCACCGAAGCCGGCCAGCATCATACCGATCAGGACGGCCGGTACGACGGCTGCAAACAAAATGCCTACCGATTGGGCCGCCTGATGACCGGGACGATTTGGGTCGCCATACGGGTTTTTACCAAGGCCCAGCGCGCTGTAGCGGGCGCGAGCAATGGTGTATTTAACGAGGTTCGGGATCCATAAAAGCCGGGCGAGGCCCTTAACCAGCTCCACGTGCGTCAGCGGAAAATCCAGCCAGTGGCCGCTCTCGTCGGCTTGCCCGAAGATGGGATCGCGCTCGGGATCATTGACAAACTGATGATGCGCCATGTGGTGCAGACGGTAGTGATGCGTCGAGGTGTAGATCGGGAAGCCTGCCATCCAGTCCGATGCCGTCTCGTTCAGCGTGCGATTGGCGAACAGCTGATAGTGCGTGCCTTCGTGAATGGCACCGCCAAGCTGGTGCTGCGAGGCGCCCATGATGATGATGGCGACGATGGCCAGCGGCAGGATCGCCTCCCAGCCGTAGCCCATGGCGCGCAGCTGACTTTCGCCCCAGATGGCGAGGAACGCCGTGCCGGCGATTACAAACCAGTTCAAGGCCAGGTAGCGCCAGTTGGTCCAGTTATCGCGCGCCTTGAAGGCTTCCATTTCACCCGGGGTCACCCGCCCCGCGCGATCTCGCCCTGCCGCTGGCACTTCTCGTGGCGCCGAAGGAAAATGTGCCGTCAATGTGATGTCTCCGGTGTTTTCGGCGCCGCATCGAGCCGCACCGCGGATGTCGAAGCGCCGTTTTCCACAACTAGTATACGCGCTTAGGAAGCTTTAGACCCAGCTCTGCGACAAATTAGTCAAGGCGCATCAGGAGCGTCTCGCACGGGCATAAATGCTACGGGCGTTTCGGGACCAGTGAGTAAGACGCCAGAAACACAACGAAAATCGTGATCGGGATCAGGATGATCGGGAGCTGCCCAGCCGTCCCGTTGTAGGCGATGCGCGAAATCGATAGCCCAGCGGCCGCGCCGAGCATCCATCCGATTGCAATACTGCCGGCAACTCGCAACAGGAGATCGAACATCTCGTTACTCCTCCCCGCGGGATGGGCTGCCTGACAGCCCCGCTAGAGCATAACAGGCCGGAGATTGGCGAAAAGCAATCCGCAGCTTCACTGTGGGGGTGGAGGACACAGCGCCTTCGTGGCAGTTTACCATCGCGCACGAAATATGGGGGACGCATGGGCTGGCTTGAGAAATTTCAAGATCCTCGGAGCGTTGGATTGATGGTTCTGATCGCCGTGGGCGCCATCATTGCGGGTAAGATGGTTCATAACGTCTGGCCGAAGCATCACAACCCGACTTTCTGGGGTTCGGCTGTCGCCATCTTCCTTGTCGGTGTGCTCGCCTACATGGGCGTAGCTGAAGCCGTCATCGTGGTGTGGGTGTTTGTTGCCATCGCCGCGATCCTGGGAGCCAGCGCCCTCGTGCTGTAACGATCCGCTCGTAACGCAACTTTATCCCGCACATGCGCACTAGGAGTGAGGTCATGAGCTGGCAACCCTGTCGCGATCCAAAACCCGGTGACGCGACGACCTGCGATGTCATCGAGCAGGTCATTGTTCCGCGCGCCCGTGATCTTGGCGGTTTTGAAGTTCGCCGAGCGTTGCCGGCGGCGGGCAAGCGAATGATCGGACCATTTATTTTTTTCGATCAGATGGGGCCCGCCGAATTTCTGATCGGCCAGGGCGTCGATGTGCGCCCGCATCCCCACATCGGGCTTTCCACCGTCACCTATCTTTTTGACGGCGAGATCATGCATCGTGACAGTCTGGGCACCGAACTCTCCATTCGACCGGGAGCGCTCAACTTGATGACTGCTGGACGCGGCATCGTGCATTCGGAACGAACCGCGCCTGAGTTGAAAGCCAAAGGCCCGCGCTTGTTTGGCATCCAGGCTTGGGCGGCCTTGCCAAAATCGCACGAAGAGAGCGCGCCGGCCTTCGTTCACCACTCCGAGGCAGACCTTCCGCGCATCGTCGGGGAAGGAAAGCGCGTGCGGCTGATCATGGGTTCGATGTACGGGGAGGCGTCGCCGGCGCAATTTCCTCATGCCAGCGTCTATGCCGAAGCGGTCCTCGCGCCCGGAGCGGTGCTGCCACTTGATCCCGACTATGAGGAGCGCGGCGTCTTTATCGTTTCCGGCGAAATCGACATCGCCGGTCAAACGTTCGGATCCGGACGGTTGCTCGTCTTCCGGCCGGGCGACCGAATTTCGATCCTGGCAACCGCACAATCGCGCCTGATGATCGTCGGCGGTGAACCCATGGACGGACCGCGGCACATCTGGTGGAATTTCGTCTCCTCGTCCAAGGAGCGGATCGATCAAGCCAAGGCCGATTGGCGGCAAGGCCGCTTCGATAGCGTCCCCGGTGACGCGTCTGAGTTCATTCCTTTGCCGGAATAGACGGCGACATCTTCCTTGGGCCTTGCGCCTAACGGACAAGGCCCATACCCTTCCTCTCAAATAGCGAAAGATTGTCCAATGCATACGAAGCGCATGATGATGTTTGCAGCGGCGATCTGCGTCTTTTCCATGCTGGCGTATTTGTTTGTTTTTGCAGAAGCGCCAATTGCAGAGCAACAGACACTCGATAGCGCCCCAGCGGCGCAGTGAGCGGCCAATGGGCCTGTTCGTTCCATGAACCTCCCCCCACGAGAAGCTGCCTTCGCGGGCACGCTGGGCGCGGTCATCGGCGTCGTTTATACCGTTAGCCGAAGCACATGGGGCGACGCGACGCTCGATGATGTCGTGCTTTACGAAGTGCTGGCATCGGGCTGCATCGGCGCGGTGGCCGGCATTCTCGCGTTTGCACTGCGGCAGCGGACATGATGCATCATTCATGACCAAAATCGACGTGGGCAGCCGCCCGCCGACTGTTCAGCGTTATCAGGCGACGTGGTGGCCGTTCCGGCAGCAGCGGGTTGTGGTGCTGGCGCGGCGCCCGGCGCCTCGCTCGACATTGAAGCCCGACCTGCCGCGCGAACCGCAGGCTCCGGTAGAGCCCGACGGAAAATCAAAACGCGGCCACCGTTCGCTGATGTCGTGGATCGGCCGGGAAGCGATTGCGCTGTTGGGCATGTTCGGTGCGGCCTTGACCGTACTGTCGCAACTTGCCTGGCATATTCCCATGTCGCGGCCGTTTATCGATCTCCTAGGTCGATGGATGACGTGGAATTCCGACTTCTGGTTGTCGCTCTATGACCGGCTTGGGTTCTATCCCCATGCGCATGTGCAGGCGGCGGTGGCATTGGCGGTGTTTCTGGCGATGATCGGACTGGGCGCGCGGGTGGCGGCCCGACTGACCGGCACGCCGCTGGATCGCCAGTGGGGCTTATTCGAAGGCATGACCGCTCCGAGCCTTTTGATCATGGGCGCATTGATCGTCGTCTTTCTACTGGGACACGACCAGAGCCCGACTGACAATCCGCTCTTCGTAGGCGGCAGCCAGCAAGCCGGCGAACTTTTGTTCGCTGGCGTCATCGCCGCCGGCTACGCCGCCGGCGATTATCTCGGCCAACGCGGCTTCCATCGTCGCCTCTACCGGCTTGCGTTGCTTATTTTGCTGCTCTTGGGTTGCAATCAATGGTTACTCGCAAGTCCTTGAAATTGCTTTGTTCGATCTCACTCTCGCGGGTCAGGTGTTGCCGGAGCGCTGCTTGATTGCTGGGTTGATCCGTGCGAACTGAGTTGCGATCTTCACCATCAGATTCGGGCTCGCGCGCCCTTGTACCTGTCCGCTGCCGGGCCGGAACTCTTCGTCAGAGAAGAAGGAAGCGCGCATGGTCCAATCGCAACGCGACCTCTTCGCCGCCCTGGACACGGCACAACCGGAAGCCGACATGACCGATAAAGCTACCCGCCGCAAATCGGGGGATGCCTCCGACAACTATACGGCCGCCGATATCGAGGTGCTGGAAGGCCTTGAACCCGTGCGCCGCCGGCCCGGCATGTACGTCGGCGGCACGGACGAGAAGGCGCTGCACCACCTGTTCGCGGAAGTGATCGACAATTCCATGGACGAGGCCGTCGCCGGCCACGCGACGTTCATCGAAGTACGGCTCGATGCCGACGGGTTCCTGTCGGTCGCCGACAACGGGCGCGGCATCCCCGTCGATCCGCACCCGAAATATCCCAAGAAAAGCGCGCTCGAAGTCATCATGTGCACGCTACATGCGGGCGGCAAATTCGATGGCAAGGCCTATCAGACCTCTGGCGGATTGCACGGCGTCGGCGTGTCGGTGGTGAACGCGCTATCGGAAACGTGCGAAGTAGAAGTCGCGCGCGGCCAGCAGCTCTACCGGATGGTGTTCTCGCGCGGCCTGCCGATCACGAAGCTCGAAAAGCTGGGCTCCATTCATAACCGACGTGGCACGAAAGTGCGCTTTCGTCCCGATGAGATGATCTTCGGGAAGAGCGCTCAGTTCAAGCCGGCGCGTCTTTTAAAGATGGCCCGCTCGAAGGCGTATCTTTTCGGCGGCGTCGAGATCCGCTGGAGTTGCGATCCCGCGCTGATCAAGGACGATACGCCGGCAGAAGCCGTGTTTCACTTTCCCGGCGGCCTCAAGGATTATCTGGCCTCCGAGATCGCCGGACGCACGCTCGTCAGCAAGGACATTTTCGCCGGCAACATTGAAAAAGAAGGCAAGCACGGTTCCGTCGAGTGGGCGGTCGCCTGGATCTCGGACGAGGACGGGTTCTGCCGGTCGTACTGCAACACCATTCCAACCGGCGAAGGCGGCACGCACGAAAACGGGTTCCGCGCGGCGCTGTCGAAGTCGCTGCGTGAATTCGGTGAGCGGGTTGGCAACAAGAAGGCGCAGCAGATCACGGCCGAGGACGTGATGGGCACGGCGGCGGCGATGCTGTCGGTGTTCATTCGCGAACCTGAGTTTCAGGGTCAGACGAAGGACAAGCTGGCCACCGTCGAAGCGCAGCGCATCGTCGAAAACGCCGTCAAGGATGCGTTCGATCACTGGCTTGCCGATAGTCCGATGTCGGCGACGAAGTTGCTCGAATGGACCATCGAGCAGGCGGATGACCGCCTGAAGCGCCGCCGCGAAAAGGAAGTCTCGCGCCAGTCCGCGACGCGCAAGCTGCGGCTTCCCGGCAAGCTTGCCGACTGCTCGATCCAGCAGGCGGCCGGCACGGAGATTTTTATCGTCGAGGGCGACAGCGCCGGCGGCTCGGCCAAGAGCGCGCGCGATCGCGAAACGCAGGCCATCCTGCCGCTGCGTGGCAAGATCCTGAATGTCGCCAACGCCTCGTCGGCCAAGATGTCGGCGAACCAGCTGCTCTCCGATCTCATCCAGGCGCTCGGCGTCGGCACGGGATCGAAATATCGCGATGAAGATCTGCGCTACCAGCGCGTAATCGTGATGACCGATGCCGACGTCGACGGCGCGCACATCGCGTCGCTGCTGATCACATTTTTCTATCAGGAGATGCCGGAGCTGATCGAGAACGGGCACCTCTACCTTGCTGTGCCGCCTTTGTACAAGATCGCGCACAAGGCCGATGTCGCCTACGCGCGGACGGAAGCGGAGCGCGACCAGATCATCGCGACCGTATTCAAGGGTCGCAAACCGGAAGTGACACGCTTCAAGGGTCTGGGCGAGATGGACTTCAAAGATCTGAAGTCGACCACGATGGACCCGCGCAAGCGACTAATGCTCAAGGTCGAGGTGACCGAAAGCGACAAGGCGACGCTCGGCGATACGGTCAGCGCGCTGATGGGCTCCAAGCCCGAAGCCCGCTTCCGCTTTATCCAAGACCGCGCCGCCTTCGCCAAGGATCTGGATATTTAATTGCTGTCGCAAGGGTCCCTTAACCACGGCACTGCGTTTGCGCCACTCAAAGGCCCTTCGCGACCATGCGACACCGGGTTCGTCGGCCGATGTCCTTGCTTTCCGCCCTGGCTTGTGTCAGCAAGCATCACGCTCGGGCGCAGGGGATCGATTCATTGATCCATTTTCGAGCTTTCGGCGGCTTTTAGCCTGATTACCGGCACCCCATTTCCCCCTGCGCTTCGTTCGACCGCAAGCACTCGTTCAGCGTAATGCTGAGCGAGGTAACGCACGCGTGGATCAATGACGCATCCGGAGTGACATTTTTTTGGAAACGCTACCCTTCGCTGAGCTCGGTCTCAGCCCAAAGGTTCTGGCCGCCGTCGAGGCTGCCGGCTACACGACCGCCACGCCCATCCAATCGCAGGCTATCCCCGTCGCGCTGACGGGCCGAGACGTTCTCGGCATCGCCCAGACGGGTACGGGGAAAACGGCGGCCTTCACGCTGCCGATGATCACCCGACTTGAGAATGGTCGCGCCCGGGCGCGCATGCCACGCTCGCTCATTCTGGCGCCGACGCGCGAGCTTGCCGCCCAGGTGGCGCAGGCGTTCGAGAAGTACGGCGTGCATCACAAGCTCGATGTCGCCCTCCTGATCGGCGGCGTTTCGATGGACGACCAGGTCAAGAAGCTCGACCGCGGCGTCGACGTTTTGATCGCCACACCCGGCCGTCTGCTGGACCATTTCGGGCGTGGCCGCATCATGCTGATGGGTGTTGAAATCCTCGTCATCGACGAGGCAGATCGGATGCTCGACATGGGCTTCATTCCCGACATCGAGAAGATCTGCAAGCTGCTGCCGCCGCGCCGGCAGACGCTGTTTTTCTCCGCAACGATGCCGCCCGAAATCACGCGCCTCGTGCAGACGTTCCTCAAAGACCCGGTGCGGATCGAGGTCGCAAAGCAGGCCACGACCGCCAAGACGATCACGCAGCGCTACTGCTTTTGCGCATCAAGCGAGGATTGGGCCAAGCGCGATCTGCTGCGCAACCTGATCCGCGCCGAGACGATTCAGAACGGCATCATCTTCTGCAACCGGAAGCGCGACGTAGCGGTGCTGCACAAGTCGCTCGTCAAGCATGGCTTCAATGCCGGCGCGCTGCACGGGGATATGGATCAGAAGAGCCGCACGGAAACGCTGGACGCCTTCCGCGCCGGCAAGATCACGCTCCTGGCGGCGAGCGACGTTGCGGCGCGTGGCCTCGACATTCCCGAGGTCAGCCACGTGTTCAACTTCGACTTGCCGTGGCACTCGGAGGACTACGTCCACCGCATCGGCCGCACCGGCCGCGCCGGGCGGGAAGGGGCGGCGTTCTCGATCGTTACCATCGAAGATCTGAAGCTCCTGAAGGACATTGAGAAGATCACGGGTGACACGCCGGTTTGGGTCGGCGACGAACCAACGGCGGCGGATATCGAGGATGGCGGCAAACGCCGCCGGGGCCGCGGCGCCAAGCCACCGGCGCGGAGTGGTGAACGTCGACCGGAAGCACGCGGCGATGGCCGGCCTCGCGAGGGAACGGAGAGCGGACGCCGCCGTCGTGGACCGCGCACGGAACGTCCAGAGCAAAGCGAACGGCCTGAGCCTATCGAACGGCGCGATCAGCCTGTACGCCCGGCCCAGCCTGAGCGGCCGGATCGCCCGCAACGGGTCGCCCGTGACAATGGTGAGCAACCCAGGATCGACGCGGCACCTCAATCGAGGCGCGATGAGAAGCCCCGCCCAGAACGGACGCGAGAAGACCGACCGCGGAACGATCGGCCACGGGAAGATCGGCCGCGTGAAGCACGACCACGCACCGATCGACCACGCGAAGATCGGCCCCGTCAGAACGGGGACCAGCAACCGCGCCAGGATGCACGGGCGCAGCCTATAGACCGTCCGGCTCAGGCCGCACGCCCGGCACAGGCCGCACGTCCGGCTCAGGCTGTTCGTACGGCTCAGGCCGAGCCGCGTCCTGCTCCGCGTCAAGCCGGGGCTCCAGCCGGCGGGTTTGCGGAAAACATACCGGCGTTTCTCAGGAAGCCGGCCCGTCCGGCCAAGATCGGCAGCGAATAAGGCAACGCTGCTGGTGGACAATTGGCCGCGCGGCTCGATGCGAGAGCCGCGCGGTTTTTCTTTGCCGCTCCGGGGCATAGCTGTTTTTGGCGACAGATTCTTGGGTGCTCAGAGGCAGTCGCTGAATTCAGGACAACACCTATTTGCGATAGATGTTGAAGGAGCTGTGGAGAAGTCGAACGCGCTACAGCGGTTGTCCTCAGATTTCGATAATCTGTCGTGATCGGATCGGTTTTTCAGGTGGCGATGGGCCACGAACCTTCCGATTTGTATTCGGTGCACCGCCATGCTGGCAAAGTACCCAAAGACGTCCGGCGTCGACTCGGGAACCTCGGTCATTGCCAAGTCCGAGCCCGCACACGGCTCGGCGGTTGCGTCGGATTATGCCGAGCTTGTTCATCTGGCTCGTGCTGTACTGAGTAAATCTCCTGACGATCTGGCCGCAATCGCAGAAGCTCAACCCGCCATGCCCACGACTTGGGTCGAAGCCTTCCGCGCGCAACAGGCACGCGCACGAGCCGAAGCGGCATTCTGGGATGGCGCCATTGCCTATCTTGCGGCCCCGACACCCGGATCTGTCGCCAACGACGCCTAGCTTTGGGCAGCGTCGCGGGCGGATGCCGGCTCAAGCTGAACGCTTTCACCGCACCCGCAGGCACTCTTTTGGTTGGGATTGTTGAACACGAACTGGCTGGCGAGCTTATCCGCCCGGAAATCCATTTCAGTGCCGATCAGATATAGAATAGCGGCCGGGTCGACGATGACGCGGGCGCCGTCAGCCTCAATGACTTCATCGAGGCGACCGATCTCCGTAGCCCAGGTCATGGTGTATTCCATGCCCGCGCAACCGCCCTTTTTGATCCCGATCTTCAAACCGGCCACTGCCGGTCCTTTGGACGTCATCAAATTGCGCAGGCGATCAATAGCGGCTGGCGTCAGGGTCATGACCTGAGGCCGAGGGCGGCGGGCTGGAGAAGGGGCAAGTTCATTCATCGGGGGCAGATCCAGGTTCAAGGCCTCGGGTGCTGGACCCTAATATAACAACGTTCGGGGCGAATGCGAGGCCCGGCATACCCTTGCCGACAATGCTTTTAAGGCCACAATCCGAGCGGTGTTCCGGCGGGAACAGCAAACACAGGCGGATCCGGTCCATTGTCCCTTCTGACACCTGTAACCACTTTTCAGACTGGAGCCCGCCGTGACCCGCCACCCTGCACTGTTCGCGCTTTCCGCCGTGTTAACTGCCGCTTTTGCGCTTGGAACCCCGGCTCATGCCGGCGACGGAGTGCGGCTCAACTTTGGCGGACCTCTTGGCACATTCGTCGCCACTCCGACGCCCGGATATGGCAGCTATGCAACGCAGCACAGGCCACTTTTGAAGGTTCTTGACGCCAAGCGCCATCGCATCGAAGAAGCGCGCCACGGCAAGACAAACAGCACCTCGTACATGACGCCGGTCCGGTATGAGTCCGCGCCTGCTGGGAAAAAGACGGTTCCGATTACGGCCGAGGACACTGCGGCGCCCGGTCTGCTCGGCCGCACACTGGCGTCCGATCAGCTGCCCCGTGCCGAGACTGTGCGGACCCTGCCGCCGACCGATTCGGTCGTTGTCCGCGACGTCACCATTTCGGACACCATGAAAATCTCGGCAGCGCCCAACGCCGCCCCGGCTGCAAAAGTCATCGCCAATGCTGGTCTTGAGAAGTGCCGCAAGTTCATCCCGGCGGTCGGATCGACGGTGACCGTTTCCTGCAATTGAACAAATGCCTTAGACTCGCGGCATAGTGCCAATGACGCATCGTTTGGAACGGACACGTGATCATGGCAGGCGCGGGCACACCACCGAATTCCACGACCCTAAAAGGGCCAGCTGTCGGCGAGATTACGCCGAAAGCAATCAAGATGGCGCCGAAACTTGCCTACCGAAACCTGTTCCACGACCGGCTCAGTCTTGTCGTCACGCTGATCGGGATCGTGTTCTCGCTCATTCTCGTTGCGGTGCAGTGCGGGCTCTATCTTGGATCAGAGCAGAAAATCGCAACGGTCATCGATAAAACGCAAGCGGATTTGTGGGTGGTGCCGTTCGGGACCAAATCATTCGACGATCCGTCGCTGCTCACCGGCCGCGAAAAATACACCGTGCTCTCAACTCCGGGCGTGCAGAGCGTGGCGGAGATGGTTGTCAGCTTCGCCAGCTGGCGCAAGCCGGCCGGGGGCAAGAAGGCCTTCATTCTGGTCGGTCTCGACACGCAGAAGGGTGGCGTGCAGCCGTGGAGCATCATCGAAGGCAGCGAGGCCGAACTTCATTCGCCAAACGCACTGGCGGTCGACAAGTCGTACCTGAAGGATCTGGGCATCGACGGCATTGGGTCTTATGCCGAGGTTAATCAGCAGCGCGTGCAGGTCACCGCGCTCACGGGCGGCATTCGCTCGTTTACAACGCTGCCATACGGTTTCACGACGATCGACAATGCGCGCAAGCTCATTGGCGCGGCCCCGGAGCAGGCCACCTACCAGCTCGTGAAGTTAACGCCGGGGGCGGACATCGAAGAGGTGCGTGCGGCGCTGGCGAAGCGCATGCCCGACAATGAGATCCTGACCCACACCGAATTCCGTGACCGTTCGCTCAACTATTGGATGTTCAACACCGCGGCCGGCGCTGCACTGATCGCAGGTGCCGCACTTGGCGTCATCGTCGGCGTGGTGATTGTGGCGCAGACGCTCTATTCAAGCACGAAGGATCATCTCAACGAGTTCGCGACGCTGCGGGCTCTCGGCGCGTCGGCGAGTTACATCCACGTCGTGATCCTGATCCAAGCCATTCTGTCGGCTGTCATTGGCTACATTATCGGCTTCACGCTGATACTCTTGCTCATCAACGCAACCAAAAATTCCACTTTGAACATCGTGATGACGCCGAAACTCGCCCTTGCGCTGTTTCTTTTGACAGTTGGAATGTGCATCTTCGCGGCGATTTCGGCAATTTTCAAGGTGACGCGCATCGACCCGGCTGGGGTGTTCAACCGCTGACCTGGATTGCGCAAACGGATGACAAGCCATCGTGAGAGCGGCAATCAATCAGACTTGGTTGCGGCGCTCGCGCCAGCGCTGAACACGGCAGGCAGTGCGCGACAGGGTCGGCCGGATCGGCAGAAACCCACGGTAGGCAAGCTCCAGAAGCGGCGTGACGCCCGGCACTTTTGCGATGCGCGCCGCCCATTGCCACGATGGCAGCCGCTGCCAGATGCGGGCAAAGGCCTGCGCTCCCGACAGCAGTTGTCCGTCGCTTTCTCGAATATGAAAGCGGGCCATGGCCGCTTTCCGGTCGAGGTCGGAGGCAATGACGACGTTTGCGTCCGAAACATCGACGAAATCGATGACGTCAGACCCGCGCTGTTTTTGATAGTGCCCGATTTCGAGGCGACAAAGCGGGCAGGAGCCGTCGTAATAGACGGTCAAATTGGCTGCTTCGCAGGGCATTTCAGGTGCTGTGCCGGACATTGGACCCTTCTGACGTGCAGATCATGTCAGGTACGCACGCTTAGGCTCGGAGGATCGACCAGAGCGAGGCGTCAGGAGCCCGGCAGCCTTATTCGGCATATTCGGCTGGCTCCCTTACAGCGAGTTGCGCCGGCAAGGGAGTGTGAAATTCGAACCCCTGACGCGATGCGCATATTATCATGTCCGCCACGGCCGGCGAAGGGTAGCCATTCTGCAACCCCACCGGCTACCGAGGCCTTAGAACATATTCAGCGCCAAGCGCGCTTCGTCGGACATGCGGCTCTGATCCCAGGGTGGGTTGAATGTGATCGTCGCCTTGCAACCGCTGACGCCGGGGACAGCGGAGACCGCGTTCTCAACCCAGATCGGCATCTCGCCGGCGACCGGGCATCCCGGAGCGGTCAACGTCATAAGGATCGTCACGTCGCGGCCGTCGGAGATATCGATGTTGTAGATCAGGCCCAGCTCGAAAATATCGGCCGGTATCTCCGGGTCATGGACGGTCTTCAACGCTTTCACGATTTCGGGCGTCAATTCGTCGAGCTCTTCCTGAGACAGCGTCGATCCTTCGACCGGTGTTCCTCCAGCGGCGACGCTCAGCGCACCGGGCAGCAACGCGCCGGCCCCGACGGGTGTGTCGGCGGCGCTTTCCGACTGTGCCATTTTAATATCATCCATCGTCATGGTCCGTCGCGCTCCAATCAGGCAAACAAGTCGCGTGCTTTTTGCAGTGCCGCGACCAGCGCATCAACTTCGGTCTTGGTGTTGTACATCGCGAACGATGCGCGGCAGGTGGCCGAAACGCCAAGCCGGGTCATCAGGGGTTGCGCGCAGTGGTGGCCGGCGCGAATGGCGACACCCGAGCGATCCACGATCGTGGAAACATCGTGCGGATGCAGACCCTCGACATTGAAAGCGAGGATTGCTCCTTTGCCGGCAGCCTTGCCGTAAACGGTGAGCCACGGGAATTCGGCAAAGCGCGCGTGCGCATATGCGGAGATGTCCTGCTCGTGCGCCGCAATCGCATCGCGGCCCACCTGCATCATGTAATTGAGTGCGGCTCCAAGACCGACCGTCTCGACGATGGCGGGGGTGCCGGCTTCGAATTTGTGCGGCGCATGGGCGTAGGTCACGACATCGACGGCTACTTTCTCGATCATCTCGCCGCCACCCTGGTAGGGCGGCATGGCGTCGAGGTGGCGGCGCTTGGCGTACAGCACGCCGATGCCAGACGGACCATAAAGCTTGTGACCTGTTGCAACGTAGAAGTCTGCGTCAAGGTCCTGAACGTCGACGGTGAGGTGCACGGCGGCCTGGCTGCCGTCGACAAGAACCGGGATACCCTTGGCATGTGCGCGGCGGACAATCTCCTTGATCGGCGTAATCGTGCCGAGGACGTTCGACATATGCGTGATGGCGACCATCTTGGTCTTGGGCGTCAGAAGGCGATCGAATTCCTCCAGCAGGAACTCGCCCGTGTCGGATACCGGGGCCCACTTCAGGACTGCGCCGCGCCGCTCGCGGTGGAAATGCCAGGGTACGATGTTGGAATGATGCTCCATGATCGACAGGACGATTTCGTCGCCCTCGCCGATCACCATCCCGCCGAACGAGGATGCCACCAGATTGATCGCGTCGGTGGCATTGCGCGTGAAGATAATCTCTTCGACAGTCCCGGCATTGAGAAAGCGACGCACGGTCTCGCGGGCATCTTCCATGCGCGCGGTGGCCGTATTGGACAAGTAATGCAGGCCGCGATGCACGTTGGCATATTCGAAACGGTAGGCATGATCCATCGCATCAATGACCGCGGCCGGCTTTTGTGCGCTGGCGCCATTGTCGAGATAAACGAGCGGTTTGCCGTGGATCTCGCGAAACAGGATCGGGAAATCCGCGCGCAGGCGGGCAACGTCCACGGCCGGTGCCGGTGCCGGTCGGCTTACTGTCTCGCGCTCTACTTCGCGCACTGCATTGGCCATCGACTGCTCCTTTCGCCCGAGAGGGCGTCATAATCAGACTGCTGTGAGACTTTCGCGGGCGAAGACCGTCAGCGCTTCACGCAAACCGTCGTGCGCAACCTTCGCGATCGCCTCGCCGATAAAGCTCTCGATCAGCATGGCGCGCGCCACCGGGGCCGGTATGCCCCGCGATGTACAATAAAAGATAAGATCGGAATCGATTTCGGCCGCCGTCGAGCCGTGGCCGCAGACGACATCGTCAGCATAAATTTCGAGTTCCGGCTTCGAATCAAATTCCGTGTCCGGCGATAACATCAGTGCTTGCGCCATTTGCTTGCCATCGGACTTCTGGGCCTGTGGCCGGACGATGACCTTGCCCTGGAACACGGCGCGCGCTTGACCATCGAGCACAGTTTTGAAAAGTTCGCGGCTCGTGCAATGTGGCACCGTATGATCGATCACGAGCGTCGTGTCCGCATGGCCCGTGCCGTGCACGATCGAGGCGGCCGCGAAGTCGAACGTGGTGTTCTGCCCGTTAAAAAAGACGTTCAGCGAATTGCGGACGAGGCCATCTCCGACCGTCATGTGGAAGGGGCTATACGTTGCGTTAGCGCCCAAAGAGACCTGCCCGTGGCTGAGGTGTAGCGAACCCTTGCGAGCCTCCACGACCTTGATGTGCGCAACCTCAGCGCCGTCCGCGACCTCGATCTGCGTCAGTGCGCTCGATTGGCGAACACCGGCCGTTCGCGGAGCCTGCTCGATCTCGACGATCGTCACCTTGGCACCCTTGCCGACGCGAATGACATGCCGAAGCGCCGTCAGCGCATTGTTCGGCGTTGACGTGACCATGACGATCGGATCTGTCGGTTCCGCCCCAGCGGCGATGTCGATGACAGCGCCGTCGGTGAAAAGAGCCGTGTTCAGTAGGAGATCGGCAGACGCGGCCAATTCTTTATCCGCCAGCGCCGACATGATCCAAGTCGGTGGGCTAGACAGCAGCCCGGCCAAAAATTTATTGCCGTTCTTCTCAGCAACACCGCGTCCGTCGACAAACGACACCGCGTTTTCAGCCAATGCAGCGAAGTGCTTACTAAGGGCACCGTCGCCGGCCGAACCCGATGCGTCCCCAACCGCGAGCGGCAGCACGTCTTTTACGTTCGCTTTGAGGTCAGTATATTTGAACTCCTCGACGCGCCGGCTTGGCAAGCCCTTCGACGCAAACGCGCCGATGGCGGCGCGACGCAATTCCGCCACGGCTGTGCCGCCCGGCAAATCAGTGGCGTTATCCTCAAACGATTTGAGGATCGCCTGCTCTGCTTTTGTCGTGAGCATCTGAACGGTCATGCCACGGTCACCCTTGTCCAATACCTGATCTGCCAATTGCATCGATCAGGCTGCCTTGCCGGTGTAGTCTGCGTAACCCGACTTCTCGAGTTCGAGCGCCAATTCCTTGCCGCCTGTCTTCTGAATGCGGCCGTCGGTCAGAACATGAACCTTGTCGGGGACGATATGGTTCAACAGTCGCTGGTAATGCGTAATGACGAGCATGGCGCGATCGGGAGAACGCAGCGCGTTAACGCCGTCGGACACGATCCTCAGAGCATCGATGTCGAGACCGGAATCGGTTTCGTCGAGGACGCAGAGCGTCGGCTCGAGCATGGCCATCTGCAGGATTTCAGACCGCTTCTTTTCACCACCGGAAAAGCCGACGTTGACCGGACGCTTCAGCATCTGAATGTCGATGTTGAGCTTCGCTGCTTTTTCTTTCACGACCTTCAGGAAATCCGGCGTCGACAACTCCGGCAGATCGCGGCGCTTGCGGACCGCGTTCGTCGCCGTGCGCAGGAAGGTCAAGCCCGCCACGCCGGGTATCTCCATCGGATATTGAAAGGCCAGGAACACGCCCTTGGCGGCTCGCTCATCCGGTTCCATCCCGATGATGCTCTCGCCGTTCCAGAGAATGTCGCCGTCCGTCACCTCGTAGCCGTCCCGGCCGGCGAGGACGTATGCGAGCGTGGATTTGCCCGAACCGTTCGGCCCCATGATCGCGTGAACTTCGCCTTTGGGCACGGTCAGCGTGAGACCTTTGAGGATGACCTTGTCCTCGTCTTCGAGCTTCACATGCAGGTTCTTGATTTCAAGCATTCAATTCAACTCCGATTGTCGTCTTGTAGGCTGATATCGCTCCGCCGTGCCCAATGTGTTGGGCGATCTGCTAGGCGATGGTAAGTCTCAGATCAACTTCACGTTCGACGTATTTCCACTCTTCCGTTTGACGCAACCGATCAAGCAAGCGGTCAAAGTCGTGCGAGTGTTCAGGATTGAATTCAAACCACGTCAAAAAGTCGAATGGCTCGTCCAAGTCCCGGCAATGAAGCAATTTGCGGGCAATTTGGGGAAGGTAATCCATCCCCGTTGACGTGTGCCGGGACTGCTCTTCGAATATGGCGCGCCGCTCATCTTGAGCCATCGCCCACCATTGTGCGGACTTCTTGATAGGTATCAGAGCTGCACTGCGCGCGCCCGTGCGGCCAAGGGGCGATTGCTTCTGTTGCAAATCACCAAGTTCAGCCCGTGTGGTATAGCGAATGTTGCTGGTCCTGCCATTCAGAACAAATGCTGCTCCATGAGCATTCTCTGAAACATTTTTCAGCCCAACCTTTAGATGGGTTGATGACGGCATGGTTTCACCCGCAATAGACGCAATACTTGTAATACGCCATTGCCCCTCACCGGCACCGGTGAAAGTGATGTGATTATCAATAGGTGATACATCGCGCTGCATCAGTTCAACCAACGCTCCCTTCCAGACTGATCCCGATGAGCTTCTGCGTTTCGGCAAGGAATTCCATCGGCAGCTGCTGCAGCACGTCGCGCACGAAGCCGTTGACGACGAGTGCCACGGCTTCTTCTTCCGACAGACCGCGCTGGCGGCAATAAAACAGCATGTCGTCGGAGATTTTCGAGGTGGTCGCCTCGTGCTCGAAGTGGGCCGACTGGTTCTTGGCCTCAATGTAGGGCACCGTGTGCGCGCCGCACTTGTCGCCAATGAGCAGCGAGTCGCACGCCGTGAAATTGCGCGCGCCCGTTGCCTTGCGATGAGCGGAGACGAGACCACGGTACGTGTTCTGCGAGAACCCGGCGGCGATGCCTTTGGAGATGATGCGGCTTGAGGTGTTCCGGCCAAGGTGGATCATCTTAGTGCCGCTATCGACCTGCTGATAGCCGTTCGACACCGCGATCGAATAGAATTCGCCGCGTGAGTTGTCGCCGCGCAGGATGCAGCTTGGATACTTCCATGTGATCGCGGAGCCGGTTTCCACCTGCGTCCAGGAGATCTTGGAGTTGCGGCCGCGGCAATCGCCGCGCTTGGTCACGAAGTTATAGATCCCGCCCTTGCCGTTCTTGTCGCCGGGATACCAGTTCTGGACGGTCGAGTATTTGATCTCGGCGTCATCGAGCGCGATCAATTCCACGACGGCCGCGTGCAGTTGGTTCTCGTCGCGCATCGGCGCGGTGCAGCCTTCCAGATACGACACATACGCGCCCTTCTCGGCGATGATCAATGTGCGCTCGAACTGGCCCGTCTCGCGCTCGTTGATGCGAAAATAGGTCGACAGCTCCATCGGGCATCGGACGCCTTCCGGCACATAGACGAACGAACCGTCGGAGAATACGGCCGAGTTCAACGCCGCATAGTAGTTGTCGGACTGCGGCACGACAGAGCCCAGATACTTCTTCACGAGGTCGGGATGATTGCGCAGGGCTTCCGAGATCGAGCAGAATATGACGCCGGCCTTGGCCAGTTCGTCCTTGAAGGTTGTGACCACCGATACGCTGTCGAACACGGCGTCAACAGCAACCCGCGGCTTATCGCTTTTCACGCCGGCAAGGATCGCCTGCTCCTGCAGCGGTACGCCCAACCGTTCGTACATTTTCAAAAGTTCTGGATCGACGTCGGCGAGCGATTTTGGTCCCTCCGACGATTTCGGAGCGGCGTAATAGTACAGATCCTCAAAATCGATTTTTGGATATTCAACCTTGGCCCACGTCGGTTCGGTCATGGCGCGCCAGCGGCGATAGGCGTCGAGCCGCCAATCGAGCATCCAAGCCGGCTCGCCCTTCTTTTCCGAAATAAAACGGACGATGTCCTCATTGAGACCCTTGGGGGCCTTCACCATCTCGATCGCCGTCTCGAACCCGTATTTGTACTGGTCGACGTCGATGTCTTTGACTTGTTTGACCGTCTCTTGAACTGCTGGCATTTCGACCTCTTCTCCCGAGCGCCCTCAAGTGGTGCGCCGTTAGCATTCTCATTCTCGATCAGGCGACCATTACCGACCGCTCGACCGCTGCGGACCACGCCGCAACAAATTTGTTCACATCCTCGGCCGTCGTGTTGCGGCCCAGGCTGACGCGGATCGCTCCGCGTGCGATTTCGGGGGCCACGCCCATCGCTTCGAGCACGTGGCTGGCGGCGACTTTTCCCGACGAGCAAGCCGCGCCCGCGCTTACAGCAATTCCAGCGAGATCGAGCTTGATCACGACCGTTTCGGCGCTCTTGCCCGGCATCGAAACGAGTGTCGTATTGGGCAATCGCTCCGCATCGCGTCCGATCAAAACGCAGGCAGGTTGCGTACGCATGAGATCTCTCTCCAGACCGTCGCGCAACGCGCGGATCTGACGTGCACTATCCAGATCGCGGCGGGCGGCGGCGGCGGCGGCACCAAACCCGGCAATGGCAACTGTGTTTTCCGTACCGGCGCGGCGGCGGCGTTCTTGACCGCCACCCGTCAACACAGGTTCAAGCGGTGTACCATCCCGCACGACGAGCGCGCCAATGCCCTTCGGCCCGCCCATCTTGTGCGCCGAAAGCGACATCAGCGACAACCCCAGGGCCCTGAAATCGACGGGAACGCGGCCGGCTGCCTGGACTGCGTCGGAATGAACAACGATGCCGAACTGCGCCAGCACGGCGGCCAGTTCCGCCACGGGCTGCAACACGCCGGTTTCCCCGTTGGCCAGCGCGAGGCTTGCAAACGCAGGAACGTCGCTGGCTGGCCGGGTCGCGCCCCAAGCATGTGCGCCGTCAATGTCCTGCACACCGTCGGATCTGCATGGCAGTTCGGTGCGGGAGGCCTTGGCGCGGCGCGCTGGCGTCAGCACGGCGACATGCTCACAATTGCCAAACAGCAGAGCGCTCCAGGCGCGGCCGGAGATCGCATACGAATTTGCTTCCGTCGCCCCGCTGGTGAAAATCACTTCACCGGGCCTGGCGTTGACGAGGGCTGCCACCTCCTCGCGAGCCGCTTCAATAATCGCGCGAGCCGCGCGGCCTTCGGCATGAACGGAGGACGGATTGCCGAACACATCCAGTGCCGCGAGCATGGCAGCTTGCGCTTCCGGCCGCAGCGGTTGCGTCGCGTTATGGTCGAGGTATGTCCGCATGGCTGTCATTCTGCCGCGAGCCTTTCGCGCTGCGGCGCCGGCGTGACGATCACGTCCAGGGGAAGGCTTGAATCCAGGGGACGTAGGGGCCTGCCGTCGACGACATCCTGCAGCGTCACGGACGAGAAAAAATGCGCGATGTGTGCACCCAGCGCCTGCCATAAGCCGTGCGTAATGCAGCGTGTGTGGCCGAGACAGCCGGTGTCACCTTCGCCGGTGCAGCGGGTCATGCGTGTTTGTTCTTCGACAGCGGTCAGAATATCGGCAATCGAAATATTTGCGGCGGGGCGACCGAGACGATAGCCGCCACTGCGGCCGCGTGCGCTGCGAACGAGTTCAGCCCGGCGCAGAAGCGCGAACAACTGTTCCAAATAGGCCGGTGACAGCTTTTGCCGATCGGCGATCGCCGCAAGAGCCACCGGATCATCGGCTCCCACACGCGCCAGATCAGCCATCGCCATCACGGCATACCGCCCTCGCGTTGTCAGTTCCATCGCTTCGCCTCCGCACGGCACTTGCCTTCGGGGACCGCTCTCGTGTTAAGAGAACCGCCCATCGACACCTCTTGAAAGCGACCGGCCGCCCGGCTCGGGCCATGCCCGCTCTTTCGAAGAGTTCTAAATCTCGTCTGTTTATGGAAATTCCGAGCCAGTAAGTCAAGTATTGCCCGGCACACGCGACAACACGGCTCCGTGAGGGACGGGCTGACCGCTCGAACCGCAAAGCACGTCCCCGCCAGCCAGCATCCGACCACCCAAAAAACGAGGCCCAGAAGACCTATGCCCGAATTGATCATGAATGGGCCGGCCGGCCGCATCGAGGCCCGGTATCACCACGATCCCAAGCCCGACAGTCCGATCGCGCTGATCCTGCACCCGCATCCGCAGTTCGGCGGCACGATGAATAATCAGGTCGTCTACTCGCTGTACTATACGTTTGCGGAGCGCGGGTTCTCGGTTCTGCGGTTCAACTTCCGCGGCGTCGGGCGAAGTCAGGGCTTTTGGGATGGCGGTCCGGGCGAACTTGCCGACGCAGCGAGCGCACTAGATTGGCTGCAAATCATCAAGCCGGATGCGAAGTACTGCTGGATTGCCGGTGTCTCGTTCGGGACATGGATTGCGATGCAGCTCCTGATGCGGCGGCCGGAAATCGACGGTTTCATCTGCGTTGCCCCGCCTTCGAACCTTTATGATTTTTCGTTCCTGGCGCCGTGCCCGTCGTCGGGACTGATGATCAACGGCGACAAGGATCGCGTCGTGCCGACGGCCTCCGTCGCCGAACTTTCGACCAAGCTCAAGACGCAGCGCGGCATCAAGATCGACCACGAGATCGTGCCGGGCGCCAACCATTTCTTCGAACACAAGACCGAAGAGTTGCAGACCGCGGTTGGCGGCTATCTCGATCGCCGCCTGCGGCAGGCCGAGGAAGAATACGAGACGAAAAAGGCGCGTGAGCGGGAACGCGAGGCGGAACGTCAGCGCGAGCGCGACCGCGAACGCAATGAGCCGCCGCCCGCCGTTACCGATGAAGAATGACGATGAAGAAACCTCGCCACGGCGGGGTTTTTTTATGACTCGTTGCGCTTAGTCGGAGATCTGTGCGGCTTAGAAATCACGCCCCCGGTCAGCGGCTGCGAAACGCCGGTGGTACCGGGAAACGTGATCGGCAAGCCTTTGATCGCGCGCACGGCTAGATAGCCCCACGCCTCCGCTTCGACCGCATCGCCGTCGAGCCCCACGGCTTCGGCCGGCACGACGGCATTCTGTACGAGGCCGGCCAGTCCGCTCATGATGGTCCGGTTACGTCGCCCGCCACCGGCGATGATCCAAAGTTGCGGCTCCTCGGGAAAATACTCGCGCGACTTGGCGATCGCTGCGACCGTGAAAGCTGCCAATGTCGCCGCGCCATCTTCGAGCGTCATCCACTCGACCACATCCCAGATGAAGGCGTTGCGGTCGAGCGACTTGGGCGGGGCGGAGGAGAAGAAGGAATGTGAGAGGCAGAAGCGCAGCACGGCTTCGTCGACCTTGCCGTCGCCCGACGTGATGCCGTCACGGTCGTAGGCGACGCCGGCACGCTTCATCATCCAATCGTCGAGCAGCGCGTTGCCGGGTCCGGTGTCGAACGCGATCAACGTTGCGTCGCGGCCAACATAAGTGACGTTGGCCACGCCGCCGATGTTGACGATGACGACCGGCCGTTGCGCCAGTCCTGCAACGAGCGCGCGGTGATAGACAGGCACGAGCGGTGCGCCCTGTCCGCCGGCTTCGATGTCCCGCGCACGCAGATCATGCACCACCGTCAGTGCGGAAAGATCGGCGAGTTGTGCCCCGTCGCCGAGTTGCACCGTCATGCCTTTGTCCGGCAGGTGCAGGACCGTTTGGCCGTGAAAGCCGACGACGTCAATATCAGCGTGAGACAGGGCGTGGCGCTGCATGAAATCGGCGACGACTTCAGCGTGCCGCTCGGTCAGCATGTGTTCAGTCGCGGCCAAAGAGCCCGGCCGATCCCTGCGCGTGCGCAACTCGCGAGCTTCGGCCATAGCCCGGCCGATCGCGCCGCGCTGACCGGCGTCGTAAGGAAATGTCAGAGCCGGGCCCCGGACCAGACGGTCCTCGCCATCCGTTTCGATGAGTGCGACGGTAATTCCGTCCATTGATGTGCCGCTCATCAAACCTAGTGCGCGCATCGGCTTGCCCCCCACCCCGCCGTCATGCAATTTGCCGGGCGATTTGCGGCAATCCTACCGCACCACCGGCACCGACCCAACCCGGCGGCTTGGCCCACCCGTTCACATCCGACCGAAAAGACCATGACCCACTCACCCAAAAGCCTGTTCCTTTCGACACTCACCGAGCGCGGCTTCATCCATCAGACGTCCGACCTCGCGGGCCTCGATGCCCTTGCGGCGGAAGGAAAGGTGATTGCCTACGTCGGTTATGACTGCACGGCGCCGTCGCTGCATATCGGGCATCTTCTGTCGATCATGATTCTGCATTGGCTGCAGGCAACGGGCGCCGGCAAGCCTCTGACACTGATGGGCGGAGGCACGACGCGGATCGGCGACCCATCCGGGCGCGACGAGACGCGGCAATTGCGGTCGGTCGACGAGATCGATGCCAACAAGAATAGCATCAAGCAGGTCTTCGCGAAATTTTTAACGTTCGGAGAGGGTAAGGTCGACGCCATCATGCTCGACAATGCCGAGTGGCTGGCGCCGCTCAACTACATCGAGTTTCTGCGCGACGTCGGCCGCCACTTCTCCGTCAATCGCATGCTGACAATGGACTCAGCCAAATTGCGTCTCGACCGCGAGCAGGAACTCTCGTTCATCGAATTCAACTATATGCTGCTGCAGGCGTATGACTTTGTCGAATTGGCGCGCCGCTACGGCTGCAACACGCAGATGGGCGGATCGGATCAATGGGGCAACATCGTCACGGGGATCGATCTTGGACGGCGCATGGGAGTAAAGCACCAGCTCCAGGCGCTCACATGTCCGCTGCTGACCACCGCGTCGGGCACAAAGATGGGCAAGACCGCGAGCGGTGCGGTCTGGCTCAACGAGGCACAACTACCGGCGTATGACTATTGGCAGTTCTGGCGCAACACCGAGGACGCGGACGTGGCGCGGTTCCTCCGGCTGTTCACTCTGCTCCCCATGGATGAAATCTTGCGTTTGACGGCGCTTGGCGGCGCGGAAATCAACGATGCAAAGAAGGTGCTCGCGACGGAAGCGACCGCTTTGGTCCACGGCCGCGAAAAAGCGGATGCGGCCGCAGAGACCGCGCGCAAAACCTTTGAAGAAGGCTCTCTTGCCGCGGACCTGCCAACGGTGACGATTGCGAAATCGGATCTAGCCACGGGATTGGGCGTGCTCAATGCTTTCGTCGCGTCGGGCCTCGTGCGGTCGAACGGGGAAGCACGGCGCCAGATCCAGGGCGGCGGGCTGAGGGTCAACGACACGGCGGTGACCGATGAGAAAGCCACGTTGTCCGAAAGTGATCTGACGGGTGACCGCGTGATCAAGCTTTCGCTTGGAAAGAAAAAACACGTGCTGTTGAAGGTTGTCTGACCGCAATTCAGTTCTTCTTTGACGGGACGACGGTATCGGAAGACCAGCCATCAACGCCTTCTGGAGCCTGGTAAGTGCCGCCGGAGCTTGAAGCGCGCACGCGCTTGTTGGCGGGAACTTCGGCTGGTGACGGGGCACGCGGCTTCAGATCCGTATTGGGATTTGTCATCTGGAACATTTCGCGGAAAATGCCGGGAGCCACGAGCGAAAGCGGGTTGACGATGACTTGCGGATTGGACATCGCGCCCTGGACCGCGAACGTAATGCCGAAGATGCCTTCGCCGCGAGGGCCGCTGAGGATCTGGCCAAGCAGGGGAATACCGCCAAGTGCGTTGTTTAATCCCTGCAAAGGAACATAGGTGCCGCCGAGGTTGACCTTCTGCGCGCCGAAATCGACCTTGCCACGAACCGTTGCGCCCAATAGCGGACCTCGCAGGTAGCTATCTTCGATGGCAAATTGTCCATAACCGACATTGAACGGCAGACGCATCCGGTCGAATTCGAACACCTCGCGGACGACCTTCTGCCCACCGTACGTACTGGCGCCGATCGCCGGGCCCTCCCCGGACGCACTGGAGACGACCTCCGAAACGATCGGGTCGCCCAGCACCTTGAAGTCCTCAATAATCAAGACGCCTGCGCGCTGAGCAGGATCTTTGCCGTCGAGAAAGATGTCGATGCGGCCGCGGCCACCCTGCATGTTCGGGTAGAAGCCGACGAGACGTAGTGTTTGTCCAGCGTCGGTGGTGTCGGCGATGACGCGGCGCTCGCCGTTGGTTTCCGCCTGCAGGATCGCGATCAAGGCCTTGCCGCCGGGGAGAGAGCCACGTGCATCAAGCGCGGTCAGTTCGTTGCCGCGTTTGGAGAGGCGCATCGAGACGTTGCGCAAGTTGGTCTCGGAGTGACCAAGCACATTGTCGATCGTCGCAGTGAGGTCGATACCGCTCTTTTTTAAATTTGCCTGAGACGGGTGCCCGGACCCAAACGTGAATAGCGATCGAAAGAAGTCTCTGCCGTCGAACGTCTTGCCGGTTGCTTTCACGTCCAGGACGTCGCGCGCGTTGCGTTTGCCGCTGATTTGGATCTGGGACACGGTGTTAATGGACAGCGCGGGAAAGTCGAATTCCTGTACTTTCTGATCCGCCGAAATACCGATCCAACCTTCGGCGGCGATGTCGTCACCGGTGATCTTGAAATTGCGCAGTTCGGTCTTGCTTGTGGTGCCCGAGACGACATCGAATTCCAACCTGGCCGGACGGCCGCGCGGCTTCTTGAAGGCCAGCGGCGATATGGAAAAGTCGGCCTGCGATAGATCGGCTGCGACGCGCACTTGCGCGGCATTGGGATCGCTATTGCCAAACGCGACTGAGACCGGAACATCGCCATCGACGTATTCTGCGACGTCGACACCGAGCTGGCGACGGTCGGAATTGTCGAGATTGGCGGTGATCGTCAAAGGCGACGTGACGGACGGCGAACCATCGATCGGAATTTGTCGCCGCCAGTCGAGTTTGGCCACAACACCATTGAGAATAAGTTCACCCCTGGCGGTCGATTCCCGTTCCGAAAGAAGGACGTCGACGGCACCGCTCTGGAGGTTGATGATGCCGATCTTCTCCTTGGCCTTGACGTCGGTGATCTTGGCCTTGCCGGTGATGACGACGGTGTCGGGTTCCATTTCCGGCAAAAGAGGCAAACGGATCTTGAAATCGCCGTCGAGCTTGCCGAGGACCTTGTCGGTCGGGACGGCAAATTTCGAGGTATCGAGCAATTTCATGTGCTGCATCACGCTCACCGCCGGCGCGAGGGCCGACTGCGCTTTGAAGGCCATTTCGGCGTGAGCGATGGGCGCATCCACGTCCGCAACGGTGAATTGACCCTGTTTCAACGTGATGCCCTGTCCGTCGCCACTGACGAGCACGGCCTCGGGCGTTGTGATCTGCAACGAGTGATTGCGAACCTCCGCGACCATGACGGCAGCGGTCAACGGAGGTCCGTCTTTGAGTGGCAACAGAGATACGTTTTCGCCGGTAAGATCCATTGCGATGGTTTCGGGGACGCCGCTGCGGCCTGCTATGGCGCCGGGCTCGGCGTAGGCGCCGGATGCGAAATGCATCGTGCCTTGCCGCAGCCGTCCCCCAGTAACATGCTCTCCGAACCATTGCCGCGCCCGCGGCGACATCATGCGCGGCCACACCGCTTTCAGAACATCAGCATTGGCAGGTCCAAAGCGTCCGTCGAGGCGGGCGCCAGCGCCCGGACCGTCGCCAACGACCACGTCGCCCGCGAGCACGATGTCGCCGCCGCCGGCCTTTGCATGGATGTTGGAAAGTTCTATGCGGTTCGTTTCCGGCGTGAACCGGCCGCTCATTTGAAACGCATCAAGGGGAACAGGCGCGACCTTGAATTCTTCCGCTGCAAGCGAGCCTGACACGCTGTGGATATCGAACGCCCAGTTTGCGGGCGCGGCGGCTGCGGTCTGATGCACGACGGCGCCGGTCAATGTGACGGTGCTGTCACCCCAACGCACCGTCGATGGCGCCATTGATAAGCGCTCGGTCGCCGCGTCATACTTAAAATTGAGCAGTCCGGCATCGACGAGCATGGGCGCCGCCATCGCCGGGCCGAAGTCGATCAGGCCGCGGCCGATTTCGACGGCCAATTCGGCGCCGTTCACTTCGCCGGTTGTGCGGAATTCGATTTCGGCATTGCCGGCAACAGGCAGTTCGAGTGACCGCACCAGCGCCATGGACGGGAAGGCCCTGCCGAGCGAACTGGGCACCAGATCCCGGATGGATGCCTTGAGCTTCAGAATTCCGGTTTTTTCGGAATCTTCCGTCAGGAGCGAGAGGGACCAGGGACCGCGATCGCTATCAATTCGGGTTACGGCCGAAATAACGCTGCGGCGGCGCTCATGGTCGAGATCGACGTCTAGTTCGGCTATTTTCCAGCGGCTGTGCTTGCCTTCGAAATCGACATCGACTGTCGCGTTTCTGAGACCGACCTGGGTCAGCGTCGAGGTGGCGTCCTCCCTGCGGCGAGCGCGCGCGGAATATTCCGCAATGACGCGGGCCAGATCGAGCTTGCGGAGGACATTCGGCGCTACGGGGCTGGACTGTGGGGGCGCCTCGATGGTCACGAGTGGGGGGTGTTCGGCGGCCGGCGACAGCGGCGCTCCCGGCTTAAGGAGCGTCTCGGCAAAGCTCAATGACAAGCCATCCCGTTCGGAATAGGTGACGGCGATCTGCGGCTCGATCAGATCGACGCGCTTCGGCAGCACCTCGAAGAGTAACAGCCGCGATAGATCGAGTGAGACCGCAGCGATCGGCGCCGAGGCGACGACGCTGCCGTCCGGTTCGAGAAGCCGCAAATTGACCAGACGGAATTCGTACTCACCGGCGGCGCTCCGGCGAAGTAGCGCATCGTCCACTTTTGCGGTCAGGCCTTGCAGTTCGGCGTTGATACCGCGCTCTATGGGGCCGGCCATGATTTTCAGCGATACGGGAGCCTGCAAAAGGCGCACGTAGATGACAATGACGGCGAGGAGCGTGAGCAGGACGAATGGCGAGATCCACAGTGCAATGCGACCGGCAATGCGGGCTGCCGGAGGCCACTGGTCGAGTTCCACCCAGCGCGAGGAAGGCGCCGATCGCGACGGAGCCGGGGGCATGGACGGCCGGGGACGACCGGTACGTGGCGCACCGGTTCGCGAGCTGGGCTCGGTCCGTGTCGGTCTATCCACCCCTCAGGTTCCCTTTCGCGCCGCTGTGGCACCAACCAACAGCCGCTGCCCGGCCGCGCAGTCCTATGCCCCGACCAGGCGATATCGGCGTTATCCGCACTGACGCCAAACAGTCGGAAAACAGCACCTTATCAAGTGTCTAGTGAACCGGGACCGGTTAAGTTCCGTTGCCTCGCAAGTACAGGTGCAAAAGCGACAAAAGAAAGGCACGTTTTCCATGCTTGAAGCAGGTGTAAAAGCTCCCGATTTCCTTCTGCCCGCCGACGACGGCTCGACGGTCAAACTCTCGAAGTTGAAGGGGCGTCCGGTGGTGCTCTATTTCTACCCGAAAGACGACACGACAGGGTGCACACGCGAGGCAAAGGACTTTACCGACCTCAGCTCGGACTTCGCCAAGGCTGGAGCGGAGGTGTATGGCATTTCGCCCGACAGCGTGAAGAGCCACGACAAGTTCCGCGCCAAGCACGGGCTCTCCGTCCGGCTGCTTTCAGATGAAGAAAAAGGGGTGTCGTTGGCTTTTGGGGTCTGGATGGAGAAGTCGATGTACGGGAAAAAATACATGGGCGTGGAGCGGTCGACGTTCCTCATCGATGCCAAAGGTCAGATCGCAAAGGTATGGCGCAAAGTGAGCGTGCCCGGCCATGCGGAGGAGGTTCTTGCAGCGGTCAAGGCGCTGAAAAGCAAATAAACCCGTGCCGACGCCGCAAAGACAGGCGAAACGCGCACAAGGGTAAGGCAGACTGCATCAGCTGCTTGCACTGCGTCAGTTTCTACGTCCGCCGCTCCGTGACCGGCCGATTCAAACATGTTAGTCGGTGTCAGAGCTGTCATAATGATGCGCGCATTGCATCCTATGACGCCCAACTCGGGGCCGGATTGAGTTGAGGGAGGTGTTCGATGTTGCCAAATTTCCGCAAGCCGGAAGGGGATGCCAAGTCCAGCTTCGTGCCATCGACACAACCGCCGTCGCTGCCATCGGGCGCCCCTCAAACCCGCCCGATAGGTTCCGCGCTGCGAAGCAGCGAGCGCGGCACTCCCTCGGTCATCGGTCCGGAATTGCAGATCACCGGCAATCTCGTCTCGCGCGGTGAGGTTCAAATCGAGGGGGAAATCAACGGCGACATTCACGGCTCGCACGTTCTTGTCGGCGAAAGGGCAACCGTCACCGGTGGCATTGTTGCCGATGAAGTGGTCGTGCGCGGTCACGTGATGGGTTCGGTGCGGGGCAAGCGTGTGCTGTTGCAATCGACGAGCCGCGTGGAAGGCGACATCTATCATCTTACGCTCGCCATCGAGCAGGGGGCCTACTTCGAAGGCAAGTCGCGCCGGACGGATGACCCAACCGCCGGGTTGAGTTTTGCCGAACGCGCGCCGCCGCGGTCGGAGCCTGCGCCTGCAACGACGGCTACTGACGCACCCGCCGCCGACGCGGAACCAGTGGCCGAAACCACCTGATATTATCGATCCATGCTGATAGACGGTCCGCAAGCCAATGCTTTGTGGGCCGTTTTTCGTTGAGTTCAGTCCGGCGACTCCGATTCGCGGTTTGTTCCAAGCTTTTTGTTCTGCTTCCGATCCCCTGTGGATAACCACCGGAACATTCGGCTATTATCGTTATAGATCAAAGCGTCCTTAGCGCCGCGGAGTGTGTGGATTGTCCGTGGACTTTTTGCGTGTCGTGGTTGGAGGCGGCGTGGTCGGGCTCGCGATCGCGCGGGCCATTGCACGGCAAGGCGCTGACGTCCTGCTCATCGAGCGACATGCGCGGCTAGGGCAGGAGACGACGGCGCGCAACAGCGAAGTCGTTCACGCCGGGCTTTACTACCCCACGCACTCCTTGAAGGCGCGCTATTGCGTCGATGGTCGATTGTTGCTGGCGGCCTTCTGCGCGCAAACCGGCGTACCTTATGCTCGCCTGGGAAAACTTGTCGTCGCATGTACTACGTCGGAGATCTCGGCATTGGAGGCCCTTGCGGGCCGGGCCCGCGCCAACGGCGTGGACGATGTTCGAATGCTGAGCACGGCTGAAGCTCAGGCACTTGAACCGGCGCTGGCCTGCCGCGCCGCACTCCATTCCCCGTCAACGGCCGTCGTTGACGCAACGGGTGTCATGCTGGCTCTGGAAGCGGGCTTTATCGATGACGGGGGCACCGTCGCGACCGGGACATCCGTCGTCGCGATTGAACGGCATGAATTCGGATTTCGCATTATTACGGTCAGCCAGGGCTGTGAAGCGACCATCACGTGCGAGCAGCTTATACTCGCCGGTGGACTTTCGGCCACGAAATTGGCTGGCCTGATCACGCCGCCGCTCCGCGCTCCCATTCCCCAGACTTACTTCGCTAAGGGTCATTACTACACATTGCGAGGACCGCGGCCGTTTGAGCGCCTCGTCTATCCAATGCCGGCTGCAGGAGGACTTGGCATTCACTATTCGCTGTCAACCGAGGGGGTCGTTAAATTTGGGCCGGACGTGAGTTGGTGCGAGACGCCGGAGCTTACGTTCGATGATGAAACGGGCGATGATGAAACGGGCGATGATGAAACGAGCGAACGTCGGCATTTATTCGCCAGTGCAATCCGCCGCTATTGGCCGGCGATTTCAGAGGCGGCCCTCCATCCGGCCTACGCCGGTGTCAGGCCGAAGCTGTCGCGCGACCCCTCGATCACTACGGATTTTGCCATCCAGGGACCTGACATTCATGGTTGTAACGGGCTTGTCGCGCTTTACGGCATCGACAGCCCGGGACTGACCGCTAGCCTGGCCATTGGCCGCGCCGTGGCAAACAGCCTCGACCGCTTCACCGCGTAAGGGAGGCGGTCGCCCCGTCAGACGTCGAGGTGGCGGCAATGGGATGCAATGCGAATACGACCGCCGTGCTGACGGCGATGACGGCCACCGCTTTGGCCACTTCGATGATCAAGATTCTCATATCGGCCTCGCATCGACGCGCGTCTTGTCCTACCGCGACTGTGTTGCAGGTCGGTGACGGAAATTCGTCACGTTCACGCAGTCAAGCGACGGCCAAGCATGACCAGTTCGCGTGCGTTCCACGTGACGCTGCCGACTTCCTCAAAACCGGCGCGCGCGTAGAAGTGGACATTGCGCAGACCGCGCCCGGTAAAGACGTGCACGCCAGGGGCGCCGAGGGCGGAGGCGTTCGCGCAAAACTCTTCGAGGAGCTTGCGGCCGATGCCAACGCTGCGCCAGCCGGGTGCCAGATTGACGTGTAGCTGCGCGGGATAGCGCGCGGTGAGGTGCTGCAGGTTTTGAAAGTAACCCAGATCGTGGAATCGCGGCGCACGGGCCGGATCGTCGATTGCGCCAACGAGATACCCGGCCACAACTTCGGACGCGGTCCCAGGCGATTGCAGCGCCAGCAGCGCGTGTTGGGGATCGTGCTTCAAATAGCGCCCGAGCCAGCGCTCCCGAAATGCGTCGCGCGCCGCCGCCGACGGGAACGACTTCGTGCCGCTGGCTTCAAAAAAAATCGCGTCGATCTGTGCCAGCAGAGCCTCGGTGCGCGGGCGATCCAAGTAAGCTTCGATCATCGGAGAAAACACGGGGGGCCAGACCATCATCCATCGGCGGGCGTAACACGCAGCGACGCTACCGCCTCACTGCGGGCACTTCCAGCCCGTTCCGACCGAGCAGATTCCCGCCTCTTCCGGCGATTTCGGATCGGGCAGACCCGCGTCGTCGGCCGTTAAGCCGGCCTCATCGGCCCTCGCCGCGACAGCCGGTTTCCAGCTGTCGTCATGGGACGCAGGACCACTGAGCGAAGTCGACCAGGCACCGGACGCGCTGCGGCCGGAATTCTGGCTCCAGGTCGCCGCGGGATCGTCCGGCATTTGACGAATGGAAACGGGCTGCAGTGTTGGCGCCGGCAGGTCGTCGACTTCGACCTCTGTCGAATTCACAATGACCTGTACGGGCGGGGCCGGCTCAGGTGCAAGCCAGGCGAACACCTGCGGACCGGCCGGCTGCTTGGCGCTTGAACAGGCACCCAGCGCGAGGGCGGCCGCGACGGCGAAGACGGGTCTGGCTAGAGCAACTCGACATGCACGCGACGGCGCGCGCTGATAGGCTGACATGGACGCAAACTCCGGCGATACGCGAACTCAGCCGGAGAATGGCAGCGGCGGGTTAATTGGCGCCTAACGGTTGTGCCGTCGCCGCTAACGCGTGGCGGCGGCAAAGAGGCCGCTACCGGCCAATCCGTTGAAGACGGCCTGGACCGCAATGGCTGCGAGGAGAATGCCGAAGACCCGCATCAGTACACGCTGCGCGGTGACGCCAAGTGCCCGCGACAGTTCGTTGGACAAGAGTAGAAACAACAGCGTCAATGCCATGACGGCGGCCAGTGCCGCGACGACGCCGGTATAGCGCAAGGGATCTGGCGCCGCGCCCGCAGCCAGCAAGATGACCGCGCCGATGGCACCGGGACCGGCAAGGAGCGGCGTTGCAATCGGAAAAATGGCGATGTCGTCCTTGCCGTGGGCCTCCTCATCCTCGATCGGCGTCAATTTGAAGACACTCGATGGGCGGGCGAAGATCATGTCGAGTGCGATTATCAAAAGGATGATGCCGCCCGCCGTCTGCAACGCGGGAATGCCGACCCCCAACTGATGAAGAAGCGGACCGCCCGCGAAGAGTGCCCCGAATAAAATGATCGAGGCAATCAGGACCGCACGTATCGAGACGCGCACGCGCTCAGCCCGTTGCATGTTCGGCGTCAGGGCTGCGAAAATCACAGCGGCCTCGATCGGACCGATGGTTGCGAAGAATGTTGTAAAGCCCGTGAGGAATGACGAGAGCATGATCGCAAGATAAGCGCTGCCCGGCCGTTTAGGAAGCCGGGCCCGGACGGTCGAGCGGCCAGCCGGCGCGCATGTATTTCACAAACCACGCGGTGAAGATGTCTGGTGTCTCGTCGAATGCCTGCAACAATTGTGCGGGTGTCATTGACCAAATCTCCGATACTTCGTCCGGATTGAGGGCCATGTCGCCGTCGAACGTGCCGCGGAACACGTGCACAAACTCATGTTCGATCAGCCCCTGATCAAGCTCGGCGCGATACGTGATCGTGCCGAATTCTTCCAGCGGGCAGGTAAAACCCATTTCTTCACTGAGCCGCCGCTTGGCCGCGGCAGCGACGGTTTCGAAGGGCCGCGGATGACCGCAGCACGCATTGGTCCATAAGCCGCCCGAGTGGTATTTCGAAACCGCGCGACGCTGCAGGAGGATTTCGCCGGCCGAATTCCAAATGATGACCGAGAACGCGCGGTGCAGCGCTCCCTCGCGATGTGCCGCCATTTTACCGGCAGTGCCAGTCTGCCGGTCGTCAGCATCGACCAAAACGACCTCTTCCGTCTCCGGCCGCTCATCGAGTTGCATCGGTCGTATCCCGCGTCTGTCGAACACGACCGACATTGGACCTTGGCTGCGGCACCTGCAAGCCCCCGCGGCTTGTAAAGCTTGCCAGGGTCCGGCGCTGTCGGTGGGCGACGAAAGCGGTTATAGATCTGCCGGCGCCTCAGTTCCTTGTCCAAATCCCATGATCGATAAACTCGAGCTTCTGATTGCCCTGTCCAGGGAACGCCATTTCGGGCGGGCGGCGGAGGCATGCGGGATCAGCCAGCCGACATTGTCGTCCGCCGTCAAAAGCCTTGAGGAACAACTGGGCGTCCTCATCGTCGAACGCGGCTCGCGGTTTCGCGGCTTCACGCCGGAAGGCGAGCGCGTGCTCGACTGGGCGCGGCGCATCGTTTCGGATGCGCGCACGATGCGGCAGGAAATCGACGGGCTGAAGCGGGGTCTCACCGGCACGCTGAAGCTTGGCGTGATCCCGACAGCGCTGCCCTTCGTGCCGGACATGACGCTGCCCTTCATGGCCAAGCACACGGGGCTTCACCTTTCAATCGTGTCGATGTCGACAGGGACGATCGTTTCAGGTCTCGACAATCTGGAAATCGACATCGGCATCACCTACATCGGCACTGATCTCGTGCAGCGCTTCCAGACGGTTCCCCTCTACGCCGAACTCTACGCGCTGCTCGTCGCGCCCGGGCATCCCCTGGCGGAGCGTTCCCAGATTTCATGGGCCGAAGCGGGGCGGCTGCCGCTGTGCCTGCTCACCGGAGATATGCAGAACCGCCGCATCATCGACCGGCATCTGGCGGACGTGGGCGTTGAAATTCCGCCGATGCTGGAATCCAATTCGATGACCATGCTGCATGTGCACGTGCACTCCGGGCTGTTTGCAACCATTGCGGCACTCGGCACGGGCGAACCGTTCGCAGCCCCGATGAATTTGATCGCCATTCCGATCGTGGAGCCCGCCGTGTCGCACGAGATCGGTCTCGTTTTGAAGGCGCGCGAGCCGCATCCTCCGCACGTGTCGGCGTTTCTCACCATGGCGCGCAAGATCGCGCCGCCGGCTATCTGAAAGTGTGCCGCCGCGTGATGACGATGCCGACATTCAGCGGTGAAGCGCGATCCCGCATCGCGAGGATCACGGCCGGCTATCTGGCGCGGACCGGGCGGGCGCTGGTCCCTGGATCACACGATGATCCTGTCGCCGCGGTTTGGGCGGCGCCGTTCGCGCTTGTGGCGCATGGCACCGAGCCCGATCCCATTTTCTTTTTCGGCAACGCGATGGCGCTATCGCTGTTCGAGATGGACTTTTCGCAATTCACGCGGCTCCCTTCACGCTTGTCGGCCGAGCCGCTGCAGCGCGAGGAACGCGCCCACCTGCTCGACCGCGTGACGCGCGACGGCATCATCGAGGATTATTGCGGCGTGCGCATCTCGGCATCCGGCCGGCGCTTCCTGATCCGCAACGCCGTCGTGTGGAACCTGACCGACG
>JALHMJ010000017.1 GCA_022844105.1 Hyphomicrobium sp. | reverse complement strand
TGCCCCGTGAACAGGAATTGGTCCACCCCCGCGGCCCTGAGAGCGTCTTCGCGTTCCCCGGACCGGCCAGCCATCAGCACATATTTGGCGCCCGCTGCCTTGAGGGCGCGCGCCGTGCCTTCCGCGTGCAGGGTGTTGAGTACGTCGGATGAGCAAATGCAGGCCGCTTTAAGGCCTGAGTCCCGGAATGCCGCGGCGGCTGCTTCCGCGTCCGGGTAGCCGTCGCTCATGGCCGCGGCGATGCCACCGGCAGCTAGGTAATTCTTGATCCACGTCGAGCGCACGTTGTGCTCGACGACAGCGCCAATGCTCGCCAGGAAAACCGCATACGGTTGACCGGTCTTGACGGCATGCGCATCGGCCGCGTCGCGCAGCGTCTCGAACGGCTCCGCCAGCCGCGCCATCCGCAGCGGCGTGACGCTGATAGCGGCTTTGACAGGTTGGTTTTCCAGTTGCGGCCACGGCTCGACCGATACCCCATCATCGCCAAGCAGAGGGAAGGCCGACACCGCTGTCAGTTCGGCACGGCCGGTGGCGATTGCCTTGCCCTTTGCCTCGGCGCTCTTGGCAATTTCCTCTTGGACAAACCCTGATTGTAGGGCCGCCGCCATGCCACCTTGCTTCTCGATCTCCTGGAAGAGGCTCCATGCCGTTTTCGCCAGATCGTCGGTGAGTTTTTCGACGTACCAGGAGCCGCCGGCCGGATCGATGACGCGGCCAAGATTGCTCTCTTCCTGGCAGACAATCTGGATGTTGCGCGCGACGCGGCGGGCGAAGGCGTCGGTCTTGCCGAGCGGGAATGTGAAAGGCAGCACGATGATGCTGTCGGCGCCGCCGAGTGCGCCACCGGCACAGGCAACGGCAGTGCGGATGATATTGGTCCACGGATCTCGCTTGGCGAGCATTCGCCACGACGTGACAGCCTGAACCTTCACGCTCGTTGCGGCATCACCCGCACCCGATGCTTCCGCGATGCGCCAGAGGAGTCGGCGCAGGGCGCGCAGCTTGGCGATGGCGAGAAACTGATCCGCATCGACTGCGAGGGTGGCCGCAATTTTTGCCAGTGCGTCGCCCGGCGCAATGCCGGCTTTGTCCGCCGTCCGCAAGTAGGCGACGAAAGTCGAAAGAATGACCGCCAATTCCTGCGCTTCCGTCGCGCCTGCGCAATGATAGCAGTGCCCGTCGGCGGTCAGCGCACTAACCCCCGGCATGCTGCCCGTCCTTTTGATCAGCGCGGCGGCATCGGCGAGCGCTTCGTCCAGCGGCGTCGAGAGCTTTCCGAAGACGGCAAGCGTGCCGAGAGGATCGAAACCGAATCCGCCGCGGCGTTTGCCGTCCGGCACTGCCATTGCGTCCCAGACGGCGATCAGAGCTTGCGCGGCCTCCGGCGTTTTCTCATGGGCGATAAGTGTGACCGGACAAATATCAAGAAGCACGCCGTTGAAGGCCGTCTTCAAAGCGTGGGTCGTGATCGGCAGACCGTTGCCGCCGCCGACCGTGATCGCAATCGACGTCACGCCGCCGTTTAAATCGTCCAGAATCGCGGCATTCACGGCTGTCGCGTCCGTGCCGGAATGGTACTGACGGATATCCCAGCCCAGACCCTGGGGTGTCGCATGCGTCCCCCGCGTCAGGGGCGCAACGCCGGGGACGGTCGCATCGGAGAATGGCAACGCGTCGGCCGGTGTATAGATCGGCTCGATGCGCAATCCATCTGCCGTCCTCGACACCATCTTCTTTTCGAAATCGGCGCCTTTGATTGCCTTGTTGACCAGCGCAAGCCACGCTTCGCGCGAGGCGGCTGGAAAGCCGGTAGCAAGCGCCACCACTGTCTCGTCGCTGGAAGGGGAAGTGGTCATTGGCTGAGGTCCACGGTTGGTCCGGCGCCCCGCAGGGCTGGCACGTCGAGTTAGCAGTCTAATTGTGCTGCATCGTATTAGCGCAACCCGCAGGCGCCGCATTCAAAAAACGGTCACACAAACCCGGCTTGAAGCCGCAGCCACGTGGCGCACGACGTCTGATCCCGTCAATAACAGTTTCACCGAAATGAGCGTCAAGTAAGCCATGCAACCAAGGTTTGCAAAGGTCGGGTCGGCATGCCAAGAGGGTCACTGCTGCGTCCTGGCGAGTCGGGCGGCGGGCGGTCTTTGAAATGCGGAGCGGCGATCCCATGAGTGAACAGGTTTTGCAGGACGGCAAGATCTTCGTCGGCAAGAGCGTCAAACCGGAATACCTGGACTTGAAGCTGGCCAACCGCCACGGCCTCATCACCGGCGCGACCGGTACCGGCAAGACGGTGACGCTGCAGGTTTTGGCGGAAGGGTTCTCGGCCGCCGGCGTGCCGGTGTTTGCAGCCGACATAAAAGGCGATCTGTCAGGTATCGCGGCTGTCGGCGAGGCGAAGGATTTTCTCGTCAAGCGAGCGAGCGAAGTCGGCCTGGGTGATGCATACAAGAACCGCGCGTCTCCAACGATTTTCTGGGATGTGTTCGGGGAACAAGGCCATCCCATCCGCGCCACGGTGCAGGACATGGGTCCGCTGCTGCTGTCGCGCCTTCTCGAACTCAATGAAGTCCAGGAAGGCGTCCTCAATATTGCTTTCCGCGTCGCCGCCGACGAAAAAATGCCGCTGCTCGATCTGAAAGATTTGCGCAGCCTTATGAACAATATCGCCGAACGCTCCAAGGAGATCGGCGCCAAGTACGGCAACGTCGCCACGACTTCGATCGGGTCGATCCAGCGCCGCTTCCTGGTTCTGGAAGAGCAGGGCGCCAGCCAGTTCTTCGGCGAGCCGGCCCTCGACATTATGGACTTCATCCGCCTCGCCCCAGATGGCCGCGGCGTCATCTCAATTCTGACCGCCGACAAGCTGATGGAAAAGCCGCGCCTTTACGCGACGTTCCTGCTCTGGATGCTGTCGAAACTCTGGATGACCTTGCCGGAAGTCGGCGATCAGCCCAAGCCCAAGCTTGTCTTCTTTTTCGACGAAGCGCATCTGCTGTTTAACGAGGCGCCCAAGGCGCTGCTTGAGCGCATCGAGCAGGTCGCCCGCCTCATCCGATCGAAGGGCGTGGGCGTTTATTTCATCACGCAGAATCCGATGGACGTGCCCAATTCGGTCTCGGCCCAGCTCGGCAACCGCGTCCAGCACGCCTTGCGCGCTTTCACGCCGCAGGAACAGAAGGCGGTCAAGGCGGCCGCCACGACGTTTCGCAAGAACCCCGATCTCGACACCGAAAAAGTCATCATGGAACTCAAAGTCGGCGAGGCTTTGGTCTCCATGCTTGAGAACAAGGGTGAGCCGTCGATGGTGCAGCGGACGTTCATTCGCCCGCCCGAAGGCCGCCTCGGGCCGGTGACCAAGGACGAACGCCTGAGCGTGATCGAATACAGTCCCGTCTTTGGCAAATACGAAGAAACGGTCGATCGCGAGAGCGCGCACGAAATGCTGACGAAGCGCACGGATGCGGCAGCCCAGGAAGCCAACGCGGGCGAAGGCGGCAGCTGGACGGATGTCATTCTCGGCGGCGGTGCGGCGGGCAGCGGCAAAACCGGGACGCGCCGCGGTCAACAGGGCATGGGCGACATGATCGGCAAGGAATTGCAACGCTCGTTGTCACGCACGATCGCCACCACGATCAAAAATATCATTGTCGGTTCGATCAAGGGGGGACGCCGCTAGCCCGTTTGATCGCGATCAAGGTCCTCCGCTAGCGAATGCTGCTGTCTCCAGACCGGAATCAGAAATAGGAGAGCCGATCATGAACCGCTTTGGTCCGCTCGCCGCCGTACTCGTCGCGATTGCCCCGTCAGCATCATTCGCGGACGATGCCACAATGATTGCCAAGGGCCGTTCCTTGGTCGAGGGCAAATGCGCCCGCTGCCACGCCATCGGTCGCGACGACACAAGCCCGCACGAGAAAGCGCCGCCTTTCCGCGACGTCGTCGAGCTCTATCCAAGTGAAGATCTGGCTGAAGCGCTCGCCGAGGGCATTGTATCCGGCCACCCCGACATGCCGGTTTTTCAGTTTGCCCCGGCCGAGATCGAGGCCTTCCTCGGCTACCTGAATAGCCTCACGTCGAAGCCCTGATCTTTCTGGATACTCAGAGCGCCGAAACGCGATCGGCCGCAGCGGTTGGGACAGGTGTGACCGGCAAGCGCGGTCCCTCGGACGTGTTCGGCGACGGCGCCGGGTCCGCGGGCAGCGCTGCTGGCGGTTGGGTCGCAGCCGGATCCGTCACGGCTTGTGGAGCTTCGGGCTTTGCGATCTTCGGCTCATCGGGAACGTCGATCGGCTTCTTCAACCATTCCTTGGCCTTGCCGATGCGAAACCCTTCCTCAAACACCGCCTTTTGATAATTGAGGTCGAACTTCTCTTTCGGCACCACATCGAATGTCGGGGGGATCGCGACGGAATTGAAGTCAACGCCGGCATCCTTTGCCATGCGATAAATACGGTAATTGTCGCCCTTATGCTGGTAGAGCATCAGCGCACCGATCGATTCACCCGCGATTGAGAACGTCGTGGGCGTCACTGCGCCAAAGGTCGGCTGCATCTTGCCGTTATGCACCAGATAAAGTTTCCGCTGCGGCGGCGATTCATAGAGGACGTCGAAGGCCTTGATCGGCACATTGACCGGCGTCACGTAGATTTGCCGTGTCACGCCGCCGTCGACATGCAGCTCATCATAGAGTTTGCCGTCCACCTTCACTTTAATCTGGACCGGCGGGAAGAGACCGGGAATGGCAGCCGACGCAATGATCACGTCGCGAAAAAGCTGCACCGCGGCGGGATCATCGTAATGCTGCGCGATGGCGCCCATGTTCCAAACGATTGGACGCTTCGCATCAAGGTTGGTGGTGCCCACAGTCAGCAGACGGCCACGCTCATACTGGCGTGCAACCTTAATTAGAAATTCGCGATCGACGTATTTTGCGACCAGCTTTTTCAAAGGTCCCGTGTCGGCGAGAGCCGAGCCACCCAGAAGGCCGGTCACGACCTGAGGGACGATAAGTTCGTCGGTCCGAAACTGGGTCCAGATTTCCTTGATTTGAGGATCATACTTCGGGCCCAGAAATGCAAACGGGGCGATGATCGATCCGGCAGAAACGCCAGTTACGTGCTCGAATTCGGGCCGGTCTCCACGCGCGGTCCAGCCGTTCAGAACGCCGGCCCCGAAGGCTCCATCGGATCCGCCGCCGGATAAGGCGAGAACTTCGATCTGCAGGCGGCCATTGATCTTGGGCGCGCTCGCGCCAAGCAACGGGACGCCGCGAAGGTGCTCGCGGTAAGTTTTTTTCAGATCTTTTGGCGTTTCGTCGGCCCAGAAGCGGGCTCCGGGAATATCCGGAATAGTGGCCGTTTCAGATGCCAAAGCTGTCGGAACTGGGTTTCGATCGATTGCACCCGCGCATCCGCCGGCCAATGTGGCCACGGCCATCAGTACCGCAACTGCGGCTCCAGATCGCAAGGTCCCCCCGAAACTGGGTTAGAGATAGGGTCCTTATCATAAGGCCTACCGGTAAGTAACCCTCTGAACCCGGCCGATCTAGGGCACACGGGAAAGCAGATGCAAAAAAGCCACCCGGCATGGCCGGGTGACTGTTTCAGATCAAGATTGAGCGCTGGGTCAACCCATCATCTGGTCGACATACTCCCAATTCACGAGATGATCGAACCACGCTTCCAGATACTTGGGACGGGCATTGCGGTAGTCGATGTAATAGCTGTGTTCCCACACATCGACGCCAAGGATGGGCTGTGAACCATGCATCAACGGGTTTTCTCCGTTCGGTGTTTTGGTCACTTCGAGTTTGCCGTCGCGGATGGCGAGCCAAGCCCAACCGGACCCGAATTGCGTCGCGCCTGCGTTGAGAAAATCCGCCCGCATTTTGTCGAACCCACCATACTCATCGGTAAGTCGCTCAAGACGGCCCGGCAAGGTCTTGCCCCCGCCGTTGGGCTTCATCCAGTTCCAAAAATGAGTATGGTTGTAATGCTGTCCGATATTATTGACGAGACCGGCATTCTTGCCGGCGAACGCGGCTACGCAAATATCTTCGATCGACTTGCCTTCGAGGCCGGAGCCGACAATCAGTTTGTTGCCGTTATCGACATACGCCTGATGGTGTTTATCATGGTGAAATTGCAGCGTTTCTGCCGACATGTAGGGCTGCAGCGCATCGTAAGCATACGGCAGTTCGGGAAGTTTAAAGGTCATTGTGATCTCCGGAGGGGATGGCGCAAGCTTTCGGGTCGCACCGGCGCGCAACCTAGCCGCGCCGCAACTGCGAAACAAGAGTACGGATGATTGGGTTCCCGGCACAGCGCCGGAAGGCTTCAGCCCGCCAGTTCAATCAGGTATTCATTGCGCCGCAGAAAGGGCAGCGACCACGGCGGATTGTAGAAGGCGACCGTGGGTGCCGCGGCTGCAACAAGCCCGTTTGCCTTCACCCAAGCTTCCAGTTCAGCCTTGTGGTCCGACAGGTTATCTACGCTCGACCACCCGGAGAACCGGATGACGGCGAACCGCTTTGCCGGCTGGGAAATGATCGTGACACGTTTGTCATTCGGAACGGGCAGCGTTTCGGCAGTATACTGGGCCGGCATCATAAAACGAACCTTCCAGCTGTCGCCGACCGGCTGTTGGGTCACGGGCGCCGTCATGGCGACTTTCTCCCCGGGCTGCTGTGTGACCGGAGCCGTCATATCGATCTTTTGCCGCGCGGAATTGTTGCCGAAAATGAAGTCCGCCAGCAGCCGGAAACCTTGATTGGCGGCCGCACCGCGCTCGCCCGAAACGACGACCTCGGCGACCAGCAAGGGCGCATATCGGCGGATTTCGATATCGCCATCTTTACGTTCGATCGTGAATGCGGGTTCGTCGGTAGCCATGGCGACACTCGGAAATAGGAGCGCTCCGGCGGTTGCAAGGCATGCCAGCAGCTCGAATAGTCTCGACGGCCGAAGGATAACAGACCGGCTTATGGCGCGCATCGGAACCTCGTGAACAACTCATTCGTGGTGGTAACGGGGCGCAGGACTTTGCGGATCAACAACAACGACCGACCGCCACGGGTTCCTCCGGGCCTATTGAGGCCGTGAAATGAAACGGCTGACAATAAATAATCGTAACGAAATTCGGGGGCGCTCCGACCCTGAGCGGAACGCCCCCTTAGATCACGCCGGGGAAGTGCAGGGTTCAGGGTTTCTACAACCTACCCGCCCGGCACTGAACCATGACTGAATGCACCGTTCATCGCCCATTCATTTGCCCGCCCGGCATCACAAGCGGAGTTTCGAGCAAGACGTTGATCGTGACTATAATGCCCGTTTCCCAGGGGCCGCTGAAAATGGACATATCTCAGAGTTATCGAAGATCAAAATTGGTCGACGTAGGACCGGCTCGCGTTCGCAAGGCTGCACGACGGATAACAACCGCCCAATCGTTGATTACGGACAATACGCACGTGCCACCGCGTTCTTGATTGGCCACTCTCGCCTGCTGTCATACCTGAGGCGACCGCCTCATGCCTCGACGACCGAAGGTTATTCCGATGCGCCTTAGCCGCCTTTTCACTCTCGCCGCACCCGTCGCCCTCGTGGCGGGCGGTCTCATTTGGTTTTTGAACCTTGGTTCTCCCACCAAGACAGCGTTCGACTATGAAACGGTCGGCGTCGAGAAAGGAACGATCCGCCGTATTGTTTCGACGTCAGGCCCCGTCCGCGCGCTGGTCACGGTGAGTGTCGGATCTTATCTCTCGGGACCTGTCGAAGCGGTCAACGTCGACTTTAACGCCGAAGTAAAACCCGGCGATGTTCTAGCCAAGCTCGACCGGCGCACCTTTGCCGCCAAAGTCGCGGAGGCCGAAGCCAACCTGCTTGCCGCGCACGCCGCCCTGACAAATCAGAAGGCCGCGTTGATCAAAGCCGAAGCTGTACTCTTGAACGCGGAACGCACGATCGAGCGCCAGCGCTCGCTTGCCGAAAAGCGCTTTGCCAGCGAACAAGCGCTCGATAACGCGGAGCGCGATCGCGATGTCGCCAAAGCGGAAATCGAAGTGGTCAAGGCGCTGATTGAGACAGCAGATGCCCAGATCGTGCAGCGCAAGGCCGCGCTCGACAGCGCCAACGTTGATTTGGAACGGTCCGAAATTAAATCGCCGATCAGCGGCACGGTAATCTCCCGTTCTGTCGATCCGGGTCAGACGGTCGCATCGAGCTTTCAGGCTCCAGAACTGTTCAAAATCGCCCAGGACTTGTCGCGCATTCGCATCGAGGCACAGGTGAACGAAGCCGACGTCGGCTCAATTGCCGAGGGCAATCCGGTCACCTTCACCGTCGATGCCTATCCCGATCGCGAATTCGATGGCCGCGTGACGCAGATCCGGCTCGCCGCAACCGAGATCAACAACGTCGTCACTTATACCGTCATCATTGAAGCGCAAAATGAGGATCGACGTCTGTTCCCCGGCATGACGGCCAATGTGCGTATCGAAAGTGCGCGCCGTGACGATGTTTTGAGAGTGTCAAACGACGCACTCCGTTTTCGTCCGCGCGATGCGCAGGGCGCACCCGAACGCCGTTCCGAAGACAGCGCCAGCCGGTCGCAGCGCACCATCGAGCGCTTGAAGGGGGAGCTCGATCTCACACCGGCCCAGGTCGAAACGCTGGCCTCCGAAATTCAGGCGATCACCGCCGACGCTCGTTCCGGCCAAGGTGCCGGGTTCGGGCCTCAATCCTTCGATCCAGCTGCCTTCCGCATGAAACTCAACTTGCGCATCGAGCAATCGATCGTGCCAACCATGACCGACCAGCAGCGCAAGATATATGAGCGCTGGAAAAAGGGTCGCGAAGGCATGCGGTCCGCATCGTTCTGGTCGCTTGACCCCCAGGGTCAGCCGGAGCGCCGCTCCGCCCGCGTCGGTCTCGCCGACGACCAGTACACGGAGATCGTGAGCGGCGATGTCAAGGAAGGAGACAAGCTGATCGTACGCATGCGCGAGGCAAAGAAATGACGGCGCGCTTCGAAGCTGATCTTCCGTCAGGGCAGCCAATCATCGTCGCCCGTGATGTCGTCAAGCGCTATCGCATCGGCGAACAGGACGTCCTCGCCCTCGACGGTGTCACCCTCGACATTGCTGCCGGCGAATTCGTCGCCATCATGGGCGCGTCTGGCTCGGGCAAGTCGACGATGATGAACCTCATCGGAGCTCTCGATGCACCCTCATCCGGCAGCCTAGCGATCGACGGTCGCGACATCGGCGCGATGGCAGCCGACGACCTGGCGGATCTGCGCAATCGCACCATCGGCTTCGTCTTCCAGCAGTTCAATCTGCTGCCGCGCACGCCCGCCTACCGTCAGGTCATGCTGCCGCTGCAATATACCCATCCCCGCCCGACCGACATGGAGACGCAGGCCCGCCAGCGGCTTGAGCAAGTTGGCCTTGCCAACCGCATGGATCACTTGCCCCGTCAGCTTTCGGGCGGCCAACAGCAGCGGGTCGCGATTGCCCGCGCGTTGGTCAACAATCCGAAAATCCTACTCGCCGACGAGCCGACCGGCGCCCTCGACAGCCGGACATCAGACGACATTATGCGGCTCTTTTCAGCTCTCAATTCCGATGGCATTACAATTGTCGTGGTCACCCACGAACCTGAGATCGCAGAATGGGCCAAACGGCGGATTACGTTCCGTGATGGCCGCATCGTATCCGACGTTCGTCAAGCAAGCCCGCAACGGGAGGCCGCGCAATGACCATCCTCGACAGCTTGCGCGTGGCCCTGACCGCGCTGCGATCCAATCTCCTGCGGTCAATTCTAACGACGCTCGGCATCGTCATCGGCGTTGCCTCAGTCATCATCCTAGTGGCCGTTGGAAATGGTGCGACCGGGGAGGTCAATCGCCAAATTACGGCGTTGGGCACCAACATGCTCGTCATCTTTCCCGATGCCATGCGCGTTATGGGCCGATCGAGTGCAACCGGTTCGGCCCTGCCGCTGTCCGAGGGTGACGTGACTGCCCTGCGCGAGAAAATTTTCGGTGTGAGTGGCATTTCCGGCCAGCTTGAGGAATCGGCCCCAGTTGTTCGCGGCAACCTCAATTGGACAACTTCCGTGAGTGGCGTACACGGTGATTATACATTCGTGCGTGATTGGCCGGTCCGTGAAGGTCGCGAATTGAATGCCCAGGATCTGCGTGCAGCAGGTCGCGTTGCTTTGATCGGATCAACGGTCGCCAAACAGTTGTTCCCCGGTGAGAATCCTATCGGTGCGGAAGTGCGGATCAAGAATGTCCCGTTCCAAATCGTGGGCCTATTGTCCGTCAAAGGTCAATCGGCAATGGGCCGCGACCAGGACGACGTGATGCTCATTCCGATGACGACGGCGCGAAATCGCATTGTCGGCAAGAGTGACGTCCAAGTCGATCAAGTGGGGCGCATTTACGTCAAGCTCGACGACCAGACGAACATCAAGGTCGCGCAGGAGGAAATGGAACAGCTTCTGCGTCAGCGGCGCAAGAACGGGCCCAATAGCGAAGATTCGTTCTCGGTGCGCAACATGGCTGAATTCATGCGTGCGCGCACTGAAGTGCTCTCAACCATGAGCTATCTGCTGGGGGCCACGTCGGCAATTTCGCTCATTGTCGGCGGAATTGGCATTATGAACATTATGCTTGTTTCAGTTACCGAACGCACCCGCGAGATTGGCCTCAGAATGGCTGTGGGTGGAAGGAAGCGGGATATCATGCTGCAATTCCTCGTCGAGGCCGTGATGTTGTGCCTGCTTGGTGGCCTTATCGGAATTGCCCTGGGTGTAGGAATAGCCTGGCTTATCGCCTATCTGGCAAGTTGGCCTGTTGCCGTCAGTCTTAATGTTATCGCCGGAGCGATGACGGCCGCCGGACTGACTGGCATCATTTTCGGTTTTTTTCCTGCCCGCCGAGCGGCTGGGCTCAATCCCATAGACGCTCTGAGAAGTGAATAATTTCAATGAAAGAAATTAAGTCGCTTGTCGTCATATGATGCATGTAAAGCATATTATTCCATGAATTGCGCAATATGCGATCAATCGTGAACTCAAAGCGCTTGCCAAATGCGTTTCAACGGACTATCGGCATTTAGTGCGCCAAAAACCAAACTAACTGAGTGAGGTCCGAACGAGACCCGCAGGTTAGAACCAAAACAACAACTCAATACCCTGAAGATAACCAGATAAGGACTGCGCCATGGCTGCTGTAAACGTAGAACGGATGTCGCTGCGAGAAATTAATGATCTAGAAGCCAAGATTGCCAAGGCCAAGTCGGCGGCGCGCGAAAAGGCAAAATCAGATATCAAGGATAAGATCGACCGTCTGATCGATGGCACGGGTTTTACGGTTGCCGAACTGTATGGCTTTGCCAACCGCGGACGTGGCCGTTCCAAGTCGGCCGCTAAGTATGCCAATCCTGAAAACAAGAACGAAACCTGGACAGGTCGTGGCCGCAAGCCGAACTGGCTCGTTGCCCGCCTCAAGAAGGGCGCTAAGATGGAAGACTTCTCGATCTAGTCGAGACTGTTTCACGGCGAGGCTGCCAGAAAACGATTGCCGCTTTTTCGCGGTGATCGTTTTTCCTTTTGCGGCAATTGCAAAAGCGATTCAGAAATCAATCGTAGCCATTGTGATGCTGAGGCTCGCGAACACGAACCGGTGACGCTTGGTTCGCAGGCTCTTCAGCGCAAGCGCCGGTTAGCCGCGTACAGCGTAGATGCGTTCCCACACGAACAGGCACACCGCATAGGCGGCTGCAAGGACGAGGAACGTATCGGCGATCTGTCTCGGTTCGGCGTCGATGAGGGCGAGCGTTTCGGGGGTGTGATGGGCCAGAAGCGCGAGCGCGGCAAACAGAACGGTAAAGCCGCAAAATACGATTTGGACAAACCTCTGTGAGCGCAGCCGCAGGTCGTCGATCAACTCGTCGTCTGTGGGGTCACGCATATCCGGCCTACGCACTACAACTTTTACCAAAGCGGTAAAACCGCCGGTGTCGATCATATGAGTGCCGTGATGCGCGGGAAAGCGCTCATTTACTCATTCTTAAGGTTGACAAGTTGGGCCAGTCGCGCCCGCACCAGAGCCGCATCCTCAGGAAACCCGGCAGCCATCCACCACTGATCGAAGAGATCGAGAACGTGCCCAATCTCCGGACCCGGCGGCACACCCAGATCCAGGACATCTTTGCCGCTGACCGGCAGCTTGGGTATGGGCCAACTTTCGGCAATCATCAGCCGCTGCCGCCGCGCCGAATCTTTCGGATCGGCGGCCACATCGCGGGCCCAGGCCAAAAGAACACCATCGCGATAGAGTTCGCGGCCGTGCCGGTAAAGAAACGATTTGGCCCTCAACTCATCAGCGTCCGACTCGAACGCGCGGTCGGGAAAATCAAGATCGGCGAGACGCTCGTACTCAGCCTTCGATAAGCGCAATCGGTCGCGCAGTCGGGCAGCGGATGCGGGCCCGTGCACGGCCAGCGCGTAGAGCCGGCGAACCGGGTTGGCCGCGATGCCGTTCGCAAACTCGATCGCCGCAAGGCGCGCGAATGTGACAATGTCACCGCCCTCGCCCAGCACGCGCGATAACAAGCCCGCCTCATCCATTTCCGATAAAACGATCGGTGCGTGCGCTGCCGTCAACAGCTGGAAGAGTTCCGACCGGATCCGCTCGGCTGAAATCTGATCCAGCCCATCCTGCAATGCTGCGCAGGCCTCATGCCCCGCGCCGTCGATCGCCCCATCGGCGTAGATCGCGGTAAAGCGATAGAACCGCAAGATGCGCAGGTAATCTTCTTCGATCCGGTCTTCCGCCCGGCCAATGAAACGCACGCGACGCGCTCTGAGATCGGCAAGCCCATCGGTGTAATCGTAGAGGCGGCCGGCGGCATCGCAATACAGGGCATTGATCGTGAAATCGCGGCGGTGCGCATCGGCTGACCATTCTTCGGTGAAGGCCACCGTGGCATGCCGGCCGTGCGTTTCCACGTCGCGGCGCAATGTGGTCACTTGGAACGGTTTGTGACCGGCGATGATCGTGACCGTGCCGTGCGCAAGTCCGGTCGGCACCACGCCGAACCCTGCTTTTTCTGCGCGTGTCATGACGTCTTCGGGCAGCAGCGATGTGGCGATATCGATATCGCAGACGGTCCGGTCCATGAGCGTGTTGCGCACGGCTCCACCGACCACGCGGGCCTCCCCGCCCCCGTCGTTGATGACGGCCAGAATCGCCTGCGTCGCCGGCGCTCTAAGCCATTCGGCGGCGGCCAATTTTGGATCGGGCGAACGTGGGTACTCGGCGGTCACGGGACTATCGCTTATTCGATGTGGCCAGGTTCGATCTTGCCGTCCTTCAGCACGGGCGGCGTATAGTGTTGACCTGGCTTGCCCCCGGAGGTGCTGCCGAAGGTGACGAGCGCGACGACGAGCAGGAGTGCTCCTGCCGCTGTCAGCCAGATCAACGGTGCGTCGTTGAGAAGTCCCGTCGGCTTGATGCGGCCGTCCGGCGTGCGCTCCAGCGTCTCGGGTCGCGCAATCAGAACCCAGCCGAGGTAAGCCAGGGTCGGCAGCAGGAACAAAAGTATGTTTTCAACGATGACGCGGATCATGGGACCTTAATTGTATGAGAGCGCCGCTCAGGAGGCGGCGAAAAGCTTGTCGTGCAGGTTTCTCAGAATGCCGGCGGTTGCACCCCAGATATAGTGCTCGCCATAAGGCATTGCATAGAAGTGCCGGTCACGGCCGCTGATGCTGTGCGCATCAATGCGATGATTGGCCGGGTTCATCAGGAAGGCAAGCGGGACTTCGAAGACCGCTGCAACTTCATCCGTATTGGGTGCGAGAACAAATCCCGGTCGAACGAGCGCCACAACCGGGGTGACGGCATACCCGGTGCCGGTGCGATAGACATCGAGAAAACCCAGCGGTTCGACAAACGGCCGCGGCAGACCGATCTCTTCCTCTGCCTCACGCAGGGCCGTATCGACGGGTCCGCAATCACCAGCGTCCGGCTTGCCACCTGGAAAGGCAATTTGCCCGGCGTGCGCGCCCAAATGAGCGGTGCGCACGGTCAATAAAACGGCAAGTTCCTCGCGCGCAACAACGGGGACCAGGACGGCGGCTGGTCGCGCCGGAGCGTGCCCCTGCCAGTCGCTGAAGGCGGACGGATTGAGATCGAAGTCGCTCGGCGGCGACACCGGCTCACCGGACGCGACTGAGGCGGCAGGTTCACGGTTGAGGCGGCGTTCAGCCAACGCCCGAAAGGCATCGTTCTGACGGCAGTTGGCGGCTGAGGCTGCAGGCATCGCGACCTTCTATAAAGCAATGGACGAGCAGATGCGAACGATGCGCGGGGTCTGCCTCGTCACTTGCCGCATTTCGTCCGCCTTCCCATGCCTTAGAGTAAAATGATCAAAGAGCATTTGCGTACAGCGCTGACAATAAGGGTGGAGATCGGCATGCGGGCGGCCGGGGTTGCGGGGTGGTTGCGTGCAGCGATGCTGTTCGCCGGCCTGTTGCTCGGGCAATGCCTGCCGGCACAGGCGTCGCTGGAAGGACAGTTTGCAGCCAGCCTTGACACAGGCGAGCGTCGAACCTTTGAACGCTACATCGCCGCGCGCCGCTTCTACAACCTGACGCTCGATGAGTTCTGGTCCGAAGTCGACGACAAGCGGGCGCTGCGTCGAAAAAAGCGCGCGGCCGATCAGCCGATGACCGCGAAAGACTACGCGATCGGTTTTCCGCCCGATTACTCAGGCCCTCGACTGCCGCCCGCGCTGGCCAAAGCTTGGGCGCAGTATCAGGAGAAGGATGCTGCGACGAAGCCGCCGCCGGAGCCCCGGCCGGGCGTCGAGGACTTCCTCGCGCACGCCAAGCAACAGTTTGCCTTCGTGCCCGAGCGCATCCCCGAACGCGAATTCAAGCGTCGTTACGCCCGCGAGGCGCTTCGCGTCGGGCTGACCAAGGATCAGGTCGTGCGCGTGTACGCGCTGGAGACGAGTGGTCTGGGCACGGCCGACATGGTCGCCGGTATTCATCCCATCACCCGGAAGGGCACCCCGATTTCGACGGCGATCGGCTACGCCCAGCTGCTGTCGGCCAATTCAACCAGCGAACTCGTCAAACACGGTCCGGGCTTCATCGGGCGGCTGAAACAAATGGCAAAGTCGGCACCGAACGCGGATGCGGCCAAGCGATACGAGCGCAAGGCCCAAATATTGTCGCGCATGCTCGCTGTGGCGAAATCGGTACCCAACGAGTGGAGTCGGCACGTGGCGCTCGGCAGAACTCCGAAAGGTTATGGCATTCATGCCATCAACATCGACGGCGACATCGGGCCCTGGCTGCAGGTCCTCAAGCTGGAAGGCTTGAAAGAACTGGCTGAGAAAAAAGGCAAGATGCGGCTGACTGGCGCTGAGATTGAACTCATGAACCTGGCCGGGCCGGGAACGGGTCTTGAGATGATGACGCCGGCTGGGCGTGCAGCGAGCACGCCGAACTTCTTCGAGCGCGGCGCCTACGGTCGCAACACGATTGTTCGCGGCAAGACGGGCGCAGAGCTGCTGAAGGCGCTCGACGAAAGGATGCAGACCAACCTGACCAACGAAGGCGCGGTCGTCTTCAATCAGGTCTTTGACGAAGTCGCCCTGGAAATGGCCCGGCGTTAGAAAACGCCGCTTAAGGCCACTTTACCACCGGCGGCATGGATGACAGGATGCTCTCGACATTGCCGCCCGTTTTCAGGCCAAACATAGTGCCGCGATCGTAGAGCAGATTGTACTCCACGTAGCGTCCGCGCCGGATCAATTGCTCCTCGCGATCCGCTTCGGTCCACGGTGTCGTCCAGTTGCCGCGAACGAGCATCGGATAAACGCTTCGGAATGCCCGCCCTACATCCTGTGTGAATGCCAGGGCCGCATCGAAGCTGCCCTCCTCGTCTGACGGCGTTAGATAATCGTAGAAGATACCGCCGACGCCGCGCATTTCCTTACGATGCGGCAAATAGAAATATTCATCGCACCACTCCTTGTAACGCTTGTAGTCGGCGACGGTGTGCCCTTCGCACGCCCCGTACATCGCGGCATGAAAAGCAAGCGTGTCGGCATCTTTCTGCGTCCGCCGCCGGTCGAGCACCGGCGTGAGATCGGCGCCACCGCCGAACCACCACTTCGACGTCACAACCATGCGCGTATTCATGTGCACCGCCGGAACGTTCGGGTTCTGCGGATGCCCGATGAGAGAGATGCCTGATGCCCAGAAACGAGGATCTTGCTCGGCGCCGGGGATCTGTTTGCGAAACTCCGGGGCAAACTCGCCATGCACGGTCGACGTGTGTACGCCGACCTTTTCAAACACCCGCCCGTGCATCAGCGACATAACCCCACCGCCAAGATCAGCGGTCGGATCGTCACCCGTGTGGTCAGCGCGGTTCCAGGGCGTCCGCACGAAGCGGCCCGCAGGCATACTGGAGGTTTGGGTGGCGGCCGGAAGATCGTCCTCAAGTTTTTCATAAGAAGCACAAATGTCGTCGCGCAGACTTTCAAACCATGCGCGTGCGGTGGCCTTTCGGGCAGGCAGCAGATCGTTGAGGGCATCCATAGTAGCAAGTCTTTCGTAGGTGAGACGATAAGGCTTCTTCGCGCCACGTTTCTGGCACGACGCCGACATAGCCGATAGTGTATTCCACGCCCTTCGGGAAGGGCTGGAACCTTAACATTGACCCGCACGTCTACCGCCACTTGAGCTGCTGTGGCCGCCGCGTCGATTTCTTTGAGCAGGCTAGGTTACCACCCCCCTCTAGAAGGCGATAACGTGTTGTCCCGGCTGTTTGAACGTTTCGAAAAACACATCGACCCCTTCGCCGGGGACGGTACGGTGCGCCCGCCCGATACGCTGATTGCGTTCTACTGGCATTTCGTCGGCCAGAGCTGGCCGGTCTTCGCCCTGCTGTTGTTCATGGGTTTCTGCGCCGGCGTTCTGGAAGCCTCACTTTTTGCCTTCGTCGGCTCGCTCGTCGACCGCATGCGAACAGCGACCACCCCCGAGACTTTCATCGCCGACAATGGCAATCTTCTCCTGTTCATGGCCTTCGTGGCTGCGGTCCTGCGACCTGCCGTGTCGTTCGTGCACGATCTGGTCAAGCATCAGATGATTGGCGGTTCCTTTACGACACTCGTCCGCTGGCAGTCGCACGCTTATGTTCTTCGCCAAAGCCTCAGCTTCTTCCAGAACGATTTTGCCGGCCGGGTCGCCAACAAGGTCATGCAGTCGGGCCCCGCGGTGCGTGAAAGCGTTGTGCAGGCGATCGATGCGATCTGGTTCGTGGCGGTTTACTGGCTGACGGCCGTCGTGCTTTTCGCCCAGGCCGATCTTTGGCTCGTAACGCCACTGGCGCTATGGTTTCTCGCCTATGTCATCGTGCTGAAATATTTCATCCCTCGCTTGAAGGCACGCGCCATCGAGACGAGTGAAGCCCGCTCCATGCTGACCGGCCGCATCGTCGACAGCTACACCAACATTCTCACCGTCAAGCTCTTTGCCCACACCGAGCGCGAGGACACATACGCCAAATCCGCCATGCGCGAACAGCTCGACAAGCTGCAAGTTCAGCTACGCCTGACGACCCTGATGGAGACATCGCTGTTCCTCTTGAATGGCCTGCTCCTCGTCGGCATGTCGGCGCTGGTTATCACTCTTTGGAGTGAGCAAGCGGTGACGATTGGCGCGATTGCACTTGTGATGGGGCTTACGATCCGCATCGTGAACATGTCGGGTTGGGTCATGTGGACCGTGGCCGGCATTTTTGAAAATCTCGGCATCGCATATGAGAGTATGGAAACGATCTCGCGACCGTGGACCGTGCTCGACCAGCCGGACGCAAAAGTGCTCACTGTACCGAAGGGCGCGATCACGTTTGAGGCCGTAACTTTCCGCTATGGCCGCGCTAGAACCTTCGGCGACGACCGCCGTGGCGGCGTCATCGAAGGGTTGTCGCTGAACATTGAACCGGGCGAGAAGGTCGGTCTTGTCGGCCGGTCGGGAGCCGGAAAATCGACACTTGTCAGCCTATTGATGCGCTTTTACGACCTCGAAAGCGGCCGTGTTCTGATTGATGGCCAGGATATCGCGGAGGTGACGCAGGAAAGCCTGCGCTCCGCAATCGGTCTCGTGACGCAAGACACCTCGCTTTTGCACCGCTCCGTTCTGGAAAACATTCTGTACGGCCGTCCGGACGCGGGCCTTGAGGCCGCCCAGCTGGCCGCCAAGCGCGCCCACGCAAATCACTTCATCCCCGATCTGGAGGACCTTGCTGGCCGCCGCGGATTGTCGGCTCACGTTGGAGAACGAGGCGTCAAGCTCTCAGGCGGCCAACGTCAACGGATCGCCATCGCACGGGTGCTGCTCAAAAACGCGCCGATCCTCGTTCTCGACGAGGCGACAAGCGCTCTCGACAGCGAAGTCGAAGCCGCGATCCAGGATAGCCTGCGTGATCTGATGGCCGGCAAAACGGTCATCGCTATCGCGCATCGCCTGTCCACCATCGCCGCCATGGATCGTCTCGTCATTATGGATCAGGGCCGCATCGTGGAGGAGGGCAACCATGGCGAACTGCTGCGTCGCGGCGGCCTTTACTCCGCCCTATGGAAGCGTCAATCGGGCGGCTTTCTCGGCCAGGAAGCGGCCGAATAAGAAAAGCGCGTCGAGCTAAGTTTGTCCCTCTCGGCTAGCCGTGCGATACGGCTGAACAAAATTGCCCCGGGGTCTGCGCGATGTTTGCTGTCTTCGAAAGATTGATCGATCCCTACCGTGTCGTTCCGCTGGCTCCCCCGCCGGCCGGCCTTCTCGAATTCTTTTGGCACTACGTGAAGCCGATCTGGCCGGTCGTCCTGACGATAGCGCTGTTGACGGCGTCCATTGCCGCACTCGAGATTGTCATGCTCGATTATGTGGGTCGCTTCGTCGATCTCATGTCGACCGCCGACCGCGCGACCTTTTTCGCCGTCCACGGCGACGAGGTCTGGCACATGGCGTTGCTGGCACTAATCGTTCTGCCGCTTCTTGCCGTGACGTGGGAGTATATCTTCCACCAGTCGTTCGCCGGCAACTTCCCGATGATGATCCGTTGGCAGGGTCATCGCTATGTCTTGCGCCAATCCCTTTCTTTCTTTCAGGACGATTTCGCCGGACGCATCGCCAATACGCTCATGCAGACGGCACTCGCCGTGCGCGACAGCGTCGAACGCATCATCAACACGATCGTCTACGCTGTTGTTTATGTCATGAGCGCGCTGGTCCTGCTGACCGCAGCCGACTGGCGTCTTGCTGTCCCGCTGATGGTGTGGATCGTGTCGTATGTCGCCGCCGGCACGTATTTCATGCCGCGCCTTGCCCGCCTGTCGGAAGCCCAGGCCGAAGCACGCTCCGTCATGACAGGGCGCGTCATCGACAGCTATACCAACATCACGTCGGTCAAACTGTTTGCCCACACGGCTGCGGAAGACGACTACGCCAAGGAAAGCATGGCGGCTTTTCTGGAAACGGTTCACGCTCAAATGCGGCTCGTCACGCAGATGAACATCAGCCTTCGGTTGCTCAATTACGGGCTGATGGCCGTGACCTTGCTCGTGTCGATCATGCTGTGGCGCGATAACCTCGTCACGGTCGGCGCCATCGCCGTCGCGACCAGCCTTGCCATGCGTCTCGACGCACTGTCCGACTGGGTGCTGTGGCAGGTCGCGGGATTGTTCGAGAGCATCGGTGTCGTGCGTGACGGCGCCGGTACTCTGTCGAAGCCATTGGGCATCGTCGATCATCCAAACGCACCGGCACTGACTGTCAGCAACGGGGCGATCGCATTCGAGCGCGTCACGTTTCATTATGGCAAAGGCCGCGGCGTCATCGACGACCTCAACCTTAGAATTGAACCCGGCGAGAAGGTCGGGATTGTCGGGCGTTCGGGGGCGGGCAAGTCGACGCTGGTCAATCTGCTGTTACGGTTTTTCGAGCCGGAGTCGGGTCGCGTGCTGATCGACGGGCAGGACATTCGCGACGTGACGCAGGAGAGCCTGAGGCAAGCGATCGGCGTCGTAACGCAGGATACGGCGCTCTTGCACCGATCCGTGGGCGACAATCTGCGCTATGGCCGCCCCAACGCCTCGCACGACGAAATATCCCGCGCCATGCGATCGGCTTCCGCCGATGCCTTCATCGACAACCTCGACGACGGGCGCGGTCGGGTGGCCCTCAATGCGATGGTCGGCGAGCGCGGTGTCAAACTGTCCGGCGGCCAGCGCCAGCGGATCGCCATTGCGCGTGTCCTGTTGAAGAATGCACCGATCCTTGTTCTTGACGAGGCAACGAGCGCGCTCGACAGCGAAGTGGAAGCCGCAATCCAGGAAAGCCTCAATGACCTGATGGCAGGCAAAACCGTCATTGCCATTGCCCATCGCCTGTCGACGATTGCCGCCATGGACCGTCTTGTCATTATGGACCGGGGCCGAATAGTCGAGGAGGGGAGCCACGCCGACCTCATCCGCAAGGGCGGGCTCTACGCAAGTCTGTGGAAGCGCCAGTCGGGCGGCTTCCTGGCCGAGGAAGTCGCGCAATAGGCGCCGTTAAGTGATGAGCTTTGTCGCGGATCAACGACGCGGAGGCGATCCATCACTCATGTTGATGACAGCGCAATCGATGGCCATCGGCCATCGGTCCATTTCGTTGGAGAAGGCTATGGCCAAGCTCGCAAGCATTATCTGGATTGTTCTGGGGATCACGATTGCCGGCGCATTGGGTGTCGTGGTTCTGTCCATTCCATCGCTGTCTGCCAACGCGGCCCAACTGTTGCCATTGGCCGCTCTGGCAGGGTTCGTGTGTGCCATTCCGGCGTCGATTCTGGTCGCCCGCCGGATCCTGGCCGAAACGGCAGGCCGTTAGGCCGGCGGAAACCCGCTGGTTTGGCGCAGGGCCTCGCCCAGCACCAGGGCAGCGGCGACGGCAACGTTGAGCGAGCGCAGCGGCGGCCGCATGGGAATGACGACCGCAGCATCACACGCCGCTCGGACATCCTCCGGTACGCCGGCGCTTTCGCGGCCTAAAATCAGAGTGTCACACTCGGAAAATGTAAAGTCTGGCAGCCGCACCGCAGCCTTGGACGACAGCAGAACGAGACGACGCAAGCCCGCTCGGATATGCGCTTCATGGAATCGCTCCCAGGATAGATGACGCGTGAGATCGACATGATCGAGATAATCGAGCCCGGCGCGGCGTAGATTGCGGTCGGACATGTCAAAACCCGCCGGACCAATGATATCGACGGGCGTTGAAAGGCACGCCGCCAGCCGAAGGATTGTGCCGGTATTCTGCGGGATGTCGGGTTGGTAAAGCGCCAGACGCATGGATATGCTGTCTCATTGCCGCAACGTCGCGACGGGTCGTCAAACGGGTGCGGCCAAACGATGCAAGACTTCTAACCGCGAACCGTACGGCACGACATAGCAGTATAAGAAGCGCCGGTTTAACAAGTTTCCAGCGCCGATTCGCCGGCACCGCCGAATGGACGCGACGCGCCAACCCGCGGCAATGCCGACGCGGCGCTTTCTGATTACCTGGGAGGAACGAGTGGCTTCGACAGCAGAAGAGCCCAACCGCAGAGACTTTCTGGTTATTGCCGGCAGTGTGTTTGCAGCCGTCGGCGGCGCCATCACTCTGTGGCCGTTCATTGCACAAATGAACCCCGACTCGAGCGCTCAGGCTCTCGCGTCGGTGGAAATCGATCTGGCACCGGTCAAGGAAGGTCAGGCGATCACCGGCATGTGGCGCGGCAAGCCGATTTTCATTCGCAACCGCACCAAGGAAGAGATCGAAAAGGCAAACGCCGTCAATCTTTCGGCGCTGGTCGACAACTCCGCACGCAACATGGCGCTGCCGGAGAGTGATCCGGCAACGGACGCCAACCGAACCAAGCCTGGCCATGAAAACTTCATCATCCTGATCGGCATCTGCACCCACTTGGGTTGCATTCCCAAAGGCCAGGCGATCGGTGATAGCCGCGGAGACTTCGGTGGCTGGTTCTGCCCATGCCACGGTTCGCATTATGACACGGCCGGACGCATCCGGAAGGGGCCCGCGCCGCGTAATCTGGAAGTTCCGCCATACGTTTTCGCCGGCGATACAAAAATCAAGATCGGCTAAGGGAGCAAAGCATGTCGGCTCACGAGTCGAATTACACCCCAACGACGAACCTCGGTAAGTGGTTCGATGAACGCCTTCCCGTCGCACGTCTGATGCATGGGCAGTTCATCGATTTTCCCACCCCGCGCAACCTGAACTATGCCTGGACCTTTGGCGGCATCCTGACCTTTTGCCTCGTTGCACAGATCATGACCGGCATCGTCCTGGCGATGCATTATCAGCCAAACGCGGAAATGGCCTTCAGTTCCGTCGACCATATTCGCCGGGACGTAAACTTTGGCTGGCTCTTGCAGCCGATGCATGCTGTCGGCGCATCCATGTTCTTTGTTGCCGTCTATATCCACATTTTCCGCGGCCTTTATTACGGGTCCTATAAGGCTCCTCGTGAAGTCCTCTGGATTCTCGGCGTATTCATCCTCCTCGCCATGATGGCCACCGCCTTCATGGGCTATGCGCTTCCCTGGGGCCAGATGAGCTTCTGGGGCGTGACGGTGATCACCAACCTGTTCTCGGCACTCGACAGCATCTGGTCGGGACTGGGAACGACCATCACGGAATGGCTGTGGGGCGGTTACTCGGTCTCGGGCGTGACGCTCAATCGTTTCTTTTCACTCCATTATCTACTGCCGTTCGTCATTTTCGGCCTCGTGATGCTGCACATTTGGGCCTTGCATGTCGCCGGTCAGAACAACCCGACCGGCCTCGACATTAAGTCAAAGTCCGACTCGGTGCCGATGTATCCCTACGCCGTTGCCAAGGACGCCGTCGGCCTGTTCGCCTTCCTGATCGTCTTTGCGTGGTTTGTGCTGTTCATGCCCGACTACCTCGGTCACGCGGACAACTTCACACCGGCTAACCCACTGGTGACGCCGCCGCATATCGTGCCGGAATGGTACTTCTTGCCTTTCTACGCGGTTCTGCGCGCCATTCCGTCCAAGCTTGGCGGCGTGATCGCGATGTTCTCATCCGTGCTGATCCTGCTCTTCGTGCCCTGGCTCGACACCAGCCGCGTCCGCTCGGCAAAGTACCGCCCCTATTACAAGATCGCGTTTTGGTTCTTCGTCTTCACGTGCGTGGCGCTCGGATGGCTCGGTTCCAAACCCGCTGAGCAGCCCTACGTCTTCTGGTCGCAGTTTTTCACCTTCGCCTACTTCGCTTTCTTCCTCGTGGCACTTCCCGTTCTCGGCCTGATTGAGACGCCGCGGACACTGCCACGATCGATCACGGAATCCGTGCTCGGCAGGGGTGGCGGGGCTCAGCTTCCGGCAGGCGCTGCAGCCGCGCCAGAGAAACGCTAAAAAGGACCGAGCCATGACGTTGAACACCAAGGCTTCGAGCCTCTTTATCAGCGCAGCGGCATTGGCCGCTGTGGCCATGGCAGCCATCGCAACTCCCGGCGCGGCCGCCGACGCACCGCACATCGAGCGGCAGCAGTGGACGTTCGACGGCCCCATGGGCCAACTCGATCGGGCCCAGTTGCAGCGCGGCTTCCAGGTGTACCAGAACGTCTGCTCGGCCTGTCACGGCCTGTCGCGGCTGTCCTGGCGCAACCTGGTCCAGCCCGGCGGACCCGAGTTTCCGGAGGAAGCCATCAAGGAGCTGGCCAAGAGCTGGCCGAACAAGATCACCGACGGCCCCAATGATGCCGGTGAGATGTTCGAACGCGACGCCCTGCTGTCCGATCGAATTCTTGGCCCTTACAAGAACGAGAACGCTGCTCGCGCAGCCCAGAATGGCGCCTACCCGCTCGATCTGTCGCTCATTGCTCGCGCTCGCAATCCCGAGTACCACGGCTCCGCATTGGGCCACGCTCCCCATATGCTGCGCGACATCCTGACGGCGTATCAGGCCGGAGGTCCGGACTACATTTTCGGTCTTCTTACCGGCTATAAGGACGTGCCATCCTACGTGCGCGAAGCCAACGGCCACTTGAAACCTGTCGGACCCGAAGGTGCGGCCGGCAAGAAGGTTGAACAGTGCGTATCCGTGCAGCACGGCGAAGACGGCCAGCCGGATGTGTGTACGCCACTGGCTGATGGTCTGAACTACAACGCGGCTTTCCCCGGTCACCAGATTGCGATGCCGCCGATCCTGGGCGACGGCGCGGTGACATACGCCAAGGGTGCGGATGGCAACCCGGTCGTCCCCGAAACGCTCGACCAGCACGCGCGCGACGTCACCGCATTCCTCGAGTGGGCAGCCGACCCGCACCTCAATCAGCGCAAAGCCACCGGCTGGCAGGCGTTGCTGTTCCTGCTGGTGACCACCGTTCTCCTGTTCCTGGGCAAGAAGCGGATCTGGTCGCGCATCGAACACTGATGCGCGTGCAAACCGCGACAGTCTGCGGGCGCAGGGCTTTTCCCCGCGCCCGCTTTCACATATGGCGGCCTTCATATGTGCAAGTTATCAGGAGGATGCCGTGAGCGCATCGGTGTTAGGGATCGTCGGCGGCAGCGGCTTCTACAATCTGCCGGCGCTGACCGATGCGCATTGGAAGCACGTTGATAGCCCCTTCGGCAAACCGTCAGACGACATTCTCTTCGCCGAGATCGATGGCTTACCGTTGCGTTTTCTTCCCCGCCACGGCCGCGGTCACAAAGTGCCGCCGTCGGCCATCAATTATCGCGCCAACATCGATGCCTTGAAACGTGCCGGTGTCACCGACCTCGTCTCCGTCTCTGCCTGCGGCTCCTTGAAAGAACAATTCGCGCCGGGCCACTTCGTCCTCGTCGACCAGTTTATCGACCGGACGTTTGCCCGTGAAAAATCCTTCTTCGGCCCTGGCCTCGTCGCCCACGTTTCGGTGGCCGATCCGGTCAGCCCGCTGCTCGTTGACGCTCTCGAAGCCGCCGCCACCGCCGAAACAATTGCGCACACACGCGGCGGCACCTACCTCGTGATGGAAGGCCCCCAATTCTCGACGCGCGCGGAATCAAACCTCTACCGAAGCTGGGGCTGCGATGTTATCGGCATGACCAACATGCCCGAAGCCAAGCTCGCCCGCGAAGCCGAAATTTGCTACGCCACCGTCGCCATGGTGACCGACTACGACTGTTGGCATGACGAGCATGCCGCCGTCGATGTTGCCTCCATCATCGCCGTCATGCACGCCAACACCGAAAAAGCGCAGCGCCTCGTAACGCGGTTGGCCCGCAATTTCCCGCGCCAGCACCCTGCCTGTCCCATCGGCTCGGATAGGGCGCTGGACGTGGCGCTGATCACCGCGCCAGATGCGCGCGACCCCGCGCTGCTGGCCCGCTTGGACGCGGTGGCCGGTCGCGTGCTGAAGGGCTAGCGCAGCATCAGCTGTTCGGGAACGTGATCAGGATTTTGGCCTTCAGGAGTTCCGGAAACGCCGCCTCCAGGGCCTGACCGCCGAGCCAGAGCAGGGCGATCAGCAGCACCAGGGCCGGGATCGCCGCAAACACGGCCTTGATGAAAAACAGCATCAGTTGGAAGAACGGCACGTCAATCGAGCGTACCGAGGCAGGATAGGAGTCTTCGGTGGCGTAAGTGGTGCCGTAGCGCTCGCCAGTGGCGGCATAGCTCACGGGCTCCGGTTGCGGCGCTGAAAGGCCCGACGCCTCGCGCTCGCGGGCTTCCCGGGCCCGCGCTTCCTTCTCCCGCCTCACCGTGCGCGGCAGGTCCTCCATATCGCCGTCTGCCATCAGCGGTATAGACATCGTTCGTTTCCCTCTGGTGCCGGCCCTTCGCTCTGGGCCCATTGCCCGGCGAATCAGCCTCAGGTTCAGTTTACCGGCCTGGCTACCTAATAGGGTTCGATATTGGTAGTTTGCGCCGTCAATTTGACGGGGAGGTGTCTGTTGAGCGACCTGAAGAGCCTGATCAGGACCATACCGGACTACCCAAAGCCCGGAATCATGTTCCGCGATGTCACGACGCTGCTGGGCGATGCTCAAGGTTTCAAGGCCGCAATTGCTCAATTGGCCGAGCCCTATCGCACACTTCCCGTCGATGCCGTGGCCGGGATCGAAGCGCGCGGCTTTATCCTCGGCGGAGCTGTGGCCGACCGGCTTGGCTGCGGGTTCATCCCGATTCGAAAAAAGGGCAAGCTGCCCTGGAAGACGATCGGGCAGGAATATGCGCTCGAATACGGCACCGACAGCATTGAAATCCATCTCGATGCGATCAAGGAGGGCGAGCGCATCTTGATCGTCGATGACCTCATAGCGACGGGCGGAACCGCGATCGCGGCGGCGAAGTTGATCCAGCAGGTGAAGGGCACGATCGTCGGCGCCGCCTTCGTCATCGATCTGCCGGAACTGGGCGGAGTCGCGGCGCTGCAACGCGCCGGGATCGAAAGTCACTGCCTGATGGCCTTTGAAGGACATTGAAATGGCCGCAGCGGAGATCACAGCCGACATGATAGACGCGGCGCGCGCGGCCATCCTGACCTGGCGCGTCGATCCCGATGTGGCACCCGCCTGCCCCGTCTGCGGTGCCGGGGATCTTGCCGTCAGCGATCATTCGGCCAGACCGCACACCGAATGGTATCGGCTCTACTGCCGCGCGTGCGGTCTCGATCAGATGTTGGCGGTGCCGCTCGGAGCGGCGGTGCCGGGCGCGGAGGGATGAGGCGATGAAGATCGGCGGCAACAACTATCGGACCATCTGGCTCGACGGCGGCGGCGAGGCTGTTGCCGTCATCGACCAGACCAAGCTGCCGCACAGTTTCGAAGTTATCCGTCTGTCGACGATGCAAGAGGCCGCTCGCGCCATTCTGACGATGCAGGTGCGCGGCGCACCTTTGATTGGCGTGACGGCGGCCTATGGGCTGGCGCTCGCCATGCGCGTCGACCCGTCCGACGCTTCGCTGGCGGAAGCCATTTCCCATCTCGCCCGCCAGCGGCCGACTGCGGTCAACCTGCGCTGGGCCTTGGAGGAGATGCGCCGGCATTTGCAGCCCCTCGCCGTCAATCATCGTGCCCAAGCGGCATTTTCCCGGGCAGCTCGTCTTGCCGATGACGATGTGGAAACATGCCGGCGGATCGGCGCGCACGGGCTTGAAATCGTTCGCGCGATCGCGGCTAAAAAGAAGCCCGGCGAGCCAGTCAACATTCTCACCCATTGCAACGCCGGTTGGCTCGCCTGCGTCGACTGGGGTACCGCCACGTCGCCGATGTACCAGGCCCACGACGCTGGAGTTACCCTGCATGTCTGGGTCGATGAAACCCGCCCGCGCAATCAAGGCGCGGCGTTGACGGCATTCGAACTCGGCGCGCACGGCATCCCCCACACCCTCATCACGGATAACGCGGGCGGCCATTTGATGCAGCACGGCAAAGTGGATCTGGTCATCGTCGGCACCGATCGCGTCACCGCCACGGGTGATGTCGCAAACAAGATCGGCACGTACCTCAAGGCCTTGGCGGCGAAAGATACCGGCGTGCCGTTCTACGTCGCCTTGCCGCATTCGACGATTGATTGGACCCTCGACGACGGCTTTGCCATCCCTATTGAGGAGCGCTCGGGCGACGAGGTTCTGCAGTTGACCGGCCGCTCCGCGACAGGCGAGGTGCACGTCTTCGACATCGCACCGGATGGGTGCCGCGCCGCCAATCCCGCCTTCGATGTGACACCGGCGCGCTTGGTCAGCGGGCTTATCACCGAGCGCGGCGTGTGCCCGGCGACGCGGGAAGGCCTTCGTCAACTCTATCCCGAGGGCCAGTGCGCGGCATGACAAAAAGGCCGGTGACCAGAGAGGCATCGTTGCGCCGGGACGTCGTCGACTCCGCCCGCGCCATGAGTGCATCGGGACTGTCGCCGGGCAGATCCGGCAATGTATCGGCGCGCTTTGACGACGGAATGTTGATCACGCCGTCCGGCCTTGCCTACGATCTGATGCAGCCCGATGACATCGTCCATGTGTGCGCTGATGGCCGGGTGCGCTCAGGGCAGCGAGCGCCGTCGACGGAATGGCACTTCCACCAGGCCGCTTACGCCAAGAGGCCGGACATGCATGCGCTCGTCCACAGCCATTCGATGAACGCGACGGTGTTGGCCTGCGCCGTCAAAACGATCCCCGCGTTTCACTATATGGTCGCCGTCGCCGGCGGCAGCGACATCCCCGTGGTGCCATATGCCACTTTCGGCACAGTCGAACTGGCCCATTACGTGGCCGACGGTCTGGCCGAACGCAATGCCTGCCTCATGGCGCATCACGGGCAGGTAGCGATGGGCGCGACCCTTTCGCAGGCCCTGGAATTGGCGCATGAAGTCGAGGTGCTGGCCGAACAATACGCCAAGCTCTTGACCCTTGGCCCCGTCAAACTGCTGTCGCAGGCGGACATGGCGCTTGTGCTGGAAAAATTCAAAAGCTACGGACGCTCGTCGGCGAACGGGTGATGATAACCATAAATTTTATCTGCAATTCAAATTGTTGTTCTGGAACGAAACACCCGGACTGCTATCCTTATCCAAATGAGCCTGTTCGGTTAAACCCATGTTATCGCTTTTGGATAACAATTAGCCCAAGTGGCATTGAATTGCTCAACGTTGATGGAGCTCGTGATGCGTAGAATTGCTCTGCTGGCCCTCGTGGTCGCCATGACGGCCCTCACCGGCATGTTGGCGAGCCCGGCCGAAGCCGGACACCGGTATTATCGCGACACCGACCGCGTCGTGGTCCACTACGGCTACTACCCCCGCTACCGTCACGTGTACGTGACCGAGGATCGTTACGCCTACCGTTATGAGCCGCGCGGCTACTATCCGTATTACAACTCCGGATACTGGAAGTCCGCCCGCGAAATGCGCCTTCGCAAGCGCCGTCATTATAATCACCCGCCTTACTATGCAGCGTGGGGGTATCCTGATCCCTATTATCATCACCGCGCGTGGCATGCCTATAATCACGGCCGCATTCGTCACGGGCACTGGTGATCTGCAAACGAAGTCGATGGAATAAGAACATGGCTGGACACGTTCCGGCCATGTTGCTTTTTGTGATCGGCTTTGTGCGTATCGCTGGCCGATGCTCGCCATGAATTGACAGCGATGCCAGCACGTTCATGCCGCATTCATGTCGAGTTTGTTTAGTTGATAGCCGAACATCTCGTTTCTGCGGTGCATCGAGCCGCGGACGCTGCAAGGGACAGGACAATGCTGAAAAAACTTATGGCTTCTCTTCTGGTGCTCACGTTGGCATTTGGCACCGTGATGACCACGAACATCGCACCGGCGGAAGCCGGACGCAGTGGCCGCGTCGCAGCCGGCATTGCAGCCGGCATCATTGGTCTTGGCGTCCTTGGCGCTTATGCCAATGCCCGCGAGCGTGGCCATGACCGCGGCTACCGCGCCTACGATGAGGTCTGCTACAAAGGTGAGAAGGAATGCGGCTGGGTTGGCCGCCGCTGCTTTGAAAATCGCTACGGGGACGAAGTTTGCCGCGGCGGTCGCTGGACCTGCTGGCGCGACACCGTCTGCGAATAAGTCTGGCAATCAATTAATGAACGGGCGCGGTGAACCACCACCGCGCCCGTTTTGCTGCTCGAAGACAATCGACATGGACGCTGTCAGACCGTCGGCTCTCGCTAGCGTCGATTCCGTCGGACAAGTGCGGTATGCAATGCCACCGCCGCCGCGTTCGAAACGTTGAGGCTGCGTAAGTCGTCAGCCGTCGTGATCCTGACCAGCCGATCGCAGCTATCAGCCGTCAGTTGCCTCAAACCCTTGCCCTCCGCGCCGAGTACGATGGCCACGGCGCCGTCGAACGGCTCGTCTTCGATTGCGGCCGTGGCGGTACCGTCCAGTCCAAGCACGGTGACGCCAGCGTTGCGCAGTTCACTCATGGCGCGCGCGAGGTTCTGGACTTGCGCAATCTTGACCAGTTCGAGCGCACCGGACGCGGACTTCGCCAGCGTGCCATTGAGCGGCGCACTGTGCCGACGCGTGGTTATGACACCGGAAGCACCGAACGCCGCGGCCGAGCGCAGAATGGCACCCGCGTTGTGCGGATCGGTGACCTGATCAAGAAGAATGAGCGGACCACCGTCTGCAGCCGCCTCGGCGAGGTCGGCCAATTCCGGTTCCGGCAGGAGTTCCGTCTCCAGCAACAGCCCCTGGTGCACCGTGTCGGCGCCAAGCATCCGGTCGAGGTCGCGCGGCGTCACCGGCTCCGGCGTCAGGCCGCGCAAGGCAATCGCCTCAGCGAGGCGGTGGGCGGCATTCTCCGTCGCCCACATCCGCTTAAGCACTCGGTCGGGATTGCCAAGTGCCGCCTCGACGGGATGAAAGCCGAACAGCCGCACGATGCCGTCATCCATAACTTCCGGGGGACCACCACCGCGGTGTGGCCGCCCGCTGGCTTGACCACCGGGTCTATAGCCGCCCCGCGCGCCGCTTTGGAAACGGCCTTTGCCTCCGCCTCCCTTGAAGCTGGTCTTTGATTTGAACCGGGGCTTTCCCGTGCTGTCGTCTGGCATGGCGGTCGAGGGTCTCCCAGAGCCGCTGGGCGCTGAAACGGTCCCCGCCGCGGAGCTGCAGGACTACACGCAAACGGGGTTCTTTTCCAATTGACATCCCGCGCTTCGGCCGGGATAACGTCGCGCTTGCCCTGTCGCAGAAGCCGCGCAGGGCGCTTTCGTTTGGGGTGCTGGCGCAACCGCGCGGCGATCTTGGTCCAGGCGAAGATGGAAGGGTGCCCGAGTGGCTAAAGGGGACGGACTGTAAATCCGTTGGCTTCGCCTACGCTGGTTCGAATCCAGCCCCTTCCACCAATTACTTCGTCAAGAAATCCGATCTAGGGCGTACCACTGTAATTCTACCGTTCGTCCTCTGACAACACCACCAGATCACATCGCTGTGTCACTCGCCACCAGCCCCCTTGGCTTTTCCGGCAGCCGCTCCTGATTGAGTTTGAAGAGCCGCTGGCGAGATCTGAGATGCGATCGTTTCGGCGACGAACGACGCCCCGTACCCATTGAGGTGGTTTGTATCGCTGTAGAGAGCCTTGAGCCCGATCGAAGCCATGCACCTGCCCTGACGAACGGTATTGCAGAAGAGTGATTTGGGATGGACGCGCGAAGCCACCAAGGCGTCTGGGATGGCATCGAGCGCCTCGATCACGCGCCGGTTGCGTTCAAGGAACACGACGTAGCTGGTGCTGATGTCCCCATCGAGCATGCCGAGCCGCTTCAGCTTGGCCATGTAGGGAGGGACGTCCCAGCCGACTTCGGGAATAGGGTAGACGAGGACGACCTTTTTCCGCGCTCCGGCCAACTCCTGGACAACAGCCGCAAGTGCTTCTTCGATGGTGATCGACCGCCCGATCCGCGCCAGATCCGGATACAGTTGTGTGTCGCTCCCAAACTCGATCCCGCCCTCCAGGTTATTGAAGCGAGAATTCTCGAACTTGGTCGCCCACCGTGCCACGATCACGACAGTGTCGATTGTCTCGGTGCGAAGCAGATAATCAAAAGCATCGTCCTGCCGGCGGCACCGGTCACCCGTATTGGCCCGGAGGAAATTGCGCACCGGCAAGCACCCCGCGACGTGCATGTCGACGACAGCCAGACCCTTCGTAGAAAGCGCGGCCGCTAACGGCTTCACAATTGAGCGCGCATGACTGTCGCCAATGATGGCGACACGTGGCTCGCCGTCTCCGTAGACGCAGGCGTTGTTCCACGCTTCGCTCTTGTCTCGCCTGCAGTGGTGATTGGCGACCAGACGTCCTGTCTTCGGTACGAACTCGTCCGTGTCAAACCGGTAGGCAAACCCCTTTGTGGTGACCCCGGCTACGAAGAACGCGACAAGGAGCGCGCTGGCGCCCGCCGCGCTGCCGATGAGGAGCGGCAGCCGGATGGCCGCACGGTTTCGAAATGGCCGCTCAATCACCCACCATGTCAGCGCCGCCAGCAAAACCGCGACGACAGCGAGCGCAAGAAAGACAGGCGTCCCAAGCGCGTCGGGGCTCCAGATTCGCGCAAATGCAAACAATGGATGATGCCAAAGATAGAGGCTGTAGCTGATGAGCCCAGTCGCAACAAACGGCCGCGACGCTAGAAGCCGGTACACGAGCGTTCCTTGCCGGGCGAACGCGATGACGAGGGCGGCGCCGATCGTCGGGACCAGCGTATAAACGCTCGGAAAGGGCGTTGCCTCGTCGAACGCAACGAACGCATAGAGCATCAGTCCGAGCCCGGTCAGGCTCGCCAATTCCCGAGTGAGCCACTGCCGCCGAAGTTCGAACCATTCGCCGCGCTGGAACTGCATGACCGCGAGAAGCGAGCCCAGCAGCAATTCCCATGCGCGGGTCGGTAGCAAAAAGAACCCATAGCTCGGCGTTGCCCACCACGACCAGCCACCGGCCGTCGCCGCCTGCCGCGGTTCCAGGTTGCCCCCTAGTTGCGCGAGGAAAAAACTGGCGGCGATCAGGCCGGCGAGTGTCGCGATTGTAAGCGTCCGCCCGCGAGCCAGGAGGAACAGGAATAGCAGGGGAAACAGTATGTAGAATTGCTCCTCGACCCCGAGGCTCCACGTATGCAACAGCGGCTTCAGTTCGGCCGCCTGATCGAAATATCCGCTCTGGAAATAGAAAACGAAATTGGACCCGGAGAGTAGTGCGCCCAAAAGGCTCGCGTTGAAGGACCCCAACTCCTCCGGCAACATCCACAAGTATGCGAAGGGAACGCAAACGAGGATCACCAGCAGAAGCGCCGGCAGAATGCGACGTGCCCGCCGCTCGTAGAACCCGGCAAGAGTAAAGGCTCCGGCGGCACGCTCGTGCAGAATGAGAGATGTGATGAGAAAGCCGCTGATCACAAAAAACACGTCGACGCCGGCGAAACCGCCTCCGACTGTTTCTACACCAGCATGAAACAGCACGACCGGAACCACCGCGACGGCCCGCAAGCCGTCGATTTCTCGTCGATATTCCATCCCCCGCGCGTCCCGTGTACGACGCCGAAGAAGTAGTGCCCGGCCGTGCCCCTGTCTACTGCAATGCAGTAAATCCACAAGGCATTGGCGCCCCTTCCGATTGCGCTGCTCCGGACGATCGTCATTCGTACCGCGATAGCTTGAGCATGCGAAAACTCGGCCGGAGATTTCGTCCGCAGCGGCCGCCCAATAACGTCGCGATGCGTCTCAGGACCAGCGCCTAGAGGGAGCCGTACCGATGCGGAAGCAGACTCGCGGACGGGTCGTGCGCGCCATGCCACTCGCCTGGACATGTGCCAGCAACTGTCACCCAGATGATCACACCAAAGAGCCCCCAATTGCTAACCTCTATTGTCGCTTATAAGAATTGAACATCGCGGATATTGATGTTCAGCCCTTTCCAGCATTTTCTGGACGGCGGCGCACAGCTTTTGCTGCGCCGAGCTGATGTGGACTTCGCAATTGTATAGCGAGCGGGTATAGCTAGGTCACGATAGAGCATATTTGAAAAATCAACGGAACTCTGTCGGCGTAGGGGGAGAAATGGCAGTCATCGCGCGTGGGTTTGCGGTTGTCGCCGCCGTCACAGGATTGCTCGCGGCCTCGGGAGCCGCATCAGCGCAGGAGTACAGGTTGTGTGCCCTCCGCGATGGCGCACGCGGTCCTTGTACGTGCGAAGCCAAAGGCGGCGCGCCTGGCGAATACGTTGAAGTGACGCGCAGCCGGTGTCGGCCAGCGCCCGTCGCGCAGAAGGCAGCACCAACCGCCACGCCGAACGCGGCGCCTGCGTCCGCCGCCGCCAACCCCACCGCGACCGCACCTGCACCTGCACCCGCAACGGCAACGCCCGATCCCGTGGCGCAAATCGAAACCGGAGGCCTCCCGTCGTCGCGGAAAATCCTCGACGTGCGCAGCCGCGGCAAACTTCTCTGCGGGATCAACCCCGACCTGCTCGGCTTTGCCAAGCAAACCGACGCGGGCAGCTGGATTGGTCTGGACGTCGATTTCTGCCGCGCCGTCGCCGCTGCCGTTTTCGGTGATGCAAGCAAGGTTGAGTTTGTCCCTGTCGATACGGCGAACCGCTTCGAGGCATTGAAAAGCGGCAAGATCGATCTTCTCGCACGCAACACGACCTGGACCATGGACCGCGATGTGCTGATGGGCTTCGAATTCGCTGGCATTCTCTACATTGACGGCCAGGGATTCATGACATCCGACGAGCGCGGCCTCGTCTCTGCCCAGCAACTCGCAGGCCTGCGGGTCTGCGTCGAAAGCGGCACGACGTCGGAAGCCAATGCCGGCTACTACTTCAAGGCTCACGGCATCGAGGCGGAACTGAAGGTTTACCCCGATCGCGCGGCCATGCTCGCGGCATACGGCAAGGGAGAGTGCGAGGCGATTTCCGGTGACCGGACATCTCTATTCTCGGATCGCTCGCGGCTGGCCGAGCCAGAAAAGCACGCGGTACTTCCGGAAGTGATTTCCAAGGAGCCACTCGGACCTGTCATTCTGCAGGATGACCGTGGCTGGATCGAAGCCGTGCGTTGGACATTGGCCGGACTGCTGAACGCCGAGGAGGTCGGCCTCAGCAAGGAACTGGCAACCGGAGAGGCGCCGCTCACTGGCGATGCTGCGCGTCTCGTCGAGGGAGCGGGCAAGAACGGCGAAGCGCTCGGTCTGTCGCCGACTTGGCTGCGCGACGTTGTCAAAGCTGTCGGCAACTACGGCGAAATGTTTGAGACCGATCTCGGCAAAGGCAGCCCGCTTGGCACGGAACGCGGCATCAATGCGTTGTGGAAGCGCGGTGGGGTTCTTTATGCACCACCGATGTGGTGAGGTGGACATCCCCATGAAGCTGAAGTCACCCCACCGTATAGTCCGCGCTGTTGTCGCCATGCTGGTGACCCTCGCCGCCTACACTGCGCCCGCTCTATCGCGCGAACGGATTCCCCCTCCCGAACCGAGCCGTAATGCTTGGGTCAGCCCCGCGACGGTCGCTGAAATGGGACGCGCGCTCGATCTCTACCGTCAGATCGCCCGCCAGCCCCAGCCGGCACCTCTTCCCAACAAGATCACGCTCCGTTCCGGCGACAGCGGAGCGGCCGTGGCCGATCTGCGCGCTCGTCTCATGCTGACAGGCGACTTGAAAACCCGCGGCGATGCTTACGCCTTCGATAGCGACGTCGAAGCCGCCGTGAAGCGCTATCAATTGCGCAATGGCATCGAGCCCTCGGGTATTGTTTATGGTGTGACGCAGCGCCTTTTGAACGTGCCGATGGATGTTCGCGTTCGGCAATTGGAACTGAACCTGCAGCGCATGCAGGAGTTGCTGCCGCGCATCTCCACCCAGCCGCGCTATATCGTCATGAATGCCGCCAGCTTTGAATTGCAGGGCATCGAAGGCGGCAACGTAGCCGTGACAAGCCGCACCATTGCCGGCAAGCGGGCAACACCGACCCCGGTGGTGTCGGCGCAGGTTCAAGCGCTGAACACGTTGCCGTACTGGCACGTGCCGGGCACGATCGCTAAAGCGGGACTAATCCCAATGATCCGCAAGGATCCTGGCTACCTCTACAAGGAACGCATCCGCGTTTTCTCCAGCTTCGGTGGCGATGAAGTCGATCCGGGTAGCGTCAACTGGTGGGGACCGGAAGCCGAGCGCTATGTGTTCCGCCAGGATCCAGGGCCGCAAAACGCCCTCGGGGTCCTACGCTTTGATATGCCCAACAAGCACATCGTCTACATGCACGACACGCCGATGAAAAACCTGTTCGACTATTTTGAACGTGCCGTGAGTGCCGGTTGTGTGCGGCTACAGAACTATTACGGCGTCGCAGATTGGGTGCTTGCCGGTCAGGATGGTCTCTCGGCCGCAGCACTGCGCGACCGCGTCGCAGCCGGTCAGCAAACAACCATCCGCTTGAAGCAGCCGGTTCCGGTCCATTTCGTTTATCTGACGGCGTGGGTCGACAATGGCGTCGTCCATTTTCGCAACGACCTCTACAACCGGGACGCGAGTGCATTTGTCAGCGCGGAAGATACTTCCGTCCGCCCGATGGGCGTTGCGATCGCTCCCTGATCTAGCCGGTATCGGGTTGCCAGCCGGCTTCGCCGATCAGCGGAACAAAGCGCACGCTGGTGAGCAATGTCCGCTCAAACCTATCCGCAGCGGTGCGCACAATGCGGATGAGGTCTTGCGATGTCGGGTCGCCGCCTACTGGCACCACGATGCGGCCGCCGACCGCCAGCTGTTCGAGAAGCGGCCGCGGCACGTCCGGTGCACCGGCTGAAACGAGAATGGCATCGAACGGCGCGTCCTCGCGCCAGCCTTGCGTTCCATCAGCGCACTTCACGGTGACGTTTTTGACGCCCGCGGCTGCAAGGTTGCGACGCGCCAGATCGGCGAGCGCCGGGAGCCTCTCGATGGTCAAGACAGTGCGAGCGACGTGAGCAAGGACGGCTGCGGCGTAGCCCGAGCCGCCACCAATCTCAAGCACCTTGTTTCCAGGTCCCAACTGCAGCGCCTCAATCATAAAAGCGACGATATAGGGCTGCGAAATGGTCTGTCCTTCGCCGATCGGGAGCGGCCGATCTTCGTACGCCAAGTCCTGCTGGTCACACGCAACGAACCTCTCGCGCGCAACAGTGCTCATGGCGGCCAGAACCCGCGCATCGGTGATGCCGCGCTCCGCCAGTTGCGTCTCGACCATGCGATGACGGCGCTCGGCCGTGATGTCATTTTTCGCCATGGCTCATTGCGATCCAAAATTCGAACATCGAATTCGAATTGGCAGCCGATCGAAAGGCACATCATTCTCCAGAGGCAAGGAGCGCCACGGACACCGCCGGCGCACACGCGGTAACCCATGCCGAGATCTCGGGACCTGCGCCTGCCAGTTGTGCAAACGGGATCGCCCGGCGCCCCAGGCGGTCTGCAATCAGCATCACGTCGGCTGCGCCGATCCCGGCTGCGATAACCGGCGCGCTGTCACTGAGCCCAACCCGCGACAGGACTTGCAACGCGCCGTCATGGATGGAGCGCAACTGCGTCTCGCGCACGTAGGCGGCCACGGCCTGCCAAGCGGCCGGCGTTCCGTCGCTGGCATCACGGCCGAGCATTCGCGCCAGCCGCACGCGGCTGCTCGCGACCGACTTATCCTTGCCGTCCGCCGTCGCATGCACGTCGAACTCTGAGAGATCGACACCCAGTATGCGGCGCACGTCGGCCATCGTTGCCAGATGCTCGCGCGCGAAGGTCACCCACGAACCATCGAATGGCGCGCGCGTCGCGACACCCATCACGGCTGTCCGCGTGAAGCCCGTATAGACAAGCTCGCCCGTTGCCTGCCGCGCGGCGTCGGTCAGGCCGGTGGCAGCCGGCTTGCCCTGTCGCACAGGGATGATGTCGGCCGTGGTCGACCCGAAGTCGATCAGAAGCGCTTCATCGTAATTGCGCGCCGTCAGCGCTGCTGTCGCGAGGAAGTTCGTTGAACCGACGTCGCCTGGATGCAAGCGCGCGGCCGCAGCCGGTCCAAATCCGCGCGGTCCCATCCAGAAGTGCGTACGTGGTCCGAACTCTCGCTCCATCCTCGCCATGAGAGTTTCGACGCCTGTCACGCGGTCGGGAAAAATGTCGGACAACTCACCCGTCATGGTAATCGCGAATTCATCGGCCTGCGCCAGCAACGGGGCCGCCTTGCGCAAGGCCGTATCCAGCTTTTCCAGGCCCATCCAAAGCCGGCAACGCAATTGCTGCACCGCGATAACGCGGCCGTCCTCGACCAGCGCAACCTTTAAATGCGCCCCGCCGACATCGAGCCCCGCCCGAATGGTCATCTCAACGGTCCTTCTTGAAATTCGTTTTGCCTTGAGTCACCAATCTCTCCGGGGAGGACAAGAATAAAATGCAGATAATCCCGGTCATCGATATTCGGGGCGGCGTAGCCGTGCGTGCAGTCGCTGGCGACAGAGCCCACTACAGGCCGATCAGGTCGCCGCTCACGGACAGTGCCGATCCTGTCGCTGTCGCACGCGGATACCAGTCTGTCTTTCCGTTTCCGACACTGTACTTAGCAGACCTCGACGGCATCGAGGGGCGCGGCTCAAATCACCACATCCATGGCCGCGTCGCCGATGCTTGGGAGGGCGGTGAAGTCTGGCTGGACGACGGCAGCATCGAAGCCGAGACCGCGCATCAACGCGTGCGTCGGGTAATCGGTTCGGAAACGCTTCTGGCCGCCGGCGCGTGTCAGTCGGTGCTGAGTGGCAAGCCGCTCAATCGCACGGGCATCCTGTCACTTGATTTTCGCGGCCTGACGTTCTTGGGCCCCCCGGAATTGCTGGCCTATCCGTCCGTCTGGCCCGGCGCGGTCATCGTCATGACGCTCGCCAAAGTCGGCCGCGCCGAAGGTCCCGACCTGAAACGTGTCGCAGCCGTCGCGGAAATGGCCGGACCCAAGCGGCGCGTCTTCGCGGCTGGCGGCGTGCGCCACATCGACGACGTGCGTGCGTTGCGCGATGCCGGGGCATCGGGAGTTCTTGTTGCCAGCGCGCTGCACGCCGGGAAAATAAAAACCGGCGATCTGGAACAGATCGCCGGTTGAAAGTTTCCTCAGTCCACACATTGCGAGTGGTTTGGGGAGCCCACTCGATGTGTCAGCCGTTCCAACGGCCAGAGAGTATTCTACCCAATCGCTGCAGCAGACCCGCTTTCATAGGCGGGGCATTGTTGGTCTTTTCCTGCTGTGGACGGTTTCCGCTTCAAGACTTGGCAGCGAAAGGATGTGCTGCCGAGTTGCGCTGAGCGGTAGCTTCAGCTGCGGTCGGCTTGCCGGCGACGGCACGCGCAATCGCTTCCTTGGTGGCGCGATAGTTGTAGTCCTGGATCTTGGCGTCGTCGGAAGCTTCCCAGTGGATGAACACGCCGACGAGGACATAAACGTCGTCAGCTTCGTTTGCCGGGATGATGCCTTCGGCAACCGAATCCTGAACGGCCTTAGCGACGCCGTACTGGGCCGGTCCGAACATCTGGACAGCCTGACGGGCGTCCTTGATGGTGACCTTGTTGAAAAGAATCGTGTTCGGCTTGCAGGCCAGGTTCGGCGCGATCACGGCGAGAAGCGTCGTGAAGCCGTCTTTATTATTGGCGAGGGCGTTCACGAACGCGGTCTCGGCAGCAGAGCCGCGCGGTCCGATGACGAGGTCGATGTGAGCGACTTCGTTGCCGTCGCCGACGAGCGACTCGCCGACCAGTACGCGATTGATCTTGGCCATAAGTGGGGTTCCTCCCAGTTTCGAACATACAAATGTGACCCGGCGCATCCGGGATACCCGGTTAGGCCGGTCACGATCGTTCCAAGCTATCGGTAGAGACAGGGGACGGTGAAAAAATCGACACCGGACCGGATCACCAGATAGCGGCGCGCCTAGAGCGCCGGGCCCTATTAGCCACAGAGCCCCCTGTTCGACAAGAGGCGATCCGTCTTTAGTCGAACCTGCGGCATTATATATAGATTTCACAGCGCTTTGAAACGCAGTGCTGCTTTTTTCTTACGGTCAGTTGGTGCGCGTTCAACATGCTTAAGAGGCCATTCTTCTCAATTGCGGCCCATCTGCGAGGCTTGCTGAAGGAGCCGCGCTGCAAAAACGCTGGCGCACATCAGATCGGCCAGCGAGCCGGGATTGGTGCCCCACGATTTCAACTCGGCATCGAATTGGAGTAGCCGCTCGCGATATCCCGGTTCAGCAATGGCCGAAGCGTCGGCTAGAGCCAGTGCGTCGAGCACGGCTCGAGCCCGCGACTGCACGCGGCGCGCAACATCGATGCCATGCTTGCGCGCAATATGTGAATCGCAGCGCTCCGCGAGGCTGCGCAGGAATAGAACGGCCAAGGCATCTTCCGCTGACGCTCCCGCCGCGCAATAGGCCGCGAACTGTCGAGCCGTCTCGAACACGCCTGCAAAATCGACCGCGTATTCATGTGCGATCATGTCTCGCCTGGCAGCCGCTCGCATCGCGTCGAGAAGTGTCCACGCCGCCGGCGGTTCGTTTCGGACATCGCCCGCCTCGTCTTGCCCCAGTCCTGCGGGATTGGCGTAGGCAATCGCAAGGTAGACGTCGCGGCCATCGTCGTGATCGAGCGCGTAAAGAACGGCGGCCAGCTTTTGCTCAAGCGGTGCGACGCCGTCTTGGCCCGCAGCGGCGGCGAGCGGCGCACACAATAATATGATCCCAAGGTTCGTATTCTGCCCGACCGCATCGAACGTCGCGACGACGGCTCTGTGAATGCGTTGGCCGACGCTAAGTTCGGGGTCGGTGATGAATGGCGCGGACACGACGGCGCTGGCGTCGAAGTCGGCCACCGTCATCCGGTGACCTTCTGCATGAATGTGCACGTTGCCCGGTTTCAGCGTCCGCACTTCGAGCCGGCACGCCGCCAGATAGGCTTCACTAATCGCCGCACGCGGAAGCGCGCCGGTCATGCGCTGGTCTTCTCGGCAAGCGCTGCAAGGAAATCGTCGGCAAGTGTCCAGGCGATGTTGACGTCGGTCACACCTTGCAGACCTTTCCAAGCTGGATTGGAATTGATTTCGAGAACGAGCAGCCGCCCGGCCTCGTCACGGATCAGATCAACGCCGGCGTAATCCGCGCCGATCGCGCGCGCGGCCTCGAGTGCAAGATGGCTCATCTCCGGATCAGTTTCGATCCCGACGGGTTCGGCGCCCTGGTGGACATTCGTAATCCACGTTCGGCCGACGCGCGACATTGCTGCCAGAACACGGCCGCGCGAGACGAACAGTCGCCAATCTTCAAAGCGCGTATCAGCCGCCCCGCGCAGGTACCGCTGCACATAGTAGACGTCGCCCACTTCGACAGCATCGGGCAACTGGTCCGGTGCTTCGACCCTACGAACGCCATTACCCTGACTGCCGAACAGCGGCTTCACGACAACGGGGCGACCTTCCGCCGCGGCAAAGGCGCGTGCGGCTTCAATGCCCTCCGCAGCGCGCGTGACCGGTACCGGCAGCCCTGCCTTCTGAAAGAAAAACGTGGCCGTTGACTTATCGACACAGCGCTCGATGACACGGGCGTCGTTCCACACACGCACGCCGCTTTCGCGCAGCGCATGCAGGATGCCGAGCCGCAGCGTGATCTGTTCCAGGCTGCCGGTCGAGACGGAGCGGACGAACGCGCCATCCGGCAGGTCTCCGTCAAAGCCCGGAATGTGAATACCGGATTGGAGGCGCGTATCGAAGGCGCAGAACTTAAGACACGTGGTGATGACCTGCGCGCCGCGAGCCTGTAGTGCCTCACGCAGCCGCCGCGCATGCCAATCCCCGCCTCCGTCCTCGACGAAAAGGACAATCCGCGGCCCCCGCGATCCCGGTGCCCGCAAGCTGATGGAGAACGGCGGCGTGGTCATGGTTGCAACCTTCCCCCTCTCCGTGGGCGTGGACAATGGGGTTTACTTAAAGCTTGCTTCTACGATGTCGGCGGCAAGCTTGCCGGACTGGAACGAGGATCCTGTATCAAGATTGGATACGGTCACGACGGCCGGGCTGAACAGCATGGCGTCGATCTTGTAGAAGTCGCCGCCGACTTCCGCGAATGTTTCGGCGAACGGCCGGCCGTAGGATGACGACGTGTTCGACGGCAGCGCATCAGCCAGCTTCTTGGCCTCCGCGTCCGAGCCTTTCACGAATAGCTGAATACGCCCGCCATAGATGATCGCATCATTGGTGCGCCCCATCGCCTTGACGAAATCCGGGATCGGCGGGGCAAGCGGAGCCACACCGTATCCGTCGATGATGTTCTCGAGCGGGAAGTGCAGGGCGTGCGCCTTGTGCAGGGAAACTTCCAGCACGCGAGCGGCGATCTGGACCGTGCCGGCGAGGCTTCCCGTCGGCGCGTACAGGATCGTCAGATTGGCCGGCGCGATGCCGCACGCTGCGGCGATGTTCGCCGCGACCGTTGTGGGGGGAGCCTTGTCACCCTCGATCACCAGGGCGCCCTTGTTGTGATGATCGACGTAGCCGAGCTCCTTGTACAGGTCCTCGAC
>JALHMJ010000016.1:48496-70541 GCA_022844105.1 Hyphomicrobium sp. | reverse complement strand
GTGGTGGCGATGCCCTGCCAGTTGGTGTCGCCTTGGAAGACGGCGGCGTAGCGGCTTTCGAACATTTCGCGCGTGATGTTGTCGGCGATGAAGGACTGGATTTCCTTGTTCGTCGGCCAGATGTCCTTGAGGAAGACGGGGTGGCCGTCGGAGCCGGTACCGAGCGGTTCGGTGGAGAGGTCCTTTTGCATGGTGCCGGCGAGCGCGTAGGCGACGACAAGGGGCGGCGAGGCGAGGTAGTTCGCCTGCACGTCGGGCGAGACGCGGCCTTCGAAGTTGCGGTTGCCGGAGAGGACGGCGGCGGCGACGAGGCCGTTGTCGTTGATGGTTTTGGAAATGGGTGCGCGCAGCGGGCCGGAATTTCCGATGCAGGTGGTGCAGCCGAAGCCGACAATATTAAAGCCGATGGCGTCGAGCGATTTCTGCAGGCCGGACTTTTCGAGGTAGGCGGCGACGACCTGCGATCCGGGCGCGAGTGAAGTTTTCACCCACGGCGCGGGCTTGAGGCCCTTGGCGACGGCGTTGCGCGCCAAGAGTCCGGCACCGATAAGCACGCTCGGATTGGAGGTGTTGGTGCACGATGTGATCGCCGCGATGACGACGTCGCCGTGGCCGAGGTCGAAGGTTTCGCCGGTGACGGGGTAGCGTTTGGCGGCTTCGCCGGGCTTTTTGTATTCGGTTTCGAGCGCTGCGAGGAAGCCCGGCTTGGCGGCGCAGAGGGCGACGCGGCCTTCGGGTCGCTTGGGACCGGCGAGCGAGGGTTCGACATCGCCAAGGTCGAGGGCCAGCGTGGCGGTGAAGACGGGATCGGGCGAGCCGGATTCGCGGTAGAGGCCCTGTGCCTTGGTGAAGGCTTCGACGAGGGCGATGCGGTCGCGGGAGCGGCCGGACAGTTCGAGGTAGGCGAGGGTTTCCTTGTCGACCGGGAAGAAGCCGCAGGTGGCGCCGTATTCGGGAGCCATGTTGGCGATGGTGGCGCGGTCGGCGAGTGTCATGTTGTCGAGGCCGGGGCCGTAGAATTCGACGAACTTGCCGACAACGCCCATCTTGCGCAGCATCTGCGTGACCGTGAGCACGAGGTCGGTGGCGGTGACGCCTTCCATCAGGCGGCCGGTCAGCTTGAAGCCGATCACTTCGGGCAGGAGCATCGACTGCGGCTGGCCGAGCATGGCGGCTTCGGCCTCGATACCGCCGACGCCCCAGCCCAGAACGGCGAGGCCGTTGACCATGGTCGTGTGGCTGTCGGTGCCGACGAGCGTATCCGGATAGGCAACCGTGGTGCCGTCAGCGGAGGGTGCGGTCCAGACGACCTGGGAGAGATATTCGAGGTTGACCTGGTGGCAGATGCCGGTGCCGGGCGGGACAACGCGGAAGTTCTGGAAGGCGCCCTGGCCCCACTTGAGGAACGTGTAGCGCTCGCCGTTGCGCTCATATTCGAGCGCGACGTTGTCGGCCAGAGCCTTGGGCGTGCCGAACTCATCGACGATGACGGAATGGTCGATGACAAGATCGACGGGGACAAGCGGGTTGATTTTCTTTGGATCGCCGCCAAGCTGCAGCATGCCGTCGCGCATGGCGGCGAGATCGACCACGGCGGGGACGCCGGTAAAGTCCTGCATCAGGACGCGGGCGGGGCGGAAGCCGATCTCCTTGCCGGCCTTGCCTTTGTCATCGACCCATTTCACGGCGTCGATGATGTCCTGCTTGGAGACGGTGCGGCCGTCTTCGGAGCGGAGCAGGTTTTCGATCAGCACCTTCATGGAAAAGGGAAGCTTGGAGAGGCCGGGCAGGCCATTTTTCTCCGCGTCGGGGAGGGAATAATAGGTATAGGTCTGGCCGCCTGCGGTCAGCGTCTTGCGGCACTTGAAGCTGTCGAGGGAAAGGGGGGCGGTGACGACGCTCAATGCAGGTCTCCTCGAAAGCTTGAAAGTGGGGATTTAGTAGCCAGAGCGGTTGACGCCGGCGTTTCCTCTCGCGCGCCATACTACTAGAGCGCGGTTGTCGGTACGGCCGTTCCGTTTTTTGCACTAGCGAAATCATGGACTAGCCCTTTATATAGGCGCAAATCGGAGAGAACTAGCCACCGTTCGCGTGTGATTTTGCGGCAGTCCGCCTATCGTCGGTGCAATGCGAAGGTCCGCCTTCGACGGAACAATCTCCTGTGCGCTTGGCAATTGAACATCTCGTCGTGGATCGAGGCGCGCGACGCATCGTGGACGGATTGTCGTTCGCGGTTGTTGCTGGCGACGCGCTCGTCCTCGTCGGGCCAAACGGGGCCGGAAAGACGACCGTCATTCGTACGGTTGCCGGCTTGATTGGTGCCGCGGGCGGAACGATCGCCCTGGAAGGCGGGGATGCTGATAAGGAACTTCCCGCGCAGGCGCATTACATTGGACATCTCAACGCGCTGAAACCGTCGCTGACGGTCGAAGAGAACTTGCGCTTCTGGGCGGACTATCTGGGAGCGGGAGCAGCGGCGTCGATCGATGAGGCGTTGGCGGCGTTCGATCTGGAGCCGTTGGCGTCAATTCCTGCCGGTTATTTGTCGGCGGGGCAGAAGCGGCGGGCTTGTCTGGCGCGGTTGATCGCGACGCCGCGTCCGTTGTGGCTCTTGGATGAACCGACTGTGTCGCTAGATGCGGCGTCCGTGCGGCTGCTGGCGGAGTGTGTCGCGCAGCATCTGGCGGGCGGCGGGCTGGTGCTGGCGGCGACACATATCCCGCTTGGGCTTGCGAGAGAGCGGCGGCTCGAACTCAGCGCGGCGCGGAGTGCGGCCGCATGAGCGCCTTCTGGACGCTGCTGAAACGCGATCTTTTGCTGCAAGTGCGCGAAGGTGGGGCTGTCGGGACGGCGCTGGGGTTCTATCTCGTTGTCGTGACGATGATGCCTTTGGGGCTTGGGCCGGATTTGAATTTGCTGTCGAGGATTGCCCCAGGAGTCCTGTGGATCGCGCTTCTTTTATCGGCGCTTTTGTCGCTGCCGCGGATTTTCGAAGCCGACGACGAGGATGGGTCGCTGGAGGTCATCGCGACCGGTGATCTGCCGCTGGAATTGGCGACGGCCGCAAAGGCCTTGGCGCATTGGATATCGACCGGCATTCCCCTGGCATTGCTTGCGCCGGTGCTCGGGCTTCTCCTTAACCTCGAACTGAGCGCTTATCCGGTGCTGGTCGCAACGATGCTCGCGGGGACGCCGGCGATCAGTTTCCTGGGAGCGGTGGGAGCGGCGCTGACACTTCGGGTGCGACGGGGTGGCCTGCTTTTGGCGCTGCTCGTTTTGCCGCTCTATATCCCGACCCTGATCTTCGGTATCGCGGCCATTTCAGCCGCGACGGGTGGTCCGTCGGGGTTTCAGGCCTCGTTTCTGATTTTGTCGGCGATATCATTGTTTTCATTGGTCATCGGTCCGGTGGCCGCGGCAGCGGCGATTCGTTTCCAGACACAATGACCGACTATGCGTTAACACTGCGCGGGTTGCGGAACCGTAATGGTGGCCGCGTTGCGCGAAGCGCCGGAATTGCTTAGACCAGCCCCATGACTAAAGCAGCCATGAATCCGCAACAATCCTTGACCCAGCGACTCGCGAACCCGACGCGGTTCATGGAACTGTCCGGCCGCGTTCTGCCGTGGTTGGCTGCTGCTGCGGCCTTGCTGATCGCCTACGCGCTGTATCTCGTGTTCTTCGTGGCTCCCGATGACTATCAGCAGGGCCAGACCGTCAAGATCATGTTCATCCACGTACCGGCAGCGTGGCTCGGCATGTTGGGCTATGCGCTCATTGCCGTTTCCAGTTTTGGGTATCTCGTCTTTCGGCATCCGCTCGCGGACGTGTCGGCGAAGGCTGCCGCGCCTCTTGGCGCTGCGTTTACATTCCTCGCGCTGGCAACAGGATCTCTATGGGGCAAGCCGATGTGGGGGACCTATTGGGTCTGGGACGCGCGGCTGACGTCGATGCTGATTTTGTTGTTCTTATACTTCGGCCTCATGGCGCTGCGCTCGGCGATCGAGGATGATGCGTTGGCCGGCAAGTTGTGCGCAGTTCTGGGGCTCGTCGGCGTATCGATCCTGCCGATCATCAAGTTTTCGGTTGATTGGTGGAACACGCTGCATCAGCCGGCGAGCGTTATCCGTTTGGACGGTCCGACAATTCATCCTGACCTCTTGTGGCCGCTGCTGTACAGCGCGGTCGGCTTTTCGTTGCTGTTTTTTGCGCTGCATACCAAAGGCATGCGCAACGAAATTCTCAGGCGCCGGCTACGCTCGCTGACCATGGCGGAGGTGGATCGCGCGCGGACCGTTTCGGCGACAGCGGCAGCGGAGTGAGCGGCATGGATCTTGGACCACATGCTGCGTTTATCTGGGCCTCCTATGCCATCTATTCAGTCGTTGTCGCAGGCGTGATCGGCTGGCTCGTCTGGGACGGCGCTCGGCTGAAGGCGCGGCTTTTAGAGCTTGAAGCCAAGGGCGTTTCGCGAAGGTCGCGGTCAATGTCCGCGAAGCCGGCCGCGAAGGAAGAAAGCTAAGGCCATGACCGAGAGTGTGGACGGTGTTGTGGAAGGTCGGAGTGGTCGCGCATGGGTGTTCGTGCCGCTGGCGATTTTTCTCGCCGTGGCGATCATGTTTCAGTTTGCCCTGAAATCTGGCGATCCTTCGAAGTTACCGTCGGCGTTGATCGGCAAGCCCGTTCCTGCGACCGATTTTCCAGCGCTTGATGGGCTGACGCGTGGGACGGGAGCCGTGCCGGGGTTTACGGCGGGTGATCTCGCGAAGGACGGCGTCACCGTCGTGAACTTCTGGGCCTCATGGTGCGCGCCTTGCGTGGAGGAACACCCACTGCTTGTGGCACTGGCAAAAGAGCCAGGATTGAAGCTAGTCGGCGTCAATTATAAGGACGATGCAGAGAATGCGCGCCGGTTCCTCGGTCGCTATGGCAATCCGTTCGCGGCACTGGGTGTCGATCAGAAGGGCCGGGGCGCAATCGAGTGGGGCGTTTATGGCATGCCTGAGACGTTCGTGGTCGATGGAAAGGGGCGGATCGCCTACAAGCACGTCGGCCCGCTGACGCCGCAAAGCATCGTCGAGAAGATCCTTCCGGCCGTGCGGGCAGCGCAGAGCGCCGCTTCACCTGCGAGCTGACGGTTGCGCAACGTCAAAGCGGGAAGTATTCACCGCGCGAGTGGTTGAGAATTGAGAGGCTGCCCTTCTGGATGTTGAAGTGAGCGCCATGCAAATTCAATTTGCCCTTGTCCTCGCGCTCGCTCACGAACGGAAACGTGCGCAAGTTTTTGAGTGACGTCTTGACGCCTTCCTTCTCAAGCGCTTCGAGCTTTTCCTCGGGCGTACTCGTTTGATGAGACGACAGCACGGAGAGGCGTGCATCGTCGAGCATCGACATCCATTTCGAGATGAACATTGCTTCGGTCTGAATGGCGGCCGATTGGTCCAGCGCGGCTTTGATGCCACCGCAGCCCGAGTGACCCATGATGACGATGTGTTTGACCCGGAGGTTCAAGACCGCGAACTCGATGCCGGCGCTGACGCCGTGGAATTTGCCTCCGGTTTCATAAGGCGGGATCAAGTTTGCGACGTTGCGGACGACGAAAAGTTCGCCGGGCATCGCATTGAAAATAGTTTCCGGATCGACGCGGCTGTCGCAGCAAGAGATCAACATGATCTCAGGATTCTGGCCGTAGGTCGCCAGTTCTTCGTATTGGTCGGCATTGGGGAAGAAGATTCGATGTTTGAAGCGACGGTAGCGATCCGTCAAAGTTTCAGGAAAGGAAGACATTGACAGCTTTCTGGTTGGAAGTGGCCCGGGCCGCGCGTCACCTCGCGTCCATTCAGATCGCGTTTTCTATTGCGGCTGACAAATGTCAAGTATTGTCGGAGTTGATCATGCCCCGGGCGCGTCATTGAGTTGCAGCGGAGCCAGGCCGCCTGATCCGGTGAAAAGGGGCATGAGGTTGAGATCGTCAGCTCCGTTGCTGGCCGCAAGAACCTGTTCGAGGACGGCGCCGGCTGCGGCAAGTGCAGACGGAGGACGAATGCCGGCGGCGAGGTTTGCGATGAAGAGGCCGGTGAGAAGATCCCCTGTTCCGGACGGAGCGCCCGGCCGTATCGGAACGGTGGTGTAAACGGAGACGTCGGTCGTCTGGAGAAGGGTTGCCAATTGGTTTGCGCCGACCGGGACCGAGGTGGCGAGTACCATTGATACCTGGAGGGTCCGGGCGGCACTGCTGGCGGTGGCAAGGTCGGTCACCGGACGTTGGGACAACCAGGATAACTCGAAGGCGTTTGGCGTCAGGATCGTTGCCAGAGGAACAAGGTCCGATTGCACGCGCTTTGCCGCTTCCTTCTGCACGTAGAGGCCCTTTGGTGCGTCGCCGAGGACGGGATCGCAGACGATCCCTGCGGCTGGGTTTTGTTCAAGCAAGCGGCGGCCGAGGGCAGCGGCGAATGTCACATGATCGACCGAAGGCAAGTAGCCGGTGATCAGCATGTCCGCAGACGCCAGCCAGCCATTGGCATCGAGTGCGGAAGCCATGCGCTCCAGAATGTCGATGTCCATCGCCAAACCGGCTACGGTGCGATATGCGGCGTGGCTCGACAGGATCGTCGTCGGCAACGCGATCACGTCGTGGCCAAACGCTTCCAAGGCGGGCACCAGGGCACGCAGGCCAACATGACCCCGTGAAACCAACGACGATAGTGCGATGATGCGTGCCACGGCTACGGTTCTCCACCGCGGACGGTATTCGCCCAATGACGATTTGTGAACATCGCAACGTTAGCGTATTATTGCGCTGCACAATTAAACGGACCGCGCTGTGATGAAGACGAACATTCGCCCCCGCCGCAGCGTGCTTTACATGCCGGGCGCCAACGATCGCGCCCTGGAAAAAGCCAAGTCGCTCCCCGCCGATGCCGTCATTCTGGACCTGGAAGACTCGGTTGCACCGGAAGCCAAGGTGCAGGCGCGGCACCGGGTCTGCGAGGTCGTGAAGGAGGGGGGCTATGGACGCCGGGAACTCGTCATTCGGACCAACGCGCTCGAAACCGTATGGGGTACGGCGGATTTGATTGCGGCGGCAGAGGCCGCGCCGGATGCGATCCTGATCCCCAAAGTCGCTCATCCCGGCGATATCATCAGCTCGGCGAAGATCCTGAAGTCGGTTAATGCCCCGGAGCGCACGCGACTTTGGGCCATGATGGAGACGCCGCAGGCGATCCTGTATGCGCGCGAGATCGCCGCGGTTGCCATGGATCCTGAAAACCGTCTCGAGTGTTTTGTGCTGGGCACCAACGATCTTCTTAAAGAATCGCGCGCGCGCGCGCTCGACAACAGGTTTGCGATCGTGCCGTGGCTGGCGCTGACAATCGTCGCCGCACGCGCTTTCGGTATCGACATCATCGATGGCGTTTACAACGATTTCAAGGACGAGGTCGGTTTCCGAAGCGAATGCGAGCATGGCCGCACGCTCGGCATGGATGGCAAAACGCTGATCCACCCGTCGCAGGTGGGTCCGTGCAACGAGGTTTTTACGCCCACAGACGAGGAGATCGAGTGGTCGCGTAAGGTCATCGATGCCTTCTCGCAGCCGGCCAACGCGCAGAAGGGCGTCATCACAGTCGAGGGACGCATGGTCGAGCGACTGCATCTGGTCATGGCTCGACGGACGGCGGCGATCGCGCACGCGGTTCGCGAGATCGACGACTGGTTCTAGGTTATGGGCGCTGCTGCGACGCTTGCACGCGCCGCCACGTACACGTGACTGCGGCTTTCGCCATGGACAGTGTGCGCGGGACGGACTAATCGCGACGGAATTCCTGCTTTTTGCCGATCCCACGACGTTGCGAATAAGGGCGCGCGCCATGACGACGACCAAGACCAATGCCGGCAATTTCTTCGAGGATTATAAGTTCGGGCAGATCATCACGCATGCGACGCCGCGCACTGTCACCGAAGGTGACGCGGCTGTTTACATGAGCCTGTACGGCCCGCGCTTCGCTGTGACTTCGTCGGATCAGTTCGCGACGGCGATCGGCTATCCGAGGGCGCCGCTCGACGACCTGCTGACGTTTCATGTCGTGTTCGGCAAGACGGTGCCGGATATCTCGCTCAATGCCATTGCCAACCTCGGCTATGCTGGCGGTCGATTTCTCAAGCCTGCCTATCCCGGCGACACTCTGTCGACGGTGTCGGAAGTCATCGGCCTTAAGGAAAATTCGAACAAGGAAACGGGCACGGTTTACGTGCGCTCGACCGGCCGCAATCAAAACGGCGAGGTTGTCCTCGAATACGTACGCTGGGTAATGGTGCGCAAGCGGGACAAGTCGGCGCCGGTCGGAGACGCCGTGGTGCCAAAATTGCCGGATCGTATCGACCCGTCGGAGATCGGTGGCGCAGTTCCGGCGATCAACACGGCCGCTTACGACTTGGCGCTCGCGGGCAGTCCCTATCGCTGGGACGATTATGAAGTTGGTGAGAAGATCGATCATGTCGACGGCATGACGATCGAAGAGGCGGAGCACCAAATGGCGGCCCGCCTCTACCAGAATACGGCCAAAGTACATTTCAACCAGCACACGGAATCGAAAGGCCGCTTCGGCAAACGGATCGTCTACGGTGGTGTCGTGATTTCGATGGCGCGTGCGCTATCTTTCAACGGCTTGAACAACGCCTTCCATTTGGCCGCGATCAACGGTGGCCGGCATGTCGCGCCGTTGTTTGCCGGCGACACTGTCTATGCCTGGACGGAAATTCTGGAGAAAGCAGAAATTCCCGGCCGTTCGGATGTTGGCGCGCTTCGCATCCGGCTGGTTGCCGTGAAAAATCAGTATTGCGCCGCGTTTCCGCTCAAGACGGAAGCTGGCGACTACGCCGATGGGGTCATTCTCGATTTTGATGCCTGGGTGGTGTTGCCGCGTTAGAGCGCTTTTAGTGCCCGCGAGGCGACACCGCTACGCGGCGCCGGCCGCCACGCTTTTGGATTGGTTCGTGGCGACACCGCTACGCGGCGCCGGCCGCCACGTAGGAGTGGGACCTTCGGTCATGCGCCCGTCTGACAAATTGCGGTGGCCGACGCGGCGGGCTAGAAAGCGGGATTGTTCATCTCCCGGAGTCTTTCATGTCGGATGCCGCGACGGGGCGTGGGGCGAAGGTCAATCGGCCGCTTTCCCCGCACCTGCAGATCTATAGCCCGCTGATCAACATGGTGATGTCGATCCTGCATCGCATCACCGGGACGGCGCTCTACTTCGGGACGTTGCTCCTGGCGGCTTGGCTCGTGGCGGCGGCATCCGGACCCGACGCATTCCACGCGGTCAGTGGATACTTCGATACCTGGCCAGGCTGGATCATCCTTTTTGGCTACACGTGGGCGCTCATTCACCACGCGCTCGGTGGTATCCGGCATTTCATCTGGGATTTCGGTGTTGGATACGATCTGGCGACCATCGACATTCTGTCGTGGGGCACCATCGTGGCATCCATTCTGCTGACCGGCGCGGTCTGGTTTGTCGTGATCAGCCGCCTTGGAGGGGTGTGACGATGTCGTTGCGGACGCCGCTTAAAACTGCCCGGTACCTTGGATCGGCTAAGGAAGGCGCGGACCACTTCTGGAAGCAACGTGTCACGGCCGTGTCCAATCTGGTGCTGTCGATTGCAGTCGTTGCGATCCTCGTTTCGCTTGTCGGGGCAGATCATCTGACGGTTGCCGCGGCTCTCAAGCGGCCAGAATTTGCGCTGCCGCTGATCCTCCTGGTGGTTTCAGGGGTAATTCATATGCGGATCGGAATGCAGGTGATCATCGAGGACTACGTGCATGGTGAAGGTGCAAAGATCGCGCTTTTGATGCTGAACACGTTTTTTGCCGTCACCGTGGGTGCAGCGAGCATCCTGGCCGTCCTGAAACTCTACTTCGGAGCTTGAACGCAGCATGGCTGGCCAAGCAAATGGGACAGCGGTCAAGGCAGGCGTCAACGGCCGTGCCTACGCGATCGTCGATCATACTTATGATGTCGTCGTCGTCGGTGCGGGAGGCGCTGGGTTGCGCGCCACGCTCGGGTGTGCCGAGGCCGGGCTCAGGACCGCGTGTGTGACCAAGGTCTTTCCCACGCGTTCGCATACGGTCGCCGCGCAGGGCGGCATTGCGGCCTCGCTGGCCAATATGGGTCCGGACAATTGGCGCTGGCACATGTACGACACGGTCAAAGGCGCCGACTGGCTGGGCGACCAGGACGCCATTGAGTATTTGTGCCGCAACGCGCCGGAAGCCGTTTACGAACTCGATCATTACGGCGTTCCGTTCAGCCGCACCGAAGACGGCAAGATCTACCAGCGCCCGTTCGGCGGTCATTATACCGAGTATGGCGAGGGGCCGCCGGTGCAGCGTACGTGCGCTGCGGCCGATCGCACCGGCCACGCGATGTTGCATACTCTGTACGGCCAATCGCTGCGCCACTCCGCTGAGTTCTTTATCGAGTACTTCGCGCTTGACTTGATCATGGATGATGAGGGCGCCTGCCGTGGCGTCATCGCCATGAACATGGAAGACGGCAGCATTCATCGTTTCCGATCAAAGCGCACTATTCTGGCGACGGGCGGCTATGGGCGTGCCTATTTTTCGGCGACGTCGGCGCATACGTGCACAGGTGACGGCAACGCCATGGTATTGCGCGCCGGGCTCCCGCTGCAGGATATGGAGTTTGTGCAGTTTCATCCGACCGGCATCTACGGTGCCGGCGTGCTCATCACCGAAGGAGCGCGAGGCGAGGGCGGTTATCTGACGAACGCCAAAGGCGAGCGGTTCATGGAGCGCTATGCTCCGCATGCCAAGGATCTGGCGTCCCGCGACGTGGTCTCTCGGTCGATGACGATCGAAATTCGTGAGGGTCGCGGCGTCGGTCCCGACGGCGATCACATGTTCTTGCACTTAGACCATCTGGACCCGAATATTCTGGCCGAGCGACTGCCGGGTATTACGGAGAGTGCCAAGATTTTCGCTGGTGTCGATCTCAGGCGGCAGCCGATTCCTGTCATTCCGACCGTGCATTACAACATGGGCGGCATCCCGACGAACTATGATGGCGAGGTGCTGACGTTGAAGGGCGGCAACCCCGACACCGTCGTGCCCGGGTTGATGGCGATCGGCGAAGCCGCTTGCGTTTCGGTGCACGGTGCCAACCGTTTGGGATCCAATTCACTTATCGACCTCGTTGTGTTCGGCCGCGCCGCGGGTCTGCGCTGCTCAGATACGGTTGAGCGGCGCGCGGCGCAGCCGGAACTCGCCCAGGACGCGACGGAAAAAGCGCTGGATCGCCTCGATCGTTTTCGCCATGCCAGCGGCAGCACGCCGACGGCTGCTCTACGGCTTCGCATGCAAAAGACCATGCAGGCCAATTGCGCCGTGTTCCGCGACGGACCGGTTCTGGACGAAGGGGTCCGGAAAATTGCGGATGTCTGGAAGGGCGTCGACGATATTCGCGTGACGGATCGCTCACTGGTCTGGAACTCCGATCTGGTCGAGACGTTGGAGTTCGACAATCTGATCGCCCAGGCCGCGGTGACGGTTGGCGGGGCCGCCAATCGCAAGGAGAGCCGCGGCGCACACGCACGCGAAGATTATCCCAAGCGCGATGATGTGGCCTGGATGAAGCATACACTGGCGTTTGCCGACACCGCGACACGCGAAGTCCGGCTCGATAGCCGGCCGGTGCACACGCGGACGCTGACCAACGAGATCAAATACATCGAGCCCAAAGCGCGGGTTTATTGATTTTGGCCCAGTATTTTGCCGGCGTCGGCGTTGTTATGCTCGCGGCGGCGGACGAATTGTGAGCGGCGTGATGGGTGGCGGTGGAACGCAGGCTGCGCTAAGGGTGCCTCTTCCAAGAGACGCAATTTGGAGCGCGCGTGTCACTTCCGTCCCGCAAAGGTAGCGATAAGGGCACTGTTAAGCCGCAAGACCCGCGCGAACCGGATAGCCGCATCGCGCCCGATCCGTTCACGGCGGTGTTGCCTGCGCTGGCGGCGCTCGGCGCTATTGCCTCCATTGCGGCGATCAACTGGACCGCGGAAGAGCGCACTCCCGACCGGTCGAAAGCCAAACGAAAGGCCGCGACAGCGATCCGGGAACTTGAGACCTGCTGTCTTGGCCTTTCGGAAATCTTCCGGCGGTTTCAGCGCAACCCGAAATTGTTCGCGGGGGAAGGGTCGCAGGGTTCCTCGCCGTTGAAATTCGGCGTGCACGGCGTGCGCGTCGGCCCCGACGGAAGCCGCCTATTCCACCAGCTCATGAATGACATTGCATCCATGCTGGTGCTTGCCTCGCAAAATGCATTCGACGTGATGTGCGCAGTTGAGGATGGCGAGGTCGAAGCGCCCGAGACACTGTATTTCGCGTTCGGCGAATGCCAAGAGCGGCTGAACAAGCTCATCCAGACAAGGGCGACGCTGAAGGTTGCCGTCGATAGCGGCGCAGAGATCGCCGAGCGCCTGACGCACCTTGTCCGGGAGCTCAAAAAGTATCGACCCGATTGACGGCGCGTCATGAAAATGGGGGCAAAGAACCGCATCCAGCGACCGTTCGGCTGCGTTGACAGGGATGACGCGACCCCCCAATCCTGGAGGCTGTCTTGGTATTTCCGTTCGTTGTGAGGATCGACCCCGACCCATGGTGCAGTTGACGCTTCCCAAGAACTCGAAAGTCACGACGGGTAAGACTTGGAACGCGCCCGACGGCGAAGGGACTTGGCGCGAGTTCAAGATTTACCGCTGGACACCCGACGACGGGCAAAATCCGCATATCGATACGTACTGGGTCAATCAGGATCAGTGCGGTCCGATGGTGCTCGACGCGCTGTTGAAAATCAAAAACGAGATCGATCCGACCCTGACGTTCCGCCGCTCCTGCCGTGAGGGCATCTGCGGCTCCTGCTCCATGAATATCGACGGAACGAACTATCTCGCGTGCCTGAAAGGGATCGATGAGGTCGACGGCGCAGTCAGTGTCTATCCGCTGCCGCACATGTCGGTCATCAAGGACCTTGTGCCGGACATGACGAATTTCTACGCGCAGCATCGTTCCATCGACCCTTGGTTGAAAACGGACACGCCGACGCCGCCAAAGGAATGGAAGCAGTCGCGCGAGGATCGTGAAAAGTTGGATGGGCTTTACGAGTGCATCCTGTGCGCTTGCTGCTCTGCGTCGTGCCCGAGCTATTGGTGGAATTCGGACCGGTATCTTGGTCCAGCCATCCTGCTGCAAGCCTATCGCTGGGTCATCGACAGCCGTGACGAGGCGACGGGAGAACGGCTTGATAATCTCGAGGACCCGTTCCGGCTCTATCGCTGTCACACCATCATGAATTGCGCCAAGGCGTGCCCGAAAGGGTTGTCGCCTGCAAAAGCCATTGCTGAGTTGAAGAAGTTGATGGTGCAGCGCCGCGTCTGAGTCGGCGGCTGTGGAGCGGAAAACGATTTCAATTTAGCGTGTCGCATATACACCGGCAGGCAAATAAAGAAGGCCGATGGCGCGTCTCGCAGCCATCGGCCTTGAAAATTTCGGTCTTTAGGACCGGCCCCGCGCCTCGATGCCCAACCGAGAGCAGAGCAAGAAACGTCGGCTTTAAGCCGCGCGCTTCTTCTTTGCAGCCTTCTTTGCCGGCTTCTTCGCGGCGGCCTTCTTTGCCGGAGCGCGCTTTGCCGTAGCCTTCTTTGCTGCCTTCTTCGCTGCCTTAGCCATAGTTCTCTCTCCCTCTAAAATAGATCGAATCATTTCGATCACTAAAAAAATATGCGCAAGTTCGAGGAATTTGTTGACACCGAAATTCGATTTCGCGTCGATATTTCTGTCCAATTGCCGAAAGTGTGGCGTAAACGCCGCAATTTTCGAGCAATTTCGGGCCTCTAGTTTCTCCAATGGCAATCACGCGTGAAGTCAGGTGCTTCAGATGGCGTTGCTGCTGAGAGAAAATAACGGCGGTTCCTCCGGTCATCCACAGCCCCGATATGTCTGCGATGATGTTCGCAGTTTTTTTCGAGGCCGCGGCGGGACTTTTTTATCGTCGGGCGATTTCAAACTTCGATGCTGTGCGCGACACGCGGCATTAATCTTCTCCACTTCGTTTGTTCGGATTGGATCGTCGCCGTGTCCCGGCCTCAGCGCATACTCCATTTCTAGTCGTGACGTGTCATGCTGCTCGTCGCCGACCCATGTTTGCCATTGCCTCAGCTTGCCGGGATGACCCACTGGCTGCGACAATCGTTTCACCGCGACCCTTGGGCCGGCATGCTCGTGCATCCTGCGGGTTCGTGACAAAGGGTCACGAGGTGCTTGCTGCCCGCCGGTAGATTAGGGCTAGCTCACGCGACGTTCGAGCAAGGGTGCAGGATGCCGGGCCGCGTTTGGCAATACTATCAGCAAAGAGTGGCAAGCGGCCAGCTCGAAGGTGATCCGGCGCAAGCGCGGATTGTCGAACGCCTTGATGAGCTCGCCGCCGATCTCGAAGGCCGTCGCGTAGAACGGCCGTCGCGACTGTCGATCCTCCGGCCGGTGAAGCGCACACAGAGCCCGGGACCGCGCGGCCTTTACATTCACGGCGCTGTCGGTCGTGGGAAGACGATGATGATGGACCTGTTCCATCTCGCGGTTGGTTTTATGCCGCGGCGTCGGGTGCACTTCCATCAGTTCATGGCCGAGGTGCACGAGCGCATCGCGCGCGGCCGGGCGACGACCGACGGCGATCCGATCCCGTTCGTTGCGCGAGAGATCGCGGGCGAGGCGCAACTTCTTTGCTTTGACGAATTCCATGTGACCGACATCGCGGACGCGATGATTCTCGGACGGTTGTTCAAGGCGCTGTTCGAACGCGGCGTGGTGGTGGTGGCGACGTCCAACGCTCCGCCTGACCGGCTCTACTGGAATGGCCTAAATCGCCAGCTTTTCATGCCATTTATTGCGACATTGGAAGACAAGCTGGACGTTGTCGAGATTGCTGCAGCGAAGGACTACCGGCTGGATAAGCTGCAAGGACGCACGCTCTATTTTTGTCCGCCGGATGCGGCGGCGATGGCCGAGATCGATGCCATATGGAACCGGCTGACGGGTGGCGATGCGGGGGAGCCGGCAGCGGTGGAGTGCAATGGCCGGCAGATCGGGGTGCCGGTCGCCGCGGCCGGGGTGGCGCGGTTTTCGTTCGATGACCTGTGTGCCGCGCCGCTGGGCGGAGCCGACTACATTGCGATCGCCCGGGCATACCCCACGATCATCGTCGAGCGCATTCCGGTGCTGACGCCAGACCGGCGTAACGAGGCCCGGCGGTTCATTACACTCATCGATAATCTTTATGATCGCGGCACGTGTCTCATCGCTTCGGCAGCGGCCGAACCAGATGCGCTCTACCCCGAGGGCGACGGCGCCGACTTGTTCGTGCGCACCGCATCGCGTCTGATGGAGATGCGTAGCGACGCCTATCTGGCCGAGAGGGTGGCCCTGCGGCGGGGGTTCTAGCGGCAGGGACTTTGGTCCCGACCCTTGAGGGCGGGTGTGTTTGGGCTTACGAACGAACAGATTGTCTTCGCAACTGCGGAATGGCAGGCGTAGGTCACGCATTGCATTCAAGAGATTGAGACGCGGCTCATCCGCGGGATTGTCGATGGAGATAAGTGTCCGATGGCGCGTACGAAGATTGCCCTGATTGGCGGCGGAATGATCGGTGGAACGCTGGCCCATCTGATCGGGCTCAAGGAACTTGGAGATGTGGTCCTGTTCGACATCGCCGAGGGATTGCCTCAGGGCAAGTCGCTGGACATCGCGCAGTCGGGCGCCGTCGAAGGCTTTGACTGCAACCTCAAAGGCACCAACGCGTACGCGGATATCGAAGGGGCCGGAGTTTGCATCGTCACGGCCGGCGTGCCGCGCAAGCCCGGAATGAGCCGAGACGATCTTATCGGCATCAATTTAAAGGTTATGGAACAGGTGGGTGCGGGTATTCAAAAGTATGCGCCCAATTCATTTGTCATCTGCATCACCAACCCGCTCGATGCGATGGTTTGGGCTTTGCAGAAATTCTCGGGTTTGCCCCGCAACATGGTTTGCGGAATGGCCGGCGTTCTCGATACGGCCCGCTTTCGGCATTTCCTAGCAGATGAGTTCAAAGTCTCGGTCGAAGATGTAGCGGCCTTTGTGCTCGGCGGGCACGGGGACGACATGGTGCCGCTGGTGCGATACTCGACGGTCGGGGGTGTGCCGTTGCCCGATCTGGTCAAAATGGGTTGGATTCGGCAGGACCGGGTGGAGCAGATCGTCGATCGGACGCGCAAGGGCGGGGGTGAAATCGTTGCGTTGCTGAAGACCGGATCGGCCTATTACGCTCCGGCGGCCTCGGCGATCGCGATGGCGGAAAGCTTCCTCAAAGACAAGAAACGGGTTCTGCCCTGCGCGGCCTATCTCAATGGAGAATATGGGGTAAAGGGCCTTTACGTGGGCGTTCCAGTGATTATCGGCTCGGGCGGGATTGAGCGGATCATCGAGATCGACCTCAACTCCGCGGAACGGCAGATGCTGATGCGGTCTGTCGAATCCGTGAAAGGGTTGGTCGATGCCTGTATTCAGATCAACCCGCCGCTTGCCAGCTGACCGGCCTGGCTCACGCAACTTATGGCCAAACTGGCCAGCCGGAACGTCGCATGCCCGACAGGGTAGGTCCGCTTGGCCCATCTGGGGGTCGTCGGACCGTTGCCTTCCCGATTAAACACGCCTCGTTTCTAAACACATAAAAACACGCCCAGGAGCGCCATGAACATCCACGAGCATCAGGCGAAGGAGCTCTATCGCCAGTACGGCATCCCCACAGGCAAGGGCGGTGCTGCATTTACGGTCGAGGAAGCCGTTGAGGCTGCCCATCAGCTGCCGGGTCCAGTCTGGGTCGTCAAGGCGCAGATCCATGCCGGCGGCCGCGGCAAAGGCACGTTCAAGGAGAAGGAGGCCGGCGAAAAGGGCGGCGTCCGGCTCGCAAAGTCGGTCGACGAAGTGAAGCAGTTCGCCGGCGAGATGCTCGGCCGCACGCTCGTCACCGTGCAGACCGGGGATGCCGGCCGCGTCGTTCGCCGCCTCTACGTCGAGGATGGCACGGCCATCGACAGGGAACTCTATCTCTCCATGCTGGTCGACCGCGCGACATCGCGCGTGGCCTTTATCGTTTCGACCGAAGGCGGCATGGATATCGAGAAGGTCGCGCACGACACGCCCGACAAGATCATCACGCTTTCGATCGATCCGGCCTCGGGTTTCCAGCCGTTTCATGGCCGCAAGATTGCGTTCGCGCTCGGTCTCAAGGGCAACGCTTTCAAGCAAATGCAGTCGACGGCGGCAAACCTCTACCGGATGTTCATTGAGAAGGACATGAGCCTGCTCGAGATCAACCCCCTCGTCGTCACGAAAGACGGCAACCTGATCGCTCTTGACGGCAAGATGGACTTTGATTCCAACGCGCTCTTCCGGCACCCTGAGATTGTCGCCTACCGTGACATTACGGAAGAAGAGCCGACTGAAATCGAGGCCTCCAAACATGACCTCGCCTTTATCAAGCTCGACGGCAACATCGGCTGCCTCGTCAACGGCGCCGGTCTTGCGATGGCCACGATGGACATCATCAAGCTCTACGGCGCGGAGCCGGCGAACTTTCTCGATGTCGGCGGCGGCGCTTCAAAGGAGAAGGTGCGGGAAGCCTTCAAGCTCATCCTGTCCGATCCTTCCGTGAAGGGTATTCTGGTCAATATCTTCGGCGGCATCATGCGTTGCGATATCATCGCGGACGGCGTGATCGCTGCGGCCCGCGAGATGGCGATCACGGTTCCGCTCGTCGTGCGGCTCGAAGGTACCAACGTCGAACTCGGCAAGAAAATGCTGGCCGAATCCGGCCTGAAGATCGTTCCCGCGGACGATCTCGCCGATGCCGCCCGCAAGATTACCGCCGAAGTGAAGAAGGTTGCCTAGAGATGTCCATTCTCATTGATAAAAACACAGTCACCATCTGCCAGGGCATTACTGGCAGCCAGGGGACGTTCCACACCAAGCAGGCAAAAGCCTATGGCACCAAAGTTGCCGGTGGCGTGACGCCGGGCAAGGGCGGTAGCAATCACCCCGACGCGGAACTCGCCGACGTGCCGATGTTCAATACGGTGATGGAAGCGAAAGCGGCGACGGGGGCCACGGCCAGCGCCATCTATGTGCCACCGCCGTTTGCGGCCGACGCGATCCTGGAAGCGATCGATGCTGAAATACCGCTGATCATCTGCATCACGGAAGGCATTCCCGTGATCGACATGATCCGCGTGAAGCGGGCGTTGTCGGGGTCAATGTCGCGTCTTGTTGGGCCAAACTGCCCCGGCGTGCTGACCCCCGGTCAGTGCAAGATCGGTATCATGCCGGGCAACATTTTCTCGAAGGGCTCGGTGGGCGTGGTTTCACGCTCCGGCACGCTGACCTATGAGGCGGTGAAGCAGACGACGGATGCCAAGCTGGGCCAAACGACGGCCGTCGGCATTGGTGGCGACCCGGTTAAAGGGACGGAATTTATCGACGTCCTCGACCTTTTCCTTGATGACCCTGAAACCCAGTCGATCATCATGATCGGTGAAATTGGCGGGTCAGCGGAAGAAGAGGCCGCGGAGTGGCTGGTGAGCCAGGCCAAGAAGGGCCGCAAAAAGCCAATGGCCGGCTTTATTGCGGGTGCGTCCGCGCCTCCTGGCCGGCGCATGGGTCATGCCGGTGCCATCATTTCGGGCGGTAAAGGTAAGGCCGAAGACAAGATCGAGGCGATGCAGAAGGCAGGCGTTGCCATGGCCGATAGTCCTGCGGCGCTGGGTACGACGCTTCTCAAGGTGCTCGGGAAGTAAGCCAGCGGCTCATCTTGATGTTGCCAATCGGTGCTGTGGCTGCGGCTGCAGCGCCGATTTTTTTATCGGTCATCGCCTGCCTCAATTTCAGGCCGATTGTGCACTTTTAGGGGGTCTTAAAAGACATGGATAAAGGGAGTAGGGTTGAAACGCGGCGCTGCAGTGAAGCGCTTTGACGGATCGCCTTGAACCCGCGAAAGTTCCGCACAACTGTCTAATTGCCATGGCTCAAGACCGGCGCCTGAAAACGGCCCACCAGGACAGACCCGATGACACGCCACGCGCGCAACGAACACTTTCTCAAGACATCATTCTTGCAGGGCACGAATGCCCCCTACATCGAGGAGATGCAAGAACAATACGAGCGTAATCCCGGATCCGTAACCGACGAGTGGCGGCATTTTTTTGAGAGTCTCAAGGAAGATCATCAGCGTCCGCGCCCCGATGATATTGCCGTTCCCGTCGCGATGGGCAACGGCGGTCCTTCGTGGGGAATCCCGCTCACCGAATTGACGCCGCACAACGAGATGATTGCCGCGCTGACGGGCGACGAAGGTCCCAGTGAGACTGGACTGCGTGCGCGGCTCCAACAGCGGGCACAACATTCTGGCGTCGAGTTATCGGCGGAGGCCTCGCTTCGGGCCACACAGGATTCTATCCGTGCGCTGATGCTGATCCGTGCTTACCGCGTGATGGGTCATCTGGCGGCCGATCTCGATCCGCTGGGTCTCGCCGAGCGCAATGTGCATAAGGAGCTCAGGGCCGAATCCTACGGCTTTATGGATGCCGATCTCGACCGTCCGGTTTTTCTGGACCGTTATCTTGGGCTGGAGTTCGCGACTATCCGACACGTGCTGTCAATCCTACGGCGCACCTATTGCCGCAAGATCGGCTATCAGTTCATGCACATCACTAATCCGGCGCAGAAGTCGTGGCTGCAGCAGCGCGTCGAGGGCGAGGAGAAGGGCATCAACTTCACGGTGCCGGGCAAGCGTGCGATTTTGAATAAGCTGATCGATACGGAGCTTTTCGAGAAATTCTGCGACGTCAAATACACCGGCACGAAGCGGTTCGGACTCGACGGCGGCGAAGCTATGGTTCCCGCGCTTGAACAGATCATCAAGCGTGGCGGACAGCTCGGCGTGGTCGAGATCGTGTTTGGCATGGCCCATCGCGGCCGTTTGAATGTTCTCGGCAATGTTCTCGGCAAACCGCTGCGTGCGATTTTCAACGAGTTCAAGGGTGGTTCGTTCAAGCCGGACGATGTAGAAGGTTCTGGCGATGTCAAATATCATCTGGGCGCTTCGTCGGACCGGACTTTCGACGGCAACAATGTCCATCTGTCGCTGACCGCCAATCCATCGCATCTGGAAATCGTCGATCCGGTTGTGCTTGGCAAAGTGCGCGCCAAGCAGGATCAGCACGGCTGTGATCCGGGCGACCGGACGCCCATTTTGCCGCTGCTCATTCATGGTGATGCGGCCTTCGCCGGTCAGGGCGTGGTGGCCGAGTGCTTCGGATTGTCGGGCCTCAAGGGTCACCGCACCGGCGGGTCAATCCACTTTGTGATCAACAATCAGATCGGCTTTACGACAAGCCCGCGCTATTCCCGCTCGTCGCCGTATTGTTCGGACGTCGCGCGCATGATTGAAGCGCCGATCTTCCACGTTAACGGAGACGATCCCGAAGCGGTCGTGCATTGCGCCAAGATTGCGATCGAATATCGGCAGCGGTTCCAGAAGCCTGTCGTCATCGACATGTTCTGCTATCGGCGGTTCGGGCACAACGAAAGCGACGAACCGATGTTCACGCAGCCGTTGATGTATAAAAAGATCAAGGCGCATCCTTCGGTGGTCGAAGTCTACGGTAAGCGGCTGGTCGAAGAGGGTGTGATCGCGGACGGCGAAGTCGATGCCATGCGGGCGACGTTTCGCGCGCGGCTCGACGAGGAAATGGCGGCCGCCGAGACCTATAAGCCCAATAAAGCCGACTGGCTCGACGGCCGCTGGGCCGGATTTCAGCGGGCGGGTGAAGATGACAAGGCATCGGCGACGGGTGTGGATGGGGAGACCCTACGTCACGTCGGCCGGCAGATCACCGCCGTTCCGCATGAGTTTCACGCCCATAAAACGATCGCAAAGCTGATGGAACGGCGGCGTGAGATGGTCGAGAGCGGTGAGGGCATCGATTGGTCGATGGCCGAAGCGCTGTCGTTTGGATCGTTACTCAAAGAGGGTTTTCCGGTGCGGCTGTCCGGTCAGGACAGCGAGCGCGGCACGTTCTCGCAGCGCCATTGCGTTCTGGTCGACCAGGAAACGGAACGGCGCTACACGCCACTGAAATTCGTTTCACCCGATCAGGCCAAGTTCGAAGTCATCAACACGATGCTTTCGGAAGAGGCCGTCCTTGGTTTTGAGTACGGCTATTCGCTGGCCGAACCGCGGGCGCTCGTACTATGGGAAGCCCAGTTCGGCGACTTTGCCAACGGCGCGCAGGTTCTGTTCGACCAATTCCTGTCATCGGCCGAACGCAAGTGGCTGCGGATGTCGGGGCTCGTGTGCCTTCTGCCGCATGGTTTCGAGGGGCAAGGCCCGGAGCATTCGTCAGCTCGCCTTGAGCGCTGGCTGCAACTGTGCGCGGAAGACAACTGGCAGGTGGCGAACTGTTCCACGCCCGCCAATTATTTTCACATTTTGCGCCGGCAGTTGCTGCGTAAATTCCGCAAGCCACTCATTCTGATGACGCCGAAATCGCTGCTTCGGCATAAGCGGGTGGTGTCGCGACTCGAGGAGCTCGGACCGAACACTTCGTTCCAGCGTATCTTGCAGGACGATGCACAAACGCGAGCGGCGGAAACGATCAAACTGCTCCCCGACGATCAGATCGAGCGTGTCGTTCTGTGTTCGGGCAAGGTCTATTACGATCTTTATGAAGCGCGTGAGCAGCAGGGCATCGATAACGTCTACTTGCTTCGCGTCGAACAGCTCTATCCGTTCCCGGCGCGCGCGCTGATCAGCGAGCTTGGCCGTTTCAAGTTTGCTGAAATCGTGTGGTGCCAGGAGGAGCCCAAGAACATGGGTGCCTGGCATTTCATGGATGCCAACATCGAATGGGTGCTGACGCATTTGGGCTACATTCACCGGCG
>JALHMJ010000016.1:31686-48396 GCA_022844105.1 Hyphomicrobium sp. | reverse complement strand
TCACCGGCGACGGGGCAGCTCAGCAAGCATCTGGCCGAACAGGCCGGGCTCGTGAACGACGCCTTGAGGGGCAGCAGCAAATAATTTTTCACAGATAACCGCTCGAGATATTCATCTTCCAGCGACGGCGAGGTCATGAATGACGATTGAGATCAAGGTTCCAGTCCTGGGCGAGTCGATTACCGAAGCGACCGTCGGACGTTGGTTCAAGAAGCCCGGCGAGGCGGTGAAAGCAGACGAGCCGCTCGTGGAACTGGAGACCGACAAGGTCACCATCGAAGTGCCGGCTCCTGCTTCAGGAGTGCTTGGTGACATTCTGGCGGCTCAGGGCGTGACCGTTGCCATTGGCGCGTTGCTCTGCGCCTTAAGGGATGGCGCGGAGGCTGCCCCGCCTACTGCTGCACCATCGGTTGCTGTGTCCGCTGTTGCCGCAGCGAAGGCGCCACTTCCCGGCGCACCAAAACCCGCCGCCAAAGCCGGTCCTGCAGCGACCCCCGCGGCGGTCCCGCCACCGGCGCCGGCTGCGCGAAAGATCCTTGCGGAAGCAGCGCTCGACGCGGCCGAAGTTGCCGGCTCCGGCCGGCGCGGCCAGATTTTGAAAGAGGACGCCGCGGCAGCGGCCGCTGTCCGGAAAGAACAGCCTGCCGTCTCTGCGCCCGCCGCGGAAAGGGCGAGCCCCTCGATCCCGGTGCCCGTCGCCATTCAGCAGCTGCGCACCCCGTCGCCAGTCGGCGAGCCGGGGCGTGAAGAACGGGTCAAGATGACCCGGTTACGGCAGACGATCGCGCGGCGATTGAAGGATGCCCAGAATAACGCGGCGATGCTGACGACGTTCAACGACGTCGACATGAGCGCGGTCATGGCGCTGCGGGCGCAATACAAAGATCTGTTTGAGAAACGTCATGGCGTGAAGCTCGGATTCATGGGATTTTTCGTCAAGGCCTGCGTACAGGCCCTGCGCGAAATACCGACCGTCAACGCGGAAATCGACGGCGACGATATCGTCTACAAGAATTACTACCACGTCGGTGTGGCGGTGGGCACGGATCGTGGCCTGGTGGTCCCGGTGCTGCGCGATGCTGATCGTATGTCGCTTGCGGAAACCGAAATCACAATCGCCGGATATGGCAAGCGGGCGCGCGATGGCAAGTTGTCAATCGAAGATATGCAGGGCGGTACGTTCACGATATCGAATGGCGGGGTTTACGGCTCGATGTTATCGACGCCGATCCTCAATGCGCCGCAGTCCGGCATCCTTGGGATGCATCGGATTGAAGAGCGTCCGGTGGTGAAGAATGGGCAGATCGTGGCGCGGCCGATGATGTATCTGGCGCTGAGCTACGACCATCGGATCGTTGATGGCAAGGAAGCGGTGACTTTTCTCGTGCGCGTTAAAGAGTGCCTGGAAGATCCGCAGCGGTTCATCCTCGAACTCTAGATCCGTTCAGCCCTTAAATTTACAGCGCAGGATTTCCACTTCATGTTCGACTTGGTTGTGATCGGCACCGGCCCTGGCGGCTATGTGTGCGCCATCCGCGCCGCCCAGCTTGGGATGAAGGTCGCGGTCGTGGAAAAGCGCGCCACGCACGGCGGGACCTGCCTCAATGTCGGCTGCATTCCCTCGAAGGCCTTGCTCCATGCCTCGGAACTCTACAATGAGGCGACGCATCATTTTGCGGGAATGGGGATCAACGTCGTTCCTGAACTCGACCTGTCGAAAATGCTCGCTTTCAAGGACGAGGGGGTGAAAGGCAATGTGGACGGGGTCGCCTATCTTCTGAAGAAAAACAAGATCGACAGTTTTCATGGAACCGGTCGAATTCTCGGCACGGGAAAGGTCGAGGTGACCTTCATCAATGGAGAAACGTCGGTTCTTGATACCCGTGCGGTGGTGATTGCGACAGGTTCGGACGTGGCGACGCTGCCGGGGTTCGTCATCGATGAGAAAAAGGTGGTTTCGTCGACCGGTGCGCTGACGCTCGACAACGTGCCGAAGACGCTCCTCGTCATTGGAGCCGGGGTCATTGGTCTTGAATTGGGATCGGTTTGGCGCCGGCTCGGGTCGGAGGTGATCGTCGTCGAATACCTCGATCGCATTTTGCCCGGCATGGATGCGGAAGTGGCGCGCGCGTTCCAGCGCATCCTCGAAAAGCAAGGCTTCGCATTCCGCCTTGGTCAGAAAGTCACCGGCGTTGTCGAGGCCGGCGGTCGACTCTCCGTCAGCGTTCTTCCTGCGGCTGGAGACGGTTTAGCGGAAACACTGCTCGCGGATGTGGTCCTCGTTGCCGTCGGGCGCAAACCTTATTCCGACGGACTAGGGCTCGATGAGGCAGGCGTCGCTCGGGATGAAAAGCGGCGGATCATAACCAACGCACATTTCGAGACGAGCCTCGCCGGTGTTTACGCCATCGGAGATGTGATCGCGGGCCCGATGCTGGCTCACAAAGCCGAGGATGAGGGCGTGGCGGTGGCGGAAATCATTGCCGGGCAGGCCGGCCATGTGAATTACGATGTTATCCCCAGCGTGATCTACACGGCGCCGGAAGTGGCGAGTGTTGGCCGGACGGAAGAAGATCTGAAAACGGCGGGCGTGGCTTACAACGTCGGCAAATTCCCATTCACGGCGAACGGCCGGGCCAAAGTGAACCGGACGACCGAGGGATTCGTCAAAGTGCTCGCGGACGCCGCAACCGATCGCGTGCTTGGCGTTCACATTATCGGTCCGCATGCGGGTGACCTCATTGCTGAAGCTGCGGTCTTGATGGAGTTCGGCGGATCAGCGGAAGACCTTGCACGAACCTGCCACGCGCATCCCACATTGACGGAGGCCGTGAAAGAGGCCGCACTCGCCGCCGGCAAGCGCGCGATACATATTTAGTTGCGCGAGGCGACTCCGCTTTCGCGGAGCCGGCCGCCTCGCGCGGGTTCCACCGCTTTCGCGGAGCCGGCCGCCCCGCGCGGGTTCCTCCGCTTTCGCGGAGCCGGCCGCCTCGCGCGGGTTCCACCGCTTTCGAGGAGCCGGCCGCCTCGCGCGGGTTCCTCCGCTTTCGCGGAGCCGGCCGCCTCGCGCGGGTTCCACCGCTTTCGAGGAGCCGGCCGCCTCGCGCGGGTGGCCTATGCGCGGGGGTGAGCGGCGTCGTAGACACGCAGGAGATGCGCGCGATCGACCTCCGTATAGACTTGTGTCGTTGAGAGCGACGCATGGCCGAGCAACTCTTGGATCTGGCGGAGATCAGCGCCGGCCGACAAGAGGTGCGTTGCGAATGAATGGCGCAGCGCGTGTGGCGTGGCTGTAATCGGCAATTGCAGTGCTTCGCGCATGCGGGCAATCGCGAGCTGAATGATGCGCGGCGAAAGCGGCCCGCCTTTGGCGCCACGAAACATTGGTTCGTTCGGTTCGAGTGGGAACGGAACCAATTTTAAGTAGCGTGCGAGGGCCGCCTCTGTCACCGGAAGCACGGGAACCAGGCGTTCCTTGCCACCTTTGCCCGTAATGCGGATTACGTCGCGGCCGATTGACGGTGCGTCGCGCGGTGTCAGACCGAGCGCCTCTGAGATACGCAACCCGGAACCATAAAGGAGCAGGAGGACCGCGGTGTCGCGTGCGCCGATCCATGCTTCGTCGGCTTCACCGACTGCGCTGACGAGGGCCGTTGCCTTGTCGATTGTGAGTGGTTTGGGCACGCCATGCGGAAGCTTGGGCATGCCCACGCGCATGATGGCTCTATTGTTCGAGACACCCGTTGCATCGAGCCAGCGAATGAAGGTGCGCAATGCCGACATGGTGCGCGACAGCGAGCGGCTCGCCAGGCCGGCTCTTCGGCGTGCGGCCATGTAAGCTCGAAAGGTCTTCAAGTCCAGGCGGTCCATGTCGCCCAGGCATGGTGGTCGTGTGAAGTGCGTGCGCAGGAAAGAAATAAACGAACCCAGATCGCGCTCATAAGCTTCAATCGTTTCGGGTGAACGGCCCTCATGCAATTCCAGGTGCGCGAGCCATCGCGTCACGCACCCGGCGAGATCGGCGCCGAGGTCGAGTTCGGGCATTGTGCGATCGACTTTGGACAAGCCTGCCATGCGCCTCCCGGTGCGGCAATTGTTACTGATCGAACCCTCATCCGCGCCGGTTAATGAATGGTAAATAGAGCAAGTTTTCGACTGTGAGTTTGATCCGACTCGTTCGCCTCAACATATTTTCAAGGTACATGCACAATGCCAACTCTCTTCGATCCTATTACCGCCGGTGAGCTTTCGTTGCGCAGTCGCATCGTCATGGCGCCACTGACGCGTTGCCGCTCAAGTGAAGGCCGGGTGCCCAATGATCTGATGCGCGACTATTATGTTCAGCGCGCGTCGGCCGGGCTCATTCTCACGGAGGCGACGTCGGTCGATCCCATGGGAGTGGGCTATCCCGATACGCCCGGCATCTGGTCGGAGGCACAAGTCGCCGGCTGGTCTATGATCACGGACGCGGTGCATAAGGCGGGCTGCAAGATCGTTCTGCAGCTTTGGCACGTTGGGCGCATCTCTGACCCGCTATATCTCGACGGACAGCTGCCTGTTGCGCCGAGTGCCGTTCGCCCGGCTGGCACAGTTTCCCTTGTACGTCCCAAGAAAGAGTTTGTTACGCCGAGGGCGCTTGAACGCGACGAAATTCCCGGCGTCGTCAACGCCTACCGCAGGGGTGCGGAGAATGCCAAGCGGGCGGGTTTTGACGGCGTCGAACTGCATGGCGCCAATGGCTATTTGCTCGATCAGTTCTTGCAGGACAAGTCCAACAAGCGGACCGACGACTACGGCGGGCCCATTGAAAATCGGGCGCGATTGATGCTGGAAGCAGTGGACGAATGCATTGCTGTCTGGGGCGCGGGACGGGTGGGATTGCACTTGGCGCCGCGCGGAGATGCGAGCGACATGGGAGACAGCAATCCATTGGCGACGTTTTCCTATGTCGCAGAGCAGGCGAAGAAGCGCGGTTTGGCGTTCTTGTGCGCGCGAGAATCTCTGGGTCCGAACCGGATCGGTCCGCAGCTGAAAAAGGTGTTCGGCGGCGTCTATATCGCCAATGAAGGCTTTACGGCGGAGACGGCGCAGCAGGTGCTCGATGCCGGCGAGGCGGATGCGGTCGCGTTCGGAAAATTGTTTATCGCCAATCCCGATTTGCCGCGCCGAATCGAAGTTTCTGGGCCGTTCAATGCACCGCAGCCCGAGACGTTTTATGCTCGCGGGCCCAGTGGATACACTGATTATCCGGCCCTTTCTTGATCTTCCACCGTGGCAGGTGTGCAAAAAACCCCTAAAAACGAGGGTTTTTTGCATATTCGGTGCGGATTGGCCGTTGCAAAATGCGCCGATGCACGTACTTTGGCGCCACCGGAGAACCCGACGGCCGATGCCCACGCGCCGTTGTCTGTGCAAGCGTTTCCCGATTTCGAGAGCATCGGTCGCGCGTCATCAATCGCGTTTCACGCATGCTTCTTCACGGTCGCGGACGGTTCAACCGACAACCGATTTCTCTTTCAAGGAATGACATCCATGGCAAAAGCTGCTGCTAAGCCCGCCGCAAAGACCGCCGCTAAGACCGTTGCAAAAAAGCAGGATACCGTGACGCTTCGCCAACTTGGCGCTGCGCTCGCTGAAAGCCACGAGATCCCCAAGAAGCAGGCTGCGGCCATGCTCGAAGAACTTGTCGCGCTCATCACCAAGCATTTGAAAAAGGGCGATCGTATTCGCATCGGCGGACTTGGTGTCCTTCAGGTCCGGAAGCGTCAGGCTCGTATGGGTCGCAACCCAGCGACAGGTGAAGCCATCAAGATCAAGGCTTCCAAGAAAGTTGCGTTCCGCGCCGCCAAGGAATTGAAGGAAGCCGTGTAAACTTTATCTGGTGTGATACGAAAAGGCCCGCTTCGTGCGGGCCTTTTTTGTCGACGCGCGATTTAGGCGCGCACCTGAACAGGCCCCTCACCCCGACCCTCCTCCCAAGGGGAGAGGGAGACTTGGCCCACACTGCGCAGGCGCGTGTGGGGTTTTAATCTGGCCCACACTGCGCAGGCGCGTGTGGGGTTTTAATCTGGCCCACACTGCGCAGGCGCGTGTGGGGCTATATCGTCTGACCTGTTTTCTTCCAGTCGGCGACGAAGGTGGCGAGGCCGGCATCCGTGAGCGGGTGCTTGACGAGAGCTTTCAGAATAGCGGGCGGCACAGTGGCCACGTCGGCGCCGATCATGGCGGCTTCCTTGACGTGATTGACGGTGCGAATAGAGGCGGCCAGGATGTCGGTCGTGAGGTCCTGATAGTTATCGTAAATCGTGCGGATCTCGCGAATGAGGTCCATGCCGTTGAGACCGATGTCGTCGAGGCGGCCGATAAACGGCGAGACGAACGTCGCACCCGCTTTTGCCGCCATCAACGCCTGGTTGGCGGAGAAACAGAGCGTAACGTTGACCATCGTTCCTTCCGATGTGATCGCTTTGCATGCCTTCAGGCCGTCAAGCGTCAAGGGAACCTTGATGGTCACATTCTTGGCGATCTTGGCGAGGATTTTAGCCTCGTGCATCATGCCGGCGTAATCGGTGGCGGCGACCTCGGCGGAAACGGGCCCCGGCACAAGGGCGCAGATCTCCGCGATCGTCTCTTTGAAGTCGCGGCCGCTTTTTGCGATAAGGGAGGGATTGGTCGTGACGCCGTCGAGCAGTCCGCTGGCGGCCAATTCCTTGATTTCGCCAACGTTGGCGGTATCGACGAAAAACTTCATGAGTATCGGCTCCTGCAACGCTGCGGTATGGCCAGTTGGCCTGGATGCCGCAGAAGGCTTTATCGGTCTGGCCCGGGCCGAACATGCGCGCGGCGGGCGTCGGCGTAGCTTCTAACCTCTGAGGACTGGTTTTGGATAGCCTGCTTGACGGCATGGCAGAGGGCGGGGCGGCGGCGGAAGGCCGCGTTGCTGTGCTGATGCCCGTCGCGCTCGACCAAACCTATGACTATGTCGTCCCGCCCGGTCTGTCGCTGAAGCCCGGAGCGTTCGTTCTGGTCCCATTTGGAAGCCAAGTACGTATCGGCGTCGTCTGGGATCGGCGGCTCGACGAGAGTGGCAAACCTGTCGATCCAAAAAAGATGAAAGCCGTCTCTGACCGGCTCGATGTGCCGTGCCTGCCCGTTGTCTCAATGCGCTTTGCGGAGTGGGTCGCGAAATACACACTGGCCCCGCTCGGCATGGTCGTGCGCATGATGATGAGCGCGCAGGCCGCTTTCGAGCCGCCGAAACTCAGAACGGGTGTGCGGGCCGTCGCATCTGCGGGCTTGCCACCGCGTATGACGCCAGCGCGATCACGGGCTCTTGAGTTAGCGGCAGATGGTCAAATCCGATCCAAGTCGGCGCTGGCCGAGATTGCTGGATGTTCAACCGGTGTGATCGACGGACTTGTGGCATCGGGCAACCTCGTTGAAGTCGCCATCCCGCAGAAAACGTATCCACAGCCGGACCCCGCGCATCACGCCACCGAATTCGGCGACGACCAGGAGCGAGCGGTGCATGCGCTGCGGTCGGCAGTGGATGCACAGAACTTCTCCGTTACGTTGCTCGACGGCGTGACAGGCTCGGGCAAGACGGAGGTTTATTTCGAAGCGGTTGCAAGGACGCTCGAACATGGTCGGCAAGCGTTGATCATGCTGCCTGAGATTGCGCTGACCGCGCAGTTCATGGATCGCTTCACCCGCCGGTTCGGTGCAACGCCGGTCGAATGGCATTCGGCGCTTTCGGGACCGGAGCGCGGTCGTATCTGGTGCGCGACAGCGACGGGGGAAGCGCGGATTGTGATCGGGGCGCGGTCGGCGCTGTTCCTGCCGTTTGCCGACCTGGGCCTCATTGTGGTCGATGAAGAGCACGACGCGGGCTACAAGCAGGACGACCGCGTGCATTATCAAGCACGCGATATGAGTGTCGTGCGCGGAAGCATCGGCAAGTTTCCCGTGGTGCTCGCATCGGCAACGCCGGCCATTGAAAGTCACGTCAATGCGCGTACGGGACGGTATCGTCACGTGGTGCTGCCGGGACGTTTTTCCGGTGCGCAGCTGCCCGACATTACGGCCATCGATCTGCGCGTCGAACAACCTGACAAGGGCCGGTGGCTGGCGCCGCGTCTGGTGGCGGCCATCGCCGCGACAATGGAAAAAAAGCAGCAATCGCTGCTGTTTCTCAACCGGCGGGGATATGCGCCGCTGACGTTGTGCCGTAAATGCGGACACCGGTTCGAGTGTCCGCAATGCACGGCTTGGCTTGTCGAGCATCGCTTCAAAGGCAAACTCAATTGTCACCACTGCGGCTTCTCGATGCCGCCGCCGGCAAAGTGTCCGCACTGCGGTGAGCCGGACGCGCTGGTGGCCTGCGGCCCGGGCGTGGAGCGCGTTGCTGAAGAAGTCAGTGAGCGGTTTCCCGAGGCTCGCGTCGCGCTGCTGTCGTCGGATCTGATCCCCGGGCTGTCCGAGATGCGTGATGCGATCCATCGCATCGAGGCGGGGGAAACAGATATTATCATCGGCACGCAGATCGTCGCCAAGGGACATCATTTTCCTAACCTGACCTTGGTTGGTGTTGTCGATGGCGATCTTGGTTTGGCGCTCGGCGCCGACCCGCGCGCCGGCGAGCGGACATTCCAACTTCTGCATCAGGTGACGGGCCGCGCAGGGCGCGCGTTCGCCGAAGGGCGAGGTTTCATCCAAACCCATTTGCCGGATCATCCGGTCATGCAGTCGATTCTGTCGGGCGACCGGGAAGCGTTTTTAGCGCAGGAAATCGAAATGCGGCAGCGCGGGTTGTTGCCGCCTTATGGTCGATTGGCGGCCGTCATCGTGTCAGCGCGCGATAAGGAACTGGCGGAGCGCTACGCACGCGAGATCGCGAGACGGGCGCCGGGTTCGGATCGTATCAGCGTGCTGGGACCGGCCGAGGCGCCGATCTTCGTGGTGCGCGGACGGCATCGCTGGCGACTGCTCGTCAAGGCACCGCGAGAGGCTGACATTCAGGCTTACTTGCGCGAGTGGCTGGCGGTCATCCCGGAGGCCAAGGGTGATCTGCGATTGTCGATTGACGTCGATCCCTACAATTTTCTGTAGTGCGCGCGTTTTAGTAAGGTGAGAACAGTTGCCAAGGATCGGCCGATTTATCGGACATCAACTGCAGGCCTTTGACGAGCAGCAACGCAGCCGACACCCCGGCCATGGCGGTTGCCAGCAGAAGGGCCACGATGAGCACGTTGCGCCCCCATCCGAGCTGGCCTTCCTTGCGCAATCGTTCCCAGCTGCGACGTTCGCGCCCGGCCATTACGGCGACGTAAACACCAAAGATTGAGATCGGAAGACTGGCTTTAAAGTCGATCCAATGCGGTGATCGTTCGGGTTCCAACGCCTTGGCGTAGGCTGATAATTCGGCCGGAGTGAGCCGGTCGAGGATCGCTTTTGGGAGCCTATGTAAAAAGCGTTGAAGTTCGGGCGTTGAAATGATCTCAACCTTCGCGACCGCTTTGGAAGGCACCTGCAACATAACAAAACTCCAATACGATGCACAATCTTAAGTTGTCTTATCCAGGTAAATTCAACCTTTAAATGGCGACTCGATTTCAACATTTTCTCATCAACCTTTTGCGCCGGCGGTCTGATGGTGCTGACCGTCGACGCGTCGCGATCGCCGCTGGCGTTGCCGGAGCCGCGATGACGTACCTGCTGATCCATGCGGCATTCACGCGCCCATGCGGCGGTTGATGCCTTGTTAGGCGCATGTTACACGGAGCGCGCATTGCATCAGGGGGCTGCGCGGGGAAGTTATTTCGCGCCCGCCTTTTGTAAGACATCCCACTGGTATTCGGGACGTTTTGGCCATCTGAGGCCGGGCGGGCCCGCATCAGCACACGAGTACAATCGACGTGGCAACTGACGAACCCATAATGGCGAGCGTGGCCGGCCGTTACGCGTCCGCTTTGTTCGAACTGGCGACGGACGAGGGCAAAGTTGCCGAAGTCGAAGGGGACCTGGCTAAATTCCAGGCGCTTGCCGATGAAAGCAGCGACTTCGTCATTCTGATCCGCAGCCCTGTTATCGCGTCGGACGACCAGCAAAAAGCGCTCGCAGCCGTTTTGGAAAAGGCGGGCGTGGGAACGCTCACGATCAACTTTTTCAAGCTGCTTGCCAAGAACCGGCGCCTCTTCGCCGCCGGTGACGTGGTGCGCGATTTCCAGTCGCTCGCGGCGCGCGCGCGGGGCGAAGTCAAAGCCGAGGTGACAGCCGCCACGCCGCTGACTACAGCGCACGTGGAGGCGCTCAAGGCGGCGTTGAAGGCTTCCACGGGCAAAGACGTGACACTCGTGCAAAAAGTTGATCCGTCGATCTTGGGTGGTCTCGTCGTCAAACTCGGCAGCCGCATGATCGACAGCTCGCTCAAAACGAAGCTCAATGGGATGCGCGTGGCCCTGAAGGGTGGCGCTTAAAGCAGATTTCGCAAGCCCGGCTTGCCGAGCGCGCGCCGGACTTTCGTTTGAATTGACAGACAAAGCGAGCCGCGCGTCTCACGACGGCGGATCGCGACAGGGACAACCGAGAAGGCAGAGGCTAGCCACATGGAAATCCGGGCCGCAGAGATCACTTCGATCTTGAAGGATCAGATCAAGAATTTCGGCAAGGAGGCTCAGGTCTCCGAGATCGGACAGGTGCTGTCGGTGGGCGACGGTATTGCGCGCGTCTACGGCCTCGACAACGTCCAGGCGGGCGAACTCGTCGAGTTCCCCGGCAACATCCGCGGCATGGCGCTCAACCTGGAATCCGACAATGTTGGCGTGGTGATCTTCGGCGACGACCGGACCATCAAGGAAGGCGACACGGTCAAGCGGACCGGCTCGATCGTGGACGTGCCGGTGGGCAAAGGTCTGCTCGGCCGCGTGGTCGATGGCCTCGGCAATCCGATCGATGGCAAGGGTCCGATCAAGTCCGACACGCGCATGCGCGTCGACGTCAAAGCGCCGGGCATTCTGCCGCGCAAGTCGGTGCATGAGCCGATGGCGACTGGCCTGAAAGCCGTCGACGCGCTGATCCCCATCGGGCGCGGCCAGCGCGAGCTGATCATCGGCGACCGCCAGACCGGCAAGACGGCCATCATTCTCGACACGTTCCTCAACCAGAAGTCGATCAACGCCGGCAACGACGAGGGTTCCAAACTTTACTGCGTCTATGTGGCCATTGGCCAGAAGCGTTCGACGGTCGCCCAGTTCGTCAAAGTTTTGGAAGAGCGCGGCGCGCTGCAGTATTCGATCGTGGTCGCCGCGACGGCGTCAGATCCCGCCCCCATGCAGTATCTCGCTCCCTTCACGGGTTGCACGATGGGCGAATATTTTCGCGATAACGGCATGCACGCCGTGATCGCGTACGACGACCTTTCCAAGCAGGCTGTCGCCTATCGTCAGATGTCGCTGCTGCTGCGTCGTCCGCCGGGACGCGAGGCCTACCCCGGCGACGTATTCTACCTCCATTCCCGTCTGCTCGAGCGCGCCGCCAAGATGGGCGACGATGCCGGCAAAGGTTCTCTGACAGCGCTGCCGGTCATTGAAACGCAGGCCAACGACGTGTCGGCCTACATTCCAACGAACGTGATTTCGATCACCGATGGACAGATCTTCTTGGAAACGGAGCTGTTCTACCAGGGCATCCGTCCGGCGGTGAACGTCGGTTTGTCGGTGTCACGCGTTGGCTCGTCGGCTCAGACCAAAGCCATGAAACAGGTGGCCGGCAAGATCAAAGGCGAACTTGCGCAGTATCGTGAAATGGCAGCGTTCGCGCAGTTCGGCTCCGATCTCGACGCCGCGACGCAGAAGCTGCTGGCGCGCGGCGCACGCCTGACGGAACTTCTCAAGCAGTCGCAGTTCTCGCCGCTTAAGATGGAAGAGCAGGTCGCGGTGATTTTTGCAGGAACGCGCGGCTATCTGGATGCGCTGCCGGTCAATTCGGTTGGCAAGTTCGAGCAGGCGCTGCTTGCCGGGCTGCGCGATGAGAAGTCGATCTTTTCGTCCATTGAAGCAGAGAAGGCCCTATCAGGCGAGACTGAGAAAAAGCTCGTCGCATTCCTCGATAAATTCGGCAAGAGCTTCGTCGCCTAACATTTGGCTCGTGTTTAGGGAGACGGCTCCATGCCGAGCTTGAAGGACCTACGAAATCGCATCGCCTCGGTGAAGGCGACGCGTAAGATCACGAAGGCCATGCAGATGGTGGCCGCGGCAAAGCTGCGCCGTGCGCAGGAAGCAGCGACCGCTGCGCGCCCCTACGCCGAGCGTATGGACAAGATCCTTGCCAATCTGGGCGGTCGCGCCGTTCGGGAAACCGCTTCGCCGCTGCTTGTTGGAAACGGCAAGGACCAAGTGCATCTGCTCGTCGTCCTGACGGCAGAGCGTGGCTTGTGCGGCGGCTTCAACTCCAACATCGCGAAATTGGCGCGGGCCGACGCGATTCGGTTGATTGCATCGGGCAAAACGGTGAAGATTTTGACGGTGGGCCGCAAGGGCGCCGACAACCTGCGCCGCGACTTCAGCCGCAATCTCTTTGAGCGCCGCGAACTGACCGGCATCCGCAATGTCGGCTACAAGAACGCCGAGGACATTGCCGATCGTTTGCTGGCGCTGTTCGATGCTGGCGAGTTCGATGTGGCGACGATGTATTTTGCCGAATTCAAGTCTGTGATCGCGCAGAAGCCCACGGCACTGCAGATCATACCAGCCAAGATCCCGGCGGTCGCCGAGAGCAAGGATGCTGGCGCGCAAGCGATCTATGAATACGAGCCCGACGAGGAGCTGATCCTGTCGTCGCTGTTGAAGCGCAATATTGCAACGCAGATTTTCCGCGGTTTGCTTGAGAATGCGGCGTCCGAACAGGGTGCCCGCATGAGCGCGATGGACAACGCGACGCGTAACGCGGGCGATATGATCAACAGGCTGACGATCAAGTACAACCGTCAGCGGCAGGCGAACATCACGAAGGAACTGATCGAAATCATCTCGGGTGCGGAAGCACTCTGAGGCACAGATCAGCGCCGAACGGAGCAATCATTGGGTGGCGGCGGCTTGTAAGCCGAGCTTCCCTAAGGAACTGAGAACGAGGAACGGGCAATGGCACAGAATACCGGTAAGATCCGTCAGGTCTTGGGCGCAGTCGTCGACGTGCAGTTCGATCAGGTGCTGCCAGAGATCTTGAGCGCGCTCGAGACAAACAACGGCGGTAATCGACTCGTTCTGGAAGTCGCGCAGCACCTGGGTGAAAATTCCGTTCGGACCATCGCCATGGACTCAACCGAAGGTCTGGTGCGCGGGCAGGACGTGATCGACACGGGCAAGCCGATTTCGGTTCCCGTCGGCGAAGAAACTCTCGGCCGCATCATGAACGTCATCGGTGAACCGGTCGACGAAGCCGGGCCGATCAAGACGAACGCCGTGCGCGCCATTCACCAGCCAGCTCCGACTTTTGCCGAGCAGGCAACGGAAGCGCAGATCCTGGTCACGGGCATCAAGGTCGTGGACCTGCTCGCACCTTACGCCAAGGGCGGCAAGATCGGATTGTTCGGTGGCGCCGGCGTCGGCAAGACCGTGCTGATTATGGAACTCATCAACAACATCGCCAAGGTTCACGGCGGCTATTCCGTGTTTGCTGGCGTGGGCGAGCGGACGCGCGAAGGCAACGACCTCTATCACGAGATGATCGAGTCGAACGTCAACATCAACCCGAAGAAGAACAACGGTTCGACCAAGGGCTCGAAGTGCGCGCTGGTGTATGGGCAGATGAATGAACCGCCGGGCGCGCGCATGCGCGTGGCGCTTTCGGGGCTCACTGTGGCCGAAGATTTCCGCGACAAGGGTCAGGACGTTCTGTTCTTCGTCGACAACATCTTCCGCTTTACGCAGGCGGGCTCGGAAGTGTCGGCTCTGCTCGGCCGCATCCCGTCGGCGGTGGGCTATCAGCCGACGTTGGCGACGGACATGGGCGCGCTGCAGGAGCGCATCACCACCACGCAGAAAGGCTCGATTACGTCCGTGCAGGCCATCTACGTGCCCGCCGACGATTTGACCGATCCGGCGCCCGCTGCCTCGTTCGCCCATTTGGATGCGACGACCGTGTTGTCGCGCTCGATTGCCGAAAAGGGCATCTATCCGGCCGTGGATCCGCTCGACTCAACGTCGCGGATGCTCGATCCGCGGATCGTCGGCGAGGAGCATTATGGGGTCGCCCGTCGCGTGCAGGCGATCCTGCAGAAGTACAAGTCACTGCAGGACATCATTGCTATTCTGGGCATGGATGAACTGTCGGAAGACGACAAGATGACGGTGGCCCGCGCGCGCAAGATCGAGCGGTTCATGTCACAGCCGTTCTCGGTTGCTGAAGTGTTCACCGGCTCGCCCGGTAAGCAGGTGGCGCTTGCCGATACGATCAAGGCGTTCAAGGGCCTCTGCGACGGCGATTACGACCACCTTCCCGAACCGGCGTTCTACATGGTGGGTTCGATCGACGAAGCCATCGCCAAGGCCGAAAAGCTTGCGGAAGCTGCCTAACATCCCTGCGCTCGGGTTCCACATCCAGGCGTCGCATTATAGGAACGACAGATGTCCGGAGACGGAAGCACATTCGGCAGCTGCTGCGTCGAACTGAAAGAAGTGATGAGTGGGGAAGATTTCGAGCCCCTTATCACGGTCGGCGACGGCGACATTCTCTACATGTCGGTCGGGCTGATCGAAATGGAAGACGAGGAGCCCGGCATGATCGATCATCCGGTTTTCTTCTGCCCGTTCTGTGGAACGAGGCTGCAGGCCGCCGAAGACGTCCGGGCGAAGTCGGGTGCGATCGAAGACGAACCGACCAATTGATTGGGTTGATTTCGGCGCGGGGCTGACACGCAGCCAGGTATTCAAGGACAACAAGAAATGGCCGGCACGTTCAAGTTCGAACTCGTTTCACCTGAGCGAATTCTGCTTTCCATCGACGCGGAGCAGGCGATGGTGCCAGGCGTGGAGGGTGACTTCACGGTGTTTGCAGGACACGCGCCGTTGATTTCTACTCTGCGCCCCGGAATTCTTGAAGTCGTCACGGGTGCCGGCAAAAAGCAGATATTCGTAAAGTCGGGCTTTGCCGATGTGAACGGCGCCGCTGTCACGGTGCTGGCAGAGACGGCGTTCGACATTGCCGATACGACCTCGTCTCAGATCGCGGCGGAAATTGCGACGGCTGAGGCGGAACTCGCGGCGGCTCAGGACGACGATCAGAGGGCGCTGGCGCAGATCGCGATCGAGCGGCTGCGTAGTATTTCTTAATGCGCGAGGCGACTCCGCTGCGCGGAGCCGGCCGCCTCGCGGGAAGGACAGTGCGCGAGGCGACTCCACTGCGCGGAGCCGGCTACCTGCGGAAAAAGACTAGTCGATCGGGTACGCATAGGGTGCAAACACCCTGGTCAGCTCTTCATAGATGCCGCGCTTGAATGGAATGACCAATTCGGCAAGTTCGCTAATGTGGCGCCACTTCCACCGATCGAATTCCGCCTTGCGGCCGTTGCGGGGGCCCACATCAATCTCGCTGTCGTCACCGAAGAAGCGCATGGCGAACCAGCGTTGGCGCTGCCCGCGGTAGCGGCCCTTCAGAGCCACACCAATAAGTTCGGGCGGCAAGTCGTAACTCTTCCAGGCGTTCAACTGGGCAATGAGCTCCGCATTGCGGATGCCGGTTTCCTCTTCGAGTTCGCGGTGAGCCGCTTCGAGTGGGTCTTCGCCGGCCATCAGGCCGCCCTGCGGCATTTGCCAAATGTGGCCCTGCCGGTCGCCAACCCATTTCGGCAATCGGCGTCCTGTCCATACAAGTCCCTGGCGGTTGAACAGCATGATACCGACGCCTACTCGATAGGGAAGATCGAGCGGCTGACTTTCACCGATCGGGCGTTCAATTGTCATGGCGACCTGAAAGGTATCAAAAATAAGCTCATAGAGTGACAGGCGAATCAGACAGTTACAATAGCTTCCCCATGTAGCGCCCAGATGACGGCCGGGTTGAAGCGGCCGACGACCAACACGCTGGCGTCACGTTTCGGCGGGGCGGGCATGGTGTCCGATTTCAGCGACGACCGTCTCATAGACTGTGCGTTTGAACGGTACGATAAGGCGAACGAGGTCATCGACGGGTGCCCACTTCCAGGCGATGAATTCTGGCTCATGGCCCGGCGGCGCAGTGATGTCGATTTCGCTGTCGTCGCCATTGAAACGTGCTGCGAACCATTTCTGTTTTTGACCCCGGTACTTGCCACCCCAGGCTACGCCGATGAGTTCGGGAGGCAAATCGTAGGTCAGCCAGCCCGACGTTTCATCGATGAGCACGGCAGAGTGGACGGAGGTTTCCTCATAGAGTTCGCGCATGGCTGCCGTGCGTGGGTTTTCGCCCTCATCGAGCCCACCTTGGGGCATTTGCCACCAGTCGCCTTTGCCTTCAGCGTCGCCAGGTGTGTCGGCGCGCTGACCGACCCAAACCAGCCCGTCGCGGTTGAACAGCATAATGCCGACGCAAGGGCGGTAGCCGAGCTGGCCAGGATTTGCGGTCCGGTCATCCGTTGCGGTCATCATGCACCTCGTTCTTCGGTTGACATGCGGGCTACCCAAAGCAGAAGGGGCGCCTTGCGGCACCCCTTCTTTATGTTTGCGCCTTCCGACTCCC
>JALHMJ010000016.1:0-31586 GCA_022844105.1 Hyphomicrobium sp. | reverse complement strand
CGGTCCGGTCATCCGTTGCGGTCATCATGCACCTCGTTCTTCGGTTGACATGCGGGCTACCCAAAGCAGAAGGGGCGCCTTGCGGCACCCCTTCTTTATGTTTGCGCCTTCCGACTCCCCTGCAGGGAGCCGGCCGGAAGGCGTTTTAGGATTGCGCCTTCCGACTCCCTTGCAGTGAGCCGGCCGGAAGGCGTTTTAGGATTGCGCCTTCCGACTCCCTTGCAGTGAGCCGGCCGGAAGGCGTTTTAGGATTGCGCCTTCCGACTCCCTTGCAGGGAGCCGGCCGGAAGGCGTTTTAGGATTGCGCCTTCCGACTCCCCTGCAGGGAGCCGGCCGGAAGGCGCGTTGGCGGCAGCTTAATTCGGAACCGGCGCCGCCTGCTGCTTGGAGGCATCGTTGGCTGGCGAGGTCGGAGCAACGGGCTTGGCGACCGTCGCTTCCGTTGCCGTGCCGCGCAGGAAGCGCAATGCGTACTGCAGCTGCGTATCCTTTTCTGGTTCCTTGGGAACATAGGCCAGCGACCCGCTCTCTTCCTTGGGCTCTTCCTTGGGCGCTTCGGCACCTTCCGCACCAGCCGGCTTGGCGCCTTCCGGTGCCTTCACTGTGCCGTCGGGATTGCGCAAGTGACCGCGCAGACTTGCTTCGCCGCGCGGCTTTTCATTAGCAACCTTGTCCTTCAGTTCGTCGGGCAATTCCTGTTCAACGATAATGTCGGGATCGATGCCTTTGGCCTGAATCGAACGGTTGGATGGGGTGTAATAACGCGCGGTGGTCAGGCGGATGGCACCGTTCGTCGTACCGAGCGGAATGATCGTCTGCACCGAACCCTTGCCGAACGAGCGCGTGCCGATGATGGTGGCACGCTTGTGATCCTGCAGCGCACCAGCCACGATTTCGGATGCCGATGCCGAGCCGCCGTTGATGAGAACCACGACCGGTTTGCCGTCGGAGCTATCGCCGGGGCGGGCCTGCGACCGCTGAGTTTCCTCATTGTTGCGGCCCTTTGTCAGAACAATTGCGCCCTGTTCGAGGAAGTCGTCGCTGACAGAAATGGCCTGATCGAGCAGACCGCCGGGGTTGTTGCGCAAATCGATGATGTAGCCGCGAAGCTTGGGACCAATTTCTTTTTTCAGCTGGTCCATCGACTTCACGAGCATGGCGTGGGTCTGCTCGTTGAAGGTCGAAACCTTAATGTAGGCTATGTCGTCCTCGACGCGGGCCTTAACCGGATTGATGCGAATGACGTCGCGCGTGACTTTAACGTCGAACGGATCTTCGCGACCTTTGCGCACGACGGTCAAACTAATTGGGGTGTTGACCGGACCGCGCATCTTCTCGACGGCCTGCTCAAGTGTCAGGCCATTGATTTGTTCGTTGTCGAGATGCGTGATCAGGTCGTTGGCCAGGATGCCGGCCTTGGATGCCGGCGTGTCGTCGATCGGCGAGACGACTTTGATGACGCCATTCTCCATCGTGACCTCAATTCCGAGGCCGCCGAATTCGCCGCGCGTCTGAACCTGCATATCCTTGAAATTCTTCGGGCTCAGGTAGGACGAGTGCGGGTCTAATGACGTGAGCATGCCGTTGATGGCGTTTTCAACGAGCAGCGTGTCGTCTGGTTTCTCGACATAGTCGGACCGGACGCGCTCAAAGACATCGCCGAACAGATCCAGCTGGCGATAAAGCTCAGCGTTCGGAGAGTTTGCGGAGTTGCCATTGGTAACGTTCAGGACCGTCGTGATACCGGCAAGGCCGGCCATCATTAGGAACGTCCAGAATGCGAATTCAGTCTTGCGCATTAGCCTTGTGCCTTCTGAGGGACCTGGACCCACCAGGGGTCAGGGTCGATGGGCTGCCCATCCTTGCGAAACTCTATGTAGAGTACCGGTGCGGCAGACGGTGCGCCAGCCGGTTCTTTCTTCACGGCCATCATTGTTCCAACGGGCTCCGCTGCGAGGACAAACTCGCCTGGCCGAACATCGATTTGCGACAAGCCCGCTAATACAACATTGTATCCGCCGCCCGCGTCTATAATCAAGAGTTTGCCGTAGCTGCGGAACTCGCCGGCATAGAGGATCCAGCCGTCGCACGGCGATGTTACCTGAGCTGCGGACCGAGTTTCCATTACAAGTCCTTTAGATTTCGAGCCGTACTGTGTGCGCTCGTCGTAATTCAGTACGCGCTTGCCGTAGGCCGGCAGCGGCAATTTCGATTTGGCTTGCTGGAAAGGAATTGCGGGCTTGATGCGCGCGGGATTGCTGATGATCGCGGCCTGCTCGACCGGGGCCATCACGACGACGACATCACCATCCGGTTTCTGTGCCGGTTCGCTTGTCGTATCTGCCGGAACGGTCAAGCTTGCGGATTGTGGCTTGGCGGTGGCTTCGGCAGCGCGGACCTCGGCATCATAGGCACCCAGGGCCGTGTTGTCCTGGACAGTCTTGCCCAGTTTGGCAATCAGATCATTGAGATCCGTGACGCTCTTGGACATCTCGTTGGCGGCATCGCGCACTTTGCGCAGTTCGTCCTGCCGCTCAAGAATAGAGCGGCGTTTCGTTTCCATAAGGCCGGCAAGTTGCGTTCGATAGTCGGTGAGGCGCGTGTTCTCGGCCTTTTCTTTATCTTTCTGAGCTCGATTTTCATCGACAACGCGCACCAGCTGGCTCAGCTGATCGGCGAGCGCGAGAGCTTGCGTGCGCATGCCCGGAAAGGCCGAGGCGAGCAGCATCGCGCTGCGAACCATCTCAAGGGCATCTTCACGTTTTGTGACGATCACGGGCGGGGGGTTGCGGCCCATGCGTTGCAAAGCTGCTAGAAGTGTCGAGATCTGGCCGTGGCGCTGGACCAGCGAGCCGCGGATCATTTTGTCCTGGATGTCAAGCTCGCCCAACCGGTTTTCGATTACCGTGAGCCGGCCTTCGCTATCTTGAATTTTGGACGCGGTGTCCTGCAGGTTTTCATTCAGCTTGCCCCGCTCTTCGGCAAGCTTGGCAACATCCTTTTCGATGTTGCCCGCGCGATCCAGCGTCGACTTCAGTTCTTCGCGGCGCGACTCAAGAGCTTTTTTGACCTCGTCGGCCGTCGGAGCGGGGGCTTTCTGGGCGGATTGGTCGGTCCGCGCAGGGCTTTGAGCTGAGGCTGGCGCTGCAGCGGCAGCCGCGGCAAACATGATGGCGCCGACTGCATGGCGTGCGCGCGATGATCCGTTTCTGGTTGTTGATTTGACCTTCGCCGACACCTTGCCGCTCGTCTCCCCAAAAAATTTGCGCCTCGACATGGCGATCCGTCCCGCCAAAAGGCGACCTTTTGTGGACCATGGCGGAGGTAGAACCAGGCGAGCCGACATCAGCCTTTGTCGCAGCCTGCGGCTGTGCTTTGCCATTTGCCGCCCCGGCCGTAGCGCCCTATCGTGGTACTAATCTGCCACCAAACCGTTACCGGCCAAGCCGAGCGGTCGCACCCAAGGTTCCCCTGCCGTATGCAAGACCTCCTTTATCACCTCACGACTGTCGCCGTCGTCGCGGTGTTCCTCGTCCTCTGTCTGGGCCTGTGGACGATGTCACGGGGAACGTCGCCCAACTTAAGTCAAAAGCTCATGCGGTGGCGTGTCGGACTGCAATTCCTCGCCATCATCATCATCATGCTGTTCACGCTCGTTGCAAAGCAGCAGGGCGGTTAAAGCGCGCGCAGGAAATCAATCGTGGTCAAGCTGAACAAGATTTATACGAAAACCGGCGATGCCGGAACGACCGGGCTCGGGTCGGGCGAGCGGGTGGCGAAGGACGCCGCTCGTATTGCTGCCTATGGCACAGTTGATGAAACCAACTCGACGGTCGGGATGGCCCGCATTCATCTCGGCGGCGGACATCAGGGGCTCGATTCGAAGCTTGAGCGAATACAAAACGATCTGTTCGACCTGGGCGCCGATCTGTGCGTGCCCGATCGGGGCGAAAAGCTCAGCTACGAACCGCTGCGGATGAGCGAAGCGCAAGTCGAGCGGATCGAGGCGGAAATCGATGAACTGAACGCCGAATTGCAGCCGTTGAAGTCGTTCGTTCTTCCCGGCGGATCGGCGGCGGCAGCAGCTCTGCATGTGGCGCGCACCGTTTGCCGACGGGCCGAGCGGGAAATGGTTTCCCTGTCGGTGCTGGCCGGCGAGGACGTCAGTCCGGCGGCGATGAAATACATCAACCGGCTTTCGGATTTTCTGTTCGTCGCCAGCCGGTATGTGAATGACCGCGGTCGCAGCGACGTGCTTTGGGTGCCGGGTCAGCATCGGTGACCTCGTGACTAGACCCTTGAAACCGAGGAAAAGGATCAGGGATGTTCGTGCCGCTGCATGACGAGAACGTGTTGAAGTCGATCCGATTTCAATATGTCACCATCGGCTTGATCCTGGCGAACGTCATTGTCTTTGCATTCGAAATGCTGGGGCTGCCGGAGCCGGTCATTGCGAGCTTTGCGATTGTCCCATCCGAACTGTTCGCATCCGCGGGAATGCTGTCCCCGGCGGACGTCCCTGACCAGACCGTCGCCGTGCCGGAGCGGTTGACGCTGCTGTCCTACATGTTTTTTCACGGCGACATCTTTCATCTCGCCGGCAACATGCTGTTTCTCTGGGTCTTTGGCGACAACGTCGAGGATGCCATGGGGCACGTCAAATTCCTGATCTTCTATCTGGCATGCGGCGTTTTTGCCGGTCTGGTGCACACATTCATGCTGCCCAATTCGCCCAATCCGTTGATCGGGGCCAGCGGTGCGGTGGCCGGCGTCATCGCAGCCTATCTCATGCTGCACCCGAGGGTGCGCGTTTGGGTTCTGGCATTCCAGTTCATCCCACTCCGCCTATCGGCGGCAATCGTCCTCGGCGTCTGGGTATTGACCCAGTTCATCATGATCATGGTGCCTGAAATCGGTCCCGTGGCGTGGTGGGCGCATATCGGTGGGTTGATTGCTGGAGCGGTGCTGATCGTGTTTCTCAAGCGGCCGGGGGTGCCTCTGTTCGACAGGGGCCTGACAATTGCCTGATCGGACGTCCTAAGCGCCCTCCAAAACCACACGTCCAGCGTCATTTAACGCCGGGGGCTTGGTCGGGCGGTGGTGCCAATTGACTCGGGTTTCAGCCACACTTAGGGTGAGATTTCGCAGTTGCGAAGAGCCTCAGCAGGTTGGGTCATAAGGCCGCCGCCGGGACTTTGCGGGACGGCCGGCGATACGTGATGGATATGCCCTGGGGCGCGCGGTCTCGACACAATAATCATAATCTCCAGGGCGGTTGGGGAGCACCTCAAGAATGAAGATACTCGTCGCGGTGAAACGCGTCGTCGATTACGCCGTCAAGATCCGCGTCAAGTCGGACGGCTCGGGCATCGAACTCGCCAACGTCAAAATGTCCATGAACCCCTTCGACGAAATTGCCGTCGAGGAAGCGGTTCGCCTGAAGGAAAAGGGCACGGCGACAGAAATCGTTGTGGTGTCGATCGGCTCCGCCAAGGCCCAAGAGACGCTGCGCACCGCGCTTGCAATCGGCGCGGACCGGGCGATTCTCGTCGAGACGGGGGATGGCGCCATCTTGGAACCGCTTGCGGTCGCCAAACTGTTGAAGGGCGTAATCGCTTCGGAACAGCCGCAGATCGTCATCATGGGCAAGCAGGCGATCGATGACGATTGCAATCAGACGGGGCAGATGCTCGCCGCGCTGCTGGGATGGCCACAGGGCACGTTCGCGTCAAAGGTGGAGCCTTCGGCCGAGAGTGTCAGCGTGACACGGGAAGTCGACGGCGGCCTTGAAACCGTGAGGCTGAAGCTCCCCGCGATCGTGACGACGGACCTGCGTCTCAATGAGCCGCGCTACCCGTCGCTGCCCAACATCATGAAGGCAAAGAAGAAGCCTCTCGACGTGAAGAAGCCGGAAGAGTTTGGCGTCGATATCGCGCCGCGACTACAAGTTTTGAAAACAACCGAGCCCGCACAGCGCAAGGGCGGCGTGAAAGTCGCCGACGTCGCCGAACTCGTGAAGAAGCTGAAGACCGAGGCGGGAGTGCTGTGATGGCTGTACTGGTTCTAGCCGAACATACGAACGCTGCGCTGGGGTCGGCGACGGCAAAGGCGGTGACGGCCGCCAAACAGCTGGGCGGCGATGTGCATGTGCTTGTGGCGGGCAGCGGAGCCGCCGATGCTGCCGCCGCGGCTGCGAAGCTCGATGGGGTTACCAAGGTTCTTCTCGCCGATGCGCCGCATCTGGCGAATGGTCTGGCCGAAGAAGTTGCAGCTCTCGTCGTGCCGCTGATGGCGAATTACGATGTCCTGGTGGCGCCGTCGACGGCGTCGGGCAAGAACATTGCTCCGCGCGTGGCCGCGTTACTCGACGTGATGCAGGTGTCGGATGTCATCAAGGTCGTGGCGCCGGATACGTTCGAGCGCCCGATCTATGCCGGTAACGCCTTGCAGACGGTCAAATCGACTGACCCGAAAAAGGTATTGACGGTCCGGACATCGAGCTTTGCGGCGGCGGGATCAGGAGGTTCGGCGCCGGTCGAGTCCATCTCGGCTCCAGCAGCGGTTGGCTTGTCGGCGTTTGAAAAGGCTGAGCTGTCGAAATCGGACCGGCCGGAATTGACGTCGGCCCGCATCATCATTTCAGGTGGTCGCGGCATCGGGAATGCGGAAAATTTCAAGACCTACATCGAGCCGTTGGCCGATAGGCTCGGGGCCGCAATGGGTGCGTCACGGGCTGCCGTCGATGCGGGATTTGCGCCGAATGATCTGCAAGTCGGCCAGACCGGTAAGGTTGTGGCACCTGACCTCTATATCGCGGTCGGTATCTCGGGTGCGATCCAGCACCTTGCCGGCATGAAGGATTCGAAGGTCATCGTCGCCATCAACAAAGATGGCGAGGCACCGATCTTCCAAGTCGCCGACTATGGTCTCGTCGGTGATCTGTTCACGATTCTGCCAGAGCTGGCGAACGAACTCGGCAAAGCCGGCGACTGAGGCAAAGTGGGGAGCCGGTCTGCCGGCCAAGGAAGGACGCCATCATGGATGTCGCCGTAAAGACTGGCGAAAAGGTGAAAGCCGCTGTCGTACCGGTCACGGAGATCAAGAAGGTCGGCGTGATCGGCGCCGGGCAGATGGGTTCGGGCATTGCGCATGTGGTGGCGCTGGGCGGATTTGACGTTCTGATCAACGATATTCGCGCCGACGCGATCGACCGGGCGATCGGTCAGATCGAGAAAAATATGCAGCGGCAGGTGTCGAAGGGGATCATTGAATCGGATGCGATGACCGCCGCGATGGAATCGGATGCGATGACCGCCGCGATGAAGCGGATCAAGCCGGCGATGACTGTCGACGAACTCGCCGATTGTGATCTCGTCATCGAGGCGGCGACGGAAGACGAAAGCATCAAGCGCCGGATCTTTGCTGAGCTGTGTCCGCGACTGAAGCCGGGCGCTCTGGTCGCCACCAACACATCTTCGATCTCGATTACGCGACTGGCCGCCACGACCGACCGGCCGGAATTGTTTATCGGCATGCACTTCATGAACCCGGTGCCGCTGATGGAGCTCGTTGAGCTGATCCGGGGCATTGCGACGGAAGATGCCGTGTTTGCAACCGCCCGGCGGTTTGTGGACAGCCTGGGCAAAAAGACGACAATTTCCGAGGATTTTCCCGCGTTCATCGTCAACCGCATCCTCTTGCCGATGATCAACGAGGCGATTTACACGCTTTATGAAGGCGTCGGCACCGTCGAGGGCATCGACAAGGCTATGAAGCTTGGGGCGCATCATCCGATGGGCCCGCTGGAGCTGGCCGATTTTATCGGTCTCGATACCTGTCTTTCCGTCATGCAGGTGCTGTACGAGGGGCTGGCGGATTCCAAATATCGTCCGTGTCCCCTGCTCGTGAAATATGTCGAAGCCGGGTGGCTCGGCCGAAAGACCAATCGCGGCTTTTATGACTATCGCGGCGAAAAGCCTGTTCCGACCCGCTAGGGCAGCGGACGATCGGGGGCACCATGGCGGCAGTTGCGCGCGTTGCGGTCGTGACCGGGGCCAGTTCAGGCATCGGCCGTGCGGTATCTATCAAGCTTTCCAAAGAGGGCTACGTCGTCGTGCTGGCCGGCCGGCGGATGGCGGAACTCGCGGTTACCGCTGAGGCTTGTCGCAACGGATCAACGATTGTCGCCGCGACCGATGTGACGGATCCTGCATCGGTCGATGCCTTATTCGAGCGAACACAAGCGGCTTATGGCCGGGTCGATGTGTTGTTTAACAATGCGGGTGTGTTCGCCCCGCAGGCGGCGCTTGAAGACCTGAGTTTCGAGCAGTGGAAAACTGTCGTCGACGTCAATTTGAATGGGGCTTTTCTCTGCGCTCGGGCGGCGATCCGGATGATGAAGGCGCAAAACCCCAAAGGCGGGCGTATCATCAACAATGGATCGGTTTCGGCCTATGTTCCGCGGCCGAACGCAGCGCCCTATACGGCGACGAAGCATGCCATTGCCGGGCTTACCAAATCGATCGCACTCGATGGACGGCCGCATCACATCGCGTGCTCCCAAATCGATATTGGGAATGCGGCCACGGAGCTATCGGCACCCATGGCGACAGGGACTCGGCAGGCTGATGGGTCGCTGAGGCCGGAGCCCGTGATGGACATCAGCCATGTCGCCGATGCGGTGCTGTACATGGCAAACCTGCCGCTGGATGCTAATGTCCTGTTCATGACCCTCAAAGCGACAGCCATGCCCTACGAGGGTCGGGGCTAAGTCTCGTTGGGTAATGTCACCGTCAGCGAAGGCTGGTATATCAATGGTCGGCAACAAGTCTTGTGACAGGTGCGGTGTGATGCGACGTAGAGCCTACAGCATTGATGAAATGAGAGCTTCCATGATTTCGTCGAGCGTGCAGCCCGTGCGGGCGATCCTGACGAGCGTCGCAATCCTGCTCGGTGCCACTGCCGGCGGCGTGCCGATTGCGGCCGCCGAGTTGATGGCGCTTGATGGCTCGTGGAGCGGCGGGGGATCGGTCAAATTTCCATCTGGCGCCAAGGAAGCGGCGCGTTGCCGCGCGAATTTCAAGAAGCGCGGGGCGGAGAGCTATCAAGTGAGCGCGCGCTGCGCGAGCCCATCGGGCAAGGTCGAGCAGACGGCCTTGTTGACGTATGTCGGAAGCAACCAATACTCCGGCAGCTTTTTCAATACCGAGTACAAGGTGGACGGCACGATCACGGTGACGGTCACCGGCAACTCACAGAATGTCTCGATCACCACGCCGGCTGGAAGTTCGGCGACATTCAGACTGACCCGCTAGCGTGCCTCTGCGGGCTGCGCAGGCTCTTCAGCGATCTCGATCATGCTCAAGAACGAGGTGAGGTTGTCGGTTAGATGATGAATGTGGTCAGGTAGTTCGGTCCAGTGGCGCATATCACGCTGGATGGGGTGGTCCATGTAAGTGGAATGGACGAGCACGGTCGCCATTCCGAGCTTGTGGGGAACTTCCAAATTTTGCGGCATGTCTTCGAACATGGCGGCGCTTTCGGCGGTCACTCCATGTTCGCGGATCATCGATTGAAACGCGCCGGCTGAGGGTTTGGGTTCGTAGTCGCACGAGGCGATATCGGAAATGCCCTCGAACAGATCGAGAATTCCGATTTTGGCGGCCACGCGCTCGGCGTGAGCGCGAGAACCGTTAGTAAATATCAGTTTGCGACCGGGCAGCCGTTCAATGGCAGCGCGCAACTCAGGCGCGTCAGGCACGACGGAGACGTCGATGTCGTGGACATAATCGAGAAACGGTTCGGGCTGCATTTTGTGCACCCGCATGAGGCCCGCAAGCGTCGTGCCGAATTGACGGTAGTAGCTCTTTTGCAAATGACGAGCGTACTCGAACGGCACGCCAAGCTGCTTGGCGATGAATTCGCCCATGCGTTGATCGACTTGCGCAAAGAGATTGCATTCGGCGGGGTAGAGCGTGTTGTCGAGATCGAAAATCCAAACACGTTTGCGACCGAGCGACACCGGTGACGCCGATCCGCTCAAGGCGCTTTTCAAGGTGGTTGCGTCGCTGAGACCTGACTTCGCAGAGCCGGTCATTCGGCGGCCTTCTTTGCCTTCGGCTTGCGGCGACCGACGAGCGTTCCGGCGCCGTGATCGGTCAGCAGTTCGAGCAGCACGCAGTGCGGGACCTTGCCGTTGATGATGACGACGGCTTCGACGCCGGCTTCGACCACTTCGATGCAGCCCTCGATTTTCGGGATCATGCCACCGCTTATGGTGCCGGCGCGAATCATCTCCTGCGCCTGATCGACACTCAGTTCCTCGATCAATTTGCCATTCATATCGAGCACGCCTTCCACATCGGTCAGCAGAAGAAGCCGCTTGGCCTTCATGCGGGCGGCGAGGGCCGAAGCGAAGCTGTCGGCATTGACGTTCAAGGTTTCACCCTCGCGCGACAAAGCAACCGGCGCGATGACGGGGATGAGATCGGACTTGGAAATAACCTCGACAATATGAGGATTGACCTGGAGAGGATCGCCGACGAAGCCGAGATCCACTTTGCCGACGACGCCGGTCTTGGGGTCGGGCATTTCGGTGATCTTGCGTGCGATCATCAGGTTTGCATCCTTGCCGCAGATGCCGACGGCCTTGCCGCCTTCCCGATTTATGGCCGTGACGATCTCTTTGTTGATCGAGCCCGCGAGCACCATTTCGACGATCTCGACGGTCTGCTGATCGGTGACGCGGAGACCGTGCACGAACTCTGATTTGATATTGTGCTTTTTTAGCATCTCGGCGATTTGCGGCCCGCCACCGTGAACGACGATTGGGTTTACGCCCGATTGCTTCAAATAGACGATGTCTTGCGCGAACGCTGCAAAGAGAGCCGCGTCACCCATGGCATGGCCGCCAAATTTCACCACGACCGTCTGCTCATCGTACCGCAGCATGTTGGGCAGGGCCTCGGCAAGGATGCGAGCCTGAACATGGGCGCTGATGGGGGCGGTTTCGCCGGCTGCGGCGTTCGGGGTCTCGGTCGGCTTCGTCATCGCGTCGTCAAAACCTTGGCATGAGGTCAGTTGCAAGCCGGGTTGCATCCCTTCGAATGAAGGCGACGTCCACGGGGCGAACAGGGTTATATCTGTTGTGTCCGGTGCCTCAACGGAATTCCCTCACAATCGGGTGCTAGTTCAAGCAGAAGTGGCGGAAAAACGGGGCCGTGGTGCGGTTTAGTGGCTTGCTCCCAGCAGGCGGATCACGTTCTATCGCAGCTTACGTTGAGACGGATGCGGCGCGCACGGCGACCGTACAGGGGCGCTTCTTGGCCGGAAGGCGTGGTTCGGGCGAATGATTGTCGATGATCTCGGGCGCATTCCCATGTCGCAGCATCTTGCTGCGACGCTTGCGCGCGCCGCGAGTTATGCCGATGCCCAGCAGCATCCTGAAGTCACCTTGGAACATCTGTTGCTGGCGCTGGCCGAAGATCCGGATGCGGCCGGCGTGCTTCGGTCATCCAACATCGATCTGGCGCGGTTGGCCGGCGAAGTGTCGACGCATATCGGACAGATCGAACTCCGTCGCGATCCGAACGGTCCGGCGCAGGTTCTTATTTCGCCCGACCTGAAAAGAATTCTTGAAGCGGCCGCGGCCGCTGCGCGGCAGGGCCGGCGCGCGGAAATCAATGGCGCCATTGTTTTGGCGGCGATTGTGGGCGATGGAAAAAGTACAGCGGCGCATCTCCTGCGGGTTCAGGGACTGACTTTCGAGCAAGCCATTCGCGCGTTGCAGCGTGCTTCGGCGGCGCCAGCGCCTATGCCGCCGCAGGGGTCGACGGAAGACATTTTGGCCACCGCCCGCGAGCGGGTGCAATCGCGCACCGGCCAGCCGCAACCGCAACCGCAGCCGCAACCGCAACCGCAACCGCAGCCCGTGGCGCCGCAGCCAGCAGCGCCGCCCTATGCTGATATCCCACTCGCGCCGGTTGCCGCGCCGAGGCAAACGCGCCCTGCCGAGCCAACGGCCGCACCGACCGCCGGGCGTTCGCCGGTGATGCCGCAGTGGGAACCGGCAGCTCATGCGCCGCCGCGCGACGCGGCGCCGACGCAGTCTCCGCCCACGCGCCCGGTTCCGCCGCCCGGTACTCAGCCGGGCGCATCGGGACAGGGGCCGGGCTATCAGATGCCGCCGCAGCAGCGGATGCAACCGCCGCCAGGTGCACCACTGCCGCCGCAGCCGCAAATGCCACGCACCGGCCCGCCCGCACCATTCAATGTTCCGCCAAGTGGTCCACAACCATCGCCGCAACCTATGCCGCAAGGTGCGCCACCTCCGTCGCTGGGCCAGCCGCAGAACCGGACGGCCCCGCCGATGCAACAGCGACCGCCGCAAGGTGCTGCTCCTGCTGCCGGTGGGCCGCCACTTGCGCCACGGCAGCGCGCGGGCGCGCCTGGAAACGTGCGCGTTGCGTCAGGGCAGCTTGTCGAAAACATTCCGCGGCGCATGCGATTGGGCGTGTCGATGGTCGTGGAAGCGCGGGTTGCACGGTCCGACGTGAAGGCCATTGCCGAAGGTTTGCAGGGCGGCGGGGCCGTGTACCGGCACGAAGTCACGGTCACCAAGGCGATGTCCGTGCGCCTCCGTTCACCCGATGGCGGTTTTTTCATCGAGACTTCGTCGCCGGAAACCCAGTGGATCGAAAACGTCCTGGGCCTGATGGCCGATGATTTTGCCAGCTGGCGCTGGACGATTACGCCGCGCGAGCGGGGCCGGCAGCGGTTGCAGCTTTTGATTTCAGCGCGAACGGTGGGCGCCGACGGATTAACCGCGGAAACCGCGCTTCCTGATCAGCTAATCGAAGTGAAGGTTGGCGTGAACTATGCCAAGACCGCAGCGCGGTGGGCCGGTTGGATGACGGCTGCGGTCGCGGGCGGGGTCTTGGCGCGTTTCGGTGAGAGTTTGATCGATCCGCTGATTGTCCTGCTGCGTGGCGGCGGCTGACGGTAAGCCTCACCAACCGGATCAGGCGTGCTGGCGGGCAACGAGCGCTGCCTGTGCGCGCAGATCATCGATACCCGCGCTTGTTTCCGATGACGTTGCCAGGATGAGCGGATAGGCGGCGGTGTGGCTGGCAATCGTCGATTGCGTTCTTTTGAGAAGCGCGTCGAGCGCCGTCGGCTGGATCTTGTCGGCCTTTGTCAGAACAATCTGATAGGACACGGCCGCTTCATCGAGCAGCTGCATGATATCGGAATCGACTTTTTTGATGCCGTGACGCGAGTCGACCAGAAGGAACACGCGGGCGAGGCGCTGGCGGCCGGCGAGATAGTTTTTGACGAGTTTCGTCCAGGCCTCGACCTTGTCTTTCGGCGCTTCGGCGAAACCGTAGCCTGGCATGTCGACGAGATAAGGCGCGCCGGCTTCCGGCACGAAGTAATTCAGTTCTTGCGTGCGGCCGGGCGTGTTGGATGTGCGCGCCAAGCCGTGCTGGCGCACGAGGGCGTTGATCAGGCTCGACTTGCCGACGTTCGAGCGGCCAGCCAGCGCGATCTCGACCGGGCCGGAGGGCGGCAGATGCTCCAGATCGACAACGCCTTTGACGAAGGTCCAGCGCTGCTCAAACAGGGCCGTACCGGCGGCGTAGTCTTCGAACGTAAACGCAAACAGATCGGCCGTGACCGTCATCCCTTGGTCTCGCTACTTTGGCCAAACAGCCTCAACACAGGCGCAAAGGTGCGGCGGACATTGGCCATGAGATGGATTTCGGCACCTTGCTTTTTGGTGATGTAGTACTGCTGCAAAATTGAGAGGATGTTGTTCCAGGCCCAGTAGATGACGAGCCCAGCCGGGAACGTGGCCAGCAGGAACGTGAACATCAACGGCATCCAGCTGAAGATCTGTTGCTGAATTGGATCGGGCTGGGGAGGGTTCAACTGCATTTGAACCCACATGGTCATACCCATGATGATCGGCCACACACCAATGTGCAGGAAATCCGGCACCGCGTAGGGCAACAAGCCGAACAAGTTGAAGATCGACGTCGGGTCGGGTGCGGAAAGGTCCTTGATCCAACCGATGAACGGGGCGTGGCGCATGTCGATCGAGGTGAAAAGCACCTTGTAGAGTGCGAAGAACACCGGGATCTGGACCAGGATCGGAAGGCAGCCGGCGGCCGGATTGATCTTTTCTTTTTGGTAGAGCTGCATCAGCTCCTGTTGCATCCGCGGCTTGTCGTCCTTGAAGCGCTCGCGCATCGCTTCCATCTGCGGCTGCAACTTCTTCATCTTCGCCATGGATTCATACGACTTGTTGGCGAGCGGGTAGAACAGCAACTTGACGAATACCGTCAGCGCCAGAATGGCGAAGCCGAAGTTGCCGAGGATGCCGTAAAGCCACGTCAGCGCATGATTCATGGGCTTGGTGAGGAAGTAGAACCAGCCCCAGTCGATCATGAGATCGAATTTCTCGATGCCGAGGTCTTCGGCATATTTTTCGATCAGCGAAGCGCGCTTGGCGCCGGCATAGAGCTGAGTTTTAACCGAGGCTACGCTGCCAGCCGCGACGACCGTGGGAGCGGCCTCGAATTCAGCAAGGAACAAGGGGAGGTGATTGGCGTCTTTGGCCGGCTCGCCCACCAGTGTGGCGTTGTACGCGATCTTCTGGTCGGGAATGATTGCCGATGCCCAGTATTTGTCTGTGATTCCGAGCCAGCCGCCCGTCTTGCCTTCGAACTTGGCTGGGGGTTCCGTTGTTGCATTGTGGAAAGTGATCTCCTGCAGACCCGCGTTGCCGGGCACGCCGAGGAGACCTTCGTGCTGAATCCAAACGGCGGGAATTTTGGGCGCACCGAAGCGGAAGATGCGTGCGAACGGCTGCAGAGCTATGTCGCCAGCGCTCTTGTTCTCGACCTCGTCGGCGATGGAAAACATGTAGTTTTCATCAACCGAGACGACGCGGCGGAAAGTTAATCCCTCGCCGTTGGCCCACTCCAGGGTGACAGGAGCCGTTGGCGTCAGCGGGCCTGGGGTTTTGGCAGTCCAAACGGTTTCACTGTCGGGTAGTTTCACCGGCTTGCCGGAGGCCCCTGCCCAGCCCATCCGCGCAAAATAGCCGCCGACTTCCGAAAGTGGAGAAAACAGCACGATGTTGGGGCTCTTGGGATCGACCGTTTCATGGTGCTTGAGGAGAGATAGGTCGTCGAACGCGGCGCCCTTCAGAGAGATCGAGCCTCTGAGAGAGGGCGTTTCGATCGCGATTCGGGGCGATGCACCAAGCGCCAGTTCACGCGTGGCCGGCTTGCTGGCTGTTGGGCTTGCATCGGGCGTTGATGGTATTGCCGCGGCCGGCTGATTCGGCTTCACGGTGGTGGAATTTTCGCGGGCCTGCCGAGCCCTTTCGGCTTCCATCTGAGGAGTGGCGAAGAAATAGCTCCAACCCAGAAGCACGACCATCGATAGAACGATCGCGATCAGGAGATTGACCTGGTTGTCGGGCTGCTGGCTCTTCATCGTGGCCTCGGTTCGGCGGTATCACGGCATGGGCGCCGCACTGTCGTGACGAAATTCGGGTCCGCGGAGTGTGCGGCGCACATGGGTGTCACACTTGCCATAGCCGGGCAAAGGGGCATGCGGTCACTGAGACACGTATGGGCTCGCGATCTGCCCGGTTCTATTCTCTTGTTGCTGCTCCCGATCGGCTCGGCCGTGGTTTCGTTGCGGGGGCGTGATGCACGCGATGGAAGGCGCGTTCAAGGTCTTTCTTCAAGGTATCGAACGGGATGTCGAGTGCGTCTTTACGGGCGATCAGCACATAGTCTTGACCCGGCCGGGCAGCGGTTCCGGCAATGGCCGTCACGGCGGCCTTGAGACGGCGGCGAATGCGATTGCGTTCGACGGCGCCGCCCATGGCTTTGGTGACCGTGAAGCCGAAGCGCGGCGGCGAGCAAGGGGCGGCCGGTTCCAGACGCGGCTTTGCTTCCAAAACGAAGGGGGGCGTTGGGCACCTGGCCCCGCCCCGAATACGCAGGAATTCCGATCGCTTTTTGAGGGTGGTCAATTTCACGTCCGACCCTCAGAACAGCAGCAGCGAGTGATACGCAATCACCCGCAATCCACTAGGCCGACAGGCGCTTGCGGCCCTTGGCGCGACGGCGGGCCAGAACCCGCACCCCACCAGGGGTTTCCATGCGCTTGCGGAAGCCATGCCGGCGCTTGCGCACAAGCTTGCTCGGTTGATAGGTGCGCTTCACGGTACTCTCCGTCTGATCGGTATCCCCGATGACGGCTACACGAGCTGTCTGGGGAAGGGTTGTGACATCAATGTGCTACCGAAATACGTTCTGCGGGCCGCTGCAACTGCAGCTGGCTCGAACCAATTCCGGCAGGAATGGAAGCCGCCAGTCTATAAGGTTGGGTGCAGGGCAAGTCAATCGGCGGTCATGCTGCAAATGCCTATGCAGCCGAAACCTCGGCCAACTGATTGCGTAGATGTGTAGGCCAAGCCGGCGGGGGGACATCGCTCATGTTTGTAGATGCATCTACGCGTCGTTTGATTTTTCGGTCTGCACGATTGCCGTGGTTCGTCCTATTCGCGTTGATAATCGCGGTGCCGGTGCAAGCGGATGAATTGGCGGCTGTGTTCGGTCGTTCTGCCGCCGGCTCCAAGGCGATGATCGACCATCGCCCCTTCGGTGAACTGCTGCAGCGGTACGCAAAGCTTGACCGTGACGGCATTGTGCGCGTCGACTACGCCAGATTTCAGCAAAATGGCCGGTCGGCTCTAAAGGCCTACATCGCGCAGGTTTCCGCCGCCGATGTTGCAGTGCTCGACCGGCCCGAGCAGTTCGCCTTTTGGGCGAACCTCTATAACGCTAAAACTCTCGACATTGTCCTCGACCACTACCCGGTCGGCACAATTAAGGACATTTCGCTTGGAGGCGGACTGCTTGCCACTTTCTCGGGCGGGCCCTGGAAAGCGAAAGTGGTCACGGTTGGCGGTGTCCGCCTTAGCCTCGACGATATCGAACACGGTATTCTGCGACCGGTCTTTCAGGACGTTCGCGTGCACTATGCCGTCAATTGCGCGTCGTTCGGGTGTCCAGATCTGCCGCTGGAGCCGTTCACTGGAGCCACTCTGGGAAAACAACTCGACTTGGCAGCACGCAGTTATGTCAACCATCCGCGCGGGGCTTCATTGATAGACAACCGGCTTGTGGTCTCATCAATTTATCGTTGGTACAAAAGCGACTTCGGCAATTCGGATCGCGCGATCATTGAACATCTCAAGCGCTACGCCGAACCCGACCTCGCGCGGGGCCTCGGAAACAGATCCGAGATCGATGATGACCGATACGATTGGTCTTTGAACGATAGCGCGCATCCCCGTTGAGCGGCGCCGAAGGAGAGGTTCTCAATGTCTGCGGCCACATCTTTGAATGCCGGCGTCAAACGCTGGCTTCCGCTCGTCATTCTTCTTGCGGTCATGGCGCTTGTCTTTGGCATGGGCTGGCATCGGTACTTGTCGTTTGAGACGATTGGCCGGAACTATGCTGAACTGCGGAGTTTCATCGACACCAACTTCGTGGCGGCCATCGGTATTTACATGGCCCTCTATGTTGTTGTGGTCGCCCTTTCACTGCCCGGCGGGCTGATTATGACCTTGGCTGGAGGATTGCTGTTCGGTTGGCAGATCGGTGCGATCGCGACGGTCGTGGCAGCGACCGCGGGAGCAACGCTCGTTTATCTCGTCGCCAAGACGTCGCTTGGCGAATCACTGGCCGCGCGAGCGGGGCCGTGGCTTGGCAAACTGAGTGAGGGGTTCAAAGAAAATGCGCTGAGCTACATGCTCTTCCTGCGACTGGTTCCGGTTTTCCCATTCTTCATCGTCAACCTTGCGCCGGCGCTGCTCGGCGTCCCGCTGTCGACGTATGTGATCGGGACGTTATTCGGCATCATTCCAGGCACGGTCGCATTTTCCGTTGCCGGTTCAGGGCTCGGCAGCGTGGTGGACGCGCAAAATGCTGTGCATGCCACATGCCTGGCGCAACAGGCGCGCGAGCCAAATCTCAACTGTCCCTATACGATCGATACAAGCAACCTGGTCACCGGTGAATTGGTGGCGGCATTTGTCCTTATCGGACTGATCGCGCTGATCCCGGTTGGTGTGAAGAAGTGGAGCGCACGTAATGGAGCCAACTAAAGCCGGTAGTGCGCCGCAGTCCGCATCGCCGACGACGCGGCTTGACGTCGATATTTGCGTGATCGGCGGCGGTTCGGGTGGGTTATCCGTTGCGGCGGCTGCGGCCGCATTCGGCCGGCGCGTCGTCTTGATCGAGAAGCACAAGATGGGCGGCGACTGCCTTAATTACGGTTGCGTGCCGTCGAAGGCGCTCATCGCATCGGCCAAGCGCGCGCACGCGATGCGAACTTCGGGGATTTTCGGAATTCAGCCGGTCGAACCGGTCATCGATCCCATTGCCGTCAATCGACATGTGCAATCGGTCATCGCAGCCATTGCGCCCAACGACAGTGTCGAGCGTTTCCAGGGCCTCGGCGTCCAGGTTATTCAAGCTGCCGGGCGTTTTGTCGATGGCGCAACCGTGGCGGCCGGGGACTACTTGATCGCGGCGCGCCGCTTTGTGATTGCGACTGGATCGTCGCCGGTTGTTCCACCTATTCCAGGTCTGGAAGACGTTGCCTACTTCACCAACGAGACGCTGTTTGACAACACCGCGCGGCCGGAGCACCTCATCGTCATCGGCGGCGGTCCGATCGGTATGGAGATGGCGCAGGCCCATCGCCGCCTTGGCAGTCGGGTTACGGTCATCGAGGGCGCCAAGGCGCTGGGCAAGGATGATCCGGAATTAACCGCGCCCCTGCTGGCGATGCTTCGCGCTGAAGGCATTGACGTGCGTGAACAGTCGAGTGCTAAATCGGTTCAGAGAACAGCCATCGGCGTCAGGGTGGAAGTCAAAGGTCCAAGCGGCACCGAGGCGGTGGACGGGACACATCTCCTGCTCGCGACCGGCCGGCGTCCCAACATCTCAGATCTCAATCTCGCGGCGGCGGGTGTCCGATTCGAAAAAAGCGGCATCACCGTCGATCGGGGACTGAGGACCAGCAACAAGAAGATCTTTGCTATCGGGGACGTGGCCGGGGCACTGCAATTCACGCACGTTGCCAATTATCACGCCGGGATTGTCATCCGGCGTATTCTGTTCCGGCTGCCGGCCAAGGTTGTGCCCGGTCAAATTCCTTGGGTCACATTCACGGAACCGGAACTGGCGCACATTGGCCTCACCGAGGCCGATGCGCAGGCCAAGTCGATGAAAATCCGCGTGCTGCGCTGGCCCTATCACGAGAACGACCGCGCGCAGGCCGAGCGCGAGACGGAGGGTCACATCAAAGTCGTGACCGACGGGCGCGGCCGGATCCTGGGAGCGACGATCCTGGGCGCGCATGCGGGAGAACTCATTCAGATGTGGTCGCTTGCGATCTCGCAAGGCCTCAATATCCGTGCAATGACGGGATGGGTTTCGCCCTATCCGACATTGGGTGAGGTAAACAAGCGGGTTGCCTACCGCTATTACGCGGACTCGGCCGGAAGTCCGCTGCTGCGGCGCGTCATTGGATGGCTCGCCAAACTTGGCTGAACCACGACAGGTCGTTAATTTCTGCGTCAAACCTTGGCGCGGGCGATCCGAAATCTTATTTCATTGTTCGAGAACGACTTAGGGCTAACTCGGTCGAGCGGCTGACAAGTTGCTCTCGAAGTGGCACATTCCCGGCCGCGACGGGAAGAGGCCCACAACTGTGCTGCAAGATTTGGAGCGCCAGAAGGCTGTGGACGGTGACGCTCGGGCCTTGGGGCCGGTCGGGCGTGGTCGGCGCGTGGCCAACTCGCTGGGTGCTGCGTGGCGCCGCGTGATGTCGCGGTTCCGGTTCAGTCTGCCCCTGAAGCTCCTGCTCATCACCGGTGCCTTCGTGATGATCGCTCAGATCCTGATATTCTTGCCGGCGTTGGCAAACTTTCGCGTGAATTGGCTCAATGACCGCATCAATACGGCTCTGGTCTCGGCCATTGCCGCCGATAGCGTGCCGGGGCGCGAGGTTCCGCCGGCTTTGCGCAATGAACTCCTTCGCACGGCGCTGGTCCGGGCCATCGCGGTCAGGCGTGGTGGTGCGCGACGGGTCATCCTGCCGCCCGTGCAGGAATTCACGATCGATGTGACCTATGACATGCGCCAACCGGCGCGGACGACTTTTTCCGATCAAATTTCGCAAGGCATCGTTGCGATCAATGATGCGCTCGTCGTCATGCGTTCTGACGGCGAGCGGACGATGCGCGTTCTTGGGCTGGTCGGGCCGCGCTTCGACGACGTGATCGAAGTGGTGATGCCGGAGGAGCCGCTGCAGCGTGCGATGTGGCGCTATGGCACGGAAATCTTCTGGTTGTCGCTGCTCGTCGCACTGACCACGGCGGCCATCGTTTATGTCGCCATCAGCCAATTGCTGGTGAAGCCGATCCGCAAGTTGTCGCGCAATATTGTCGAGTACAGCGCCGATCCAGAAGATGCTTCGCGTGTCGTGGTGCCGTCGGGGCGCTCGGATGAAATCGGCCGCGCCGAGGAAGAGCTGGCGCAAATGCAGCGACAGCTGTCACAACTGTTGAAACAAAAAACTCGGTTGGCGCAGCTCGGCCTGGCGGTTTCCAAGATCAATCACGACCTGCGCAACATGCTGGCCAATGCGCAGCTCATCTCCGACCGCTTGACCGACAGCGCCGATCCGACGGTGCAACGGGTGGCACCGAAACTGATTGCCTCGCTCGATCGCGCGATCAACTTCTGCAACGAGACGCTACGGTTCGGGCGCACCGAAGAGACGATACAGAAGCGGGAATTTTTTGTTCTCCGCCCGCTCATCGAGGATGTCGTCGAGACGCTCAATCTGGCTCGCGATGGCAAGATCGCTCTCGTGCTGGCCGTCGATCCTCAGTTGATGATCAATGCCGACCGGGAGCATCTGTTTCGCATCTTTTCGAATTTGTGCCGGAACGCGGTGCAGGCGATCGAGAGCCGCGAGGACGGGCCGGCGGGGGGGCAGATCGAACTGCGCGGCCGGCGGGAGAAGGACACTGTCATCGTGGTCATCAGCGACAACGGTCCGGGTATTCCAGCCCGGGCGCGCGACAAGCTGTTTCAACCGTTTCAAGGATCGACGCGCAGGGGCGGGACTGGGCTCGGTCTGCCGATTTCGGCGGAACTGGCGCAAGCGCACGGTGGGAGCCTGCGGCTCGTCGAGACTATCGTCGGGGCCGCGTTTGAACTGCGCATCCCCGACCGTCAGCCGCAATGAACAGCCGCCATGAGCGCCCGACCGGCCCGTTCGGCGGCTACCGGTTTGGGCATATGCCGGTGGCGCGACCAACCGGCTTGCCGCCACCCCTTGCGCGCGTCTTCCACTGTCGTTAAAAGAGGCGCTCTTGCCGCTCCGTGCGGCGCTGGGCTTTGCTCTCAGCGCCTGGGGTATCCATTCGCAAGATAAAGCGCCCGTAGCTCAGCTGGATAGAGCACCAGACTACGAATCTGGGGGCCGGAGGTTCGAATCCTTCCGGGCGCGCCACTTCCTAAATTATTCCAGAGCCTTCTCCGACGGACTTCCGCGTTCTCCCGCAACGCTTAATGGGTTGTCGCGAGGGCGCAGCGGAAGCCATCGGACCGCCTCGGTTACACCGCGGTTACATCCTTTCGCGATTTAGCGCCCTACCTTTAGCGTGCTTTGCCATTAACGGACCCGGACCGACGCTTTTGGACAGATGCTCACTGCGCGAAGCTTCGGTTCCTCTGCCGGAGGTAGTGCGAAGGCGCGCGACCAGCATTGTGCGTTGCGCCCCTAAACCCTGCGCAGGGTCGCAGCCATGCTGCCATTCAGTTCCGTCTTTCCTCCACAGCACGCGCCGCCATGGCCAGTTGTGGTAACGGCTCACCAATAGCACTCCGAACGCCATCGACGAGCAGCCATGGCCGGTAGTGGTTGCCGTCTGATGCATGCACGTATTGAATTCCGCCAATATCAGCGCCGGTAGCTGCATCGCATAGCAGCCAAGCACTTGCACCATCTCGTCGCATCTTCAGTCGGCTCTGCATGGGCGTCCATCACTTCCGCTGTGTGTATCCCGTCCCCGGGGGGTCGTTGGCCAGATTTGATCGGCGGTATTTGCCCAGGTGCGGCCGGCCCGTGCTCCAATAATTTGGCGTTGCCTAGTGTCAGCGCCGCCGTCGCCAGGATGTCTGTGTGACCCAGACCGACACGGGTATACAAAAGCGGGCGTGAGGAATCCCAGTGAGCATCCGGGCCCGATGAGCGATGATTTATGCCTGCCGGCTAACAGTCCTTCGGTCACACAGCGGCAGGGGTCTTTTCACCCAAGAGCGCATAACCAAAGGCTCACTCGTCATCGAGTACCTTGGACGCCGCGCCACAGCCAAACAGATTAAGAAAAATTGCGGGAAGTACCTCTTCTGGACGAGTGACGTGAGCATGATTGACGGAAACGTTCCGACGAATATTGCTCGCTTCGTCAACCACTCCTGCGCTCCGAACTGCGAGGTCAGGATCCGTAATCGTCGACTTCATATCTTTGCCCTCCGCACCATCCAGCCTGGCGAAGAGCTTTCCTACGATTACGGAATAGAATACTTCGAACTTCATCTGGCAGAAATCTGCCGCTGTACTAATTGCTCTAAGTAGCGAATGTCGATGTCGGCAGCTATTATGAAGGCATCTCGATCGCTTGGCAGCGACATCCCATTAGTGGACATCCCATGAGTCTGCTCGGCGACTTCAAAGACGTCGCCGAGCATGTCCGCAATCGGTGGAATAGCGGCGACGGGTCAGATATCGATCTTCTCCGCGATCTCAATTGCATCATCGACCTCGATGCCGAGATACCGGACCGTGCTCTCGATCTTTGAGTGTCCGAGCAGCAACTGGACTGCCCGGAGATTGCCAGTGCGCCGGTAGATCAGCACCGCCTTCGTGCGCCGCAACGAGTGTGTGCCGAATTTTGCCGGGTCGAGACCGATGCTGGCTATCCACTCTTGCACCAGCCGCGCGTATTGGCGCGTGGTCAACCCGCGTTTGCCATCATCCTTGCGGCCGGCAAATAAGAACTGGCCTGGTTGTCTCCCGGTCAATCTCAGGTAGTCGTCAATGGCCATGCGTGTCTGGTCTGTCAGTTCGAATCGCACCGGCCTGCCGGTCTTCTTCTGCCGGATCGTCGCGCGGTCCATTGAGTAGCCGCTTGGGGCGATGTCATCCACATGAACGGCAACGACGTCACACCCGCGCAGTTTGCTGTCGATCGCGAAGTTGAACAGCGCGAGATCGCGCTTCTTGCCTTCGATCTGCAGCTTGGTTCGTATCGACCAGACGTGGCTTGGCCTGAGAGGCGGCTTCGCGCCGATGAGCTTGCCCTTGTTCCAGGGTCTTCTAGAGATCTGCGTGTCAGATGTGCATGCTAGTTCCTTTTCCATGATTGGTCTCCGGGTTAGAGAGACGAACAAGCATGCTCCCGATCCGGAACGACCGCTGATGGCATGTCCGGTTCCAGCGAGCGATCTTCGCAGGTTTGGTTACCAGCGCTCGGGCCAACAGCGTTCGCACCAAGCGGGCCGACAGTGGGGCAAGTCGTCGTAGGCGCGCTACGGCCACAGCATTTGAGCGCAGGAACGGATTCCGCTTCACCTCCGAGAGCAGCCACAGAGCTGAAGCCTGCTTTGGGCCAGAACCAGACATTCGGGAGAGCGACGGCGCCAACGCCAGTCTAAGACTTCTCACCGGTGAAGTAAGCGTCGAGACCTTTTGAATCGAGTATCTCGATCTGTCGGTGCCCGACCTGGATGAGCCCCTCATCTTCAAGCTTATTGACTGCAGCGTTGACTGTTTGCCGAGCGTGTCCAGTCATATCCGCCAAATCATTTTGGGACATCTGGAAGACCGATCTCGTCACTGCGGAATCGCAGTCCTTGCACTTCTCATCCATGAGTGAGAGGCGTCCAGCAATTTGCGCCAAGGCCGTCGGGCGACGCATGGCGCACACAGTCTCAATGAGCGCTGAGAACCGCGCAGCCATAAGCTGGCTGAGTGCGCTGAAGAGTTCTGGCTCGGAACTGAGAATCCTCGACACAACGAAGACCGGAACGCGCCACACAACAACGCGCGTGTAGCAGCGTGCGGTGACCATGGTTGTTGCCCCGCCTCCCGTTGCAATCTCTCCGAACCAGAAGCCTGGTGGAGCGACGTGCAATAGAACACGATGGCCGGCCCGGTCTAATTTTTCAAAGTGCACGGCGCCGTCCAGTACGGCAAACAAGCCCTGGGCTTGAGAGCCTTCGGGGTAAATGCCTTCGCCGCCTGATACTCTTCCGATCGCCCGGCTTCTAAGAGCGTCTGCGCCAGTGATGGCGGAAGACTTCCGAACCATGTCCCCCTGCTCAATTGCGAGTATGTGCCTCGTGCCGGAACATCATTTTTCCGGGTCACGGCAATTGCCCCTCGGATGGTAAACGGCGCTGATTGCGGAATATTGACGTGTAGCAGAAGAATTGTCGTCCAGGCGACAACTCGCAGCGGATTTCGATGTTAGATTAGGCAAATTGGCATTCATTCAGAGGTCTTGAGTGAGGAGACGCCGTGTCTTGATGGTTTCAGCGCAAAGTTTCAAGGCGGGTCTGGCGACAGGCGTGGGGCATCTCAAGGAGTGGGCACTTGGTGTCGCGGTAGCTGGTCTCATTTGTGCACCGACGGCCAAAGCGGGCGATGACGGTACTGTTCTGCCATTTTCGCCTGCACCTTCGGCCAGCGTCGCCGAGCCACGGCTGCAAGATTCCAAGCACGAACGGCGCGTCGAGCAGAACCACCTGCCGAAAGACGCTCCTAACATCCTGATCGTTCTTCTGGACGATGTGGGCTTCGGATTGGCCGACACTTATGGCGGGCCGATCCATACCCCCACGCTCTCGCGAATTGCCGGCCAGGGCGTCAGCTACAATGCCTTCCATACGACCGCCATTTGCTCGCCGACGCGGGCTGCCCTGCTCACCGGACGCAATCACCAGCGCGTCGGCTCAGGCACCATTGCCGAGCGCGCGGTGGACTGGGATGGATATACCGGCGTGGTCCCACGGTCGTCCGCGACCATCGCTAAGGTTCTTGGCGCTTACGGCTACAAAACGTCGGCCTTTGGCAAGTGGCACAATACGCCAGCAACCGAAACAACGGCGATGGGACCCTTCACGTTATGGCCGACGGGCGAGGGTATTGGTTTCGACTACTTCTACGGGTTCCTCGCTGGCGAGACGTCACAGTGGGAGCCGCGACTGGTCGAGAACTTTAACACCGTCGAGCCGCCCCACGATGAGAAGTACCATCTGAGCGAGGACATGGCCGATAAGGCCATCACATGGATGCGCAGGCATCGCTCGTATTCTCCGGACAATCCCTTCCTGATGTATTGGGCGCCCGGCGCCGCGCATGGACCTCATCATGTCTTCAAGGAATGGGCCGACAAATACAAAGGTCAATTCGACGACGGCTGGGATGCCTTGCGTGAGCGAACATTCAAGCGGCAGAAGGAACTCGGTTGGATTCCGGCAGACACCAAGCTGACGCCGCGTGCGGAGACGATGCCAGGCTGGGATAGCATTCCCGAAAACCAGCGGGCATTTCAACGTCGATTGATGGAAGTGTTCGCGGGCTTCGTTGAGCATGTCGACGTGCAGGCCGGAAAAGTCATTGATGAACTGGACCGGTTAGGCATCCGCGACAACACGCTCGTCTTCTATATTTTCGGCGACAACGGCTCCAGTGCCGAGGGCCAAGCGGGCAGTATCAGCGAACTTCTCGCTCAGAACCAAATACCCAACACCGTCGAGCAGCAGATTGCTGCCATGGATAATCTTGGCGGTCTCGACGCGCTTGGCGGTCCCAAGATGGACAATATGTACCATGCGGGTTGGGCCTGGGCCGGCAGCACACCGTTTCAAAGTACCAAGCTGATTGCCGCTCACTTTGGCGGCACGCGCAACCCCATGGCTGTGTCTTGGCCAGCCCGCATTAAGGCGGATGCGACACCCCGCGCTCAATTCCACCACGTCAACGACATCGCCCCGACGATCTACGACATCCTCGGCATCAAGCCGCCCAAGGTTGTCGATGGGTTTGAGCAGGACCCAATCGACGGCGTCAGCATGGTCTACACGTTCAATGCGGCCAATGCGGCCACTCACAAAGACAAACAGTACTTCGACAACAACGGCAGCCGGGGCATCTATCAGGACGGCTGGTTTGCTTCGACGTTCGGGCCGCTCACTCCATGGCTGACGGTCTCGCCTGGGTTGGCAACGTGGGATTCGGCCAAGGATGTTTGGCAGCTCTACGATCTGAAGACCGACTTTTCGCAAGCCACTGATCTCGCCGCGAAGGAGCCCAAGCTACTCGACGAGATGAAGGAGCTTTTCCTCGACGAGGCCAGAGAGAACAGGGTGTTCCCAATTGGAGCCGGCATCTGGCTCCGGCTTCATCCCGAGGACCGCGTAAAGACTCCGTACACCAGTTGGCTTTTCGATACCTCGACGACCCGTATGCCGGAGTTTACCGCACCGGGGCTTGGACGCGAGAGCAACTTCGTCATCATTGATGCCGAAATGGGCGAGAACGCATCAGGCGTATTGTACGCGCTTGGCGGTGCGAGCGGAGGACTCGCTCTTTACATGGACGAGGGTCTTCTCGTTTACGAATACAACATGATGATCATCGAGCGTTACACTGCCCGCTCGAAAGACAAAATTGCTTCTGGCCGACACAAGATTGAAGTTTCGACCACGGTCGCTAAGCCTGGCGCACCGGCTGCGGTCGTTTTGAAGGTCGACGGGATCGAAGTGGCAACGGCCGACGTCAAGCGCACCGTGCCCGCCGCTTTCACCGCGAGCGAAACGTTCGATGTCGGTATCGATCTGGGTTCGCCTGTCTCACTCGACTACTTCGAACGTCGTCCATTCCGCTTCGACGGGACGATCACGAGCGTCAACGTCACACTGCAGTAGGTTTCTTCTAGCTGGGAGCGCGATGATGAGATTGAATAGTGAGGCCGTGAATTACTGAACGCAAACCGAGAAGGCTGGCCGTATTGACGGGATGAAATTCAGCGTCGGCGGTCCACGGAAGCTCAGGCGATGACGCCGACACGATCAAGGAGAAGAGCCACAGATGGGATTTACGCTTCAGGGATTTGGACCATTTCTGCATTGGCTGACGCTCGGTGTCTTGTGCGTTCTCCCGGTCCTCGTCGCGTTCGCCCTCTACAAACTGGGCGGACTTCCTGGAACGATTGCCAGGGGGCGAGGTCATCCCCAGGCGGAGGCGATCAATGTCTGCGGTTGGATGGGCGTCATCACGATCGTGTTGTGGCCGATCGCAATGGTGTGGGCGTATCTTGTCCCTGCAAGGTCCGCACACGCTCTCGGCCTCTCGCAGAGCGACGCAAATGCACTGGTCGGAAAGCTACAGCAGGCGTCGCGACGTGTAGAAGCTCTAGAAAGCAAACTGTCGGCGCATTAGCCGGAACCGGAGACCAGTCATGCTGTGGGCAGTGGCGAGTTCAGCTTTCGTGATCTACCTCTACCGAAAGCTGAATACAGAAGAAGACGTCGGCGCGGTCGAGTCGGCAAACGGAAGCCCAGCTGGTTCTGCAGGCATAAGCCCAGTGAATGCTATCGATGTCGAGTTTGACAGGCTTAATGAGCGCATCCGTGCGCTCGAAAGCAAGCTGTCCACAGCCTAGGGCGGAGTACCAGTCAATGATGGCAGCCATCTTCATAGCGTATGCAGCGCTCATCTGGCTCGTATTCGATAAGCTTCGGCTGATCAAACTGAGTTTGCCGCTTGCACTCGTATTGGCTGCCGTCGGCCCCATCTTTGCCCTTTTCATTCTCGTTTCGATGAACAATTTTCATCCATCGTCGTCGGATGCGCGCGTGTTTCAACGGGTCGTTCAGATTGTGCCACACATCACAACGCCAGGTCGCGTTCAAGAGATTGCCGCGCAACCGAACACACCGATCAAGAAGGACGACGTACTGTTCAAGGTCGACCCACAGCCGTTTCAAATCGAGGTCAATCGCCTGGAGGCAGCATTGGCTGCGGCCCAACAGGCCGTGCCTCAGTTGAAGTCCTCGCTCGACCAAGCCACGGCGGCGACCGAGAAAGCGACCGCCCAACTCAATCTGGCGAGATCGGACTTCGAGCGTCAGCAGGAGTTATTTGAGAAGCAGGTGGTGGCCGCGGCCGCTTTGGACCGCTATGAGCGTAATTTCCAAGCCGCAGAACAAGGGGTCGTGGGCGCCAAGGCCGCCGAAGAGCGTGCGCGGCAGGCTTATGAATCCAATATCGGAAACGAGAACACGACCGTCGCCCAGGTGAAGCAGCAGCTCGCGCAGGCAAAGTACAATCTGGAGGAATCGGTGGTTCGCGCGCCTTGCAGCGGCTATGTCACCAACCTGCAGTTGGAGGCTGGAGCCATAGTCAGCGCGGCCGCATCCGTGATGCCGTTCGTCTGCGACCGCGACGAACGCAACCGCGGTTTCGTTGTCGCATCATTCATGCAGGGAGCCTATCTCCACATTAGTCCCGGGGACTACGCTGAGGTCGTATTCCCAATGTATCCGGGGCAGGTCTTTGCTGGGAAAGTCATCACGACCATCGATGCAACGAGCGAGGGACAATTATCGGCGACGGGCGTGTTGCCTGGGACAAGCAGTTCTGGAGAAGCACGTTTTCCAGTTCGCATTCATCTCGACAAGGGCGATGACCTTCGCCTGCCTGCCGGCACTCACGGTATCGCCGCCGTCTACACAGGAAATGTGCAGGTCGCCGGGATTATCCGCATGGCGCTGATGCGCCTCACCAGCTGGACCAACTATCTGTTCTTCACCTCTTAAAGAATAAGAAGACTGTCATCGACAGGGAGCTATCGGCAAACAGAAAGTGAAAGTCATGGCTAGTGATCGCGTTCTGCTTGCCGCGTTCGGCATCGTGCTGGGGCCAGTATTTGCTTCAGTGGGGGCGGCACAAGAAATTCTGCCCTTTCCGCCGGTTCCTTCAGCGTCACAAGCGGGCGTAACAATCGAGAGCTCCACGTACAAGAAGCGCGTCGAGCCGAAGCGCTTGCCCGAGGGCGCGCCCAACATTCTCGTCATCTTGATGGACGATGTGGGGCCGGGCACACCCTCGACTTACGGTGGCGAGATCAACACCCCGAACTTGGACCGCATCGCGAACACCGGCATTTCCTATAGCCGCTTCCATTCCACGGCCATGTGTTCGCCCACGCGCGCCGCACTGCTGACGGGCCGCAACCACACGCGCGTCGGCAACGGCCAGATTTCGGCAATTGCAAACGACTTCGATGGGTTCAGCGGGACCATACCGAAGTCGTCCGCCACCATGGCGGAAGTATTGAAGGCCTACGGTTACAATACCGGCGCCTGGGGCAAATGGCACAACACGCCCGAAGAACAGATCACCTCGAAAGGTCCATTCGACTACTGGCCCACCGGCTACGGGTTCGAATACTTTTATGGCTTCCTTGCGGGGGAGGCTTCGCAATACGAGCCCACAATGGTGCGCAACACGTCCTATGTGGAAAGACCCCACAAATCCGGCGGGCATGATTACTACCACCTGTCCGAAGATATCGCAGATGACGCGATCCACTGGTTGCGCGAACAGAAGGCCTATGCGCCGGAAAAGCCGTTCTTCATGTATTGGGCACCGGGGGCATCGCACGGTCCGCATCAGGTGCCGAAGGAGTGGGCCGACAAATACAAAGGCAAATTCGACGACGGCTGGGACAAGTATCGCGAGCGATCCTTTGCGATGCAGAAGCAGAAGGGCTGGATTCCGCAGAATGCGCAGCTCACACCGCGTGCGGCGTCCATGGCATCATGGGACTCGATTCCGGAGGATGAAAAGCCTTTCCAGCGCCGGCTGATGGAGATCTTCGCCGGGTTCAGCGAGCATGCGGATTATAACGCGGGCCGGGTCATCGATGAGATCGAGAAGCAGGGCAAGCTGGACAACACCCTGATCTTCTACATCTGGGGCGACAACGGCTCGTCGTCCGAGGGTCTGTACGGCACTATTAGCGAACAACTTGCGCAGAACGGGATCCCGACCAAGATCTCACAGCACCTCGCGGCATTGGCCGATCTCGGCGGCATGGATGCGCTCGGCGGTCCGAAAACCGACAACATGTATCACGCGGGTTGGGCGTGGGCCGGCAGCACGCCGTACAAGGGCACCAAGCTTCAGGGAGCCTATTTCGGCGGCATCCGTCAGCCGATGGCCGTGGCCTGGCCGAAGAGCATCAAGCCCGACCCGACACCGCGCGCTCAGTTCCACCACGTCAACGACATCGTTCCGACCGTCTATGAAATCCTTGGCATCAAACCGCCCCGCGTGGTCAACGGCTTTGAGCAGGATTCGTTCGACGGCGTCAGCATGGCCTACACCTTTGCCGATGCGAAGGCCAAGGGACAGAAGACGACGCAGTTCTTCGACATCATGGCGAGCCGCGGTGTTTATCATGACGGCTGGTTCGCCAGTGCGCGTGGTCCGCGCGAGCCATGGGTTGGAGGCATCCCGCCCGGCATCAAGGAATGGTCACCGCTGACGGACACGTGGGAACTCTACCATCTCGACGAAGACTGGAGCCAAGCCAACGACCTTGCGGCGGCGGAGCCCAAGAAGCTCGAAGAGATGAAAGCCCTCTTCCTGACCGAATCCGCGAAGAACAAGAACCTGCCAATCGGCGGCGGTTTGTGGACGACCGCGCTCTATCATCCCGAGGATGCTCCCGCATCCCACCTCACGGAATGGACCTTCGATACACCGATCACCGGCATGCCTGAATCGGCGGCGCCCAAGCTGGGCAAGGTCAGCAGCTTGGTGACAATGGACGTGGATGCACCGGCCAATGCCAATGGCGTGCTCTATGCGCTTGCCGGCTTTTCCGGTGGCATCGCCCTCTACGTGAAGGACGGCGTCCTTTCCTACGAGTTCAATCTCTTCGAAGTTCAGAGAACGAAGATCCGCTCGAAAGAAAAGCTGCCTGCCGGCAAACTAAAGATCGAAGTCGAGTCGAAGTTGGTCGACAAGATCGGCGGTCCGATGGATATCACGCTGCGGGTAAACGGCGAAGAGGTCGGCCAGGGCCGAGTGCCAGCCGCCATGTCGCTCCACTTCACGTCGAACGCGACCTTCGACATCGGCACCGATCTGGATTCGCCGGTATCGCTCGACTACTACGACCAGGCGCCGTTCGCCTTTAACGGCACGATCGGTACGACCAAAATCGAGTACACGAAGAAATAGAATGCCTGGTTCGCCGTCCACAAACCGACTTCGCCTTTGGGTGTCCGTCGTCGAATGCTTTGAGACAGTTTGCGGCGTGACGTAGTGGAGGCTTCAGTTCATCTGGTTTCGATTTTAAGCGGCTTTCGATTGATGCTGCAATCGTCGTTTGTGGATGG
>JALHMJ010000015.1:55406-75263 GCA_022844105.1 Hyphomicrobium sp. | reverse complement strand
ATTACGAATGACGTGCTCTACCGGCTGAGCTAAGGCGGCTTATCCCGCCCTTTTAAAAGGGTCGGGTAAAGGATAGGTTGCAGGGGATAGCCCCACCCGCGGCTTGTTGGCAAGCAAAATCAAGCCTTCGACGCGGTATGGCACCGTGGATGGCTTGGGATATCGTCTGCGCCCATTGCACCGCCCACTGGGAACGGCTGCCACGGCACCAGCGGCCATCGCGGCGATGCATCCTGAGCGCTAAGTCCGGATGCCACGCCCCTGGTGGGATTTGACCGTCGACGTAGGCATGCTGCAGTGCGTCGCGTTGGGCCCACAGGACATCGCAATTGATTCTAACGGCTGCGACGCCGGCTTCCGGCATCTCGCCCGACGCAGCGATTGACGCCAATCACGCTCGCGCAACACGGTCTTTCACGCGTGCGTTGGCCGCGACGACCCTGCATCAGCCGAAGGCTTTCCCGAGATGGCAGAACGCGTTAGAAAGTCAGCGCAGATTGTTCCTGAACAACGCCTGGATTCGAAGCAATGGTTGCCGTTCTTCCCACGCGCGCCGCAAGCGGCCTTTCGGCGGATCATCCGGCCGAGAGCGCAAAGCCGACGCTCGCGGGCCTGACGCGAGAGCGCATGTCGGACGTCGTGCGCGCGGCCGGGGTGCCCGAAAAGCAGGTCCGCATGCGCGTCAGCCAGTTGTGGCGCTGGATCTACGTATCTGGCGTGTCGTCGTTCGATGCCATGACAGACGTGTCGAAAGATCTCCGCGTCCGTTTGGCAGAATACTGCGAACTGACGCGGCCGCAAATCGTGACCGAGCAGATTTCGATCGACGGGACGCGCAAGTGGCTTCTGCGCTTGCCCAAGCGTGGGCACGAGGCACGCGCGCCGGAAGTCGAGTGTGTTTATATTCCCGAGGAAGATCGCGGCACGCTTTGCCTTTCGTCCCAGGTCGGCTGCACCCTGACGTGTACGTTTTGCCATACGGGCACGCAAAAACTCGTCCGCAACTTGGACGTGGAAGAAATCGTAGGGCAGATCCTCGTTGCCAAAGATCGGATCGGAGACTGGCCGGGAGCCAGCGCCCCAGCCGATGGGACCATGCTGCCGGTTGGCGAGCGAAAGATCACCAACATCGTGCTGATGGGCATGGGTGAGCCGTTGTATAACTTCGACAATGTGCGCGATGCCATGGATGTGGCGTCGGACGGCGAGGGGCTTTCGATGTCGAAGCGGAGGATCACGCTGTCAACATCGGGCGTTGTGCCGGAGATCGGGCGCTGGGGCGAGGAGGCGGGCACGATGCTTGCCATTTCGCTACATGCGGTGCGCGATGATCTGCGCGACACGCTGGTGCCGATCAATAAAAAGTATCCCCTTGCCGAGCTTTTGGACGCATGCCGCCACTATCCCGGCGTGTCGAACGCGCGTCGCATCACATTCGAATATGTGATGCTCAAAGGCGTGAATGACAGTCTTGCCGAGGCCCGCGAACTGGTGCGGTTGCTCGCGGGTATTCCGGCCAAGATCAACCTGATACCGTTCAATCCATGGCCCGGCACCGACTACGCGTGTTCGGACTGGGCGCAGATCGAGAAGTTCGCCGATGTGGTCAACAAGGCAGGGTATGCCAGCCCGGTTCGAACGCCGCGTGGACGCGATATTCTGGCGGCATGTGGTCAGTTGAAGTCGGAAAGCTTGCGGTTGCGAGCCAGCGAGCGCGGTGCGGCAAATAACGTGCAGGACGGCGGGGGTGATTGATATGATTTTGCGCACGCTGGGCCGACTTCTTCTGGTGCCCGTTGCTTTTCTGATTGCTGGAGGGGTTGCAGTATTCGTCGCCTTGATCCTCGGGCTGGAAAAAGTAGCTGCCGCCATGAGCGGCCATGAGGGCGGTGTCACCACCGTTGAAGCCTACTGGGACATCGCGATGCAGGGCGGTCTTTTGCTAGCGGGATTGACCATCGTGCCGGGGTTGGCCCTCGTCGTTGTCGGAGAAGTCGCCCGAATCCGTTCCTGGCTCTACTACATGATCGGTGGCGGGCTGGCGCTGGGACTGCTGCCGGTTGCGGCAATCGCGGGCGCGCCCGACGGCGCGGCCCTGCCTCCGGCTGCACTTTGGCAGGTCCTCGCAACGGCGGGGTTCGCGGGAGGATCGGTCTATTGGCTGCTGGCCGGGCGCACGGCCTAAGGCCGGCAATCCAGTTGAACCAGACCAGAAGCGTGGGCTATCCGTTGAGCGTCGGCGGTGTGACGGGTGGGGTTGAATGCTGCGGTCGGCTTTGCGCATTGTGGCCGGATACGCGGCAGCCTGTCTGGCGGCAGGGGCGACGCAGGTGCTGTTCGTCGTCGACCCGACGGGATTGTTTGCTACGCTTGAAGCAACAGCCGCAGCAGGGTTGCTGACGGCGATGGCGGCCACTCAGGCCGCGACGTTTGCGCTGCCGTTCGCTGCTATCGTCGTAATGCTGACCGAATGGTTTGCGCTGCGCGGCTGGTTGACCTTCGTCATTGCCGGAGGGCTGGTCGCGATATCGGGGTATCTGACCGTCATCGCCGGTGAGGGAGGCGGGTTAACCCTGCGCAATGATTACGCGGTGCGGGCCTTTTTCGTTTCAGGCGTGATTGCCGGTCTTGTTTATTGGGTGCTGGCTGGGCGTAGCGCCGGTCGGCTGTTTCGCCGTCACGGCCAAGCATCCTAACCAGCGACTGAAATCATGACGTTTTTCGTCGTTAGACCGGAAATTCGATTGTGAAGCGGGCCATGTCCGCGTACGTTGTGCGGTGCAACATAACGTCAATTGGACGAGGGTTTCGCCATGCTCACGCCAGCCAAACAGGTCGAAATCGCCAAGCGCAGTATGGACGCGGCGTTCGGCTACACGCAGGCGGCCATCAATGCTGTGTACGAAACCAACGCTCGCACGCTTTCGGTCTGGACGCAGGTTGCCGAAACAGTTCTGCCCAAGGCACCGGTCAAGGACGAGGTGTGGGAGTGGTCGGGAGCGCCGAAACGGCCGCATTCTACGTTGCTCGCCATTGACCATCCGCCAACAAAACCGGCCATGAACTCTTTCGCGGCTTGGAGCAACCTCATGCAAGTCAGTCATAAGACTTGGATGAAAGGGGCGCCCTCGCCCTTTGACTGGTGGACCTGGATGCCGCAAACCGCGGTTCCAGCGACGTGGCCATGGGCTTACGGCATGATCTCTTCGGGCGTGCCGGGCTCGGTCGCATGGCCCATGGCGGAAGCTAATGTGGCGCTGCTCGATGCGGCAAAAAAGACAGCCGAAGCAGCCGCGCCCGCCGGATTTCCCGCGTACCAATCGGCGAACGGTTTCGCCACGGCGCAGGTCTGGATGGGATCGCCGCTCATAAAATCGTTCGTAACGCTCGCACCGGCCACGGCTCTGCTGTGGCCGTGGATCGAACGGACCGTATAAGCGGTTTTATTCGACTATGACGAGGCCGGGAACGCTCAGCGGCCGTGCGGCAGACTGTGGCGCATCGGCAGCGACGGCTTGTGGGTCCGGAGCAGGGATTGCCACTGCCGGCGTCGCGATTGGCGCGGGATCTGCCGCCACCGGTGCGGCGATCGGGGTGGCTTCGGTTGTGGGCGAAACGGCCGGTACGGCCGATTGAGCCGGCTCTGGCGGTAGGAACGGTACCGGCGCGCGGGGCAGCATCACAAATGGCACGTCAGCGGTTTTTGGCGCTTCGGCTGCAACCGGCGCGGCTGTGTTTGCTTGCGGTGCGGCCGTGTCAACCGGCGGTACGACGGGCTCGGTGACAGCTGGCGGGGTTGCGGCCTTTGCCTCGCTTTTAGGCTGCGCTGATGGTTCATCCTTCGGCGGAACCGCTTCGGTTATGGTGGTTTCGTTTTTCGGTACGGCGCCGGTCGATTCTGGCTTGGGCTTTGGCTTGGCCGCGACGATCGGTTTTGGCTTCTTCTCCTGGGCATTCACTTTACGCTCAGCGCAACGGGCCGGAATCATGTTGCCGTCGGGCTGTGGAATGGCCGCTACCCAGGCGCAGGTTTTAACGGCTCGGCAGCCGTCTTCCGCCTGGGCCTCACATTTTAGCGCGGCGTTCGCCGTTTTCTTGCCGTCGACTTTGGCGCCGGGTTTTGTTTCTGCCTTGGCGGGGTTCTTGTCGGATGGGGCTCGTGCCGGCGTGCCAGCGGAGTTCGTGGTGGCGAGCCACGGCAAATCTTCCGCTTCGGTTTTTGGAGAGGCTGCCGCCGGTGCCGCAGGCGCGGCGGATTGCTCATCGGGTCCCGACCACGGCGCTTGTGCGTGGGCGGCTGTTGCGGCGATCACGGCCGCGGATGTTGCCACAACAGTGAGCAAAATAGCAGACCAAGACACTGTCAGAGCCGATCGGCTCGTCTTCCCGTCTCGCATGCCACGCTCCCCAATCGCTAATTCGTTGACGACACAAATATCGCAATCCCATGGTCGGGAAGGGGGCAAAGTGATGTTTTCCTCATCAACTGGGGGCGGCAGGGCGCAATAAACCTCGCGGCGTGCATGGGCGACACAGTCTGTTTGCAGCGCAGCATTGCGTTCCGGCCGATCGCCGCATCGGCTTGATGTGTCGTCGCTGCCCCCTATAGTGCGCGCGCTTTCCATTCCCGACATCGTTTCATATTTACTGACAGGACATCACGATGGCCGCAACTGCAGTCACCTCAGGCACGGCATCCGGCATCAAGAAAGTCGTGCTGGCCTATTCGGGTGGTTTGGACACATCCATCATCTTGAAATGGCTTCAGGAGACGTATGGCTGCGAGGTCATTACCTTCACCGCAGATCTTGGTCAGGGCGAAGAACTGGAGCCGGCGCGCAAGAAGGCTTTGATGCTTGGCATCAAACCTGAAAACATCTTTGTCGAGGACCTGCGCGAAGAGTTCGTGCGCGATTACGTTTTCCCGATGTTTCGGGCCAACGCGCTCTACGAAGGCGTCTACCTGCTTGGAACATCGATCGCGCGGCCGTTGATCGCCAAGAAGCAGATCGAAATCGCCCGCAAAATGGGCGCCGATGCCGTCTGCCATGGTGCGACGGGTAAGGGCAACGATCAGGTTCGCTTCGAACTGGGCTATTACGCGCTGGAGCCTGGTATCAAAATCATTGCGCCGTGGCGCGAGTGGTCGTTCAAGGGCCGCGATGAACTCCTGGAGTTCGCGCGCACGCATCAGATCCCTGTTGCGAAGGACAAAGAGGGCGAAGCGCCGTTCTCTGTCGATGCAAACCTGCTGCATTCCTCGTCCGAAGGCAAAGTTTTGGAAGATCCTGATACGAAGCCGCCAGAACTCGTCTATCAGCGGACGATTTCTCCCGTCGATGCGCCCGACAAGGTCACGACGATTCGCATTGGATTTGCCAAAGGCGATGCCATCTCGCTCGATGGTCAGGCGCTTTCGCCGGCGACTTTGTTGAAGGCGCTCAACGATCTTGGCCGCGATAATGGGATTGGCCGTCTCGATCTCGTCGAAAATCGCTTCGTCGGAATGAAGTCGCGCGGCGTTTATGAGACCCCCGGTGGGACGATCCTGCTCGCCGCCCATCGGGCGATTGAGAGCCTGACCCTCGATCGCGGCGCCGCGCACCTGAAAGACGAGCTGATGCCACGGTATGCGGAACTGATTTATAATGGCTTTTGGTTTTCGCCCGAGCGCGAGATGTTGCAGGCCGCCATCGACAAGAGCCAGGAGCATGTCGAGGGTGAGGTGACGCTGGAGCTCTATAAGGGGAACGTTATCGTCACCGGTCGACAGAGCGCCAAGTCGCTCTATTCGCCGACGCTGGTGACGTTTGAAGATGACAAAGGCGCCTATGATCAGAAGGATGCCCAGGGCTTTATCAAGCTCAATGCGCTGCGCTTGAGGACGCTCGGCAAGCGAAATAAGGGCTAACGCCTACGGGTGGCGCCTTGCCGCGTGTAACATGCTTGCCACAGCTGATGGCTGGCGACGAGCATGGGGTGCGAAAAGTAATCCATCGCTCATTCTCTCGCGCTACAAGTTTTAGTCAGGATTTTTTGGATCATTCCGCAGATGCAGCTTTCGACGTCGCACGTTGTCATGGCCGCCGCAGTTGTCGGCGTTCTCGCTTCGTCGCCTGCGGGCGCGACGGACCTTTTCGGTAGCGGACCTCTGGACGTGCAGGTCGGTGGACTGGTGATCGTCACGCCAAAGTACGAAGGCTCCAAGGACTATGACGTCTTTGGTGTGCCCTTTGCCGCTCCGGCCGGTTCCAACGAATTGGGCATCGTTCAGTTTCGCGGCCCAGAAGATATTCGGGCGCGTTTGATCAACTTCAACGGTTTTGAAGCGGGGCCGCTGACCGGCTGGCGCTTTGATCGCGATGAAAGCGATTCTTCGACGCTGAATGGTCTCGGCGATGTGGACGGCGGACTTGTTTTCGGCGGGTATGCGGCCTACCGGCTGGGTTTTGCTACCCCGTTCGTTTCCTATAGTCATCAGGTGACTGGTGACGACACGGGCGGTCTATTGCGGTTCGGCGTGGAAGCGCCAGTGACGATGATCGGCGGCGTCAAGATGACCGGCCAGATCGGTGCGACGTATGCCGACGATGAGTATATGGACGCGTTTTTCTCTGTGAATGCCGCTCAGGCCGCGCTGTCGCCACTTGGCGCGTACGACGCGGAGGCCGGTTTCAAAGACGTCTATATTGGCTTCAGTGCCGATGTGCCGCTGGATGACCGCTGGACCGTTAAACTCCTTGGCCAGTATTCGCTCCTCATTGGCGATGCCAGCGACAGCCCGATCGTCGAGAGCGAGAGCCAGTTTTTCGGCGGCCTTGGCTTGACCTACAAATTCACCATCGATCGCTAATCGGGTTCACGGCTCCCGCACCTCGATCGTTGCGTCGCATTGCGCCGCGGCGCTTACGCGATCGTGTCAGCCTGGATGCGTTTCCGCCATGTTTGTCTCATTCCTCGCCGACGGCTCTCTGGGACACGTAGAAATGCGTATGAAAGCGCACTTGGCGCACCCATGCTGCGGCCCTTCAGCCACCGTGACGTGTTATCAGCGACCGGCAACCTTGAAGTCGGTGGCGGTGGCACCCACGTGGCCAATTCGGAACCTTGCAAGCCAGGAGTAGCGCGACGTGGTTGAAATTTTCGGCAGCCTGTTTCTAGGTATGCCCGTTTGGGTTTGGCTCGCATTTCTTACGACTGTCGTCGTCATTCTGGCCATCGACTTAGGTCTGCTGCACGGAGAGGCTCACGAACCGACCCTGAAAGAAAGCATGGTTCTGGCCGGCGCATGCATGACGCTGGGTGTTGCATTTTCGGCCGTCGTTTGGTGGCTCTACTACAATGGCATTCCGCAGTCGCTCGACGACGATATCATCAATGCGACCAGCGACAGTCAGCGGGCTTGGACCGCTTGGGAACTCTATCTGACGGGATGGGTCGTCGAACAGACTCTGGCCTTCGACAATGTTTTTGTCATGGCGATGATCTTCTCATACTTCGCCATTCCGCGGCAGTATCAGCATCGTGTGCTGTTCTACGGCATCCTCGGCGTGATCGTACTGCGCGCCATCATGATCGGGCTTGGCGCGGCGCTGATCCAAGAGTTCGACTGGATCCTCTACATCTTCTCGGCCTTCCTGGTGTTTACGGGCATCAAGATGTTCATCATGGCCGACCAGAAGCCGGATATCGCCAACAACCCAATCCTCAAATACATGCGCAAACATATGCGCATCACCGACAAGATCGATGGCGAGAAGTTCTTTATACATTCGCCCGATCCCAAGACTGGCAAAGTCGTGCGCTGGGCGACGCCGCTGTTCGTCGCGCTGGTGCTGATCGAATTTGCCGATCTGATCTTCGCGGTCGATTCCGTGCCCGCGATCTTCTCGATCACGCAGGACCCGTTCATCGTCTACACATCGAATATCTTCGCGATCCTGGGCCTGCGCGCGCTTTACTTTGTGTTGGCGGCCATGGTTCACCGCTTCCACTACCTGAAGTATGCCCTGTCGCTTGTGCTCGTCTTCGTCGGCAGCAAAATCTTCATACAGCAGTTCATCGGCAAGATTGATCCCGCCATCACCCTTAGCATTACCGTCTCGATCCTGCTCGGCGGTATTCTCTTGTCGCTTTGGAAGACGCGCAATGATCCGCCCGAACCAAAGGTTGTGGAGGCGCAGTAAAACGGCGGCCGGACCAATGACCATTCTGAAGGCGCCGGAGCGATCCGGCGCCTTTATCACGTGCGGCATTCTGATGGGTTCGGCTCAGGCGTTCTGACGTTGGCGAAGGGCTTCGCCACGATAGGACAGTGCTTCGGCCACGTGCACACGTCCGACGCCGTCAGCGCCGTCCAAGTCGGCGAGTGTACGGGCGACGCGCAAGACACGATGAAAACCACGGGCTGAGAGTTTCATCGTCTCGGCCGCCTGCCGGAGAAGCGTCTGGCCGTCCGGGTCGGGTGCGGTGATCTCGTCGAGGAGCTGGCCGGACAGCTCGGCATTGGTGCGCACGCCTTTGACGCCACGGGCTGTGAACCGGGCGCGCTGGCGATCGCGGGCGGCAATGACGCGGGCGCGAACCTCGCGGCTGCCTTCGAGCGATGGCGGGAGAACCAGGTCGGCAGCGGTGACGGCGGGAACTTCGATGTGTAGATCGACGCGGTCCATCATGGGGCCGGAAACGCGCGCCTGGTATTCGGCGGCGCAACGGGGGCCGCGGCGGCAGGTCATTCCGGGTCCGCCGCCGCATTTGCACGGGTTCATGGCGGCGATGAGCTGAATGCGAGCCGGATAGCGGATGCGGTGGTTGGCTCGGGCGACAATGATTTCTCCGGTTTCGAGCGGCTGGCGCAGCGCGTCGAGAACGTTGGGCTGATACTCGGGTAATTCGTCAAGGAAGAGCACGCCCAAGTGCGCAAGGCTGGCTTCGCCGGGCTTGGGACGTGTGCCGCCGCCGACGAGGGCGGCCATGCTGGCTGAGTGATGCGGCGAACGGAACGGGCGGTCGAGGCACAGCTTGCCACCCATCAGTTCGCCGGCGAGTGAGTGCACCATCGAAACTTCGAGCATTTCTTCGGGTGTCAATGGCGGCAGGATCGATGGTAGGCGGGCGGCGAGCATGGATTTGCCGGATCCTGGCGGGCCAACCATGAGCAGGTTGTGTCCGCCGGCGGCGGCGACCTCCAGCGCGCGCTTGGCGCTTTCCTGGCCGCGCACGTCTTTCAGGTCCGCAAGCGGTGTCGATGTCCGTTCGAGATTTGGTTTTGGGCGCGGGAGCGTTTGCAGGCCCTTGAAATGATTGACGAGAGAGAGGAGGTGCGGGGCGGCAAGGACGTCGACGTCTTCGCCGGCCCAAGCGGCTTCGGGTCCGCACGCTTCGGGGCAGATCAAACCCTTGCCGATGGCGTTGGCCCCGATTGCAGCCGGCAGCGCGCCGGGGACTGAGCGGATCGACCCGTCGAGCGCCAGTTCACCGATCGCGGCAAAGCCTGACACGGCCTCGGGAGAAATGACGCCCATGGCGACGAGCAACCCCAGTACAATGGCGAGGTCGTAGTGACTGCCTTCCTTGGGCAAGTCGGCGGGGGCGAGATTCACGGTGAGATGCTTATACGGCAGGCCCAATCCGACGGAGTGGAGGGCGTTGCGAACCCGTTCGCGGCTTTCGGCAACGGCCTTATCGGCGAGGCCAACGATGGCGAAAGCCGGATTGCCGGGCGTGATGCGGACTTGAACCTCCACCGCGCGGGCTTCGACGCCGACGAACGCCAACGTCGCAATCTGACTGTACATCCACCCACTCCCCACACGTCCCTTGGGATGGCAACGGCGGGCCGCGCTCAATCCGTCGCGGGCTTAGCGCACGGCGCGTTTTTTCTCGATCGCGTCCCAGATCATGGCGGCGATGTCGTTGCCGCCGAAGGACTTCACCTGGCGAATGCCGGTGGGGGAGGTCACGTTGATTTCGGTCAGATAGTCGCCGATGACATCGATGCCGGTAAAGATCAGGCCGCGTCTTTTGAGCTCAGGCGCGAGGCGGTCGCAGATCTCACGCTCGCGCGGGGTTAGTTCGGTCGGCTTTGCTGTGCCGCCAACGTGAAGGTTGGAGCGGGTTTCGCCCTGCGACGGTACGCGGTTAATAGCGCCGGCGACCTCGCCGTCGACCAGGATAATGCGCTTGTCGCCGTTGCGGACTTCGGGACGATATTGCTGGACCATGAATGGTTCGCGGAACACCGTCTGGAACAGTTCGACGAGAGAGCCGAGGTTGGTATCTCCCGGCTGGATGCGGAAAACGCTGGCACCGCCGTTGCCGTAGAGCGGCTTCAAAATGATGTCGTCATATTGGGCCCGGAAGGCTTGCACATCCTCCAATGAACGCGTGACGAGTGTCGGCGGCATCAGGTCGAGGAAGTCGAGCACCCAGATTTTTTCGGGCGCGTTGCGCACATTAGCCGGATCGTTGACGACGAGTGTTTCGGGATGGATGCGTTCGAGCAGGTGTGTCGATGTGATGTAGGCCATGTCGAACGGCGGGTCCTGACGCAGCAGGACAACGTCTTGCGACAGGAGATCGACGGTGCGCGGTTCGGACAGTGCGTAGTGATCCCCGATGCGGTCGAAAACGTTGAGCGTGGACCCGCGCGCATAAAGCGTGTTCCCGTGCAGGGCTAGGTTTTGCGGGGTGTAGTAGAAGATTTCATGCCCGCGGCGGCGCGCTTCGAGCAGAATTGCAAACGTCGAGTCGCCCCGGATGTCGATCCGATCGATCGGATCCATTTGACATGCGATCTTCAGCGTCTTGCCCACGTCTCACCTACGCGCCGCCCTAATTGACTGGCACAGGGATAGCGGTGCGGCGGGGAAACGCAATCGCGGCGACGGGGTCGTTCACGGGTTGTTAACCGTGGTCAGCCTTTGTTGCACCCCAGTGTGGCGTGGAGTTTCCTGATGTTTGACCGTTTTGTTGTCGTCGCCTGCGTGGCCATGTTGACGGCTTTTCTCGGCGCTTGCGCCAACAAGTCTGCCGATGGCGGCTCGGCCAGCCTGTTGGGTGGCGACGGGAGCGCAGGTTTCGGCAAAGGCCGCGCGATGCCTGGGACGGCTGAGGACTTCAAATCCGGTACGCGGGATCTGGTCTACTTTTCGAGCGACAGTTCAGATCTAACGCCCGAAGCGCAGCAGACCCTCGTCGAGCAGGCACGCTGGCTGCAACAGTATCCACAACATCAAATCATGGTCGAAGGGCACGCGGACGAACGGGGCACGCGGGAATACAATCTTGCGCTCGGCGCCCGCCGCGCGCAGACCGTTCGTCGCTTTCTAGCCCAGCAAGGTGTCGCCAACGCGCGACTGCGGACGATTTCCTTCGGCAAGGAGAGGCCGGTCGCGGTTTGTGATGATATTTCATGCTGGTCCCAGAACCGGCGGGCGCAGACCGTGCTTGGTGGAGCGGCCATCAGTTCTCGCTGAGTTTCTATAGGCCGCTCTCAATGACGCGGGGCCAGCGACGAGGGGCGATCAGAACTAGGTCGAACCGGATCTCATGTGTTCTGTAGGCTCTGTGCTGCGCGACCCAGAGGGTTGCCGCACGACGGACACGGGCGCGTTGGGCTGCACCGACGGCCGCGTGTGCTTCCTCGTCCGTCACATCCAGACGGCGCTTGACCTCGATGAAGGATAGGCATTGCCCGCGGACGGCAACGAGATCTATTTCTCCGACATTGGATTTCCAGCGGCGGTCGAGAATGCGATAGCCGCGCAGACGAAGGGCGACGCTCGCGATCCATTCGGATCGCAAGCCGGCGCGATAGCGGGCTTGCCGTTCGCCGCTGGGACCGGCGTCTTTTTGCGGCTTGTCGGACGTCATTGCGGCTTGTCCGACTTGAGTTTCAAGCCGAGCTCATACACGCGCGCCTTGGGGACCGACAGCCTGTCGGCCACGGCCTTGGCAGCGTCGCGCAGGCTCATGTGCGCCAGTGCAGCCTGGAGGGCAGCGGCGATGACCTCATCGGTGGCCGTCGTCGCGCTGGGTGGCCCAACGACAATGACGATTTCGCCCTTGGGCTCTGATTGCGCAAACAATTCAGCGAGAGCCGTCAATGGGCCGCGCCGTACGGCCTCATGCAATTTCGTCAATTCCCGCGCGATCGCAGCCGGGCGATCACCGAGTGTCTCGGCAAGATCGGCCAGCGTCTCGGCGACGCGGGTCGGTGCTTCGAAAAAGATCAAACTTGCCGGTACCGTCGCCAGTTCCGAAATGCGGCTGCGGCGGGCGCCGGAGCGGGGCGGCAAGAACCCAGCGAACAGGAATGTGTCGGTCGGCAGGCCGGCAACAGACAAAGCCGTCAGAACCGCACTGGCTCCGGGTATGGCGATGACGGTGTGGCTTTCGGCGATGGCATCGCGGACGAGTTTGTACCCGGGATCGGAGACGAGCGGCGTGCCAGCGTCCGAGATGAGGGCAATTCGGGCGCCGCGTGCAAGGTCTGCCAGGATGCGGGGCCTCTGCTCTTCGGCGTTGTGTTCGTGGTATGGGCGCAAGGTGCGGCCAATGCCGTAGTGGGCCACGAGCGTACGGCTGTGTCGTGTATCTTCGCAGTAGATGACGTCGGATTTGGCAAGAGTGGCCAGGGCGCGCAACGAGATGTCGGCCAGATTGCCGATTGGTGTGGCGATCAGATAGAGGCCCGGTGCCAGAGCATCGCCGAGGTGGCGCGCGAGTTCGGCCGTCACCCGGGTCACAACCCCGCTGGTGTCATTGGATGCGCGGTTCATATCCGCGATCGGGTCGTCCCTGCTCATCGGCGCCGCCTCGAAAAGCGGACGCTGTAAAGCCCGCAACGGCTGTGTCGCCCGCCCACGCCCAGAGTGCCAGCCAATTCCGTGTTTTCAATTGTCAGGCCGCGATGGGATCGCGACGGCGGAACTGTTCGCGGCGGAAGGCCGTGGGCGCGGGCGGGGCCGGACTTGGACGTTGCACCGTATAAAGCAAAGCCGGGGCCATCTCCTCGCGCAGGCGCTGAAGCGCATACGTGGCAGCATCGACCTGGGCGGCTGCGGTGCGATGGTTGGCCAGCGCGCGAGTGGACCGGGCCTGGGCATCGAACAGTACGCCCGCAATGCAGGCCCATTGATCGCCAGCAGACCGGAGTGGTGGCAGTGGGGTAGAGGCGATCGGCTGATTGTCATCCTGGCCGGCGCGCAGACCCTTGACAGCCGCGCGAAACCGTTTCGCAGCCTGTTGAGGTAAGTCTTTGATCGGAAATAAAGAGCGCATGGTGTTGTTGTTTCGAGCGCGATTTGACCAGTCGAGCAGAAATGAGCGCATTTGCGGAGGGCAAAATGCGGTGCAATACGCTCAAGACCGGCTTAAATTCGCCGGTTCAGTCTGGGCATGGAATTAAAATCGCTCTATTCGCGGTTTTCCACAAGACCAATTCCGTGCAACTTATTTATTTTTTATTGAATTCTATTTCGCAAGCGCGAAGCGATTACCGCGGCGCAGGGGGAGTCTGAGAACTGCCGGTCGTCATTCCCGTGTTTAGTATCGGCTTGCCGAGTGTAGTGGTTGATCGAGCTTCGCGGGCTGGTTTTAGCCGGTTCGGGGACACCGCTGAGGGAGGATCGCGTCTGGGCCGAAGTCCCGAAAACCTGTAGTGGCCGGTGATTGCATCAACAAATAAGCCGTCCTCCTGCTGCGGCCCCCAGCCGCGATTATGGATGATGAGGGGTCGGCCCGACGGTCCGGTCTGATCGGAAACGACAGCAATGTGGGTTCGCGAGTGACGGTTCTGTGGCCGCCAATAACTCACAATATCACCCGGTTTATAATCCTCCGCAAAACTCGAGATTGGGAGACTTTCTCCGAAACGGGAGAAAAATTTGCGCAAGGTGTCGACCCTTCGATGGTCGATGTTTGGATCGCCGGACCCGGTTTTCGTCGTCTGCACCAATTCCTGCAAATCGATTCCCAAATCGCGGTAGGCACGAATAATGACGTCAGTGCAGACCCCGTACATGGGGTGAACGTCGCCCATCGGATATTTGAGCCGGGTATATCGGTCGTTGTAAATGACAAAACTTTGCAGTTGGCGGCGGGCAGATGCGGCGAGCGCCAGCCCGAAGCTTTCCGGGTCGGCGGGTGTCCAGGAGACGGGTCGGGGCGTGCGAGTGGGCGCACGTTCAAAGCGGCATTGAGTCAGGACCGATTGAACGTCCTCGGGGCCGTCGGCGAGTTCTGACACCGGAGCCGTGACGTCGGGCTTCCGAGGGGTCACGGCAGTCGCGGGCGGCAAGAGAGCTGCGACCTGTGCGGTGCGGGCTGAAACGGGCGGGATCACGTCGGCGGGAACGTCCACCCCAGGGCTTTCGGAGGGCTTCGGGCTCGGCGTAGCCGGGGCGGGTCGGACCGGCGTCGTTGCGACCGGATCGGCGAGGGGTCGGATCTCGGCTGCCCTGCCAAATTCAGGTGCTGTGGCCACCGTGGTGGTCGGCGAGGGTTGGACGTCGGTCGATTGGCCTACGGCGGTTATGGCTTTCGATAGCGGCGGCGTTTCAAGAGTGACTGCGGTCAGATTTGGTTTGTCAGGGGACAGCACGACAACCGGCGTGGCGCTTGCCGGCAAGCCGATCAGCGCGTGCCGTGCCCCTGGCGACAGGCCCGTCAATTCGGCCGGGCCGGCTGATTGGGTGTAACGGGCAGCACCAATCGTCAGGGCGACCAGCACGACCGGCAGTGCCAGCATGACCGCGTCGGCGCGGTCCGCCCGGTCCATGGTGATGAGCCGCTGCCATGCCGCGCTCAATGCCGACGTCACGGCACGGTAAGGGCTTTGCGGTGGCGCTCGGCGGATCGCCGGGCGCCGCAACGGTGTCGCGGCTGACTTGGTCGTCGAAGGGCGAGGGATGCGGGACGTGTCGAGCGGCAGTGGAGTTGCGGTCCGCTGGCGCTTGGTCGACTGCGATTTGGGCTTCCTTTGCTTCTTCACAGTCGCGCGCCTCGCACCTGATTCCCAGGCAAAACCTTTATCACTTTATCGCGTAAGTGACGGGCGGGCCATGGCAAAGCGGCTCCGCCAGTGAGATGGTGAAAAGCCTGTTGTCAGGCGGGCGCGGCGGGAAATCCGATCAAGCGGTGAATATCGGCCGGGGTCGCTCCCTCCGCCCGCAGCGTTCGAAGTGTAGTGTCACGCAGAGTTTTTGAGAGTTTGCGTCCGGTGGGGTCGAGGATCAGACGGTGGTGATGATAGATGGGCGCGGGCAGACCGAGAAGGACTTGCAGTAAGCGGTGTAAGTCGGTGGCGGCATATAGATCCCGGCCGCGCGTCACATGCGTGATCCCTTGTGCGGCATCGTCGAGGACGACGGCCAAATGGTAACTTGCCGGCGTATCTTTGCGCACGATGACCGCATCGCCCCAGCGGCCCGGATCGGCAGCGACCACCGTTGGTGTCTTGGCGGATTCGCCGGTCCATTCACAAAATGTCAGCGGCTCACCGTCGAGGATCGCCGCTGCCGCCGTAAGCGCACGGCGCATATTTATGCGCAAGCAATAACGTTCGCCGGCGTCTTTGCGGCGAACGAGTTCTTGTGCGGTCGCGTCTCTATATAAGCCCGGGTAAAGCGGTGCCCCGTCGGGATCGCAGCCCCGCGGGTGTGCCGTTGCTACGGCGGCCTCGATTTCAGCCCGGGTGGCATAGCAGGAGTAAAGCAGGCCACGATCGAGCAGGTCGGCGGCTGCCGCGCGATATGCGACGAAGCGGCTCGACTGGCGCACGACCGGCTCTTCCCACTGCAATCCAAGCCAATGCAGATCATCAAAAATGCGGCTGACGTAATCTTCGCTCGTGCGATTGAGATCGATATCTTCAATACGCACGAGGAAACGGCCACGCTGGCGCCTCGCCAGTTCAAATCCGGTCATCGCCGACAAGGCGTGTCCGAGGTGTAAATCCCCGTTCGGGCTAGGAGCAAATCGGGTGGCGAACGGGTTGCTCACGAGACAGTCTCAAAGGCGCCGGTGTCGCCTATGCATACTGCTTTTTTGCTGATCTCAGCCCGGCAAAACGCGACTGGGATCAGTCAAAAAAATCCATGAAGCGACGTACGCCGGATTTTTTTTGGCCGTAACGATGATCATCGTCATCGTCGTAACGTCGACGATCGTCGTCGCGCGGGCGGTCATATCGGTCGTCATCGCGGAAAACAGCCGGACGAACGGGTTCGGCGGCCACGGGACGGCGTGAACTGTCATCGTCGCGGCCCAGTCGTTCACCGATTTTTTCCAACTCGCCTCGGTCAAGCCAAACGCCGCGGCATTTGGGGCATGTGTCAACAGTAACCCCTGCCTTGTCGATTTCTGTCATAGCCGTCGCGCAGACGGGGCAGTTCAACATCGGTCTTTGCCTCTTCAAGCGAGAGCTGCGAGCCAGCGCCCGTGTTGGTGAGTAAATAGGAAGACTTTGACGGAATGAAAGGGGCTGCTTTACCGTTCGCCGGCACTGGCGACCGCACCCGCCTCAGGCGCCAACATTGGCGCGAGCGTCCGGCGCATGCGAGCAATGTCGTCGTCGCTGACGCGGAAGAACCGATTGCGCATCCGAGCCCGGTGCGATGCCTGATCTATGTGGCCTGCCAAAAGGGTGATTGGAATGTCACCAGGCGGATAGAACGCCGGCTCGCCCATTTGTTCAAAGCTGAGCAGATGTTTGTAATATGGAACCCAATCGGGCTTGGTCGCGACCACGATGGCCGATACACCTACCGCGCGGGCCGCAGCCAAGGCCGAGCGAACCATGAATCCATAAAGTGTGGCTCGGTAGGAGGTATTGCCGATGGCCGGCTCGATGCCGAGCCGGCACACTTCGACGAGGCCGTCGATGGCCGTGGTTTTGTAAGCTGCGAGTGCCGGATAATACGCCGCGCAGGGCAAATTCGAGAGCTCTTCACCGGGCAGGCTGAAACACAAGCGCATCGTCGCAACGAGCCGGCCATTGTCGTAGCCGCCGAATATGGCTGTGGTCGACATGTCGTCATGGGCGTCGCGATACTCCGCCCCATCAGCGCGCGCGACATAGCCCTGCGCCGCATAGGCCTTGAAGCGCAGTCGCAGAGCTTCCGAGATATCGGAGGGTCGGGTCAGGAGCCGAATTTCGAAGGCATCAGCATTATTGCGGGGATCTTGTGGACTATTAGAACGCGTCCCACGACCTAATGGAATGATCTCTGACATGCTTTCTCTGGTCTCTAACGCGTCGAAAATGAGCCATCACCCAGCCCGCGTTCCTACGCGGCTAGGGTATGCTTTTGCAAGTCAATCCTAGTGCGGAAGGTCATTGACCGAAGAAATGGTGCGGCGGCGCACCAGGACGACCAATGCGGCAAACATGTTCAAGTTCCATAATTCTTGGCCCAGGGTACTTACGCGGTGTACGTCCTGACGTCCACGAACCGGCCTTCGATAGCGGCGGCGGCGGCCATGATCGGTGATACGAGATGGGTCCGTCCTTTGTAACCCTGGCGGCCTTCGAAATTGCGGTTCGAGGTCGAAGCGCAACGCTGACCCGGCTTGAGTTGGTCGGGATTCATGCCCAGGCACATGGAGCAGCCAGGCTCGCGCCACTGGAATCCAGCGTTCTTGAAGATTGTATCGAGACCTTCGGCTTCGGCCTGCTGTTTAACGAGGCCCGACCCGGGAACGATCATCGCGTAGGCGAGATTGGCCGAAATTTTCTTGCCATCGACGACTTTTGCCACCGCGCGCAGGTCTTCGATGCGACCGTTTGTGCATGACCCGATCCAGACCACATCGAGCGCAATGTCGGTGATCTTCGTTCCGGGCTGGAGACCCATGTAGTCCAGGGCGCGGACCATGGACGCGCGTTTGTTGTCATTCGCCACGTGAGCCGGATCGGGAACGGCACCCGTCACGGCGACCACGTCCTCCGGGGAGGTTCCCCAAGATACGATCGGCGGGAGCTGAGCTGCATCCAGCGTTACCACACGATCGAAATGGGCGCCGTCGTCGGTTTGCAGTGTCTCCCAGTACTTCATCGCCATGTCCCAAGCCGGGCCTTTCGGCGCTTTGGGCCGGCCATTGATGAAGGCGTAGGTTTTTCCATCGGGGGCAATCATGCCGGCGCGTGCGCCGCCTTCAATGGACATGTTGCAGACTGTCATGCGGCCTTCCATCGACAGGGCGCGGATCGCCTCTCCGGCATACTCGATCACCGAGCCCGTGCCGCCGGCTGTGCCAATTTCACCGATGATGGCAAGGATGATGTCCTTGGCGCCTACGCCTTTCGGAGCCACCCCGTCCACCTGGACGAGCATATTTTTTGCCTTCTTCTGGATCAGCGTCTGAGTGGCGAGCACGTGCTCCACTTCAGAGGTGCCAATGCCGTGGGCGAGCGCGCCGAAGGCGCCGTGGGTCGAGGTGTGGCTATCACCGCAGACAATGGTCGTGCCGGGCAGCGTGAAGCCCTGCTCGGGACCGACGACGTGGACGATGCCTTGGCGCTTGTCGAGTTCGTTGAAATATTCGATGCCGAAATCACGGGCGTTCTGCGCCAAGGTCTCGACCTGGGTGCGGCTTTCGGCATCGTCGATGCCCTGGGAGCGGTCCGAAGTCGGAACGTTGTGATCGACCACGGCCAGCGTCTTTTCAGGCGCATGGACATTGCGGCCGGCCATTCGCAATCCTTCGAATGCCTGCGGGCTCGTGACCTCGTGGATCAGGTGGCGGTCGATGTAGAGCAGGCACGTTCCGTCCGGCTGGCGATCGACCACATGATCGTCGAAGATCTTGTCGTAAAGCGTCTTTGGAGCGTTATCGGCCATGGCGCGCGTCATACTTTCCAGAAAGAGTGGAGACGTCTCGTCGGGTGCTGGTGGTTTGATAGCGCTGTCGCGGTTGGTTCGCAAATCGGCCGGCCGGCAACGTCCGATACACCGCGCCTGCCGAGGTGCGCTTTGGTCGATAAGCCAAAAAAGAAGCCGGGCACAAGGCCCGGCTTTGAATAGTTGATCCTACCCGAACTTGGTGAGGTAACTGGCGGTGGCAATTGGCCAGTCAACTCCACAACACCGGATGTCATGTAAACGTCCGGAGACGAAGGTGGATCACGCCATCGTGAAGGCGATGATCGTTTCAATATTGCAGCTGACGCGCCTTGGAAACCAGAAAATCGCGTAGCACCTGGACTTTCTTGGACGTTTTCAGCTCTTCGGGATAGACGAAGAGTATCGGCAACGACGGCTTAGAGAATTCGACTTTGGTCAGGACGTGGACCAAATCTGTTTCCTGTTCCGTCATGTAGTCGGGGATCATGCCGATCCCGACTCCGGCGATGATGGCGTGCTTAATGGCCACGACGGAGTTGACCCGGAAGGCGGCATGGCGGGTTTCCTTACCTTCGCGACCGACCGTTTCGAGCCAGGTGATTGCGGGCAGGTGCTGAGATGGCTGGCCGGAATAGGATATAATCCGGTGGCCCGTCTCAAGGTCGGCCAAGGTTTCGGGTAGGCCAAAACGGCGGATATACTGCGTCGAGGCCATAGCGCGAACTTTGGCGGTGAAGAGGGGTCGGCGTATCAGTTCAGGCTGGTCGGGCTCGCGGGTCCAGATGGCGACGTCGGCCTCGCGCATGGCGATGTCGATCTGCTCGTCATCCAGGATCAGATCGACCCGGATATCGGGATATAGATCCATGAACTCGCGAATGCGCTGGGTAACCCAAACCGAACCGAGGCCCACGGGGGCAGCTACGCGCAGATCTCCAGACGGTTTTGTGGTCGTGTCGCTGAGTAGCAGTTCGGCTGTTTGCAGCTTGCTCATCACTTCCGCGACAGT
>JALHMJ010000015.1:0-55306 GCA_022844105.1 Hyphomicrobium sp. | reverse complement strand
TTTGACTCATGTTCAGTGTGTCGCCTGCATGCGTAAAGCTACCGGCAGCGGCGGACGCGTGGAAAATACGGAGCTTATCCCAATCCATTTTCGCTATAGTCCGTCCAGAGCCTGCCGACGCAACCGGTTGCCTGCGTCTGACAACTCAGGATAGCGGGTTGGCCGTCCGAACTGCTTGTGTCGGGTAGCCGCACGTCGGCGAAACTTCGTGGCGTCCCGCGCGTTGTCGATTGAGTCTGCGCAATTTTTTACAAGTATCGAGGCCCCTAGATGCTGTCCGTCCGTCACGCTCTCGTCATGCTAGTCCTTGCAACCGCGGCCACCGCCACAAACGCAGCGGCTTCGGCAACGAAGGTCTGGGAAACGGCGGGTTTCAAAAATCCTGAATCCGCACTTTTCGACAGTAATGCGGGCGTTGTTTACGTGAGCAACGTCAATGGCGTGCCGACTGGGAAGGACGGCAATGGGTTCGTGTCGACAGTCTCGCTGGACGGCAAAGTTCAGACGCTTGAGTGGGTCAAGGGCTTGAATGGACCCAAAGGATTGGCGCGTGCCGGTGGCAAACTGTACGTCGCGGATATCGACGAGCTCGTCGAAATCGACATAAAATCGGCCACCATTGCCAAACGGTATCCCGCAAGTGGGGCCAAATTCCTCAATGATGTTGCGGCCGATGCGGCAGGGAACATCTATGTCAGCGACATGGCAACCAACACGATCTGGCGGTTATCGGGCGGCACGTTCGAGGTGTTCGTCAACGACGCCAAGCTTGAAGGCCCGAATGGGTTGCTCGTCGAGAATGACACGCTTTGGGTTGCTGCGTGGGGCGTCATGACCAACGGCATGGAAACTAAGGTGCCGGGTCATTTGAAGCGCGTGTCGCTGACTGACAAAACCATTGCCTCGCATGGCGACGGCTCACCGCTCGGCAATCTCGACGGGATTGAGCCACTCGGAGGTGGCGCGTACTTAGTGAGTGACTGGGTAGCTGGCAAAGTGTTCCGGATCACGCCCAATGGCGAGGCGAACATTCTCGCTGAGCTTGGGCCTGGAACTGCCGACCTTGGTTATGATCCACTGACCGCAACGGCCTATATCCCGCAGATGAAGACTGGGATGCTGTACGCGTTCAAAGTCAAGTAATCCGGCGCGCCCGAACTGGCCAAACCGGGCTTAGATCTTGCTGTCGCGTCACGTCTATTCCGCGGCAGCGGCTTGGCTAGAGGTATGGGCGAGGAAGCGTTCGGCTTCGAGGGCCGCCATGCACCCCATGCCAGCGGCGGTGACGGCTTGGCGGTAAACCTCGTCTTTGACGTCGCCGGCGGCGAAAACGCCCGCAATGTCGGTTGCCGTCGAGTCGGGCTTGGTTATGAGGTAGCCGCCAGGTGTCGTCGGCAACTGATGTTTGAAGAGCTCAGTCGCGGGCGAGTGGCCGATAGCGATGAATACGCCGTCGGTCGGGCGGTGCGTAATTTTGCCGGTCTTGACGTCTTTAAGGCGGACGCCGGTCACAGTTTTAGGATCAGCGGTGCCGACAATTTCCTCAATGGCCGAATCCCAGATGACTTCGACCTTTGGGTTTTTCATCAAGCGATCCTGAAGGATTTTCTCGGCGCGGAAACTGTCGCGACGGTGGACCACAGTCACGCGGCGCGCAAACTTCGTCAGGAACAGCGCTTCTTCGACCGCCGTGTTGCCGCCGCCGACGACAATGACTTCCTTGCCCTTGTAAAAGAAGCCGTCACATGTTGCGCAAGCAGAGACGCCAAAGCCCTTGAAGACATCTTCGGATGGGATGCCAAGCCAGCGGGCCTGCGCACCGGTGCAAATAATCAGCACATCTGACGTGTAAACATCGCCGCTGTCGCCCACGAGGCGAAACGGACGGATATTGAGGTCGACGTTCACAATGTGATCGACGATCATCTCAGTGCCGACATGTTCGGCCTGGGCGCGCATCTGATCCATCAGCCACGGCCCCTGGATGACGTCGGCGAAACCCGGGTAATTTTCCACGTCGGTCGTAATGGTCAGCTGACCGCCAGGCTGAATACCTTGGATCATAACCGGCTTCAGCAACGCTCGGGCGGCATAAATAGCGGCTGTGTACCCGGCTGGACCGGAGCCGAGGATGATGACTTTGGAGTGTTTGGCGATCGACATGATGAGTTCCCGGCGGCGTGGCGGCAAAAGCCCCGCGTTTGACACCCCGCCACACGGATCGTTGGTGCGACGGATCGAGTTTCGCGTCCGCTCATATAGCGCTGTGGCGGCGGATTCGCGAGCCCCGGGCAAATGGCCGGTCAGGGGTTCATCAGAAATGTAACAGCCGCGCGCACAACCGGCGGTGCGGACAGCAGTTTTCGGTGTCCAAGCCCATCGAATGCGGCGAGTTCCGCTGCGGGGTAGGTCGAGATAATCGCCTCGGAATTGGCGATGGGGACTTCGGCGTCGTCCCTGGAGTGGATGAGGAGTGCCGGCCGGTTGGTACTACGCAGCAGATGCGAGGCTGTAAACGTCGGCAAAGGTCGATGGGCCACGCGCTCCAAATGCCGTTCGAAGGTCGTGCGAGCCGCATCCGTCATATGGCGGGCGTCGGCAAACTCCCGTGTAATCTGGCCGAACTCGTTGGGTGGACCGATCAAAACGTAGCGCTTGAAGTCGTACTTGCGACGGAATGGGGGGCCGCCGCCGCCTGCATGAAGAACGGCGAAACAACCCATCGAGTGGCCAAGCGCAAAATCTGGTTGAAAGGCTTCGGCGACGCGAAGGACAGATTGGGTGTAGTCGACCAGGCTCGCGCGGGTGCGCTGACATTTGCCATGTGCAGGGGCGTCAAGCAGCACGGCGCGAGCACCCAAGTGGCGCAAACGTTCGCCGAACAGCGTCATAAAGGATGCTTCTGCTGTCCAGCCATGCGCTACGAGAACGGTTGCGCGAGGCGGCCTATCTTCGGGTTCAAAGACGTAGACCGGGATCTCGCCATGTGGTGAGGCGACTGTTAGCCTGCGCGCATCGTTTAGGAAGCGCCGTGCGCGCCGGACGAGAAACGCATGACCGGCCTCGCGGCGCTCCGACCGATTGGGTTCACAGAAATTGCGAAACGCCATGTCGCCGGCTCGTTGCGGCGAGCGGCGGCTCAGATCGGAGAGGTCGGGGACTTCCACCGGGGCCCATACACGAGGGCCAGGCGGAGGGCCAATAACGCGCTTGTGGGGCAACACAGTTTGCCGGCCTGACGACGGTGCGAATTCGATACTTTGTAACATACGGAAGAAACCGCCACTTGCGACCGGAGTTCCCGGACGAGAAATGGTACAATACCACTCTCGCGCGGGCCGGGAGGAGGCGCGCGGTCGCAGCCCCTGCCGCCTGCGATGCGTGACGCCGTTCCCAGCTTCTTCTTGTTGCCTGATTGACATGGTGCTAAGGCGCGCGCCCCGGCAGCGCCCGGCCAGGGTGCGCCGCAGAAACTCCTGCCCGGGCCGCTTGAGGAGCAGACATCGCCATGGCTGACGACTTCGACTGGGGATCAGCCACGGCCCCGACATTAGCCGATTTCGAGCGGTTAGCGACCCTGGCATGGAACCGTCTGCCGGCGGAGTTCCGGCAGATGTGTGGGGATCTCGTTATACGGTGCGAAGATTTTGCCATTGACGAAGTGCTCGACGAATTGGGCATCGAAAGCCCCTTTGACCTGATGGGGCTTTATCAGGGCGTCAGCTTGGACCAAAAAAGCCTGACCGATACGCCGCGCGAGCCCGACATGGTGTTTTTATATCGACGTGCGATCCTCGACTATTGGGCGGACGAGGGGGAAACGCTTGGCGATCTCATTACCCATGTTCTGGTGCACGAAATTGGCCATCACTTCGGGTTTTCGGACGGCGACATGGAAGAGATTGAGAACGAGGCGCTTGGGTGAGCCAAGTTCGACATTGTCGCCACACCCAGGCTATCACGGCGGCGGCCTCTTGCACCGCAACCGCGGGTAGGCGATGCTAGATCGCAGCGGTGTCGGTAGGCCGTCTTAGTTCGTAATTATCCGGGTTTATCATGACTTTATGCCTCCAATCGCTCGTCGTGCTCGTCGCTGGAGCGATGCTTGTTTTGGCAAGTCCATGTTTTGCGGACGATCCCATTCCAACGCCGGAGGAGTATGCAGCGCATGTCGGCGGTGCGCCGATCTTAAAACCCGGCGAATTAAAGCTCGACGGGCGCCGGCAGGTTTGTGGACAGCGTCCGACGGTGATCGACAACAATTTGGACGATTACGGCGCCGCTTTTCCGGGGTTTCTCATTATCAACCCAAGACTGGTCGATCGGGTCTCGACGCCCGTGAAGATGTGGATCTATGCCCACGAATGCGGGCATCAGTTTCGGGGCCCCGATGAGGAGACGGCCGATTGCTTTGCGGTGCAACGCGGGCGGCGCCAAGGCTGGCTGACGGAAGAAGGGCTGGACGAGGTCTGTAAGTTCATCTCGCCGGCGAAGGGATCCAGCATGCATCTGTCTGGCTCGCACCGCTGCGAGTACATGCGCAAGTGCTACGCAGACCCTACGATCCGCTGAGGTTGTCCCCGCCTACGACCGCGCTTCTAGACTGGCCGCATAGATCCCGGCCGCCGGCCGGCTTTGCGGCGAGGCACGCGATGCGGGTTCCTGACTATTCAAAGCGTATTCTGGCATTGGCTGAGGTGCTGCATCGCTGGATCGGGCAGCTGATGAAGCTGGACGGCGTGCGGCGGGAGAAGGTTGCTCTTTACGCCGAAGAAATCGCGGCGACGCTGGCGCGGGCCGCCGAAGCACATCACCTGCTGGAAGCGGAGCCGGTGAACGGTCCGGCGCAACGGGCGCTGGTCCGGGAATTCGGCCGGTTGTCGGGTTATCTCGAGACGATTGTCGGCGTGCTGCAACGCCATCTTGACGGGCGCAAGCTCGCTGGCGTTAAAAGGCGCCTTGAACAGCTGCGCCCGTCCGAGACGGGTATGGTTTATCCGGTCATGCTTCCAGCCAATCGGCACCACGCTGCCGTTGACAGGCTGACGGCGGCGGAGGGCTACTTTCGGGCACTGGCCGATGCATTGAGGGCGTGACATCCGCGCCTGCACAAGAGGACGCGATGGACAAATTCGTCAAGCTCACCGGTGTTGCCGCTCCATTGCCGTTGCGCAATATCGACACCGATATGATCATCCCCAAACAGTTCCTGAAAACAATCAAGCGCACAGGACTTGGGACGTCGCTGTTCTTCGAAATGCGTTATGACAATGCGACGGGGGCCGAGATCCCGGACTTCGTGCTGAACAAGCCGGCCTACCGCAACGCGACGATCCTTGTTACGGGCGAAAATTTCGGCTGCGGGTCATCACGTGAGCATGCGCCGTGGGCTCTGCTTGATTTCGGAATTCGCTGTGTCATCGCGCCGGACTTCGCCGACATTTTCTACAACAACTGCTTCCAGAACGGTATTCTGCCGATCAAGCTGCCGCAGGCGGACGTCGACCGGCTGATGGACGATGCGCAGCGCGGGTCGAACGCGACCGTGACGGTCGATCTCGAAGCTCAGGAAATCCGCGGGCCGGACGGCGGCGTGATCAAGTTCGACGTCGATCCTTTCCGGAAGCACTGCCTGTTGAACGGTCTCGACGCGGTCGGTCTGACATTGCAGAAGCAGGACGCGATCAAATCATATGAGGATAGGGCCGCCTCGACACGTCCCTGGCTTTGAGCGGAGCAAACGACATGGCCAAAACTGTTCACATGATGCTGCGGGTACTCGATGAGGCGCGGTCGGTCGACTTCTATTCGAAGTGCTTTGGATTGAACGTTGCAGACCGCCGCGAATGGCCCGATTTCTCGCTGACCTACATGAGCAATCCCGAGAACGATTTCGAAGTTGAATTGACGGTCAACAAGGGCCGTGCCGATCCGTATCAACTCGGCGATGGATACGGTCACGTTGCCTTTGTCGTTGACGATCTCGAAGCGGAACACGCGCGGATCAAGGCTGCGGGGTTCCAGCCGAAGGACATCAAGGAGATGACACACGACGGGCAGCCGTTCGGACGGTTCTTCTTCATCGATGATCCGGACGGATACAAGATCGAAGTGCTCCAGCGCCGCGGCCGGTTCAAGTGAGCGATGAGCCCAAATTCGATGCTGCCATGATGGGCCGGCTTGGTCAGGCGCTGACGTTTATCTGCAGCGCGGACCATCCAGCGACGGTCGCACTTAAGAAAGCTGCCGAGACCGGGACTGAGAAGGACGTGAAGGCTGCACGGGCTCAATTTCTCAAGCTCAAGCCGAATGAGCGGCGGGCTGCACTGGCCATGCTCGACGACTAGCCCATTGCTGCCGGCGCGGAGCGCGCGTTGGTCAGCGCCCCGCGAAGGGCCTGAGCAAAATCCTTCTTTTCCTCCGCGTTGAGAAATCTGGCAAATTCGAACTCGTTACCGTGCAGCGCCAGCTTTAAATCGGCGCTGCCGTCCGGCCATTCGTTCAACAGCACTTTCACCCAGTAGGGGTTGAAATCGAAGCTGCGGCTGCGGCCTGAGGGCTGGACCTGCGTGATCTTTAGAAGTTCCGGTGACAGCTCGATCAGTTCGTAGGCTTTGCCGGCGCGATAATTGATCTTGAATGCGAAGTAGATCGCCAGAACGTCGAGACCATAGAACCCCATGACCGGCCAGGCGCCCATCAGCGTGAAAGCCACGCCTGTAACGAAGCTGACGACGCCGATGAAGCCCAGCAAAATGAGGAAGTTCGTATTCGACAGCGACCGGTGCGGGTGCAAAATGGCGCTGAAGAGCCGGGGTTCTTGCGTTGGTGTTGAGATTTGCGTCATGTCGCGGCACGTTGCTCAAAGGTTCGTCGACATGAAACGCTTGTCCGCGCGAAAAGGGAAGTCCACTTTACGAGGGAACGTTTCTGGGGCCATTCAGACGGAAGAAGTTTGTGTTGGCAAGGTCAAGGCGCGGCCGCGCCCGCGGCCACGCAGGCGCACGCCGGAGGAAGTCGGCGACATTTTCTTCCGATTTTACAAAAAGAACCCGGAACCCAAAGGCGAACTCGAACACACCAACCCATTTACCCTTCTCGTGGCCGTCGTGCTTTCGGCACAAGCCACCGATGCCGGCGTCAATAAAGCGACGCGGGCGCTGTTTCAGGTGGCGGACAGCCCGCAGAAAATGCTGGCGTTGGGAGAAGACAAGCTCCGCGATTGCATCAAGACCATCGGGCTTTTTCGCAACAAAGCCAAGAACGTCATTCTCCTATCGGAGAAGCTGATTGCGGAGCATGGCGGCGCGGTGCCGCATGATCGGGATCTGTTGCAATCGCTGCCGGGTGTTGGACGAAAGACCGCCAACGTCGTACTGAACATGGCGTTTGGCGAGCCGACCATGGCCGTCGACACGCACGTATTTCGCGTGTCGCATCGCCTCTGGCTGTCGCGGGGCAAGACGCCGGATGCTGTCGAAGCCGATCTGGTGAAAATAGTGCCCACGGCCTACATGATGCACGCGCATCACTGGCTCATTCTGCACGGGCGGTACACGTGTAAGGCCGTGCGACCGCTGTGCGAGACGTGCGTTATCTCCGATCTGTGCTTTTCGCGAGACAAGCGGATTTAGGCCGGCAGGCCGATGTTCGTGCACCGGCCTGGGATCAGGTTTGTCAGTTTGTTTTTTCGGCGGGCAATTTAGACGAGTGGTGATGCACGATCTTCCACTCGCCATTTCTGACTTCGTAGAAGTAGCTGTAGCGGGCGGCGACCGTGGACGGCTTGCCGTCACTTGATTTGACCGAGAACGTGTACGTGCCGACGTCAAAAGCCTGGTTGCAGCCGATGTCGATCTTGCGGGTGTTGATCTTGCCCTGCGGTTCGAGCTTCAGAAAGTTGACGAAGTAGGTCTTTATTTCGTCCGGCGTTGTCGCTGTGTTGGACACGGTTGGCAGAAGGACGGCGTCGGCGGCATATAGCGACGCGACCTTGGTCGGGTCCTTCGTCGCGAGCGTCGCATTCCATTTATCGAAAAGGGCGGCGATCTCACTTTCCGTTACAGGTGAGCATGTCGCGGTCTTTGCAGCCGTCGCGGGTTCATTCGCCAAGGCTGGCAGTGGAATGAGCAGGGCGGTGGCTAGACAGGCAGCGTACTTCATGAGCGGACCTCCATGAGTTGAACATGGGGGGTTACCACGCTGCGATAAAGATTATGGAAATTGATTGTTTAGATGCGAATTATTGCCCGCATCAATGATCTAGTTCAAGTCCGGATAGCTATTCCCGCGCGCAGCAGATGGGCCTTGGCTTCGGCAATCGTATATGTGCCGAAATGAAAGATGGATGCAGCGAGCACGGCGCTGGCATGTCCGCTTTTCACGCCGTCGACGAGATGATCGAGTGTTCCGACACCTCCCGAGGCAATGACGGGGACGGGCACGGCGTCGGCGATGGTCCGCGTCAGAGCAATATCGAAGCCGGCTTTGGTACCGTCTCGGTCCATCGAGGTCAGCAATAGTTCTCCCGCGCCAAGCGCGACGACCTCCTTTGCATACGCCACCGCGTCGATGCCCGTTGGCTTCCTGCCGCCGTGGGTGAAGATCTCCCAGCGATCCGGCATGCCGGGTGCAGAGACTTTCTTTGCATCGATGGCGACTACGATGCACTGGGCGCCGAATTTTTCGCTCGCGACTTTGACGAACTGCCGATCGAACACGGCGGCGGTGTTGATCGAAACCTTGTCGGCGCCAGCTTCCAGGAGCTTGCGAATATCATCGACGGTGCGCACGCCGCCACCGACCGTCAAGGGCATGAAGCAGCGCTCCGCCGTGCGCTCGACGATGTCGAAGATTGTGTCACGGTTTTCGTGGCTCGCCGTGATGTCGAGGAAGCATAGCTCGTCCGCGCCGGCCGCGTCGTATGCGGCCGCGGCCTCCACCGGATCACCGGCATCGACGAGATCGACAAAGTTGACCCCTTTGACGACGCGGCCGTCCTTGACGTCGAGGCAGGGAATGATGCGAATTTTCAGGCTCATGTTGCGTCAACTAGCGCAGGTGGACGGCCGGCGGCAAGGCTTCATGCCGGGCGGCTGCGAGCGAAGGCAATGACAGCTGTGAACACGAGGGCGGCGATCGCGGTGGAGGTGACGAAGCCGAACACGGGACCGCCGGTCATGACAACGCCTGAGATGGCCGGGCCGACGATGCCGCCGCTGGTGTACATGAGAATAAACGCTGCGTTGGCGGTCGCAAGTTGGCTCGGTTCGACTTCCTGGCCGAGCATTGCGAGCCCCAGCATGTAGAAACCGATCACGGTGGTGCCGAGGATGAAAATCAGGGCTAGTGCGAGGCGGGGGGTGCCGAGGACGAGCGGGAGCAGGATGATCAGCGCGGCATAGATGAGCCCGAGAGCCACCAGCAGAGTTTTGCGCGACGTGCGGTCCGCAAGCCAGCCGAGGGTGTACTGTGTCAAAAGCCCGCCGACGATCAAAGCGGTGAGGAGCCGTAACGCTGTCGCCTCGTCCATGCCGCCGGCGATGGCCACGTTTGGCAGCAAGGCAAAGTGCGACGTCTCAAGGTAGCCGCCGAGGAACGCGCCGGCCATTGCCGCCGGCGCCAGCCGCATGCCGCCGATTAAACCGGTGGCGGGCTCATGGGCCAAATCGGGCGCCAGATCGCGGGCGATATAAATCGGCAGCGCCGCAAGAAGTGCACCACCGGCCCCGATGACAAAGGCCCAAGGCCCGTCAGATCCAAAGTGCTCAAGCAAAATCGGCCCTATAGCGAAGCCGGAGAAGAACGACACGGCGTAAAAGGAGATCACCCGGGCGCGATGGCTGTCGTCGGCGATGTGATTGACCCATGTTTCACCGACGATCCACGGCAGTGCGATGGTCGCCCCCATGAGAAAGCGAAGCGCGATCCAGGCCCAGGTGGACTCGAGAAAGTAAAGTGATCCATAGGCTGCCGCGCAGCACATGCAGCCCAGGATAATTGCCGTCGCAGGGCGAATACGGGCGACCGCGAGCGGCAGTATTGGAAGCAAGGCCAGGATGGCAAGCGAGGGCGCCGCGCCGGCGAGGCCGATAACCCAAGACGGCTCTCCCCGGCCTTCCAGCACCACAGCGGTCAGCGGATAACCCAGGCCAAAGGCTATGCCGACACCGAAGCAGGACAGGATGACGGCGGTCAGGCTTTTCCGGCGCTCTGTCGCCGACCTAACCCCTGAAATGCTTGCGCTCATGGTCCACTGCCTTTATTCAACAGTGTTGAAATAGAATGGTCAGAAGCAGATGGCAAGGGTCTTATTTCAACAGTGTTGAAAAAGAAGCAGCCACGGGGTCAGCGCGGCTTGGACGACGCGACGCTGCTTGCGTCCGTGCTCGCCGAGATGGAGCGCACGGGAGTGGACAATTTCTCGCTGCGCGCGGCCGCTCGCGCAATCGGCTGTGATCCTGCGGCGTTGATTTATCATTTTGGCTCGCGGGAAGGATTGGAGCGCGCGGTTGCGGACCGGCTGCATGCGGGTATCGAACGGCCGGACCGCTCGTTGCCGTGGCGCGACCGGCTGCTCATCATGGCTCGACAATACCGGGCCGTGGCGCAGACCTATCCGCGCACGTTCCCGATTTTGATGCGGTATTGGACCACCGGTTCGCAGGATCTTGTCCTGGCGGACGACACGTTCGCTGCACTTTCCGACGCCGGCTTGCCGGATTCGATTTTACCGGCCGTCGAATGCGGTCTCTATGCCGCTTTGCTTGGGCTGTGCGCTGGTGAAGCTGGCGGCTTGACAAGCCGGCCGGACGCGGATGCGTTGAAAGAGATCGAGGCCACACCCGGTCTGTCGACCATGCCTCGACTGTTGCCGACGTTGCGTACGCTCGATGCGGGCGATGTGTTTGAGACATCGATCGAGATCCTCCTCGATGGCATCGCCACGCTGGCGCAAAAGCCGGCGGGGAAGTGCCGACCTGTCCGTGGCAAGGACTGAATCGATGCAATCATTGCTTGTATACGGGTTGGCGGCCTTGGCGGAAATCGGAGGCTGTTTTGCCTTTTGGGCATGGTTGAGGTCGGGTGCAAGCTCGCTTTGGCTCGTGCCTGGAACGGCTTTGCTCATTGCATTCGCGCTGCTGCTTACGCTTATCCCTACCGAAGCGGCCGGGCGCGCTTTTGCAGCGTATGGCGGCATTTACATTGTTTCCTCGCTGGCGTGGATGTGGGCTGTCGAGGGTGTGAGACCCGACCGTTTCGACGCGCTCGGCGCTGCAACGTGTTTAGCCGGCGCGGCCATAATCCTGCTTGCACCGCGGGCGGGTTGAGGGCTAATCCAGCAACCTCATCCGCAGGTTATTCCATTATGTCCCCCACGCCGCCGTCCGCCGCGCATGCCAGCGCCGCCCGTCCCGAGTGGGATCGGGCGCGGCGCATTGTGGTGAAGATCGGTTCGGCGCTGCTCGCGGACCGGACGACCGGTACGCTGAAGTCGCAGTGGCTGGCGTCGCTCATCGAAGACGTGGCCAGTTTGCGCAAGGCAGGCCGGCAAGTCGTCCTCGTATCATCTGGTGCGGTGGCGCTTGGGCGATACAAGCTGGGGCTGCCGAAGGGAACGCTCGAACTGGAGCAAAGCCAGGCGGCGGCGGCGGTCGGGCAGATCAGCCTCGCGGCAGCCTATCAGGCGCTTGCTGGCGAGCACGGTATGACGGTTGCTCAAATCCTGTTGACGCTGGGCGACACGGAGCAGCGGCGCCGATATCTCAATGCGCGGCACACGATCGAGACCTTGCTCGAACTTGGCGCCATTCCTGTTGTCAACGAGAACGACACGGTTGCCACGGCGGAGATCAAATACGGCGATAATGATCGTCTGTCGGCGCGCGTCGCCTCGATGGTCTCGGCGGACTGCCTCGTACTGCTGTCGGATATCGACGGGCTGTACACCGCGCCCCCGCACGCCGATCGCAAGGCGCGGCACATTCCTATTGTGACCGAGATCACTCCGGAGATCGAAGCCATGGCCGGCGCGCCGGGGACGGAATTTTCCAAGGGCGGGATGAAGACCAAGATTGAGGCTGGAAAAATTGCGCTCGGTGCCGGCACGCATATGGTTATCGCCGCGGGCAACCTGATGAATCCGCTGCGGGCGATCGGTGAAGGCTCGACGGTGACCTGGTTCCTGGCCAAACAAGACCCGGTGACGGCGAAGAAGCGCTGGATCGCCGGTCAACTTGAGCCGCGCGGAGTTCTTCATATCGATACCGGGGCCGAAAAGGCCTTGTTTTCCGGCAGTAGCCTGTTGCCCGCGGGCGTGACGCGGGTCGAAGGGACGTTCGACCGCGGCGATGCCATTATTATCCGTTCCGCTGACGGTCGCGAACTGGGACGCGGGCTCGTCGCCTATACCAATAAAGATGCCGACCGGATTGTCGGCAAACGCAGCGCCGACATCGAAGCGATCCTGGGCTACAATGGCGGCGATGAACTCGTCCACCGTGACGACATGGCCCTATCGAGGAAGTAGATGTCGGCAGCCCGGCCCGAACAGAAATCGCAGGATTTGCGCGAGGCGATGTTTGCCATCGGCCGCGCGGCACGTGTCGTCGCCCGCGCGTTGGCACTTGCTCCAACGGCAACGAAGAATGCGGCTCTGCGCGCCATGGCGGCCCATTTGCGGCAAGATAGCGCCGTTATTCTGAAGGCAAACGCGGCCGATGCAGAGGCTGCGCAAGCGGCCGGGTTGGCTGCATCGTTCATTGACCGGCTGAGACTGACGGACGAGCGCATCGAAGCGATGGCGCGCGGGCTTGAGGATATTGCCGAGCTGCCTGATCCCGTCGGTGCGGTTCTCAGCGAGTGGACACGTCCGAACGGATTGAACATTGCTCGGGTGCGCGTGCCGATCGGCGTCATCGGTATCATCTATGAAAGCCGTCCGAATGTGACCGCTGACGCTGGCGGGCTGTGTCTCAAGTCAGGCAATGCGGCCATACTGCGAACGGGTTCGGATGCCTTTCGCTCCGCGAGCGCCATCCATGCTTGTCTGGTCGCGGGACTGAAGGCAGCCGGATTGCCGGAAGATTCCATCCAGTTGATTCCGACGACGGACCGTGCCGCTGTCGGCCATCTCTTGTCGGGGCTTGATGGCGCGGTCGATGTCATCGTGCCGCGCGGTGGGCGCTCGCTCGTCGAGCGCGTCCAGTCGGACGCCCGCGTACCGGTCTTCGCGCATCTGGAGGGCATCTGTCATACCTACGTCGACAAGGCCGCAGACCCGGTCATGGCGAAAGATATCGTGGTCAACGCCAAAATGCGACGCACCGGTGTGTGTGGGGCGACCGAATGTTTGCTAGTTGATCGCGCAGCACCCAGTGAGCTTCTAGCTGGGCTGGTGACGGCATTGCTCGACGCGGGATGCGAAGTACGTGGCGACGAAGCGGCCCGCGCCGTGGATGCCCGCGTGAAGCCGGCGGCGACCAACGATTTCGGGAAGGAATTTCTCGACAGTATCATCGCGCTCAAGACGGTCGAGGGTGTCGACGGCGCGATCGATCACATCACGCGGCTCGGCTCGCAACACACAGACGCGATCATTACGAGCGACGCGGCCACTGCGAACCAATTTCTGACGCAAGTCGACAGCGCCATCGTGCTGCACAACGCGTCGACGCAATTTGCCGACGGTGGCGAATTCGGGTTCGGGGCGGAAATCGGTATTGCGACCGGTAAATTGCACGCGCGCGGGCCGGTCGGTGTCGAACAGTTGACCAGCTTCAAATATGTGGTGCGCGGCAGCGGGCAGATCCGGCCAGGTTGATTGCGACTGCGGATGTCTCTGAATTCGCTGGGCGCTGGCGCTCAACATTGATTTGGCGCTGGCGCGCTGGCAAACCGTTGCGCCATCCACTCGACCGCGTCGTATGCACTATCGAGCGCGACGGTAACGTGGCTGACGCCGGGCATCCACTTGACGTGCACCTTGGCACCGCCCCGGCATAACTCATTGATGTATTGCTTGGTGATTTCGGGCCGCACCGTCGTGTCGGCCGTGCCTTGCGCAATGAACACTGGCGTGCCGGCCGGCATCGGCCCCGGCGTATTCGCAGCGATGATGGGCGTGAACTTCGGGTCGGTCAGGGGATCGATTTTGAGGAAGACTTGCGGCAGGTCGTTTTCGTCGTCGTCTTCGCGCAGGAACTGCGGCAGGTCTTCGATGCAGTCGCTGGCGAGCCGCTCGAAGGGGCGCATTGCCGCCGGTTCGACCAATTCGCCGAGCGGCCAGCCGAACAGGCGCGACCATGCCAGAACCGTCATTGCGGACAGGCTGCGGCCACTGGATGAATTCTCATCAGCCTTGAACAACTCGGCAAGCTTGGTCGCCGGCGCGGCCGCGGCCACGCCAACGAGCGTTAATTCCGGCGCATAGGTTTTGGCGTGCAGACCTGTGTACAGCGCCGCGTGGCCGCCTTGCGAATGACCCCACACGGCGAAACGATCCGAGGCGGCGACATCGGTAAGCTGGCGGGCGGCGCGAACGATATCGATCACTGCGTTGGCTTCTGCAATGCCGATCAGATAGGGGTGCGGATTGTTGGTTCCGAGGCCGATATAGTCGGTCGCCGCGATGACCCAGCCGCGGTCGGTGATTTCGTCCAGCCCCATGATGACTTGCGAAAAATTTGGGAGCAGGGTCGGTGCACATTTGGATACAACACCTGTTGTCGGGTGTGCCCAGGCGACGACGGCTCGCGGACCGGCAGCGGCTTGCGCTGGAAAAATGAGTGCACCGGTGACGGCGACGGGGCGGCCGTCGTAATTCGTTGATCGATAGAGGATGCGGTAGCCTTTGATCCCGGGTTTCACTCCGCCTTCCATCGGCCAGACGCGAAAGATCGTTCCTGGCTTTGATCTGGCGAGAACTTCGGCTGCGACACCGGTGTCCTCGGCGGCAGTCGCCGGCGATGTCATCCATCCCACGCAAAACGACACGGTGAGCGCGATGTGGATCGGCTTCCTAAACTGCATGGCGGCTGCACCTTCGATCTGTCGGTCGGGACATGATTTTCGCACGATCGGTGAATTTGGCCAGCGTCCGTTTACAACGGGACGCGATCGCGAAGCGTCCCCCTTGCATCTGACTGCGGATGCCGCTCAATGGCTCCGGCGGACCCTTGCGTCCGCAGTGCCGGGCAAACCGGTCGTGAGGTGCGTGCATGATGCTGGCTGTCTTTGCAGTGATGACGCTCGCCTTGATTCTCGGTTGGGCCGGTCGGGATCGGGCGGCACTTGCAGCCATCGCTGCGGCCTTCATTCTCGCTGTGTGGCTGTTCCTGTTTGAAGTCTACAGTCCCGAGTATGGCTTCCGGATGCCGTGGATTTCAACGGAGGCGCCGGACACGCCCCCTCGGACGGGCGTGCTGACATGAGGCTGGAACGTGGCCCTTTCGATTTGCCGGTGTTTTTGAACGCGGTTTTCCTGCTTCTGATGCTGGCGGTGATTGCCGGCATTCTGTCCGCCGCGATGACGCTGCAGTACGTTTACGGCGAACTGCCGTGTCCGCTTTGTCTTCTCGAGCGCGTAGCTCTCTTCGGCGTCGCGTTCGGTATCATCCTCAACTTTCGCCACGGCTTCAGCTATCGCAACACAGGCGTCAGCTTGCTGTTTGCAATTTTTCTTCTGGTCGTCTCGGTTCGCCAGTCCTTGCTCGACATCTACCCCAGGCCAGGACACGCCTACATCGGTTCGGCGGTGTTTGGTTTGCACATGCCGGTTTGGTCGATCCTCATCGCGCTTGCTATCCTGACGGCCTACTCAGTCAAGCTCATCGTGCTCGGCAATGATGATCATGTCGGCAAGTCGGCGATCAGCGAGACGCCGGTGCTGTCGCGGATCGCCGGTGCGCTGAGCCTGTACGTCATCGCGCTCGTCGCTATCAACTTCGTTTCTGTCTTCGTGCAATGCGGCTTTGGGGAATGCCACACGGATGGCTACGCGCTGTTGAAGTGAAGCGTTTTGCCTAGAGCTTTCCTTCGCGCTGCAGGATCATCATGTAGGTGTCCATGGTGTGCTCGGAAAGCTGGTGCCAGAGGAAGCCGTTGCGGCGGACCTTCGTCATGGCTTCGTAGGCGGTCTTGAAGGTAGCGTTCTTGGCGGAGAGTTCGGCGTAGACCTCGTTTGAGGCGGCGAAACACGCGTCCAGTACTTCTTTCGAAAACGGGCGAAGTAGCGCGCCATTCTGCACGAGAGTGCGCAAGGCTTGTGGGTTTTGCATGTCGTAGCGCGCCAGCATGATGGTGTTGGCGGTCTGGGCCGCCGCCCGCAGGATGGCCTGATAGTTTTTGGGCAGCTCGTTCCATTTCTGCAGGTTGAAGAAAAAGTGCAGCATCGCCTGCCCTTCCCACCAACCTGGGTAATAGTAGTAACGAGCCACTTGCGCGAACCCGAGCTTCTCATCGTCGTAGGGTCCAACCCATTCCGCCGCGTCGATCGTGCCTTTCTCCAAGGCTGGATAAATGTCGGAGGCGGCAATCTGCGTCGGTACCGCACCGAGCCTGGCGAGGATCGCACCGCCAAATCCGCCGATGCGGATTTTAAGGCCCTTCCAGTCAGCGGGGGTATTGATCTCGCGGCGGTACCAGCCGCCCATCTGGGCGCCAGAGTTGCCGCCGGGCAGACCGTAGATGTTGTAGCGCTGGTAGAAGTCGTTCATCAGTTCGATGCCGCCGCCTTCCCACATCCAGGCGTTCTGCATGCGCGAGTTGAGGCCGAACGGGATGCCGGTCGCCAATGCGAAAGTTGGGTCCTTGCCCCAGTAATAGTAGGACGCAGTCTGGCAGCTCTCGACCGTTCCGTCGGTGACGGCGTCGGCGGCTTGCAGACCGCCGATGATTTCGCCAGCAGCGAAAACCTGGATCTGGAACCGGTTGTCGGTCATGTCCGCGACGACTTTCGCGAAGACCTTTGAAGCGCCGTGAATGGTGTCGAGGGAGGGTGGAAAACTTGACGTCATTCGCCAGCGTAATTCGGGTAGCTGCGTGATGACCGCCGGCGCGGATGGACCTTGCTGATCACACGCGGCTGCAGCGAGCCCGACGCCGCCGGTGGCTGCACCAGCAACGAAATTGCGGCGAGATATGCGTGTCACGAAAGCCCCCTCGTCTTCACTCCGGACTGGCTTGCGCCGGTCGGCCTTCTTATAGCGGCGGAGCGTGCTGTTCTCCAAGGGTGGACCTAACAGGCGTCGTCCCGCGTGACGGATTGAAGCCCGCGCCGTAAGGTTTACTGGGCCGGTCAGAAACGTGTCCCGAATGCAGGGCTGAGAGGGCGCATGACAAGTCGAAACATTTTGTGGCGCGGTTCCTGGTGTCTGGGCGCCGTGGCCGGCGTTCTGATACCCATCGGGATCGCTCGTGCTGCCGACCCCAAAGTTCCCCCCGCCAGCGACGTCGCGGGCCGGACCCCGGTGGCTGTCTTGACTGTCGGGTTCGACTATACGCGGCCGGAGATCGCGGCCCGGCTCGCACGTGATGGCGAGGGCGAGATTATCGCCTGGGATATTCCCGGTGACGACCGCTATCCGTACGACGCCGCAGGCGACACGGACCTGATGGCTGGCCTTGCCGGAGCGTTGGCCGCGACGGCACCCGTCTCGCTATTGCCCGTGCGGGTCGATCCGGCCGATCCGGCGTCACTGGCGAAGGGCCTTGCATTTGCCAGCCGAACGCCGGCGCGCGTCGTGATTGTGCCCATGTGGTCGTCGGACAAGGTGGCGTGGGAAACGTTCACCCGTGCTGTGGCTTACTTTTCTGACTTGAGGATCGCGGTGCGCGGGTGTCCCGATTTGGCGCCGGGTGAAGCCGTCTATCCGCGTGATCTCGGTTTGCCCAACATCACAGCGGACGGCAACGCTGTGCTCGACCCGGCAAGTCCAATGATCAGCTATGTGGCGGCACTGCCGTGCCGATTGCCGTAGAGGCGGAAGCCTATGACAACGAGGCCGAGCGCCCCTGCGATGGTGCACAGAACGGCGTTGATGAACCCCTGCCTGATATAGGCCGCTGCGGCTTCAGATTTCACGAAGATCGGCCGGTGCAGCGGAGACGTTATTCGGGCGTTGCGCCGGAGTACCGGGTTGTCAAACGGTAAGACCTGAAACTGGCGCGGCCGCTGCGCAGATGCCGCATAATCGAGCGCGGCCAGCACAGGCGGGGGGAATGGCGCGGACAGGGCCAGAAACGCTATCGGGACGATCCATCGACAGGCTGTAGCTGGCATGCGGGAGCCTCACGTGAACGCGGACGAGGCTGACCAAGCGCCAGTCATTACTGGAACAGCACGAGCGCCTTCTCCACCGTTTTCCAAACACCCCAAGCAAGGGGAATGCCAACCAAGAGCCAAAATGCACCGGCCTTGGCGTCAAGTCCGCCCGTGCCGATGCCGAAGGAGCCGGAGGTTGTCGCCGCGTTCTTCTCGTGCAGCTTGGCGCGCTCTAGGGCGACGTCTTCATCGGTCATCTGCCATTTCGGATTAACCGGAGTGACCAACAGGTTGGCTACGAACCCGACAACGAGCATTCCGGCTAAAATGTAGAAGATGGGGCCGTAGACCTGATCCGGGGAGATGCCGCTCGCCAGACGGGTGTCGTGCAAATAGTTGACGATCACCGGACCGACGATGCCGGCGGTTGACCACGCCGTCAGCAGCCGGCCGTGGATGGCGCCGACGAACTGGGTGCCGAAGATGTCGGCCAGATAAGCCGGGATGGTTGCGAAGCCGCCGCCATACATCGACGCGATGATGCAGAACGCGCCCACGAACAGAGCGAGGATTTTCCAGTCGGCAGCAAAGGACGCCAGCACATAAAGTGCGCCGCCGAGCACAAAGAAAATGGCGTAAGTGACTTTGCGTCCGAGGTTGTCGGATGAGGAGGCCCAGACAATGCGGCCAAAAATGTTAAACAGCGAGATCAGTCCCACGAAGCCGGCGCCGACCGCTGCGGCAGCGGCCGCCAGGGTCGCATCCTTCTTCATGTCGAGGTAGCCGACGCCGGCAGCGCCGACGAGTGTGCCGCCGAAGGTTTCCTGGAGCATGGGCGAAGCGGCCCCGATGATGCCGATGCCGGCCGAAACGTTCATGCACAGGACCAGCCACAGCAGCCAGAACTGCGGCGTCTTATGAGCGTTGTCGAGGTGCACATGCTTTGTTGCGATCATGACGCTCGCGTTGACCGGCGGTGACCAGCCTTCGGGCTTCCAGCCGGATGGCGGAATACGATATCCGAAGGTCCCAATCATCATGAACACGAAATAGATCGCGGCCAACGCTACGAATGTTTCCCAGACACCCGCGTTACCTGGACCTTTGAATGCGCCCATCAGCGCGGTGGCGAGCGGCGAGCCGATCATGGCACCACCGCCGAAGCCCATGATTGCCATTCCCGTGGCCATGCCGCGGCGATCCGGGAACCATTTGATCAGCGTTGAAACCGGCGAGATGTAGCCAAGTCCAAGTCCGATGCCGCCGATCACTCCGGAGCCGAGCCAAAGCATCCAAAGCTGATGCAGATAAATGCCGAGAGCCGAGATCAGCAGGCCGCCGCACCAGCACAGCGTTGAGACGAAACCGGCTTTGCGCGGGCCGGCCCGTTCGAGCCAGCCACCCCAGATGGCCGCCGAAATACCGAGCAGCACGAAGAAAAACGTATACATCCAGCCGAGGTCGAACTGGCTCCAGTTGCAGTCGGTGGCGGTCAGCGCTGTCAGCGTGCCGGCGGCTTTTTCTGAAAACGTCGTGGCGCCAGCGGCGCAGAGCGGCAAAGGTTTACCGTCGGGTCCCGACAGTACGTTTTCCAAGGGCTTCCAGAATACCGAGAAGCCGTAGGCCATACCAATGCAGAGATGGATGCACAGAGCGGCGGGAGGCACCATCCAACGGTTAAAGCCAGCTCCGGCGATGATCCGCTCACGATCAAGGACCCCCGCGCCGGTTGCCGCCGGCGTTAAGCTTGTGTCGGACATTCCATCCCCCCTCGTCCGCGGCGGCGGTTTGAACCTATCGCACCGGGATCGTTCGAATTTGCCTTATCACTAGCCCGGCAAACCGACATGAACAAGCTGGCACAGGCTGGCAACGTGATAGGGACATGGCCCTGTGTCCTGACGGCCGGGGGGATGGCCCTTGCACTCAGCCGCGCCGTTGTTAGATAAATAGGCTTAGAGCCGCTGCGTCGGCGCTCCCCAAACAATAGGCATCCTGTGGATACGGTTTCGATCCTTGACCGCAAGCCTGGCCTCATCGACCCGTTCGGGCGAGCGGTGACGTATCTTCGCGTGTCGGTGACCGATCGGTGCGACTTTCGCTGCGTCTATTGCATGTCCGAGCACATGACGTTCCTGCCGAAGCAGGACCTGTTGACGCTCGAAGAACTCGACCGCCTTTGCTCCGTCTTCATCGCGCGTGGAGTGCGCAAGCTGAGGATCACGGGCGGAGAGCCGCTGGTGCGCAAGAACATCCTCTGGCTGTTTCGCGCGCTGTCGCGCCACCTCGATGCCGGAACGCTTGACGAGCTGACCCTGACGACGAACGGAAGCCAGCTTGCCAAATATGCCGCCGACCTGAAGGCTTGCGGTGTCGAGCGGATCAATCTTTCGCTCGATACGCTTGATCCGCAGAAGTTCAAAGCCATCACGCGCTGGGGCGATCTCGACACGGTGCTGGCGGGACTTGCCGCTGCGGAACGGGCCGGCCTCAAGGTGAAGATCAACACGGTGGCGCTCAAGGGGGTCAACGAGGCCGAGCTCGCGGATCTGATCCGCTTTGCTCACGGCCGTGGCGCCGACCTCACATTCATCGAGACGATGCCGCTTGGCGATATCGAAGCTGACAGAACGGATCAATATCTGCCGCTGTCGATCGTGCGCGCACGATTGCTCGATACGTTTTCGCTGGAAGATATTGCGTATCGCACGGGCGGTCCGGCGCGCTATGTGCGGGTCAAGGAAACCGGCGGACGGCTTGGTTTCATCACGCCGATGACGCATAATTTCTGCGAAAGCTGCAACCGGGTTCGCCTCACATGCACCGGCACGCTGTATATGTGCCTTGGTCAGGACGATGCCGCGGATTTGCGCGCCCCGCTGCGGGCTTCGCCCGACGATGGCGTCGTGGCGGAGGCGATTGAAGCCGCGATTGCGCGCAAACCGAAGGGGCACGATTTCATTATCGACCGGACGACGAGAAAGCCGGCCGTCGCTCGTCATATGAGCGTCACGGGCGGCTGAGGCAGCGGCTAGGGGATTGGCCGCGGGGATTGGGGGACGGGGCCAATGACGTCACAGCGCATGCTGGGAATGCTGCGGCAGGCGCGCCTGACGCGGCGACAATTGATCATGTTCGCGCTCGTCTCCGCTGGCATCAATGGCATTATCACGGCGTCGGTGGGCGCCTGGCTTGGACAGACCTACGCCAAGTATCAAGCCCGCAAGGATTCCATCGAGACGCTGGTGCATCTCGTTTATGAGCGGCGAACACGCGCCGGCATGGTCGCCTCGTCGCTGCGGCGCGGGGCGGACCTCGAAGAAGTGAAATTCAGGAAACGTGCGTATGACGAGGCGTACGTCGACTGGAACAAGTCGATCATGCAGAACATTTTCGCTATCCGCGAAGTGACCGGCGAATATTTTCTGTCCAAGCTCGAGGGGCATTTTCAGGACGGTCTCGTCGCCGCCATGGCCGATGTTGATCGCTGCGTGACGAAAGCCTATGACGCGCGCATTGCGGACCAGGACCCCAAGCCGATCCTGGTTCAATGCCGGATGCCGGAGCTGCACCAGTTCGTGCTCGACTGCGGGGCGACCTTCACCAACGAAGTCTACAAGCTGACGAAGCTTTCGTTCATTCCTTTTGAAGCTCAACTGAGCGAAGGCCCGGAGCGGGCCGAGGCGCGGATTGCAAAAGCGTGTACGCGGCCGCCCGATCCCCCCGCCACGCCGCCGGTGGCCACCGCACCGGGGGGTTCGGTTGCTCCCATTTCCCCGGTCGCGCCTGCTGCGTCGTCGGAACCGGTAGCGGCGTCACCTGACACTCGCCCCTCGGTAACGGCGACCCCCTCGCCATGACAGCGACGGCGTTCGACGTCATCGTGGCCGGCGTCGGCGGGATGGGCGCGCAAACCTGCCTGCGTCTGGCCGAACGCGGGCAACGCGTCCTTGGCCTCGAACGGTTCGACATCCCCCACACGTTCGGGTCCTCGCATGGCTTCAACCGCATCATCCGGCTCGCCTACTTTGAACATCCCAGCTATGTGCCGCTGCTGCGCCGGTCGTACGAACTTTGGCGGGATCTGCAACGGCGTGCGGATGAACAGCTTCTCTTTGTGACTGGTTCGATGGACATCGGTCCGGCGGGCTCTGCGGTTGTCAGCGGGTCGCTGGCCAGTTGCCGGCAGCACGATCTTGCCCATGAACTGCTCGATGCCGCGGAGGTGATGCGTCGCTTTCCGGGGTACAATCTTCCGGCGGACTACGAGGCGGTGTTACAGCCGGACGGCGGCTTCGTCGCCAGCGAACGAGCCATCGTCGCTGGGGTCAATCTCGCCATGGACAATGGTGCCGTCATCCGTGCCCGCGAGCCACTGATCGACTATGCGCCGATTGCCGGTGGAGGCGTCCGGGTGCGCACGTCGAAAGGTATCTACGAGGCCGGTCGTCTCATTTTGGCGGCGGGGGCCTGGATCGGCGATCACGTGCCTCGGTTGAGCAGCACAGCGGTGCCCGAGCGGCAAGTGCTCGGCTGGTTTCGACCCAAAGCACCGGCCGACTTTCGATTGGGCAGCTTTCCGGTCTCCAATCTGAAATGCGATCTCGGTCATTTTTATCAATTTCCGGAATGGCACGTTCCGGGCTTCAAGATCGGCCTCTATCATCATTTGCAGGAGACGGGCAGCGCCGATGACCTGTCGCGCGATCCGACGCCCGCCGACGAGGCTGTTCTTCGCGAGGGCCTGCGGCGGTTCTTTCCGGAGGCCGATGGCGATTGTCTGGCGCTCCGAGCTTGCCTTTTTACAAACACGCCCGATGAGCACTTCATCGTCGACACGCTGCCCGATTTTGCCGAGGTGGTCGTCGCATCGCCGTGTTCGGGACATGGCTACAAGTTTGCCGCGGTCATGGGTGAAATTCTTGCCGATCTTGCCATGGGTCGGCAGCCGGCGTTTGACCTCTCCCTCTTCCGGATGGGGCGGTTCGGCGGCGCGTAAGTGCGGTTTGCTAGACCGTGAGAGCAGCGATTTTTGCGCGAATGTCTTCGATGGAGCAGGGTTTCGTCAGCGTCTCGACACGGCCCGTCAGCTCGCTCTTGCCGCGTTGCAACTGTTCGGGGAAACCGCTCATCAGGAGGATCTTCAATCCTGGTTGCTTGGCCGAGAGGGCCTTGGCGAGGGCGATGCCGTCGATGCCGGGCATGTGGACATCCGTGACGAGAATGTCGAAAGGGCCGCCGGTGTCGGCATGCCCCAACGCTTCCTGGCCATCCTGAGCGATGCGAACCTCGTGCCCGCTGGAAGCGAGGACTCGCTGGAACAGTTCGCGCACGGTGCCATCATCATCCGCCAGCAGGATACGTGCCATTGTTCCCCCTCAGCCCGCTGGGCCGCAGCCATTCAATGCTTGGTAATGCGGCCGACGAACGGCAATTCGCGGTAGCGATGAGCCACGTCCATGCCATACCCGACAACAAATTCGTCCGGACATTCGAAGGCTGCAAAATCGGCTTCTACGTCGACCGCACGCGGCACCTGTTTTTCCAGGAGAACACAGGTGCGGATCATGTTGGCGCCGCGGGCCGACAAAAGGTCTTTGGCGAAAGCCAGTGTCCGCCCACTGTCCAGCACATCGTCAACGATCAGCACATTGCGACCTTCCACGCCGAGGTCGAGATCGCGCAGAATTTCGACGCGCCCGGATGACGTCCGGCTCTTTTTGTAGCTCGACAGGGTTAGAAAATCGACTTCCGGCTCAAGGCCGACGCGGTGCAACGCACGGATCAGGTCGGCTGCGAACACGAAACTGCCTTTCAGAATGGCCACGATCAACATGTTCTTCAAGCCAGCCGACTTCACTTCTAGTGCCAGCTCTTCGAGCCGGCGTGCGATCTCTTCGTCCGAATAGACGATCTCCACGCCGCTGTCGGTGGTGGTAGCCTCCGCCGTCATGCCCGGCCCTTTCCGTTGCCTAAACTTTTGATTCGACTATGTAGGTATCGGGGCGTTGCCCGCAATGTTCAAGCGTTGCCAAGGCAAATCGCCGCCGCATTGGAGGCGCACACGACGCCGCCACAATCGTAAATGATTGATCGTCCGGGAGCTTTAGCGGCATAACTCGCTGCCTCCGGCGGCAGGACCATACTTGGCGGGAACTTACACGTGATCCGGCTGACGAACGTTGCGCTCAACTATGATCGCGGACCAGATGTGCTCGCCGAAGTGAACGTCGAGCTGAAACCCGGCTCGTTTCACTTCCTTCACGGCGCCTCGGGTGCCGGCAAGTCGTCGTTGCTGCGGCTGCTGTTCATGTCGATCCACCCAACGCGCGGCCGCATTGAGATGTTCGGCCAGGACATCAGTCGCGTCACACCGTCGAAGCGCGCACAGCTGCGCCGCCGTATCGGCATCGTATTCCAGGATTTTCGACTTCTCGATCATCTGACGACCTGGGAAAACGTCGCCCTACCCCTACGCGTCGTGGGCAAACACATCGATGACTACCGCGAGGACGTGACGGACCTGCTACAGTGGGTTGGACTCGGCGATCGCATGCACGCATATCCCTCGGTTCTGTCGGGCGGTGAAAAGCAACGTGCGGCCATCGCGCGCGCCGTCATCGGCAAACCGGAGGTGCTTCTGGCCGACGAGCCGACGGGCAACGTCGATCCGCAGATGGCGCGCCGACTCTTGCGTCTTTTCATCGAACTGAACCGTCTCGGCACTTCCGTCGTCATCGCAACCCACGATCATCAACTTATGCGGCAGTTTAAAGCGCCGCGCTTGGAACTTCATAACGGTCATGTCCGGATCATATGACAAGATGCCGGGTCGTCCGCTGCCGCAAGGCGCCTATCCCGCGGAGCCGACCTACTACGATGAGGATCCGACCACCGGTCCGGCGCCCGCGCGGACCTATCCGGCGACCGCCGACGATCGCGGCTACGGCGTCTATCCTGAAACACCTGTGCCGCGGCTTGAACCCGATGTTCGGCCGGGGCCGGCCGAGCCGGTTCGGCGAGGCAAGCCGCAGGTCAATGCACCGATCGTTCCGGCTGGCTCGGTTACCGGCCGGTCGCTCACGCTCGTCATCGCGATCATGTGTTTTCTCGCCTGCCTGACGGCGGGCGCCGTGTACATGATCAACCAGTCGGCCGATGCCTGGCTCAAGGATCTTTCGAGTGAAGTCACCGTGCAGGTGGCCCCGCGCGATGGTGTTGATACGGAGACGACGCTGCGGGACGTTGCTGCGTTGATCAATCAAATTCCAGGGGTGACCGGAACGCGCATTCTCTCACTCGACGACTCCACGGCGCTCCTGGAGCCCTGGCTTGGCAAGTCCGATGCCCTGAAGGCGCTCCCTGTTCCGCGCTTGATCGCGATTAGCATCAGCCGGGATAGTGGCGCTGATCTGGCGGCTGTCAGCAAAGCGCTGACGGACAAATTCGAGGGCGTCTCACTTGACGATCACAGGCAGTGGCAACGTCAGATAAGAACCGTCACACGTTCGCTCGCGCTCGGCGGCATCGCCATCCTGGCGCTGGTTGCCGCGGCCACGACGGCCATTATTGTGTCGGCGACCAAGAGTTCCATGGCCTCGAACCGTGAAATCGTCGAGGTGCTCCATTTCGTGGGTGCCAACGACCGTTTCATATCGCGCGAGTTCGAGAAGCATTTTCTCCGCCTGGGTATTCGCGCAGGGTGTGTCGGGGCAGCGCTCGCAGCGTTCGTTTTCATCACCATGCCGATCGTCCTTGAAATTCTCGGCGGTGGCCCGGTCATGATGGCCGAGATGCACCGCCTGATTGGGAGCGGCAGCCTCGACATGGCGGGCTTTGTGCTGCTGGGCATCGTGGTCGTCATCATTTCGGCGCTGTGCATGCTGACCAGCAGGCTTGGCGTGTACAGCATCCTCAATGCCAAGCGTTAAGCTTCGTCTCGAACCCGCACGGGTCAATTTCCGCCATCTTTCAGTGCTTTTATGAGCAACCAGAGATGCTTCGGCGCGGTCCAAAATTGCCGTCACAGCCGTAGTCAAATCGGCTAGTTTACGGGCAGGGCTGATGGAGCCTAACGGAGATGGCGGCGCTGGCCGGCGCCTTGATGGGTCCATGTCACGATTTGGGAAAGCGTTGGCTGTCTTGGCAGCGCTGGTTCTTTGGACCGGCGCCCTGGGTTTTGTCCTTTTTGCCGCCAATGTCATGCGCGCACCGGTCGCCGCCGTTGAGAGGGCCGATGCCATCGTCGTGCTGACCGGGGGCCAGTCACGGATCAAGGAGGGGGCTCGGCTCCTCAAAGACGGGTTCGGTGGGCGGCTTTTGATTTCTGGTGTGAATGCGCAGACTGGCCAACGCGATCTCGTCCGGCTTTCGGGTCTCGATAATCGGACGTTCAACTGCTGCGTTGATCTGGGCTACACCGCGCTCAACACGATCGGCAACGCATCCGAGACGCAGACGTGGGCTCGTCAGCACCGCTATCGCTCATTGATCGTTGTGACCTCGAATTATCACATGCCGCGCACGCTGGTTGAGTTGTCCCGCACGCTGCCGAATGTTCGGCTCATCCCGCATACCGTCACGCCGGCGGCGTTCGATACGGAAGCATGGTGGCTATCGCCGGTCACGATGCGGAATCTGGTTGCAGAGTATGTCAAGTTCCTGCCTTCTGCGGCGCGCTTTGCCCTGCATCGCGCGGTGATGCCGTTCGATAGCGGGGCGGTCGCGACCGCCAACGGCGGCGATGGCTCCAGAACCTGACGGCCGCGCCGCAACGGCCAATTTGCGGACCTCTCATGCTGCGCTCAGTTATTTTCGCCGCTGCATTCTACGTTGTCACGGGCCTCATGCTGATCGGCTTGTCGTGGCTTCTGTTGGCGCCTCGTAGCTGGGCGATGGCCGGATTGAAGCTGCACGCCCGAATCATCCTCTGGCTGTTGGAAACGATCGTCGGCACCAAAATGGAGGTGCGGGGCCGGGAAAACTTGCCACCGGGCCCGGTTCTCATCGTGGCCAAGCATCAGTCGGCCTGGGACACGTTCGCGCTCATTCCGCTCTTTGCCGATCCGGCCATCGTTCTCAAAGACGAACTCAAATGGATCCCGTTCTACGGCTGGTTCTGCGTCAAGTTCCGGCACATCCTCGTGCGTCGCGATAAGGCGGCCGTGGCATTGAAAACGCTGGTCGCGGATGCAAAAGACCGCGTGGCCGACGGCCGTCAGATCCTGATTTTCCCAGAAGGTACGCGCATGGCGCCGGGTGCCGAGCCCGACTACAAGCCGGGTTTCGTGGCGCTGTACGACGCCCTTGGCGTGCCCGCGGTCCCTCTGGCGTTGAATTCGGGTCACTTCTGGCCAAGGCGTCAGTTGAGACGTTACCCGGGCACGATCGTCGTTTCGATTTTGCCGCCAGTGCCGCCCGGCCTGCCGCGCAAAATCGCCAAACAACGAATTGAAGATGCAATTGAAACAGAGAGCCGGGCGTTGAACTCGGAAGCGGAAGTCTAGCGGAGGTCAGGATTTTTTCCGTTTTTGCAACTTGCCATCGGCAAAGTGACACTATTGAGAACATAACAAAAACAATAGCGGAACATTTATTGACAATTAAGACATGACGTGGTAGATCTATGTTTCATTTTTCATAAGGTTTGGTCGAGGGTTAAGACCTCCGGCTTCTGAGTATCTGAGCGATGCAAGAGCGTAATCGATTTTTGGCCCCTGTCGCGCGTGGTATCTGGGAGCAGAAGTACCGCTTCAAAGTGCCAGCCGGCACGGCGACATCGGTGCCAAGTGACGTGGATCTTGCGGCCACCTTCGAGCGCGTGGCGGTCGCGGCAGCCAAGGTTGAAGACGGTAAGAAAGCGCGCGCGACCTGGGCAACACGATTTTTTGACGCCATTTCAGATTTCGGTTTTTTGCCCGCCGGCCGCATTCTGGCGGGGGCTGGAACGGGACGCGAAGTCACCCTGTTCAACTGTTTCGTCATGGGCCGGATCGACGACGATCTTGGCGCCATCTTTGACAATGTCAAAGAGGCCGCTCTGACGATGCAGCAGGGCGGTGGCATCGGTCACGACTTCTCGACGCTGCGTCCCCGGGGCGCGCTCGTCCATAGCATCGGGGCGGATGCCTCCGGGCCGGTCAGTTTTATGGATGTGTGGGACGCGATGTGCCGCACGATCATGTCGGCCGGTGCGCGGCGTGGAGCCATGATGGCGACACTGCGTTGCGACCATCCCGACATCGAGACCTTCATCGATGTGAAGTCGGATGCGTCGCGGCTGCGCAATTTCAACCTGTCGGTTCTGGTCACCGATGCCTTCATGGACGCGGTCGACCGCGATGCGCCGTGGCCGCTCACCTTTGCAGGAAAGGTTTATCGCGAGGTTGCCGCGCGCGGGTTGTGGGAACGGCTGATGCGGGCCACGTTCGATTACGCCGAACCGGGCGTCATCTTCATCGACCGTGTCAACCGGCAGAACAATCTGGGATATCTTGAAACCATCCATGCCACCAATCCGTGTGGCGAGCAGCCGTTGCCGCCCTATGGGGCCTGCCTGCTCGGTTCGATCAACCTGACGCAATTCGTGACGCGCGCGTTCGCATCTGATGCGTCCGTCGACATTGCCGCCTTGGAAGAACGGGCGCGCACGGCCTTGCGCTTTCTCGATAACATCATCGATGTTTCGGGTTACCCGCTCGCGGCGCAGCGTCGAGAAGCGAAAGCCAAGCGCCGCATCGGTCTTGGGATCACGGGGCTTGCCGATGCTCTGATCATGCTGGGGGTTCGCTACGGGTCGGATCGCGCCGTAAAGCTGGCCGGTGACTGGATGGCGGCGATTTCGCGTGCCGCCTATATGGCCAGCGCCGAACTGGCGCGTGAAAAGGGTGCGTTTGCGCTGTTCGATGCCGCTCGCTATCTCGAACGACCCCATATCACTGCACTCGACGGGGATGTTAGAAAGGCGATCGGCAAGCACGGCATCCGCAACGGGTGCCTGACATCGATCGCGCCGACCGGGACCATTTCTCTTTTTGCCGGCAACGTGTCGAGCGGCATTGAGCCCGTGTTCGACTTTCGCATGAATCGGCGCATTCTGGATGCTTCCGGCGCGGCGCGGGACGAGATGCTCGAAGATTTCGCCTATGCCCGTTACCGTCAAGGCGGCGGCGACATTGCGGCGCTGCCGGACGCTTTCGTCTCAAGCGGCGATCTGACCCCCAGCGAACACCTGCGGATGCAGGCGGCCGTGCAGCAGCACGTGGACAGTTCGATTTCAAAGACGATCAACTGTCCTGCAGATATTTCCTTCGACACGTTCATGTCGATTTATCGCGAGGCTTACGGTCTCGGGCTAAAGGGCTGCACCACCTATCGTCCCAACGCGGTCACCGGAGCGGTTCTATCGCCCGTGACCGTGGCGCGCTCAGAGGCCGTTGCCGTGCCCGTGGCGGGGCCCGTCGAATTCGTCCCGGCCGCTTCTGCCACGCGGGCCATATCGGGCGATATTGTCTATCTCTCAAAACCGCTTGAGCGCGCACCCGTTTTATCCGGTGCGACCTACAAACTGCGCTGGCCCGACAGTGACCATGCGCTTTACATCACGATCAATGACATCGAAACGGAGGGGGGCGATCCGGGTCAGCCGGTGCGCAAGCGGCCGTTCGAAATCTTCATCAATACGCGCAACCTCGAGCACTACGCGTGGACCGTGGCTTTGACCCGCATGATCAGCGCCGTTTTCCGGCGCGGCGGCGACGTGGCGTTCGTTGCCGAGGAACTTAAAGCTGTTTTCGATCCCCAGGGCGGCCGCTTCATCGGCGGCCGCTATGTGCCGAGCCTGCTCGCGGCGATCGGTGATGTCATCGAAACGCATCTGCGCAGTATCGGCTTTCTTGCGCCGTCCAACGCCGGGTCGCACGATGAGCAGATCCCGGATGTGGGAGAGGCAGAAAATGCCCGAAAAGTGGCAGGCGGACGGGTGTGTCAGCGGTGCGGTCAGGCGACGCTCATTCGCCGAGACGGCTGCTGGGACTGTTCGAATTGCGGATTTTCACGTTGCAACTAGGGCTTATGTCCGTTTTTGCGTGGCTCAGCCTAACCGGCTGGTGATTTTAATCGTCGAGCGTTTTACGTAAGCACACGCGCTAACCGGTCGTTCACCCTGCCACAATATCTCAATGCTGGAGCCACACTTCATCCAGACTTTTGGGCGAGTATCCGCGTCATGGATCACGTGGCGTTACGCGTGACGTCATGGGCCGGTCAACGGTCGGGTTCGGAAAGCGGCAGGGCAGCATGGCAGCTCAGATCATTTCTCTCGCAGAGTACAAGTCGGATCGTACCGTTGCGCTCGCGCTTCGCGGCGAACAGGCTTTTCTCGACGGCGCCGCCGATCTGGCGCAGCGCTTTCACTTCTGGAGCGGTGCTTCGGGCCGGCGCTACGTGCACACCATCTATAGTCTTGTCGATTGTCCGGCGGTTCCGGCAGGCAATTATATTCTCGTTCATCGTGACGCGGAAGGCCGCCGTCTCGTGCTGGCCATCGGCCGCGTCGGCAACACCGCTGCATCTTTGAACCTGGCTGAAATCCGCCGCCGTGGTGCCGAACTTGGCGCCAACGAAGTGCACGTCCATCTGCTGGCGCCGAACGCGAAGCTCAGCCGCCTCATTGAAACAGATCTGCGCTCTGGCCAGTGCACTGGCATCATCGCGGACGTCGCCGCCAGCATGTGAGCTTTGTGATCTGTCCGTATCCGTCAACGGCGGCCTAACGGCTGCCGTTTTGCTTTGCTCAAGGGTTCAGACGCCGGCGGTAGGCGAAGGCGTGACGGCGGTCATTGCGCACCGCGCTCTTGAGCGCGCAAGGGCGCCACGCGAACGCGCGGTGGCGCGCTTCCAGAATTCGCGGTGACGCGGAGTGCGCGAATGAACCGGCGGCACGAGCGGCGACAGCAAGCCGTTCCAGATCCGGTTGACGAATGCCCAGTTCGCGCAACTTGGACAGGGTTGCAACAAAGTAGGCGAGATTGCTGCCCGCCTTGCCGCGTGCTGCGCGGATGATCGCAGATCTGCGCGCCAACGAGGTGCCGGTGCCGGCAAAACTTGGATGCCCGGTTTCAGCGATATAGGTCAGCACATCCGTCTGGATTGGGCCTCGCTCGCTTTCGATCTCAGCCGTCAGCATGGCTTCGCGATAGACGCCGTAAATCAACTCGCGTGCATGCAGGTATGACCGGACCGCAGCTGCATCGGCCTCGGCGACACGGAAGGCCACGCCCTGACACGTTCCCCCGCGTGCCAGCCCGAGAACCAGACCTGGCCGTTGGGGCGTTCCGCGGTAATGGAGAGAATAAATGCAGAAAGACCGGTGATAGCCGACCAGCCGGGCGCGGCGCACCTCGACGAAGGCAAAGCCCGGCTGCCACATGAGAGAGCCATATCCGAAGACCCAGAGGGTCCGCGTATCTGGCTGGCCGCTCACGCCTTGTCGGCTCCGCTCTTGAGGCCCGCAGCAGGGTCGGGTGTTCGGCCAAAGTTCGGTGCGGACGTGTCTTGTCCGGCCTGGATCACGCCGCGTCGCACCGTGCGTGCATCCGAAAACAGCTTGTGCAGTGTTTCGCCGTCGCCGAAGCGGATTGCGCGTTGCAGCGCGGTCAAATCTTCGCTGAAGCGACCGAGCATTTCCAGCACAGCGTCCTTGTTGTTGAGGAAGACATCGCGCCACATGACGGGGTCCGACGCGGCAATACGCGTGAAATCACGGAACCCGCCGGCCGAGAATTTGATGACTTCGCTGTCTGTCACGCGCTCCAGATGCGCGGCGGTGTTGACAATGTTGAAGGCGATGAGATGGGGCAAGTGCGAGGTAATTGCGAGGACGAGATCGTGGTGGTCGGGCGCCATGATCTCGACGTGGGAACCGAGTTTTTCCCAGAATGTCTTCAGTTTTTCGATTGCCGCGGTCTCGGTTCCGGCTTCCGGCGTCAGGATGCACCAGCGCCCGTCGAACAGTTCGGCAAAGCCCGATTCAGGCCCCGACTGTTCGGTTCCCGCTATCGGATGTCCCGCGACGAAGTGCACGCCCGGCGGCACATGCGGCGCCACATCGCGAACGATTGAGCCTTTGACCGAGCCGACGTCGGTAAGGATTGCACCCGGCTTCAGCACGGGCGCGATCTCTTTTGCGATTGGTCCGCATAAGCCGACCGGGACGCACAAGATCACGAGATCGGCGCCGCTTGCCGCGTCACGCGCAGTCGCGTAGCCCTGATCTATGATGTCGAGTTTCAGTGCGGTTGCGATTGTCTCTGGCGTTCGCGCCGACCCGACAATCGTTTTGGCGAGATTTGCGCGGCGGGCCGCGTGACTGATCGAGGATCCGATGAGGCCGATGCCGATCAGCGCGATGCGCTCGAATAATGGGGTCGCCGGATCGGCCATCACGCGGCCTTTCCGAGAAACGCCGCTAAGGCGGACACGACGGCGCGGTTCTCTTCGGCTGTCCCGACCGTCAGCCGCAGACAATCGGGTAATCCGTAGCTGACAACGCGGCGCAGGATGATCCCGCGCGACTTCAGGTACTCATCACATGCGGCCGCGCCTGTCGCCGCGGCGGGCGGAAAGTGGATGAGCAGGAAGTTGGCGACGCTCGGTGTTACCAGAAGCCCCAGTTTTTCGAGTTCGGCGGCAAGCCACCCCAGCCATTCATCGTTGTGCGCGACGGCTGCCTCGGTATGCGCGACGTCGTGCATGGCCGCCGCACCGGCAAGAATCGATGGGTTGGACATGTTGAAGGGTCCGCGGATCCGGTTCAAAGCGTCGGCAACGGGCGCTGGGCAATAAGCCCACCCGATGCGCAACGCCGCCAGCCCGAAAATCTTGGAGAAGGTTCGCGTCATCACCGTATTGGCGGTGGTCGCCACCAGTTCGATGCCAGATTCGTAATCGTTGCGGCGGACGTATTCGGCATAGGCGCCGTCGAGCACGAGAATGACATTGTCAGGCAGAGCGGCGCGCAGCCGGCGCACCTCCTGGATCGGCAGATAGGTGCCGGTTGGGTTGTTCGGGTTGGCCAAAAACACCATCCGCGTTTGCGGCGTGACTTTGGCCAGGATTTTGCCCACGTCCGCAGTCAGGTTTGTTTCGTTCGCTACAACGGGCGTTGCTCCGCAGGCGAGGATGGCGATGCGGTAAACGAGGAAGCCGTGCTGGGTGTAGATGGCTTCGTCGCCGGGGCCTAAATAGGCGTGAGCCAGCATGGTCAGCAGCTCGTCCGAGCCAGCGCCGCAAACGATGCGTGCCGGATCGAGACCGTAGCGGTTGCCGATGGCGGTTCGCAGGGCCGTTGCCTGGCCGTCCGGATAGCGTTCAAGATCTGCTGCGGCCGCCTTATAGGCCTCGATGGCTGCCGGACTGGGTCCCAGCGGCGTCTCGTTCGACGACAACTTGATCGGCTTCACGCCTCCGGGAAGCTTGCTCTCGCCGGGCACGTAGGCTTCGATGGCAAGTACGCCGGGGCGGGGAGTGGGAGTTAGGGTCGACATCAGCGTTGCAATCTCTCGGCTTGGGCGGATCGGGGCGACGTGAGCGCCGAGGCTGCTTGGTATACGACCGGGCCAGCGCCGAAAAGACGCGAAATCGTCCATCGGAATGCTGTCTTTATGGATGTACGGCGCCCGTTCGTCCATCCGGCGCCCTTGCGCCCGAACCGGTCCTTGAGTATTTAACTTGCCGACGTCGTGGTGATTTGGCCGGTCGGCTTGCAGCCACGTTAAACAACTCGCTAAAGGGCCGCGCGCACCCGGTAACGGATGGGCCCGGCCATGAGGCAAGGGTGATCCGGCCGGGTTATTTGTTTTGGTCCGGCAATCGCGCCGGGCCGGAGCCGGAAAACGCGCGCATGTCCGCCGCCGAACCTCAGATCGATCCCAAGGCTCGCCAGGAAAGCGTGGCGGATGCCGCTCTGCGTCAGGTGTCCGAGCCGGACAGTCAGGTCGTGGTGTTTCCTGAAGATCAGCCGTTGCGCCTTGACAGCGGGCGGGACATCGGGCCGTTCACGATCGCCTACCGGACCTACGGGACGCTGAACTCCGACAAATCCAATGCGATCCTCATTTGCCACGCGCTGACCGGCGACCAGCATGTCGCCAACACCCATCCCGTCACTGGCAAGGGCGGCTGGTGGGAAACACTCGTCGGGCCCGGCAAGCCGATCGATACGGACCGGTTTTTCGTCATCTGTTCGAATATTCTAGGCGGCTGCATGGGTTCGACCGGGCCGGCCTCGAAGAACCCGGCCACCGGGCGCCCCTATGGCGTGGAGTTCCCGGTCATCACCATCGGTGACATGGTCAACGCGCAGGCGCGGATGATCGATCACCTGGGCATCGGCCAGCTGTTTTCGGTGATCGGTGGCTCCATGGGCGGCATGCAGGTGTTGCAGTGGTGCGCGCGGTACAAGGACCGGGTCCTCACCGCGATGCCCATCGCCACCGCGCCCTGGCATACGGCGCAGAACATTGCTTTTCACGAAGTTGGACGGCAAGCCGTTATGGCCGATCCCGATTGGCAGGGTGGCGCATATTACGGCACGCAAGCGCGGCCCTCGCGCGGTCTGGCGGTGGCGCGGATGGCGGCGCACATCACGTATCTGTCGGAAAAGGCGCTGCAGGATAAGTTTGGCCGCGGCCTGCAGAATCGCGACCAGCATTCGTTCTCGTTCGATGCTGATTTCAAAATCGAGAGCTACTTGCGCCACCAAGGCTCGACGTTCGTCGACCGGTTCGATGCCAACAGCTATCTCTACATCACGCGGGCGATGGACTACTTCGATCTGGAGGCTGAGTACGGCCGGCTCGCGAATGCTTTCACCGGCACCCGAACGCAATTCTGCGTTGTCTCATTCACCAGCGATTGGCTCTACCCGACGCGCGACAACAAGGAGATCGTGAAGGCGCTGAACGGCGTCGCTGCCAACGTGTCGTTCGTCGAGATCGAAAGCGACAAGGGGCACGACGCCTTTCTGCTGAGAGAAGACGTCTTTTCCGCCACCGTGAACGGCTTTCTCAACGCGGCAGCAAAGAAGCGCGGGATCGCGTGAGTGATCAATAATCATGACATTGCCTGATCAACACCCCAACCGGGCCGTTCGCGCCGACCATCTGCTGATCGCGGAAATGGTGACGCCGGGTGCGCGCGTTCTCGACGTCGGCTGCGGCGACGGGGCGCTGCTCGAATTGCTGATTGAGGAAAAGAAGGTCGACGGGCGCGGCATCGAACTGATCCGCAACAACGTCAACGCCTGCGTGGCACGCGGGCTTTCGGTGATCCAGGGTGACGCCGACCAGGATCTGTCCGGCTATCCCGATCAGGCGTTCGACTATGCCATCCTATCGCTCACCATCCAGGCGACGCGGCAGCCGCGGGTCGTCTTGGAGAACCTTTTGCGGATCGGACGGCGCGCAATCGTTTCGTTTCCCAATTTCGGGCATTGGAAAATCCGTTCCAGTCTTCTGCTCACTGGCCGCATGCCGCGCACGCCGAACCTTCCCGAGACCTGGTACGAAAGCCAGGATTCGCACTTGTGTACGATCAAGGATTTCTCCGATCTCGTCGGGATCCTCGATGCGGAAGTGGAGGATGCGGTTGCCTTCAACAGCCGCGGGCAGAGGCTCGCGATCAAGAAGTCGCTGTCTTTGCAAAACCTGCTTGGCGAAAAGGCGGTGTTCCTACTCGCCCCGCGGGGTAGAACATGATCGTGCCGCCGCTAAGTATCGGCATCCGACACTTGCCGCCTGACGGCAACGAGTTCGCGCAGGGCGCGTGCGGCTGCATGTTTGCCCCCAATCGGCGCCATGACCTCTTTGCGCGCTTCGACGAGCAGCACCCCACCAAAGCCCGGCCATAGCTTTTGTCCGAGTCGTTCCCACACCGGAGCAGACTTCAGCAGCATGCGGCTATCGAGTGGCGGCATATGCAGAGCTGTGCCCCACGAGACGGGCGTGAACAAATTGTCGATGAGCAGTCGCTGCAGTTGTGACCGGCTGTAGGGGCGACCGTGTCCGAATGGCGTCGCGTCGATCCGCGCCCAGATGCTGCGCCGGTTGGGGGCCACGATGAGCAGGCGTCCTTCCGGGACGAGTACACGCCAGACTTCGCGCAGCAGTGTCGCCGGTCGGTCAGTCGCCTCAAGACTGTGAGCCAGAAGAAGGCGGTCGACCGAATTGTCGGGGAGGGGGAGTTGCCGGTCCTCGACCAGGACGCTGAGCAATGGGCCAGCGGCAGGCCATACCAGAGCGCCTTGTGTCTCCGGCATCAGAGCTGCAATGCGTGTCGCGTCTTGCCGGAAGGGGCCCAGGTAGGGGACGCCATACCCCAGACCTACGACCATTCCGCCGCGCACGCCGCGCCAGCGCGCGCGCACCTCGCTGCCGACGATGCGGCGCACGGTAAGGCCGAGCGGCGTCTGGTAGAAATCCCTGAGATCGACGACGTCGAGTTCCATGAGTCCCAAGCTTCACTGTCGGTCTTTATGCCTGCGGGTCGCCTCGATCATCCCAAACGGTAGGACTGAGCAGAGCTGCATTGAACTCGGCAAGGCTCAGCGCTACTCTCATTCACTTGCTTCTCTTATAGCCCCTCCACTGGTCAACCGAGCGCCTATCGACCGCATGTCCGCCCTCGAAATTCACGCTTTTCTCTGCCGTAAGGACAATATCGGTGTCCTCGTTCATTGCGAGGACGGTACAACCGCGTCGATCGACGCTCCCGATGCCGATGCAATCTCTGCCGCGTTGCAGGAGAAGGGCTGGTCGCTCAGCCATATTCTCGTCACCCACCATCATGGGGACCACACTGCGGGCAATCTAGAGTTGAAGGCTAAAACGGGCTGCCGGATCATCGGTCCGCAGACTGAGGCCGCCCGCATCCCCGGTATCGACGTGTCCGTCGATGACGGCGATAGTTTCACGCTCGGCGCGCACCGGGTCGAGGTGATCGGAACGCCGGGCCATACCATGGGTCATGTGACCTACTTCATGCCGGGTGAGCGCGTGGCATTTGTCGGCGACACGCTGTTTGTCATGGGTTGTGGTCGCGTGCTGGAAGGAAACAATGAAATGATGTGGCATTCGCTGTGCCGCATCGCATCGCTGCCCGCCGAGACGCGGCTCTATTGTGGTCACGAATATTCTCTCGCCAATGCGCGGTTCGGGCTTTCTGTTGAGCCGGACAACGCGATGTTGCGCAATCGGCTTGAAAATGCGGAGCAGACCGTTGCCGCTGGACGGCTGAACGTGCCAACCGTGCTCGATTGCGAATTGCAGACGAACGTGTTTCTGCGCCCGCACAATCTTGGGACCCGCCGCCGCCTTGGCATGGGTGCCGTTGCCGATTGGCGGGTTTTTGGAGAGTTGCGCGATCGGAAGAATAAGGCATGACCGCATTGCGGCCGATGCCAGCGGACGCCCAGTCCTTGATCACCCGGCTCGATTTGATGCCGCATCCGGAAGGCGGCTTTTATCGCGAGACGTTTCGAGACAAGGCCACGGATGCGGACGGACGGGCTCGTTCGACGGCGATTTATTTTTTATTGCTCGAAGGTCAGGTGTCACGCTGGCACGCGGTTGACGCCGTCGAGATCTGGCACTGGTATGCGGGCGCTCCTCTGGAGCTTGGCATTGCAGCGCCGGGCCAGCCTGCCGAGCGTCTGCAGCTGGGATTTGACGCTGACGGCGACATGGCTCCGCAGGCCGTTGTGCCGGCCGGATGGTGGCAGCAGGCGCGCAGTCTGGGAGCTTGGACGCTGGTCGGCTGCACCGTGGCGCCAGGGTTTAATTTTCAAGGCTTTGTTCTGTCCCCTGACGGCAAGGAGCCGCCGTTGCCTTGAGCATCACGCTTGCATGTGCCGCAAAGCCCCGCTGCAGCCATCAAATGTGGCGCGCGGACTTTTCCACCACTAATTAGATTGAGCGCATGTATTCAAGCCATTGAATTTTATTGAATTTTTTGCCGCCAGCCGTGGTGCAACGCAACCATCCTTGCCGCTCCAATACGACTCATCAACAGTGAGCGGCAACTGTTTGATTCGCATAACGGGGGTTGCGGACATGAAGGCCCAGGATACTGGACCGCTGTTGAGCACGATCTTTATCGACTACGACAATATCTACTTGTCGTTGAAGAGAAAGAGCGAGGAGGCCGCGAAGCGTTTTGCCAAAGATGCAGGACATTGGCTGCGGGAAATCGAAAGCGGCCGCCTGATAACGGCAACGAACGGGCTCGCTGCGACCGCTCCGCGCCGTATCGTGATGAACCGCTGCTACGGCAATCCGGTCCCCCGCCGGAATTCATCCGACAACGCGACCGATATGAACTCATATCCTTTCGTGCGCCACCATTTCCTGCGGGCCGGAATGGAAGCGATCGACTGCCCTCCGCTGACATCGCAGCTCAAGAATTCCGCCGACATTCGCATGGTCATGGATGTCCGCGATCTGCTCAATCACGATACCTACTTCGACGAGTTCATTATTCTGTCGGGTGACGCCGACTTTACGCCACTGCTGCATCGCCTGCGTGCTCATGCCCGGCGCACGGTGGTTTTTGCCAACGATCATACAGCCGCGCCCTATACGGCGATTGCCGATGGTGAGATTCGCGAATCGAGCCTCATCAGTCTGCTTCTGGAGGGCAGCGCTCTGGTTGCGGACGCCGATGCCGTGCCCGCGATCGGGGCACCATCTGCTGGTCCCGCGCCGTCGCTCGAAGCTGTTCGCCGCGATATTCTGGCGGAGGTTGTCGGCTGGGTGAAAAGCGCTGGTCAGCCGGTCCCCCTGGAAGCACTTGCCGACCGTGCGGTGCGCACGCTGGGTCATGATCGCACCGTCGGTACAGGCTGGGCCGGTGCGGGAAGTTTCTCAAATCTATTGACCAAGGGGCTTCCGGCCGAAATCCGGCTTTCGGATCAGGCGCCCTATTATGTTTTTGACGCCAGCCGTCAGCTGGCCGTTCAGCCGGAACCCCGGCGGGCTCCCGCCGCGCGTGAACCCGCTGCACGGATCGAGCCGCCGCGTCAGGATGCGGCGAGGGCGGAAGCGCCGCGTCATGAATCGCCGCGTCAGGATCCCTATCGCCAAGAGCCGACGCTGCCGTTGTCATCAACGTCGCGAGCGCAGCAATTTCCTTCCGCGCGAGATTCGCTGCGCCCGGATGCTCCGCCGGCGGCCGGCCGTACCGCGCCGCCACCCACTGTTGCGCCCGCGGCGCCCAAGGCTGCGGCTCCGCGTACCGATCAAGCTCCTTCGATCCAGCAGTCGATCACCCGTATTCATGATGCGTGTCAGGCGCCGCCTCTGGCACCGCCGGAGTATCGGGCATTGTTTGAGGTGATGGCGCAGGAGATCAATTCAAACGGTCTGACTGGCGCGCAGACACTGACCAACATCACGCATCGTGCCGCCGATCTGGGCGTGACCATCAAGCGGGATGATGTGCGGTTCGTTCTCGAAGTCGTGAGCGAGACCGATCCGTGGTTCGAGCAGGGCGCGTCGCCGAATTTGTTCGCCAGCCGGTTCCGCAACTTCGTGATTGCCCGCTGCCGTAGCCAGGGGCTGCAGTTGTCGGCAGAAGAGTTGGATCTGATCGACGCTTGGTTCGGCGGTTCACCCATGGCGCATAGACCGGCAATTGCGCCGACTTCCAGCCGTCCGGCCGAAGCCGACTTTCCGCCTGTTGCCGCACGCGCGCCGGCTCAGCCCGCGCAAACGGGATATGCGCAAGGTGATCGCTGGTGGAGCGCCGAAGAGGGCCGGCAGTATGCCGGTGGCTCAGACGAGCAGTTGCCGCTGATCGTTCGCAACCGGCTGCGCGGCTGATTATCCGTCGACTTCAACAAAACGCCCCGATCTTCGATCGGGGCGTTTTGCTTTGAATGCCGCACGGGTCGGGGCTAGGCGAAGTATTGACCGCCGTTCGCCGTGATCGTCGAGCCGGTGATGAAGCCAGAGTCGTCGGAGGCAAGAAACACGACGCAGCGCGCGATTTCCGATGGCTCGCCGAGGCGGCCCACCGGGATCTGCGGGAGGATGGTCTTTTCCATCACGTCCTGTGGCACGGCCTTCACCATTTCAGTGGCGATGTAACCGGGGCAGATCACGTTGACCGTGATGCCGGCACGGGCGCCTTCCTGTGCCAGCGCCTTGGTGAAGCCGATGTCGCCGGCTTTCGAGGCGGAATAGTTCACCTGGCCCATCTGGCCTTTCTGGCCGTTGATTGAAGAGATGTTGATGACGCGGCCAAATTTGCGGGCGCGCATGCCTTCCCAAACCGGGCGCGTGACGTTGAACAGACCGTTGAGGTTGGTGCCGATGACGGCGTCCCACTGCTCCTTGGTCATCTTGTGGAACATCGTGTCTTTGGTGATGCCCGCATTGTTGACGAGAACGTCGATCGGACCGATGTCCTTTTCGACCTGCTTCACGGCCTTCTCGCTGGCTTCATAGTTCGAGACGTCAAACTTGTAGACGGGAATGCCTGTCTCGACTTGGAACTGCTGCGCGGCGGCGTCGTTGCCGGCATAGCTTGCCGCAACCCGATAACCTGCGTTCTTGAGCGCGACCGAAATCGCGTGACCGATACCGCGCGTGCCGCCGGTAACGAGGGCCACCCGTGCCATGTTATTCCTCCCTGATTGTTATGTTTGAATTGTTCGACGTGGGCTGGGTAAGACGACAACCGGGCCCGCTTCAATTAAGCGGGCCCGGTTTGATACGGTCGCGGTTGTCAGTCGCGGGCGAGGCAGATTGCGATGCCCATGCCGCCGCCGATGCACAACGTGGCAAGTGCCTTTTTCGCGTCTCGACGCTGCATTTCGTACAGAAGCGTCGTCAATACGCGGGCACCCGACGCACCGATCGGATGGCCGATTGCAATGGCGCCGCCGTTGACGTTCACCTTGTCGGTATCCCAGCCGAGACCTTTGTTGACCGAAATGGCCTGCGCGGCAAACGCCTCGTTGGCTTCGATCAAATCGAGGTCCTTGATCGTCCAGCCAGCTCGTTCCAACGCCTTTTTCGAGGCCGGAATTGGGCCTGTACCCATGATCGAGGGATCAACGCCGGCTTGAGCCCACGAAGCGATCCGGGCCAGCGGTTTCAAGCCGCGCTTTTTGGCTTCTCCGGCTGACATCAGGACAACTGCGGCGGCGCCGTCGTTGATGCCTGACGCGTTGGCGGCTGTAACGGTGCCTTCTTTGGGATCAAACGCGGGCCGGAGCTTGGCGACGCTTTCAATCGTCACCCCGTCCTTAATGTATTCGTCGGTATCGACGACCGTGTCGCCTTTCTTGCCCTTGATCGTGACGGGCGCGATCTCGTCCTTGAACTTGCCGGCTTTGCGCGCAGCTTCCGCCTTGTTTTGCGATGCGACGGCGAACTTGTCCTGCTCTTCGCGGCTGATCTGCCACTGGCGTGCAACGTTCTCGGCGGTCGAGCCCATGTGGTAGTTGTTGAAGGAATCCCACAAGCCATCGCGCACCATCGTATCAATGAGCTTGCCGTCGCCCATTTTGACACCGTCGCGCATATGGATCGCGTGCGCCGACTGGCTCATGCTCTCCTGACCACCAGCGACGACCACCGTCGCAGCGCCGGTTTGAATTTGTTGAGCGCCAAGCGCCACGGCGCGCAGACCCGAACCGCAGATCTGGTTGACACCCCAGGCCGGCGCATCGACCGGCACTCCCGCGCCGATGGCGGCGCGGCGGGCCGGTCCCTGGCCCTGGGCCGCGGTCAAAACTTGTCCGAGGATGACTTCCGACACATCGCCGGGCTGGACATTGGCGCGCTGCAGAGCGGCCTTGATGACCACCGAACCGAGTTCATGGGCCGGGAGCGAGGCGAGCGTGCCGCCGAACGAGCCGACGGGCGTGCGCGCAGCACTGACAATGACGATATCGGTATCCTGGCTCATAAAATCGGGCCTCCTCCCGGGGGGTGCATGAGTGGCGTCAGAGACACTTCACAGCGCCGTCTTTGGTTAGAAATTTGCGCCGAACGAAGTTAGGCACACCCATAGCAGCAACACTTGATTAATCGCAAATGCCCACGCGGGCGGCAAATGAGCCCAAAGTTGGTGCAGGATTGTCTGGTATGCCACGTCGAGCGTGTGTTACGATGCCGCACCGCAAAAAGTTGGAAGTCGCAGGTATGTCAACTCTGAACAAGTTCGAACAGCAGCAAGAGAAACGCGAAGCGATCGTCATCAAGAAGTACGCGAACCGGCGGCTCTACAATACCGAGACGAGCCAGTATGTGACGCTTGACGACCTTGGCGCGATGGTGCGCGCGGACAAGGATTTCGTCGTCTATGACGCCAAGTCGGGCGATGACCTGACGCACTCTGTTCTCACGCAGATCATCGTTGACCAGGAAAGCCGCAACGATGGGCGGAACATGCTGCCGACGCCGTTTTTGCGGCAGTTGATCCGCTTCTATGATGATCAGATCGGACGCATGGTGCCGAGCTACCTGCAATTCAGTCTGGAAAATCTCGTGAAAGAGCAGGAGAAAATCCGCTCGCAGTTCACGGCGGCATTTACAAATCCAGCGGTTGCGTTCGAGGCCTACCAGGAGCAGGCCCGCAAGAACATGGTGATGTTCGAGCAGGCTGTGGCCATGTGGACGTCGTTTGGAGCGGCGGCCCAACCCGGTTCGCGACCACCCGACGTTCCGGCTACGGGTGACAAGCCAAAGATCGAGGCGGTGCCCTCGGCGGTCAAAAGCGACGAGATATCGGAACTTAAGGCGCAGCTGGAATCCATGCAGCGCAGTCTTGAAAAATTGACCAAAGACCGGTCCTGACCGGAACGCGGCGGCGGGCCCGTTGCTGCAATGAACTTTAAGCGGTGGGCGCGCGGTAGTCGTCGGCAGAGATGGGCAACCCGAAGTGGAAGCCCTGGAGATAGTCAATCCCGGCGTCGGTCAAGAAGCGGGCGGCGCGTTCGTCGCCGACCCACTCGGCCACCGTTTCAATCTCAAAGGTCCGGGCCAGCTCGACCATTGTTTTAATGAAGGCCTGATCGGCCTTATCGTCCATGATGTCTTTTACGAATGCACCGTCGATTTTTACGATGTCGACCTTCAGCGCCTTCAGGTTTTTGAATGACGTATAGCCGGCGCCGAAGTCGTCGATCGCGATACGGCAACCCATTTCGCGCAGTGTATCGACGAATGCTTTCATCAGGTCCATATCGACAATCACGCTCGTTTCAGTGATCTCGACGATCATGCGTGGCGTGATGCTGGCGTCGTCCTTGATCAGCTGACGCAGGGTGGCCAGCCAATCCGGCTCGTTCGCCGTCAGGCTCGATACGTTGACGGATAGCGTCAGTTCCGGGTGCTGCTTTAAGAGTGCGACAGCCATTTCGAGTGTGCGCCGATCGATGACGCGCGACAGGCCGAGTTGTTCGGCGGTCTCGATGAACCGGCCGGCGGAGACGAGCTCGCCATTGGGCCGCTCCATTCGCAAGAGGCATTCATATATCTGGGCTTTGCCGGTGCGCGTGTCGATCATGGGCTGGAGCGCGAGGCGCATGCGTCCGGCTTCGAGTGCGGAGATCACTTCATCGACCATGGCGATGTTGCGCTGACGGGCGCTTTCCGTGAACGTGTTCGGCTCGTATGCCACAAAGCCCTCCAGCCGATGCTGCTTGGCTTTGTCGAGGGCTTGCAATGCACAGCTCAGAGTTTGATGAACGGTGTGGGCGTGGTCGAGCAGGATGACGCCGCCGATGGAAACCGTCGCCTGCGCCTGCGCACCGCTCGTGCGCAACGTCAACTCTCGCACTGAGCGCATGAACCGCTCTGCCGCGGTCTGCATGGCGCCGGGGGCGCAGTCATTCAGGATGATGCCAAACTTGTTGGCCGAGTAGCGTCCGAGCGTGTCGCCACCGCGCAACTTGCTTTTGATGGCGTTGACAACGCTGGCGATGACTTCATCGCCCGCTTGGTGACCTAACGTCTCGTTGACGGTGGTCAGATTGTTGATCGCAACCATCAGGAACGCGGCCTGGGTGTGTGATCGGGCGCAACGCAAGATGACCGCATTCAGCGCGTCGGTCAGACGCGTCCGGTTGAGCTGGCCCGTCAGCTCATCGTGATCGTTGCGATATAGTAGGCGCTGTTCTTCGATGTAGCTGTCGGCAACGAGCCGGATTACGCCGCGCGCACGCATCGGCCGGCCATCGCGGGCCGCCCACCATCGGCCGTGGTCTTCAACCCAAACATAAACGGAGCGTGGTCCAGCCGACTGGATGCGATACTGCAGTCGATAGGGAATGCCGCCGGCCTGCGCGTGTTCGGTTGCGACTTCGAAGATGCGGCTGCGCTGACCGGCGTCTTCCGGCATCATCAGTGCTGCAAAGTTTTGTCCCGATGAAATACTGGCAACGTCAGCGACGTTGAAAACCGTAGCTGCATTGCTCTCCCAGGCGATTTGATCGGTGGCCAGGTCCCATGTGTAGGCGGTTTCGTCGATGCGAGGCGGTCCGCCCACGAAATCGAAAGCTTCCTCTTCGGTCAGCGCTTCGAAATCCGACACGGATGGCTCCGCGCTGGGGAACGGTATAATCGGCTGATGCGACTGAATCACAGGGGTCCCCGCGCCCACACGACAACACGCGTGGCGCGCATAGCTGCGAACGCCACCGTTTCAAATTAAGCGCAAATTCCTAAGAACATTTAAAATTGTAAACGACGGGAGGTAAACGCGGCGTTGATCATTGCCTCGTCGCGGATGCCGCAAAGCAAAGGCGGCCCGCCTGTTCGACGCGCCGCTTTTTTGCGTGATTTTTCCGGGGTTATTGGTCGCCGCCACCAAAGCCGATGTCGCGCTTGGCGACCCGGATGCCAATCGTGAAACCGGCGATCACATCGATCAATGCAACCATGAGCAGCAGGAAGAAAACGGATGTCGCCGCCTGGCTGACAAGGAGGAATTGGACCAGGAAGGCGATGAAGACGACCATCGACAGGCCGTGATCGATCATCGATGCGGTGCCGGTGTAGGTTGCCTTAACGATTTCGATGAAGAGGACGACGATGCCGATCAAGAGTAGCAGATCGCCCCATGTCAGCTTCCAGACGCCGCCACTCATCATGGTGATCCCGTCGCCAACCAGCGAACCGTTGAGATCGATCCCCATGAGGGCCAACAGATTGTAGAGAATGAACGGAATAATCGTCAGCGGAAGTGCTGCAAGCGACATCGATGTCTCCCCTTAATCCCTCGGACTTGATCCCTGGGCCTTGATGCCCGGCCCCCCGGGCGCGGCCCGGCAAACACGGCCTAGCAGTATCACATCAAACCAGGGTGGTCGCCCGCCGTATGGCCGTCATGTGTGACTGTAGAACGCGGCCGGCATCAGGCCGTTGCCGGGACGCAGATCAAGCCTCAGCCTTCGGTGGCAGAACTTGGCGGCCCTTATACTTCCCGGTCTTGAGATCGATGTGATGCGGACGGCGACGTTCACCGCTGTCTTTATCCTCGATGTAGGACGGGCGGGCGAGGGCATCATGCGACTGACGCTGGCCCTTCTTCATGCGCGACGTTTTTTTCCTGGGTACGGCCACTTCGAATACTCCGCTCGTCGTTCGATGGGCTGACACCCCTGCGGATTTAGGGCGCGAAGCACCTGTAAACGCAGAAGAATTGCCCGAATGGGACGGCCTCTTGATTTACCCGGACCCGCGCAATAACAGGCGGTGCGGCGCGGGCAGTCCAGGCCACAGAGCGCGCCTTATACTACAAACCTTGCCGTGCGCCAGCCCTCTTCTTGACCGTTGTGGCCCAACCGGACGTGTTGGCAGGTTCATTGTCGCCAGCAGCGCTCGATGAGCGTTGCCGCCCGGTCATCGCGCAATCTGCAACCGGCCCCGCGGCCCGCATCCTCGATTGAATGATACTCGCCTTGCGCGCCGTCCGCGTGGAGGGATCACCGGCATCGCGCAGGATCGGGTTTGGAAGTGCAGCTGCAAGCAGGGCCGCCTCGCGTTCGGTCAATCGCGAGGCGGGTTTTGAAAAATGATGCCGCGCGGCTGCTTGGGCCCCAAACACACCCGGACCCCATTCGGCGATGTTGAGATAAATTTCGAGCATGCGCGACTTCGGCCACACGGCTTCCGCCGCAAACGTCAGCGGAATTTCGACGGCTTTGCGCAACAATGACTTCGACTGCGAAAGAAAGAGGTTCTTGATCACTTGCATCGAGATCGTGCTTGCCCCGCGCACCATCTTGCCTTCACCGGCCTGTTCGAGCGCGGCCTCTATCGCCACAAGATCAATGCCGTAGTGATCACAAAAGCCCCAGTCTTCGGAGACCACCACAGCGCGAAGGAGGTTTGATGAAATGTCTTCGATGGGCACCCAATCCTGTTCGATCTTGGTGCCGGTCAGCCATTGGTAGGCGATCAAGGTTGTGGTCGGCGGATTGATGAAGCGGTAGATCACGATCAGGCTCAGAACGACGGCGAAGTACGCGGCGACAGCCAGTCCGGCCAAGCGGGCGGCGCGTCGCCATGTCCAGGCGCCTTGCAACAGGCCTGACCAGACGCGCGGCCCGGAAGCGGGACGGACCTCGGGGACGGCGATTGCCGGAGGGTCCGAGGTGGCTCGTGCTGGAGCGGCGGAGGCGGCCGTTGCCGCCGCCGTTTCGGCCAAGGAGGGTGTGGGTGTGTCGTGTTGTAACCGTTCCGCCGTAGGCTCAACAGCCAGCGGTTGCGCGTCGGCAGCGTGCTCATCCTCAAATATCGGGGTCAGGGCTACATCGACGGGCGGCGCCGGCCGCTCACTCATCTGGTCGGGAGCGAACCTGCCGCTCGGTGCTGCCGGGGGGGCATCCAAGGCCGGCGGCGGGGGTATCGGAAGCAGTCGTGCTGCTGGGGGCGGTGGGATCGCACGGGCAATCCGGTGCACAGCCGCCTCAATCAAGTCGTCGATGCTGGGTTGCGCGGAGGACATGGTTCGAACCCCCGCCGCTGGGGCGTCCGCATCCATGTCTGCTTCATCCCCATCACTCACCTGCGCAACATTCCTGTTCTCGTGTGGCCTGTTCTTGTGTGGCCCGTTCTTGAGTGGCGGCGCGCGATTAGCCGGCAAGGCGGCGGCCGCACGTCAGTTCTAGCCATAGGGAGATTAATCCCGCAGTCAGCAGTACCGAACACGATCGTGCGCCCCCTCTTCAGGGCATCCGTCGCCCGCCTGCCAAGTGCATGATAAGGCTTTCGCCCCCGCGACCGCCCAATTCCCTGCCGACTAGGTAATTCGTTCATGACATTCGCGCAAAGCCTTGCCGACGCCGCTCGCCTCACGGAGGCGGCGCTCGCGCGCATTCTGAGCGAAAAATCGTTGACCGGCGAGGCACCTGAACCGCAGGCAGGGCGATTGATCGCGGCCATGCGTCATGCGGTACTTGGCGGGGGCAAGCGCGTTCGACCGCTGCTGGTGATTGAAAGTGCTACGCTGTTCGGGGTGCCAGCCGAGAGGTCGGCGGCGACTGCCGCGGCTCTCGAACTGGTCCACTGCTATTCCCTCGCCCATGATGATCTGCCCGCAATGGACAACGACAGCTTGCGCCGCGGGCAGCCGACCGTGTGGACGGCTTACGATGAGTGGACCGCCATCCTGGCCGGCGATGGCCTCTTGACACTGGCTTTCGACGTTCTTGCCCGGCCGGAAACGCATGCCGACGCCGAGATCCGCGTTGCGCTCGTTGCGGCGCTGGCGCGCGCTTCGGGTGCGGCGGGCATGGTGGGTGGCCAAGCGCTCGACTTGATGGCCGACAAACTCGGCGATCCTGCCGTTGCATCCGTCGATCACATCCGCCGTCTGCAAGCGATGAAGACGGGAGCACTGTTGGTCTTTGCCTGCGAGGCCGGAGGCATCCTAGGCGCAGCGTCCACGATCGAACGCAAGGCACTTGCCGACTTCGGCGCCGCGCTCGGCCTTGCGTTTCAAATCGCTGACGATCTCCTCGATGCGGAAGGCGATGCAGCGACCGTTGGAAAAGCGGTTGCGAAAGACGCGGCAGCCAACAAGGCGACGCTGGTATCGCTGCTGGGCCTTTCCGCCGCTAAGGCAATGTTGGCAGAGACGGAGGCGAAGGCCAACCATGCGCTTGCGATCTTTGGCGCGAAGGCTGATGTGCTGCGCGCAGCGGCACGTTTCGTCGTAAACCGACGGAGCTGACCGCTACGGTGACCAACGCAGGAAATTCCCGATCAGGTCGAGACCTAGCGACTGGCTTTTCTCGGGATGGAATTGCGTGCCGGCCATGTTGTCGTGCGCGATGAGCGCCGTCACCGGCCCGCCATAGTCCGTCTCGGCCACCACATCGGCGGGGTTGGCGGGCAAAAATTGATACGAGTGCACAAAGTAGGCGTGAAGCCCGCTCGGGCCGGTTTGCAATCCGTCAAAGAGTGGATGTTTGCTCAAGGTGTTGAGCGTATTCCATCCCATGTGCGGGATCTTGAGCGCTGGATCGGTGGGCGCGATGGCACGCACCTCGCCGGCAATCCAGTCGAGGCCGTCCGTAGTGCCGTGTTCGAGGCCCCGGGTGGCGAGCAATTGCATGCCGACGCAAATGCCCAGGAACGGTCGTCCCCTGCGGCGCACGGCGTATTCCATAGCGTCCCGCATTCCCGGGACCGCTTCGAGTCCGGCCTTGCAATCAGCGAACGCGCCGACACCCGGCAGCACCACGCGATCTGCAGCGCGGACGACGTCGGGTTCAGAGGTCACAACGATCTGGCACTGGGTTCCGCCATCGCGGGCCGCGCGTTCGAAGGCTTTGGCCGCCGAGTGCAGGTTTCCCGAACCGTAATCTATAATGGCGACGCGCTGCATTCTCGCTCGTGTCCGCTCAAACGTCAGGCGCGGCTGCCAAACAGCCGCCACCAAGAGCCGCCGAAAAAGCCCGGTTCGGACCCCAGGGTCACTAGGCCATCGTCGCGGGGAAGGGCGCTTAGCCAACTGTCGAAGAAGCGGCGCTCGCATTCAGGCAGATTGCGGCCTGCTACCGTGCCAAGTTCCGTCCAGCCGCGATAGCCCAGCCACATTCGCTCAAGGGTGGATGCCTCAAGGCCCAAATAAATGTTTAGGCCGATGATCATGAAGGTGAACCAGTTTTCCAGCAGACCGACAGACCACAGCACCGCCGCCGCTACAAACGCGAGCACAAGATAGGCAGCAAAGGCGAACCACTGGCCTTTCACGATCAGATAAACCGGTGAAAAAAGTGCAGCACCCCAGGAGAATCCGTCGCGGATAAAAACCAGTGACGCAGCGCGATCAATGCGGTCGAGCGGTGGTCGCGGGGGCTCGTGCACCGTAAAGACACTGACGTCGGCATTGTCTCTCGCACGCACCAGTAACCACATCATACGCTGAGTGTTCCCTTCGTCGATGGCACCCGTCCCGCCTGCCGCGGGTCCGGTGTCATGGCCAAACGCAAGGCTCGGGCCAGACCTTTGAAGCAGGTTTCGACGATGTGGTGATTGTTTTCACCATAGAGGTTCTGCACATGCAGCGTGATGCCTGCGTTCTGGGCGAACGCCTGAAACCACTCGCGAAAAAGCTCGGTGTCCATTTCACCCAGTTTGTCGCGGCTGAACTTGACGTTCCAGATCAGGTACGGCCGTCCCGACACATCCACTGCGACGCGTGTCAGCGTCTCGTCCATCGGCAGATGGACGTCCGCATAACGCGTAATGCCAGCCTTGTCGCCGAGCGCCATCGCCACCGCTTGGCCGAGAACGATACCGCTGTCTTCGGTCGTGTGGTGATAATCAACGTGCAGATCGCCTTTCGCCACGAGCCGTATGTCGATCAGCGCGTGCCGCGACAGCTGTTCCAGCATGTGATCCAGAAAACCGATGCCCGTCTTGATTTCGAACACGCCAGTGCCATCCAGGTCGATCGTCGCCTGGATCTCGGTTTCCTTCGTTTTGCGCGAAATCGTAGCCTGCCGTTTCAAGATCGCCTCTTTTTGATGGCGCGACCGATGCCTTTAATGGCGCGACCGACTCCCCTGACGGGGAGCCGGCCGGTCGCGCGGGAGAGTTTTGATGGCGCGACCGACTCCCCTTGCGGGGAGCCGGCCGGTCGCGGGTAGAGTTTTGGTTGCGCGGCCGACGCCCCTGGCGAGGAGCCGGCCGGTCGCGCGGGAGAGTTTTGATGGCGCGACCGACTCTCCTTGCGGGGAGCCGGCCGGTCGCGGGTAGAGTTTCGGTTGCGCGGCCGACGCCCCTGGCGAGGAGCCGGCCGGTTACCGAGTAGAATAGCCTCTACCAGCCTTTGGACATTCCTTCCAGCTTCGGTAACCTTGATCGCCAGTTCTTGATTTAGATCGGCAGCACGCTTAGATCACATCGACGATGAGCACAGATTATTCCCCCGCAATTGTCCCAACCTGGCACGGCACGACAATTCTCACTGTCCGCAAGGGCGGCGAAGTGGTCATTGCCGGCGACGGTCAGGTGAGTCTCGGCCAGACGGTCATCAAATCGAACGCGAAGAAGGTTCGTCGGTTGGGACGTGGCGATGTGATCGGCGGTTTTGCCGGTGCAACCGCCGACGCCTTCACGCTCTTTGAGCGGCTCGAAGCCAAGATCGAACTTTACCCCGGCCAATTGGCGCGAGCGTGCGTGGAACTTGCAAAAGATTGGCGCACCGATCGTTACCTGCGCCGCCTCGAAGCGATGATGCTCGTGGCTGATAAGGATGTCAGCTTGACGCTGACCGGCACCGGTGACGTTTTGGAACCTGAGTTCGCCTGCATGGGGATCGGATCGGGCGGCATGTTTGCACTCGCCGCGGCCCGCGCACTGCTTGACCAGCCGCTGTCGGCGGAAGAAATCGCCCGCAAGGCGATGGGCATCGCCGCCGACATCTGCGTCTATACAAACTCCAATCTGGTGGTCGAGAAGCTCGCCGCCGCCAAGTGAGCTGAGACCCATGACCAATTTTTCTCCGCGCGAGATCGTATCCGAACTCGACCGCTACATCGTCGGACAGAACGACGCCAAACGCGCCGTCGCCATCGCGCTGCGCAATCGGTGGCGCCGGCAGCAATTGACCGGCGATCTGCGCGATGAGGTATTGCCAAAAAACATTCTGATGATCGGGCCGACGGGGGTCGGCAAAACCGAAATTTCGCGACGACTTGCACGGCTTGCCGGCGCGCCGTTTCTAAAAGTGGAGGCGACGAAGTTTACGGAGGTCGGGTACGTCGGCCGCGACGTGGAAAGTATTGTCCGCGACCTCGTCGAAGTCGGACTTGGTCTGATCAAGGAGACCAAGCGCAAGGAAGTTCGCGCCAAGGCGGAGAAGCTGGCCGAGGAGCGCGTGCTTGACGCATTGGTCGGCGCGACCTCGTCCCCCGGCACGCGCGACAGCTTTCGCCGCAAGTTGCGCAATAATGAACTCAACGAAAGCGAAATCGAAGTGATGGTCGCCGACACCGGCGGCGGCATGCCGACGTTCGAAATCCCGGGCATGGGTCCTGGTATGGGCGGTGGCGGAATTAACATCGGCGAAATGCTGCAAAAAGCCATGGGCGGCCGTCTCAAGTCGCGGCGCATGTCCGTTCGCGAGAGTTACGATGTGCTCATCGCCGAAGAGAGCGACAAGCTCATCGATAGCGATAACCTTGCTGCCGAGGCGATCCGCGCGGTGGAGAACGCGGGTATCGTTTTTCTCGATGAAATCGACAAGATCTGCTCGCGCGGGGATACCATCCGTGGCGGCGCCGACGTCAGTCGAGAGGGTGTACAGCGGGATTTATTGCCGCTGATCGAAGGTACAACGGTTGCCACCAAATACGGCCCCGTTAAAACCGACCATGTGCTGTTTATCGCTTCGGGAGCGTTCCACGTCGCAAAGCCATCGGACTTGCTGCCGGAGCTGCAAGGCCGCCTGCCGATCCGCGTCGAATTGCAGGCCCTCTCACGCGAAGACTTCCGCCGCATCCTTACCGAGCCTGAAGCTTCTCTGATCAAGCAGTACGTAGCGTTGATGCAGACCGAGGGTCTGACGCTGTCGTTCACTGACGATGCCATCGATGCGCTCGCCGATGCGGCCGTTCTTGTCAATTCGACCGTCGAGAACATTGGGGCCCGCCGACTGCAGACCGTAATGGAACGGGTTCTCGACGAAATTTCTTTCGAAGCTTCCGACCGTTCCGGCGACAGCATTACGATTGACGCTGCCTACGTGACGTCGCGTATCGGCGAATTGGCGAAGAACGCCGACTTGTCCAAGTTCATACTTTGATGGCCTTGGGCCACAGCCACTGAACCAGCCATGTGCGGTTGGACTAGGGTGTTTCGCGAGCGATTTCGGCGCCGTTCGGGCTTGCGGACGCTGGGGCAACAGATGTCTCGCTCGCCATCTTGAAGGGCAGCCAGAGTTCTTTCAGAATATTCTTGTTTGCGATGTCGTCCATCTCGTTATGGCCGCTGCCGTAGGCTTTTGGCAGCGCATTGTCGGGCACGTAATAAGTGCCGAACAGATAATCGATGAAGGCGAAAAGCACGCAGAAATTTTTGTCGTGGGCTTCTTTTTCCGTGGCGTGATGCCAGCGATGCATGTTCGGGCTGACAAAGATGTATTTCCACGGCTTTGGATAATCGAGCACGATGTTGCTGTGGATGTACATATTGTGCAGGGACTTCACGACAACCGCGATGGCCATTCCTTCGGCCGAGAAGCCGATAATAAACAGAACCCCAAAATCAATGATGCCCATGACAAAATCGTCGACCGGGTGCAGGCGCTTCGTGGTCAACCAAGAGATTTCCTCGGCGCTATGATGCACAGCGTGGAAGGGCCAAAAATATTTGTGAACGAAACTGTGACGGACCCACAGTGCCAGATCGAGGACGAACAATCCCAGCACAAGCTGAACAACGACGGGCAGGTTTTCGATGCTTTTGTCGAACATCTGATAGGGCACGACGGTATTCATGACCCCATGCAGCTGCACGACGACGAAAAAGATGATTGGCTGGGTCAGAATGATCGAGATGGCGGGGTAGAATGCCTCGCACTTGAGTTCCTTATTGAAGAACACCGGATCATGCGCGCAATGAAAGTTGCGTAGATTTTCGGTCTTGCCTTCCGGCTTGTGCAGGCGTTGGGCGATGAGCCAGAAAAAAATCGCGAAGCAGGTCAGTAAAGAAATGACCGACAATGTATGCGTAATAACTTCCAGCATTTTCCCGGCTCCGGTCGTCGTAATTCAACCGATGCTATGCCGAGTAGCGTTAATATGCGGTGTGCACGTTGTGGAATTTGGCCGTTGCGGACCCGTTAGACGTGATGGTACCGCCTCCCTGGCTTGAACAGGGGACCTCTAGATCCACAATCTAGCGCTCTAACCAGCTGAGCTAAGGCGGCATCGGGGGAACGCGCATCGACGCGCGGACCCCGTAAGAACCGCTCCCGGCCCGATCCGTCAAGAGAAAACTGGCAGATGGGTGGCTTCGCGGACACCGCCACCGTTGCCGGCGGCATCGGGCCATCTTCTTGATGTCTCACCCAGATTGCGCTCCGTTGGTGAAACCGAGCCGGCCGCGGGCAGCCAGCGTGGTCGGCTTCACCTTGCTCGCGAGCATGTGGGGCTAAGCAGCCAGAGGTGTGATATTTTTAAGTATGTCCGCGTTCGAACCGCCGTCGCCCCATTCTGCTCCGCCAGCGCCCGCCATCAGTGACGCGGTGCGGTCAGCGCTCGACACGTGGCCGGGCGTTGCGCTCCTTATCGATCCGGTCGCGGCCCGGCTGATTGCCGGCAATGCGTCCGGGCGGGCATTGTTTCCATCGCTTTTGGCAGGGCAGTCGCTGAGCCTCGACAGCGCGATGCCAGCCGTGCGGATACTGCGCGACATGCCACGTAACAGCGGCGCGCTGCGGGACCCTGTCTCACTCGTGTTCTGGAGCGTCCTCGGCATTCGCACTCTTTATTGCCAGGTGTCGCGGTTGCCAGGAGCAGAGGGCGAGGACATGGTGCTGGTCCAGGCAACGCCGAATTCCGAGGGCTCGGTGGCGGCCGCGCCGGTCATGCGGGCGTCCGACGTTGCGCCGCGCAGCGATGCTGACATTCTCCTGCTCATCGCGCAGCGCATTCGTGATGGACAACAGCAGTTGCGAGCTGCAGCTGCGGGTGCAGATGCCATTGCAGCCAGCACATCCATCGAGGCGCCGCGAGGGATCGATCTGGCGAAGCTGGCGCACGAACTCAAGACTCCCGTCAGTGCCATAGCCGTGGCATCCGAAATCATGAAGGACGGGCGTTTCGGTGCGATCGACAACGAACGATACGCTGGATATATCGCCGATATTCACGCCAGCGCGCAGCACGCACTCACGTTGATCGATCGTATGCTCAGCCGCCGCGTGGATGCCTCACTTCAGCATGACGACGAATTCAAGTTCGAGCGCATTGATCTAGATGATCTGGCGGAGTCGTGCCGTTCCACGATTCAGCCGCTGGCGGCGGCGAAAGGGTTGGGGCTGAAATCGCGGCGCGCCGAAACGCCGGCCATCGTCACGTCCGATGTGACAGCGCTGAAGCAGATCGTGTTGAACCTCATCAGCAATGCGATCAAATTCACGCCGAGCGGCGGTATGATCACGGTCTCGACTGTTGGCAGCCGCCGCGGCGCGGCTGCGCTTACCGTCGAAGATACAGGGGCCGGCATGTCGGCCGCCGATATCGCTGCGGCCATGCAGCCCGTGCCGATCGATGTGCCCAATGTGCGCGATGGCGGTGGTCTCGGGCTCGGCTTGCCGCTGTCGCGTGCCTTGGCAGAACTGATTGGCGCGGAATTGACGATCGACGCAGTACCAAACCAGGGTACGCGCGTCACAATCACTTTTCGCGGCAGAACGCTGATCGCGATCTGACGTTGATCGACACGGCGTTGCAACTGGTAACGCATTGGAATTAGACAATTTCTAATGTGATTTGGCGCGCGTCTATTCGATTGACCG
>JALHMJ010000014.1 GCA_022844105.1 Hyphomicrobium sp. | reverse complement strand
GGCTTGCATCCCAAGCACGAACAGTTCCAACGGCTGCGCGCGGAATTGAACAAGCGTCTGGGTCCGATCGAGCCTCCGCCGCCGGTGGATGACGCGCTGCTCGTGAAGCTTCCGACCGACAGCGCCACCGTCAAGCCCGGCTCGCTTCATCCCGACATTGCCCTGCTGCGCAAGCGGCTGAAGCAGCCGCCGGAGTTTGCTGGCCAGGAGACGCTTTACGACGACGAGCTTGCCGATGCGATCAAGGCCTTCCAGACCGCCAAGGGGCTGAAAGTCAACGGTCAGCTGAATAAGCGAACCCGTACAGCGCTCAATCGCGAGGCCGATGGCGACAAGGCCGATGACAACCCGCGCGATACGCAGCGCATCATTGTCAACATGGAACGCTGGCGCTGGATGCCTGATGATCTCGGCACAACGCACGTGATCAATAACGTTCCAGAGTACGTCACGCGCACCTTCAGGGACGGCAAGGTGATCTTCAAGGAGAAGATCATTGTCGGCCTGCCCGATTGGCCGACGCCCTCTTTCTCAGCCGAAATGAAGACAATCGTTTTCAATCCGTCATGGGGTGTGCCGGACGGCATCAAGGCTAAAGAATTGCAGCCGCGCTTGCAGCGAGCCGGCGGCAACGGGTTCTTCGATCAGTTGTTCGGCGGCGGGGGCGGGGGGGCCGTGATCAGGGCCTACGGTTTCACGGCCTATCGCAACGGCAAGCCGGTCAATCCCGATTCGGTAAATTGGTCGACGGCCGATCTCCGGCAGTACAGTTTCATACAGCCGCCGGGCGCGCAAAACCCCCTCGGCTTCGTGAAGTTCATGTTCCCCAACTCGCACGATGTCTACATGCATGACACAACGCAGCGGCACCTGTTCGCGCAATCTCGCCGCCCGTATTCGCACGGGTGCATTCGCGTCAACGATCCGATGCGCTTTGCCGAAGTACTGCTCGAACAAGACAAGGGCTGGGGCCCGGATCGCGCAGCCTCTGCTCGTCGTTCGTCCGAGACGGTCACGCTCGACCAGCACATCTGGGTGCACAATGTGTACCTGACGACCTGGATCGAGGACGACGGCAGGATTGCGAATTTCGGCGACGTCTATGGTCTCGACAGCCGGGTGTCGCAGGCATTGGGCGGCCGTTCGGTCCCCTCCGTATCCTCGGCGCGGGATCTTGAGACGGCGTCGATTGCCGATGACCCGGCCGAGCCGAGGCCGTCGAAGAAGACCGACAAGAAGCAGTTGAAGAAATCAAATTCCAATCAGATGCCGGAAACGTTCTCCGACGCGATTTCGGGCCTTTTCGCAAACTGAAACGCCGCCGCGATCCGGCAAGCCGCTAGGGTTCATTCCTGAGCGAGAGGATGAATTGAGCCAGGTCCTCCATCTCGTCTTGCGTGAGATGGTGATTTGGCATGACCGACGGCACCGACTGTAGCCAGCTTACGATCGCTTCGCGCGTTTGGTTGGGTCGCCGCGCCACCGCTTGAAAACCGGGAATGCCGGCCGGCCCGGTCTTTTCAACCTGCCCGGGATTGAGATGGCACGTCGCGCAAAGCCGTTCTGCTAGAGCACGCCCCCGAGCGGCGTCGTCGGCAGCACCCGTCAACCCGAGAACTGCGGTGGCGGCAAAAAATACAGCGATACCGGTGCGAGCGAAGCGATCCATGAAGCCGACTTTGGTTGATTTGCTAAATTTCATCCTTGCTCCGGATCAAGGCTGCATCATGGATTAAGGTGTCTGTAATATCGAGCGGCCAACAGGAGGATTCGATGGCCTTTGAAGAACTACAGGCTGAGATAGCATCACTCCTCATTCGCATGAATGAACAACCCCACGACATTCGTGAAGTCGAACTGATGCTGCGTGAGAAATTGAATGAATATCGAGCGTTCGGCATGCCCTTGCCAGCCGACCTCGTCGAACTCGAAGCGGCCCTCGATGCCGGTCTCACAATGGACGAAGACAGCGGCAGCGACAATACGAGCTAGCCGAAACGCCACCGCTCCTTCGCGCGGAGCCGCCGCCTGTCGTCTCGGACGCAGGAGGGCCTTACGCCGCCTTCTCCTGCTTGGCGTCCCACTTTCCAAGAGCAGCAAGGCTGTTCATCTTGGCGCGATGGGTAAATGCGCGCTGGCCGGCGGCGACGTTCTCCGGCTTGCCGCCCCACGCATCGAGTGCCGCAGCCTGCAGCGCACGGCCGTATGAGAACGTCAGCGCCCAGGGCAGGCCACCCATCGCATTCATCAGGGAGAGGTGTTCGGTGGCAGCCGCATCTGACTGTCCGCCGGACAGAAACGCAATTCCGGGCACCGTCGAGGGCACCGTCGACTTCAGACACCGCACGGTCTTTTCGGCGACTTCAGCGGCAGTAGCCTGCTTTGGCGACTTCAGTCCGGCAATGACCATATTGGGTTTCAAGATCATGCCTTCGAGAGAAACGCGCGCATCGTAGAGTTCGCGAAACACCGTTCGGAGTGTCCATTCGGTGACGCGGTAGCACTCGTTGATATCGTGCGTGCAGTACGCGCCGTCCATCAGGACCTCAGGCTCCACGATCGGTACGATGCCGGCTTCCTGGCACAGCGCCGCGTAACGGGCGAGAGCGTGCGCATTCGCCTTGATACAATTCCATGTCGGTAGGCCATCGGCGATCGTGATGACGCCGCGCCACTTGGCAAAGCGCGCGCCGAGCCTGTGATATTCAGCCAACCGTTCTCGTAGTCCGTCGAGACCCTCGGTGACGGTCTCGATCTGCGACGTCGGGCCGGCCAAGGGTTTGGCCCCTGTGTCAACCTTGATGCCGGGGATCGAACCGGCGGCCTTCATGATGTCGACGAGCGGCGTTCCGTCCTTGCCCTTCTGCCGGATCGTTTCGTCATAGAGAATGACGCCGGACACGTAGCTCTTCATGGCGTCTGTCGAGCCAAACAGCATTTCCCGATAATCGCGCCGGCTTTCCTCGGTCGACGCGAGTCCGATTTTGTCGAAACGCTTCTTGATCGTCCCCGAACTCTCGTCGGCCGCCAGAATACCTTTGCCGGGCGCAATCATGGCGTGGGCGATATCTTCCAGTCTCTCGGTCATCATGGCCTCCGTCGGCGCGTCATAGTGAAAAGAAGAGGGGCGCCGGTAAGGCGCCCCTCAAAAAAGTTTTCAAATCAGTTTCGCCATGGCCACAGCCGTGTCGCTCATGCGGTTGGAGAATCCCCACTCGTTGTCATACCAGGACAGAACGCGCACGAAGCGGCCGTCCATGACTTTGGTCTGGTCGAGGTGGAAGATTGACGACCGGCTGTCGTGATTGAAATCGATTGAGACGTTCGGCTGGTCCGTGACTCCCAGCACGCCCTTCAGCGCTCCCTCGGACGCCCTCACAATTGCGGCGTTGATTTCGTCCTTCGTCGTTTCGGTCTTGGCGATGAACTTGAAGTCGACAACCGAGACATTCGGCGTCGGCACGCGGATCGCCGTGCCGTCGAGGCGGCCATTGAGTTCCGGCAATACGAGGCCGACGGCCTTTGCAGCACCCGTCGAGGTTGGGATCATGGAAAGCGAAGCGGCGCGCCCGCGGTAGAGATCCTTGTGCATCGTGTCGAGGGTCGGCTGATCGCCGGTGTAGGAGTGGATCGTTGTCATGAATCCCATGTCGATCCCGACGAGGTCGTGCAGAACCTTTGCCACGGGCGCCAGACAGTTCGTGGTGCACGATGCGTTGGAAACGATGAGATGATCCTTGGTCAGCTTGTCGTGATTGACGCCGTACACAACCGTCAGATCGGCTCCGTCAGCGGGCGCGGATACCAGGACGCGCTTGGCGCCGGCGGCCAGATGCATCGCGGCCTTGTCTTTCGAAGTGAAAAGACCGGTGCATTCCAACGCGATATCAACGCCCGTATCGTGATGCGGAAGCTCGGATGGGTTCTTGATCGCCGTCACTTTGATCGGGCCGTAACCTACGTCGATAGTATCGCCAGCTACCGTCACTTTGGCCGGAAACCGGCCATGGACGCTGTCGAATCGCAGCAAATGCGCGTTCGTTTCCACCGGACCCAGATCGTTGATTGCAACCACTTGGATGTCGGTGCGGCCGCTCTCAACGATGGCGCGCAAAACATTGCGCCCAATCCGTCCGAACCCGTTGATCGCGACCTTCACTGCCATCTTGCGCCGTCCTTTCGACTGTTCGCGTCGAATTCGTTTCGAATCCGGGATTTTACGGAGAGACGAGAACACACACGATCCGTGTGCGGCGGGTGTCTCAAGAATGCGGCGGCATTAAGTGGAGGCACTCCCTGCCTGTCAATGCGTCATGGGGGAGTGATCCCGTGGCCATACGATCAACCATTCGCAACTGTATTTGTCAGACACGCCGTCGTTTCTTGCGCGCCTTCGGCTTAAGACCTATGGTCGATCGATTAACGTTGGGGGACGTGGTCGAGGGCAACGCGCGCCGCTCCCCTGAAACATCGATGGGTTAGCCGATGGTTCAACGCGCTAGAGAAGCGCGCGAGGGTGTGAAGCGTCCCTCCGTGCGCAAGACCAATTCCATTCCGACACCGATTGCAGCCGATGGGCAGCCGGAGGCCATGCAGCGCGTGCTGATGGTCGAAGCCGAGCGGGATCGTCTGCAAGCCAAGCTCGAGGCGGCGGAAGCGCGCATTGCCGAACTGGAGCGGAGCCGCGCCCTGGTCGTCAACCGCATCGATTGGTTGATCGACAAGCTTGGTACGGCCATAGAAAAACGCGCCTGACACAGCGAGAAGGGCAAAACCGTAGACTTGCCCCATCTCGTCTCGACATCCCGTTCTGCCGTTTCGGCTAGATAAGGACGCGCAGCAGTCTGCGGCCGGCAATCGTGTTCAGTTCGCGGGCGTCGATCGTGCCGTCCTGATCGGGGTTGGCGCGTTCGAAGCGGTGCTTCACGAGCGCCAGGAATTCGTGCAGGTCGAGCGTGCCGTCGCGGTCCGGATTGAATCGGGCAAACGAGAGCAAACCGACGCGACCGCGCAATTCAGCCCGGTCGAGTGTGCCGTCGCGGTCTGGATCGAGCTTATGGAACAAGCGAACGGCGGCCCGGCGGGCCTCTCGCCAGTCGATGGTGCCGTCGTTGTCGGGATTGAGATACGAAAGCGCCTCTTTGCTGTCGACGTGCCTCGCCGACGCCGGAGTCATGCCAAGCGAAGCGGCGAGCGCCAGCGAAGTCAAAAGTGGTGCAAGACGCAAGTTCATAACAATAACCTTTGGTTGTGGCTAATTGTTCTGACAATGGTTGAGTAGCGAAGACAATCCGGTCATGCCAATCAAAATAGCGTGCGGCAACTTAGGCAGTGCGGATAAGTCCTGCCGCGGGGCTCGATTTTTGCTCGGCCCCAGCCTACATTGATTGTGCTGCGGGGCGCGTCAGGAACACATGCATCTCCAGGGCCTATAAGATCTGCCAGGGAGCTGTCCCTGCCCGGAGCCGTGGTTCCGGGCACATGGCGCCCACCTTACGTATGTAGGGACCCGGCGAGATCAACCGTTCCAACGGCCACCGCGGCACTAAATACACCTGACTGAGGACCCAGATCGTCGTGAGCGCGCCCCTTTCCGACAACACGAAATCGGAAAAGAAGGAGCTTCGCGCCACGATGAAGCGGGTACGGGCCTCAGCCGTCGCGCGCCACGGGACCGCCGCCGCCACCCGGATCGCTGCTGAAGGGATTGGCTTTGCTGGCATTATTGCGCCCGCATGGGTGTCGGGTTTCTTGCCGATTGGCGAGGAACTAGACCCCGCGCCGCTCCTGCATCGTCTTGTCGGGGAAGGCTATGGACTCTGCTTGCCGGTGATGGAGGCGAAGGGCGCGCCGCTCATTTTCCGGGCGTGGCAACCGGGCGATCCACTGGAGGAAGTCATGTGGGGCATCCGCGAACCACTGCCGTCGGCCGTTATTGTCGAACCCGACGTCCTTTTAAGTCCGCTGCTCGCCTTCGATCGCAACGGCTATCGCCTCGGTTACGGTGGCGGATTTTATGACCGCACGCTCGCCAAGTTGCGCTCTCTCAAGCCCGTCGTGGCCATCGGCCTTGCGTTTGATGAGCAAATGGTCGACGCGGTGCCGCACGCCGATTATGACGAGCGGGTGGATTGGGTCCTGACGCCGTCAGGCCCGCTGCGCTGCGGGACCTGAATGCGGCTGCTTTTTATCGGTGACATCGTCGGACGCGCGGGCCGCAAAGTCGTGGCCGAACTGCTGCCCGGATTGCGCGAGCGCTGGGCGCTGGATTGCGTCGTCATCAATGCTGAAAATTCGGCCGGCGGTTTCGGCATCACGGAAGCCATCCTGGAAGATTTGCTCGACGCGGGGGCCGATGCGGTGACGCTCGGCAATCATGCCTTTGACCAGAAGGACGCGCTCGTCTTCATCAACCGGCAGCCGCGCCTCGTCCGGCCATTGAATTTTCCCAAGGGCACGCCGGGACGCGGTGCGGCGCTCGTGCGCCTCAAGAACGGGGCCGACGTGCTCGTCGTCAATGCCATGGGTCGCGTTTTCATGACCGAGCTCGACTGTCCGTTCCGCGCCATCGATAATGAATTGACCGCCTGCACGTTGAAACAGGGGGCGGATGCGATCCTCATCGACTTTCACGCTGAAGCCACCAGCGAAAAGCAGGCGCTAGGCCTCTTCGTCGATGGCCGCGCCAGCGTCGTCGTCGGCACCCATACACATACCCCGACGTCGGACGAGCGCGTGCTGCCCGCCGGCACGGCTTACATGTCCGACGCGGGCATGACCGGCGATTACAATTCAGTGCTCGGCATGGATAGCGAGGAACCGCTCAACCGGTTCCTGACCCGTATTCCCCGCGAACGCTTCGAGCCATCAAACGGGCCGGGCACGCTGTCGGGTCTGGCGGTCGAAATCGACGACGCAACAGGTTTGGCGCTCTGGGCGCGCGGCGTTCGTATGGGGGGTGTGTTGCAGGCCTCACCCCCGCTGCCCTGGAGCGCATGACGAACCCCCAAAATACTGGCGGCTCGGTGCTCCGGGGGAGCAGACCGAGCCGCTATGGGTGGACGAGTGAAACGTCTGGGCTTGAGGCATCGGGACAATGAGCGGGTCTCATCATCGGGATGGGACAGGTCGAACAGACCCGTCGTTCAAAGGGACTGCCTGCTGGGCAGCTCCGGCAGTCACCGGGTGGAAGGCGATTCACCTTCACGCGTTAACGTTTGATCAAAAAAGGTTAACAAAGAGTTAAAGCCGTCGTTTGGGAGGCTTCGAAGCGGCTTGACCAAGGCCCGCGCATCGCTTGATAACGGCCCATTCCAGACACCTGTCAAACCGACGGAACGCGCCATGGCCGGCCACTCAGCATTCAAGAACATCATGCACAAGAAGGGGCGGGCCGACGCCGCTCGCGCCAAGGTGTTCGCCAAGCTTTCGCGCGAAATCACCGTCGCAGCCAAACTCGGCAGTCCCGATCCCGCCATGAATGCGCGCCTGCGACTGGCCGTGCACGATGCACGCGCCGAAAACATGCCCAAGGACAATATCGAACGGGCGATCAAGAAAGCGTCGGGCAACGACACTGCGAACTACGAAAATGTCAGGTACGAGGGCTACGCGCCAGGCGGCGTGGCCGTAATCGTGGAGGCGCTGACCGACAACCGGAACCGGACCGGCGGCGTCGTGCGATCGGTCTTCACGAAATACAACGGCAATCTGGGTTCGACCGGCTCAGTCAGCCACATGTTCGCGCATGTGGGAGAGATAACCTACAAGGCGGCCGTTGGCTCGCCCGATGCGGTTCTTGAGGCGGCCATCGAAGCCGGTGCCGACGACGCCGTCTCCGACGATAGCGGTCATTCGATCACTTGCGCCTTCGATACGCTGGGCACTGTCGCGGGCGCGCTCGAGGCAAAGCTCGGTGAAGCGCGCAGCGTGAAGTCCATATGGAAGCCGACGCTGACGACGCCCGTTGACGAAGAAGCCGCTCAGTCGATCATGAAAATGATTGCCGCGCTCGAGGATGACGACGACGTGCAAAGCGTCTTCGCCAACTTCGAAATCTCCGACGAAATCCTGAAGCGCCTGACCGCGGCCTGATTTTGCGGTCGGAACACGGTATTAAATCAACCGCTAAACACGATCTCCGCCGTCTTTGGATCGGGCGGCGAACGGTGCAGCGCAAGAAAGGCGTCGGCAATTTTTTCGGGCGCGAAGGGCGTTCCTGGTGCGACCGTGCCGGCGATGGTGACCGTTCCGACGCGGATGCCCTTGGGGGCCAGTTCTTCGGCAAGCATCAAGGCGAGTGCGCGAATGCCCGCTTTACCAACCGATAGCGAGGGCGCCTGTGGCGAGGGGAAGAGAGCCAGGCCGCCACCGGTAAACAGTATTGTGCCACGTCCGGCCGCGATCATGGCGGGGGCTACGGCCTGAGCTGCGACCAAGGCACCTGTCACGCAGATCTGAAAATCCCCGTCGAAGCTTTCAGGTGTGGTGCCGAGCACGGGACCTGGCCGCCACGTTGCTGCGTTATAGTGCAGAATTTCCGCGTCGCCGAGAGCATCCCGCGCGGCACTAAGTGCTGCCGAGAGCGCAGCGGCATCGCCCGCTTCGGCCGTGAAGCCATGAGCGACCACGCCCGATGCCTTGAGTGCGTCGACTGCCGCTTCGAGCTTGCCCGCGTCTCGAGAAATGAGCCCCAGAGAGTAACCTTCACGAGCAAATGCCTGCGCAAGCGCGCCGCTGACGCCAACTCCATACCCGACGATGAAAACCGATCCTTTTGATTCCGCCATGGTGCCTTCCAGTATCTGTGCGGAAGTTACGAGAACAATCTCGTAGCCCCACGGTTTCAAAGCAACCGACTTAGGTATCCCGGATCATGCCCGCAATACCCGTGCGGCGGAGCGCGTAGCGAATCAGTCGCCGTGGTATGCGTGCGCTCCATGAGCTTGATTCGGATTTTGGGATTGGACCCTGGCCTCAGACGTACCGGTTGGGGTATCATTGAGAGCGATGGCGTGCGGCTATCGTATGTGGCCTCGGGTGTTATCACATCCGACGGCAAGGACGAACTCGCCTATCGTCTTGCCGAGCTCTACCAAGGCATCCTCGGCGTCATCGTATCCCATAAACCCGCCGAAGCCGCCGTCGAAGAAACGTTCGTCAACGAAAACCCGCGCTCGACATTGAAGCTCGGACAGGCGCGCGGCATGGCCTTGCTGGCTCCTGCCATGAAAGGTTTGCCCGTTGCGGAATACACACCCAACCTCATCAAGAAGAGCGTCGTTGGCGCCGGTCATGCGGAGAAGCATCAAATCCAGGCCATGATCGGGTTCCTGCTGCCGCGAGCCAAGTTCGACAGCGCCGACGAAGCCGATGCCTTGGCCATCGCCATCTGTCACGCAAGTCACCGCGCGTCGCGCGCGCTCGCCGCCCGAATTGCCAAGGAGAGCGTCCGATGATCGGCAAATTGAAAGGGCTCGTGGACGCCATCGGCGAAAGCCATGCGATCATCGACGTCAACGGCGTCGGCTACGAGGTGCAGTTATCGGCGCGCACGCTGCGGAATTTAAAGCTCGGCGAGATGGCCAGCCTGACCATCGACACGCACGTGCGCGAAGACGCCATCCGGCTCTATGGCTTCACGAGTGAAGTGGAGCGCAGTTGGTTCCGCATGCTGCAGACGGTGCAAGGTGTGGGGTCGAAAGTGGCGCTGGGCGTTCTCGGTGTCCTCTCGACCGGCGATCTCGCCAATGCCATCGCCTTGCAGAATTCGGCAGCCGTCGAGCAGGCGCCCGGTGTCGGCAAGAAGCTCGCACAACGTATTGTGGCTGAACTCAAGGACAAGGCGCCGGGTCTGTCGGTTACGGGTTTGAACGCCGGCACGGCTGCTAAAGGCGCACCCACCGACGAGGGCCTGCCAGCCGAAGGCATGGCGGCCGCGGAAGCGATTTCTGCCCTTTCCAATCTCGGCTACAATCCGGGGCAGGCCTCCGCTGCGGTCGCGGCAGCCTTGAAAGAGCTTGGCACAACGGCCGACACCGCGCAGCTCATCCGCCGCGGCCTGAGGGAACTGGCACGCTGAACCCCTGATATCCAATAGAAGCGAGGCTGCATGCGCATCGCGACAACCTTGATCGCACTTTGCTGGATTGCAGCCGTCATCTCCTTCGGCTGGTCGGACCTGCCGCAGCTGCCCCTCGATGTGAGCGCAACCGATCCAGCAACGCTCGATGCGCTGAACGCGGCCCGCATCAAGCACGCCGTCACCTTCGCGGCCCTGGCAATCCTCCCCGCGGCGCTCCTGGTCTGGGCAGGCCGCCGGTTAACGGCCAAGGCCAAAACCTTTCGAAATTAATCATATCTCTGAGGTGTTTCGTTTACGCTTCGGCGACAATTATGGCCTGCCGGAAAACGATCAAACTGACAACCTTGTGCCGTGATGGAGAGCATGCCGATGATCTTGCGTCCCGTCACCCGCGCCGATGCTGCCGCGCTGGAGCCGGCCGACGCTGCGGAAGATGCCTCGGTACTGGAGCGGCGCGTTGCGCAGCGCAAATCCGCTGCAACCAATGCGCTCATCATTAGTCCGGAACTGAGTTTGCCGATGGCCTGCCTGGTGCGCGACGTCTCGACGACAGGCGCCCGGATTACACTCGTTGCGTCGTCTGAAAATCTTCTCGGCGGCCGCGCCAAGATACCCACCCGGTTCGTTCTCGACATGCGCCTCGACCGGATGGTGGTCGAATGTGCCATCGCTTGGCGCTCCGGCGCCGCCGTCGGCGTCCGCTTCGTCTCCAAACCGCGCTCGTATGTCCGTACCGGCAAGTCGTGATCCAGCCTTCGCCTTAACTTGAGCACGGTCCGCGCATACAACGGCTTTGCCGAAGCGCGAGGCGGGTGAACGTGGCTGAAGTCGTGCAGACGAGACGATGGACGGCCGGGACAGGCACACTGCGGCTTTGGGCCATCCTCAAGGCGGTCGCGCCGACAACCCTGGTTTTCCTCATCCTAGGGCCACCGATCGGGTATTTCGCCGTGATGCTGCCGATCGCATCGACGGCGATCGACGGACCGTTCGGAATCGTCGAGGGACTGACAGCGGCGGTCGTGTTTCTGCCTGTGGGTGGGCTCGTTGCTTACATGCTGGGTTTTATGCCGGCCGCTGTGACCGGATTGGCTGTGGCTCTGGTCGACCTCGTAACCGATCTGGGATCGTACCGCACACCGGTCGCGATGTTGATGGGCGCCGGCGTAACTCTGGCTCTCCTCTACGGTGCGGCGGGAACTGAGTTTGGCTCGGCTAGCGGGCCGCCCGGGTCGGCGCTGGCGGCCGCTGTTGGCGCCATTGCGGCAGGCGTGTGTGCCATGATCACCCCGCGCCGGGCTGCGGAGTACCGATCGCTTGACGGCCTCAGCGAATAGCGCCACGAACAAAACATGACCGATCGCCTGATCTCTCCAGCCAAACGCGAGGTTGATGCCTTCGAGGCTTCGATCCGCCCGCAATCGCTCGACGAATTCATCGGGCAGGAGCAGGCACGAGCCAATCTGAAGGTTTTCATCCAAGCCGCCAAAGCGCGCGGCGATGCGCTCGATCACGTGCTATTTGCCGGTCCACCAGGTCTTGGCAAGACCACGCTGGCGCAGATCATGGCCCGGGAATTGGGTGTCGGTTTTCGTGCGACGTCTGGCCCCGTGATCTCAAAGGCGGGCGATCTCGCAGCGCTTTTGACCAATCTTGAAGACCGCGACGTTCTCTTCATTGATGAAATTCATCGCCTGAGCCCCGCCGTCGAGGAAATCCTTTATCCCGCGATGGAGGATTTCAAGCTCGACCTGATCATCGGCGAAGGCCCGGCCGCCCGCTCCGTGCAGATCGACTTGGCGAAGTTTACCCTCGTCGGTGCCACAACCCGTTCCGGCCTTCTGACGACGCCTCTGCGTGACCGCTTCGGTATCCCAGTGCGGCTCAACTTTTATACCAACGAGGAACTCGAACTGGTGGTGACGCGAGGCGCTCGCGTGCTTGGCGCCCCGCTGCGGCCCGACGGTGCGCGCGAAATTGCGCGCCGGGCGCGGGGCACGCCGCGAATTGCCGGCCGACTGCTTCGCCGGGTGCGTGACTTTGCGGCCGTCGCTGGCGTCGAAACAATAGATGCCGGCATTGCTGACACGGCACTGCGCGCCCTCGAAGTTGATAGCCAAGGCCTCGATGCGCTCGATCACCGCTATCTGATGTGCATCGCAAAACACTACGAAGGCGGACCCGTCGGCGTTGAAACACTTGCGGCCGCCTTGTCGGAACCGCGCGATGCTCTTGAAGAAATCGTCGAACCCTACTTGCTCCAGCAGGGGTTCATCGGCCGCACGCCACGTGGCCGTGTCATCATGCCAAAAGCCTGGCGGCATCTGGGAATGTCAGGTCCGGCACGCAACGCCGTACCCGATCTCTTCACCGACGAGGCAGACGGCGCGTGATCACGCGGCGCACATTTTTTCGCGGCCTGGGGGCGTTGGTCGGCTGTGGTGTCGGCCTGGCTGGCTATGCCTTCGGCTTGGAACCGCACTACCGGTTGTCCGTGACGCGCTACGTCATCACCCCGCCGGGCTGGCCGCCGGGCTTCACGTTGAAACTGGCGCTCATTGCCGATCTCCACGCCTGCCAACCCTCGATGTCGCCGGCGCGGATCGAAGAAATCGTGGAAGCGACCAATGCCCTGGGGGCCGACGCAATCCTTTTGCTCGGTGACTACGAAATTGCGGAAGGCCGTTTTCGGCAGGCGCTGCCGCCTCAGGTCTGGGCCACGATCTTAGGCCAACTCAAGGCCCCACATGGTGTGCATGCGATCCTCGGCAATCACGACTACTGGGACGACCCTGACGCCCAAGCGACAAGACGTCGGCCTGTTCGCAGCCGTGTCGCGCTCGAAGCCGCCGGCGTGCCGGTCTATGAAAATGACGTCGTGCGGTTGGAGAAGAAGGGCCAAGCCTTCTGGCTTGCCGGGCTTGCCGATCAAATCGCCTACGTCACGGGCACCGTAAACGGTCGCATGCGTTTTGAGGGCCTCGACGATCTCGACGGTACGCTGGCCAAGGTCACTGACGATGCGCCGGTGATCCTCATGGCGCACGAGCCGGACATTTTTCCCAGTGTCCCCGGCCGCGTTGCTCTCACTGTATCCGGCCACACACACGGAGGCCAAGTTCGCTTGCTCGGATGGTCCCCCATTGTACCGTCTGCCTACGGCAATCGTTATGCCTATGGCCACGTCGTCGAAGATGGCCGCAGCCTTCTGGTGTCGGGTGGGCTTGGCTGTTCGATCCTGCCGGTCCGCTTCGGCGTACCGCCCGAAATCGTGCTCGTCGAATTGGGAACGTCTGCATGAGCCAACTACAACCCTGGCCCGATCTCGCCGGCCGCCTGGTCGATGATGGCAGCGGCCGCTGGCATGTGCTGCCGGTCCGCGTCTATTTTGAAGACACGGACGCGGGCGGTATCGCCTACCATGCGTCGTACATTCGCTGGTGCGAACGCGGACGCACCGATTTTCTGCGCCTTCTCGGCACCGACAGCCGCCGCCTCATCGACGGATCCGATAGTCACGAACCCGCGGCCTTCGTTGTCCGGCGGATGAATTGCGAATTCTTGCGTCCCTCGCGCATGGACGACATCATCGAGGTTGAAACCCGCGTCAAAGCCCTGGGGGGCGCCAGCGTCACGCTTTTGCAAACGGTCAAAAATGCCGGCCGATCTGTCTTTGAAGCGGAGGTGACCGTTGTGCTCGTCGCGGTCTCTGGTAAGCCGCTCCGTCTTTCCAGCGCCATCCGAACCGGCTTCACTGGATCAGGATGAAGGGCGGTCGTGGGACTGTTCGGCTGGACATCGGCGCGCGCACGCCCGAAGGTGGTGTTGGGGTGTTACCGGGGTGGCCATGACGACAAAAACGAATGCTGAGGGTATCGACCTCGACATCAAGGACGCAATGGAGGGTTACGAGCGCTTCCGGCAGCGCTTTGGTCGCGACAAGGCCTTTTACTCTAGGCTGGCACAGGCAAAACAGAAGCCCAAACTGCTGTGGATCGGCTGCTGTGACAGCCGCGTCGTCCCATCCCAGATCACCTCGGCCGACCCCGGTGAGTTATTTGAGATTCGTAATATCGCCAATTGCGTGCCGCCGTGCGGCGCAGACGAGGACTCGGTCGGGGCAGCCATCGAATATGCACTCGGGCATCTCGGCATCGACGACATCGTGGTCTGCGGTCACACCGGATGTGGGGGCATTCAAGCGTTGCTGGAGCCCATTCCGCCGGGAGCCGAAGCCCACCTTGGCCGCTGGGTCGACTACACCCGTCCCGCCCACGACCTCATCCGCGCCGCCGGGATCGAACCGGAAGATATGCTGATGGCGACCGTTGCCGCTCACATCCAGTTTCAACTTGATAATCTCATGACCTACGACATCGTGCGCAAAGGTGTAGAGGAGGGCCGCGTCGGCATTCACGGCTGGCTCTACGAAATGGAGACGGGTGAAGTCATCGTTTATAACCGCGCGAGCGGTGAATGGCGTGCGCTGGTGGAGCAGCCAGCCGGATAACTCCGGTCCCTACCGCGTCGTCCGTCAAAACCATGAGCAACAATTACCAATTCGGTTTCTACGAAACCGGACCAAGCCTCGCTTTCGTCATATTGCGCGGCAACATGCGGTCTTGGCGGTATCGGGGGATACGGGGCAAGTGAGAGTGTGCGTAACGATCGAGGTCCCGTCACCCCATGGCGTGGACGGCCTGAATGCTGCGCCATGCGACCACGACATGTGAAGCCCTCAACGGATCTCGAACGGCGGAAGACCAATGAACCCAGCGGACGTCGCCCAGGCGACCCTCCCGGCCGCAACGCCGGGCGTCTCGTTCTACGAACTTTTCATTCATGCCTCGCTCACCGTCCAGTTGGTGATGACAGGCCTCTTCATCGCCTCCATCTGGTCGTGGGCGATCATCGTTGAAAAACTATTTGCCTTCCGCCGCGCGCGGCTCGAGGCAGATCTCTTCGAGCAGACGTTCTGGTCCGGCCAGTCGCTCGATGAGCTTTATAACCAGCTCTCGCGATCGCCGAATATCTCGATGGCGGCATTGTTCGTTGCGGCCATGCGTGAGTGGAAGCGTTCGGTTGAAGGCAACATTCGCGCCCTGGGCGGCATTCAAATGCGCGTCGAAAAAGTCATGGACGTCACGATCAGCCGCGAAATGGAACGGCTTGACCGGCGTTTGCTGTTCCTCGCCACCGTCGGATCGACGGCGCCCTTCGTCGGCCTCTTCGGCACCGTCTGGGGCATCATGGTGAGCTTCCAGGCTATCGCCATTTCGAAAAACACCAACCTCGCCGTCGTGGCCCCCGGCATCGCCGAAGCGCTCTTTGCCACCGCGCTCGGCCTGGTTGCCGCCATTCCCGCGGTCGTCTTTTACAATAAGTTTTCCGCGGACAGCGCCGCCATCAGCCAGCGTCTCGAAGCGTTTGCGGATGAATTCTCCGCGATCGTCTCGCGTCAGATCGACGTCAGGAGCTAGGCCGCCATGGGTGCCAGTATCAAGATGAATGCCGGTGGGGGTGGACGCCGCCGCCGCAGCCGCAAGGCGCCCATGAGCGAAATCAACATCACGCCAATGGTCGACGTGATGCTGGTTCTGCTGATCATCTTCATGGTCGCAGCGCCGATGCTGACCGTCGGCGTCCCCATCGAGTTGCCGCAGTCGCAGGGCAAACAGCTTGAAAGCTCCAAGGAGCCGCTGACGATCTCGGTCTCCGGCAACGGCGAAACGTTTATCGGCGAAACCAAGGTTCCACTGGCTGAAATCGCCGAAAAGCTGAAGGCGATCGCCAAAAACGGCGTCGATGAACAGATCTACGTTCGTGGCGACAAGGGAATCGACTACGGCACCGTCATGAAGGTGATGGGCCGCATCAGCGCGGGCGGATTCAAGAAAGTCTCGCTCGTGACCGAAGTCGAGGACGGAGGCTAGGAGCAACGGTGCGCGCCGGGCTCTCCATATCGATCCTGATGCATGCAGCCCTGCTGGCTTGGTCGATCTTCGCCATCCAGCAGACGCCTGAACTGCGCCGCGAAGAACCCGAGCCGATCGCGGTGGCGATGATCACGCCGTCCGAATTCCTGCGGCTGAAGCAGGGCAGCGAAACATCCAAAGAGCTGGAAGCCAAAGCGAGCGAAAAGCCCGTCGATGTTCAGTCCAAGCAGGAGGCTGATAAGCCCAAGCCCGTGCTGGCTCCAACGCCGCCGGCAGAACCGGAACCCGCAAAACCCGATCCTGCTCCCGAGCCGCCCAAGCCCGCTGAGGTGACGCCGCCCCCCGAACCGCCAAAACCCGAACCGGCTAAGCCCGACCCAATTGCTGAAAAGCTTGCTGAGGCGCCACCTCCCCCGCCGGGGCCCACTCCGGATGAGTTGAAAAAGCAGGAGGAAGACAAGAAAGCGACCGAGGACGCGCAGAAGAAGGCTGCCGAAGAAAAGAAAAAGGCCGACGAGAAGAAGAAGGCCGAGCAGAAGAAAAAAGCCGACGACGCGAAAAAGAAAGCCGCCGAGGCAAAGCGCAAAAAGGACGAAGACGAGAAGAAAAAGCAGGCAACGGTGTCGGACCGCCTCGCCGCGCTTCTCGATAAGGATCCGACGAAGAAAGGCGCTCCGACCAGTGCCTCCGAGCCCACCAAGCCGACGGACTATCGCGGGCCCACGGCAGGCACCGCAACCGGCAACGACACGGTTCTCGCGGTGCGAGAACAAGATCTGCTGCGCGGAATGTTGCGCACCCAGATCGCTCGTTGCTGGCGACTGCCGGGTGCCGGGGGCGGTACTGAAACGCCCATCGTGACGTTGCGTTGGAGGATGCGGCCCGACGGAACGCTGGAGGCCGATCCCAAGATCGAGAAACCAGCATCCGGCCCCCTTGCGGCCCTTGCCACCGAATCGGCGTTGCGGGCGGTGAGGGGCTGCCAACCGTATGACCTCCCGCCTAACCTTTATGAAAGCGGTTGGAAGGAGATCATCTGGGAGTTCGACCCGAGCAGTATGCTCTAAGCCCGACCTCGCACAGTTTGCCGCGCTTTGACCCTAATCGCCGGTCACATGCAATTGTATCGCTACGCACATAACGACGGCCCTGCCGTCGCCCATTCCATGCCGCTGCCCATCAGATGACGGAATTCATGACCACTTTTGCGCTGACGTTTCTATCACTCCGCCAATTTCGCTCCGCGTCCGCGTCCGCGCTGTTGCGACGGGCCGGAGTGGCGCTGCTCTCAGGGCTTGTCGTGATGCTGGTGACGGCTCCAGCGTCGGCGCAGCTGACCGGGCGGCAGTCGGAGGGCTCGCTGTCGCCAATCCCGATCGCCATCCCGGAATTCGTCGGCGACAATCCCCAACTAGCCATTGAGATCTCTAATGTCGTCGCCAACGACCTGGAAAGTTCGGGCCTTTTCAAGCCGCTGGATCGAGCTTCCTTTTTAGAGGCCGTTCGCGACATAAATGCGCCCCCGCGCATGGTTGATTGGCGCTCCATTGGCGCCGATGCTTTGACGGTCGGGCGCGTCACGCGCGATGCCAGCGGCCGGTTGTCCTCGGAATTCCGTTTGTGGGATGTGGCGACCGGCAAACAGCTCGCCGGACAGCGGTTTGCGACGGCGGAAGCGAATTGGCGCCGCGTCGGACACATCATCGCCGATCAGATCTACGAGCGCCTGACCGGGGAAAAAGGCTATTTCGACAGTCGCGTCGTGTTCGTCGACGAAACCGGTCCAAAGGAAAAGCGTGTCAAGCGGCTGGCCATCATGGATCAGGATGGCGCCAATGTGCGCGTCCTCTCAAAGGGCTCGGAAATCGTGCTGACGCCACGCTTCTCCCCAACGCGCAATGAAATCACGTTCATGTCCTACACCCGCGATCAGCCGCGCGTTTTCCTGCTCAACCTAGAGACGATGCAACGCGAAGTCGTTGGCGAATTCCCAGGGATGACATTTGCGCCGCGATTTTCGCCCGACGGCCAGCGCGTGATCTTTTCCATGCAGTCGGAAGGCTCGAGTTCGCTGTTTGAAATGGATCTGCGCACCCGCCAGACCCGCCGCCTGACCCAGACGGATGCGATTGACACCGGTCCCAGCTATTCGCCTGATGGAAAGCAGATCGCCTTTGAAAGCGATCGTGAGGGCACTCAACAGCTGTACCTGATGAATTCCGATGGCTCAGGCGCGCGTCGGCTCAGCTATGGCGAAGGCCGGTACTCGACCCCTGTCTGGTCTCCGCGCGGCGACTACATTGCCTTTACGAAGCAACTGTCGGGACGTTTCCTCATCGGCGTCATGCGCCCCGACGGTTCCGGCGAGCGGGTCCTTACGGAAGGATTTCATAATGAGGGCCCGACGTGGTCTCCCAATGGGCGCGTTTTGATGTTCTTCCGGGAAGGCCAGGGCAGCAATAACGGAGCCCGAATCTATTCGGTCGATATCACCGGTTACAACGAACGGGTGATTCCGACGCCGTCGTTTGCTTCCGATCCGGCTTGGTCACCGCTCCTGAACTGACACACGGCTTAACCCCGCTTTAACGAATTTCGGGCACATTTAGAGCTCTGTCGTAGCCCATGCGCTTCGGCAATTTTATGCGTACGTTCCGCATGTTAGATCATTTCGCAATCGCGAAGATTGAAGCGTGAGGAGCATGAAACACGGCGTGGTATTTTCGCATCTACCGGGGTCAAAAACAGCTCGTTTGGTGCCTCAGTTCTTGATCGAAAACCCCCATGCCGGTACCCAAGTATGTGGTTAGACGTTGAACGCAACAGGAGATCGTTATGCAGGGTATCAAGGGGCTGATCGTTCTCTCCGCTGCTTTAGTAGCTGTTGCTCTAGGCGCCTGCCGTCGCGAAGAAGCGGCACCGATGAAGCTCGGTGCTGAGGTTCCGGCCGCCACGGAAGTGGCTCGCTAATCCCTCCCGGATTTTCTGGGACACTACAGGAGAAAGACTATGAAGGGCGCTATCGTTCTCGCTGCCGCTATTGTGGCCGTTGCTCTCGGTGCTTGCCGCCGTGAAGAAGCTGCTCCGATGAAGCTCGGCGCTGACCTGCCGGTCGCTTCGGAAGCTCGCTAAGAGATTCTGGGGTCCATCCGGTTCTAACGAGCCGGACGATCGTGAGATTAAGACCGGATTGCTTTCGCTCACGCGACTGCAATTCGGTCTTTCTCTTTTTGGCCCACGCTGATTCGAACAGTCCAACGATCGACTCACGAACTCGAAGGCCGCGCAGAGGCGCCGCCGGGTGAAATTCAGCCACATACGGCGCCGCAAGCGTTGCCTCTTTTCAACGGCGTGGTCTTTTCCCCAGGGTTATCGAATTGTTCGGCCGATGCGACAGCACTGCCGGTGTGCGACAGGGTTGAGACAGGCTAAGTGTTTTCAAACACAAGTAGACCCGCCGTGGAAACGTCCAGGCGGTAATTCCCCTCGTAACGCCACATTTGAATGGCAACGAGTTTATGGCAACGAGCTTTAGCGGGCAAACCCTCGCGCCGCGGCAGGCGTGTGGGATGCCCACTCCCGATGGCAAGGCGCCAGCGCCTTCGGATGAGCGCGATGAGGTCGATGATGACGGTCCACTCCCTTTGCTGCGGTTTTGCTCGCCTCCTTATGGTCGCGTTATGCGCCCTGTCGGTCGCCGGCTGCGCCAACAAGGAAAGCGGCGCCGATGCCGCCAGCCTCGGTCCGGATGGCAAGGGCCCCGTCGTTCCCGGCACGCCCCGCGACTTCACGATCAATGCCGGCGACATCGTCTACTTTTCGTCCGATAGCTCCGACCTGACACCGGAGGCCCAAACCACGCTCGCCAAGCAGGCGCAGTGGCTGAAGCAGTATCCCGCCTTCACGATCACCGTCGAAGGTCACGCTGACGAGCGCGGCACGCGCGAGTATAATATCGCCCTCGGCGCTCGCCGCGCCACCGCCGTTCGCACGTATCTCGCCTCCGCCGGCATTCCAGCGGCACGCATGCGCACCATCTCATACGGCAAGGAACGGCCGGTTGCCGTTTGCGATGACATCTCCTGCTGGGCCCAGAATCGCCGCGCGCAGACTGTTTTAAACAGCCGCGTCGCGTCTTGATTTCCTAACGCGCGATTGCTTGCGAGCGCCTGCATGATCGTTTCGCTCGACCTTCGTTTTGTCGCCCGTGTGTGGCCATTCTAACCGGCAATAGGCAAAGTTTAGCCCTAATGCTCCGGCTATCCTAGGCTGTGGACGGCAGGAAGGTTTCGCATGACCGGGTGCGTGACATCGCGACGGGCTGATGGGCTAGGCGACGCGACAGTCGGGCGCCGCGCCGGCTTTGTCGCGCTCGTATCTTTAGTCGCGCTTGGCGTTGCGCTGTCGGGTGCTGCAACGGCGCAAGAGTTACCGGACGGTTTGTCCCAAGATCCGCTCTACGATTTGATCGAGACGTTGCCCGACGGTCTTGTGCCACAGGCAGCGCCTGACGATCCTCGCACGCCGGACGCACTCTTCGCCGCTGCGATCACGGAATTGCAAGCGGCGCATTTTGACGAGGCCCGCCGCCTTTTGGAACTGTTCGTGGTCCGCGATCCGCGCCATTCTTCCGTGCCGGAAGCACGTCGTCATCTGTCGGAACTGTATCAGCTGGACAGCAAGGCGGTGCCGCAAGCAGCGCCAGCCGAGACCGCAGCGACGCCGGAACCGCCGGCCGCGCCGGTGCCGGTGACCGCCAAATGGGTGACGACGCCAAGATCCATTGGCGGACGCACCGAGGACAGCTTCATGCTTGAGGCCGGCGATCGTGTTTTCTTTGCCGCGCGCAGCGCCGAACTGGGATCGCGCGCCCGCTCCGTTCTGGCCGCCCAAGCTCGGTGGCTGAAGCGCAACGACAATTTATCGGCTGTCGTGGAAGGGCACTCCGACGATCCCTCGCTCGACGCCGCCGGTGTCGAGCGGCTCGCAGCCGATCGCGCTGAAGCAGTTTTTCGTCGCCTGATCGAGGAGGGCGTCGCACCGGAACGCCTTGCCATCTCGCCGCAAGGCAAGTCCCGCCCCATCGCGACCTGCTCCACGGCCGATTGTGCGGCGCAGAATCGGCGGGCAGTGACCGTGCTGACCGGGCAGCGCGTCACGGAATTACCGTCCTCCGACACGCGGATCGGCCCTCGCCTCCCGTAAAGAGGCAATCGATCTTCTGGGCAAAGGTCGCGGTATGGGTTGGTTCTCGACCGACGGCGTACTAGGAGTGGACAGGGCGATCGGGGACCAGTCCCCAAAATGAGGCCCAGAAATGAGCCGAGAAGTGAGGCAAGGCCGTGCGGGCGGATACAACATCGAAGCGGCGTTTCAGGCTGACGATTGCGATCGTGGCCATCTGTGTTTCCGGCACGCTGGCTCAGGCGCAAGCGCCGGCGGACGCAACCGCTGCCGCGGGCAAGGCCAAGGCCGGAGTGGCGGGCGCATCCTCGGGCGATGCTGAGTTGCGCCGTCGCGTGCAGCAACTCGAAGAGCAACTGGTCGACATGCAGGTCGTGATCGGCACACTCGAATCACTGGCACGGTCCGGCGGTGCTTCGCCGGCCCCGCGCGTCGTCGCGCCGGTCGGCGGCGGCGGTGCGGACAATGCCCGTATTGAAGCGCTCGAAACCCAGATCCGCGCACTCGCCTCGCAGATCGAACAAATCCAAACCGGTCGCAGCCCCGCACCGGCGTATTCGGCCGCGCCACTGCCTTCAGCCGGGTCGGCGTCCACATTCGGCTCGACCACGGTCAATTCCGGTGCAGGCGATCCCATCGGCGGTCTCTTGGCGCAAGACCAAGCCGTTGCGCCGGCTCCGCTGCCGCCGCCCGTCAACGAGCGCGGTTCGCCGGATGTACCGCCGGCTTTCACGCCGGCTTATGCAGCAACCGATCCCGCCCCGGCCGGTGATCCCAAGCAGGCCTATGAGCGCGCGTACGGGTTCTTGCTGCAGCAGGAATACGGCGCCGCCCAAGCCGGTTTCACCGACTTCCTCAAAGCCTACCCGCGCGATTCACTGGTCCCCAATGCGCTCTACTGGCTGGGTGAAACGCATTACGTGCAGCGCAATTACGCCGACGCCGCCGAAGCCTTCGATCTCGTGACGCAGGCCTACGGCAACAGCCCCAAGGCCCCCGATAGCATGTTGAAGCGCGGCATGGCGCTGGCGGCGCTGGGCAAGAAGCCGGACGCCTGTGGGGTGCTCGGCCAGATTTCGGGCAAGTATCCGAGCGCACCGCCGCACCTTAAAAGCAAGGCTGATAGCGAGCGCCAGCGGATCGGTTGCCCTTGACGACCACAACGGGCAGCGAAGTGAATGAGCGAGTGCTGGACACCGAATACCGACGAGATCGCAGCGTTGTTTCAGCCGCTGATCGCCTTTCCGCGGCTGATCCTTGCAGTGTCCGGCGGGTCCGACAGTGTTGCGTTGATGCACTTGGTGGCGCGCTGGACGGCATCGCTCGGCAGCTCCGCGCCGAATATTGTCGTGGCAACGGTGGATCACGGGCTTAGAGCTGGTTCGCGCGACGAGGCCGAAGCCGTCGCAGCGGCAGCGCGCGCTCTCGGGTTTGAACACCGTGTGCTGACGTGGAGCGGGCCAAAACCGGCCCGCGGTCTCCAGGCAGAGGCGCGCCGGATGCGCTACCGTCTGCTCGGTGAATACGCGGTCACAGCCGGTGTCGGGCGCTGCGCCGTTCTAACCGCTCACACGCGCGAAGATCAGGCCGAAACACTGCTCATGCGACTGGCGCGGGGCAGCGGACCCGATGGTTTGCAAGCCATGCGGCCCGAGCGCCCGCTGACGCCCTTTCCAAACGTCGTGCTCGCCCGACCATTGCTGGGCGTGTCGCGTAAGGCCTTGCGCTCGTTTCTGGGCGCCAGCGGCATCGCTTGGTTTGAAGACCCAAGTAACGCCGATCGCCGCTTCGAGCGCATTCGGCTGCGTGACGCCGATGCTGTTCTTGCCAATCTTGGGTTGACACCAGAAATGGTGACGCTTGCGGCCGCGCGCCAGCGTCGCGCCGTCGATGCGCTTGAAGCAGCCACAGACGCACTGCAAGCCGCTGCTTTCCACAGCCACGCCGGTGCCTATGCGTCCTGTGACGGCGCATTATTTGCCGATGCTCCCGAAGAGATCCGCGTGCGCTTGATCGCACGCATCCTGGCGATGTTTGGCGGGGCCTCGCCGCCCGCGCAATTGGCTGAGATCGAACGGCTGGTGCGCGCGCTGACGACGCAAACATCCGTTCAAGTGACCCTCGGTGGATGCGAAGTCCGTGCCTGCCGGCGTGAAATTCGTGTCTTTCGCGAACGTGGACGGGCCGATCTGCCTCCCATTCGACTTGAGCCCGGAGAACAAGCGACGTGGGACCGCCGGTTTGTTATCCGGCTCGCTACTTCGTCGCCGCCGGTCATGGTGCAGCCGCTTGATCGCGCATCCCTTGTACGGCTTCGGCAAACTTCGCTCCGCACGTTGCCGCCGTATCGTGCAGCTGCAACGCTGCCCGCTGTTTGGTCCGGCGAAGATCTTCTCGTCATTGGCGGATTAACGCCACGTATGGCTGCTGATCTGGTCTCGCCGCCAGGTGTCGAAGCGAGCTTCATTTTCGCCGGACATTTGGGTCGGTCGTAAGCATATTTGCGAAAGCGAGGATCGGATTGCGCCGGCGCCCGTAAACTAAGGCATTCGGAAGGTTTTTGACCTCATGCTGCCGAGCCTTGGCAAAACCTGCCCCTCCCCCTATCTTAACTACTCGATTGGGGAGCCGGTTTCGACACCGGGACCCTCCACCAACGGCCAGCGGCCCTCACCCGTGGCCCGATAGGACGCTCGATGAACCCCAACTTTCAGAAGCTTGCGATCTGGGTAGCCGTACTCGTGCTGCTCGCGGCGCTCTTCAATCTGTTCAATAGCCCGGCGCAAAAAGCCCGTGGCAACGAGATTACGTATTCCGAATTCATCGCCGCCGTGGATGGCGGCCGCGTCGCCGACGTAACCATTGCGGGCAACCGCATATTTGGTGCGCTGACCGAAGGCGGACAGCAGTTCACGACGTACGCACCCGATGATCGGATGCTCGTCGAACGCCTTGAGAAAAAGGGGATCAAGTTTAAGGCTCGTCCATCCGATGAGGATGTGCCGTCGCTGATGAGTGTATTGCTCAACTGGTTTCCGATGCTGCTTCTGATCGGCGTCTGGGTGTTCTTCATGCGCCAGATGCAATCGGGTTCGGGTCGCGCCATGGGTTTTGGCAAGAGCCGCGCCAAACTTCTCACCGAACGTCAGGGCCGCATCACATTCGATGACGTCGCGGGCGTCGACGAAGCCAAATCCGATCTGGAAGAAATCGTCGAATTCCTGCGCGACCCGCAGAAGTTCCAACGCTTGGGCGGCCGCATTCCCCGCGGTGCGCTCCTCGTCGGCCCGCCCGGAACAGGTAAAACGCTCATTGCCCGCGCTGTAGCTGGTGAAGCCAACGTTCCGTTCTTCACGATCTCCGGTTCCGACTTCGTCGAAATGTTCGTTGGCGTCGGCGCCTCGCGCGTCCGCGACATGTTCGAACAGGCGAAGAAAAACGCACCATGCATCATCTTCATCGACGAAATCGATGCCGTCGGCCGTCATCGCGGCGCCGGTCTGGGTGGCGGCAACGATGAACGCGAGCAGACGCTGAACCAGTTGCTCGTTGAAATGGACGGCTTTGAAGCCAACGAAGGCATCATCGTCATTGCGGCAACGAACCGTCCCGATGTGCTCGACCCGGCGCTGTTGCGGCCCGGCCGCTTTGACCGCCAGATCACCGTTCCCAACCCCGATGTGGTGGGTCGCGAAAAAATCCTGCGCGTCCACATGAAGAAGGTTCCGCTCGCTCCCGACGTGGATCCCAAGACCATTGCGCGCGGCTGCCCCGGGTTTTCGGGTGCCGATCTGGCAAATCTCGTGAACGAGGCGGCCCTGCTTGCCGCGCGACGCAACAAGCGTCTCGTAACCCAGCAGGAATTCGAGGACGCCAAGGACAAGGTGATGATGGGCGCCGAACGCCGCTCGATGGTCATGAGCGACGAAGAAAAGCGCAACACGGCTTACCATGAAGCGGGTCACGCCATCGTCGGGCTTCTGGTGCCTTACGATCCGCTGCACAAGGTGACGATCATCCCGCGCGGACGTGCGTTGGGCGTCACCATGAACTTGCCGGAAGTAGATCGCTATAGCCGCACGCGCGCCTGGTGCGAAGCGCGTCTGGCCGTTCTGTTTGGCGGCCGTGAAGCTGAAATCATCCTCGGCGGACCCGACAACGTGACGAATGGCGCCACCGGCGACATCCAGATGGCGACGCAGCTCGCCCGCGCGATGATTATGGAATGGGGCATGTCCGATAAACTCGGCCGCGTTCGCTACAATGGCAACGAGCAGGAAGTTTTCCTGGGTCACTCAGTGACGCAATCGAAAAACCTGTCCGACGACACCGCCAAGTTGATCGATCAGGAAATCCGCAATCTCATCACCACTGGTGAACAGAAGGCGCGCGAGATCCTGCACGACAAGATCGACGCGCTGCATCGCGTGGCCAAGGGATTGCTCGAGTTCGAAACGCTATCGGGTGAAGAAGTCAAGACGCTGATGCGCGGCGAAAACATCGTGCGCCGCGACGATAACGACGGCTCGAAGGGGTCGGCCGGAACGGCCGTTCCGACTGCCGGCCGTTCCAAGCCGCGCGAAGAGCCCGATGCCGGCGGCATGGCTCCGCAGCCACAGGGTTGATGGCGGCGACAACGCTCCGGGCGCTTGATCCCAGGCGCGAAAGACACGACACAGGAACAGCTCCCGCCTCTGCGGGGGCTGTTTCGCATTTGTGTGGGAGACAATCGTGACGCGCCGCTTTTATCTCCGCCCCATCGTGTCGGTGGCCTACGATCGCAGCCGCCTGGACCGCGACCGCTCAGGCGCGCAGGAAAAACTTTGCGGCCGCAGCGATCTCGGCTTCGCCGACGTCGAACTCATCGATGCCGCTGCTGAACCCGCCAAACGCGTGCAGCTCATCCCGGCCGAGGGCACGTTCGGGTTTGCCAATCAGGACTGGTATCACCCCCCGTTCCACGGCGAACAGATGTGGCAGACGTTCGACAATCTCGTGGAGCAACGGCCGGATTTCGCCGGCTTGTCGATGGACCGCCCGCGCATCATGGGCATCGTCAACGTCACACCCGACAGTTTTTCCGACGGCGGCCGCTTCGCCAGCGTTCAATCAGCCATCGATCACGGGTTGCGGCTGGTCGATGAAGGCGCCGATATCCTCGACATCGGCGGCGAAAGCACCCGCCCGGGATCGGACGCTGTCCCCCTCGACGAGGAGCTGCACCGCGTCATGCCTGTTCTGGAGGGCTTGCGGGCGCGAACGTCCGCCAGGATTTCCATCGACACCCGCAAGGCCGATGTCATGCATCGGGCCGCTGCAGCCGGCGCTGACATCCTCAACGACGTCTCCGCCCTGACGCATGATCCCGACGCACTCGCCGCGGCCGCCGAAACCGGCAAGCCGATCATGCTGATGCACGCGCAAGGCGACCCCAAGACGATGAACGTCAACCCGCAATACCGCGACGTCGTCCTCGATGTGTTCGACTTTCTTGCCGGCCGCATTGCAGCCTGCGAGGAAGCCGGCATCGCGCGCGACAGGATCGTCGTCGATCCCGGCATCGGGTTCGGCAAACACCTCCAGCACAATGTTGCCGTCCTGCAGGCGATGAGCCTTTATCATGGCCTTGGCGTACCGGTTTTGCTCGGCGCCTCGCGCAAGAAGCTGATTGGGCAGCTGTGCAACGTGGAGGATGCGAAACAGCGCGTGCCGGGCTCCATTGCCGCCGCCCTCTGCGCAATTGCGCAAGGCGTGCAGATCGTGCGGGTGCATGACGTCGCCGACACAGTCCAGGCCGTGCGCGTATGGCAAGCCGTTATGCGCGGCACCGAGACGGGTCTGGGCTAGCTTGCGGCCGCCTTGCGATTGGCAACGCGCTGCAAGGCGCCCTCGATGATGGCGGCGCGTAGACCATCGATTGTCAGACTGCCATCGGGCAGGGCGACATGCTGCGCCTTGGCGAGTTGGCGCAGGTCATCAGCCGACGCGATCGCCTCGAGCTTGCGAGCGAGGCCCTCGCGGCCCTCCTTGGTGACCACAACGACGACGCTGAAGGCGAATGGGTCGAAACCAGGTTGGGTGCTGTCCGAAGCGGCAGACGCCGCCGCCGCGACCGGATCGGCAGCCTTGGTTGTGGCGGCTCGGCTCTTCCGCCCTCGTTCCGGGATCGGCAGTCGGACACGCACCTGCGAGATTTCACGCTCGCAGATGTCGCCCAGGACCCCAGCACTCTCCGCCGACACGCCATCGGCTGAGTGAAACAGTTCGCGGAAGTACTTCTTCTGGCTCGCTCCGGAAAGGGATCGAGTTGCCTTGCCCATCCTGATCGTCCTCAAGCCGCGCGTTGCATTAAGAAGCCCTGCGCGACTTCATCATAGAGCGCCTTGAGCGGCCCCGCACCGGCACCGTATTTTTCTTCGATCGTTTTGCTCTGCGCTTCCCAGTCGAAGGCATTGGCGATGGCGTCTGAATGAGGGATCTGCGTTCCGAGCATTGGATGCAGCAGTCCGATTTCCTCGATCAGCAGGCGGTCCTTGCCGGTTGGGCGCACGCCGTTGGCCAGGCACGCATAGCGTCGCTCCGAAAGCGGCAGCCCGGCCAGATCCGCTTCACTTCTCATTTCTTCGATGAGCAGCGCGATCCGGTCGACGGCGAGTTGCGACACGTAATCAGGCCGGAACGGTACAATGACCCGGTCGGCAATTTTCAGCGCCGCCAGGGCTGCAAACGAGAGGCCAGGCGGACAATCCAGAATGACGACGTCATAGCTTTGCTCAAACCGCCGTAACAGCCGCTCCAGCCGCCCGCGCACCCGCTGCGCGACGACATCGGGGTCTTTCGATTGATGCGCCTCTTTGACATAGAGTTCACCTTGTACGTCCTCCAGCATCAGCGAGCCGGGCAGCAGGGAAATGGCCAGCGGCTTACCCGACGCCTGCCGGACATCGCCGACATTGTGCGCCAGAAAATCCCGTGGTTCGGGATAGGTCTCGTCGAACAGGTCGAAGAAATAGTCCGAGATGGTCAGCCCCTTTTTGCGCGCTGCCGACCAGGCTTCGCCGCCCATCAGGATCAGTGACGCGTTGCACTGGCTGTCGAGATCCATGACCAGCACGCGCTTTCCACCCCAGGCCGCAAACGCGTGCGCCAGCATGACCGCCGTCGTCGACTTGCCGACCCCACCCTTGCGATTGGCGACGGACAGGAAATGAGCCATGGAATTCCTCATAGACAACCATTGCACGCCGCCGCTTACCGCAGCGCCAGAGATTGCTATGATCTGATTCCCATGCTCCGGTCAGCCGCCAAATCCAGCCGCTGGATCAGGATGCTGGCCACTTTCGCGATACGCGGGAGCAGCAGCGGTATAAGCATTGCGCACAGAGTTCGATCAGCGATCCCGGACCGTCGCGCGACAAGACACGCGGCCCCATCTATAGTGTGCCCCGCCAGGTGTCGGTAAAAGCAACGCGGCCACACAGGCCGGAACGAGGGAGCTTGCAAATCATGACCCGCCGTTACTTCGGCACCGATGGCATACGCGGTCTAGCCAACACCCATCCCATGACCTCCGAAGTGGCGCTGAAGGTGGGCATGGCTGCCGGCAAGCTGTTCCAGACGGGATCGCACCGTCATCGTGTCGTCATCGGCAAGGACACGCGATTATCCGGCTATATGCTCGAAGCCGCGCTGATGTCCGGCTTCACCTCCGTCGGCGTTGACGTCTTCCTCCTCGGTCCCATGCCGACACCCGCCGTGGCCATGCTGACGCGCTCGTTGCGCGCCGACATCGGCGTCATGATTTCAGCCTCGCACAACAAATACGAAGATAACGGGATCAAGCTGTTTGATCCGGATGGCTACAAACTCTCCGATGACATGGAATTGGAGATCGAGCGTTTAATTGAAGCCGACAGTCGCACCATGCTCGCCTCCGCCGGAAACATCGGCCGCGCGCAACGGGTCGAAAGCGCACAGGAGCGCTACATCGAATTCGCCAAGCGCACGCTGCCGAAAAACCTGAAATTGACCGGCTTGCGCATCGTGATCGACTGCGCCAATGGCGCTGCCTACAAGGTCGCCCCCGAGGCGCTGTGGGAATTGGGCGCCGAGGTCATCAAAATCGGTGTCGAGCCGAATGGCTACAATATCAACGACAAATGCGGCTCGACTGCTCCAGCTCTTCTTGTCCAGAAGGTGAAGGAATTCCGGGCCGATATTGGCATTGCGCTCGATGGCGACGCCGATCGCGTCGTGATCGTGGACGAGAAGGGACAGATCGTTGATGGCGACCAGCTCATGGCGGTGATTGCCGAAAGCTGGCACCGACGCGGCAAGCTGTCCGCGGGTGGCGTTGTCGCGACCGTAATGAGCAACCTTGGCCTTGAGCGCTATCTGAAGGCGCAGGGCCTCGGCCTCGTGCGCACACCCGTCGGCGACCGCTATGTCGTCGAGCACATGCGCAAGCACGGCTATAACGTCGGCGGCGAGCAGTCCGGCCACATCGTCCTGTCCGACTTTACGACGACCGGCGACGGTCTTGTCTCGGCCTTGCAGGTCCTCGCCTGCGTGGTGGCGACGGGCAAGCCCGTGTCGGAAGTCTGCGCTCGCTTCACGCCGTTGCCGCAAGTCTTGAAGAACGTCCGCTATGCCAGCGGCAAGCCGCTCGAAGACAAGCGCGTGCGCAAGGCAATCGAAGGGGCTCAATTGAAGCTTGGAGAAAAGGGTCGCATCGTCATCCGGCCGTCGGGAACCGAGCCCGTTATTCGGGTCATGGCCGAGGGCGATGACGAGACACTCGTCAACGCCGTCGTCGGCGACATCGTTGATGCCGTGAAAATCGCGGCCCAGGCCGCCTAACGGGTCTTAACCTTTGCTTTACGTTTTCCGCCGCCGTCGGCTCCGACGGCGGCGTTTCATTTTGCTCCGCTGATTAAGTGTCCCTTAAGTCTTATCCGGCATTTTCTCTGGTGAAGGACAAGTCACGCGCTTCCACATCCGTGGACGCTGTCAGGTCGAAGCAGGGAATTCGCTCATGATTTCGCGTGCCGCCCTTTTGATCGGTTGCGCTGTACTGGTCTCCGCCGCCGCGCCCGCAAGGGCGGCTGACCTGTACGGAAACGGCATGAAGGACGTCGGCTATGAAGCGCCGCTTTCCGCCGGGCCGTCGTGGTATGCGCGCATCGACGGCGGCTATGCGGTGCATGACGATCCGGACATGACCGAAATCGGCATTTACGATCTTGTCGACGAGGAAATCGAAAGCACGTGGACGCTGGGCGGCGGGATTGGCTACTACTTCACGCCCACCATCCGCGGCGACGTCACCTACGACCATCGCTTTGAAGCCGACGCCAGCGGCACGCTTCTTGACCACTATGCCGCCCTCGATGGCGAGCGCAGCTTTGGCATCGAAAGCGATGTGGTGCTGTTCAACCTTTATTACGATTTCAATCGCGGTGGCCGCTTCTCGCCCTATGTCGGCGTCGGTCTCGGCGTCACCTACAATCAGACGACCACCGGCATTGCCACCAGCACCTGCGGCTGTACCGGTACGATCGAGGAAGGCGACGAAACGCACGTCGCGGGCGCCGTCATGGCGGGCTTCACGACCAAAATTCGCGGCGGCCAGTCGGTCGTCGGCGGCAGCTCGAAAGATGGTCCAGTCACCGTGGACAGCGGACGCAACCTCTATCTCGATGTCGGCTACCGCTTCCTCTATCTCGGCGAAGTCGCCACTGGCCCGATCGTCACGACTGTGCCGGTGGCCGAGGATCCGACCGTTGAAGCCATCCGCGCGCACGAGTTCCGGGTCGGTCTACGCTACGATTTCCGCTGAGCCGCACCGGCTCGCGTTGTTTGAATTGGGCGGGGTCTCGGCTTCGCCCGTGAGACGAAGAAGAAAGATCCGGGCTTTTGCAAAGAGCCCGGATTGACCCGACGGGGCCAGTTCGGCGACCGATCATCGGGTCATTTGAGAGATGCGTTGTCCGGGTTCCTGTGTGCGTCTGGCGGCAGCCCCCTTGTTCCGGCTGCAGGCCCTGGATGTCTTGAGAGTGGCCGGAGATCCAATCGGTTTCGACGTCCCCGCCGGCAGGACCGGTTAGCCGGAGCGCGGTTGCCCCGCGTTTCCGTTGAGGGGACGAAGATGATGCAGACCAATCGTGCGCGCCTGATAATTGCGGCCTTAATTGCCATGGCTGCGGTCACCCCCGCTGTCGCCGGTGGCGATGTGATCTACACCGGCGTCAGAGATCCATACGCCGCTGCCGTGCCGGTTCCCGCACCGGCCCCGATCCCCGTCTATGACGCTGAGTATTACGTCCGTTTCGATACGGGCGCCTCGTGGATGGCCAACGGCGACCTCGATGAACTCGACACACCCATGACCTCCCGCGATACTGATGACGTCGAACCCATCGAATTCGGCAGCATCGGCGCCGGTCGCTACATCACCCCATCCATCCGCGCGGAAATTGCCGTCGAACTTTCGACGCGCGCCGAGATCGGCCCAGGCGATCAGGACTACGATCAAGTGCTGACGGCTATCGTTGCGCCGGGGTCGTTCGACACCGTCACCTATGCCGTGCAGCGGCAGGAGAAGGTCGACTTCGAGCAGGATATCGGCATGCTCAATTTCTACTACGACTTCCGCAACAGCACCCGGTTCACGCCTTACATTGGCGCCGGTGTCGGCGTCACCTACCGGCAGCTGACGCGCACGGCGTCGGAGTTTGCTGAATGCTCAAGCCTCTCAAACAACACAGATCCAACGCGCAACTGCGGCGATAACATCTTGCCCAATACGTCCACCATCTCCGAAGGCACGACGACGAAGAAGTCGTGGGATGTTGCGGGAGCCTTGATGGCCGGCGTCGCGGTTCAGTTGACCGAGAGCATCAAGTGGGACACCGGCTATCGCTACATGTGGCAGAACGGCGGTTTGACCGTGAACAGCGACGTGCTGTCCGGCAACAGCCGCATCGAGATTAAGGACGTCGGCCAGCATCAGCTGCGCACGGGTATCCGTCTCGACCTCAACTGACATCCGGCATTGACCTCACATATGAAAGGCGGCTTCCGGCGGAAGCCGTCTTTTTCATGCGCTCGCACGGTGTTGACGGAGGCGTGCGTCCGCGCCAGTCTGCGCGCCACCGCTGCGGGTTTGACCAGTAGAACTCAATTACAACTCAAAACAACGCTGTCCAACATGTCCGGCATCGCCAAACCGCCGATCAAGCCTGTGCGTCCGTTCTTCTCGAGCGGTCCATGCGCCAAGCCGCCGGGATGGTCCCCGGCCTGGCTGGACGGAACATTGCTCGGCCGCTCGCACCGCTCGGCCGACGGACGCGCCGCATTGGCTGATCTTATTGCAGCTTTGACGCGACTGCTGCAGCTGCCGCGCGATTATCGGCTGGCCATCGTGCCGGGCTCCGACACCGGCGCATTCGAAATGGCACTATGGTCGTTGCTCGGCGCGCGCGGCATTGACGTCTTTGCATGGGATGTTTTTGGCCATCTCTGGGTCCGCGACGTCATCGACGAATTGAAACTTCGCGATGCCGTCATCCATGACGCAACATTTGGCCATCTGCCGGACCTCACCCGAGCCGGCGTCGCGCGCGACATCATATTTACGGCCAACGGCACCACCTCTGGTGTCCGCGTACCGAATTTCGATTGGATTCCAAAAGATCGCCAGGGACTAGCCTTTTGCGATGCCACGTCAGCCGTATTTGCCCAGCCCATGGACTGGTCAAAACTCGATGTGACGACGTTCTCCTGGCAAAAGTGTCTTGGAGGCGAAGCCGCCCACGGCGTGTTGATCCTGTCGCCGCGCGCGGTCGAACGCGCCGTCACCTATACGCCGCATTGGCCGATCCCTAAACTTTTCCGATTCGCAAAAGAGGGCGACATCGACGAAGCCCTTTTCAACGGTCAGACGATCAATACGCCATCGATGCTCTGCGTTGAAGATTGCCGCCGAGCCGTGGCCTGGGCCGAAGCCTCTGGCGCGGACGCCGGCTTGCGCGCGCGCGCCCGGCACAACGCATCCATTGCTTGGAATTGGCTGGCGGCGTCCAATTGGGCCGCCGATCCGGTTGCCGATCCGGCGACCCGCTCTCTGACCTCGGTCGCCATTTCGATCGCCGCTCCGGCATTCAGCCAGCTTGACGATCAGGCTCAGCGCCGTTTCGTGGCCGCCATGGCGGCTTGCCTCGAAGCCGAGGGCGCTGCTTTTGACATCGCGGGACACCGCTATGCGCCGCCGGGTCTCAGAATCTGGACCGGGCCGACGGTCGACGCCGCCGACGTCACAGCGCTTCTGCCGTGGCTCGATTGGGCCTACCGCGTGGTCCAGGCCTCGCTTCGACACTGACGCCCGTCGGCCCACAGCGGCTCGTTTGTCCGCCCTAAGCCATAATTCGGTCCCGTTGCGCCATCACCAGCCTTGGTGAGGGTCCGACCCGGCCCGATCGATGGCAACCGTCAGTCAGGAACTAGCCCATGCGCCGCTTCGTCTTTTTCGTTCTGCTCCTCGCTTGGCCAGGCTCTGCAAACGCCGCCGACATCGTGACGCAATCGCGCGTCGACGCTGTCACGATCTTTCCGCAAGGGGCCGAAGTCAGCCGGGTTGCTAAGGTCAGGCTTGAGAAGGGCTTACAAACGGTCGTGCTGTCCGACATCCCAGCCGACGCAGTCGCAAGCTCCATTCGCGTCGAAGGGCTTGCCACCGGCAAGCTGGAAATCGGATCGGTCGACAGCCGCCGCTTGATGGTGCCGAGCACGGATGCAGTTGTCGCGGCCAGCGAGCGCCGCCGCATCGAGGACGAGATCGTCATTCTGCGCGACCAGCGCAGCGCGGCCGAAGCTCAGATGCAGGCCGCCGACGCGCAAAAAGCCCTGATCAGTAATCTGAGTCAGTTGCCGACACGCCCGGCCCCGGCGCAAGGCGCAGAACGAAGCGAAGACTGGTCACAGATATTGACCACGATCGCGACAGGGAGCTTGGAAGCACAGCGCAACGCGGTTGACGCGCAGGTCAAGATGCGTGCGCTCGATCGTCAGATCGAAGATCTGGAAAAGAAACTTGCCGGCGTGTCGCCCGCCGAAGCGGAGCGCACGGAGGTGAAGGTGCACCTTGAGGCGCTGGCCCCAGTCGATGCCGATCTCGTGGTCCGTTATCAGGTCGCGGGTGCGTCCTGGACGCCACTCTACGACGCGCGGCTCTCAACCGGCGATAAGACGACCGCGCCCTCTCTCTCGCTCGTCCGCCGCGCAGAAATCAGCCAGAACAGCGGTGAAACGTGGGAAAACGCGGCCTTGACCCTATCGACGACGCGACCGAATGCGAGTGCCGCGATCCCGGAACTCAACACGATCACTGTCGATTTCCCCCAGCCTCCGCCAACGCCGCGTCCAGTGGCCGGCGTCGGTTCCGGCGACGTCGATCAACTCAGGCGCAAATTGGCCGAGCCGGAAGCAATGCAGGACGCCCCCGCCGAACTTGCCATGGCGGCCGCGCCCGCACCGATCGCGGTCAGACAAGCCAGCGTCATCGCGTCCCCCTTCCAGGCGGTGTTCGCCGTGCCGGGCCGCAGCAGTGTGCCCAACACGGGCGAGGCCAAGCGCGTCCAGCTTCTTGCCGATAAGGTGGAGCCCACCCTCAGCATAAAAACCGTACCGCGGGAGGATGCGAAGGCCTACCTTTATGCATCTCTCGTGACGCCGGACGGAACACCCCTTCTGCCGGGTCCGGTTTCGCTCTTCCGCGACGGTACGTACGTCGGCGTCAGCGCGCTGCCAATTCTGTCGCCGGGCGAAAAGCACGAACTCGGCTTTGGCGTTGACGACCTGATCCGCGTCAAGCATTCGCTGGTCGAAGAAAAGCGAGGCGAGACAGGTCTCATTTCCACGTCTCGAACCGACGTGCGCATGTTCAAGATCAGCGTCAAGAATTTGCACGAACGCACAATGGCCGTCAGCGTTCTCGATCAAATCCCTGTCTCGAACAATGCCGACATCAAAGTCGAATTCATCGGCCGATCCACGCCGACCAAATCGAACGTCGACGATCGACGCGGCGTTTTCGCCTGGGATTTGAAGGTTGACGCCAACGATGAGGCCGTCGTGGACTTCGGCTATCGCGTCGTTTGGCCGTCCGCCAAGACGATCACGTATCACTAGTACTCATTGTGAACCTTTGAGGAGATAGGCGTGGCCGGAAACGGCCGCGCTTCTTTTGTTAACCAACGGCGGTCACCACGAACCGTGCGCCGCTCCGGCGCTGATCAAAAAAGCTGTTTCGATAGTTCGCGTTACGTGTGGAACAGCCGGGCAGCCCATTATGCGGCAAGCTGACATCAGATGAAGCAGCGGCAGCCGCCGCCCTCAAGCCCGAACCGGAGTTGGTGCCATGACCCCTATCACAGCCATCTTCACTGCCCGCGCCGGCCTGACGGCTTTTCTTGCGCTTGGCGCTTTGGCCGGCGGACATAGCGAAGCTGACGCCCTTTCCGCTCGTGTCAAGTTGGCCTGTGCCGGTGATTATTTTTCGTTCTGCAGCCAGCATTCGCCGTCGAGCCCGGCGGTTCGTCAGTGCATGCGCAGCAATGGCCTCAAGCTGTCCGATCGCTGTGTCAGCGCATTGATTGCCGCCGGCGAAGTTTCGTCCGACGAAGTCGCGCGGCGGCAAGCCGCCAAGTAGTCATGCCTCGTCGCAAGCACGCAACGTGTTCACGCATGTGTCATTGCCACCAGCGTGCCCCGACGCGTAAATCGTTCGCCACCCAGCTGTTGTCCGGCAGGTTGCTATCGTAGTTGATGTGCTCCCACTGGCTGAAAACGGTCCACTCGCGGTTCACGTAGTATTCGAGCAAGAGCGAACTGCGCACTTCGCTCTCGCGGATCGGCACATCATCATAATCCTGATCGGTATACGTGAGCCCGGCTGTCGCGACGAGATGACGCCGCAGGACATGCCGCGCCTCGACGCCCAAAGCCCGCGACACGACACCCGCAGAACCGGCGGTATTGGTATCGTAAAGATCCGTCCGCGCTAAAAACCGCAGCGTTGTCGGCTCACTGATCCGCCAAGCGACGTTGGCGTCGATCAAAACCCCATCCACATCGCTGAGCCCCGGATCACTCGGATCCTGCGATCCATGACCGAGACTGAATTCGCCGCGAATGATCCGACCCGTCGAACCGAAATCGACGCCCGCCCTAAAGCGTTGTCCGTCGCTGTCGCGGCTGAAACCGTCGGCGACCGCAGCCACATTGTAACGTCGCTGGTTGGTCTCGATTTCTCCGAAAATGGAGAACGATGGTTTGAACTGCCATGTTGTCCGAATGGCCTCGGTCGCAACGCGCGTGTCGCGATCGGCGTTTGAATTGCCAGTACCGCTCGGCCCATAGTCGATGTCGTCGTAGCCACCGCGCAATTGAACCGACAGACGATTGAATCGGTGATTGAGTGTTAGATCGGCAGTATCCGCCGCGACGACTGCGCGATCGCCGAACTGAGCGGCATCGATTGCGCTGCGGCCCTCCTGGCGGACATCGTGTGCAATGAGGCCCTGCACGTTGGTGTTCCGGCTGACATCGAGCCGGCCCCGCGCCTCGACATTCCAGGCGGCGTCGTTCTCGCTGGGAAAGTCATTGTGGAAGGAGGTCAATCCGCTGGCATTGAATTCGAGCGCGTGAACATTCCAGTTGGAGACGAGACGCGCCCGAGTGAGCAACTCCACCGATGTGTCGTCCCTCGCCGGCGACTGACGCAACACGTTACTTGTCGTCTCACCGGCAACCGTGACCTCGGGAAAATAAACGAAGCTTCCCACCCGAATGCCGATGGGATCGTAAGGCTCTTGCTCAAAGAGACGCCGCGGCCGGCGGTCGGTCCGCAAGGGGTCGATATCTTCGATCTGGAAGAGCAGCGGATCAAAGCCCGCCGGTGGGCTATCGAGCGCAGTGGTGAAAAGGTCGGCCTCCTCCTGCGTACGGCTATCGACGAGCGTTGCGTCGCCACCATCCTCCGGTGCCGGAGGTTCACCGACCTCTACGATACCCTCGCGCGCAATCGCCGTGCGCTCCTCCGGCAAAGTCAAATCCCCATCGACGACGGTCATGCGTTCCCCCGCACCGGGGCGAGGCATGTCGTCAAGCAAAGGATCGCCCGCGTCACTTGTGAGATCTTCGTCCTGGGAGACCGTCAGCACATCCGGCACGCTGCCGCGCAGGGACGGCGCCTGTGCCGCAGCCTCAGTGGTGACCAGCAGCAGACCCGCCAACGCCAGGACAGGCGCCAGTCGGACAGTCGCAGCCAGGATCGACGGAGGAGGGAACAAGTGCGGCGCCTGAACCAGAAAAGGGATATCGACGCACACAAGCTCAGTTCGGACAGTAGGAAGCCCCGGTTAATGCCGTATTTAAGTGGCCGTCAGCTGGGGACTTTTGCCGCCGCCCGGGCACTCATCCCGACTTTTCGTTGGGATTGCATTGCTGATTTGGTTGCAGCCAGTCCCTCTGCTAGTCATGCTGCAACAAGTTTTTGAGTCCGGTGCCGCAAATAGGGCTGCCGGGGCATCTGCCCCGGGCGTCGGCCGATCTCAGGAACAGGGGCAGGGCCGTGGCAGAGACCATGCGAAAATTGAAATCTATTCCGGGCGGGCGCGCAGCAGCACCTTCAGCGATCGCATCCGCTATCCGGACGCTCGATCTGGAGGCAGCCGGGCTCGCCGCTGTCCGCGAAGCCTTGGATAACGGACTTGCACACCCCTTCGCACAAGCTGTGGCCCTCATCAAAGGCGCGCGCGGTCGGGTCATCGTGTCCGGCATCGGCAAGAGCGGTCACGTTGGCCAGAAAATCGCCGCCACCATGGCCTCGACAGGCACGCCGTCGTTTTTCGTTCACCCCAGCGAGGCGTCGCACGGCGACCTCGGGATGATCACGCGCGACGATGTCATCCTCGCCTTGTCCTGGTCGGGCGAGACCGTCGAACTGAAGAACATCATCACCTTTTCGCGGCGGTTTTCGGTCCCCATGATCTGCGTCACCTCCAATGCCGGTTCGGCGCTGGGCATCCACTCCGACATCGTGCTGGAATTGCCGCGGGCCAAGGAAGCCTGCCCACACGGTTTGGCGCCAACGACCTCGACGACAATGCAGTTGGCGATTGGCGACTGCCTGGCTGTCGCGCTTCTTGAAAGCCGCGGTTTCACCGCCCAGGACTTCAAGATGTTCCACCCCGGCGGATCGCTGGGCGCCAGCCTGAAGTATGTATCTGATTTCATGCATAAGGACGATCGATTGCCCCTGGGGCCGCTCACCATGCCGATGCCAGAAGCTCTCGTCATTATGACGGAAAGAAGTTTCGGCTGTCTCGGCATTGTCGATGGCAAGGGCAAGCTGGTCGGGGTCGTCACCGATGGCGACTTGCGCCGTCACATGGGCCCCAAGCTTCTGACCGCGACGACCGGCGATATCATGACCAGCAAACCAAAGACCGTCCCGCCATCGGCGCTCGCTTCAGCCGCGCTCGAAGTCATCAACGCGTCGCGGATCACGGCACTTTTCGTCGTCGATCGGGGCAAGCCCGTTGGTATTGTCCACGTTCACGATCTGCTGCGCGCAGGCGTTGCCTAGCGATGGCGGCCGATTAGTCCTCTTCGTTATCGTTGGTGACGACAAGCGCCGTACCGTTGACGCCGGTCACAAGCACTTCGGCGCCCGCCGGTGCGTCCTCGCCTTCGGCCAGCCAGATCGAATCGCCCGCCCGCACCTTGCCCCGCCCGGCGGTGATGGGCGTTTCAACGACAACGATGCGGCCAATGAACTGCGACCCCGGAGCGTTGATGTCGGGATGATGATCGGTCGGGCTCATGCCCGCGACCTGCTTAATGCCGAAGACGGTGACGACCGAGAGCAGGGCAAAGACGATCATCTGCCAACCGAACGGGAATGCGTTCGCATATCCCAACGAGGTTGCCGCCGCGACCATGAGGCCGACGACGAACGCGGCCAAGCCGAACCACAGGAAATGGACGCCCGGCACCACGGTTTCGAGCCCCATCAGGATCAGCGCAACGACCAGCCAACTCCAGAACCCCAGACCGACGAGCAGCGAAATCATATCTTCCATCGTCGATGGCTCCCGCAGTAGGCCCGCAGTTCAAATGACAGTGCTTGAGTGGTGGATCAGCGCGCCGATTTCACGTTGCCGCCAAAGGCCTCGCCGGTCAATTGCGCCAGACCCGCGATGGAGCCGATCACAGACGAGGCTTCGAGCGGCATCATGATCACTTTTGAGTTCGGCGCCGAGGCCAGTGCTTCGAGCGCCTTCACATAGTTGTTGGCGACGAAGTAATTGATCGCCTGGATATTGCCCTTCGAGATGGCATCGGAAACGAGTTCCGTCGCCTTCGCCTCGGCTTCGGCTGCGCGCTCGCGCGCCTCGGCATCCTTGAACGCCGCTTCGCGCCGGCCTTCGGCTTCCAGAACTACAGCCTGCTTTTGGCCTTCGGCCTTGAGAATGGCAGCCTGCCGCAAGCCTTCTGATTCCAGGATCTGGGCGCGCTTTTCGCGTTCGGCTTTCATCTGTCGCGCCATGCTATCCACCAGATCGCGGGGCGGAGCGATATCCTTGATCTCGATACGCGTGACCTTGACGCCCCAGGCTTCCGTCGCGGCGTCGACGACATCCAACAGCTTGGCGTTGATGACGTCGCGATTGGAGAGCAGTTCGTCGAGAACCATGGAGCCCATGACGGTCCGCACATTTGTCATGGTCAAGTTGATCGTCGCCAGTTCGAGATTATCGACCGCATAGGCCGACCGACCGGCATCGAGCACCTGGAAGAACGCGACGCCGTCAACGCGCACCATCGCATTGTCGCGCGTGATGACATCCTGACTTGGAATATCGATCACCTGTTCTTTCATGTTGATTTGGCTACCCACGCGCTCGACGATCGGGATCAGAAAATGAAGCCCTGGCGACAAGGTGCGCGTGAACCGCCCAAAGTTCTCGACGGTGAAGTTAGAACCCTGCGGCACGACCTTGACCGTTGACCACAACGTGAACACCGCAAGGCCGATGAGCAGCAGGCCGAAAATCTGGAAACCGTCGACGGACATGGCGCGAACCCTTGAAGCTCGATCTGGAGGAGTGGCACACAATTGCGAGGCTTCAAGTCCTAGGCCTGATTGTGAAAAACAAAGTTAACAGAGTACTCTATGCAATTGTTTGATATTGGCCGTTTAACGTTCACGTGGGTTTTGTTGATGCAACCTGAGGACGCGACCGTGAACCGCCGTTCAATGCTCGCTGCGGCACTGGTGCTGTTTTTGGGGCCGCGTCCCGCCCGTGCGGCTTCCGAGGCGCGTTTCACAACACCCAAGCCAGGCAGCGCCGAACGCAAGGTCGTGCTCGATGCAGCGCGCGTCCCGGTCGAGAAAGACTTGGGCGAGCCCATCGTGTTCGACATTCTCACTCTGCGCGTGACGCCGGAATGGGCGTTGGTCCACGCTGTGCCGAAGCGGCCGGACGGCAAGCCGATCGATTATTCAAATTCGATCTACGCCCAGGATGTCAAAGACGGCGCTTTTAGCGGCGAGGCGGCCGTACTGCTCGCTCGCGATGGCGGGGGATGGCGCGTTGTGACCTATTCGGTCGGTTTTGGCGACGTCGTCTGGGACAGTTGGGACGAAGAATTCGGTGCCCCCGCTTGGCTTTGGCCATGAGCCGCGGTCGCCTGTCGTGACCGTTGCAGCGTGGTCAGATCCAGCCTGAAAGTTCGCGGCGCACGATGGCTTCGATCACGTCGACACCCTCATCACTATCGTTGAGCGCCGGCAGATAGGCGAACTGTTCGCCACCGTTGTCCTCGAAGATATGACGATTTTCCCCGTCGAGTTCTTCCAGCGTCTCCAGGCAGTCGGCCGAAAATCCCGGTGCGACGAGAGCAAGCTTCCGGACGCCCTCCTTGGCCAGCCGTTCGACCGTCATGTCGGTATACGGCTGCAGCCACGGATCGTTGCCGAACCGCGACTGGAATGTCGTCAGCCAGTTTTCCTTCGGCCAGCCCATCGCCTCGCGCAAGAGCCGCGATGTCTTCTGGCAGTGGCAGTGATAGGGATCGCCCCGTTCCAGATATTTCTGCGGCATCCCATGAAATGTCGCGACGATCTTCTCCGGCACGAAATCGAGCTTGGCGAGACTGGCCCGCATCGATTGGGCTAGCCGATCGATATAAACCGGGTCGTCATGATAGGCTGGCGCAACACGCACGAACGGCTGCCACCGCAACTTCATCAGCGCGCGAAAGGCTTGATCGCAGGCGGTGGCCGTCGTCGCGGCCGCGTACTGGGGATAGAGCGGCACCAGCAGAATTTTCTCGCAGCCTTGTCTTTGCAGCTCGCGAATACGGCTCTCGGTCGATGGATTGGCGTAGCGCATCGCCCAGTCGATAATCACTCTGGAATGTTGCGAAAGCCGCTCCGCCAGTTTGTCGGCCTGCGAGCGCGTTATGGTCTTGAGCGGTCCTTCATCCAGCTCATTATTCCAAATCGTCGCATAATCACGCCCCTTGCGCGACGGACGCACGGTCAGAATGATCAAGTTGAGGATCGGCCACCATTTCCACTTAGGCTCTTCAATCACGCGCTCGTCGGAAAGAAACTCCTTCAGATAGCGCCGCATGGGCCAATAGGTGGTGCCGTCGGGCGTTCCCAAGTTGAGCAGCAGCACGCCTACCTTTCCAAATGCAACCTGCGGATGCGTGTCCGGCAAGTTGGATACATCGGCGCGTGGCGGATAAGGCTTCAGCATGGGGATCCGAGGACTGCCTGGGGGTCTATTAGCCCGATACGTGACCCGTAGCGTATCCGATCCCCGCGGACAATCGCGAGAGCTGCGTCAGGTCGCATCGGCGCCTCGCCAAGCCAAGTTGCCGGCTGCCCCGCTTGCGGCGACTATATTCAAGCCAATCGTCGGGGTTTCAAGGGCACGGGCTCGTTGCCCGTCATCGTGGTTGTCACGGTCGCCGTCATTCGTGATTTGGCCAACCGCTTTGCCGCAGGCAAGAGCCGCTCGATCATCCGCTCCATGTCCCTTTGAGCAAAAGCGTAGAGCCGCCCCGCCAGTGGCTTCACTTCACGACGGAGCCGATCCTGTTCGGCCTTGGCGAGGCCCTGAACACGGCTGCGCACGGCCTCATCGAGCGGGTGCTGGTTGTCGGTGAGGTGAACCTTCAGAACACTGAGATCGTGATCGAGACCAGCCATCTGCGACAGGTCCCTCGCCGCGGTGATGCGAGCGTCCATCAATTCCGGCCAGACCGGCCCCAACAGCTGGCAATGCCGCCAGTGATGCTGGAGCGCCTTGCGAAACGTGTGAAAGGCCTCGTCGTCGCCACTGCGATATGCAGCTTTGAGCGTTTTACGGCCTTCCGCATAGGTCATCCCAAACCCCGCCGCGACAGTGTTTACGCTGCCGTCACGGACCGTGAAATTTTGCAGCCCTAGCTCGATATTTTGCAAAAGCGTGATCGCGGCGCGGACGTTCTCGTCCGTATCCGGAAGGGTGAAACTATTCAGTTTTTCCGACTGGTGCGCGCTCAACGTGGCGGCAAGGGCGCCCTTATCGGCCTGGGTCCCATCGCCAGCCGCCAGCAGCGTCAGCGTCTGCGCCAACACTTCCCGATCTCGGTCCTGGGACAGAAGGCGCGCCACCGACCGGAACGCGAGATCGTGCCGACGGAAAGATTTCTCCGTCAGGCCAGGACGAACAAGGCGCAGAATTGAGCGGCACCGCTTGAGAGATTTGCGGGTCTCATGAATGGGGCTTACGCCGTCGTCCAGCGCGCCGGTCAAGTGGCCGATGGCCCGCCCAATTTGGGCCGTGAGCAGGCGGCGAACATCCTTGTTCAAGTTGGCGCCTATTTTGACGCGGTACGCCATGGTGCAGTGCTGCCTGTTGCGAAGAAGGATTACAAGAAAGCAGCGCAAACTGTTATAATCAATCGTTATTTTGCTACCGCCACGGAGGCTGCACAACCCAGCACTGGATTTTGTGTCGCTTTTGTAAAGGTTAGCTTGGGCGGCGGCGGCGCAGGATCGAGCCGTAATCCGAACCCGTCACAATTGATTAATCCAAATTGGCCGGGGGTGCTCGGTTGAAACCGACCGCCCGTCACACGCCGAACATTCTCGCGCTCACGGTCCCGATGCCATCGGTCGAGCGCCTCCCGGCCAGGGCAACTGGGTCGGCAATTCTCTGGCAACAGCACCGAAATAGCCCACGTCTCCCGCCCGTCGAGCAGAATGCGCACCGCCGTTGCCGCCGCACTCGCCCCCGGCGCGCCTTGGCCGACGTATTCGGCGAGCCCGAGAAAATGATCCTGCCCCGTGATCCGCAGACCGCGGCGCAGGCGCACGGCCACGGCCGTCGTGGCGATCGGCTGCACTGCCGGCACATTCGCGCTGAGGATTTGCCGTGAAACGACGAGACGCCATTGTCCGGCCGGAAACCAACGGCGCAGAGCCGGGACATCGCTGACACCTTGCAAGAGCACGATATCCGCATCGACACTCGACGCGGGTTTCGACGGACCAACCTCCGATCGCCGTTCCGATCCAAAGCTCGTGCGCCACTGCGGTGCGGGCGCCGTCGCCGCGGTCTTGAGGATGGTGCCGGGCAACGTCCGCGCATCGACGGAGAGCAGTGTCAGCGTTGATTCGGAAGCGGTCTCAGGTGCCGGGAGTGTCGCCGTGTCGGCGGCATGTGGCGTCGGGTCCAACGTCTGGGCCGTCGCACCGCAGACGGTGCCGGCAAGGCCGGCAATGCCGCACACAACGGCCAGATATCTGCGGCTCAGGCTCATTCGTCGGCTCCAGCGTCGAACGCGGGTTCGTAACTGCGGCGTCGAAGACAGCGACCCTCTCTTTTTGGTCCGATTCTGCCTCTAAAACATCGCAAAATCAGTGATCAAGCGGCTATTGTCCCAGGAGATTTCCGAGATCTGGGGGCACGCTAGATGGACGGACACAGTCCTCTGAACGAATCACTAAGTTGGTCTGAGGAGATTTTGATCCATTGATTTACGGCAGCTTCGCATACGAGACAGATGCAACAACCCTTTCGGTCGACCGATTGTCATCATTGCCGATCAGCGATCTTGTCCTAGATCGCGCCAAACTGAGGCGGTTCATGAAGGACAAGAGCGAGCCGGAGACGTTCGCACCCTTCAAAGGCATCAGCTATCGCGCGCCCGACCCTACCCGCTTAAATCCGACTCGCGCGGTGGAAGAACCACTGCGTCGAAGCCTGCGGGCAGATCGGGCGAAAGGCAAAGCGGCTTTCCTGCTCTCCGGCGGTATTGATACGACTGCGGTGGTCGCGCTCGCATATCAGGACGACCCTGACATCGTCTGCTACACCGCTGCAACGGACACCGGTAACGACCTGGAGTTTGCTCGGTCGATCGCAAGTCACTTGAAAGTTCCGCTCATCGAAGTCCCGATCACGAGAGATCGAAAAACGTTGGATCGGCATCGAGCCGTGGTCTCGGACTGCCTCCAACTTATTCCGCTTAACGGCAATTTCGCCGGAGTTTCGGCCATAGCGGAGCAAGCCCGCAAGGATGGTTTCGAGATACTGATCGATGGTACGGGTGGAGGAGAGATTTACGGCGGCAGCATGTCTCATCAGGCGCCCATCTGGATTGCTGAAATGGAGAGATTGGGGCGGACGGATCGGTTGAATGAACTCAAGGTCTGGACCGGTGAGCGACTGTGGGCTTCACTTGAGAGGCAATCGCGCAGCAAGCAGTTCAGAAAAACAACTTGGAGAGAAACCCAGGTACACATGCTTTCCGAGTGGATGCCTCGATGGACGATGCAGGTTGAGGCGATATCTGACGCTCTTGGGGTAAAAATTTTGTGCCCTATGTTGGCGGACGATGTGCTGGCTTATGCTTTAAATGATGCTGATCTATTCTTCATTGGCGGGGTCCCAAAGGCACCGCTGCGCAATATTATCCGGACTGTGTTACCGGAGAGAATAGCCAACCGCAGTGACAATCAGGGCTTGCGATTCCCTATGGGGAAATTCGTGCGTCATTCGAGAAGCGATATGCTGGCCGTGATACGTCGTAACTTTGCTGACATCCCGACTTGGCACCCAGCGTACGTTACGATGCGTTTGTTTGGCAGCACGAGTGACATTGTTCGTGCCTACGCCGTTGCCGTTTTCCATGAGGAGCTGAACAATCGACGGCGTGTGTCGTAAGGCCGATATCCAAGTGATCGATTTGCTCAGCGGGACTGCTTTGCTCCGACCCGCCTCTAGGCGCTTCGCTGCCGCCTTCGGCCAAGGAAGAGACGATTGATGAGCGATAGAATGGCCGATGCGCCGGGCGGCGCCAGTTTATGGTGTTCCCGGCTCGCCGTATTCGCCCTCGTTTTGATCGCCGCAGCGCTCCTCTTGCACCGCTTTTTCGGACTGCCGACGGCGGTGACCCTCAATCTCACGGGCGCTTCGTTTCTACTGGCCGCGATCGCGGTGGCCTTGGGCGCTATCGCAGCAATCGGCGTGTGGCGGTCAGGCCGACCGGGGGGCGCGCGCATTCTGCTCGGTATGTCGCTCGGGCTCGCATTACTGGCCGTGCCCGTGACCCTCGCCTTGGCAGCGCGCAACTTTCCGCTCATTAACGACGTCACGACGGACACGGCCGATCCGCCGCCATTTCGCGTTCTGGCCCCGCTGCGGACCGGGATCGCCAACCCCGCCACTTATCCAGGCCCGGTGTTCGCCACGCGTCAGGAGAAAGCCTACCCCGATCTCACACCCATCGACGTGAACCGGCCGCCGGCCGAGGTGTTCGATCTCGTCTTGGACGTGTTCCGGAAGCTGCAGATGGCAATCGTCGCCGAAGAGGCCGTCACGGACGACAATCCGGTTGGGCGCGCCGAAGCCGTTGACCGCACGCTGATCCTGGGTTTTTACGACGACATCGCGGTTCGCGTGACACCCGTCGGCGATCCCGCCGAACCCGATGCGCGCATCGATTTGCGATCATCCTCCCGCTACGGGGAATCGGATTTCGGCGCCAACGCGCAGCGCTTGCGCAATATCATGCGCGAGATCGTGGCTCGCCTCGAAGCCACCGTACCCGCCGCCGGAGACGTCCCGGTCGCCAACAAGAAAACACTCAAGCCGGGCAAAACCGCTGATCGAGAGAAAGCGGGCTCTCGCAAATCACGAGACGACGCTCCGACAAATGTTCGACGTGCGCCAGAACGGAAAGCTCCGCCGCCCTGATCAGTCGCTTGTCGATCGTCGAGTAGACGCGTGCGACGACGTCGGAAATCGTCGTGGCGCCGTCGCGGATCGCCGCCAGAATGGCCTGCTCACGCCATTGCCGGTGGACCAGATAGGCCTTCACGGTCCGCAACGGATTGTCCATGCGGCCACCGTGGCCCGGCAGATAAAGCCGGTCGCGGCGCTTGAGCAGCATCTCGAGCGAGACGATGTAATCTGCCATGCGTCCCTCCGGCGGTGCGATGACGGTCGTATTCCACGCCATGACATGATCGCCGGCAAAGACGATGCGGTGTCCCTTCAGCGCAAAGCACAAGTGATCGGGCGCGTGCCCCGGTGAGTGAAGCGCCTCCAGCGCCCACTCGCCGACGTCGACCACGTCGCCGTGGCCAAGGCGGACGCCTGGCGTAAAATCGTAGTCGACGAATTCTTTGCCCGACGGCATGTGTGCGGCCTCCGTGCGGACCTGTTCACCGCCGCGGCCGAAGCCCGCAACCTGAGCCCCGGTCACGGCCGCCAGCGCCGCCACGCCGTCGCTGTGATCGCGATGGGCATGCGTGACCAGAATGTGCGTGATCGGCCGCCCCGCCGCCGCTGCCAGAATGGCGGCCCGGTGCGCTTCATGATCCGGCCCAGGGTCGATGACCGCCAGCCCCGTGGTGCCGACAAGGTAAGTGTTCGTCCCCCGAAAGGTGAACGGGCTCGGATTGGGTGCGACCAGCCGCACCACGCCCGGCGCCATCGCCTCGGGTTCCCCGTAACGGAAATTCATCGAAGTCTTGAAAGGGATCTGTTCCAGGACGGGCCCCGCACGGAGAAAATGGCTCTACCGTAGTCTGCCACGCAACCTTGCGTCCGCCCAGCAGCGCACGCAGCAGTCACGTCAGCGCATAGGCATCGTTATGACGATGAAATGAGAAATTGGTCGGAGCGAGAGGATTCGAACCTCCGACCCCTTGCTCCCGAAGCAAGTGCGCTACCAGGCTGCGCTACGCTCCGACCGGTGCCGCATCCCTCAAACGTCGCTTTTCGAAAAGCGACAGGAAGGGGCGAGCGAGCGTGTCCGCGACGGCCAGGGCCAGATTTGGGCCAGATCTGGGTCAGATCGCGGGCGGGAGCGCTTTATAGCCATCCCACCCCCCGGCCGCAAGCGTTACCCGTGGCATGGTTTTCCAGCGGCAATTTGAACCTGAAGAACGCGGCCGTTGCTGGCGGAGCTTAGCGTCAGTATGGTGCCCGCCGCGGGACAGCCGATCGGAACGGCGGCACCGCTTTTGGGGCGTAGCCAAGTGGTAAGGCAGCGGATTTTGATTCCGCCATGCGGAGGTTCGAACCCTCCCGCCCCAGCCAACCAGTCGCCCTCTCTGCCGGCATTGATGGTCGGACCGTGAGCGAGGCGCAAACGCCCCGTATTCCGGGCGGTATCGGCCGCGCCGTTTCCCTGTCCGAACACAGAGAACACCCTCAGGTGGGAATTTGAGCGGTCCCGGCCTTTGAATTCTCTGGTCGGCAATTTTCCGGTTGGCAGGTTAGCCCGTGAAGCCGAGCTGTTGACGTTGGGCCGACCAATCGAGGGCGAGATTTGTCCTCTTGATAAGCCGATCCAGGCTGAGGTCGGCTGGCTGGTGGCCTTCAAGGATGGCAGTCACAATGCTCGGCGCTAGGAAGGCAAGGGGCAGCATCAGCTGGGCGTAGGACGCCGGTATCTTCTCGCGGCGCGCAATGACGGTGATGTCGGGAGCAGCTCCGGTCTTCAGATCGCGCAACCAGCTATGCGCGCGGGCGATGGCCTTGATCAAAGTTTCATCGACGTTGGCTCGCTTAGGAACCCCTGCTCGAATGATCAACTTCTGCTCGACGCCTCGCTTCGTGACCCTTATCGGCAAGATAAGCTGGCTAGAAGATTGCGCGTCATCCGGTTGTGATGGTGGTTCAACGCTGAGAGCTTTGTAGATTGCGCTTCGTCGAAGCGTGATTGAAATTTGAGTATCGGAGATCACAACTTTCGAGACGGTCTCGCCAATCAACTTCTTATTTTCGTGCGGTCCATGGTCGTCGAGACGCTTAGCGAGGGCAACAGCAGAATTGACAATGCGTCCGACGTGAGTTGGATTGGGCCGCTCGAGAGACAGAAATTCAAGTAATCCATTTGCATCCGTCAAAGTCGATTTTAGCGCAGCAATGACTGCGCCTTCGATCTCGACGGCTGGGATACGCCATTTCGTGCTGGCGCCGTTGTCCACGGTACCACTCTGCTTGGTGATCAAAGTGCGCGATACGTAATAACGATAGCGCCGCCCGGACTTGACCGCGTGGCTTGGCGTTAGTCGCTGGCCCGCATCGTCAAAGATCATGCCGGCTAGGAGACTGGGCTCGGCTGCGTAGGTGCCGTTGCGTCGTTCAACCCGATGGTCCGCAAGAATCTGCTGGACAGGATCCCATTGTGCGCGGTCGATGATCGGCTGATGTAGCCCTGGGTATGGCGTGCCCTTGTGAACCGCCATACCGATGTAAGCTTGGTTCGTCAGCATTAAATAGAGATTGCCACGCGTGATAGGCCGATTGCCCGATGCGTGCCCGCTATGACTGATCCGGCGCGGCGAACGGATGCCACTCCGAGAAAGCTCATCGGCTAGCGTGTAGACAGAACCTAGATCGAGATAGCGTTGGAAAATCATCCGAACGATCTCGGCTTCTGCTGGCTTGATGACGAGCGCGCGATTTCTAACCTCGTAGCCCAACGGCACGGTCCCGCCCATCCACATGCCTTTCTGACGGGACGCCTTGATCTTGTCGCGGATGCGCTCGCCAGCGATCTCACGCTCGAATTGTGCGAACGACAGGAGCACGTTCAACGTTAGCCGACCCATCGAGGTGGTCGTGTTGAACTGTTGGGTGACTGAAACAAATGAGGCCTGATGCGCGTCGAGAATGTCGACGATCTTGGCGAAGTCGGCCAGCGAGCGCGTCAGGCGATCGACCTTGTAGACGACGATTGCATCGACTCGTCTGGCCTTGATGTCAGTCATCAGTTGGGCCAACCCCGGCCGTTGCATGCTGCCGCCCGAGAAGCCGCCATCGTCGTATGTTTGGGCTATAGCCTTCCAGCCCTCGTTCTTTTGGCTGGCAATGTAGGCTGCACAAGCTTCTCGCTGAGCGTCGAGAGAATTGAAGTCCTGCTCCAAGCCGTCCTCGGATGATTTCCGGGTGTAGATGGCGCAACGGACGACGCGACGGTCAGCCATCCTTGGCACCACGCTTCTTTTTGAGACCGAAGAACACCGGGCCGTTCCATTGGGTGCCGGTGATTGTGCGTGCAATGGCAGTAAGGCTGCGATAGGTCCTGCCGTTCCAAACATACCCACTGTCTGTGGCTATAACCTCGTGTGTGGTCCCGTGCCACTCGCGCAGCAGACGAGTTCCGGGCTTAATCTTCGGAGATGCAGTCTGCACAGGTTTGCCGTTAGTTATGCTTGCTAGCTGGCGGTGGATCGCTTGCGATAGACCGCCGAACGCGCGCTCTTGCAACGCGTACGCAATGCCCTGCGCCATGAACTTCGGGCTGGCGTACCGAGGCGGAGCGGATTTAAAGACCCGGTGCCATTCTTCCAGGAGCTCCACGCGCGAAGAGTTTTCCAGCGCGCGGAGCCGTTCGTACAACTTCGTATTGGATGCCATTGTTGATCGCGCCTAAAATATCAGGCGATGCGATAGCGGCGATCCTCGCCGTCGCGGCACTCGGACTTGGCCGTCAATCCATGACGTTTTCGCAATGAGCCAGCGAGGAAGCCTCGGACTGAATGTGCCTGCCAGCCGGTCGCGTCCATCATTTCAGCAAGCGTGGCTCCGCGCTTCGATTTGAGCAGACCGAGCAACGTAGCGCTCTTTGTCCCGGGTCGCGCGGAGGATGCAGGCATTACAGGTTTCGAAGTTTCAAGAATAGCATTTGCTTTGCGGGGGCGGGGCATGACGGCAGTCTCCACTCGGAAGCGCCGGCCCAATGCCGATGCTCGCACCACCCAAAGCCCCGGAGGTACTCCGAGGCGGTAGTAAGGAGACGCGGTCGCGTCATGACGGTCTTAGCAATGCTCGAATTGCGGGTGGGTTCAAGTCGTTTTGCTCCAATGATAGCGTCAAATTCGAAGAAGAATATCAATCGGCAAGGTCAGCATTGCAGAGTAAGCGGTCATCGGGCGCGCGCCGGATTTTTCCGTCGCGAACCAGCGCCGAACGGAAGCAATACCTCAGACAGCAGACATGGCAGGCGCGAGTCCCACGTTCAAATCCGCACTGCGCCCGTTCATGATATCGTAGGCACTATTGCGGGACGCGGTTCTCTCTAAACCGCTGCGGCGCAGTTCGGCTGACCGCATGCATCATCGCCACTCTCGGAGTAGGATTAGCACGATAGTGGCCGCTCGCTTCCTGCTCGCCAATCGAGTACAAAGCAGGTAAAGTTCCGTGATCACGGATCGCATCAAGACATTCATTTATTGCATTCGAACTCATGACATCCCGGATGACGCCCGAGCAGAAGTGGCAGTGGCGCATTGCTCTGGAGTTGCGCCTTCGTCGTCTACATGGCGACGCTCTGCAGGAATTCTTTTCCGAAGTCATGGAGCGCCGGCACAAATCGGACTTCGTTCGCGTGCGGCCTTACGGTGGCGTAGGCGATAAAGGATGTGATGGCTATCTGCAGTCCGGTGGTCAATTGTACCAGTGCTACGGCAAGGTCGATGACGCCGCCCTAAACGTCAAAACAACGACCACCAAGATGACGGACGACTTCGCTAAGGCCAGCATCCACTTCAAGGACATCATGAAGGAATGGCACTTCGTCAACAACTTGCTCGACGGCCTCCCTTCTGACGTCATCTTAACGATCGAAAAGCTCCGGACTGAGAACCCAGGCTGCAAGTTCCACCTTGTCGGCCTTGAATGGTTTGCTGACGCAATTTTCGGCCTCCCTGAAACCGACATCGTCCACTTCCTCGGCCCCGCTGCGACAGCAGAACAGACGCACGGCTTGGATCTCGAGATCGTAAGGGAGCTTCTGGCAGCGATGACCAAAGACATCCCTGCCGCACCTATTGATGAAGGCGACCCGCGCCCCGTGCCCGTCGACAAGCTCGAGTACAACGAGATAGCCGGCCACTGGGCCTACTTTCTGCGTACAGGAACCGCAAATGCCAAGCACGTCCAGCAATACTGCGACAGGCATTCGGACCCCGAATACGGCAAGCTTGTCGCCAGCCGATTCACGAAAAAGTACGTAGCACTCAAGATGCAACGCCTCGCTCCTAATGCCATTATGGCCGAGTTGTACGACCAGACGGCAGGAAACGGTATCGTCCCGCCCATGCGGCACGTGGCCGTCCAGGCCGTCCTAGCGTACGTCTTCGAGTCATGTGACATCTTCGAGGACCGCCCGGAACAGACGGCAACCGCATGATCCTACCCAGCAAGCACCTGCCTGAGGATCGAGCGCTGATCACAGTCGGGTCGAGGATATTGCTCCAACTCGAAAGCCCTCGAAGCGTCTCCGAGGTCTGGGAACAACTACGCGCTCCGTCGCCGTCCGAAGAAGAGCACGGAAATCTCACCTTCGATTGGTTCACCCTCGCCATCAGCTTCCTCTTCGCGATACGCGCTATCGAGATGCTGGACGACGGACTGATCGCGACTCTCGGCACAATCAAGGAAGGCCCGCGATGATCTTCAGCATCGCAAGCGATCTTTCGACATTCAAAACCGTCGTGTTCCATGCCGGTCTCAACGTCATCCTGGCGGACAAGTCCTCCAAATCCAATGACAAGAAGACTCGCAACAGCGCCGGTAAGACGAGCCTCATTGAGATCGTCAACTTCCTATACGGCTCGAAAGCCGAGAAAGGCACCCTTTTAAGAAACCCCGCGCTGGAGCGTCATACTTTCTATGGGAAGCTTCAGATCGGCACTGAGGTCGTCGAGATCGGGCGGAGGGGGAAAGACGCCTCCCGCATCTGGATCTCGAAGTCCGACGCTGCCAAATTCAAGGCCTCCCTAAAGACAGACGGTAAGACGGGACAGACGTACATCTCCAATGAGCAATGGAAGGAGATCCTGGCTCACCGATTCTTCGGCTTTCCCCGCCATCTGAGCGGCACTGAATACGACGAGTCATTCACGCCGGGCTTCCGCCCGCTCTTCGGCTATTTCGCTCGCCGGCATAACTCGGGCGGCTTCGTCACGCCTGAGAAATCCAGTGCGAGCCAATCGCGGTGGGACTACCAAGAGAACCTATCCTATATCTTAGGCCTCGATTGGCGCATTCCACTCGAATTGCAGCGCGTCAGGGATCGTGAACGCTCGCTCGAAGAGCTGAAGAAATCGGCCGCTGGTGGCACCCTCAGCACGGTCATCGGTACCGTCGCGCAGCTGCGACCGGCCCTCGCTGTCGCTGAAGCCAAAGCGAAGGATCTGAGAGAACAGTTGCGACAGTTCCGCGTCGTCGAATCGTACCGCGAGATGTCCGACCGAGCGGCACGCGCGAAAGCCGAAATGCAAGCCATCGAGCGCCGAGCGGTGTCTCTCAAGGAGCGGCTCATCCATCTCAGGCAAGCGCTCGAAAACGAATCCCCTGCGCAACGCGAAGACGTCATGCGCGTATACGAAGCCATCGGCATAGAGCTGCCAGAAGCCGTCCGCCGCCGCTTCGAGGACGTCGAGAGATTCCATAAGTCCGTAGTGGAGAACCGCAGGCATCACCTCAGCGGCGAGATCCGAGACGTAGAGGCTCAGATTGCCGCCGGTGAGGCTTCGAAATTCGACCTCGATGCGGAACGCAGCCAAATCCTACGAGACCTCGATGGCAGCGGAGCCCTTGAAGACTTCGTCGACCTGCAGAAGCACCTGGCGAGCTTACAGGCGGAAGAAGCCTCGCTACGGGAGCGATACAAAGCGGCAGAGGCCCTAGAGAGCGAGTCCACTGAACTCGACATAGATCGCGCTAACGTCAAGAAGAGGCTGCAGATCGACCACGCGCGAAATATCGAAACGCTCAATTCATTCATCCTGATCATATCGAAAGCCATACAGGAGCTCTATTCCGATCGCCAAGGCGGCTTCGTAGTCGATGCCACCGACAACGGTCCCGAATTTAGGATCTCGATACAAGGCGATCGCGGGGGCGGAATTGCTCAGATGGAAATCTTCTGCTTCGACTACGCTCTTTTCACGATAGCGCTGCAGAAGAAGCGAGGGCCCGGCTTCCTATTCCACGACAGCCATTTGTTTGACGGCGTCGACGAACGGCAAGTCTCCAAGGCCATCATGATGGGGCGAGAACTCACGCAACAGCTAGGCGGGCAGTACATCGTAGCGATGAACTCAGACATCTACGACAAACTGCCGTTCCCTGAAGATTTCGATCGCTCCAAAGTAATCGCACAACCCAGGCTGTCCGACGCAGATGAGAAGGGCGGGCTCTTCGGATTTCAGTTCTAGTCTGCGTCACGAACGGAGCACCTTCCATTCGCGGAAAATTCTGTAAGCTCGGGCCCTAGCAGAACATCGTCTGATGTCCGCTCATGCAATCTAGCGGTCGATTAACTCATCTTTTTGCAAAGGGTCAATGCGCTTGTTGACGAGCGGTGCAAAGCAGTGCGGTCCGTTGTGCCTCATGCGAACCTAACTTTGCCGACGCTAGCAAATTAGGCTCAGCCGTCTTTCCAGTATCGGCCCTCCTGGCTAGAAAGTCCCGCAACGTCACTACCAAGTTGGGTCGGCGGGACGAAGAAGACCTTGGAGCGAATATCAAGAGCGGCACAATTTCTCGCAGCTTCGATGACGCGCAGGACTTCGTCGATCAACTCATCGACCGTCATCGGCCAATGGTTTAGATTGGCCGTCCAGATGTCGGCATCCGCATCGACATGAGCCGTCGCCTTGTTCCGTGTTTGCTGCCATGCGCCGAGATTCGGATGCGGGAATTTCTTCAGCGCATCAAGGCATGACGCTCCGCGCCAGCCATCTTTTGTCCAGTGGTCCAGTACGCAGAGATCGACGTTGCCGTGCTCGTTCTTCAAGCCTGAGACAAAGAGCAACTCCCACAGCGCGCAATAATCGTTCAACATCATCTCTGCGAACAAGCGCTCTACCTCGCTCCCGCGGTTCACTGCCTGCAGCATGATCCGCACCTGCCGCAGAAACGTGGCAATTCCGGTTGCTCGGATCGTCACGTCCTGGGCTGGATGTCCTCCAGGCAGCGGCGCAACGAGTCCGGCCGTTGCGAGCCCCGGACAAATGTTTGCAAGCCTGGGCCGGGTTGGATCGCCGAGATAGGTGTCATCGCGCCATAGCGCCTGCCACCCTTGCTCGACATGAAACGTGGAAGCACCAGTATAAATCAGGGCAGCAGGAAAGCTGCTTGCGAGCCGAAGCAGTTCGGCATCGATCTCCTTGAGATCAGAAGCCAGCACACCATAAGTCGTTTCACCCATGCATTTCCAGGCATCGACGATCCGCATCAGGTCGAGGTGCAAGGCATGCGCTGCTAGTGCATCACGGCCGGTTGCCATGTCGCTCTTTTCGAGATCTTTGCGCAGCCGAGCGATCAGGTCCACCAAAGGCCCGACCCGGCTCTTCTGTACGGGCGGGAGGGCATCACGAATGTCGTTCTTGAGGCGCGCCACCAGGGTCAGCAGTGCATCCAATTTGACAAGCCCATGCCTCGCAACAATGCGCTTTTCCATCTCGTGTTCGATTAACGTCGTCAACTCGCCAATCGTCAGGAAGTCAGAGATGAGACGGGCAACTTTTCCGGGAAGATGTTGGGCCATGATGGCGAGCCTACACAACGCGAATGTTCAGATAAAACTCCATAACGAAAACTATGCGGATTCGATCTTCATCTAGAAGAACGCCGCAGTGTTTGTCGCGATCGTATCGATGAGCAGGGCTCTATCAAGAAGCAGATTCCTTCGTTCACAGCTCGTCTCGGCAACCAAGAGGCAGCCATGGCACGCCGCGCCGTGAAGAGCGCGGTCGTCATTGCGATCATCCGGCTTGTGGTCGGAACAAATTGGATCGTTGGAGCACACTTCAAGGCGCTGCAAGGCGCCTTTCAGAATCTGGGGCAGCCGTACTGCTGCACCAACCAGTCCGCCTAGCGTTCCTTGCGCGCCAGCCGAAGCGGTATAGAGCATAATGCCATACCGGCCCGTCTCTGGCCCCAGAGCTGGGTCACGCATAGCGTAAATTCTCTCTTTCACAGAGCTAGCTGGGTATCCACAGTCAAGCGCCACCTCGATCATCAATGCATGAGCAAGACTATGCAGCAGAACATACTCCACACCCGGAAATCTGCCACTCGATGCGCCATTTTGCGAAGCTCTCCAGCGAGCGAACCCCTTTCCAAGCTCTTCTGCTCTAGCTTGGACGCCTGGTCTTCCAAGCCAGTCCGCTATGACTAGACCGTCAACGTGGATGAAGAACCCTTCGCCGAATTGTTCGATCGCCGGCAGCCATTCGATCGGGTCGCCAAGAGGCGCTCCATCGACTGCAAGTCTAATGTCCTCAAACTCCTCTTCGATAATGGTCGGCGCCGCTTCGAACCGAGTAAAGCCATACTGGCACATCACCTCACGCACGCGATGAACGGCGACGAGGTTCTTCACGAAGGCCATATCTGTCGAGGCGTTGTTATCCCAGAGGGGTCGCGCCAGTGTTTCTGCAAAAAGCACCGAAGCCGGACTGTTCTCTCCAATCACTGGTTGACTAGATGCAAGGCGATCGAACTCGGCCAACTGTGGCGGGGCCTCTGCGTCGGAGACAGCTTGGCGTCGCAGGCTCAGTATGCGCGAATAGATTTCAGTCGGGTTATGTCCGCGAAATGCCTCATCCAACTTCTGATTAAATTTTAGCGCATTGCGAAGGTCTTCTTCGGAGTTTACGCGCGATAAATCGGTCTCATTCCTGGCAACAATTTTGCTTAGGTCATCGTCGCCGGAAGGAAGGGATATGATCGTTACGACTTGCGGGAAGTAGGTGTTTGTCGCCGTACGCGTTAGTAGCTTGAGATCTTCGGTGCAGGTTTCACGGACATCCGTTCCGAGCCATGGCCTTTCGCCATGACAAGTTCCAAGACTTCCCGGCACAAACGCCTGTTGCAGCGATAGCGACGGGCGGCCGCACTCACAACTGATCAAAGTATCGGCCGGATCAGCGCTCGTTCCCCGCTCTTCAATCCACATTTGCTGGCGACACGCAACACCACGATGCAGGACCCATCGCCAGTCGATATCCTGGATGTGTGCCTTCTTGCACGCTGCAACAAATCGAATGGGCGTCACGTCCGAGAGCTTGCCCGGTGTTCTGTACTTCCTCTTGCCGCCGGCGGGCTCGAGATCTCGCCATTCGACGAGACGCCGCCCCAGTCTCTCTGGGTTAGCGTTCGGTATGGTTTCGATGTGCTCGCATGTAAACCACTTTGGAAACACGAATACTTCGATGCCATCGGGCTCACGTCCTCTGAGAGCATCAATTTCAATCGGCGGAGTGCGTAGGGTGATGACTGTATCGGGCGCAATTCGACCTTCCTGGGACAGGAACTTCTGTAGCAGTGCAACCAGCCGCGGTTCGCTGATCGCCTTCCATGTATTGTTCCGCATTTGCCAACGGTTTAGGCCGCCTACGATAACTGATCGCGTCGGCAGATCGATCATAGAGCCTGGGCCAAAAGTCGTGATGAGCTGGCTGAGCCGCTGCTGGTTCTTAGAGCTCATCAGGTATCCTCGGCGTTGGCAATTACACGACCAAACGGATCTCGAACTTTGAGTACGACACTCGGCTCGACGTCACGCATCGATCGACCTGCTGTGAACAGGCGATGCTCTGGAGGAAGGTTTTCGAGAGCGGAGTCGAGCGGGTCACGCAGGAGGTGCGTTGTGATACCCCTTTGGCGTGAATAGGAGATAGATGAGCCGTTGGCCGTCGCATGCCCCACAGTGGTTTCCCAACTTGCAATCACATCGGCCACTGCGCGCTCCAAAGCGACGCGCCCACCCGCTGCGGAGATACCTCCTCGATCTGCGATGGCGTCAATCACACGCGCCTGTAGAGCCGGATTGCTCGCAATTCGTTCTACCCCGTCTTCTGGCGTGAACGCGGGGTCTAAATGCCGGGCGGCAGCGACGACGATTGCTGCAAGCGCGCGATCCAACGCGCGTGCGGCCCAAGGCGTCACACTTGTTGCTTCGACTGCGCGATAGAACGTGGCGTGAAACTGTCGGAAATGTTCGAAGTGAGTCCGATCTCGGGGCTTGTGCAGATTGAGCACTGCGACCACGATGCCGGGGCGATTATGATCGCGTCCGACGCGGCTAGTTGCCTGAATGTATTCGGCGGCTGTTTTAGGTTGTCCTTGGACCACCATTAGCCCGAGCCGAGTGATGTCCAGTCCGACCGAAATCATATTGGTTGCGAGCGCGACGTCCACAGGATCGCCGTCGCCGCCGAACTCCACCTCAAGACGTTTCTTGGCTTCTGCCACTTGGTCAGTAGAGACGCGCGATGTCAGCTCCAACGGCTCTCTGATCCTGCGGTCCGCAAAAGGCTGATCTGTTGGACTTATTCTGCGACGCTGCGTGCCGTATCGGGCAGTGCGATCGCGGACTTCGTCTTCGACAATCCGCCGGGCGCCGCCAAGCTCTTTGAGAGCATTGAAATAACAGAGCGCTGTGAGATAGGGGTCAGCCGGCTTGCCCAGTAGCGCAAACTCGCTCTGAGATGCGGCCAGAAGTGTTGTCAAGGAACGCAAAAATACGAGCTTCGGTCCGCGTCCTTGGGCGGCAACGCCGAGGTAGAGCCGGGCCGGATCTTGAGACGAAGGCACTGTCTCAGCGAAGAAACTATCTGTGCGGTTTACGCCAGGTGGTGGAAAAATGTGCGTTTCGGCGCGATCGAATAGGGCGCGGATCTGTGCGCTGGCACGTCGAACCGTTGCGGTCGAGGCAACAATTTTGGGCCGGACGCGGTGCCCATCGATTTCACGCATCGCAAGCTGGTCGATGGCAGTCTCGTAGAGCCCCGCCACTGTGCCCAGCGGGCCTGAGATAAGATGAAGCTCATCCTGAATGATCAGATCAGGCGGTAGTAGCTCGGCGGCGAGCGGCCGGCCGAAGCCCGGTTTGGATGCCCCTACGAACCCTTTGTCGCCATCCGACCGATTGACGTGCCCGAAAAACGCTCCCGTTTCGCCTACGAAAGGTAGCCCCGCGAACTTGTCGATCGTTGCGACCAGAAAGGCTGGCAAACGCCGATAAATCGGCTCATCGACTGTCAGAATGGGGAGCGCGCGGTCTCCAGTGAAATCGCAACGTGGGTTCGCACATCTAATTTCAAGATTGTGTGGGGTACGGTCGTTCGGCACACAGGCAAAAGACTGTCGCGTGAATTCAGTGCCGCACCATGGGCAAGCCTTGATTGGCGCAGGAGCCTTCCTGTCACGACCATCGCGGTACTTGCGGACGCGGGTGACGGCTGTGTGATCGCCGGTGTCATTGGTCCCGCCCAGCCGGTTCGGTGAGGCGTCAGAGCCGACCCACAGCCCGATTTCGATCGGCCAATCGCCAAGTATGCGCCGTCCGTCAGGGAGTTTATAGGCATCACCCGATCGCGCTAACTCCAGTGCGCAGATGACGCCGGCCGCTCGACCAAGTTGGTCGAGCGTAAGCAGTCGAAGTGTGTACCGCATGATAACGGTGACGCCGGCGCCTGTAAGGCCAGGGTGCGAGATCCGCCGATGTGCGATCGAGAATGCGGCCAGCCCGAGGTAGGCTTCCGTTTTGCCGCCGCCGGTCGGGAAAAACAACAGGTCGACGATCTCACGGTCATCGTGGATCTTGTCGACCAACCCTGACAGGTTCAGCAAGATGAATGCAAGCTGGAAGGGTCGCCACTTTGGCGACTTTTCGGCAGCAGGATCGCGGTCCTTTCCGGCGTTACGATGCCGGGCGGCGCGCGCGATCGCCTCATTCATAATGCGAAACGCGAGGCGTGCGTTGTCGTCGCGACGCAAGAGCTCGATGCCCGCAGAGATGCGATTCTGCGCCATGCTCATTGCCGCTACGAGTTCCGCAGCCGTTTGGCGGCGTCTCATGGACTCGGATGCCACCTTCGCAGGCTGGTGCTTGATCCAATCAGCATAAAGATCCGGGAGGGGGCTTAGGGCTGCGTGAAGTGCGTCAGCACTTGCAGACGCTAGCGCCGCAAGAGCCTCCATCTCGAACTCGACGCCATCAAGCCCCTTCTCTCGTGGAGCCACACGCTCGACCTCAGCGCAAGGCAACGGATCGGTCCAGATCCGGCGAACGACTTCCGCAGTCTCCCAGCCTGCCGACGTGTTGCGGCCAACACCGAACTCTTTCACATCGCGGTAGTGCAGATCGGCGGTGCGTTGATCCGGATCGTCACTGGTGATCGCGGATAGATCGTAACGCGGCACAAATCCTTGATCGCAACACAGCTCGATCCGCGCCTGGAAAATGTAACTCAGGTTTTCGTAGCGACGTCTGATCTGCCTGCGACGGTTGACGAGGAACACAGTGAGGGCGCGAACCCGCATCTTGGAATCGTCTGGAAGCGTAAGTTCATAGCTACGCGCATGATAGTCGAGCTCAAGTGCGCCGCCGGGAAACTGGGCCGTCTCACTATTTGGAATGATGATTGCGTGCTCGCGGCCATCCTTGATTTTTATCCGAATAGTTTCCTGGCGAGGCACACGAACCCATTGGACTTCAGGCGCCTTGCGTTGATCTGCGCCTTTGGCCTGATCATGTGTTTCGAGAAGGAATTTTTCGATCGGTGGTTCGGTGCGATAGTCGCCCCACGAGACAAGCGCTTCGATCTCGCTGACATCAGCGGGAAGCAGCACAGTTAGCCCGATCGCGGAGGGGTGAAACCTGCGCGCCGTGGATGGCTGATCCGGCTGTTCGCGATCGCCAGCGGCCCCGCCGCCACCACTAGCTTCGGGCGCCTCAGATTCGATCTCCATCTCGTTTTGATGGGCGGGATCGGCCTCTTCCTCAACAACTTCGGATGTATCGTGGTGGGGGGCGAGAAAGCCTGTCAGATACCAACGCGAAGGTTGTTCGCTTAGTCTCTCCGCTTGCAAATCCGGATCACTAGGCGCGGGATTTGGTCCCACGAGGTCGCGTCGGAACTTGTCGATGATGGAAGCGCGGACCTCGACGGACCTGTTGAGTTGGGTCATGGCTTCTTCACTCCTTCCAAGAGCACCAGCTGCCCAAGCGTTTTATCCAGCCAAGCGCATGAATAGGCCAACTTTAGTCCCTTCGGCTTATAGCCCGCATCCTTGAGCAATCGCTCAAGGGCCACCAGCCGGTCGCGAAAACCGCACTTAATTCCGAAGCGGAGACTTGCCTTGTCAGGCCCGCACAGTACCCAGGTCTCGGTGCGGCTCAGTGCATAGGCCCACAAGGATCGTTCTCCAACGTCGAGAGACGAGAACAGTGGATCACGAAGCGCGGCCACTGCGCGCTCTTTGGTGGTCACCGCATGCGCGGCTGCCAGCGAAGCGCGTAGTTCTTTCTCGTCGATCTGTTGTGCGGGATCGCGTCGCTGATACCCGGTCTGTGTTTCAATCACGCAATCCTCGACAGTCTCGATCTTGTAGCCGTTCGAAAGTGCCCGCCAGGCGCCGATGCGCCAACATTCGAGGATCACATTGGTATCCACCAGAACCGTTCCCCGATATCGAGCCATGTCGCGTCATAGCTCCGCCGGCGCATCTAACCCGTACGCGGTGCAGAGTTCGGATAGCTTTTCAATCGAGGTGTCGAGCAGATTAGCGGCCTTGCGCAGTGAAAGCCGGCCTTCGTCGATCGCGAGTACGATCACTTCGAGGAACGGTTTGGAGTAAAGAAGCGGAGCTTTGACCTTGGCAATCTTGCTTCCGTTGTTGCGCAAAGACGCATCCGAGATCTTCTTGGCTTCCGCTGCATCCAGCTTGCCCGTCGCCACGAGGCGCCATTTCAGTGCTGTGGCTGTGACACTTAGTTTATCAGCCGCTTTGTTGAGACGTGCACCAATATCGCGATCCCACGAACCAAAACGATCGAGCACCGCAATCGGCATCAAAACAGCCGAAGCGAAAGCATTGGCCAACTGCTCGACACGGTTGTTGCTTTGCTCCGAGGCGTCTTCAACGCGCGCGGGCGGCATCGTGTCCCACGTGAGAATATGGAACAACTCGTGCGCGAGATCGAAGTGACGTCGGCTAGCCACTTCATTCCGATTGATCAGGACCGTATCGAAATCTGGAAGACGACAAGCCGCGCCCGAAATGCCTTTCGTGGCATCGACCATGAGGACCAGGATGCCGAGCTTACGCTCCATGACATCCGCCAATCGCTCGGCGGGAACATCGCCCAGTTCGAAATCCGCCGCGAACCGCTCACCAGCTTCCATCGCATCCTCAAAGCGGCTTTTTGAAGTGAGCTTCAGAGATTGGCGGAGCACCGGGGCGGGCTTGCCGACCTGGGGAGCGAGCACGCGCAGGGCAGCAATCCAGCGACCGGCCACCCGCTCGTAAGAACTCAGCTCAGCACCCGAGACATTCGACTGGCGCCAGGAAAATTTGCCCTCGCCGGCGAGAATGAACGGTTCGGTGAAGTACTCGAGCGACGCTCCTAGTTTTTCGACAGCCAGCACCAGTTCATCGGCCGAGAGTCGGCGCTCCCCTGTCTCGATCGCAGAAACCGTCTGGCGATCCTTGAAGCCGAACATACGCGCGACCTCGTCCTGGGAGAGCTTGCGCTCTTCCCGAAGGGCCTTCAGACGGATGCCGATTGTGCTAGACATAGGCGCAAGATAATCTTGCAACAAGAATTTTGCAAGAAATCTTCTGTAGTGGTTCAGTCCCGGTACAAATTGCTAAAAATCAATAGGTTGGTAGATTCTGGCCGATTGGCGGGGCTGGACTTGCGCTATTCCGCGGCCTCCAAGACCAGCTTTTTTGCGTCCGCTTCGAAGCGCTCGTCATCCCGACCCAACGCACGGCAGAAGTCGTCGGCGAGTGCTTTGCCGATTCGGATCATGTCTTGGTGATAGAGGTGGAGCGTCAGGATGCGGGGACTGCCCCGCTCCTCGCTGAACGCGATCTTGGAGCCCGCCAGCCAAGTCTTGTCGTAGCGCAACGAGGGCTTGTGCAGCGGAAGTATGGATCGGCCGTCACCGTGGGCGAGCGCATCGCGCAGCCACTTGAGGAATTGAGCCGCAGTCAGTCCCTCAAAGTCTCCGTTGATGGGCCCGACTTCCGGCTGAAACTCATTGGCAGGCGCCTTCGGGAAGGCAGGATGAACTTTCGACAGGTGCCAGGGAGCGTCAAAAATCGTGACCCCGTTCAACCGATCTCTTAGTTCAGCCCCAGGATCGTCGGGGCGTGGATTGCGATCACCGATCCGCGCACGGTTCTTGGTCCAGAGGAGGATCGCGGCGAAGTGTGCGAACGCCTGCGTGACGTTGAACTCCGTTTTCGGCGGGTCATCGAGCATCGCCTTGAGGCGATGGACAATAGCCCATTCAACTTGATCGTCGCTGATCCCGCCCATCTCGCCCCCTTTTTGCTATGCGGCTTCCTCGTCCGACTCTTCTGGATCGTCACTGTCATCGTCGCCTGCGACTGGCTCAAGTCCCGCCAGCCGCTCTTGCTCGGCGCGCTCGGCGTTGAGGGCGAGAAGGCGGGCGAGGACTTCGTCGCGGATGGCGGCGGGCCAGAAGTAGCGACCCTGATATTTATGGTCGTCCTCGGTATCTTCGGTGAGGTGGCGCGCCTTGGCGTCGGGATCGGTGGCAATGCGCTCGGCGAGGTCGGTCCAGCCGTAAGCGGTGAGAACGGCACGGTCCATGGCGTCGTGCAGCTCGCGCAGCTTGACGATGTCCGTGCTGTTTTCGTTTGGATCGTGGAAACGGTTGTACGTTTTGGTCAACCCTTCGTTGCGGGCGACCATGAGGGCAGCGCGGTGCTCGTGATATGCATGTCCGGTGGTCTCCAGGTCGCTCTCGCTGACGTATCGCGGAGGAAAAGCGAATGTCTGATAGCAATCAGCAATGGTATACACGGGCCTGTCTTCCAGTGTGGAGCCGAACACCAGTGCCCAATGCTCATGTAGCCTGGATTGTAGGCTGCCAAACAGCGCCCAACTGTCTGATGCAACGATGTTTAGCTTCTGCGAATACACCAGACCCGTTCGAAGTCTCGCAAAGCAGATATATTTTGTTGTTTGCGATATGCCTATCACAAATCGGCATTTGGCCACCCGCCGGTATAGCTCGGGACGGTGAGCCTGATATGCCCACCACTTCTTCTTCAACGGGATGCTATTTGGGTTGTTGCCCAACCTCATTCGCTCTGGCTTCACCTTCTCGCGAACGATGGTGGTCAACGGATCAAGGTCAACGAGCTGATCCTCATTTTCGATGTCGCTCAAGTAAATTACATAACGGTTTGCTGCGTGCACTGGGTCGGAGTTGACCTCATCCCCGCCGACGTAAGGCAGGATGCGACAGTTGAGAAGCGGATGCTCAGCAATGATTGATAGTCGATCCTCCGGTGACGATGCGCCCTTGTCTGTTGAGCTGAATAAGAAGCCCTGCCCGTAAATCTTAGAGCCTAGCGAAATGTACGGATTTTGCGCAAGTCTCCTGGGCGATGCGTCCTGGCCTCCGTCAACAAGGTAGGCGGATACTCTCGAGGCCGGGCGAGAATCGAGCATAATTCCACTGTCAGTTGGGCCCTTCTTGATGTGTATCACGCTTACAATAACGGCTGCCTCGCCGGGCCATGAGTACCGGCGAAGCGCCCTAATGATGGTTGCTCCCTCGCTTAACAACTGTAGAAGTCCACCCTCGCGAGTATCACCCTGCGAGACCGTATTGGTCGCGATCAGCCCCAAAACGCCATTCGCTCGCAGAAGCGCATATGCCCTTCTAAAAAAATAGGCGATTAGATCGCAATGATGAGAGGCGCCAGAGTACATTGAGGTGAGAAAATCGAAGTAGCGCATACCCAAGTGCGCCGATATTACTGTGCCTCCCATAAATGGTGGATTACCGACCATGGCATCGAAGCCCGCGTTCTTCCCCTCGAACACCTCGGGGAACTCGAGCTGCCAGTGGAATGGTCGGATCGGGTGGTCGCCCACGGAGAGCCGCCGAGCCGACGAAAACAACTCGACGAGGTTCATCTCCAACTTGCCGGTCAGAAGGCTTTCGATGCGTTGCCGCTCCTTCTCCCGGGCCTTCGTTTTCGCTTCAGCAAAGAACGCCGAGATGATGGCATCACCGACGACGCGAATAGGCGTGATGCGTTCCTCCGCGTTCCGGTGCCGCGCTTCCTGCACCGCGCGGAACACGTCGTCCGGCGCGTCGCGGATTTCTTGGCGGCCCTTACTGCTTTCCTTGATCCGGTCAGCCACCAGCTTGCGGAACAGGGGAAGCCCCATTTTGTCGGTTTCCCACGTCGTCGCCGCGACCTGATCGTTTGTCAGCCCAACAAGACTGTCGCCCGTTTTCAGAGCGTGATCGACGAACTCAAACTCGTGATCCCGCGCCAGTGTGGCAAGCCAAAGCGACAGCTTGGCGAGGTCGGTCGCCATCGGGTTCTTGTCAACGCCATAGAGGCAGCGCTGCGCGACGATCCGCTTGGCGTGCAGCTCCTCGTCCTCGTCGAGCGGGATCTTCGGCCGGGCTTCCGGCCACCGCGCCCACGTTTTCACCAATCGTGCCGCGATCTGCCGGCATGCTTCGACGAGGAACGCACCCGATCCCATCGCCGGGTCGCACACCTTCAGGTTCAAAACATCTTCGGCAGTGGCGTCAGGGCCCAATCGCTCGAACGCAGGTTCCAGCGCATGACGCACAATTGGTTCTGTCAGAGTGCGTGGTGTGTAGTGGCTGCCCGTGCGGCGTCGCTCATCGGTCGGCTGCAGGATCGGCGTATTAGGTGCAGCCGGAATGCCTCCTGGAGAGCCGCGCTCGTCAATGAGACCCTCAAGTGCCTTCTCCAAGTCAGCAGAAGTTTTGGCTTCTTCAACGGCGCGCTTCTGGTTGGCATTGACGCTCGACCGGCTGTAGTCGTCCTTCAATGCCTTGACCCGATCCTTGGGCTTCTTGGCGACCACTGCATCAAGATCGACAAACACCGGCACGCGGTTGTTCTTGCCGGCCTTGATGGCGAGCGCACGGCCCGCTGTGGCTTCGACCGTGAAGCCCATCACCGTTTCGTAGACCGAACCAATCTGCTCAACATCGAGCGTGCGGTAGGACAACCGCTCGCCCTTCAATGTCATTAGTCCGCGCAGGATGCGCAGGATCGATCCGTCCCGCACGTGCAGGACGCGAGGCGCATCTTCCTTCTTATGCCGACCCTCAAGGAACGGAAACTCGTCCGCATCGAACAGCTTGCCGCCGCGCCCTTTGATCCAGCCCGAAGGGTGCCCTTTGTGGACAAGGCGGAACAGAGCGAGCAGTCGACCCCAGCCGCCGAGCCGCTCGTCCATGGTGTCAGGATAGAGCGCCTCGTCCTCGATGAGCTTGGCGTAAAGGCCGCGAAGTGAGTAGCCCTGTTCGTAGAGTGTCTTCGAGCGCCCGTCCGTCTTCGACGGCATCAGGTCGCGATCCTCGGCGTAGAGGATGAACACAAGCCGCATCAGGACCGTGAGCAGACCTTCATACAGGTGGTGCGGATGCTTGGCTGCGAGGTCCTCGATCAACTTCGGATCGGCGGCGTGCAATCCGCGTAGCAACGCATGCAGCGCGCCAAGCACTTGGCCGGAAAGTTCGGTTGATACCGAGGCCTGCGCTTTGCGGCTCGCGTCGAGCACTTGCGGTAGCCGGGTTTCGCGCCGGTTCGTGAACAAACTGTGCTGATCTAGCAGCAACTTCATGCCGCCGAGCATCGGGCGACCGGCCACCGTGGCGAGAGGCAGCAGCGGCCAACCAAGCCATCCCGAGGTTTCGCCCGCCGGCGCATAGATCAGACGGAGCTCGGCATGCTTGTGACCGTCGCGCTCGAAATCGGCAATCAGAACGCCTATCGGCACGCCCGTCTCGCGAAGCAGGCGTTCGAACCGTTGCAGTGGCGTAGCTTCCCAGCCAGCAAGCGCCCCGCGCTCATCAGGATCAGTGCCTTGGTCCTCAATGCGCACGAGCGCCTGCCATTCGGGCTCTTGCTCGCCTCGCGCGCCTTTGATCGCCCACGTCGGTTGCAGCGTGACATGATGCTCGGGCAGCACACGGCACAGTTCAGCTGGGACTGTGGGGCCTCCGGGAATTCCGATCACGCTCGTCGCGTCCCAGCCTAGGACTTGATGCACGAAACCCCAGGCATCGGTCAGCGCTGGGCCTGGCTTGTCGACGTTAAGATACTCGCTCACACGCGCATTATCTGGCGCTGTCTGCTGCGCCGGGACAAGTCCGAGTTCGTCGAGAACTGCGCGCGCAACGACGAGACCAACGGGCTGTACGTGATCGAGCCAGACCAGTTCGGGATTTTTAGTTTCTGACATGGTGCTTATTCCACGCTCGGCCAGAGATAGACGAGCCCGACCGGCTCAAGGCGTTGAGCTTTGACCTCGTATGAGTCGCGAATGCGTTGTGGCTCCTCGACTAACTCCTTTTCGATGCGGTCAAGCCTGCGGCGCCAGTGCTGACGATCTGCCTCGCGTTGACGTAGGTCTTCATCTTTAAGGTTCATCTCAAGCTGATCCGCGTCGAATTTTTGATCAGCTTTGCGAAGCCGTTCACGTTGCTGCTCGATCAACTTTTGCAGGCTTTCCGCTTCCTTCTCACCGCGCTGTTTGAGGTCGGCGCGAGCCTCCTTCTCGGCTGAGGCGGCGCGGCGCTCGATTTCCGGCGCCAAGTCGCGAATATCGGCTGCAGACAGGGCGGTGAGGCGGGTGATGGCGTCTAAACTCGCGGGCCGGGCATCGCGCAGCGCCGCATTTAGCTGCTCCAGCGTGGTTTGCTCGCCTGCCTCTTGGAATGGACGAAGTGGTCGTTTCTCGCGGTCCTTGTCGCTCCATTCAGCAGTGACGCTCAGGATCTCTTCGTGCAATCGAATTGCGCCAGGGCCGTAAAGCGAGAGCCTGCCAAGCAAGACAAGTCGTGGGCGCGCGACGTTGGCAAGCATAACGCAGGCACGATTGAGGCTCGACTGGAACCCTTGCGACAGGAAGCGCGACAACAAGCGACGAACCAACCGGTGCTCGAGATGGACTTGGATCACATCGGGCGCGTCGCAATCATTCTCCATGATTGGGGGCTCGAATGCGATGCGGCGGACCGGGGTAGCATCCCGCCAAGATTTGTAGCCTTCTGTTCGACGCCGGCGTCTCGTGCGGAGGTCATCGAAGGCCTCGGCCCAGCTCTTATCGCGCGCGAAGGCCGGATGCTGCGGATCGAGCTGATAGGTAACCACTCGGCCCACATTGTCTGCGCAACACTGATCGAGAGCCACGCCAGCACGCTCCAGAGCTGTGGCGAGAACCTGCTCAAGCTCGACTGAATCCACGCCAACCCGCTTGCGCGAGCGCTCCAATGCGGCATTGAGATCGACATTCTCCTTCTCGAGCCGCGCGTGCCGGGCTTGCTCCTCATCGTCCATTTCCGCCTTGGCCCGTTTCACGAAGGCATCGTTGTCGGCACCCTTGATGAACGAAGCCAGCTTCTCCGCCTCAGCGCGTGAGATGCCCTTGGTCAGTAGCTCATCGGAAATCCGGGACTCGATGACTTGCCCGATGGCGCCCAGCTCTTGGCGGATGGTCTCGGTCTTATCGACGAGCGCTCGCAACACGATGTCCTCCGGGCGCTGGACATAGTCGAAATACCGACAGAAGACTTGGGAGGCCGGTTGCAGCTTGCGATCGATCCGGCCGTTGCGCTGCTCTAGCCGCGAAGGATTCCACGGAAGGTCGAAGTGGAACAGATCATAGCATCGCGTCTGGAGGTTGATGCCTTCGCGAGCGGCATCGGTGCAGATCAGAATGCGCAGGGGCTCATCACTGGGATCGGCATTGAATTGCCGCTTGATCTCCTCGCGCCGATCCTGACCGGTGATACCAGAATAAACACCGATCCGCTCATCGACCTGATTGGTGTCGTCCAGCGCCTCGCGAAGCTGCCGTTCCAGCCAAATCCGAGTATCTTCCCATTCAGTGAAAATGATCACGCGGCGATCGTTCCACACTTTGCCGGCCAACATGTTCGATCGGATCCAGGCGACAAGCCGCGCGACTTTCATGTCAGGCTTCGTCGCATTGGATTGGGCCAGCCGAAGCATCACTTCAACGGCGTCCAATTCCTTCTTAAGCTGTGCGATCGAGGCTCCTTGAACGCCCAAAGCGGTCGCGGCCTCAATTGCCTCATCGTTGTCGGCAGTCGCTCCAAGTGCTGCGGTGGCTTCTTCGTCCTCCTCGAACGATGTGGTCAACTGCCTTGCAACATTCTCGGAAATTGCCGTCTCGTCTTGCTTCTCGATCTTCGATTCAAGCGACTTTTTATGCGCTCGCAGAGTACGAGCAAAGGCAGGTATCGAAGAGAGTAAGCGTTGCTGCAGGCCGACCATGACGATCCGTGCCTGGGCAACTTCTCTCGGCGCGAGCTGACGAATACGTGTCTCGCGAAGATCGCGGTAGGCGGCGAGTAGACCGGCAAGCGCGAGTTCCGGCGTCGTGCCAGGCAACCCTTCGATCCGGATCGGCTCAATGATGCGCTCCGCAAAGCGAACACCGAGCTTGCGAAGATCGGCCTTGAGCCGGCGCACCATGATTGGTTGGAGTTCAGCCGGGCGCACCTCGACACCTCGCGTGAAACGCTGCGGGTCCAACATCTCGAGGAGGGCCGAGAAGCTATTGGAATGGCCATTGTGCGGAGTGGCAGAAAGAAACAAGCGATGCTCGAAGCGTCCCGCGAGGTCACGAATAGCTTTTGTAAATTGGCTGTCGATCGCATATCGCGCGCCACTCGCCGGTGCCGCGTGATGTGCTTCGTCAAGGATAAGCAACCCTCGGGGCAGAAACTCGTCGAGCCGGTTGCGTAGGCCAGAGGCATAGGTTTCATCGGTGAGCAGCCGATGAGAGATGATGAATTGCGAGCCAGTGCTCCAAGGGTTGACCGCAAAGCCTTGCTGCTTCCGAAGCTCGGAAAGTCGCTCGCGATCGATAATCGTGAACGAGAGACCAAATTTTGTTTCCAGCTCCTCCTTCCACTGGAGCGTCATGGAAGGGGGAGCTGCGACCAGGACGAATTGCGCACGTCGCCGCAAGAGAAGCTCGCGCAGGACCAGGCCAGCCTCAACCGTCTTGCCAAGACCTACGTCATCTCCGATCAACAGATTTACTCGGGGAAGCTGAAGCGCTTTGCGCAATGGAAGAAGTTGGTAGGGGTCGAGGCGTATACCGGCACGAAAAGGCGCTTGGAATAAATCCTTGTCAGCAGCCGTAGCTGTGTTCCAGCCAATCGTCTTCAGGAACCCTGCAAACGTCCGGACATCGTCGATCCCGCCGCGGGCGACATCAGACCAGACATCTCCTTCCGACAAAATAGGAGCAAGTTCGGCATCCCAAACGACGTCCAATCGCTCTCCCTGAGCGTCGTCGGCTATGCACGAGAGTGAAATAATCGAGGACCGATCGGTGAGGCTATCCACGGCCTCAACCAGCCACGGTCGTGCCCTTAGCTCAATGAATTCCCCGATCTCTGGCGCTCGCATTGTCCCCCACAGGCCTGACCCTATCCATGACCGGTCCCTGGATAGCACATGTGTCAGGGATCGCTGCGCATTTGCCCGAACAAGCTGCTGATCATCCACCAAGAAATGCGCCGCCGCGCGGCTAGCGCTGAGTTGGTGTTTGATCTAGGTCGATGAAGGCCGCAGTGGCCGACAAAGCTCTCCTGCTGCTGCCTCAACTTCTTCAGATTGAGGCCCAAACGGCGGCGAACGTCAATGCCATCGAGGGAACGGCTACCAAGACGATTGATCTACAGACGATGAGTCTTATTTTGCTGGACTGCAAAGGCGCGATCCGCGAATTGACGGAATTCGATCGTCCTAGAACGGCGGCGGCCGAAATGTAGTCCTCTACGTGAAAGAGGAAAGCCCGGCGCGGCTTCCGCGCCGGGCTTTGACTTCAGCGCGCGCTGTTGACGATTTCCTCTGCTCGTAAAATCATTCCGCGAGCTTCAAGGGTCTCACCTTTGTCGAGCGTCTTTATCGCGGCAGTGAGCCACTTGGAGACATCAACGATGTCGGCAAACTTCAAGACCGGAAGCCGCGGCAGCTTGAGAGGGCGGACGTCTGCAAAATCACGTCCGAAGACGATGCCGGCTATGACCTCGGGCGTAGTTTTGAAGAAGGCTGCTATATCGACAAGGGCATGGCGCTCACAGGCCAGACCCTTCACGACGGGAACGTACTTTTTGGGAAGTGGGCGCCCTTTTCGTTTTGTTGACCTACGCTCTCGAGGCTGAACTTTCGAAGTTTTGGTGAACGCCTTCGAGGTCGGTGTTGTGACGTGTGGCATGGGGATCTCCCTGTTTGCCGGATGAAATGAAAAATCCCAGAACGAAATACGCAGTAAGGCGCCCGCCGCGGAAAGCGGCGCACATCTAATCTGCGATTTCGTTCTGGGGTTCTTCGTTCGGACAGCGGGCAAGAAATGAGTGCCGCTGGCCTGAACCTTATACCACGGCAGCAATTGAAGCGGTAGTCACCCGGTAGGTTAACGTCAAATTTTTCAGCTTTCGTAAGGCACTTGCTGGTCCCGAAGCCCGATACAGAACGACTCGCGCAAAAGCCCTTTGCAAAAGGAATCCGCATGATCTCGTTTGCCACTTACCGGCGGCGGATCTGTCTGGTGGGTTGCGATTGGACACCTCAGTCAATTGGAGCCTGTTGTTCTCAGAATCAGGTAGCCATCAAGGGATGGACGCATCGAACCTGACCATTCTTGAACTCCTGCGCGCGCACGGCGCAATCATTGAGGAGCTTCGCCGCCGTGACATCGTACGAAGCGCCAACAACCCGATCAGTGATCTGGCCGAGATCTTATTCTGTCGTGCTTTCGGCTGGACTCGCGAAAGCAATTCCGCTGTAGGCCACGACGCGACAGATTCGTCAGGAAGCCGGTACCAAATCAAGGCACGTCGGCTGGCATCAAGCACAGGATCGCGCCAGCTAAGCGCGATCCGCAACCTTTCGGCCGAACCATTTGATTATCTGGCCGCCGCGCTGTTCAATCGCGACTTCGTCATCCAACGCGCCGCCATTATTCCACTCGCGATTGTCAAGACACGAGTTCGACGCTCCCCACATACGAACAGCGACGTGCTGCACTTGCGCGACGAGATCTGGGCCTTGTCGGAGGTCCGAGATGTGACGGAAGCAGTCCGCGCGGCTTTCGAGTCACTTTGAGAGCTTGCAGCAGCGCCCGTCTGTAGCGCTTACTCCTCCTTGTCTTGGGGCGGCGGGTTCTCTTTGGGTCCAAAAAGTCGAACCCAATCGTCCCATGATCCCACAGTTGGTATCAGGAGATACCCGCCTTTTTTGGCTGACTCCTGCTGGCCGAATTTTGCCTCGAGCGTTTTGTACTCTTTGAAAGCGCGCGTGCGCCCTTGGAGCGCATCTTGGCGCAAGCGCAAAACAACAAGTTCCAGCGTGGTCAATTCCCGGGGGCGACCATTGGCATTCAGATCGACGGTACGCTTTTCAAGCAGGACCCTCTCATAGATCTGGCGGCGACTACGGGCGCCTTTTGGCCGGCCGTGCGGATTACCGGATCGTCCCGGCTTAAAGCGATGTGTTTTCGGCGGGCTCTTGTAGCCGACATGCTCTGTCTCTGACTTGGCCGAGTCGTCGTCGATTTCATCGCTCTCCATCACTTCCTCACTTTAGCTCGAGCCACTTCGCGAGAATTCATGTACTCCTCGACCCAGTTCTCGAACTCTTCATGCGTGTTCATTGGAACACGCAAGACGCCGCCACTGCGAATAGGCGGCGGCGTTTCGAGAAGGTCGTACTCGACCGCACCAGCTAGGATCACTTTGATGGCCGTCGCGGAGCGATGCTTGACGGCCTGCTCGACCTGTTTGCGCAGCATCGCTTCGAAGGCGTCCATCTTCTGCACCCGACCATGCTTGTTGACGGGCACGGGTTCGAATAGCAGAGGACCAAGGTCAACCTTTTTGGGGTCGTCCGCGGTGCACTTGCGGCCCTTGCGTTTCTTCACGACGCCGCCATTCACCGACCGCGCTTTGGGTTTGAACTGGTGCTCCTTCGGAGGTTTGCCGTAACCGACCTCGTAGGCACTGTTCTTTGGATCTTTGCTATCGCTCATGACACCGCCTCCTGGTCAGCGACATCAATGGCTGGCGCCGCAGCCTCTTGCTCGGTCTCGGTGAACGACCGTCCCGTGATGAGGTTCTTCGGCTCGAACCCGGTGACTTTAGTCAACCGGCGCAGGATGACGTCGCAATAGAGCGGGTCGAGTTCGACGCCGTAGCCCAACCGACCAGTCTTGTGCGCGGCGACGAGCGTCGTGCCTGAGCCAGCGAACGCGTCGAGGACGATACATTTGCGTCGCGAGCAGTCGAGGATCGCGTCAGCAACCAAGGCGACCGGCTTCACCGTCGGGTGCATGGCAAGATCATCGTCACGGGTCGCGCTGAAGGTGTTGGCGCCCGCATAAGTCCACACGTTCGTGCGATAGCGACCGTGCTTCCCAAGTTCGACGTTATTGATGTGCGGCGCCGTACCCGACTTGAACACGAAGAACAGCTCGTGCTGGGACCGATATAGCGAGCCCATGCCGCCATTGGTCTTCGACCACACGCATAGGTTCTTAAGCTCGCTATAAGTGCTGCGGCCAGCCTCGAGCACTTCAGCCATGTGCCGCCAATCCATAGCGACGAAGTGCATGGCGCCGTCACTCGAGGCCTCGACCAGATTGCCGAAGACAGACCTCAGGAACGTCGTAAATTCGGACATGCTCATCTCGCCGCTCGCCATGGCGAACTCGCGATGCTGCGCTTTTCCGAGACCGCTGACGTGACCATCGATCCGAACATTGTAGGGCGGATCGGTGAACACCATTTGCGCAAGGTCGCCGTCGAGGAGCCGGGTATAGGTTTCACGCTGAAGTGCATCCCCGCAGATGAGCCGGTGCGGCCCGATCTTCCAGATGTCACCCATGCGCGTAATCGCTGGGCCAACGATGTCCGGCACTGCGTCAGCCGGATCAGGCTTCGCCGGCTTGTTATCGAGTTCGCCGATCAGCACATCGATCTCCGGCATTTCGAATCCGGTGATGGAGAGATCAAAGTCGAGATCAAAATCGAGCAGGTTCTGCAGCTCGATGGCCAGGATCTCCGAGTCCCATCCGGCTTTCTCAGCCAGCTTGTTGTCAGCCAGAATGTAGGCCCGCTTCTCGGCCTCGCTCATGTGCTCGAGGCAGATCACAGGCACTGTCTCAAGGCCCAGGAACTTAGCTGCCGAGACGCGACCGTGACCGGCGATGATGACGCCGTCCTTGTCGACGAGGACCGGATTGTTGAAGCCGAACGTCCGGATGCTGGCGGCAATCTGGGCGATCTGCTTGCCGCTATGGGTGCGGGCGTTTCGGCTATAGGGCCGAAGGCTCGCGACGGGCAGTGTGATGACTTCCAACTTACTCACGTGGCACCTCAAACGAATAAGCCTCCGCTCCCACGAACGCGACATACGTCGCTTCCGCGGGTGCGGCTGCAGGTTTCAGTTCATCCGTTCGAGGGGTTATCGCGGCCCGCGATCGCTGTAGATCAAGCGGCTGCCAACAGTTTTTATACCACAGTCGCGGAGAACGCGAAAGGGCAGCGTCAAGCGCGACGAATATGGTTAATCCAGTAGGCTGTCTCTAGGGAACAACTCCTTTGCATAGTTTGCAATTCGATGGCCATCCCGTGGCTATTTTCGTCGCAATTCGACTGAAACGCACTTGATACTCGTCAAGGCCTTTGTACCTATCCCACCTATAACTTGGTCTCGGTGACGCTATGAAAAGACCAAACAAGTCTCGCAAATACCAAAGGCGCTCGATCCCAGGGGGCTTGGGTTATTATCGCCGGCAAACTGAGCGGACAAAACCTCCGGCTCACGACGCACAACCAAAACCGAGAATTCTGCCGGCTGGCTATCCCGTTCCTATAAGCTTGGACGAAGTTGACGCCTGCATTGCAAAGCTTTCTTCCATGAAGGAATTTGATCTTGCAGCCCTGGCGGACGCGCTGATCAAAAGGCGACCGGTGTGCAATGATTCCACTTTGCGGGCGGGCTACACGCGCATACTGCAGGCCATACGTCGCGTGGCAATTGCTGCGGGCCCGGCAGCAATAGCAGCAATCGGTAATGACCTGTACTTTAAATGGCCTTCGACGCTTTACTACGGACTTGGCGCCCCACTTGCCATCGATTGGAACAGAGACGGTCCGCTCAAATGTTTTGGCTACTGCGTCGGTATGGGTTCTCCACTAAACAGCGAGCAAAGGCGAGGGATCCTCAGTCACGTTTTTGCTGCAGAATTTCCTGACACTGTTCCTGACGATGTCAGGAAGAAGTGGGGGGCGCCCAAGTCGCCACAGCGAATGAGTAAAATCGCTCAGGCGCTTGCTTATTTAGCGAAGAACGCGAAAGGGCGCACAGACGCCGATCTAAGTGAAGCGATTTGCGACTGGGAAAGTGATTTAGATTACTTGCGGCGGAAGTATTACGTCGGGGTATTTGGCTTTGGTTGATCTGCTCGTGGACCAATGATCAAAGCATCTTGAACTCCAGTGGGTACGAGGGACCATGACGGCATATAAGAACTTTGTCAGTGACTTTCCCGCACGTTGTCTGGACGTACTTGAGAAGGTCGAGCGGGCGGGCGCACTGCGTGATCGAGACGTGACCCTCACACTAATGGCCGCGTGTGCAGGGTTTGTTGTGCCGTTCGAACGGCTAGATATCAAAAAGAGTCATCCAACCAACGATGCCACGCGGTTCAGAGAGGCTGCAGAGCAGCTTGAGGGTTTGCTTAAGGAGAATTTTTTAGCCAGCAGCCTGGGCGAGGGCGCGACAAGCTGGCGGACAGGTGAATTGCAATCGATTGTCGGTGATCCTGAATCCTGGACGGGGCTTCAGAAAGCAAAATCTGTGACCAAGGACAAGACGGTTGGTGGACTTCTACGGGTCATGCGCAACGCGTTGGCGCACGGCAATATCTTCACGTTCGACAATCCTATTCAGGCCATCCTACTCGTCAGCGCTAACAAGGACGACAAGGGAAACATTAAGTCCTTCAATTTTATTGAAGCGTCTCCAGCTGATTTCCGGCGCTTCCTGATCGCTTGGTTTTCATTTCTCTCAAACGCCAAGATCCCGCCGGAGGCCGTCGAGCAGGAGTTGGCGCGTGCGGCGTAAGATTGCCTTCTACCCCTGCTGCGAGTTTGACGTTGTCGAGCCCCTGCGTCTTCTGAGCCCCTTTGTCGACGAGGTCATTTTCTGTGACTTGAAAGCGGCTGTGGCGACCCGGGGGAGCAAGGCTGCGCGCGCTTCGAACAGGGTAGTCACATTCATAACCGGCGATGTGCGACAGGTTCTAATGCTGGTTCCGCAGATCGACGTGCTTTTTTACCGACGCGATAGCGAAGGTGAAGGAGGCAGCCGCATATTTATTCTAGGCGACTCTGTGCTGCCCATGATTCTCGGCCGCTTTAATCCGGCAGGGGGATTGATTATCACGGATGGCTCGAACAGCCGCGGAGGTAACTTCAGGAAGATGTGCAGCCCAAGGGGTCTTCGTAAAGACAACTGGCTCCTCAAGGCGCCAGACGACCAGCCACTGTTCAAACAACACGGGCTCAAGATGGTCACTGTTAGTCCGATAAGCGACGCGACTGAATAGCAGCGTGCCTCTTCGAAGGCGTTGCTCGGAGTCGTGATGATTTTTCACGCAGGCTTACTTAAGTCAACGGAGTTGGCCTGAGTTCCCCCTGGTGGCTAGCATTGGTCATGTGGAGAAGTGCAGCGGGAGAGACTTGGAGCGCAACAGATGGCAGAACGCGCTCTTTATTTTTGGGATCCGCATTGATTTTAGAGGATAGCAAGAGCGCATGACGATGAACTGCTACCGCCCGGGGCTATGGTTGTGCGCCGCGCTGGCCGCCTCCTTACCGCGAACACTCGAAGCAAATGACAGTAGCGCGCAAATTGGCGCCGGGGGCCTAGCATTCACTAAGACAGCCGATATTGAAATGACATCCGAAGAGCTATTCGTATCTGCAGGGGAGATTCTTGTAGAGTACAAATTCCAAAACCGCTCAAATCGTGACGTGACCTTGTTGGTTGCCTTTCCACTGCCGGACTTGGCCTATCAACCAGATGTGGATGTAGGGATTTCCGCTCCCAACTCTGAGAATTTTGTCGACTTTGTCACCTTCGTTGACGGACAGCGGGTCGAAGCTGACGTGGAGCTGAGAGCAATTATAGGACACGCCGACATTACAGAGAGGCTACGTGAAATTGGCATTCCTTTGAACCCTTACGAAGCCACCGAAGTTATTCGTATCGCTAGAGAAGGCATACTGGCTCAGTTGCGTCAGGCCCAGCTGTTGAACGAAGACGATCAGCCATTGTGGAGCCTCAAGACCAAATATTATTGGCAGCAGACGTTCCCTCGAGGTCGCACTACGGGCATCCGGCACCGATACCGGCCAATTGCTGGTGGCGCTGTGGTGACAGGGGTGCACCAACTTCAGACGAACTCGCATTCTACAGATTTTTATAGGAAGTTTTGCGTTGAGCCGTCGTTCGTCGACACGGTCAAGCGTTCCATGAAGCCTGGGGCAGACTATCCGCCATTCGGGGAAACAAACGTTGAATACATCCTCACAACCGGGGCCAACTGGGCTGCGCCCATACGTCGATTCCGCCTTGTGGTAGACAAGGGTGCACCTGAAAATCTCGTCAGCTTCTGCGGCGATAATGTAAAAAGGATCGGGCCAACGAAGTTTGAGATGGTCGCAACGGACTATGTGCCCAAGCAAGATCTGAACGTTCTCATATTGTCGCCGCGCGAGAAGGTAGTCGATGACGAGGTCACTACGCAGGAGCGCGATTTCGGTTCTGCAACTTGCGATGAGCTGTGGACGGCACGAAACACCATCTTCAAGGCGGCTGGTTACTGCTTCAAGACAACACGCGCCATCTCGGTGTTCGGCAATGCCGGTTGCAAGTATGACGATGTAGATCAGGTGCCACTTTCAGAAGTCGATAGAGGAACAGTCAATCGAATTATGGAAGCGGAGCGAGCGAAGCGGTGTTCCAGATAGTAGTGATACTGTGACCAGGATTCTCTTCACGTTTGGTGTGCCTCATACTCGTGGTTCAGGTCTCTCTAAAATGCTAAATCGGTCCTTTTAGAGTACAGCCGTCCAGACGGCGAAAGGACAGCGCTAACCGGCGGTCCGACGGCGCTGCGGGTAGTTCAACTGCGCGCCAGCGGCCTAATACCAGCGGCTCGGGGGCTCTGCCGGCTCACCTAGCGGATCCTCAAAGGGATCAACCTCCGGAAACAGTTCCTGTGCTTGGATCACCGCAGCAATCGAAGCCACTGTCAGCTGCGCTTCCCGCTTCTCCAGATGCGCTTTGACCCACGCGTTGAACCGCTCAATATCGGCCGATGCGTCACTCGGGGGAAGTCGGTCAACCAATCTCTGAAGTCTTGTGACTTCGTCGCGGCAGCTGACCTGAGACCCTTCTCTCATCCAGTCAGAGGGTGAGTCCTGGGCTCAGTTTCTGGACCCGATCGATCATCACGGCAAGGGCCAGATGGTGCTCGTGGAACTCCTCCGGTGTCCGG
>JALHMJ010000013.1 GCA_022844105.1 Hyphomicrobium sp. | reverse complement strand
GCTGTGACACACCGCTCAAGCGAGCGGCCGCTGTGAAATTCAGCGTCTCGGCCAAGTTGATGAAATAGCTGACTTGATTGAGTTCCATAGTCCTTTGGCCCATGCGCCTGACTGATGCCTCTTCCGTGAGACCGCCTTTGGAAAGCAGGTCGCAGAAGTATGCTTGGCTCATATAATCATGGTGCAGGGGCTTGTCTATATGCGCCAGACATATAAATGATACCCTGAGATGACGATTACCGGTTGGCGGTGCTCCGCTCAGCTCCGTCGAAGGTGCTGAGAGCGCAACCGCCAAGCCGCGTGCTGGAGGTTTGATGGACATGGCAGAAAAATCATTCACGTTTGTCAGTGGGGCTGGCTCTCCGCTTTCCGGGCACCTCGAACCGCCGGAAGGGACGCCGCGGGGCTGGGCGATCTTTGCCCACTGCTTCACCTGCGGGAAAGACAGTCGCGCCGCTGTTCACATCTCGCGCGCGCTGTCGCGTGCGGGCATCGGGGTCTTGAGGTTCGATTTCGCCGGGACCGGGATCGGCGGTGGGACGGGAGAACCTGTGAACTTCGCGTCGGACGTCGAGGACCTTCGGGCCGCCGCAAAGGCGATGGCGGCGGCGGGCATGTCACCGTCCCTCCTCGTCGGGCACAGCCTGGGTGGCACCGCTGCGATCGTAGCCGCCGCCGACATGCCTGATATTGCGGCGGTAGCGACGATTGGTGCGCCGGCCGACCTTCAGCATATCTTGCGCCTCTTCGGACCGAATGATCTGGACACCATCGCGAGCGAGGGCGAGGCCTCGGTGGAGATTGCCGGTAGGCCCTTCCTCATTCGCCGAGGGTTCCTTGAGGCGGTTGAGGGGATCGACGTCGAGAAGGCCATTGCCTCCCTGCGACGGCCGGTGCTGGTCATGCACTCTCCGCTGGATCAGGTGGTCGGCATCGACCACGCGTCGCGCATCTTCGTCGCGTCCAGGCACCCTAAAAGCTTCATCTCGCTCGACAACGCGGATCACCTTCTCACCGACGTCGCGGACGCGAACTACGCCGCGGCCATGGTGGCGGTTTGGGCGAGCCGCTTTCTCCCACCACTCAGCGCGGATCTTCCGCAGGTCGAGGTTGCGGAGGGCGTCGTCGCCACCGAAACTCTTGCAGGGACGTTCCAGCTCAAGGTCCGCAGCGGCGAGCACACTCTGTTCGCCGACGAGCCAGCATCGGTCGGTGGCCTCGGGACCGGACTATCTCCCTACGAACTCGTATCTGCCGGCCTCGCAGCCTGCACGGTAATGACGATGCGTCTCTATGCGAACCGCAAGGGCTTTCCGCTCGAACGGGCGAGCACGACCGTTCAACACGAGAAAGTGCCGGATATGGTGCCGCCCGACCGATTCACCCGCACCATCGTCCTTGATGGGCCGCTGAGTGAGGATCAGCGCGCTCGGATCCTCGCGATCGCTGATCGGTGTCCTGTTGATTTAAGTCTTATCCGGGGTTCGGACGTACAGACCGAGCTCTCGAGCATCAGTCAGGCTGCGGATTCCACGAGGCTGGCTTGAGCAAGTCGGAGCTGCCCTCTTGGTTCACGAGGAATAGCGTCGCAAGCGCGACGCGTCGCTACAGGCCGATGAGCGGCGGTGCCTTATCGCTCAGCATTGAGCTGCCGCAATTGCGAGCCTGCTACGCGTCGTCGTTCGTCTCGCGGTCTACACCTCGCTTATGCAATTCGTCACCGATGGGGCATTTCGTGCAGCCCTCGTAGCAGCACAGACGGCAGATACGGTATGACTGCTCGAGGCTTTCCAATCGACTGCGCAGAACGCGTTCGGAGATGTCGCATAAGATTTTCAGCTCGCGTGAATTAAGAACCGATAGCCCTTCGGCAATCACTTGATCGCGCGAGGCCAGGACCTTGTCGCTCGCGACCTTCCCGGCTCGAGTAAGATAAAGGGATCGCGTTCGCCCGTCTGTCGAATGCTCCCTACGCTCGATTAATCCCTCGGTCGCCATTCGGTCCACCAGGCGAACGGTCCCCGCATGTGAAAGTCCCACTCCGACCGCAAGCATGCGGATCGAGAGCCCGGGTTTGTGCGCGAGCAACGCCAGCGCTGAGGCGGCGGGCCCAGCTTCCGGCGCCCGCGATGAACTAGCGCGAACGATGTCGTCGCTAATCATGAGTGCGAACGCGCCGAAAACATTTCGATTTCGAGATCCATTCATCGCCACATCTTTATGTGCGCCGAGCATAGACAGCAAGTCAAAATCCTGGCCTCTTCATCTGCGGCGGCAGATGAAAAACGGGTCTGTTTAAGAGGGTCTCCCAAGGCTTTCCAAGGCTTCGCTTTGACTAGCGCTCCGAAGAAAACGGGTCCGGCTCATCAAGGCAGGCAACAGTTCGATACCTGGCGGCTATCGCGCAAGCTTCTCCGCTCGAAATCGCCGGAGGTCGCGCCCCGGCGGGAATCACACCGGCGGGCTCGGCGTGCGGTTCAGATTCATCGCCAACGATGTGCGCGCGAAAAACGGTATGGAAAGCGAAGGTAGCCCGGTTGACACCTACGACGTCCAGCACAGGCGCAAACCAGCATCCGTACAGGCTAGGCGATTGCCACGGGCTATAGCCCCCCCGGAGCGCCAGGCACCAAGTAAAATCCCGCAAGGTTGCGTTGCTCGGTGGAGGCATCGCCGATGCCGATGGCATCGTGAGGAAGTAAATAGCGAGCTAAAAGCCACTCGACATGTCTCGCTGAGCGGTGTATGCGTGGCGCATATACTGCAACGGCCGCCCGAAGCACGAAGACGTCGTCCACGAGACCACTGTTGAGGATTTTTAGATGAGCATTTTCGACCGATACGAATTCCTTGTCCCAGAGCACAGCCGGAGGGATCTCGGCCTGCTCAGATGGGCTCTCGTGATCGTATTTCTGTGGTTCGGCGCGATGAAGTTCACTGCGTACGAGGCCTCAGGTATCGCTCCGTTTATCGAACACAGCCCAATCATGAGTTGGCTTGGCATGTTCGGAAAGCAGGGGCAAAGCTATTTCATCGGCGTTATCGAGCTTACGACCGGTCTCGTTCTGATCTTTGGTGCATTTCGTCCACTCTTCTCTGCGCTTGGCGCGCTGATGTCAGCAGCGACGTATCTGATTACGCTGACCTTCTTCATCACCACTCCAGGTGTCGCGGAGCAGACTGCTGGCGGCTTTCCTGCGATTTCGGCTGCACCAGGGCAGTTTCTACTGAAGGATGCAGTTCTGCTGGCAGCGTCCCTCGTGCTGCTGCGTGCTTCGGTCCGCTACAGAGTGGCGCTTGTACGATCGTGACTATGAATGCGCAAATCCTGCAGACTCGCAGCGCATGGATGCTCCGTCGCGATATCGAGCCCGGAGCCGCTCAGGCATGGCGACGCGTCTTCGCCACTTTCGGCGAAGCGCGCTCGCTTATTGAGAGAGCGGCATTCTCACAGATGGCAGTGTAATCCGCGTACCGGAAGTATTGCTATCTACTAAGGAAGTCCAAATCGGCCGCCAGATTTCTAACGGGCGTCGGAGCGAGCGCAATTCTATGGAGGTCCACGTTATGACGAAGCGAGATGCCGTCTTCCCCGCAAACCGCCACGCCCTCTACGAGGCTCATGGCTATTCGGCCGCTATCCGCTCAGGGGACCTCATGTTCGTCTCCGGTCAGGTGGGAAGCCGTACCGACGGCTCCCCGGAGCCGGATTTCGCCAAACAGGTTCGACTGGCGTTCTCCAATCTGGAAGCAACGCTAGCAGCAGGGGGATGCACCTTCGACGATATCGTCGACGTGACAACGTTTCATACCGATCCCGAAAATCAGTTCGCGACGATCATGACTGTGAAGAGCGAAGTCTTCTCACAGCCGCCTTACCCGAACTGGACAGCGATCGGCGTCAACTGGCTCGCCGGATTCGACTTCGAAATAAAGGTGATCGCGCGCATCCCGGTTAGAACCTGACGCCTAAGGCCTCTGCTGCCGTTATCATGGTCTTGAAAGGCGGCGCCTTACTTACCACGCGCTGCAAATCCGAAGACGATTGTGATCGTCATCAGGAGGTAGGCGACTATCGCACCAGGTGAAAGAGTGGGAACCCCTGCGAGGATCAACCCATCATTCCCGCCAGGGATGAGCGCGATGCCGATACCCATCAATGTGCCGCCGACGACAGATCGCAGGATGCCATTGGCTGTCGGCAGTTGGAGACGCAGATTTCCTTTGCGAAAGGAGGCGGTAAGGGCGCCTGCGATCGAAGATATCACCGCTGTGAGCGCGACCTCGCCGACTGGCGACATTTTGAGAGGAAGGCCGCGTTGGATCAGGTCAGCGAAGGTCCAGGCCGGCGACAGTGCATAAAGAAGTCCACCGGTGATGCCAAGTCCAATCATCGAAGCGCCGAACGACCAATCCGGCGTTGTTCGCAAGACGCATTTTTTGGAAACGAAGACGAGTGCTAGCACAAGCACGACAAGGAAGACTAGGAGAGTAACCAGGCCTGTTACGCCAGGTCTGGAGATCAAGCTTGACCATGTTGGATCGTTGCCGAGCCCGCTATGGTCGACAGCCAAGATACCAATCGCCAATCCCAAGGGCAGAGCTAAAAGTCGCATCTCCCCATCCCCAAGCCGCGCCAGCGATCCGAGCAGGCACGTGTCATTCGTGAATGCGCCAAGGCCGAAGGCGATGGCGCCGATGAGCAAGAGGAAATTGATGCTGGTCGAGGGTGCGAGTGTTGCGCCCAACGTTCCAGTCCACACCATCGGGACCGCAACCAAGCCTGCCGCTGCCGACGCAGCGAGAAATCCGACGAACATTCTCGGCGGCCGTCGTCTGTGTAACTCGTGAGCGGCCACCACTAAACAAGTTCCGCCTTGGTTCGCGGCATATCCGAACCCGAAGGCGAGTACACATTGAAGAAGTTCGAGCGCAAACGATCCCAAGATATCAAGCCTGCCTGATCCTATTGTCAGCCTTTGGTGCAACGTTCTGGCGTCGTGAGCGCTACGGCTTCGCTTTGCCAGTGCTGTCGATGCGGCTCCTTATGGCAAGCGGCTTCGACCAAGATGGCTCGATCGGCCTTTGCCATCGGTGCGGCTGCAGCGGGATCGCGCCTTCCCGTCTGATCTATGCGAGACCCCAGCCGGTAACGTCGAGCACTTGGCCGGTCACGCCGACCGAAGCCGGTGAAGCGAGAAAGACAACGACATCGGCAATCTCGTCGCGCTTTGCCCAAGTGCTGGTATCTTTTGGCTTCATCATGCTGATATTTGAAGCCGTATCAACGAGGCCAGGCCCCACAGCATTGACGCGTATCTGCGCGTCCTTGCCTTCAAGCGCAAATGTTCGCGTTAGCGCGACAATGCCTGCCTTTGCGACGTTGTAGGGAAGCATGTTGGCCTGGGCAGCTCCTGCACGCGCAAAATTGACAACGGATCCGCCACCGGACTTTGCAAGATGCGGAAAGGCCTCTCTCGTCAGCAGAAACGCGCTGAGCAAGTTGTTGTTAACTTCAAGCGTCCACTCGTCGAGCGTCACTTCCGCCGACGGCTTATACACGGTTAGCCCGCCAGCAAGATTGACCACAATGTCGATGCGGCCGAAAGCCGATATCGCCTCTGCTACAGCACGCTTCGCGTCGGCTTCATCCGTCAGCGAAGCGACTACAGGGATGACGTTTGCCCCTCCCGCCTTCAACTCGCCGGCCCTCGCCACGACATTTTCTCGCGTCCGCGCACACAGGGCAAGTGACGCCCCCTGAGCGGCGAGCGCCTTGGCGACCGCCTGTCCCACCTGTCCGTCGTGACTAACGCCCGTAACAATGGCCGCCTTGCCGTGGAGACTCGCAGTCATTTCGCACCTCATCGCTCATTTGGGCAGGCTCATACACGGACTTTCGCCGAGTACGCTTGGAATGATGACACGTTACGCGTACTCGAGAGGCAGCAATCGCAATGTCGGTGGCCAGCCGTTTTTGGAGGACGCCATTATTTGCCATCACGCCGTCGCGTTGCAACGGTATCTGGCCGAGCTGATAAACTGACTAAGCCTCACCCCAAAACAACTTCTGGAGGCGCTCAAACGTAAACCGCCGCGCGCGCGCGAGAGAGAGAGAGAGAGAGAGAGGAACACACTCTGCGGCGTGGCGACCGTTTCGATCCGATCCGAAAAGCTAACATCGGCTAATCTAACCGGACAACAAGCTGTACCTTACGCCGAATTCGTCGGTCGGGAGAGCATAAATCCCGATGAGGAAGCCTATTGCCAGCGTGGCGACGTGAGTGGCCGTGAGAGTAACGACGCGAAGCATGGAGAAAACTCTCTAGCTCGGCTGCTTGCAATCAGTGTTCGTAGCGATAATTGCCGGGCAAGCCGATTATTCTACAGTTGGTGTAAATCGCAAAGTTTCAGGGCGGATCACCGACAAGCGTTCACACCCGCGGCGGGACATTTTCGAACAGGGGCCCGAAGCCCTCGGCAACGGTGAGGTGCGAGATGACTGCATCACGGAGCTTCGTGTAGGGCAATTCAGCAAGCATCGCCGTCTGGATCGCAGTCATGACCTCGCCAGCTTCAGAACCAATCATCGTAAATCCGAGGATGCGATCATCATCCGCGCTCACCACCACCTTCATGAAGCCCATGGTTTCATCGGTGGCTTCCGTCCGTAGCACGTTACTCATCGGCAGCTTGGCGATGCGCACCGATATTCCCTTGCGCTGTGCCTCGCCCTCCGAAAGACCGACCCGGGCGAGCGGTGGATCGGTGAACATAACGTAGGGAACGAGACGGTTGTCTGTTCTGCGGCTGCCTCCGGCCATGTTGGTCTTGACGATCCTGAAATCATCTACCGAGACATGAGTGAACTGCGGGCTGCCGGCGCATTCTCCGATCGCCCAAGCACCTGAGGCAGTCGTTTCAAGACGTTCGTTGACGCGGACGAAACCGCGCGCATCCAGCGCGATGCCCGCCTTTTCCAAGCCAATCCCGTCCGTGTTTGGGGTTCGACCGACCGCGACGAGCACATCGCTCCCCTCGATCTGTTGTTCGCCCGTGGCCGTGCGGACGGTCAATGTGACCGCGTTGCCGGAAAGCCCGAGGACCTTCACAGGTTGAGCGGCGAGGATGACGTCAATGCCATCGAGTTCGAGGACATTCCGCATCTCCTCAGCGACATCGACATCCTCGCGCCCCATGAGCTGCTTCGCCTCAATGTCCGCAAACTCGGCATCGCGTCGGTCTGGCTTCCGCAGTTGCTGCATCTGCTCACGTCGGTTCGGGGTCAGGTGCAGGCTTGAGCAGCGTTCAGTCGACTTCCGGAATGCCTCCGCTCCCGCCCGTCGACAGCACGACCGGCAAACGTCGACGCGATGGGTCCAAAGCCGCCCGTCATGGCGCGATGTCGCTAAACGTCGAAATAGGCCATCAACTGACCTGGGTTGCCAACCACCAAGTCGTACCTCCGGAGTCTCGAACACCTCCGCGCTTGTCTTCGTCGCCTTTTTGAATGGGGACCATAACCGATACGGCACCAGCTTTCAGCGCTCGTTCGTAGGTGGCATCAACATCCGGCACGTAGATGTGAACGTGCGAAGACACTGTCGGCCAACCGTCGGTCGCGTCAGAGATCATCACGACCGTGTCGTCGATGCGGGCTTCGGCATGCATGATCTTGCCGTCAGAACGCAGAATGCACCGGAGCCTCTCGGCGTCGAAAGTCTGCACCAGGAATTCTAGCGTGGCATTGGCGTCTGTGACCGTCAGAAATGGTGACGCAGAGGTATACCCAATTGGCTTCCACATTGACGTCGTATTCTCCTACCAGTGCGATGCCCAGTCATCTTAGCGTGAACAAGGATCGTCGAGAAGGAAGCTTTGGTCCAACTGCAGAGACCAAATTTTGAAGTCTGTAAGGAAACGATAGGGCACAAAATGCTCACTGGAACATGTCACTGCGGAAAACTCAGCTGGACATTCGATGGTTTGCCCGAATCGGTGACTGCCTGCAATTGCACGTTATGTCGACGATATGGCGCACTGTGGATCTATGATTACGAGGGCGAGCGGATCAAGATTTCCGGCCCAAACACGGTTTACACACGCGCAGGTAGGAAAAGCGCTGCAATAGAAATTCAGTTCTGTGCCAGTTGCGGCTGCGTCGCTTGCTGGCGTGGTCTCCGCCTCGAAGCAGATGGCCGCCGGCGCATTGCCGTAAACTTGCGTCTCACGGAGCCAGGGCCGGTCTCGCATCTGCCAGTTGACCATTTCGACGGGCTTGACACTTTCGATGACCAACCGCGCGACGGTCGCTGCGTAGCTGAAATGTGGTTCTAAGCAAAGGTAGAATGAGCGAGTTCTAGATACCGATGGAAGTCAGCAACAGGTCATGCTCCCGATCGGGTGATCGCGCGGCGACCGACGCGGTAGGGTTAAAGCGGTCGCTAGGCACCGGTAGCGCCTCCACGTGTGATGCACTGCTACTATTTTCGAGCCGACGGCTACCGACGTGACGTACATGAAAAGCACACGAAGTCCGATCGTCCGTGTATCAGAACGGTCGGTTATGGCCCATAGCGTTGGCTATTTGACGGCTGGTTTCCGACGATTGCGTCGACCATGATGGAGTGTACCGCTTCGCTCGCCTTCTAGCGTGTTGCGCCCAGCGTCCGCTTGTTAGAGAGTATCGGCCTTCAATTGGCGCTTTTGTTCCCCAGGTCGCCGGGCCATCGAACGATAGCCTCACCATCGCACCAGACATAATTCGATGAGCCGCGTCTGAGTAGCCACGACGCGCCCCACCAACACAGCTGTGCTGCGGGACGTGACGGAGATTTCTGGCCAGCCCGGTGCGCTAGGTACCAAGCGATATGGCTCAGACGGTGTGCCGACGCCGCCATCGAAATGAACCCTGCGAACGACGACGTGCGGTTCGTCCATGTCTTGGGTACCATCTTTGAATACTGTCGCTACGACATGCGTGTCTGGTGATGGCTGCAGGTTCGGGTCTACGATTAGAAGATCCCCTCGCCGATAGGACGGAGCCATGCCGTCGTCGAGGCAAGGCATGGCGAAGCATGAACCGGGGTGTGCAGCGACAGTCGAAATTGTCTGGAGTGATGAGGGCGGTCCCTTGTGACGGCTCAATGTGTGTTCGATGATCTGAGCCTTGGTCACCAAAGGAATATGCTGGATGAGATTTGGGGTCTTCAATGTATGACGTTCGGTGTCACGGTCTCCGAGCAGCAGCCAGCGTGGATCGATGCCAAGGCGACGGGCGAGCAGAACGACGCTTGAAACCGTGATCTCAGCGCGGCCCCCTTCCCACGCAGACACCAACTGCTTCGAGCAGTCCGCGATCTTTGCGAGGTCCTGTTGTGTCAGATCATTGACAGAACGATAGAGTTGAATGCGCTCACCAATGGATTTCTTCAAGGTCATGGCGGTCTCCCGTTGTTGATAGGGAGATTATGGATGCTGTTCCTCAGACGATCCGCACGAGGGCCGTTGTTGCCGTCCGGGAGTTTACTTCTTCCCTTTTCCTTTCTTCCTTCTGTTCTTCGCCAATCCGTCCATCACTTTTGAGAGATCGCTAAGTGCGGCGATCGATGTCGCAAAATTGTAATACTGCTCACCGACTTCTGGCCCGGATTGTCCCAGGATCGTCTGTGCAATTCTGGCGTTCTCTGGGCTATTGATCGCTACCGTGGTCGCGACGATTTTGCGCGTGGCCTGCAGGGTTACGTGCCTTCCAAATCGTTCACGCGTGTAGCGGCAGTACTCGCGATAGAACTGTTCCTTCGTTTGCTGCATTCCTTTGCGAGTTACCCAGAGTGCGTCGGTGGACTCTTTTGCTCCTTTGCAGAGAGTATTGCGGTCGAACGTAACGTACTCATTGACGTAGGGGTTCAGATCCTTGGGCACCCAGGTTCTGAGACCGCGTCTGTTCTTGGTGTCTTCTGGCGCCGCCTCCATGCGCCACGCCTCATCGATTTTTCGAAGATGTTTCCAAAGTATCATCAACGTGAACGTCCGCCGGCGCCACGGTCGACAAGCGATGAGTGCAATCTGCAACCCAGAGCGGAATTGATCGGCGCGATCTTTTGCGTCCAGGTCCGTTCTGCGCCTCGCGGTCTCCATCAAGTCGATTCCCAGCTGTTTGAGTTGCTGCGAATCGACCAGGAGCACGATGGGGTCGAAACGAGGCTTGGGTGGATCAAGTTCGCGGCGGATGTCTTCAAAGTGTTTTAGCCGAATTCCGGGGGTCATGACCTGGAGTGCGCGCTTGAGGCGGCCTATCCGCGTGTGGATGGTGACAGCCGCAAATTCCAGCGACACCATGTATTCGACATACCTCTCAAGGATGCGCTGCGGCCATAGTGACGCAGGATCAGACACCTCGGTAAGGTGATTGTTCTGCTGGAGCCAATTCAAGGCGATCCCGTAGTCATGACGCCAACCGTCCTTCGTTGCATCCGCTTTCTTCGACATCGCGCCACCACGGAGGCGGCGCGATGAATTTTTGAGACCCGCTGTAAACAACGCGCGGTCGTGTTCTGGCCACTTCTTGAAGGGCAGCGCCCGCATACGCCACATGTTATGCAGCCCTCCGGCGGCGGCGGAGGCGGCGCTTGGCGGCGAGATCATCGATCGTTTCGTCAAGCTGTTCGTGGGCCTCGTCCTCCAGAATGAATGCGTAGAATCGAAGGGTCGTCTTCAGGGAACGGTGACCGAGAAGGCGCCGGACTGTGTCGTAGCAACCAGGATTGGCCACCAGGAAGACGTACCCGACGACATGCCGGAATTGATGCGCCGTCATTCGGACCCCAATCTTCTGGTGCATCATGGATGCAAGGGAGTGACTAATATGGTCGTCGTTACGGACAGCAGTCGGGCCACTCGGAAACAGGTAGGGGTTCGACGCAGGCGCCAGGTGCGGGCGGATGATCGACCTGTAGACGTCATAAAGCCGCACGAGTTCAGGTCCAAAAGGTGCGCGACGCGGCTCATTGTTTTTGACCATGTCGGCCGGCAGAGAAATTGCGACCTTTCTCGCTTTGCCAGCTCCGACGTCGAAAAACGTCTCCCCGTACTTCAACGCCAATACTTCGGAGATCCGCATGGGGATCTTCATCAGAATTGCTGCGAGGAATGCCAGCATTCCACGCTTCACGTCTCCTGGGCTGAGGGGCTTTTTGCGCTTCAGTTCGCGCAGAATTTCCCCTGCGCAGTCCGCAAATTTTTCACGCAATTCTGCATCTCGAAACAGCTGGACAAGTGCCACGTTCTTGTCAGCCGGCCCGTTCGGCGGGGCAACCGATGCGCGGATGGCCATCAGCTCATCAAGTTCGTCCTCATTGCGTTTGACGTGATGCCGCGCGATCGAATTGATGTGCCTGAGTGTCTGGTAAACTCCTCCGTTCGTTTTCGTTCCAGAGCGGTCCATGAGCAGATTGACAGTTTCATCGACGACTTCGGGGCGGGTGATGTATTCGAGCGTTCTGACCTCATGCGGGTCCGTGTTATGGGCTTTCGCCACGGCGCTCGCAAAACGGCGCACGTGACCCTCACGCGCCTTCAGGGTTGGAGGGCTTAGAAGTTTCCGGTCCTTGCCGTAGCGGCGCGGTTTGTTTGCCGCGATCTCTTCGAGGTGATGGTCATAGTCCTCGCGCAAGTGGGGGAAGTAGTCCCACGTAGGGTAGTAGAAGTCGTCGACGTCGAATTGCGCCGTCACGGGGTGCTGGGGCCACTGATCCGAATACCGTGTTTGGAGGGCTGTCCACACGCCCAACGAGCGCTTGTAGGCGCGCTGCCAGTTGGTGCGCGAATAGCAGCCTTGCAGCCACTCGCGATAGAGTGGCACCGTTTCCTGGGTGAATTCCCAGGGCGATGTTCCGGTCATCACGAAGAATTTCAGAAGGGGCGTCAGCGTCAGTTGGGCTTTGTCGTCGTCCCCCATGATCGCAACGAGCGTTTGGACGGGAGGAGTGGGATTGACTCCGCGGGCGCGAACGACGGGAAAGCCAGCATCTTCCATCGCGCGCCACACGCCGGAGCGAATCTTCGCCCAGTACGCCATGTCGACTCCGCACGCCCCGGGGTTTGCCTTGCTCATGAGATCGCGGACACTCTCGATATCGGTCGCGACCGTCGTTGGAATACGGCCCACAATTTCGCAGAAGCGCTTTAGGTGGGAGCGAAGAACCTTACGCTGCTTGAAAGTGAGGCGATCGTCGTTGCGGGTCAGCGCAATCAGTTCTTCAAAGTTTCTCGGCTTAGACATGGGTGCTCTCTCCGGCCAGGTTTGGACAGGTTTGGTCAAGCTTGGTCTGGCGTGGAAAATCGGAAATACGGGGGGGCGATTTCTTCAAGTAATTCCGGGGACTGTTTGAGAACCCCCGCGTCTTCTCCTTGTAATAATTGGGGAAATTAGTCTTTCTTCTTGCTTGGCTGTTTCTTGCGAGTTTTGGCTTTGAACAAGTCGATGTAACGCTCGATATCCGCGTAGGAGATGCGGATAACTCCGCGGATGTTCGTCGCCAGCAACCAGCCGTCATCGATCTCGCGGCGCACGGTCTTCTCGGAGACACCGAGCAGGCGTGCCGTTTCTGCGACGGTGAAATGTTGGATGGGAGAGGGTTTGGTGGGCTTAGCCATTTTCGCCCCCAAGGTCGTCCGCTTCGTGGTTGGCAGCGGAGTTGAAGGTGGGAACTGCATCGCGCTCCATCCACGCGCGCAGGTCTTCGATCCGGTAGCGGATCCGGCTGCCAACCCTCAGATAGCGGGGACCGAGGCCGCGGTAACGGAGGGTGTCGAGCGCGCGGGGGGACAAACCGGTCAGCGCAGATGCGCCGACGGTATCCACGTATTCAGCTTGAAGTTTAAAAATGTAGTTAGGGTCAGTTGAGGACATAGGCCCGGCGCTCTTGGTTAGCGCGGTGGGAGATGCGGGCCGGTTCAGCACTAGACGGCGCCGCTCACACACTGCAAGTTGGTCGATTGTTGAGACGGCAGCTTGGAGAAGCTAATGCGATCTCAATGATCTCCAGCGTGGTGTAGCGGAGCGGTGAGGACTGCGTCGTTCCGAAATTCGATAAAGCGGGTTACTTTGCCGGTTGTGATTTAATGAAATTGGAAATGGTTTGACGGACGCGTTGACGCGTTACACCGTCTCCCGGTTCTTTGCCCCATTTCTTGATGCACCATTCTTGAACCCACCGCATGATGTCGGCTTCAGACTTCCATTTCATCGAATGCTCGGTGTGTGGTACACCCCTCGCGGCAAGAATGTTAAGCAGTGCGCCCTCGATGGAGGGCCAGTCGTAGATGGCGCGGCGACCGCGCTTTGCAGCAGGCATCAGCTTTTTGGTTTTGCCATTGGCACGGATCTGCTTAGCACTCCTGATGCCCAATTCTTTAAAGGTGCGGTCGAGTTCCGCCGATATAAGAAAGAGTGTCGCCCCGTTGTATTTACGAAGCGGGGAGGCGGTTGGGAAGTGAGCGGAAATGCGCGATGCCAAGCGAATTCCTTGGCAGGATTCAAGATGTTCACGAGGCAGCCGCTCGGTTGCACCAAAATCGCTTTGAGCAAAAACCTCCAAGATTCCCTGAGTCCAAAGCTGTTCCAAGATCACGTCGGAGCGAGCCAGCTCCGCAGAGATTTTGGCGTACTTATGGATGACTGCGGCTTCGTCCCTACTTTCGGTGTACATGATTTCGTCGAGAGCCTCAGCAACTCGCATACCAGTGATGAGTTGAAAGGCAAGATTGCGGGCCTCGTGGAGCGTGATAGTTCCTGCGGGGATTCCCGACATCGGTCGTTTCCTCTTTAAGCTCTGCGCAAATCAGATGCGCCCAAGTCAGCCCGAAGACTATTGTGGAGAATAATATGTTCGCAAATAGTCTGCGGCGCGGCAGTCTGGAGATGAAAGCTCACCGGCTTTTTCGGGTTTGCATAGGATGATGGCCATCTAACCCGCGGGCCGTTGCTATCCGACAAGTGGACGCCGGTCGTGGGGAGGACACCTTGCCCTAATCTCGAACCTTCACCGGGCGCTCGAATCTTTCGAAGGTGGTCAATTGCGCGAGCTACTGTGTGAAGCATTCGACATCGGTAATGGATGGGTGACCGTTCTAGCCTGACCGAAACTCTTAAACTACGTGGAGACAGTTGCAGACGGAGCGTCTATTGCTGAGCCCATGTAGCAACGTGCCACGATGCGAAATGGGGATCTATACTGCTCCAAAATTCAACGCGGCTCCTGACAATGCCAATGTTTCAAATGCTTGGCGGAGGCAATTTCATCGCTTGGAAGATGCCCAGATCGACAGCTGTGCGTGCAAATGCATCCCGCAACATGGCGTCGGGCAAGTAAGGATCGTACTTCTGGCGCCGAAGCGGCTCGGCGAATGCTGCAACGTCGTGCGCTGTGGGAGGGCTTTGGAGGATGCGGAACAACGCGCTCTCGAATTTTTCGAGTTCGCAATACTTGGCATGAAGACCGATGCTGTAGGCCTCGCTGCGTATGTCGTGGGATGCCAAAGCGAGCCGCAGCGTCTCCGTTGCCTTGGTGCCGCGCCAGACGAAGAGATGAATATCATCACCGACATTCACTAGCTGTCTGCTGTGGAGCCCGAGAGTGCGATAGGCGTCGCGCCCTTCTTGCAGCAGGGTCTTGCCGACCAGGTCAAGGAACGGGTAGCTGGTGCCGTTTTCGTAGACATCCCTCATCTCCTGAACGAGACGGTCATGCAGCGGCATCCCCTCCTGGGCTGGGAACAGGGGCACGCGTCCGGCCGGGGCCGCTTTGACCATGACCACCTTTGCGCGGTCATCGACGCTCAAGACGATCCATCGCCGCCCGGCAAAGGTGAGGAAATCCCCTTCGCGCAAAGGATTGAATACAGGCACCGTTCCAAGCGTCCGCTGATCGGTGACGATGCGGTACTCGTCGTCGGTCATGAAAACCGCATAGAAGTCGAACCTGTTTGTAATTGTCTCTCCCAGCGAGCCGAGCATCAGGATGCCGTCCGGGGATTGCTCGATTAGTTTTGCCTCGTTCATCGCCCTGAGCAGTGCCGCATAGTCGCGGTCGGACACCTGCGCGAAAGGCCCGGGCCCGCAGAGCAGCTCGAACAGGTCTCTGGCCCGCGCTCCTCCCCGCTCGCAAATAAGCGCTAGAGTCTGATGCAATAGCGTTGAGAGGTGCAGTCCCTGGCCGCCGCCGGGCTCGACCCACCTGGAGACGAGGAGATTGACGGCGGCAATGGCTTGAACAAGCTCCAGCCGCAGCAGTTCAAACGGATCATCCTCCGCCGGTCGATCGGGCTCACGGACGTAGATGCGCAAGACCGACGGTTCGCCCTCGCGGCGGCCGCTGCGTCCAAGTCGCTGACGGAGCCCCGCGACTGAGGCTGGAGGCCCCACTTGCGCGACCGAGGCGACCGAGCCGACATCGATGCCAAGTTCGAGCGTGGTCGTGGCGACAGCCGTGGTTGGCAGTTCGCCGGTTTTGAGACGCTCCTCCAGTTCCTCTCTCAACATCTTGGAGAGGCTACCGTGATGAGGGAAGAATTCATTCGGGACGCGCTTGTCCTCGCTGAGGCGGCCCAACGCGTCGGCAACGCTCTCGACCTCCTGGCGTCGCGACGCGAAGATGAGGTTGTTGCGACCGCGCAGCGTTTGATAAACGTGTGCAACAATCGCTGTCTGTGCCGGAAGGAGCCGTTCGTTCCCCGGCTTTCGGCTCTCCCAATCCGGATCGGGTTCCCGGTAGCCTCTGATCTGGAGGCGGAGCTCGGGTTGGCCGAGAGAGCTTTCGATCAACTGGACAGCCTGCGGCGCCTTGGGGTTCAGGAAATACTGCGCAAGGGCGAAATCGCCGATCGTCGCCGACAATCCAACTTTCCTAATGTGCCTGCCGGCGGTCGCGTCGAGACGCTTCAGAAGCGAGGCGAGGTGAATGCCGCGCTCGCCGGACAGGAAAGCATGCAGTTCGTCGATGACGATGAAGCGCAGGTCGTGGACCATGCGTCTCACGTCTGGCCCTCGCCGAACCAACAGGGACTCCAACGACTCCGGGGTAATGAGTACGACACCCCTGGGCCTTTCCATCGCCCTGGCCTTCGCCGCAGCGGAAGCATCCCCGTGCCATTTGACGACCGGAAGCTCAAGGCGCTCGCACAAGTCCTCTAGCCGACGGAATTGGTCGTTGATGAGGGCCTTGAGGGGACTGATGTAGAGGACTGCAAAACTGTCGATGTTCTCTGAAGCAATGGAGCTGAGTATCGGCAGGAATGCCGCCTCGGTCTTGCCGGCGGCGGTCGTAGCCGCCAGGATCACGTCGTCCTCGGCGTCCAGGATGCCGCCAATCGCCTTCGCCTGGATGTCGCGGAGCTCGCTCCAGCCCTTGTCCCAAATCCAGTACCGAACCTTCTCGTTAAGGCGGTCGAAGGGAGACGGCTCAGAGTTTGAAGGTTGTGAGCTCATCGTCTCCGCCCCCCGCTGGTTCTGTGTCCTTTTCGAGCGTGGTCTTGGCGATAAGGTCGGACCAGGCGGTGGATGGGTTCTGCTCCAGCGTCGACAACAATTGGACGAATGCGCGCACTGAATTGCGCGGCGTGCGGAAATAGGCATCGCCAATCGTTTTGCTGCAGTGGGCCATGAAGGCTTCGATAGCCTCGTCGGGAACGAGGTTCTTTGCGTCGTCGCCGGATGCGAAAACGCGGCGCACGTTCTCCAGCAGGACGTGCAGGTCTTCGGGAGTGAGATTGGCGAGCCGAAGCACCGGGCCGGAAAAGTCGACGCGGCCATCTCTGCTGAACGGGTTTTCTGCGAGACGGGATTGCAACGCCGCGTAGCTGTAGAGGCCGCGCCGGGTATCCATCAGGAACTCGGGCGTCCCGCCCAGATAGAACCCGAGGCCCTTCACGTCGCCCTGCAGGACGTCGTTGAGGATGCGCAAGATCTGTTCGTAGTTCTGCTGGCGGGAGACGCTGTGCTGCATTTTGTATAGGTTGACCATCTCGTCGAGGATGACGAAAAGACCGGCGTAGCCGGCGCTCTGGACGAACCCGGACAGGAGCTTGAGGTGGTCGTAAACCGTATCGTCACCAACGATTGTCCTGACCCCTAAAGCCCGCTGTGCATCGGTCTTGGTCGTAAACTCACCGCGCAGCCAGCGCATGGCGTCGGTCTTCAGCTGTTCGTTGCCCTCGGCATGGCCTCGGCAAAACGCGATGACGACGGTGACGAAGTCAAAGCCGCCGTTGTACTCGCGAAGCGGCGTCAAACGGTCTTGGATGATCGCCTCGGCGGCCTTGCCCGCTTGGGCTGCGGACTGGTTGGCGTCTCCGATCAACCGCTCGACCACGTTTTGCAAAGCGCCGCCGTCCGGCTTGGCACGCGTTGCCATGGTGCGTACGGCCTCCTGGTACAGGTTTCGCGCTTGTCCACCAGACGCGTGGAGCCTCCGGTCGGGGGCGAGGTCGACCTGCATCGTCACCAGTCGCTTCTCGAGGGCGAGCGACCGAACAAGATTGAGATAAAACGTCTTGCCGGCGCCGTAGGGGCCGATCACGACGCGGAAGGCGCCGCCCTTGTCCGCAATGCGGTCGATATCCTGGATGGCCGCCTTGACCTCGCTGACGCGGCCGACCTGGATGTGCTGCAAGCCCACGCGCGGCACAACACCCGCACTCAAGGCCTGGATGATGGTATCACGGTCACGGGGCCGGATGGGAGTGGTCATGATGGCAATGTCATCTCTTTGAGTTGGTTCAATAGGCGCGGCGGTATCATCAACGGGTCGCCGTCTTCCACCAGCGCTTCCTCGAAATGACCGAACGACCAGTCATTGATGGTCTCCAGGGCGCCATCGGTGAACAGCCGGAGGCGTTTGGCGTGAGCTTCGAAATCTGTCCGTTCAACGTGGCCGCCGCTCTCGAGGAACAGCACGACTAGCTCCTCATGACTCCGGTCCAGACCATGGAACCTGCGAGGGGCCTCTGCGTCGACGCTGTCAATGGCGGTGCTGGCGGCTTCAGCGTCGTCGGCTGCGTAAATCTCGTTCAGGATCTCGCGCACCTGGGCCGTCTCGTGTCGCGTGCGATGCAGCCGCGACTTGTTGACGATCGCCAGTTCGGCGATTGGCAGGCGTGGTGGCAGCGCCTCGGGCTCTGGCATTCCACGCAGCTGCGCGGGCTGAATCTTTTCGCCAGCGGCGACTGCCGGCGCGCGTCCGTTGCCGCGCGAAGGCTGCGCCTCGGTGTCCCGCGTGGGACGAGCCGGTATGGCGACGCCACCGCCGTTTAAATCCGCAGGCGCCACCGTCCTTGGCTCATCGCCGATTTGCTCGTGCAGGTCCGAATAGAGGCGCTGCAAGGGAATGCCAAGGGCACTGCAGAGCCGTTCGGCGAACTTGATCTCGGTCGCCTCGATGCGCCCATCGGCCGTTAACGCCCTCACGGCGACGTGGGCGATTCGTTCGCGTTCCGGCAATGGCAGCGCCGCAAGCCGTTGCCATCCCGTTACCTTGGCGTTCTCCTGTCGGCTCAAGTGATAGACATAAGCGAACAATCGCAATCTCTCTGCGGGGGTCAGATTGGGAAGGCTTTCCACCTCAGAAAGCACGGAACGCAGTCCAGCCTTTTCGTCATTCCCCTCGACGGCGGCGGCGAGTACGGCAACCTCGACGAGGACGCGCGCCGTTGAAAGCTCGGCGCGGGACGGATCGATCTTTGCGCCGCCCGGCGCTTTGAAGATCGTCACCGCTGAACTGGGCGCCGGAAGTTTACCACCGAAGCGAACATCCGGCTCCATGCCCACGTCAAGACTTGCCAGGGCATCAGAGAGGCGAGCCGCAATGGCCGACGAGATCTTCTTGTCGGGGTCCGCTGGCAGAGACGTAAGCTTCAGAAGGTCCAGCAAGCACACCTGCGCGATGTTTTGTCTGAGCTGCTGCGCCAAGGCCTGCTTGACATCCTGCACGCCGGGGTCTGAGGCCAAAGACCGCCGAAGCTCAGTTGGCAGCAACATGCGAGACCCGATATTTGCCGCCGACTCGGGATTGCGGCCGACGTGCCTGCTGTAAGCGTCCAACGCGTCGGAGCATTCGACGGCTAGCTCTGCGGCAACCTTCATGGGCGCCGTGGTCGAAAACGGATCTGAAAGCCCGGGCGCCCATTCCGATAAGTCTCTCGTGAAGGCCCCGCTTGCCGATTGGTACTGGAGGTCAAGGCGGCGCGAAGACTTCCTGACGTGAAGTCCCCTTGGGTACTGCTCGACGAACCTCGCAAGAAACAAGGATTTAAACTCTTCGAAGCAGCGGGTGGCCGGGGTTCTTAGTGATTTTCCGGGATGTCTCAGATACCAGGCGAGGAGCCATTCCCCATCCAACGAGCCTTCGTTGAGCCTCTTTGCCAACGCCACGCGAAAATCCAAGCCCATTTGGGGGCTGGCTGCACCGTCGAGGGTGAGATCCGGTTCCGACAGGACCCGCTGTGACATTATGCGGGCCGCAGCAAGCAGACTGCCTACGTAGCCTCGGAACGAATGGTTGTTGCCGTAGACCGCGAGAATTTGTGTGAGTTCGTTCTCTATCGCAGGCAGATCGTCGAGAGCCTTATCGACGAACAGCCGGTGTTCCAGACCGTAGAAAAACAGGAAGACGTGACCGATGCCGAACTTCGGATCACGTCGACCGGTTGCGTGCCATTGAAGGTTGGCTCGCCGTGCGGCGGGACTGATCTCCGCGTAGTGCGGCCAGTAGAACATGGTTGCGCCTTCGACATCGGGTCGCGGAGCGGTAGTGGATCGAGATGGGTCCAGGATATGGGCAGTGCTCCGATTGTGGTCTTGCCTACGGCTCGGAGTGCCGACGTAGACGAGCCCGTTGGGTATTTGAAACCCGGAAACCTCCACTGCGTGACCTGCGGGCACCCACTCTACGCGTTGGGGCTTGGCAGGCACGGGCGGGGGACGGCTATGCCTGGATTGCGGCGGACTGAGCGGCTGGGAAGAACTGGTGCGGGCGAAAGGCTCTGCGGCCGATAGCGATGGCGCTTTGATGGCATGCGGTGGCTTCCGGCGGCCAAAAAGACGCCAGATCAGGAAACCGACCCCAAGTATGAAAAGCCATCCCTCCATCATCGCCCCCTTGGATTTAGGATGACTATACCCTAATCCATCAGTCGCTAGACCAGTCCCATGAGGGAGGTCTGGGCTATTATCGCCTGTCTCGAATTCGCCGACGAGAATATGCGCTGGTAACTCGGCCACTGCCTGCACACCATTCGATCCAACCCAAAATGAAGGGAACTTCGGATATTGAAAACTCGCTGCCCGGAGGAGTGAAGGGTGGTCGGCATCGCGGCCCTATTTGCGGGTCCACTTAAAACTATACGTTGACGACTGTGGAACAACCCTTTGCCGTTGCTTGACGACTCGCCGCGCAACGGCCACGAATGATTCTCGGTTCCACGTCAGGCAGAGCGATTCTCGTGGCAAGTCCATCGACGGCCAGCCATACGGCCGCACCCAGCGTCGCTGGATGCCTATTTCAGCTCGAACGGGCACTTGTCCATCTTGCAGCACCGGCGAACGATGCGGTCGCCGTCGAACACATCGACGATGTGACGACGTTTCAGGGACTGGCAGTAGCCGCGCAGGAGCAAGACAAGCACACCGTAACTCCGACCAGACGGGTGCTGTCGGATCGCAGCCCCGCGCTCTGGCGCACCCTGCAAATCTGGGTGCATCAGCGTCGGGCTGGCGGGCGGTGTGCGACCTACCTGTTTGCCTGCAACAGCGAAATCGCCGGTCCCATCATCGATCGCATTAAAGCCTTAGGAGCGAATGAGGGGACGACGCAGGACATCGTTGCGGCGCTTCGGCAGGCCGGGGCCTCTCACGGGCGTCAGGGGACGCGCTCCAAAATCCAAGTGATCATCGACGACGTGCTGCAAGACGACGACGCGTCGCTGTCGGCCCTCGTTGCCGGCATTCGCATCGTCGATGGCTACGAGGCAAGAGACTGGCAGGAACCTGTCGTTCGCGGATTCGCGCTCGACCCCGATCTCGACCACTCGGCTATCTTTCAGAGCTTGTTCGGCTGGCTGGCCGAGGCTTTGCTCGAAGCCTGGCGACGCCGAGAGCCGGGGATCATAAGCAGGGTCAGCGCCGTGCGTCAGTGCCGCTTCCTGGAGCAGTCGCTTCGCCGGCAACGACTGCTTCCGCGCCCGGCTTCGCAAGTTCCCGTCGATCCCGAGCAACGCGCCAAAGCGATGACCCGTCGATTCGTGCATCACCTGACCTGCATCGACGCGACGCATGACGATGTCGTGCAGTCGGTTGATCACTTCCTGCAGTTTGGCGCCGAAAAGTATCGCATCGGTCAGGAGGGCAGCGTTGCCCCGTCGGAATGGCTCCATCGCGGCGAACGCCTCAGCACCCGCTGGCGCAACATCATGCGTCAGACCAAGGTGCACATGGCCGGTGCGGACATTCGACGTATCGGCAATGAAGTGCTGATGCGAACTACCTACGAGCACCGAGAGCCGCTGGCCGGCACGCCCTGCGACGAGCTATACATGACCTCGGGACACTACCATCGGCTCGCCGAAAACGACGACGTTTGGTGGGATACGACCTACGTACCGAAGGCTGGTGATGAGGCATGACCACGAGGAGCGCATTCTCCACAATCCCGCGCTAACCGCCCGGGCCCTCTGGCATTTCGCGGCGTCCTTCCGTGAACACGGAGACGGCACCGCTCCCGAGTTGCCGCTCTTCGTCATCGCCGCTGCGATGATGTTCCATCGCGACACAGCCGAGCAGACGTTCCGCATGCAGTTCAACAGCGGATTGTCCAAGGCTCTCGAAGACTGCCCCGACATTCTCGCCGGCCTGCAACACAGAATCGACTTCTACGCCCTGGATGCGCTGAAGGGGCTGCAAGTCGCCTGCGCCGCGCGTCTTCTGGAGCGCGTCGATGGCCGACGATTTGCCGGATATCGCGCCCTCGGCGCGAGATTGCCACTCGATATCCGCGACGATGCTGAAAGTGTCAGCCAGATATTTGCATGCGTTCGGCGCCTTGGAGCCTGGTTCGCGGCAGAGGACAATACCAGTTTGGCCACGAGACTGAGGATCGGGTTGTAAAATGAAGTTGCTGATCAAGCGCCTTGTGATCTGGCCCGACGACGTAAGCCTGGACCCTCGCACCATAGACTTCGCGCCCGACAAGCTAAATGTAATCACCGGCTGGAGCGCGACAGGCAAATCCTCCCTCGTCTGGATTGTGGACTACGTTCTGGGCAGCGGAACCTGTTCGATCCCCGTCGGCCCCATCCGCAACTTGGCGTCGTGGTATGGACTCGTTGTCGAAACTGACCTCGGCATGATGATGATCGCCCGCAAGAAGCCCGATGGTCGGGACACGTCATCGCACTATTGGGTCGAATTGCGCTACGATCCAGCCGCCCCTTTGCCCAAGCGGCCAACCGCAAATGAACGCGTGGAGACGTTCAAGAAGCGTATGGACACCCTCGCTGGGCTATCCGATCTCCGTCTCAGCGTCGACGAAGAGGAAGGCTACGCTGGCCGTGCCTCGTTTCGCGACATGGCCGCATTCAACTTCCTCCCACAACACATCGTCGCCAACCCGTACACCTTGCTATTTAAGGCAGACACGACCGAACATCGCAAAAAGCTTGCGAATCTGCTGCCGCTCGCGCTCGGCATCATCACCAATGACGACCTCATTCGTATGCATCGATTGAATCAGCTCGAAGCGCAAGCGCGTCAATTGCAACGATCGCTGCGCCTGCGCCGATCCGCCGTTGAATCGTGGAGGAGCAGCGTAACCGGTGCGTTTCTCCGGGGCCAGGAACTGAACCTCTTGCCTGCCGGATCGCCACCTGCGGACCTCAATGCGATTGTTGATCTTATGCGCACATTGGTCGCCAGTGCTGGACCGACAGTGCCGAACGGAGGCGGAACGGCCTCGGCAGTCGACCAACTCCACCGGACGAGAGAGCAGGAACAGACGGTCGATCGTGCGATTTCGTCCGCGAAACGCCGACTGCGTCGCCTCAAGAGCCTGCGCGCCTCGATCGCCGACTATGACGAGGTCGCCGCCGATCAACAGGCCAGATTGCAGGGCGTGAATTGGTTCACATCTGCCGTAACCAGCGAGCACTGTGTCCTGTGCGGGGCTGACACCGACGCCGCCAGCGCCTTCCTTCGCGACCTCAAGGAGCCGCTTGACGAGTTGAGCTCGATGATCGCGGGAACGCGTCATGCGAGCCCCGTCGTCGACAAAGAGATCGCGGATATCGAGCAGCAACTACTCTCGGACGAACAGCGCCAGCTCGAACTTCGTGAGCTTCGTCGCGTTCTCGAAGCCGAAGCCGATGTCGAAAGAGGCCAAAGCCGCACGTTGGAGGGCGTATACCGTTTCCTCGGAAGCATCGATCAAGCGCTGAAGATGATGGGCGACCTGGAGGGCGAGGATGGCATCGAGGAGCAATATCGTCTGCTCAGGGAAAAGATAGCTCGGCTGCGGGCCCAGCTGAATGAAGATGAGCGCGATCGAAAGCGGTCAGAAGTCCATAAATCGATCTCAAACTACATAGAGCGGTTCATTGCTGCGTTGGAAATCGACGGTGCCGAGGGTACGCCTGAACTCGACGAACAGGAGTTGAACCTTAAGTTTACGCACACCGGACAGAGCAAGAGTGATTTTCTCTGGGAAATCGGCAGCGGCGAAAATTGGATGGGCTATCATCTCGCAGCCATGCTGGCGCTGCACGGAACCTTCTTGGAGCGAGTCTCCGGCAACCCGGTTCCAACCTTCCTCTTCATCGACCAGCCGAGCCAGGTCTACTTCCCCGGAGAGACGTTCGAGGAGATTGTCGAACCTGCTGCTGGACAAACCGCCGATGACACGCTGGGGCGGCGCAAGCTCGGGGACCTCGCGAGGACGCAGAAGATCTTTGCCGCCCTGGCGCGTGCTCAGAAAAGTTTTAAAAACCGATTGCAAATCATCGTCCTCGATCATGCCGACCAGAACGCATGGGGCGACCAGAGCAATGTCATCGCCCCAGAGACATGGAGGGGAGACACGGACTACTTGATTCCGCGCAAGTGGCTTGCGAAGCGGCAGTCTGTTGAGTGATTGGCGACCGTCTGGTGCTCACTATCCACTGGAGTGAGCAGTCTCCCTTCGGGTGTCGTTTGCTGCGGTCAGTGTTCGGGAGTTCGATCGAGTTTGAATGTGGCGTCTCCGACATTGAACGCTATGCCTCTGACTGCGGACACGGTCGGAGGCACTTGGCTCGTCGGAAAACAGGCTGTGTACCGATGACCGCTATTGGGATAATGCAGGTCTACTGAGCCGCGATGAGCCGTTGCGCCTCCACCTCAATGGCCGGCTTTTTGGCTTTAAGCTGATCGATGGCCGCGGTCATCTGTTCCTGCGCCACAAGTAGCCTGTCAAACAATGCCTTCTCATGGATGTAGACGCCGTCGATCCCCGGCACGGTGTGGTCCAGGAGAAGCCGTGCTTCGATCTTGTCGAGGCAGATGCGCTGGGCAATCGTCCGATAGGTGTGGCGCAGGAGGTGGCCCGTTTCGCTGGGGAGCGACTTTTCCCGCCAGATCTGCGTCGGGATGGTGTCGCCGCGCTTGATGCCGCGCTTCGGGTTGTCTTTTAGAGCCCGCGTCGGGAACACCCACTCCGAGCCGGGGAAGAGGACGTCGCCGATAGTGATAGCGCGCTTCAGGACAGCGATCATGTGATCGGAGAGGGGCAGGTCGAAGCTGCGCCCCGATTTCATCTTGGGGATCGAGACGGCGCGGTCGCGCCACTGGATCCAGTCGCGGCGGAGCGCGACCAGCGTCCCGGGCCGCAGCCCGGAATACAACCCGAACTCATGCATGGTGCGGCGCAGGGGATTGGGGATCGCCTGCATCTTGTCCCACCAGTCGGGTAGGTCGTCGGGATGGATAACGGCGTTCTTGCGCCGCTCCTTGTTGAAGGTGACGGCCTTGACCGGGTTGTCGGGGAGGAGATCGGGATTATCGACAACTCGAAGAGCGAGGTTATAGGCAGCGCGGAAGTCGCGCATGACGTGGTTCGCCGTGACCTTGCCGCGGGTCTTGGTGAGCTCCACGTGCTTGGCGCGGACGATCGACCGCGACAGCGATGTGAGGGGCATGTCCTTCCAATCAGGGAGGTAGCGGTCGCGGCGGGCGAGTGTGTCTTCGATGGTGCGCTCCGAGCATTCCCGCGCGCGGAGGTCGGCCGCGTATTCTTCGAACAGGACATCGACAGTCCAGCCTTCCGCCTTCTGGCCGGCCAGCGGTTCGTTGGGGTCGATACCGAGCTTGATCTGACGAATGACGTCCTCAGCCTTAAGGCGAGCCTGTTCGAGCGTCAGGTCCTCGGTCGACCCGAGTGTGTGTCGGACGGTTTTGATCAGCTGGCGCTGGCCGCGGCGTCCGCGCCAGAGGTCGCGCTGCACCTTGTAGGACTTGCCGGTCTTGTTGACGGCCACGAAGAGCCCCGTGACCTTGGTGTCACGGACGGCATAGGCGATGCCTTCGAGCGGCAGGTCGCGGATGAAGGTTTCGGTGAGCTTGGTGGGTTCGTACTGGGGCATGTCGGCAGCTCTCGCGTGTCCTGCAAAACAGCGGCGGGCAGGAGGTTCGAGTTCGCTGATAGCGCCGATCGCGCGAACCGTGTAGGTCTGACGCGCGAACCGTGTGCGAACCGTATCTGATGCGTACTGGCGCGTACGGGTGCGTCCTGCAACGCGAATAACGTACTGAAAACAATGGCTGTTGCGGACGCTTGCGGAGGCCTGCGTGGTCAGAACGTGAAACTTCTAAGCGAGCGGCCGCTGGTTCGAATCCAGCCGGGCGCGCCAAACTTTTTAATTACAAAAGAAAAATGGATTGTCGCCGCAGATGGCGCTGGCCCGATTGGGTGACCGGAGCCAGCGCCAGTCGCTTGCTGGGATGCTTCTTCTTCAGAGCGGGGCGTCAAACTGACGATGGTCGGCTCAAACCCAAGGGTGCTGACGTCTTCGTTCAGCTGCTTATCTGATGTTCGAAGCGCTGCTGCAGAATTGTGGCCACTGCAGAAATTGGAATGCTCTCCGAGGCTTGCACAATGTCCGTATCGTACGGAGAGGGTGGCTTGTGCCATACTGAGAGCCGAACGGTGTCTGCACTCCGGAAGATGTCCCAGGCCTCCCTAATCTCTTCGATGTTCGACTGAACCGTAGCTGCTTTCGTGGCGGCCTCGACAGAAATCCGGCCTGCCTTTGGGCCGGTGTAATCGGTTGACGATCGCATGGTTGTCGTTCCTCGCGTGATGATGAAGCGAACGCAATTCGTCCCGTGCGTTCCAACACCGTTGAGTCGCGAGAAGCCGGCATGATCTAGAGCCACGGAGAATCGCAAATCTGAAAGCGACCGCCTCTGGCTCTCGGGACCGGGTGGGCGGTTGCGCAGTTGGATTCGCATCACCCCGGACGCGGAAATTCAAGGCTAGGCGGACGTAGATCCTTATGCCGCCATTGCGTCTGACGCGCCGATTATCTCCTATTTCTGCTTCTCAGCATCGCGAGCGGGTGCGTACTTTGCAACCTGATCGCCGAGAACTGGATAGGCATAAATGTAGGTCCAATCGGTGTCCTTGGCCGGGGCATGGCAACCGAGACAATCGTTGCGAAAGTCTGTTGCGACCTGCTTCTTGCGGTCGTCGCCATTAAATAGCGCCCAACCCCACCCCTCGCCCCAGAGCGGATTATTGGGAAAACGGCCTTTCTTGTCACGGACCATGACGAACCAAACCTTCACGTCGCCAACCCAGTGGGCTAGGCCAGTGGTATGTTGGGCTCCGCGTGCGTGACGCGCTTCCTTGACGAGTATCGCGCCGTCAGAAAATTCGCCGTTTTTCTTGTAGTCTTCGATCACTTCCTTGGGTGCATAGACGTTGTGAATTTCTGGAACCTTGCCGCCGTCGGCTACGGCCCAAGATCCCATGAATGTCCAATCGATCTGGAAATTCTCCGGCAAAGAGATATTGCCTTGCGGATCGACGTAGAGATCGTACGCACTGAATTGTTTTATTGTGTCTCGAGCGCTGACGGTTTGAACACTACCAACACCGACAAAGGCAGCAGCCGCCAACACGATAGCTACAGCCAGGGACTTAAACCGTGTCATCCCGAACGCTCCATCAAATATGAATTTCAAACGTCCGTCTTTTGTCCATTCAGGCTTGATTTTGACTTCATAGCCGTCGTTGTCCTGCGCTTGCGCCGGTGCGACAACATTATGACTGGAAATAAAGTATCCCACTCCCAAAACGCTAAGCGCGGAAGTTGCCACGACCAGCGCTCTTCTGGCAATATTTGCCATTCGCGAATTCCCCCGTTTTTATAAAGGTCTGTTTTGGTACTGAAAATAAGCTTACGACCGGGCAAGGTTAGCAGCAAGACAACAGAAGGAATGAATTTGATAACCATTGGGAATTCAATTGCTGTCGGAGCGTGGCCAGGGGAACTGGGAAGAGATTCCCGCAAGAACCGTTGCGTTCTTGTTCGGCGGCGTCCCCGACACGATTATGAACTGGACCTTGCGCGATAAATCGAGCCCGCGGACCGGCCTGAGGACGACGCCCTCCAGGCGAACAGAAAACTCGGGCAAGAGCGCAACACCGACGCCCTGAAGAACGAGGTGTTGGATCCATTCTTCCCGATCGGACTGGAACATCGGCTTCATGAATACGCCGCTGTTGCCCAGGATCTCGGCAGTCTTCAATCTGAATTCACAGTTCAGACGATCCAGATATGGTTCCTCATGCAGATCTTCGGCCGAGATCTCCGTTGCTGTTGCGAAGGGATGCTGACTCGAACAAGCCAGCAGAAGGCGTTCGTCAAACAACGGGATGATCTTCAACTTCGGGCTAGAAATATCGCAGTCGGAACAAATGCAGCAGTCCAGGCTTCCCGAGAGCACCAGACTTGGCAGGTCCATCGACAACGATTCTTGAAGAAGGATGCGCGAATTTTCGAGTTGCCCAAAGGCTGCCTTGAAGTAGGCGCTGATTGGCAGCGGACCAAGAGTATTCGAAACGCCGAAATTGATCGTCGTCTGATGGCCAGTCGCAATCATCTGAGCGAGCTGTTCGGCCTTCTCAACGCTCTTTAAGATGGCCTCGAATTCCGTTCGAAGGGATCGGCCGAGTTCAGTTAGGCGCGGGTCTTTCCCATCGCGATGGATCAGAACTCCGCCAATTTCCATTTCGAATTTTCTGATCGCTTTCGTAAGCGCCGGCTGGGATATGTTTAACTGCTCGGCTGCTTTGGTAAAGCTCAAGCTATCAGCCAGAATGAGAAAGTAGCGTATTACTTTAAGATCCAAGGTGATTTCCCTGAGTTAGACATTTCTCGAAGCCAGCACACGCGATGGCTCTTCGTGACTGTCATTACTATGATTGTTTTCGTGGTGTCGACAGGATCATTTTGTTGACGTGAACCGCCTGAGGTCTGAAGACCCTGCTCAATTGCAGCGTTCGTGTTCGAACTCAGCAAGAATCAATCGGTTGGAAAATCGGTCAACAATCCGAAAACTGTCGTCCGCTTCACATCATGTATCCAAAGTTTTGGCGATCATGCTCGGCTTGGCAGCGTAAACCCTGAATGAGGAAGTCGAATTCCGCTGAAGGCTCGGCAACTTCGGGTCAAAAGTGAGTTTCGTAGCCGCGCTCAGCTGGTCCGGTGTTCCCTCAGCGGCGTGTATGCCGTCCCGTCATGACCGGTTGTCATGGGATTTCCGACATCGAGCTGCCGTGACCAGGAGTCTGCAAGGGCCAAAAGCAGAAATCTATAGGCACTCGAAATATGCGCCTCAATCCATGTCTGCCGTCACGTCCTGGATGGTGCGACCAGGTGGGTCACGACCGGGTCTTTGTCGTCAATCTGCAAGCGGCGGATGCTGGCTTGAATAGCCTGGTCTTCTTTTGACACCCGCTCGTGGTGCCTCAGATGCTGGATCCATGAGGCTTCGCGCCAGGTTTCGATGTATCGCTCGGGTTCGGCCGCATCCTGCATCAACGACCATCCACAGCCACCGCCACGGCCGACGCACTGCCAGCTGCCGCCGAACCTGAGGAGGCCGCTTGTGCAGATCCTTCGTCGTCCGCAAACGAGATCGCATCTATCAGCGAAGCGCACGAAGAGAGTTCGACTGAATTAGTCAATGAAGAAGCCTCAGCCGAAGCACAAGATGGCGTTGCCGCCGCGGAAGCCGAAGTGCTGGACGCAAGTCCATCAATCGGCCCGCCAAGTAATCCCGATACCGCGGTTATTTCTGAAAATTGTGAAGAGCACGGCGAGCCGACGGCCTCGATCAACTAGTCAGCAGAACACGATCGGACCCGGCCACCAGGGGCCGGGTTCACGTTTTAATGCAGCACCTCTGCAGCGAACTGACTGAGCGTTTCCTCCGACGCTTTCATGCGTTGATGCCGGGCATTGATGCGGGAGCCTGACTTCATTCGTTTGAGCGGTGCGCGCTGTTCTCTCGCCGCCGTCACATCCCGTCAGCACATTTTTATAATTCTTAACAGCAGGTTGGCTGTCGAGATGGTCGCTTTCTTGCCGCGGCAAAGCCTGATCACGATTTTGTGATACGAAACGATCCGTTTCCTTATTTACATTTCGAACCGATACGTCTAGTTTCTATTCATGGCTGGCGGCAAGAAGCGCTGGCCCAACCACTCAGGCCGACCTTCAACCCCAGGAGACTTCCAATGACCAAGATCATCGCAACTGTCGTTCTCGCCCTCGGCGTTCTCAGCGTAGCCGCCACGGCCAATGCCGCTCCCATCAACGGCGCCAACGACTTCACGGTCCATGGCTACCTCGGCACCGCATACGGCTCGTAAGCCACCCCGACCAAATCAACCCAGACCCAAACCCCATCAGGAGACCTCCAATGACCAAGATCATCGCCACCGCAATTCTCGCCCTCGGCGTTCTCAGCGTAGCCGCCACGGCCAATGCCGCTCCGATCAACGGCGCCAACGACTTCACGGTCCATGGCTACCTCGGCACCGCATACGGCTCGTAAGCTGATGCGCCACACGTAAGGGCGGGGCCATCAGCCCCGCCGCCGCGACGACTCAATGATGCGTCCAATGAAGTGGACGATTGTTATCAGGTTTGATCCCTAGAGCCTGTGCGAGTTCAAGGCTTTGCCTTTCTCGCCAGCGCTGACCAACCGCCTCGAAAAAAGACATGTGGCGGTGAATCACGACGCACTCTGAAAACAAAGTGATTCAGGGTGGCGTCGTTGTGCGCGTCGTCGACCACCAACTTTAGAGAACCCTTGGCAATCCGATGACACAGCACAAAGTAATCTTGGACAAGTGTTTTCCATCCGATACGTTTCGTATTGTGAATCGGCTTCGCAATCAGGAGCAACCGGCCATGACATCGGAAGCGGCGACAGTCGGCAAGCGTGCGCCTGGACGCCCGCGTAGTGACGCGACCCAACGCGCCATCATGGACGCGACCATCGAACTTGTCGGTAGCGAAAACTACCCCGATGTCACGATTGAAAAAATAGCGGCCCGCGCCAAGGTCGGAAAACAGTCGATCTATCGCTGGTGGCCAACCAAAGCCGATCTTGTGCTTGATACCTTCACGCTACATTCTCTGAAGGCTATGCCGCCGGTCATTCAGACTGCCGACGCCTTTGCCGATCTTGAACAAGATATCGCGCGACATTTCACATTCATGAGCGCTCCCCTCGTCTCGAAAGGCCTGCGCAGTTTGATCGCGGAGGCTCAGTACGATCCGGAGTTCCGGCGCAAACTTTATGAGAACGTTCATCGGGTTCGGTGCGAAGCATTGCGCCGCGCGTTCCGCCACGGCATTGCGCTCGGACAAATTCGTGAGGATATCGATTTCGACGCACTGGCGCACATGATTCACGGCGCGTTCTGGTATCGCTTCCTTTCCGGAACGGTCTACAAGTCTGATGCAGAGTATGCCAAAAATATCGTCGCTCTCTTGCGGCCCGGCATAGCGACGGGGTCCGCTAATCACCACTAATTGCTGTCGCCGCTGTCGCTGCTGTCCTACTCTGCCGCATGCAACATAAGCGGCGCGATCGCTGGCTTAGCAGAGACAGTTCCGGGTTTGCCCTGTCGAACCCGGAACCAGGCCGCATAGAGTGCCGGCAGGAAGATGAGCGTCAAAACCGTCGCCACCAGAAGTCCACCCATCATGCTGATGGCCATCGGTCCCCAGAACACGCTGCGCGCCAGCGGAATCATGGCAAGGATGGCGGCCAAAGCCGTCAGAATGACGGGCCGTGCGCGGCGCACGGTGCTCTCGACGATGGCGTCCCAAGGTGGCAGTCCCGCCGCCAGATCGTGATCGATCTGATCGACGAGAATAACAGTGTTGCGCATGATCATGCCGGCAAGCGCGATGACGCCCAAAAGTGCCACGAACCCGAACGGCGCATTGAAGGCGAGCAGGGCGGCGACTGCGCCTATCAATCCAAGAGGCGCGGTTGAAAACACCAGAAGCAATTTAGAAAAGCTGCGTAGCTGTAGCATCAGGATCGTCAACATCGCCACCAGCATGACCGGGAAAATCTTGAACAGCGCGATGTTGGCCTTCTCGCTTTCCTCCACCGCTCCGCCAATGTCGATACGATAGCCGGCCGGAAGCGTCGATTGCAGCGCGGCAAGCTTCGGCAACAGTGCCGCCGTAACAGTCGGTGGCTGGACACCCGGCGCAACGTCGGAGCGAACCGTCAGATTGAGATCCCGGTTGCGCCGCCACAAGATTGGTTCTTCAAAACCGACCTTCAACGTCGCAACCTGCCGCAACGGCACGGCCGTCCCGCTGCGGGTCAAAATCGTGAGATCGCCAATTCGGCCAGGATCGAGCCGCTCGCCCGGCGCTGCCCTGACCACGACATCGATCACCTCGATGCCTTCCCGGTATTCCGAGATGGTCGCGCCCGACAAGAGTGATTGCAGCGTTCGTGAGATTTGTACCGAGTTGAGGCCGAACGCGCGCGCGCGATCCTGATCCACTTCGAGCGTGATGTTCTTGACCTGCTCGTTCCATTCGAGCTGCGGATCGACGGCGCGCGGCTCGCTTCGCATGAGTGCAAGCACCTGCTGCGCAACGTCTCGCACCCGTAGCGGATCTTCGCCAACAACGCGGAACTGGACGGGAAATCCGACCGGTGGGCCGAAATTCAATCTGTCGATGCGAACGCGGGCCTGAGGAACCGCGCCATCGGCGATAGCGCTTTCGAGTTTGCTTTTTAGCCTTTCGCGCGCCTCCGCATCCTTGGTCATGATCACGGTCAAAGCAAAGCTTGGGTTGGGAAGTACGGGATTGAGGGCGAGGAAGAACCGCGGGCTGCCCTGACCGACATAAGTCGTGTAGGTGACGACATCGCTATCGCCGGCCAATAGTTTTTCCGCGTCGGCCGCAGCCTTTGCCGTTGCCTCGATCGATGTGCCTTCCGGCATCCGGACTTCGATGAAGAGCTCAGGGCGAGACGACGTCGGGAAGAATTGCTGCTGCACGAACGCCATGCCGCCGATTGCGGCGATGAATGAGAGGACGGTCGCGGTTATCACCGTCCAGCGATAGCGCAAAGACCAGTTGATCGTCCCCCGCAACGCCGTGTAAGCGCGGCTGTCATATCCATGCGCAGCGTGGCTGCCGATTTTCTCCGACAGAAGCCGGGTTCCCAGATATGGAGCAAAGACAACAGCCACGATCCACGAGACGATCAGTGCCAGCCCGACGATCCAAAAAATGTTGCCGGCATATTCACCCGCCGTTGATTTCGCAAACCCCACCGGAAGAAATCCGACTGCCGTGACAAGTGTACCGGTCAGCATTGGAAATGCCGTCGATTGCCACGCAAAAGCGGCAGCACTGATGCGGTCGAAGCCTTCCTCGATTTTCACGACCATCATTTCGACAGCAATGATGGCATCGTCAACGAGGAGCCCGAGGGCGATGATGAGCGCGCCAAGTGTAATGCGGTCGAGGTTCATGCCGGCGGCGTACATCACGACGAACACGATCGCCAGAACAAGCGGAACCGACAGCGCAACGACGATGCCGGCCCGGAAGCCAAGTGAGAAGAAGCTGACGATGAGCACGATGGCCAGGGCTTCACCGAACGACGTCAGAAATTCTCCGACGGATTCTTCGACGACACGCGGCTGATCCGCGATTTGCTCCAGTTCGATCCCCAAGGGGATGTCGGATCGGACCGTAGCGACTGCAGCCGAAAGATTGCGCCCGAGATCGAGAACATTGGCATTTTCAGCCATCGCCACCGCCACGCCCACGGCCGGCTGGCCGCGGTGGGTGACAAGGAAGGACGCAGGATCTTCGTAGCCGCGCTTCACTTCGGCAATGTCGCCGAGTCGGAAGGTGCGCCCGCCGGCTTCGATCGGGACCGCACGAATCGCCTCTTCGCCCTTGAAAGCGCCAGTGACCCGGACTTCGATACGATCGGCATCCGTTTCGATCGATCCTGCGGAAACCATAGCGTTTTGTTCGCCGACGGCGTTGAAGATCGTTTCCGCAGGAATGCCGAGCGTGGCCAGCTTTCGGTAGCTGATTTCAACAAAAATGCGTTCCGGCACATCTCCAACAAGGACGACTTTCGCCACGTCCGGAACCCTGAGTAGGGCGCGGCGCACAACTTCGGCTTGCCGTTTCAGATCGGCGCGCGTGGCTCCTTCACCGGACAGCATATAGACGGCCGAGAAAACGTCCCCATATTCGTCGTTGAAAAACGGTCCCAGCACGCCTTGCGGCAGCTCGATGCGGCTATCACTCAGTTTCTTGCGAACCTGATACCAGGCGTCCGATGCGGCTCGCCCGCGCACGCTATCTTTGAGCTGGACTTGCATGATCGTCTGGCCGGGGCGCGAATACGTCCGCACGTAATCGAGCTCAGGCATTTCCTGCAGACGCTTTTCGAGTGGTTCGGCAACGAGCCGCTGCAAGTCATCGGCCGCGGCACCCGGCCAATACGTCTGCACCACCATCGTTTTGATGGTGAAATTCGGATCTTCGGCGCGCCCCAAATGAAAATATGCGAAAGCACCGCTCAAGCCGATCGCAATGATGAAAAACAAAACCACGGCCGGATTGCGCACGGCGATGGCCGAAAGATTGAAATTCATTTAGACCTCCCGCCTGCGCGGCTAGACGAGTTTGTTGTCGATGATATAGCGGCCCGCCGAAACGATGGCATCGGCTGCCGGCCTGAAAGTCATGTCCAGTTCTCGTCGCGCTCGATCCGCAGTTACATCGATGCGATCGTCGAGATTTGGAATGATGGTGCCGATTTCCTTGTCGAAGAGCGCCAAGACCCGAATAATGAAATTCGGCGCCCGCCGCGTGACGATTCCGCGTTCGGGAAATGCGCCTTTGAGAATTTGCGCCATTTGCGGAAACCATACGAATTCATCGCCGCCGAGATAGCGCTTACCGGCTGTGCCCGGTCGCGTCAGCGCAGCGACATGCATGGCTGCGATGTCGCGCACATCGACGACGGGAAAGCCGAAGTTCGGCAACATCGGATCTTTCGCTTCAAGGATGCGCTGAATGACCCGCAGCGACGTGCCGAAAGCCGTATCCAGGGGAGCGCCAATAACGAAGCCCGGATTGATGACGGTTAGTTGTGTTTCGGGTGCGTCTGTCTCGACGTACCGCCACGCCGCCCGCTCGGCGAGCGTCTTCGATTTGGCATAGGGATTCGCGCGCGGATCGTTGACATCGCTCCAGTCGCTCTCGTCGCGTGCGGCATTGCTGCCCTTGTTGGCGAGCATCACCGCAAGGCCAGACGACGTCAGCACCACCCGCGTAACGCCAGCCTTCTTTGCCGCGCGCAAGGCTCTGAGAGTTCCCTCGACCGCCGGCCGAATGACATCGTTCTCATCCCTGGGCTGCACGAGCGGAAAGGGCGAAGCCGTATGGATTAGTGCGTTGGTGCCGGCTAATGCTGCCTCCCAGCCGTCGTCGTTGTCGAGATCAAGCTGTGCGAAGCTGAGCCGGTGGTCGACACCGTATGCATCACGCGCATGCGCCCGCATGGCGGACCGCAATTCCGCCTGCCGCGCTGGCGAACGAACCGTGGCGCGTACGCTATAGCCGGAGTCGAGAAGCTGCAGCACGATATGCTTGGCGATGAAACCCGATCCGCCGGTCACGACGACCAATCCGCTCGACATTGGTTTTACTCCGTTAGTTCTGGCTGGTGGCAGTGCGCGATGCAATGGATCGGATCGGTTTGCCGGGATCGAGCAGATGCACACCGAGCACAACGACTTGGTCGCCGTTGCTGAGGCCGGACGAAACCAGCACACGGCCGTTCTCCAGCGAATGGATCGTAACGGGACGGGGTGCGGCGCGCGTTCCATCGGCCGATACGACCCAAACGACCGCTCCTCTGCCCTCGTTGACAACCGCCGATATAGGAAGAACAGCGACGTTGTCGGATTGGCCGGCTCGCAGCCGAACGGTGGCCGTCCGACCAAGGGTGGCGTCAGGTCCGGGAGCATCGAGGGCGAAGCGGGCACGGAATGTGCGCGACATCGGATCGGCGTCCGGCGCCACCTCGCGCAATCGCGCCGTCAAAGATTTCTGCTCGTCATCGGGGCTCGCTCCCCAGATCACGACGTTGGCCTTGGCGCCGCGGACGGCTTCCACGTCCTGTTCGGGAAGTGCAACCTCCGCTTCAATGGCATCGAGGCGCGCGACCTTCGCAACGAGCTGGCCGGCCGCAACAACCTGACCGGCTTCCACCGGTAGGGTCGTCACGACGCCAGTCGCGTCAGAAAAGAGCGTGGCGTAATCGAGCTGATTGCGGGCGAGCGAAACGTTGCGCTGTCCCCGGTCGACGCGCGCGCGTGCTTCTGCGGCCGCAGAGCCGCGCTGGTCGAGAGCCGCCTTCGATACATGACCGTCTTTGAACAAGGTGTCGTACCGGGCGAGAGATGCGACGGCTTCATCGCGGCTGGCCGTGGCAGCGGCAAGTTCCGCCTCTTGCGAGGCCAGTGCGAGTTCGAGATCAGCAGGATCGAGCCGAGCGAGAACCTGCCCTCGCTCGACGCGCTCGCCAACTTCGACGAGCCGGGCGACAACCTTGCCGCCGACGCGGAACCCAAGATCTGATTGATAGCGGGCCTTGATGGTGCCGACGTAACTCCATGCGCGCGACGAGGGCTGCAACGAAATCGTCTGCGTCTCAACGGCTTGCGGTTTTGGCGGCACCTCATTGGCGGCCCCGGCATCGCAGCCCGCAAGCGCTCCGGCCGCCGCCAGAACCAGCCCGGTCCGGATGACTTGAGATAGGTGCTTGGCATGACTGTGAGCCATTGAAAAACCGTCCTTTTTACGCGTCGCAGCCCAATGGTTGCTTGTAAAGTAAGCAAAGCTAACATATGTTAGCGACGCTTACTTAGCAAGTGTTAATTGCGCTAACTTTGCGGAGAGCTTCAAATCATCGATGATCTCGAAATGTCCGAACCTCTATCTCGTCGCCCGTCCGAAGCAGGTGCAAAAAAGCCGCGCTACCATCACGGCGATCTGCGTCAGGCGCTGATCGATGCATCGCATCAACTCCTGGTCGAAAACGGCGCTGAAAATTTCACACTCGCGGATGCCTGCCGCGTTGCCGGCGTATCGACGGCCGCCCCTTACAAACATTTTCGCGACAAATTGGAAATTCTCGAAGCCATCGTCGAACAGGGTTTTGACCGCATGGCCGAGCGGTCGATTGCAGCCGTGCAGTCAAAAGGCGAAGGCACGATCGACGGCATGATCGCGATGGGGCAGGCCTATCTCGCGTTCGCGATGGACGAAACGGCCGTGTTCCGCCTCATGTTCGGGCACAACAGCGCTTTGAAGCGCGCCGCGGATGTCGAGAAAACAGGTCGCGCCTGCTTCTCCAACGTCATCGAGCAGGTCGCCGTCTACTGCGCCCGCAACGACGCGGACGGCGATCCGATGCATATCGCTCTCAACCTGTGGACGTTCGTCCACGGTGCGGCGTGCCTGTTGATCGACGAAGACTATGAGAAGGTCGCGCCCGGTCTCGATGTGAACGAGCTGATTGCTCACGCAGCCACCCGATTGCTGCCGCCGCCACAACCGCCATCTCCGGCCAAGTCCTAAACTATTGTCGTCGAGATTTCGACATTCAGCGGAATACCAAAGCCTGAGAAAGTGGTGCGCCGGCAAGCGGGATGCCGTTTTTTCTATTTTTAACGCCGCAATTAGCGCCACATGCAACATATCGCAAAGACTTGGTTGCCCGTCTATTCTGTGACGAGACAACACCTATTTGAAGATGAAGTGAAACTGACGCCCGAAATGCAAAAGGGACTACAAAACCCAGCGAATACGCCAGAATTGACTGCTTATTGAATGTGAATTGCCTTGTTTAATGAATTTGTAAGACACTGCGAATTGACACATATCCGGCGTCTACTTAGCAATCTTGAAACCATAAGTCCTCTACGGTCCTCCGCAAACAGCAGAAATCCGCCTACCTGCGGATGCATGCGCTCCGGCGTAAAAGGACCTCGTAATGGATCGCTCGAACAGCACCGGCAATATCAACGCCGAACGCCAGTTTACCCAAAGCGATCAAACCGGCCCGGCACCAAGCGCTTCGCCGCTACGTCTCCCCGCGCGCCGCGAGGTCATCGACTTTGAGGTCACGCCCGCCACCGGCCCTTCGATCGTAAACTTTATCATTCACGCCGGCGCGAAAGTGACGGTCACAGTTGAGGGTCTGCTCGGTCTGCGCTTTCCCGAAGGCGGGCTGATCGTCTTGCAGGGCACGGATGCGATCCCGGCTGCCTTCAACAATAAACATGGCACTCTGCTGGACATTCTCAATGGCGATGCGGCGTTGTTCCAGTCCGTCGTGGCTGATCTACAGCGCGGCGGGGCGGGCACCGGGCCCTTGGCGGAGTACCTCCCGCACGGGCCGGACATCGATAATTCCAAAGATGACACACAGGCGAACCTGACAGAAACCGGCAGCAGCTACCCGCCGGTTACGTCCATTCCAGGGTCACTGTTGGGTGTGCCAGGTCTGCGGCGACTCGATGCTCCCGATGTCGAGACGCGGCAGTGGGGCCGCGATGATCTCAAACGCGGTGAAGCCGGCGCCAGTGGTCGGCTCGTCGATACCGCTGTCGGGAGCGCGCTGAAGCATCTGACCGGTTTGGGCGATGAGGATCGCGGACACCGCAATGGTGAAAAAACATCGTCGAATGACAACGCGCTTTATGTCGGTCCGACGACGCCGGTTGGCGACAGCCTTGATCATCTTTGGCTCCTCGGCGATATCGAATATCTCCGCGCGTCGCGCGACCTCGACGAGGGCGCCAGCCCATTCGAACTTGGTGGTTATGCACCGATCATTTGGCCACCCATTGAACCCATCGCCGCCTTCGCAGCCGTCGAAGACACGGTCTATACGGGAAATCTGTTCGATCCCGGCATCATGCCGCTGCCGATCACAACATGGCGAACCACGATCGATCCCAGTGTAGGATCGGTGAGTTTTGGTCCAAAGGGCGAGTTCGTATTCACGCCCGCGCCCGGCTATTCCGGCTTTGCGCAATTCACCTATTCATTCCGCGATCCGCGAACCGGACTCACCATTTCCGGCTCCGTGGGCATTACGGTCGAGGCCGTCGCCGATCCGGCAACGATCGGCGGCAGCGCGTTCACCGACGAAGACGTCAGCATTGCAACGCCGGTATCGATCGACTTGAACGATCCGGATGGTTCGGAAGATGTCGAGAAGGTCGTCATTACAGGGCTGCCGGCCGGAGCTACGCTTATTTGGGATACCACAATCGCGGGTGCGGACGTCGAGCAGCGACCAGACGGGTCGTTCGTCATCACAGGGTCGTCAGCAGATATTCAGGCGCTCCTGCTGTCGTTGTCCGTGACACCCACGCAGGATTTCCACGGCCGCATCACCCTCGGCATCGATGTCACGACCATCGAGCGCAACGTTGACCCCGCCTTGCCGGGATACCTCGACCGGGAAACGGTGCATCACGATTATCATGTTGATGTCGAGGCCGTCGCCGACCTTGTCACCGCCACGGGCGACGCAGAAACAACAGACGAAGACACACTCGTGCATCTGGATGAACTTGCCGCAACGTTCGGCGATCTCCTCGATGGCTCCGAAACCCACGTGGTCGAAATCCGCGGCGTTGATGGCGATGCCAAGATCACCGATAGCGTCGGCAACGAATATCCATTCACGGTCGCTATTGACGGCAGCAAGACCTACACATTGACCCCTGCGCAAGTGCCAAACGTCTATTTTCTGCCGCCGCCCGACGAGAGCGGCACCTTTGCCGGCATGACGATCGTCGCCATTGCGACAGAAGGTTCGAATGGCGACCAGGAGATCGCCTCAGCACCCATCCGTGTGCTCGTCAATCCGGTTGCCGACCCGGTGACAATGACGGCTCCGCCGCAGGCGACGGATGAGGACACGGCCGTCATGTTCGGTGACGATATCAGTATCGTCATCAATGACCCACTGACTCAAACGTTGACGCAGGTCGTCCTGTCCGGCTTCACCGCCGGAACGATCGTGACCTATACGCCCGCGGCTGGTGGACCGCCGGTCACAGTGATCATGCCTGCCGGCGGCTCTCTGACCCTCAGCGGCAGCGAAGCGGACATCCGTGCCGAACTGGCCACGGTCGCGCTGACGCCGCCGCCGCATACTGATCAAAATCTTACGATAAATGTGAGCGCGACGACCGAAGATCTCGGTGGCGTGACGAACACGCAGACGGTTCCGATGACCATTACGGTGTCAGCCGTCGCTGACGGTCCGACGCTCTCGGGTTCGGCGTCGGGCTTCGAAGACCAGCCCATCAACTTGCCGATCACGGTCTCGCGCATCGATGCGGATGGCTCGGAGCAGTACGACTTTGCCGCCATCACCATCCCGGCCGGCGCGACACTGATCTACTCACCAAGCCTGCCCAACGGCATCACCGTGTCGGTCGTCGGCAATGTGCACACCTTTACGCCGGGCTCGGCGACCGCCGCGCAGTTCCAAAGCTTCCTCGCCACGGGTCTGCAAGTCCAGGCCCCCACCGACAGCGATGTGAACTTCGACGTCGGCGTTCGCGTCGGCACCATCGAGAGCGTTCTCTCGGGCGGCGAAGTAACCTTGCTCAAGGCTGATGCGACATTCCAGGTTCCGGTCACGGTCCGCCCTGTCACCGACATGCCGACGGTCACGGGGTCGAGCACCGTCGATGAAGATACGAGCGTGATCTTCGGCGCCAACATTGCCATCACGCAGAACGACAAAGCCGACGGCTCGGAATCCATCACGCAGATCGTGGTCGGCAACATTCCGTCTGCCGCGACGGTCACTTATACCGCGAGCCCCGGCGTGACGGTCACGCCGTCAACGGCGGCCGGCATCACGACCTACACCATCGCCGGCGGCAGCGAAGACGCCATCCGCGCGACACTCGCCACGTTCACGCTGCAACCGCCGTTGCACAGCGACGTTAACATCGCGGTCTCCCTCGCCATCACCAAGGTCGACCAGACGACCAGCGAAGCCGAAGCCGCCGCGACGACGACCTCCAGCTACACCCACAACATCCGCGTGGCCGCCGTTGCGGACACGCCAACGGCGACGGGCAGCGGCGCCGGCCTCGAAGACCAGAACATTCCGATTTCCATTACTGTCGGCCATCCCGACAACTCCGACGGCACCGAGCGCATCAAGGATGTTGTCATCGGCAACGTTCCGGCTGGCTTCACTTTGACAGAATCGTCCGCCGGTTCCGGCACGCTGACCTTGAACGGCAATGGCACGTACACCGTTTCCGGGGCCAACACAGCGGCAATTCAAGACGTTCTTTCGAATTTGACGTTGGTCTTCGTGCCGGGTGGCGCTCGCCAGCATCTCGATACCGAGTTTAGCCTTTCGGCGCGCGTGACAACGATCGAAAGCGCACCCTCAGAAACTGGCGCTGGCGAAGTCGCCATACTCGAAACCTCCATCGACATATCGGTTCCCGTGATGGTCACCGCTGTGGCAGACCCCGTGACGCCGTCCGGTTCGTCGATTATTCAGGAAGATACCGATGTCAGCATCGGGTCCAACATCGGCTATACCAAGATCGATCTCGACGGCACCGAAAGCGTGACCACTGTCACGGTCTCCGCGTTCCCCACCGGCACGAAGGTCACTTACACAGATCTCTCGAACACGCTGCAGTCTTTCATTTCCACCGGCACGGAAACGATCACGTTGACAGGCGGCAGCGAAGCGCAGATCCGCACGGCGCTCAATTCGTTGTCGATCCAGGCGCCGCTTCACTCGGACCAGAACTTCAATCTTGCCGTCACGGTAACGACGACCGACAACGATACATCGACCAACACGACAAGCTACAACCATAGCGTCGTCGTGCAAGCCATCGCCGATGCACCGACGGTCAGTGCCGACGCCATCACGTTCGACGAGGATACGACCGCGACTTTGACCATCCGTCCAAACCGGAGCGCCGACGAGGACAATTCCGAAACCCTCTCCGTGCGGATCACCGTCCCGTCCGATGGGGCGGGCGTCATCGGCACACTCACTGGAACGCCACCCAGCGGCGTCACGCTGACGGCACAAGGTGGCGGTGGATATCTCGTCACCGCCACGGGTGCAGCACCGGCCGACCGGGAGACCCTGCTCGACACGTTCCTCAACGGCGGCATCACATTCACGCCGCGCGCCAATTACTCCGGCGTGCTTTCGGGCACGAACGGCATTCGGGTTGACGCCATTTCCACAGAGGCGGCGACCGGCGGCGAGCTTGCAGCAAACAGCTTTGGCGGCCCGGATAACACCTCAAAGACGGAAACAGTGACGACGTACATCGCCGTCACGGTCAACCCGGTCAACGATATCCCGGTGTTGACCAACTCGACGACCACTGTGCAGGAAAACGACGGCTCCACGTTCGCAAGCGATCCCGATCTCATCATTCCGATCGGCACGCGGCTCGGCCTGACCATCGTCGATGTCGACGCTTCCCAAGGCCTCGACTTCACCCTCACCGGGTTCCCCGTCAACGCTCAGGCGCTTGCATTCGCTACTACGCTCCCCGGCGTCACAACGAGCATCTCAATTGCAACCGGCACAGTTACCATCACCGGCACCAATGCCAACAACGTCATCGCCGTCCTGAACTCGCTCTCAATTACACTTGCGGACGATCGTGACGAGAACTTCACGGTCACCGTCAACGGCACGGTCACGGACAACAACGGAGCCACGACCGACACAGACACCTTCACGCTGACCCACACCGTCACCGTGCAGGCTGTGGCTGACGTGCCGACTGTCAACGTGGGGGCCACGACGAAGCCGGCGGTCAACGAAGATTCCGGCTATGTTACGTATGCCGTCACCACCACCCTCAACGATACGGACGGGTCTGAAACCTACCAGCGCGTCACGGTCGCCTTTTCCACGCCAGGTTCGGGCGCGCGTCCCGAAATCCAATTCGGCACCACAGCAGGCGTCGTTTTCGACACCGCGACTCCCGGCCAAGTCATATTGACAGGTGCGGCCGCCGACATAGATGCCGCAATGGCCTCACTGCAAGTCCGGCCGGGCGCCAACAACGGTGAGAACATCACGGTTACGGTAACCGCACGCGCCATCGAAAGCGCCCCGGCAGAAGACAACAACGGCGCAACGGCCGGCATGGGCGGCGGTATCTCGGGACCTGAAATTGCGACACCGATTACTCAGACCGTTGCAAGTTTCACAATCCCTGTGACGCCGGTCCCTGAAGTTCCGACCCTGTCCATTCCCGCAAGTGCTTCGGGCACCGAAGACACGACGTTCGCGCTGGGCGCAATCACCGTGTCATCGGTGACGACGGACACGGATAATTCGGAAACCCGTTTCTTTGAAATCCAGCAGTCGAGTTATCCGGCGGGCACGCAATTCATCAGCGGCGGCCTCTCTGTCGGCACGGTTGTGACACCAGGCTGGCTGCGGGTCACCGAAGCTCAGTTGGCCGCACTCAGTATCCTGCCTTCGGCGAACTACTCCGGTACCATGAACCTCGTGGTCCGCGGTGTGGTTGTCGACACCAACGCCGCCGGTAGTGTCACCTCCACCACCGCTACGCAGACCCTGCCGGTGACAGTGGCTCCCGACGCGGACGGTGTAACCACCCCAACTTTGTCGTCGGGCGTCGAAGACAACGGCGCCATCGCCGTCGGTTCCGACATCAACAGCGGCATGACTGTCGTCGACAACGCGACAGGCACGGGCAACAATTCCGCCAGCGAAACGATCACACGCATCGTTCTCGATTTTCCGGCCGATACGGTACCCCAGACGTACACCATTGTGCCCGGCACGGCGTCGGGTACGGCCCAGATCGCTTTCGACTCGGCCACGCGCGCCTACACGATCACCAGCACGATCATCACGGGTGCTACCGATGTTGCGGCTCTGACCCAGGTCGAACGCGCCCAAGCGGAGACCGATATCCGCGCCGCGCTCGCCGGTTTCACGGTCACGATGGGGCCGGCCCACACCGACCTCAACGGTCTCGTCAGCGTCACCGCCACGACTTTGGATGTGAACGGTGGCGTTGCCAATTCGCAGGACAATGCCTTCAATCACGCGATCCGCGTCCAAGCGGTGGCCGACACGCCGTCGATCAGCGTTGTCGACCCTTCTAGTTTCGTCGCAGAGGACGGAGCCAACGTCGCGCTCACCATCAACGCCGGCAATAGTGCTGACTCGGACAACTCTGAGATACTTTCGGTGCGCATTACTGTACCCAGCGATGAACTTGGCCCGATCGGAACGATCGTGGGCACGCCGCCCGTGGGCGTCACGCTGACGAACCAGGGCGGCGGGGTCTATCTCATCACCGCGACGGGAGCCGATAACGCTACCCGCGAAGCCGCTCTCGACAGCTTTCTCAATGGCGGCGGCATCGCCTTCGATCCGCGCAGCAACTGGGGCGGTGCGCTGTTCGGCACGGACGGCATCAAGGTTGAGGTCATCTCGACCGAAGGCGCTTCCGGGCTCGAGGTCGCGGCGACCAGTTTCGGCGGATCCGACAACACTTCACAGACCGAAACCGTCACCGACTACATCGATGTCACGGTATCCCCGGTACCTGACGCCCCGACCATCAAGGGAAATGGCGTCGGCATCGAAGACACCAGGATTCCAATCCCCATGAGCATCACGCTCGCGGACAAGGATGGTTCGGAAACCTACGTCGTCAGGATCACCGGCGGCGTACCGGCTGGCGCAAAAATCTTTGGCGCGGGCGGATTGGAAATACTACCGAGTTTCGGCGAATACGCGCTGACGCCAGCCGACGTCGCAGCCCTCGCGATCCTGCCGCCCGTCAACTACTCGTCGGCGCTCCAGGGTATTATAACGCTCGCCGTAGAGACTGTGGTGACCGATAGCGACTCGACCGGCTCTCTCAGCTACTACTTTTACAACAACATCGAAGTGTCGGTCACGGGCGTTGCAGACGCACCGGGCACCCGCACGGTTGCCGTGTCGGCGGACGAAGACGAAACCATCGACCTCGGCGCCGCAATCGTAGCCAGCGCCGGTGGCAATCTGAACAGTCTACTTGTCGACAACGACGGATCGGAAGTCCTGTCCTTTGTCATTGGCGGTCTGCCGCAAGGCGTCATCCCGACCTCCGCTGTCGCCGGCGTGACGTATCTCGGCAATGGGACTTGGAGCATCACGGCGGCAGCCATGCCGACGCTGCAGCTCCCGCCTGTAAGCAACTTCTCGGGCGAAAATCCCTATTCTGGCGTCACCGTCCGCGCCGTCACGCAGGAACTGGACGGTGACGAAGCCTCCTCATCGCAATGGCCAGTCACGATCACCGTCAGCCCCGTCATCAACTCGGCAACGGTTGACGGTTTGGCGAACTGGAACTTGGGCGTCACGCAGGCCGAAGCCGCAAGCGAATCCGGTATCGGCATATCACTGGCGAGCGCAGCCAACCACGCTTACGTCGATGACGACGGTTCCGAATTCGTCGTCAGCTACACCTTCGACCTGTCCTCGCTTCTCGCCGATGCGGGGATCGCGGCCAGGCTGACGGCCCTTGACGGAGCGGGTGCCGACCTTGACGATCTTGTCTCCAATCATATCTCCGGACCGGTGACGTACAACCCAGCCGCTGGAACCATTACCGTATTGGCAGCCGACATCGGCGGCATTGTCATCGACGGTGCGCTGTTCCTGGATTCGAACAAGGATTTCTCCATCCCTGTTACCGCCGTGGTCCGCGACGAAGCGATCCTCAGCGGAACGCCGACATTCGTCGATAAAGTCGAGAGCGGGACGTTCAACGTCAACCTCATCGGGTCCGCCGATACGCCGACGGCCTTCGCAACATCCACGTCCGGGGCATCTGGCAGCGAGCTGGCCTTGAACCTTGGCGGCGTCTCGACCGACACCGATTCAGCGCTCGGTAGAGCGCTGTCCGAAGACATCTATTACGTCGTTGCTGTGACCAACCCCGGCGCGGCCCCTGCCCTCGGCTTCACCGATGGGTCGGGCAATGTTGTCGGTCTGGATAACGGTGATGGAACGTGGCTCTTTACACCCGCTGATTTCATCGGCCTGCATATTTTAACGGTCGACGGTGCGTCGGGTACGGCAAACTTGCGCCTCACCTCAATCGCTGTCGAAAACGACGGCGACACGGCGAGCAACACGGCCAACTTCACTGTCACGGTTGTTCCCGGATCGGGTGGTCCTGGCGGCAACGCTCCCCAGCCGCCGCTCGTCTCGATTGGCACCAACTCCGGCAATGAAGACGGTTCGATAACGCTCAACGTCACCGCGGGCCCGGCCCTGGGTGATACCAGCAATCCATCAGTCTCTGTCATGATCTCCAATCTTCCGGCGGGAGCCCAGGTCGAAGGCGCGCGCTACAACCCCGAAACCGGGCGCTGGGTCGCCAGCGCGGCCCTGGTCAACTCCGGTGCCGTCAAAATCATCCCGCCCGCCGACTTTTCCGGCACGATGAACATCACCATCGAAGCCGTGGCAACCAATGCGTCGTTGCAGCGGGCAACCACTGGCGCGACGACGGTGCCGATCGCGGTTGATCCGGTCGCCGACGGCGTCGCGATCTTTGCCGCGCCGGATGCCGGCGTCGAAGACCTCGCGGTCAACCTCGACATTTCTCTCGCCGAGCGCGACGTGGACGGCAGCGAGGTCATCGGCAGCAACGCTTATGTGCGCCTGTCGGACGGCGCGACCATTATCGGCGGCTATCCTGTTGTTGCCGCCGGCGACAGCGACGCGACGATCGACGGCACGAGCCTGATCGGCTTTTATCGGGTGCCGACGTCCGCGCTTTCCGGACTGCAATTGCAACCGGCCGCTAACTGGCATGGCACCGTAGCTGTCGAAGTCGCGGCCTATTCAACAGAGCCCGTGGACCTGACGCCCGATGCAGACAATACGCAGCTCGACGTCGCCGTTTTCGGCGTCACCGTCACCGCATCCGCCGACGCTCCGGCCGTGTCAGCGCCGATCTCGGTTACCGGCGACGAAGACAACGCGATCAGCATCACCGGCTTGTCAGCCGCCCTTGTTGACAACAACGCAACCAACGGCGCGGAAGTGCTGTCGGTCAAGATCTCCGGCGTGGCGGCCGGGACGCGCTTCTCCGCCGGCTCCAACAACGGTGACGGCAGCTGGACGATCCCGGTCGCAGCACTCTCGACACTGCAAATCACGCCGCCGCTGCATTACTCCGGTACCATGACGCTGACGCTGACGGCGATCGCCCTGGAGTTGGCCAACGGTGACGAAGCCCAGTCGTCGGTCAATCTTGTTGTTATCGTGGTCCCGAAGGCGGACACGGTCGAAATCCTTGCTGAAAATGTCGCCGTCGATGTGACCGGCAGTGTGCTGCTGGATCTCAACGTGCGCACGGCCGACGACAACGGCACCAACCCGGGTGAAAATGCCGCCGAAAGCATCCGCATAACCTTCAGTTCGGTGCCGACGGGATTGTCGCTCTCTGCGGCGGGCGGCGGGACGATCACCAATCCATCGACGGGCACGTGGATCTTCACTGGATCAGAGGCCCAGGCCAATGCGATTGCGGCCGATGTCGGCGCCTCGGCATCCGGCGGCACCTACACAGTCAGTCTGTCGGCCGTCACTCTGGACGGGCCCGACACGCTCGCCACCCCTGTCACGGACACATTCCAGCTGACGGTGCCGCAGGTTCTCGCCGGCAATGCAACAGCCAACACATTGACGGGCGCCGCGGGAACCCAATTGATCTTTGGTCTTGGTGGAGCCGATACCTTAAACGGCGGCGCGGATGCCGATAGGCTCGTCGGCGGCACCGGCGCAGATAACTTGACCGGCGGAGGCGGAAGCGACCGTTTCGGCTTTGGTGCGGGCGATTTGGGGTCTGGTGTGGATACGATCACAGACTTTACGACGGGTTCGGGAGGCGACGCCCTTGATATCGCCGCGCTGCTGTCAGGGTTCAACGGCGGCACATCGGTGCTCGCCGACTTCGTCCAGATCACGCAAGCCAGCGGCAACTCGACGATCCGAATTGATGCCGATGGAGGCGGTGACAGCTTCCAGAACCTGGTGATCCTGCAGGGCATCACGGGTCTTGACGTGAATACCTTGCGGACCAACGGCAACCTTATCGTTTAAAGATGACTGTCACTCGGTTGCCACGGTTGCTGTGTGCGACGCCGTCGGCGAGTCGTTGATCGCTCGGCGCGCACCCGGTGTAATCGGTGCGAATCACTGCGTTTGTCCAGCGCAACATCTTCCGCGGCGAAGCACTTATTTCGCCGATGCGATCCAATTGCCGGTGCACGAGCGAGGCTTGTATTCTGATGGATGCGAATCTGGCACAGCGTACGGACAATTGGCGCGCTCGGCTGCCGTACGGCAATGCGGGGCGTCTGCGATCCTGCGTGGGGGCGCGCGGGCAGGGGGCATGGAATGCGGTGCGGTACGATGGTTCAATGGGCCAGCGCAGCGGGGTTGGCGCTGCTCTGTCTCGGCCACTCAGCACAGGCCGACAGTCTCGTCGACGTTGTGCATGAAGCGCTGAATACCAATCCGGAACTCGGCGCAATCCGGTTCAATCGCCGCGCCATCGATAATGAACTCAATGCCGCGCGGGGCCTCAACCTGCCGACGTTCGACGTTCGCGCGGCCACCGGTCGGCACCGCGAGTACAGCCGCACCGAACTGGGCGTCGTCGACAGTAATCCCTGGCATGATACGAACGCCGTTGGCACGGTTTTCTCGCAGCGCGTCTTCGATGGATTTGAGAGCCGTCATGAGATCGCACGACAGCGCAATCGGGTTGAATCCGCGCGCTGGCGCGTCAACGACACGGCGAACGCGATCGCCCTGCGAGCCGTCCAGGCCTATCTTGAGTGCATCCGCGCCGGTGCCGTACTGAAGGCCGCCCAGGCCAACCTGTCAGCGCACCAGAATCTCCACGCCCGCGTGCAACGGCGTGTTGACGGCGGCGTCGCAAATGGCGCCGAACGAGCCGAGGCCGGTGCCCGCATGGCCAACGCCAAATCGATCCTCGCGCAAGCTGAGGAGTCGGTGCTGAATGCCCAATCGCTCTTCAAGTCGATCGTCGGCCGCATGCCGGCACAGCTCTCGGGCGCCCCGCCGGCGCGCGATCTGCCCGACAGCGAAGAGAGTGCCGCGGCCGAGGCGATTGAGGCCGCACCGTCTGTCGTTGCGACGCAGTTCGACGCGATTGCAGCCGAAGCTGCCGTCGGAACGGCATACTCTCGTTTCAGCCCGAAACTGAATTTTGAAGTCGCCACCAATCATGGCTGGGGACAAGTGGAAGATAGCGATCGCAACTACGAGGCGACCGCAATGTTGGTTGTGCGCTGGAATCTGTTCAACGGCGGCATCGACAAGGCGCGAATCTGGGAAGCTCGTGCGCGCGCGGCCGAAGCACAAGGGATCAACGCCAATACGGCTCTCATCGTCGAGCGCGAAGCCCGCACGTCATGGGCCGCGCTGCGCGCCGCCCGTGTGCGTGTGCCCGAACTGCGCCTGCAGTTCGATCTCCAGCGCCAGCGGCGCGCCGCTTATCTTGAACAATTCGACACCGGACAGCGCCGTCTCCTCGATCTGCTCGATGCACAAAATGAAATCTTCGTCGTAGAGAGCTCGCTGCGGACGGAAGAAGCGATCGGAATTTATAGCGGCTATCGGCTGCTCGCCACAGCCGGCCGGCTTGTCCCCGCGTTAGGCCTCGAACTCCCGCCGGAAGCGGCCGTTCCCCCGGCCGCCAACCTCATTGAAGGCTGGCGCACGGAAGTCCAGGCCTGGCCGAGCGACCGCTACCACGACCGCGTTGACCCAGAAGTCCCCGTGAAATGAGGCGTACTCCCTGCGCGGCAATCGGCTCCGCGCAGCGGTGTCGCCCTTCCGAGGCGGCCGGCTCCGCGCAGCGGTGTCGCCTCGGACATTTCAGCACTTCCGAGGCGGCCGGCTCCGCGCAGCGGTGTCGCCTCGGACGAACCAGCCCTTCCGAGGCGGCCGGCTCCGCGCAGCGGTGTCGCCTCGGACATATAAGAGAGAGGCTTTCTTCTTGACCGCGGCCGGCGACATGAAACGGCGTCTTGAAGCGGCAGTCGCAAATCTTGTCGCCGCCGCCCGCACGTCCGCCGCGCTGCAAGCGGATCGAGAACCGGACGACCTCCTCGCCGGTGCCATTTCCGATGTTGCTCAGCATTACGGAAGGCCCAGCTCGCCTGTTGCACTTGTCGCCGGGTTGCCACTGGTGCAGGGCCGCCTGCCGATTGAATATGCCGGTGAAGCTGCCCGTCGCGCAGGTCTTGCGGCAGAAGTGGGCCCGCTTTCTCTGTCCGCCCTTGCGGCGCACGATCTTCCCGTCGTGGTGCTGATGGAGGAGGGCGGCTGCGATGTGGTCTGGGAGCTGGCGACCGATCCCGTGACAGGCGAACGCACGGCGACATTGAGCCCGGCCGGCCGGCCGGCGTCGCGTGCGTCGTTGCCACTGTCGCGCATTTCGCAATCTCCAGCGCGTACGGTCCTCCGCCTCAGGCCGTTGTCGGGCATGGACGAGCGCGGCTCCAGCGCAATCGAGCCAACGAACGAGAGTTGGTTTATGCCGGCGTTTCGCGATAGCCGCCGCATCTACAGCGAGGCTATCGTTGCCACACTCGCTCTCAATCTGTTGGCGCTCGCCCTGCCGCTGTTCACGATGAACGTGTACGATCGCGTTCTCCCCAACGCCGTCGAAGTGACGCTCTGGGCTCTGGCGATCGGCGTCGCGCTGGCGACCGTGTTCGATTTCCTGATCAAGAACTTGCGCGCGACCTTCGTCGATGTCGCGAGCCGCCGCGCCGACGTCCGCCTCTCGAATTTCATCTACGGACGGTTGCTCGGAGCCCGCAGCCCGCAACGGCCCGTTTCGGCTGGCGTGCGCGCCAATGCGCTGCGCGAATTCGAAACCCTGCGCGAATTCTTCAATTCAGCCACGCTGACGGCCTTCGGCGATGTTCCGTTCCTGATCGTGTTCCTTGCCATGGTCTTTCTCATTGCCGGCAATCTCGGTTGGATTCCGCTCCTCGCCGTTCCCGTCGTCCTCGCCGTTGGATGGGTTACGCAGAAAATCCTGCTCAAGTACTCGGAAGAAAGTTTTCGTGAGGCCGCGCAGAAGAACGCTGTGGTGGTCGAAACTGTTGTCGGCATGGACAGCATCAAGGCAGCGGGAGCGGAAAGCTGGGCCGCATCGAAGTGGGAACAGGCGGTCAGCGAACAGATCCGCTCCTCGCATCAGATCCGGCGCATTTCCAATCTGGGCATCAATACGATTTTCGCCCTTCAAACCGGCACACAGATCGCCATGGTTGTCGCAGGTTTCTACATGGTCGCCGCCGGCAATCTGACGACAGGCGCGCTCATTGCCGCGACGATGCTGGCCGGACGCGCCCTGCAGCCGCTAAGCCAGATCGCCCTGCTGATCACGAGACTGCATCAGACCCGGCTCGCCTACCGCGCCTTGAACGACATCGTGACGCTCGAACAGGAACGCCCCGACGGCGTGCCACTCATGACCCGTGTGATGATCACCGGCGCGATAGCGTGCGAAAACCTGAATTATCGTTACGATGCCGACGCCCCGGCGTGCCTCGACGGCGTCTCGTTCACAATCAAGCCCGGTGAGCACGTCGGCCTTGTCGGTGCGATTGGCAGCGGCAAGACCACGCTGTTGAAAATGATCCACGCCGTCCACCTTCCGACGGCCGGCCGCGTCCTGGTGGATGGCGTTCCGGTCCATCAGATCGATCCGGCCGTGCTGCGCTCGTCGATTAGCCTCGCCCTGCAAGGTGCCGATCTTTTCCACGGCACGATCCGAAGCAACATTGCGCTTGCTGAGCCCGGGGCACCGGACGAAGAGGTCATCTGGGCCGCACGCGCCGCCGGCGCCCTCGACTGGATCGTGCGCTTACCCCGCGGCTTCGACACTCCCGTACGCGAGCGCGGCGCGGGCCTTTCTGGCGGGCAGCGCCAGTCGGTAGCCCTTGCCCGCGCGCTGTTCCGCCGCCCTCGTGTTGTGCTTCTCGATGAGCCAACGAGCGATATGGATCTGGGCACCGAGCAGCATGTCGTGCAGTCGCTCGCGGCGGCATTGCAGGGCCGCACGCTGGTCGCCGTTTCGCACCGTCCCGCAGTCCTGGCGCTGGTCGACCGTCTCATCGTCATGGACGCCGGCCGCATCATGCTCGATGGCCCCAAGGACGACGTGCTCCGTAAACTCGAAGCGGTCACCGCCGAGCGTGTGGCCAAAGCCATAGCTGCAAAGGCGGCGCAGACAAAAGGGGGCGCAGCGTGAGCAGCGGTCCAATAGCCCGTGCACCGACCGCCGATCCTGCGGCCGCCATCGCGGCCCCGACCCGAACGCGACCAATTGGCGTGCCCTCCGCCATCAGCGCCGATCTGCTCGCCATGCCGCCGCGAGGCCTTGACCGGCTCATGCTGTCGCTATGTGCGCTCGTCGCTGCGTTTTTTATCTGGGCAGCCTTTGCTCGCATCGAGGAAGTCACGACCGGCACCGGCCGCATCATTCCAGCCAGCAAAGTGCAACTGGTTCAAAATCTCGAAGGCGGCATCGTAACGGACGTCCTGGTCCGCGAAGGCGCCACTGTCGAGGCTGGCGACACCATCTTGCGCATCGATCCAACTCAGGCCGGCTCCTCTCTCGGCGAGATCCGTGAGAAGCTGGACGGCTATGCAGCACTCACCGCACGCCTTGAAGCTGAAGCAAACGGTGCCGACCCGGTCTTTCCGCAAGATTTGCGGGCTCGGAGGCCCGATCTCGTCAAGGCGGAGGCCGGGAATTTTCGCTCGCGCAAGGATGGGCTTCAGTCGGCTATCGCCGTCCTTGCGACGCAAGAGCAGCAGCGCCGCCAGGAAATTGTGGAAATCAAGGACCGCGTCGACACGCTTCGGCGCTCGCTCGATCTGGCAAAGGAACAGCTCGCGCTCATGCAGCCCCTTGTTGCCAGTCAATCGGCATCGAGGGCGGAAATGCTGGCCGTCGAAACGCGCGTCAACGAAACCGCGGGCACATTGTCGGCAGCCGAATTGTCTCTGCCGCGACTTGAAGCGGCCGCTCGCGAGGCCCGCGACCGCATCACCGAAAAAATCTCCACCTTCCGCAACGAAGCGCTCCAGCAGATGTCGACGTCCCGCTTTGAAGCAGCAGTCCTGGGCGAGCAAGTAAAAGGCAATCAGGATCGCGTCAGTCGCACGACCGTCAAGGCACCCGTCTCCGGTATTGTCAAAACCGTGCACGTGACGACGCCGGGACAAGTCGTCCAGCCGGGTCAGAGCTTGATTGAGATCGTTCCCATGAATGGCAATCTGCTCGTTGAAGCGCGCATCAAGCCCAAGGATATCGCCTTCCTTCATCCCGGACAGAAGGCGGTCGTAAAACTATCAGCCTATGACTTCGCCCTCTACGGCGGCCTTGAAGGCGAGGTCGAATACATCGGCGCCGACAGCATCACCGACGACAAGGGCGAGACCTATTACCTGATTAACGTGCGCACCACCCATCGCACGCTGGCGCACAAGTCAGAACAGCTCCCGATCATCCCCGGGATGGTCGCCGATGTCGATGTCCGAACGGGTGAAAAAACGGTGTTGGGCTATCTCATGAAACCGCTGACGCGCATCCAGCAAAGCGCATTGCGCGAACGCTAGCGTCGGCTCAATTCGAGAAAAGCGACAACAATCCACTGCTCTCGGGTGGCGACTTGAACGGCTCCAGCGCGGCTGCCAGTTCCGCATAGAGTTGCGGCAGCCATTGCGGCTGGCCGTCTTGCCGGGCCGGCAGGCCCGATTTGCGCAGATCGTTCGGAGCGATGATCAGCTTGATGTTGCGCAGCCCGGTCTCTGCCGCCAGCACGAACAACTCTTCGGCCGCTTCATCGCCGATGGCAAGGCAACCAACCGACGCCGCCTTGCCGTGGATCATGATGTCACCGCCCAGATCCTTGCGGCCGTCCTGCACGCCCATCCGCCGGTCAAAAGCATTGGGGTAACCGACCCGCAGGGCAACGTGATAGCGGCTATTCGGATTGAGAAAAGTGATGCCGTAAATGCCTTCCGGCACCTGCTTGTCTCCCCGGCGCAGCTTGGGACCTGAGCCGCCGCTTGCGGCCAGAACCGGATAGCGATGGATGAAGGTCCACGATCCCCCGGCTGGTTTGGCGAAGAGCTCCAGAATCTTCTCATCCTTCAGCGCCACCAGCGCCAGTTCGGCCGGCTGCCATGGAGCTTTTGCAGCGACGAACTTGGCCTGCAGCCGCTCATGCGCGGTGGGGCCGATCTGACGAAGCTTGTCGGACAGCGACGCCGACGCGCCAAAGCGGGGCGCCGGAGAAGTCTGCCAAGGCAGTTTGCCTGTCGCCGCATCCGGCAACCGCACGATGCTGGGCGGCGCCGGTGCGATGGTCGTTTCAGAAGCCCAGGCCGCGGGGTCCGCAGCGGCAGCTTCGTCTTCGGCTAGGGCATTGAACAACTCATCGCTCGCGTTGAGAGATACGAAGCGGAAGCGCGCGGTTGCATCGGGCTCAGTGAGCGAGGCGAATCCAGGTCTTAATTTCGGCTCGGGTAGCGAGGACGTCTGCACCGGTATGGTGCGAATGATGGTCGTGGCTGGCAAGGGAAGCGATGCAATTTCGGGCGCGGCCGAAAGCAGCGTCACGGCCGTGCCGCTGGTCACGGCTGCAGCGGTGCACAAGATGGCGAGTTTGGAGTGATCGCGCAAAGTCATGCGTTGTCCTGGATAGCCCCGGCGGTCCGGTGGCGGGCCTTACAACGCATGACTGATTCGGATCATCGCCGCTTTGCGCGATGAATGATTCGGAACAAATATCCCGTACCATCATGGCCTCTAACGGGCAGCGACCGAAGAAATTCCGCCGGCCCCCTCAGCTACGCGTACGGCCGCTGATAAACAGCGCGCCGGAATACCCGCTGCGGATCTCATGATCCGACAGTCCGATGGGTGTGACCGAAAGCGACGCCAGCCGTGGGGCAAGCGCGTCTGTGATCTGCGCCTCCGTCAACGAAACGGCTGGAAAACGCCGGTCTGAGACGTTGTAGCCCGATGAACCTGAGAGGAACGCTGCTGCAACTGTGCCGCCCGGTCGCACGGTCGACGTAAAGGCTGTAACGGCCGCGCCGAATTCCGCGCGACTGGACGTGATCGATTCCGCGCAAAAAAACATCGTCGCCGCATCATAGGCTTGCCGGGGCAGGTCGAAAATGGATCCGCGGAGCAGACGAACGCGCTGGACGAGCAGTGGTAAAGGATCATGCGCCAGAAGCGGGTTGGAACCCGCTCCTTCAACGCAATGGGCTGCTTTCACCGACTGCCAGAAGTGCAGCCATTGCGGCCGCAATGCCGTGCCACTCAGTTCACGCGCCAGCCACTCAAGGTTTGGCGCGGCATACTCCCACGCCGTCAGCCGCGTTGCGACCGGCAGTGCCGCCAGCAGCGGAATGAGACTGGGTCCCGTTCCCACGTCGATCACGTCGAGGCCACGCGGGCTGGCATCTGCCGCGTCCTTCAGTGCGCGGGCGGCAAGGACCGTGAGCACATCGTCATCAGGATGTGGTTTGCCATAGTAGTGAGTGAAGTAGGCTTCAGGATCGAAAGCGTGCCAAGCCGCATCCTTGTTGGTAACAAACGTTTTCAAAACTGAAATTTTGCTGTGCGCAAACGCCGCCTTGGTCGTCGTCATGCCATCCCCCCCGTGGTCAATCGGTGTCTACGGCGCCGCGACGATACGCAGAACAGGCTCGTTCGACAAAGCGCGCGGTGCCGGCGTGTAAGAATGTAGAAAAACCTCGAGGGCTTCGCGCGGCATCGGCTTTGCGAAGTAATAGCCCTGCATTTCCGAGCAGCCGTACGCGGTCATGGACTGCGCCTCGGTTGCCAGCTCGACGCCTTCGGCGACAATCTTCATGCCCAGGCCGTTACCGAGCGAGACGACCGACTGCACGATGGTTCTGAAGCTTGCCGATTTCGCTAAGCCGCTGACAAACGAGCGGTCGACCTTGATCTTGTCGAACTGGAAGTTGCACAGATACGCGAGGCTTGAGTAACCCGTCCCGAAGTCGTCGAGTGCCATGCGAAATCCGAGGTTGCGAATGCCCTCGAGCGCTTCGTGAGTTCGCTCTCCAGCGTCCATCAGCACACCTTCCGTGATTTCCAGAACAAACCGCGATGGATCGATTTGATATTGGGTCGCCATGCTGCCCAGGATGGCCACGATATCGGACTGTCGAAATTGCAATGGTGAGATATTGATCGAGACTTCCAGGTGCGGCCAGGCATGCCAATCGCGCATGGTTCGCGCCAGGACGCGCTCGCCCAGTGCCGCCATCAGGCCGGCCTGCTCGGCAATCGGAATGAAGACACCCGGCGGAATTTGGCCTCGTTTCGCATGCGTCCATCGGGCCAGAGCTTCGACACCGACGATGGCGCCCGTATCGCAACTGATGATCGGCTGGTAGGCAACCGTCAGTTCGTCGTTGCTGATTGCGGTCGTCAAATCCATTTCGATGGCGCGGCGCTGTTCCACCTGTTCGGCCATGTCGGCACTGAACACGATCGTCCTGTTGCGGCCCGCGTTCTTTGCCTCGTAGAGCGCGATATCGGCATGCCGCATCACCTCGTCGACGGTGCGGCCATGCAGCGGGGCAATCGCGATTCCAACCGAAGCCGTCACCGCGATCGGCTGACCTTCGAGCTCGATCGGCGACAGCAAGGCGCGCGCGATGCGGCTCGCCAGAAGCGCCGGCGCTTCGGGATCGGCGGACATCCATAGGATCGCGAATTCGTCGCCGCCGTAGCGCGCAATGATATCACCGGAGCGGACGTGCGCGCGCAGACGATTGGCAACCTCGCGGACCAGGTCGTCGCCGGCCGAGTGTCCCATCGTGTCGTTGATATCCTTGAACCGGTCGACATCAAGGTAGGCGACAATCGCATGCTGTTTGGACCCGGATGGGTCGAGACCGGCAAGCGCGGTTTCAAGATGTTCTGCAAAATGCGCCCGGTTCGGCAGCCCGGAGAGGGCATCGTGCTTGGCTGCATGCCGTGAACGCTTCTCTTCCAGTGCCAGATGCGTCGATGTATTGCGCAGGCGCTGCAACATGATATGCGCAGCGGCCGCGACCGCGATAAATCCGATTGCGACCAGCGGGAGAATGATTGAGATGAGCGACCGGCCCGGCTGCTCCGTCTTCCAGCTCACTAGCCCGGCAAGGTGGCCCTCGTCCGTCTCAAGCGGCATCGTTACGGAGCCTGGCTTTTCCACCGGCTTGCGGCTGAGCGATAGATCGGTCAGCAGCAGACTGCGGCCCAACTCCTTCAGGTAGTCCTCGTCGATCACGTTGACGCTGAGAAGAATGTGAGCTCGCCCGGGCTTTAGCAGCGTCTTGTCGACGTTCGGCAAAATAGTCAGCGCGGCAACGACGGCCGGTTGTTGGTCAACCGTCATGAGATGGCCAGCCCACCGGGCACTATCGAGCGGCGACCCTATGCTGCGGTAGCTCTTCTGGTCGGCTCCGAACAGATCCGGACGCTGGCGCAGGCTGCGGCCCGGCAAACCGCGCAGTTCTGCGACGACCGGAGCGACAATGTTATTGTAGCGCTCGAAATCTGCCACCGGGCGGCGCGATCCGCCTGAATAAAGAAAGACCGGCAGGTTGTTGTCATCAAGAATGGCGATGACGTCGTGGCCGTATGTTTCGCTGAGGAAGATGCCGAATTCGCTGTCGAGAAATTCCGTCGCCGGCGCGCTGCCATGCAGTGCAGCGTAGGCATCGTCCCACCAAGCGACGCTCTTCTGCTCGTTGAGCGTACGATGAATGCTTCGGTTGAGCGCGTTATTCAAAAGCGCCGTTTCGCGCTCCCTCGCGCTGGAGTTGGCGGCCCACGCCGCATAGAGAATGACGCAAAGAAGCACGACGCCGGCAAACGTGAACCCAATCGCTGTCACGTTGATGAGGCGGCGAAGGTCTCGGTCTTTGACAAAATTGTTCATGGATGGTGTCGATGCGGGCATGGAGCGGGTCCTCTTTCCTGCCACAAATCTACAATCTAAAGTTGAATTTTATCTTGCTGATAGACCTTCACGGACAATTAGGGGACGTCGAATCAAGACGTGTCTCATTAATCACAACTTGAAATTGAATACAACTAGAGGTAGTCATGGTGACGTTTGATTAACCAAGCGTTGCGCTGGCCGTGAGGCCGCGCCTGGAAAGGACACCATGCTCGCCCAATCCCCGACGTCTCATCTCAAGATCAGGACCCGTGCCGAATGCCCACAGTTGCGAAAAGCAGCCGGCGCCATTGAGCAAGCCGCCTGGAACGAACTTGGCTACCTGAATTACACACGACCCCACTATGACTTGTACGAGGGCCTGCTCGAGACCTACGCCGACTTCCAGCTCTGCCTTGTCGACGAGATCCGCGGCTATCCTGTCGCCGTTGCCAATTGCGTTCCGCTCTCCTGCCGCGGCATCGACGGATTGCCGCCGGAAGGTTGGGACTGGGTCGTGGAGCACGCGGCTTCGCGTAGCCCCGATGAAGCCCCCGACACCCTCGGCGCGCTGGCCATCTCCGTGCCCGCGATTTACCGCGAGAAGGGCTATGCCCGTCTCATGATCCGCGAACTCATTGCGCTGGCGGAGCGCAAAGGTCTGCAAGGCCTCGTAGCGCCCGTGCGCCCGTCCATGAAGGCCCACCATCCCAGGGTTTCAATCGACGACTACATCACCTGGACGGACGGCCGCGGCCGACCATACGACCCTTGGATCCGCAGTCATCTGGCGTCCGGCGGACGTCTGATTGGCCCCTGCGCGCGCTCGATGGTCGTGGAGGAACCTGTGGGCTTCTGGGAGAACTGGACCAAGCAGCGCTTCGATCGTTCGGGAACATACGACGTGCCCGGCGCCCTCGTGCCGCTTGAGATCGATCTGGAGCGCCAGCGCGGCCGCTACGAAGAACCCAATGTCTGGGTCTCCTACACCGTCGGAAGCGCCTGAACTTAACTACCCGCTTGCAACGCCCCGCCGTCGCGCCGACAGTCGCCGTCCCGGTTGAATGAGGACGCGTGACGACGGATGGCGGGGCAGTGACGACATTGAGTGACGGCATTGACGTGCGCCAGCCGGCCGGTTTGCGCACGTTGTTTTTCACCGAATTGTGGGAGCGCTTTTCCTACTACGGCATGCGAGCGCTGCTCGTCCTGTTCATGGTGACGCCGCCGCAGCAGGGCGGCCTCGGCTTCTCGACCGCCGAAGCCGCGCTTGTCTATGGCAACTACACCATGGCCGTTTACATGCTGGCGATCCCCGGCGGATTTCTTGCGGACCGCTGGCTCACCGCGTCACGTGCCGTGCTCATCGGCGGCGCCATCATCGCGCTCGGCCATTTTACGCTCGCTCTGCAAGCGACAGCGACGTTCTACCTCGGGCTCATCCTCGTAGCTGTGGGCACGGGGCTGTTCAAGCCCAGCATCTCCGTTCTTGTCGGCAGCCTGTACGCGCGCGACGACGAGCGCCGCGACGCCGGCTTCTCGATCTTCTACATGGGCATCAACATCGGCGCATTCCTGGCGCCACTCGTCACGGGCTATCTGGCCCAGGGAGCCGGCTTCAAAGCGGGTCTAGCGTCGGCAGGGATCGACCCGTCGACGAGCTGGCATTTCGGGTTCGCCGCTGCCGGGATAGGCATGGCCATTGGCCTCGGGGTGTTCTTCCGCCAGTCGCAGCTTTTCATCAATACCGAGAACGCCGCTCGGTCCGACGCGCCCGCTGATGATCCCGCCGCCGTTCGCGATACCCTTCTCATCGTTCTGGCAACGGCTGTTCTTGCCGCGATGATGGTCATGTCGGATTGGCCGGGCTTTGGCTGGATGCGCACCGTCGTACTACTGGTGCCAATCGTCGCGATCGTATGGTTCGCAACCCGCGGGACGGCCGAAGCTCAGCGTATTGCAGCGATCCTTGTCTTTTTTCTGGCCGCCATGATCTTCTGGGCCATCTTCGAGCAGGCCGGCCTCTCGATCGCTCTTTTTGCCAATAATCTCACGCACAACGAGATCGCTGGCACGACCTTCCCATCAGCTTGGTACCTCGCTCTGAACTCGCTCTTCGTCATTCTTCTGGCGCCGCTCTTCGCTGCGCTGTGGACGCGCCTTGGAGCCGCCCAGCCGTCGAGCCCGGTAAAATTCTCTCTTGGTCTGGGATTTCTGGCCGCCTCATTTTTGCTCATGGTGCCGGCCGCATTGCTCACCGCCGACGGCAAAGTAAGCCCGCTCTGGCTTGTCGGACTCTATTTCCTGCAGACCGTCGGAGAACTGCTGCTGAGCCCTGTCGGTCTCAGTACCATGACCAAGCTGGCGCCCGTCCGCGCGACCGGTCTCGTGCTCGGCATATGGTTTCTCGGCAGCGCCTTTGGCAACAAGCTTGCGGGCGTGCTCGGGGCCGGTTTTCAATCGACGGACGCCAATGCCCTCTCCCGATTTTTCCTCGATCAGGCTCTTTTCGTGGCCATCGCCGCGCTGGTTTTGCTGGCAATCACGCCGCTCGTAAAAAAATGGATGGGCGGCGTTCGCTGATCAGATCGATGCCGCGGCCATCCGGTCAAAACCGGCCGCCAGATCGGCAATGAGGTCATCGGCATTCTCCAGCCCGGCATGGAAACGCAGGGTCTGGCCTTCTCCCGTCCATGGCGCAGCCGTCCTGTAGGAGCTGCAATCGAACGGAATGACAAGGCTTTCATACCCGCCCCAGGAATAACCCATTCCAAAGAGCTTCAAGCCGTCGAGAAACGCCGCCAGCGCGCGACGCGACACTGGCCGCAGCAGCACCGCAAAAAGACCCGTCGAGCCCTTGCAATCCCGTTTCCAAAGCGCGTGTCCCGGATCGTCGGGAAGCGCTGGATGCATGACGCGCGTGATTTCCGTCCGCCCCTGTAGCCAGCGTGCAAGGCTGAGGCCCGTTTCCTGATGCCGCGCCAGGCGCACATCGAGCGTGCGCAGCCCGCGCAGTCCCAGAAACGTCTCTTCCGAGCCGGGACAGACGCCCAGATGTCCCGCCGATCGCTCGATGTGCCGCGCCGCGCGTTTATTCGACGTCACTGAGCCCAGGAGCGCATCGGCGTGTCCGACGAGATATTTCGTGCCGGCTTCGATCGAGACATCGGCGCCGAGCGCCAGCGGCTGACAGTAGAGCGGGCTTGCCCACGTGTTATCGGCCAGCACCCAAATCTTGTCCGATGCCGCCCGGGCCGCGGCCGCGATGGCCGGAACATCCTGCATCTCGAATGTCTGCGAACCAGGGCTCTCGACGTAAACAAGTCGCGTGTTGGGCCTGATGAGCCGGGCGATGCCGCTGCCGATGAGAGGATCGTAGTATTCCGTTTCAACACCGAGCCGTCGGAGCATATAGTCGCAAAACTGGCGCGTCGGCTGATACGTCGTATCGACCATCAGGATATGATCGCCGGCCTCGACGAATGCCAGCAGTGCCGTGGTCACGGCCTGATAGCCCGACGCGGCCAGCTTGGTATCGGCGCCGCCGGCAAGTCGGGTCAGCGCATCTTCCAAAGCCCGCACCGTCGGCGTACCGCGCCGCCCGTACGTATAGGCTTGTGTCATGGCGTCGAGGCTCGCGAGCGTCGGATAGAGGACAGTCGAGCCGCGGTAGACGGGGACGTTGACGAAGCCATGATGGGCATGGGGCTCTCGTCCAAGATGCACAACGGCCGTGGCCGGCGTCACTGGCGTGTCATCGTCCGTCGTAGCCATGTCGATCTCTCCCGGCGCCCGCAAACGGACCCTCTCTGGGGCCGTGTGACCCAACTCGCATCATCGGTCAAGCCCTTGACCGGCCGTGTAGGTTCGGGCTTGTCTGTCGATGCTGGATGACAGTGGAGGCGAAAGCTCGGGCGACATCAACGCGCCGCTTCGCCCGCGCCGTCAGGACCGGCTGCGCGAGCGGCGGTCCGCATGGGTGGACCGCGGGCGAGGAACCGACACGGCGATGAAGGTCCTGAAGCAGGCCAGCGCACGGGCCACCGCATTGTTGATCATGGTGCTGATGGCGCAATGTCTCGAATCCGCGAGCGTCGCTGCCGGCGTCCTGCAAACCGTTCGTGATCGCGGACACGTTGTCTGCGGCGTCTCCGATCGCCTTGATGGGCTGTCGGCCGTCGATCAGAGCGGCCGGTGGAGCGGCATCGAGATAGAGTTTTGCGGCGCCGTCGCCGCTGCCGTCTTCGGCGACCGCACGAAGGCGAAGTTCCGCCCGGTCAGCCCTGCGGAAGGGCCACGCGCGCTCTCGACCGGCGACATCGACATTCTGCTCGGCGGCACGACGTGGACGCTCTCGCGTGAGGCCGACCTGAAAATGCGTTTCGCTGGCGTCCTGTTGCACGAGGGCCAGGGCCTGCTCGTGCCGCGCTCGTTCGGTATTTCAAGCATCCTGGAACTGTCCGGATAGTCGATTTGCGCCCAGCGGGATACGGGCGCCGAAAAAGCCGTTGCAACTTACTTCGGCACCAACCAGATGCGGTACCAACTCATCCTCGCCGACAGGTGGGACGAGGTCATCAAGGCGTATTACGCCGGCACATGCACGCTGTTGACCGGCGATTTGCCGACGCTGGCCCATGAACGCAGCCGCATGCCACGGCCCGGTGATCACATCCTTCTGCCCGAGCTTTTGACACAAGAGCAAACAGGCCCCTTCGTCCGGCAAGGAGACGATCCCTGGCTGAATGTCGTACGTTGGACGCTGCTGGCCTTGGTGGAAGCCGAACAGCTCGGGATGACGCGCGCAACATTGTCTGACTTTGCATCGTCGTCCGACCCGCGCGTGCTGCGGTTTCTCGGCAGCGACGCGTCGTTGAGTGAAGGGCTGGGCCTCAACCCGAGTTGGGCTCAGCGGATTGTCGCGGAAGTGGGCAGTTACGGGGAAATTTTCGAGCGCACGCTCGGCGAGCAGTCGCGGCTGGAGCTGCCGCGTGGCGCCAACAATATGTGGGACAAGGGCGGGCTAATGATCGCCCCGCAGTTCCGCTAGTCCGCCAAAGCGGCTGACCGCGGGAAGCTTATGGGGGGGGGCGGGAATGGACTTGCGCGTTTCATTGGACGGCGCCGCCGGATTGTTGCTGCTAGCGCTGCCGTGGCTTCTCCTGGCCGTGGCCGCTTGGCGGGCAACGCGCAACAAAGACGCGGGTGGCGAACGGCTCGCACCGCCTGTATCGACGCCGACCGATGGGCGTCCCGAGCCATCCGCCGCAACACAGTCTGCTGTTGCCGATCAGCCGCCGGCTGAGCCCCTCGGGATCATGTCCGCATCGCCGCTGAAGGTCGGTCTCGAAGCCCTCGAAGCACAGCCGTTGATGGACGAAAAGGCCCAGCCACCCGAAACGGAAAGCCTGCTTCGTCACGCTATCGAAAGGGCCAAGAACGACAATGACCACGCCGGGCTCGCGCGAATGAGCGTGGAGCTGGCGCAATCGCTCCTCGTGCGTTCTAATGGCCGCGAGGCTGCAGCACTGCTGCAATCGGCGGTTCGCGCGGCGCGCCAGGCCAATCTGGCGGCGATCCACGCCGAAGCGCGCATCGAACTTGCCGCGATTGCCATGCAAGACGGCGACCTGACATCGGCCTGCGAGCACTGGCAGATGGCAAAAACCTTGTTCCATGAAACCGGTCGCCGCGCCGATCAGGACCGCATGGCGGACCTGATGCGGCGGAACCGTTGCCCGACCGACTGGGTCCTCACGAATTTCTGAATTTACTGGAGAACGATCTCGACCGATGCGTTCTGACCATCCGCAACGGTGAAATCGCGCCGGAACGCACGGCCTTGGTTGCGGGCGACCACCGTGTAGTTCCCCGGTGCCATCGTATGGGTCGGCAACGCGCCGACGCTCTCCTTGACGACCCCGCCCTCCGGCGTTTGGATCGTCCATTGCGTATCGGGCAGCGCTTCGCCGCCTGACCGTTCCACCAGCTTGAATGAAACTTTGGCAAACGTGTGCTGGATCGACGCTTCGGTCAGTTTGCCGGCTTCCACCGTCACGTCGCTGCGTACGACGGCGTTCGCATCGCCATATGTCGACACGACATGATAGATGCCCGCATTGAGACGCACGACGAGGCCGGGCTTGGCGCCCGACAATATGATGCGGCGGTCGTCGGTCTGGTCGCGGTCGGTAAGGATTGAAAACGATACCGTCCCCGGCGGCGCGGCTTTGCTGCCCAGCATCGCCGTGACGCGCAGCCCGCCGGCATTCAGAACGAATTTTTCGACCTTCATTTCCGCAGTGGGTGTGGTGTCCACCGCAATCTTTCGGGTCAGGTGCGCGCGCCCGAACGCGGCGTTGATGATGTAGCTGCCGGGTTTCAGCGACAGCAAAGGACTGGGTCCGCGATCAGTGAGAATGAGCTTGCCGCGCCGGTCGGTGAGCGATGTTTCCTCATAGACCCGCCACACGAGGCCTTGCTCGATGCGTTGACCATCGTCGGTCAGCAAAGCGACGAGCTGCACCGGCTTAGAGCCGTCGCCGCCTTCACTGCGCGGGACCACTGTCATGTTGGCCGGCGGGGTTGGGGGTGCCGGTGGCGCTGTCAGATCCCATCCTTCGAGCGGCGAACCGGGCGGTGCGACCTGTCCCGCAACCGGCGTCCACGCCGCAAGGATTGCCCAGATGGCAAATCCGGTGGCACAGCCAGCCGCCAGCCGGCGCGCGTGGTGCGAGCCTGCTCTGAATGTCATGCCAGGGATGGACATGGAAGAGTTCATCGCGTGCGGGCCGGACCTGACAAAATCTGCGCTGTGTTGTTTGCAGCGTGAAGCGTGTTCGAAGTGTGGCAACACGCGCCCGCCGCCCCTACGGTCCCCTCATATCGACCGTCAGTGCTTCTCCTGGCCGGACGCTGACCGATTTTTCCACCGGCGCACCCGTGCCTTCGATTTGCAGAACGTAGGTGCCCGGCGCAACCATGGCCTCGGTGGCGTCCCCCGCCCGCGAACGCCACACCACGCGGCCGGACGCATCGCGCATCGAAGCTTGCGTCGATAAACCGGTGACGCCCTCGATCGTAACCGCTGCCGATTCGAGCTTGACGTCAGCGACGACATCGCCGCCCGCCGTCAAGTCCACAACGCGATTGGCGCGGATATTCGACATGCCGACTTGCGCCTCGACGCGGTACTGGCCGGCGCTGAGAACGAACACCGGCTGCGCTGCTGTGCTCTGCCCGACGAGACGCTTTTCGCCGGCCGCCTCATACACCCGTGTCGCCAACGCCCGAGTGGGCTGACCCACCGCCTGCGCTAGAACGGGTTTAACGGTGAGCTTTCCGACATCGAGCACAAGCGTCCGCTTGACCACATCCCCCGACGACAGCGCGACCTGCTCGCGCCGCTCGCCAGCCCCATGCCGCGCGGTGATGTAATAGGTCCCCGCCTGCAATGTGAACGCCGCATCGGGTGCCGTTGAGCGGGCAACTTCGCGCCGCCCTTCCGGGGCGGACGGATCGTCGGCGAATACGAGATACAAAATGCGCTCCAGCGGTGGCCCGCCCGCGACCGCCGTTGCGCTGAGTTCAAGTCGGCCGGTATCGAGAATGAGGGCGGTCCGCTGCAGCGCGCCCGGTGCGATTTCAACCGTCTGGCGTGCGCGCGCCAAGCCATCCGACACTTCGACCAGATACTTTCCGGCCGGCACCGTCAGACTGGCACTTGCCTCCCGGCCGAGCCACAGTGTCGATGCGGGACTGACGCCATCTGCCGCCAGCGAAGCGACAGTCATGACCGGAGCTGTGAGGGGATCGCCTTGCTGATTGGCGGTCGCCGTCACCTCCATCCGTCCCCCGTCGAGATTGACGCGCTTCACCGTTGGGCCGTCGGCGCCCGCCTCGATATCGAAACGGCGTTCGATCAACCCGAACACCACGGCAACTTCATATTGACCTGGCTCCAACGCCTCGTTGATCTCGCGATTGCTTCGTTCCGCCAGCGGCACGGCGTCGGCAGGGGCATCATCCTTTGCGATCCGCCAGGAAATCGCCGCATCGATCGGCCCGCCGTCCTCCGACAGCGACGCCGATAGCCTCAGCCCCGGCGGCCCTTTCGCCGATGCCGGCGGCGCGGGCGCGATCGCCGCGGCGGGCGCCGGCAGCGCGGCCGCCGCATCGAGGCCGGCTGCCGCAAAGACTTGCGTCAATGCATCGGCTACGTCGGCTTGGCTTGACGCATCGAATTGCAGGCCCTTGGTGGTCGCCGCCAGACACTGCATGCGCTCGCCCTCCGGCTTGGCGAGCCCGAGACTGACGACATGAACCCGCAGCTCCGGATTGCTCTTTGCGATATCACCGGCCGCAGAACAAATGTCCTGTCCGCAGTTGTCGGCGTTGTCGTGGATGAGAATAATATGGCCGCTCGCGCCTGGCCCGATCGTCTTGGCGCCTTCGCGGACGGCGGCCGTCAACGGCCCTTTGCCTTTTGGGTTCAGTTGGTCGAGTGCAGCCATTGTGGCTGGCGCTCCGCCGGCTTCGATCGGCGTCACAATTTCGACGTCGCTGCAATCGCCCTTGCGCCGGTGACCGAATGACGCCAGCCCGATCCGAGACTGCGCCGGCGCTGCCGCCAGCCGTTCACGCAATCGATCGCGCGCGCCATAGAACTTGGCGGTCTCATCGCCTTCCATCTTGCCCCACATCGATCCCGACCCATCGACGATGATCAGCACCGGCTGCGTGGTGTCGGCATGGGCCGCAAGGGGCGGCAACATCGCGGTGAGAGCAAAAAGCATCGGCCGCAGTTGACGAAGGATCGACACGTCGAAGCTCCCGTAGTCATGGAGGTCTAGTTCGGTGAACCGGCAAAGCACATTGTACCAGAGGCCGGGTTGCGATAGCGAGGGGGGCGATCTGGGGAATTAAAGTCCCTGCAACCTGAAACACTTCGAGACGAGTCCATGTCCAATCCCACAATCGAGTCCAATCCGACCATCGAGCTTTTGAAGACGCGCCGCTCCGTCAAGCCAGACCTGCTCTGCGAACCAGCGCCGTCTGCGGACGAACTGCAAACGATCCTCACGATCGCCGCCCGCGTGCCCGATCACAAGAAGCTCGCCCCCTGGCGTTTTGTGATCATCGAAGGCGCGGCCCGCGACACGCTTGGCGAACTGGCAGCCCAGGCCTGCCGAAGCGAAGAAGCCGAGCCGCCCTCGCACGTCCGTCTCGACACCGAGCGCAAGCGTTTCGCACGCGCGCCATTGGTCATCGCCGTGATCTCGCGCGTCAAGGAAACGCGTGGCGCGCCCGAATGGGAACAGATCCTGTCGGCCGGCGCGGCGTGCATGAACCTGTGCATCGCCGCCAACGCGCTGGGCTACGGCTCGAACTGGATCACCGAGTGGGTCACATACTCCAAGACGTTCACAGACGGCTTCGGCCTCGCCCCCAATGAACGCATCGCCGGCTTCGTCCACATCGGCACCATCAAAGAAAAACCTACTGAGCGTGAGCGTCCCGCGCTGGCCGATGTCGTCAGCCGATATCAAGGTTGAGCAAGCAAGCACCGCACAATTATCCCGACGCCCCCAGCCGCGCCCGCAGCTGCGTCGAGAGGGATCGGACAAAAGCGCGAACCCGGGCTGCTTCCAGCCGCGACGGCCGCGACACCACGGTGACCGGGATCGCGACATCGTCAAAACTTTGCAGCACCGGCTCTAAAAGTTTGGCCTCAAGTGCCGCCTGCGCTTGATAGGAGAGCACGCGGGCAATGCCGACGCCCGCGACCGCGGACCCGACTGCGGCGTCCGCCGTGTTGACGTTTAGCCGCGACCGCACGCGCACCGCGTGACGGCCATGGCGCTTGCTGCTGAAGATCCAGCGCGACCCTCCCGGCAATTCGGCGAATGTCACGCAGTCGTGGTCGCAGAGCGCCGCAACACTTGCCGGAGCGCCCCGCCGCGCGACATAGCCTGGCGCCGCACACGCGACAAGCCGCAACGAGCCGACGCGCTGAGCGCGCAGTTCCGAATCGCGCATTTTGCCGACGCGGACGGCCACATCGATCTCCTCTCCCATGAGGTCCACAATGCGATCGGCCAGCAACAGCCGGACGTTGATTTGCGGATAGTCCGACAGGAATTCCGCGACGGCCGGAACAATGTGCAGCCGCCCCAACCCGACCGGCGCCGTAATAGAGATATCGCCCGAAAACACGTTGGCAAGCCCCGCCATCGTATTCTCCACGCCCTGCACGTCGTCGAGAACGCGGCGGCACGCGGCAAGATACGTGCGCCCCTCCGGCGTCAAGAGCAGCCGCCGCGTGGTCCGCTCGATGAGCTTGACGCCGACATGATCCTCAAGCTGGGAAAGCAGGCGGCTGACATTGGTCAGTGGTTCGTCCAGTTGGCGTGCAGCGCCTGAAAGGCTGCCGGCATCCGACACCGCTACGAACACAGTCATCGCGCGCAGACGATCCATCGATATTTCCATAAAACGGGAAAATCATTGCCGGTTATTCTGCATAGCGGGGAAACGCTGAATGCGCCACCTTGTCGACGTATAAAAAATCACAAATAAGGAATGACGAATGGCGCCCGTTCTCTACGACCTGGAAGTGTCGGGAAACTGTTACAAAGTGCGCCTGCTGTGTGCACTTCTGGGTGTGCCGCTACAGCTTGTTCCGGTGGATTTCCTCGCCGGCGATCACAAGAAGCCCCCGGTCAGCGATCTCAATCCGTTTGGCGAATTGCCGGTCTTCAAGGACGGCGATCTTGTCCTGCGCGACAGTCAGGCGATCCTGGTCTACATCGCCCGCAAGTGGGGCGGGGAGACATGGTTCCCAACCGACGCCGCTGAAATGGCGCGCGTTTGCGAATGGTTGATGGTGGCGGCAAACGAGATTGCGCGCGGCCCCAACGACGCGCGCTTGCATGACAAGTTCGGCTACGACCTCGACCTCGGGGTCGCCCGCGCCAAGTCCGCTCGCATCCTGGGCCTGATGGACGCGCACCTCGCGCGCACGCCATGGCTGGCGCTGGACCGGCCCACGATCGCCGACATCGCCTGCATGCCGTACGTGGCGATCGGTCACGAAGGAGGCGTCACGCTGGAGAATTACCCGGCCGTCGCGGCGTGGGTGCAACGCATCAAGTCGCTGCCGGGCTTCATCACCATGCCGGCGCTCTAACTCAAGGCATGACCGCCCAAGGGTGACACGATGGAAAAGCCCGTCTCCGATGTTGCGTTCACGGCCGCGGTGAAGGCGCAGCAGACACAGCGCGGTTCCCGCGCCCAGTACGCGCGAATGGAACAAGCAAAAGGCTGGTCTGATTCCATCAGTCCCGACCTCGCGGGCTTCATTGCGAATGTGCGGTCGTTCTACCTTGCAACCGCGAGCGCGGACGGTCAGCCCTATATCCAGCATCGCGGCGGCCCGGCGGGCTTTCTCAATGTGCTCGACGACCGCACACTCGGCTTTGCCGATTTGGCCGGCAATCGCCAGTACATCACCGCCGGCAACTTGTCGGAGAATCCGCGCGCGTTCATCTTTTGCATGGATTATGCGCGCCGCGTGCGCATCAAATTCTGGGGCGAGGCTAGGATCGTCGAGGACGATGACGAATTGCTGGCCCGCCTTCGTCCGGCGGTGGGTCGCTTTGTGGCTGAGCGTTCGATCCTGTTCAAAGTCGAGGCTTGGGACCGGAACTGTCCGCAGCACATACCGCAGCTCTTCTCCACCGATGACATCGAGACCGCCGTCATGCCCCTGCGCGAGCGCATCGCGGAACTGGAGCAGGAACTGGCTGGGCTACGCCAAAGCTGAAGTTAGAATCTAAACTGCTCCGCAATCACGCGCTCATCCAGCGAATGGCCCGGATCGAAAAGCATGAACAGATCGACATGGCGGGCCTGCTCGATCTCGACGCGAACCACGTTGCGCGTTTCGACGTGATCGGCCACAGCGCTGACGGGTCGTTTCTCATGTTCGCGGACGGTAATGGTAATGCGGGAGCTGTCGGGTAGCAGCGCCCCGCGCCAGCGTCGTGGCCGAAACGGACTGATCGGCGTCAAGGCAAGCAGTTCCGCATCGAGGGGCAGGATGGTTCCATGCGCCGACAAGTTGTACGCGGTAGAGCCGGCCGGCGTCGCCACGAGCACGCCGTCGCAGATCAGTTCTTCCAGCCGCATCGTTCCGTCAACCGCGATCGATAACTTTGCCGCCTGATGCATTTGCCGGAACAGCGACACTTCGTTGATGGCCAATCCCTTCGTTGCTTTGCCATTGGTGTCGGTCGCCACCATCGATAGGGGATGCACGCGTGTCACTTCGGCGGCCGCGAGACGCTGCTGCAGATCATCCTCGCGATAGTCGTTCATCAAGAACCCGACCGACCCCCGGTTCATGCCGTAGATCGGAATGCGATCATTCATGTAGCGGTGCAGCGTCTGCAGCATCAGCCCGTCGCCGCCGAGCGCCACGATAGCCTCCGCGTCCTGCGGCCGTGCGTGGCCGTAGCGCTCTGTAAGCCGTTCGAGCGCGGCTCGGGCTTCCGGCACTTCGCTCGCAACGAACGCAATCCGGTCGAATTTGTTCTGGTGTTTGTGCATGCTCGGGGAGAAAAGGTTCGATCCGAAGGCGGGCCGGAAATCGTGACGACGTCGAGGATGCCGCGCCGCCCGGCGCGAACCGCCAAGCTGACAGAGGCTCGCCTACTTGGACACGAACGACAAGCCCGTTCTCATCTATGCGACATTTCCCGACGCGAAAACCGCGGAAGCGGCGGCTCACTCTCTTGTCGAGGCGGGGCTCGCCGCGTGCGTTAACATTCTGCCGGGCATGGTTTCGATCTACCGCTGGCAGGGCGCCGTGCAGCGCGCCGACGAATGCGTCATGCTGATAAAGACCCGCCAGTCAATGGCCGAAGCCGCCATTGCTGACGCAACACGCCACCATCCCTATGACACGCCGGCCTTTGTGGTGCTGCCGATCATCGGAGGGGCGGCCCGATACCTAGACTGGATCTTAAGCAGCACCTCGCTGGGCTAGTTACGCATGAAACCTACATACGCCCCAACGGATGCAAGAACAGCTGCTGCACCGCGCGGGCTGACGCAATGCGTCGCTTGACCGGTTTGGTTTTGGCTGCAGCCGACGACTTTTTAGCTTTCGCGATTTTCGGCTGCAGCGGGATTGCGGGGTAAGTCATCACCGCTCCGTCGCCCGGTTCGAGTGCCGCCATGGCCGGTTGTGGAACGGGCATCACCGGTGGCCGGGTTGCCCACGGCAAGACGTCCGTGGCCGGCGCCGGCCATTTCGTAGCGGCTTCGTCTGTTATGGGTGCGCCCGTCACCGGCACAACCGGACCCGGTTCACCGCGCACGGGGCCCCCGATCGACATCCGTCCCGGAAGCGGCTCTGGACGAACCACATCGGCAAAACGGACCTGCGGCTCAACGGGCCTGACCTTTACGACAACCTCATCCGCAGCGGCCGACGGCATCGCCGTGGCGACTTGCGTGCCGGCGATGCAGCGACCCGCGGACGATACCTCGCCGCGGTTGCAGTCCGCTTCGCAGACAGTTTTCACCTGCCCCTTAATGAGCGAGAGAAGGAACACATCCGGCTCTCGCGTCGGCAGTACGGCATTGACGCGCGCCATGAAGGTCACCATCGCCTCGCGCGATCGATCGCCCCAGCTGCCGTCGATTCGCCCGCCGTAGCAGCCGACCCGCTTGAGTTCGATCTGGATCTGCCTGGCAAGCTGGCGTTGCACACCAAGGCTTGCACCCGGTGCCAGAACCTCCGGCGATGGCGTTGCGGCGTCGGCGCCAACCGCCGTCGTTTGCCAGTCCGGTGAAGGTATTGGCGCATCGGGGGCGGGCAGGGGCGGGGGCATGGCCGAGATGGGCTCGGCGAGGCTGATATAGGTCGCCGCCGGTGATGTCACGGGGCGGCGCAGTCCGGGCTGTTCGGCGGCCACCATTTCCGGTTCGAGGATCGTTGCCCGGGCCATGATGCGGCTGATGACGGCCGACTGGTCATCCTCGAAATTCAACCGCGGACCCCGCTCCGTGAGGACATACGCCAGCGCACTGGCCGTCGCCAAAACTCCGAAAATTTTGTACATCGCGGCCTACTCCTCAAACGTTGGGCCTGCGGTTTCGAGCTCGTATGGGCCACCGTCCGGCAGCGCCCTGATGGCTATAGGTTGGGGGACGGATTGATCCGGTCTTGCTCTTGGGCCTGGCGAAAACCCGCCTCGACCGACTGCCAGGGGCGACCGCCGACTGGTTACCGAAAAGTAACCTATTTCGCGTCCGTCGGTAAGACGTCAATTCGGCTAACTCTTTGTTCGACTAAGTCCGATTTTGGAATTACAGGCCGAACACTGATCGTTGCTCGGTGCCCCTGGGCCAGTGCCCCTGGGCCAGTGCCCCTCGGCCAGTGCCCCTCGGTCAGTGCCCCTCGGTCAGTGCCCTCGGCCAATAGCCCCTCGGAGCGTGCAGCAAAGTTATCGACAGCCCGAACGCGGGTGCGGGGGATAACCGGTGAACAAGTCGATAGGGTCATGTGGATAGAGTCACCAACGCGATATGTGTCGCGAATGTCACCTGCTCGGCCCCCCAGACCACCGGACTTGTCTACAGTTCTGATTCCCTTAACAAAAGATTTCGAATCGCTTAGCGTCCTCGTTTGAGGGAAGTGTGTCGCGTACGACACTTGTTTGCTTCAGCCCTTCGCTTTGACGTTTTGCACCAGCTGGCTCTAGCGGCAGTTCAGCCTGTGCACAAGGCGAGGATAAGGTTGAAGGTCCGGCAAGTCTCGAGATCGTTCCAGCCATCGTTGCGATCCGCGCCGGCCACCATTTGGGGATGGGACCGGCAGCTCAAACGGATCGATTCGAAGGCGGGAAAGGGCTCGTGTCAGTTGCTCTGCCGGCTTTCCGTGTTCCCTCCGGACAACAAGATAAAAACGAACCGGGACGAAGGGGGTTTCCAGCGTCCGACCGGTTCTGTGCAATGGAGAGGGCTATGCGACACCTCATGGGTGTACTAGGCGTTCTCGCAGCCGGCGTACTACTCGCCGTGTCCGCTGCGATGAACTGGCGTTTCGGCTACAGTCTCGGAAAAACCGAGCTTGACGGCATAATTTACGGATCGGCTTCGGCCGCCGCGGATTGCCTGAAAGCGCTCGTTCCGTTCTTCTTTTTCGCCGCTATCAGAAACAAGATGTGGTCGCAGGCAGCTGCGGCCTTGTTGGTTGGTGTCGTTTGTACCGCCTACTCGCTGACCTCCGCACTCGGTCACGCGGCCTTGAACCGTCTGGACACCACTGGCCAACGCCAGGTGCAGGCCCAGACGTACAAGGACGTGCGCTCCGACCTTGCGCGGGCACAGGAGCAGCTCGGTTGGGTGCCACAGCACCGGCCGGTCGGCGTCGTGCAAAGCGATCTCGACAACGCCCAGAACCAGCGCCCATGGGGCTGGACCAAGGGCTGCACGGACGTGCAGGGCAAGCAGGGGCGCGACTTCTGCCAGTCCTATCACGCCATGACGGCTGAACTCGCAGCCGGCCGCGAAGCTGAAAAGCTGACCGTCCGTATCAGCGAGCTCTCCGGCAAGTTGTCGTCAGCGACGGGATCGGCCGCCATGGCCGAAGCCGATCCGCAGGCGGCCGTACTTGCCAAGCTGTCGGGTCTCAGCATTGACACCGTGCAGATCGTGATGACGATTTTCATCGCGCTTCTTCTCGAAGTTGGTTCTGGTCTTGGTATGTTCATCGCCTTCAGTCAGTGGCGCATGTATGACGAATTGGCTCCGGCCGCTCCCGTCATGGCATCGATTGCCACGCCTGTGATCACCGCTGCGGTAGCGGTGGCGGCCCCCGTCCGAGAGGCGGCGCCCGCGCAGATCTCTGCAAAACCGCGTTCCGGTGCAAACGACAACAAGTCGGCGCCGGCGCCTCAACGTCTTATGGCTCCCGAGACCGATGTGGAGCGCTTCTACAAGGAGAGTGTCCAGACGCAGGACGGTTCCAGCATGACGGCAACCGAACTGTACGAAGAGTACTGCGCGTGGTGTGAAGAGAAGGAAAAGGAACCACTCGCACTGCCGACCTTTGGACGTGAGTTTGGCGAACTGGGGGTCCAGAAAGCCAAGCTAGGTGGAAGAGTTCGTTACATCGGTATCGCCCTGAAGGGCGCACGGGACGCCGAGGAGGATAAGAAGCTGCCGGCCTTCAAAGACAAGGCTGCCTAGAAATAGGCGACGGAGGGGCCGCGAAAGCGGCCCTTTTCTTTTGTGTGCACCCGACAAGAGCGCAGCCGCAAGCTGTGCTCTTTTTCTTTTTCCTGTGCTGATCGTGGTGAAGAAAGCGTTAAGGCGCGTGGAGCAACGCTTAGTCAAACTTCAAGATCATTTTCATCAGCATTTGATCTTGCCTGTATCAAAGGCGACTTGCGAACAATTCGAACTATTCCAGTATCAAATGGGGAATAAGAGCCGGGCAATGTGCATCCACATTCTCTGAAGTGGGAGCACATCCATGTTACACAAACGACCAAACTTGATCCGCGATGAACGCGGCAACGTCGCCATCCTGTTCGCACTATTCATGCTGCCGGTCCTCGGATCGATCGGTGTGGCTGTCGACTATGGCCGCGCATATCGGCTGCATACGCAGCTCCAGGCGGTGGCCGATGCGGCAACGTCTGCCGGTCTCAACGAGTATCGCAAGACCGGCGACGTCAATAAGGGCCAGCAGCGCCTGCTGACCTTTATCGACCAGGGCCTCGACAAGGACGGCATGGTCCGCGCCCGCGAAGAAAACAACAACGGCAGCAGCGTCATCGGCGCTCGCGTCGTTCACGTTGACGGCTCGGTGATTGATCCGGCGACGTCTTCGGTTCGGCCGGTGCTGCGCACCACCATCGACACGCCGTTTCTTGGCTTCCTGGGTAAGGATGTATTGGACGTCGAGGTGTTCACCAAGGGCGCCGTTGCTTCCAACAGCGAACAGGGCACGAAGAACCTCGAATTGTCGATCATGCTCGACGTGTCGGGCTCGATGGCCGAAACGACATCGAGCGGCTCGACGAAGATCGTCGACATGAAAGCCGCGGCGACAGACTTCCTCGACATCGTCATGCCGAATGACCTTGCCGTGAACAATCGCCGCGTCGGCCTGGTGCCGTTCACCGATCGCATCAATGCCGGCACGTTCGCTGCGGCGGCAACCGGCCTTGCTCCGACGATCCAAGTCCCGAATGGCACCAACACGGTCTATGTGTTGAGCACCACGAACTTTTCTTGGCAGTCTCTAACCAATTGCCGCAACCGCGTTAAGTCGGCGACGGCCTACAGCAGTTACACGAACGCGCAGGGTGAACAGTTCTGCAAGGACAACTATACCAAGCGCGTGAACAACAAAAAGGATGAGTACTCGACGCCCGACCGCGTCACGACGCAGGTGCCGAGGTTCGCCACGCGCTTTATCCGCACCTGCCTCACGGAACGCCAGGGCACCGACCGATACACGGATGCTGAACCGCAGTCGGGTAGCTATGTCGGTGTCAACAATCCCAACAGCACGGTGCTGACCGACCAGTACTCTTCGTCGCAAAACAACTGCACGATCCCCGAGATCAAGCCGTTGACCACCGACAAGCAATCGCTGAAGGATCACATCGCCACATTCAGCGCGTTGAGCACAACGGCCGGCCACACGGGCACTGCCTGGAGCTGGTACATGCTGGCCCCGAATTGGAACCGGTTCTGGGGTTCGGGTGACGGCGACGTGGCCGAGTACGACGACACCAACACGATCAAGGCCGCAGTGCTGATGACGGACGGTGAATATAACTCGTCATGGACTTCGACGACCGCCATCGACCAGGCCAAGGCTCTGTGCGACAACATGAAAGCCCAGGGCATTACGGTCTACACGGTTGGCTTTGATATCAGCACGAGCGCGACCAATCCGGCCCGCCAGACTCTCATCTACTGTGCGTCCCCGGGTAAATACTACTTCCCCTACGACGGTAACGCTCTAAAGCAAGCCTTCAACCAGATCGGCAGTTCGCTCGTGACGATTGTGACCCGCTCCAGCGACGACAAGACGGTCTTGATCCAGGAATAAGGATCATCACGCTCCCGCTTATAACTGGGCGGCGTCTCACAAGAGACGCCGCCCTTTTTCATTCAAGACGTTCAAGCCGCTCCAGGTTCACCGGCGCGCCCCGCGATTTTCAAGGCAAAGGCGAAATCGCGCGCGGTTTCTTTCAAGCGCTCAAATCGGCCTGACGCACCGCCATGCCCGGCGCCCATGTTGATTTTCAGCAGTAGAAGATTGTCGCTTGCGTTGAGCGTCCGCAGCTTCGCCACCCACTTGGCCGGCTCCCAATACGTCACGCGCGGATCGGTGAGCCCGCCCGTGGCCAGAATGTGGGGATAGGACTTGGCCGTCACGTTGTCATAGGGCGAGTAGGATCGGATCGTCGCAAAATCCTGCGCGCTCTCGATCGGGTTGCCCCACTCCGGCCACTCCGGCGGTGTCAGCGGCAAATCCTTGTCGAGCATGGTGTTGAGCACATCGACGAACGGCACGTCGGCGATGATGCCGAGAAAAAGCTCCGGGGCGAGGTTGGCAACTGCCCCCATCAGCATCCCGCCCGCCGATCCGCCGTTCGCAACGATCCGCCCACGCTGCGTCAGGCCCTCCGCGACGAGCAACTCGCCGGCCGCGATGAAATCGGTAAAAGTGTTCGGCTTCTTTTCGGCCTTGCCTTCCTTGTACCAGCGATAGCCTTTTTCCTTGCCGCCGCGCACATGCGCGATGGCAAAAATGAAGCCGCGGTCAACGAGCGACAGCCGTCCTGTTGAAAACGATGCCGGCATCGAAATGCCATATGCACCGTAGCCGTAGAGGAACGCCGGCGCGCTGCCGTCGAGCGGCGTCGACTTGCGATAGAGGAGCGACACCGGCACCCGCTCCCCGTCCGGTGCCAGCGCGAAGAGCCGCCGCGTGACATAGTCCTCCGGGTTGTGCCCCGATGGGATTTCCTGGCGCTTGCGCAGAACACGCGCGTGGGTGGCCATATCGTAATCGTAGGTCTCGGCTGGCGTCGTCATTGACGAGTAGGTGAAGCGCAGATTGGACGTATTGAATTCATATCCGCCGGCGATGCCGAGCGAGTAGGCTTCTTCCGCAAAGGCGATTGGGTGTTCCGCGCCATCTGCGATGCGGCGGACAACGATGCGCGGCAGGCCATCTTCGCGTTCAAGCCGCGTGATGTGATGCGCCGTGACGACCGTCTCGATGATGAGCCGGCCGGTGCGATGCGGCACGATCTCGACCCAATTCTCCAGCCCCGGCGCGGCAACAGGCGCTTCGACGATACGGAAATCCTCCGCGCCGTCCGAGTTGGTCGTGATGACAAAGCGATTGCTGTGATGCTCGACGTCGTATTCGTGTCCCGTGACACGGGGCGCGATGACCCGCGGTGTCGCATTTGGATCGTTCGCATCGAGAACGTGGAATTCGCTGGTCTGATGATCATGCGCATTGATGAGCACGAACGCTCGCGATTGCGTCCGCCCGAGCGCGAGAAAGAAGCTTTCGTCGGCCTCTTCATAGACGAGTTCATCACTGTCAGCCGGTTTGCCGATTGTATGCCGCCAGACCGCGCGCGGCCGGTGGTTGGCATCGACGCGGATGTAATAGAGCGTCCGGCTGTCGTTGCCCCATGCGATGTCGCCGCGCGTGTCGGTGATTTCGTCGGCCAGATTTTCGCCGGTGGCCAGATCGCGAATGCGGACCGTGTAGAGCTCCGAACCTTTGTCGTCCGTCGAGTAGGCGACGAGCGTGTGATCGGGACTGTGGCTCGCCGCGCCCAGATCCCAGTAAGTCTTGCCCGAGGCCTCGGCGTTGCCATCGATCAGAATGGTTTCCTCGCCCCCGCCACGCGGACGCCGACAAAGCCGGGGATACTGCCCGCCTGCCGCGAAACTTGAAAAATATTCAAACACCCCATCGGGGCTCGGCACCGTGCGGTCGTCAGGCTTGAGCCGCGCCTTCATTTCTTCAAAGAGCGTCGACTGCAACGCGGCGGTATCGGCGAGCGCAGCATCCGCGAACGAATTCTCCGCGTCCAGGTAGGCGCGGATCTCGGGATCGAGCGCGCTGGGGTTGCGCATCACCTCTTGCCAGTTGTCCGCTCTGATCCAGGCAAAGGGATCTTCCAGTGACGTACCGTGCCACGTCGTGACATGGGATTTCTGGCGTGCGGCGGGAGGAGGAAGGACGGTCACGAATAACCTCGATGATCTTGGGATGATGGAGCCGGGCTGAACGCAGCGGCAACCTGGATGGGCTGTCTAGCCGCTTGCCGCGCATGTGGCCAGCAGCCGGGCCAAAGCCGCGACGCGACCGCGCCCAGACATGCGGCGAGTTCCCCTGCGGCGAGCCTCCCCCGCCCGGGATCGGCGACCGACATCTAGAGTTCACAAAAAATTATTGCCGGTTATCCAAGCTTAACGCAGTCGCCTCAAAGATGTCGGGCTGGCGCGCCTAGCAACCACCTGTCATGAATACTTGCCCACACTAGGGCCTTGCACATGCGCGCGCGAACGACGGGGATGACACCATGACAGACAATTCCGAGCCGGGGCTCGCCGAGCTGACGGCTCGCATCGTATCCGCATTCGTTAGCAAAAATACATTGAGCACCAGCGAGTTGCCGCAGCTGATCAGCGATACGCACGCGGCTCTGAGCCGGGTGACGACGGGCGGCGCGCCCCCGCCTGAGCGCGATGAACTGAAGCCGAAAGTTCCGGTCAAGCGCTCGGTCATGCCCGACCACATCGTGTGCCTCGAAGACGGCAAGAAGTTCAAGTCGCTGAAGCGGCACCTGCGGACGCACTACAACTTGTCGCCGGAGGATTACCGCGACAAGTGGGGCCTTCCTCCCGATTATCCGATGGTTGCACCGAACTACGCTCGGGCCCGTTCGGACCTGGCCAAGAAGATGGGCCTCGGCACGCGCAAGGAGCGCGACTGAAGAGTCAACCTACCGTTAAGACATCTCGTGCGTCTCGCTCACAGACGCGTGCTTGCACGTGGCCACCCGTTCGGCGTGATAGAGCGCGATCAGCTGCGCATGCCGCGACAGATCGTAGGTCCAATGGCCCGCCAGCCCGCGCTTGCGTTCGGCCCTGAGCGCGCGGCGCAGCAGCGCTACGACGCGAAGCCGGCCCGCCAAGCTCCGATCGGCAATTTCATGCGGCCATAGCGGCAGCAATCGCATCAATTCCCGTTCGCGTTGCTGGCAACCCGGTGTGGCGGTGGAACTCTGTGTGGCCATACGTCAGTCCCAATCAGGCGATCGGTTCGAGATTGGCACGCGGCCCGGCTGCGGGGATAAGCGCCCGACCGGCAAAAAATTCCATTTATCCCCGCCGTTCACCCCGCGCCTATGAAGGACGGGTCAGCGTGCTCAAGCGCGCCTACCTTTTCCGCATCGATTACGGCTTGGCACGAGGTTTCCCATGGACCGGCCCGAATGCGACACCTCCCCCGTTCACCAAAGCGTGGTGTTCCTCTGTGACGACAGCTGCCCGGCAGACGAACAATTGCGGGCCGTGGTTGAAACAAGCGTCGGTCTTGTCTTCAGCGTCAGGAGCCAGGATTTCGGTTCGATCACGCGCGGCCGCGCCCGCGCCGCGCTCGCCCGTCAGGTTGCAATGTATCTGAGCCACGTCGCGTGTCGCCGGACTTTCACCGACGTCGGCCGCATCTTCGCCCGCGATCGCACCACCGTCGCGCACGCGTGCGGTGTCGTCGAGGATCTGCGCGATGACCAACGCTTCGACCGGATCCTTGACCTGCTCGAGGCCATCGTTCGTTTCAAACTGTCGCCACGCGGAGAAAATTAATGGTCAAATCGAACGCAGCCGATCACGCCGCGTCCAGCCCGCAACTCGGTTTGGAAGAGATGCTCCGCAAGCTCGCGATGCGATCGAGCATGCTTCTGGCGCCGCCGCTCACGCCTTCAGGCGCTCCGTTGTGCCTTGTCCACCAGGGCGCCAATGCCGGCTCCGTGATCCGATCCGATTTCGAACGCGCTCGCCGGGCCGGATTCGTGGAAAAAGTCAGCGGCAGCGACAGCTGGCGGCTGTCGGCGAAGGGCCGCGCAGCGGTCCGCCGTCTTGTCAGCAGCGCCCCCGGCCGCGCCCACATTGCGCCGACATCCGACAGGCCCGGCGTAAATCTCGATGAAAGCCCGCTCGCCTGGCTCCGCCGCCGCCGCGCCAAGGACGGTTCCCCCCTGATCACCGAACCGCAATTCCTCGCCGGCGAGCGGCTGCGCACCGACTTCGCCTTCGCCCAACTCGGGCCCCGCGTGACGGCGAACTGGGATGCGGCGTTGGGCGCTTCCGCCGGCCCGCGAGGTACACCGGGCGGCGGTGTCGAGATGGCCGATAACGTGGTCGCCGCCGCCGGACGCGTCAACCGTGCGCTCCACGCCGTCGGGCCAGAACTCTCCGGCATTCTGGTCGATGTCTGCTGCTTCCTCAAAGGCCTTGAGGAATTGGAGCGCAGTGTCGGCTGGCCGCAGCGCTCAGGCAAGGTCGTGCTGCAAATCGCGCTGACCAGCCTGGCGCGCCATTACCATTTGTTCTCTGACGAAAAAAAACGGCACGCGGCCTCGCGGCACTGGGGCGTTGCCGACTACCGGCCTTCAATCGACAGCAGCGTCGTGATAGCTCAACCAGCAGCTGACTGAGTGACGGCATGCTTTGCTTCTGCCCTGATCCGCGCGACCATCGACGCCAGACCATTCGATCTCTGCGGCGTCAGATGATCCTTCAGACCGAGTTCGGCGAAATCAGTGAGTGCGTCGTGCGCTGCGATCGCATCTGCCGACCGGTCCTGATAGATGGTGAGCAGGATGGCAACGAGCCCACGCACGATATGCGCATCGCTATCCCCGTCGATGTGCATCAACGGCGCCTTGCCGGCCCCTTGCGGCGATAATCGCGTCACGAGCCAGACCTGGCTGGCGCAGCCGCGCACTTTGTTCGCGTCCGTCTTGTCGGTGTCCGGCAATCCCGGCAAAGCCCGCCCGAGTTCGATGACGTAGCGGTAGCGGTCCTCCCAGTCATCGACGAGGTCGAAGTTTTCTTTCAGTTCCGCAAACGTCATGATGCGTCCTGTCGCGGCGCCTAGCCAGGTGCGAAGCGCTATCTCTCGACTTAAGGCGGATGCAGCGTCGGAGCAAGCCGCCGCTCCTGGTCTGCAACGGCGAATGTGCGATCTTCAGCGTTGATCGCGGGGATATTGGCCCCGCCAGCCGGGTTCAAGATCACGCGAGGTCAACGTTCCCCGCTGCGGTACCGACGCCGTCTCGACGCCACTGTCAACCATAGCCAAGCCGGCACTCTGATGGACAACGTGGCTCATCACGACGTCATAACCCATCAGCCACGCAAACTCGGCTTTGGTCTTGAACACGTCCCAGGCGACCCCCGCATTGTCGCACGTCTTGGCGTTGCGGTCGCAAAAAGTCACCGTCCACTGAGTGGCGTCGACGACCGCTTGCTGCAGGCGCTCCTGCTGCGCCCGGTCGGACGGCAGAAGCGCGATGACAGCGCCGACGACGATGACTGTGCGCACGAGAGCCATTTGAATTCAATATCCGAACCAGCGCTTTGAGGCTTTGACGATCCTCAAAACCGACACTACCGCAGTGCGATCAAAAAAGCGGAACCGGGCACGCTTGCAATTGACGCAAATTGTAGCGATCGGCTTCACGTTCGGTTCACTCATTTCGTGCGGGTTAACGAGCCGTTAACGCCAGCCTCGGATACTCCGCCACGACGCGGTGAAGAACAGCCCGGAGACAGCATGACTGCAAGCATATCTCGCTCGGCGATAGCGCTGTTTGGAGCCCTCTCTGCCGGGGTCGCGATCAACCTGACCTTATTGCAACCCGGTGCACACCTGGAACGGACCGCAGCGCGCGGCGACACGTGGGGTGCCGTCAACGAAACCGCAGCGCTTGAAGTGCCAGAACTCGATCGCCGGATGCCCGCCGCTCCTCCCGGTCAGACCACGGCGGGACCCGTGCCGTCCGGATCAGGACCGCTCACTCCCGGTATCACGCAACGCATCGTCGTCGAGCCGCCCCGCGCCGATCCCGCCGAAACCACGCGGGCCATCCAAACGACCCTGCAGGCCAAAGGTTATGAGACCGGAGGCACCGATGGCATTGCCGGCCCCGTGACACAGGCCGCCATTCTCGCATATGAAATCGACAACGGACTGCCCCTGACGGCCGAAGCCAGTGACGCTGTGCTTGCGCGCATCAAGGCGGGACGCCGGGGCACAACGACGGCCGCCGGTCTCGCACCCGGACCCAAAGCCGACACTCTGATTCGCTCGGTCCAGACTGCTCTTGCCAAACTGGGCTATAGGCTCGGCCGCGCCGACGGTCGTCTCGGCGAAGCCACGATTGCCGCCATCCGAGCCTTTGAGAAGCAGCAGTCGATGCCAGATACCGGCCGTATATCTGGAGATTTGTTGACGAGGCTGACGCGGCTCAGCACACCACCGCGTACGGCCGGCGCACGCTGACCGCGCTGCCGTGCAACGATCAGCTTCGAGTGACAACCTATGCGGCTCAAAGCCGGCATCTGGATTAAAGCCTACATCCGACGGTGCGCATCTGAGGGCGTGCCCGCCGTCGTCGTGCGCCATGGCGACGATGATGCCGGCGCAATCTTTATTCGCGTCAATGGCCTCGACGGGACTTCGCTCCTCTTCGGCCCCGCGCCTGCCGGTCTCGACGAATCGCAGACGGACCGCCCGATGATGCGCTTGTTCGATGGCCGCGCCGTACGCGACGAAGGCGTCGATGAGTTTCTCGCCCGCCAGTGCCAGTTCGATTCCGATTTGTGGATCGTCGAAGTCGAAGCCCGTGACGGTCGCCACTTTCTCGACGACTGGATCTTCACGGCCACGCGCTGAAACTTCGTTTTCAATCGCGTCGACCGTTGTTAACGCCTCGTCAAGAACTGCGATAAACATAATCGCATGAATGATTCGATCACGCCGGACGTAGCGCCCGCCGTGACTTCGGGGAGGATCTTGATGGGAAACGTTGTCGAGTTTCGCCCCGCTGCTGCCGGCCAGCCGGACCATGCTCGGGCGCCGACTTCGGCCTCGGCCGATATTGTCATCTTTCCCGGCATTCGTTACGAGCGCCATGTCGAGCCGAGTGAACCCACGCCCGCGCCCTCGCGCGGCGGACGTACGCGCTCGCACCGTCGCAACGGCAAATGACAGCGCGACGCTATGGCTTGCCTGCGACACGCCGGCAGGCACCGCGCTTCAAATCGGCTTCGATCAATGCCCGGTAGGCAAAGCCGCTGTCAGGCGCACGCAAGACGGCGAGCCCCTTGCGTGCCTGCACCTGCAATTGTTGCTGGCGCGGTGATCGAAGCCCCTGTGCTTCCGGCGACAAACCCATGAAGCGATCATCGTCAGGCACGAGCAGCAGCGACACGGATGTCGGACGGTCCGGCCGCCCGGCTGCGACATAGATTGCGATTCCATCCGGATCATAGAGCGTCAGGCTCCAGCCGGGTGACGGCAGTGAAGCCGTAAGCGCCACTTTCCCCTTGCGCGTATCGAAGAGACACATGGCGATCCGAGCGTCCGGAGCCATGTAGGGCAGCGGTTGCGCGTCGGGGGTCACCGCCGGAAAGACAACCATGGTATTCGGCTTAAGCGCCGGGGCCAGCCGGTCCCATGCTGATGACAGCGCAATGCTGGGCGCGGTGAACGTGGTTGCAATGTGTAGGACCACGATGGCAAAGATCGCCGCCAGCACCAGTCGGCTGTCTGGAGGGCGCAGCCGCTTGAGCCGGTCCAAAATCATCGGCAGCCCTTAGCAGTGATTGTGGGCACCCGCTCCTTCAGGTCGCGCGCTTCGTCGCCCGTTCCCGTCGCAAGGCTCATATCAATGATGGTGTAGGCAACACTCAATGTTCCAGCGCCGCTCGTGGGGAACCAGTTTCCACTACCTGCTGAGCGCGATAGCAGGGCAATGAAGCGGCCGTCCGGGGAAACGGCGCCCGTCTCGCTCGTGAACGTGTAGCGTTCGGCCGCATTCTGAATGAGTCGGCCGTTGCCATCGAAAACGGAAAGGCTCCACCACGAAGCTTCCGGTGGACGGAGCACGACTTCGTAGTCGCACGACGAATGCAGCGCGCCGCCGGCATTGTCGGTGCTTGCGATCCAGGTCTCGGCGATGTCAGCAGGCAAGGGTAGCGAACCGATGCGAGCAAAGTGCGCGCGCGTATAAGGATCGGTGTCGCTGCGCCCGGCAGTCGGCCACAGCGTCCATGGACCCGACGTTACGGTGGTGAGGCTGGTGCCGCGATCCATCATGTAGGTGGCGCTGCCGATGCCAGCCGTCAGCACGATGAGAATGAAAAGTGCCCAATCCGTCAAAAGCCGCAACAGGAGCGCGACACGCTTCTTGATCTGGTGACGCACAAAACTGGAACGGAATATCTTGGTCGTCCAAGAACGTCCACGCGGCCTTGGCGGCTTGACAAACCGCAGCGGGAACGGCGCATGCTCCAGCTTGAGCCGCGCTCCATCCAGGAGGGAGCGGATCATCGCACGACCTCTCCAGAGAGCGGCTCGGCTCCCGCCGTTCGGCCATGCAGATCACGACCGGCCGCGGGAAAACCTCGTGCTGGATTGGGAAGCGCTGCCCGGTCGCCCGGCTTGCCGCCCGGTCCAGGCACCGGCGCACCGCCAGTGCCCGCAGGTTTGTCGGCCAGACCCGCGGCCTTGCGAAGATCCAAATTGACCCGGCGTAATACGTCGCGGGCCGCATCGGGAAGCCGCCGCGAGGCCTTTGCCGCCGCTTCCGTTTCGCCCGTCAACTGCGCAGCCAGTGCCGGATCGCTGATCCGCAGTTCGGCGATCCGCTGCTGTTCGGCAATGAATGCCGGATGCGGATCGAGACCGGCCAGCGTCGGAATATTCATGTCCTTGTGCGCCACGACCATGAAGTCGTGCCAAATGGGCGCTGCGACCTGACCCCCGGTATTGCTATGGGCCATTGGCCGATTGTCGTCGTTCCCGAGCCAGATGGAAGCAACATATCGACCTGTGAAGCCTACGAACCAGATGTCATTGGGGCCGGAACTCGTACCTGTCTTGCCGGCCACATGCGTGAAGTCGAGAGCGGCGCGCTGAGCCGTGCCGTCGGTCACGACCTTATTCATCATCCAGTTCATGCCGGACGCCACCTCCGGCTTCACGATTTGCGGTGGCGCGGGTTCATCGCGCTCGCGGCTGTAGATCAGTTCGCCCTTCGAGTTGTAAATTTCCGTGATGCCGTAGGGCAGCGCGCGCTTGCCGCCGTTGGCGAATGTCGCAAATCCACCGGTGTGTTCGAGCGGCGTAATGCCGGTATCGCCGAGTGCCATCGAACAGGACTTGCGTACGCCCTTGATGCCGAGACGTTGCGTCATCTCGATGACGTTCTCGCGTCCGACCGCGAACGAAAGTTCTGCCGCCACCGTGTTCAGCGACTTGGCAAGCGCGAGCCAAAGAGGCATTCGCGAACCAGAACCGCCGCCGCCACCATAATTCGACGGGCTCCATCGACCGCAGGAGCGCGACGCATCCCTGACGACCGTCGTGGGCTTGTAACCACTTTCGAGCGCCGTGGCGTAGACGTAGACTTTAAACGAAGAGCCGGGCTGGCGTCGCGCATGTGTCGCGCGGTTGAACTGGCTCTCGCCGTAGTCTGGCCCGCCGACCATCGCGCGAACGGCGCCGTCCGTCTCCATGGCGACGAGAGCACCTGAGTTGAGCCGCAAGCTACGCCCGCGCTGGCGAATGAATGGCACGATCGCGTCGTCTGCCGCCTTCTGCATCGAAAGATCGATGGTCGTGCGCGCGGTCAGCACATATTGGCCCTTGCCCTCGGCGAGCTTCTGCACTTCCTCGAATGCGTAATCGAGGAACCAGTCTGGACTGTCGGTGACGCGTGTCTCAACGATTTTCGCCGGATTGAGTCGGGCTTCGTGAACCTCGGCCGCTGTATAAAACCCGGCTTCAACAAGGTTCTCCAGCACCTCGTTGGTGCGCGCGCGGGCAGCAGGTAGATTGATATGCGGCGCATATTTCGTCGGCGCCTTGTAAAGACCGCCGAGCAGTGCAGCTTCCGGCAGAGTGACCTCGCGCACGGACTTGCCGAAATAGAACTGCGAGGCGGCTTCAACTCCGAACGCGCCGCCACCCATGTACGCGCGGTCGAGATACAGCTTCAGGATCTCGCGCTTTGTGAAGCGGCTTTCCAGAAGAAACGACAAGAACAGTTCCTTGATCTTTCGCTCCAACGACCTCTCGGAAGATAGGAACAGATTCTTGGCAAGCTGCTGCGTCAGCGATGAGCCGCCTTGCACGACATCGTTGGCGCGCAAGTTCTCTGCCAGGGCGCGGATGGTGCCCAGCACATCGATTCCGTAATGCTCAAAGAAGCGACGGTCTTCGGTCGCCAACGTCGCTTTAATGACGCTTTCGGGGATTTCTTCGAGTGGCACGGCGTCGTTGTGGAGGATGCCGCGCTTGCCGATCTCGTTGCCGTCTTTGTCGAGAAGCCGAACGCTGTAGCGGCCGGTTAGGAAACGTCCCTCGTCGAAATCGTTGAAGGCCGGGATCGCCAACGCAAACAGCACGACAAGGCCGCCAGCGCCAAGCGTCAGTGCTTCGGAGGCCAGTTCGTTGAAAAGGCGCTTCCAGCCGGTCAGCTGAAAGCGGGCAAAAAGTGTTTGTGCGGCATTCCAGGCGTCGCGGATGTGCGACCACGATTCCGACAGCGCCGAATCGATTTTGGCGTCGAGCCCGAGCAGGTTCGACAGCTTGTCACGGCCGCCTTGTTTGAAAAACCAGTCGCTCAAACCCGTGCGCCTCGCTTATGACAGTCTACTTTGAGGATGAGAACCTCGCACTGAGACCGCGCCGACCGGCCGTAAGGTCCTTTGCGCGGCCGCGCAATAGAGGGCAGCACGACATGGCCAAGATGGGGCAGGGCCGGCGGAATCGCAGGCCTCCTACAGACATAGATCTAGCACTTCCCGACCCGCGCGCGCGAGAGGGGCGTCGCTTGGATGCGCGTGTCAACAAGAAAGGCGGGGCCGCCCGGCCTTTCTGGGAGACGAAAGCGCTCGAGGACATGTCGCCCGCGGAGTGGGAATCGCTGTGCGACGGCTGTGGCCGCTGTTGCCTCAACAAGCTCGAGGACGAGGACACCGGCGAGATCGTGCTGACGCGGCTGGCCTGCGCGCTGCTCGACATTGGCCAATGCCGTTGCTCGGATTACCCCAACCGGTTCGCAAAAATGCCCGATTGCATCAATCTCACGCCGGAAAAAGTGCGCGCCCTCAAGTGGCTGCCAGCGACCTGCGGCTACCGTCGCGTCAAGGAAGGCCGGGGTCTGGCCTGGTGGCACCCGCTTATCTCGGGCGATCCCGAAACGGTGCACCAGGCCGGCATATCGGTCCGGGACTTTGCCCGCTCCGAAAAGGGCGTCCGTGAGGAGAATTTCGCCCGCTACATCATCGCTGATTTCGAGGACGCCGAAACTTAGTGGTGGCGACGGTAGTACGCCCGACGAGCAGAGTAGGGCCGGCGGTAATGTGACCGCACCCGGTACGCGCGATAGGGAGAATAGTACGAATACGGACGAAATACCCGGTACGGCCTGCTCTCGTAGTAGTCGTAGTCGTCGTTATGGCTGTAGCCGTAATTGCGGTACACGCACCCGGGAGAACCGTAGCCGTAGCAGGCCCCGCGGGGATAATAATACGGCCGGTGATAGCTGTGCCGATACGCTTGGCTGATGATGATGCCCGTGGCGACACCCGCAGCGATCCCCCAGCCGACGCCGCGATACCGCCGAGCGTCCGCTTCCTGCGCCGTCGTTGCGAGGCTCATGACGGCGATCAACGCCGCCAGCCCTATTGCCGTGAGAGCACGCATTCGCATTGCAACCTCCCGATCAAGATGAGCGCCGCACCCGCCGCGATCCGGCCGGCCGACGCCTCGCACGATCCAACGATAAACCTGGCGCCGCATTGATGAAAGTCAAAACCGGCGCTCGCCACGCAGCCCGCCCGCTTTGTTCTCACGCCGTGCGCAGCGCTTCCGCCAACCCGCGCTGTGATCTAACGGCGTTATCCATAATCTCAGGGCCGGCATATTGATGCGCGCAGAAGATTTCATCGCCAAGTCGTCCAGCTTGGCCGTGTCCGTCATCTTCACCGGGCGGTTGAGATGATCGACATGAACATAGAGGGTCGCCGGTGAAGCGGTGTTGACCGCGTTGACCACAGCCAGCGGCCGGTCGACCGTCGTCCGCGATCCGGACGTGGGCGCGATCTCGGTTTCATACAGCCAGATGTACTCGCGCACGGTGCCAGCGGCGCCTGTCGCGCCGCCAACGGCGGTTTCGGCGATTTAGCCTGCCCCGGCGAAGGCCGGGGTTGCCGAAGATGTCATGGATGTAGTGCGTGACGCCGACCGGCGCGGCGATGCTGTCGCGGATCGCGAGCTGTTCGTTGGCGTCGTAGATGTAGGTCGCCTGCGTTTCACCAGCTGGGTCGATAACGGAAGCGCCGATCGGAGCACGCAAATAGAACGACTAGCCCTGGCTCAGAATCACATAATTTTCGGTAGAATGGAGCCAACTCCAACATATGAAATAGCAATGAGAGCACCCATACTTCCAACTAGAATAATGCCAATATCTCCGAATTTTTTGCTGCATTAGAGCGCGCGGACCCCTCTCCAATCAAATCAAGATCCGGGTCTGCACCTCCTTCGAGAAGTGCTGGTATCAAATCGATGCGGTTCCTGATCACGGCATGAGCTAGCACTGTTAGGCCAGCGCCGGCGAGACCGCTTTGATTGGGGTTTGCGCCGTGTGCCAGTAACGCAGTGAGAAGATCTAGGCCATTCAGCCCCCACTTATTTGAATTATCAATGACCTCCGACAGGGGATGATTACCGTTTGCACACCGTGCGTTTGGATCAGCTCCTGCTGTTAGCAGTAACTCCATAACTGGATAAGAACCAGGGTGCGCGGCACATATTGTGAGTAACGTCGAATCGGCGCGAATTCGGTCTGCGAACGATGTGGGCGACCTAAATTTTACAAGGCTGGAAAGCTCAACTTCGCTTAATGATCGACACTCAGAAAGAACCTTAATTGCTGCCGCGTTATCGCCTGAAGTAATTTCCGAGCTAGCCACAGCAAAAGCTCGCAATAAACCATCATTTTTTGTGCCGATCATTGCCCTGCCTCACAATAGTTTTTGCAGCTCTCTATTTTTTTCTTTGCTGTCTCTATTTCTTCGTCGTGACCTGGGTCTGGTCGGTTCCCGTGACAAAGACGCTTACTAACTACTCGAAAAGCCCAACAACTATAAGCGGCGTCCGATCGGAGTTGATTGGCAAACTTCGAAACATTAGGGCCACAGCTAGGAACATTACAAAGCGGCTTGTAGAGTTTGTGTATGATTGCTTCACCATCAACTTTTGTGCAAAGTTGCTTTGAGCAAGCCGTCGGATTCCGAAGGCACGCTAGAGCAGCTGCACATTGAGCCGGGTAGGCCCTACAAAGAAACTGAATATATTGCCCCGTGGGATCGTCGTACGACTGCGGCGCACCCTTCACATACCCATACACACTCGGTCCATCAACGAAGCCGAGCGGGTCGGGCTGGGTGTAGCGGCCCAGCGTCGGATCCCCGGCCTTCGCCGGGGCAGGCTACATGCCGGTGCCACCGCGTGGATGCGAGTGGGCATCCGAAGCGCATTAAAAGAGTAGTGCAAGCCGGCTTCGAGTTGGAACCACTGGCCGTCCTGCCGGAGGCGGGCAAACAACATGCGCGGGCATTGAGCGTGGCCGTGCCGGTGATCGACATGCCGCATAAGGACCTCGATGCGGCCGTTGCCGCCGCTTACGGCTGGCCAGCCGATTTTTCGGACGATGCGATTTTGGAGCGGCTGTTCAAGCTCAATCAAGAACGGGCGGAGAAGCAGGCTCAAAAGGGGTCGGTTCAAAAGGGGTCAGACCCCTGACAGTGTTCTGACCCCGATCGCACTCAGACAGGGGTCTGACCCCGACCGCACTCCCCAATCGCACTCCGCGTGGCTCGACATGGCGCACAAGGATCTCGATGCGGCCGTCGCCGCCACCTGCGGCTGGCCAGCCGATTTTTCGGACGATGCGATTTTGGAGCGGCTGTTCAAGCAAGGGGTCAGACCCCTGACAGGATTCAGACTCCGATCGCACTCAGACAGGCGTCTGACCCCGACTGCCCCCCCCTCACTCCACCGTGCAGGCGACTTCGGCCGTGGTGCCGGTCGCGGGAATGAACTTGCGGCAGGTGGAGGGGCTGGCCGCCACTTCGATCGGCTGTGCCTTGGCGGCCGTTTCTGCGGACGCGGTGACGGTGGCTTTGGGAGCCGTGTCCGTCTTGGCTGCGGCGACGGCGCGGTCCTTGGCGGCTTCGCGAGCGTTCGCGATCTCAATGCTCTTGCGGCGCTTGGCGGCCGCGACGGCGCGGGCTTCCGCTGCTCTGCGCTGACGGACTTGCGCAACGTAAGCCGGCGACGGGGAACTGGAGGCAACGCGATGGCCGCCGTATCCGCCGTGACCGCATCCACCGGCCTCGGCGCTTCCAATAAAGGCCAGTGAAGCGAGAAGGGCGGCTGCGGCGGCTGTCGTGAGCGATGTGTTGAACATGGCGAGCGACCTTTCAGATGTGAACCGGTGCGAGAGGCGCATCAGCCCCATGCGATGGACAACATCTGTCATGAAAGGCGCAGCGATGCTGTTTCCCCGGGCACAGCAGGCTCGTGCGATGACGTCGATCAATTATCCCCGCCGGGCCGAGCCGCGCTAAACTGTCAGGTTGGCCAGAATGCAGGAGAGCAAGCCATTGAAATTGTTTGGTTAAACTGAAATTTGCTCTTGCCAGCGCAACGGTCCTCGTGTAGGTTTTGGGTATGGTGCGAGGGTTGCGGGTGACGCTGTTGCCTGTCTCGCGACGTCGAAAGTGACCGACAAAAATTGGCGGTCGAACAGCCGGCCGCGCTCGCGCCAGTTCGCACACATAAATACTCGTCTCGATTGAAGGAGTGGCTTCGCATGGCGCGCGTGGTCCTCGACGTTGCGACGTGGGCCATGGTCCGCGTGGCCTATGAGGACACGTCCGAATCCGTGAGCCGCATCATCACGCGGTTCGGCCTCGGGCGTCAGCAGCTCTACGACCAGATCGCAATCGAGAATTGGCGGATGCGCTCAACGGCGCGGGTGAAGACGCCGGCCGATGTGCCGCTGCGTTCGATCCCGCACACGCGTGCGCCCCCGCAGACGGCCGCGCCAGACGGAGAAACGGCGAGGCCGCCGGTCTCGGGTACGGCCCCACGGCACGACACGCCGGCGCAAACGCACGCGCAGCGCTTGGATCGCCTTCACCGCATTGTCGACCGGCTCCTGGAAAAGATGGAAAGCAACATGACCAACTCACCTGACATGTCCCCGCAAGAACAGGAACGCGCCGCCAAGGCGTTGACCTCGACGCTGACCGCCTTCGAGCGCGTGACGGATCTCGCCGAAGCGCAGAGCAAGGCACCCGAAACGTCTGATGGAGGCGCCAGCCATGACAGTGCCGAAGCCGACCGGATGCGTCGCGAGATTGCGGAGCGTCTTGAGCGGCTCAGCGCCAAGTGGCTCGAAACGACCGTCAAGCCTGAATGATCTCACCGACGCCGAGATTGGCCGCCTCTATCACGACTGGCGGATCTGGGCGCGTGTCGATCAATTGCCGCCGGCGGACGACGCGCAGGCTTGGCGCGTCTGGCTCTTGCTCGGCGGACGCGGCGCCGGCAAGACCCGCGCGGGCGCCGAATGGGTGCGCGCTGAGGCACTCGGGCTTTGGCGACAAGATCGCCGCTCGCCGCCGCGCCGCATCGCGTTGATTGGCGAGACGTTCGCCGATGTCCGCCGCGTGATGATCGAAGGCGCCTCGGGCTTGCTGGCCGTACATCCCGCAAGCGAGCGGCCGCAGTTTCAATCCTCCAACGGCCGCCTCGTGTGGCCGAATGGATCGGTGGCGCATGTGTTCTCGGCCGAAAGCCCCGACAGCCTGCGCGGCCCGCAATTCGAATTCGCCTGGTGCGATGAAATCGCGAAATGGCGCGAGCCGGACGCGGTGTGGAACATGCTGCAGTTTGCACTCCGGCTGGGCACGACACCGAGGATCTGCGTGACGACGACGCCGCGCCCGCTGCCGTTCCTGAAAGCGCTGATCGCCGATCCGGCAACCGTGACCATGCGGGCTGCGACGCACGACAATGCTGACCATCTCGCGCCGGGATTCGTTGCCGAAATGGAGCGGCGCTATCACGGCTCGGTGCTCGGGCGGCAGGAACTCAACGGCGAAATTGTCGAAGGCGAAACCGGCGCCCTGTGGCGAAGGGACTGGATCGAAAACGCGCGGCTGACGGCGGTGCCGGACCTGTGCCGCATCGTTGTCGCCGTCGATCCGCCGGTAACCGCGACGGCGACATCGGATGCGTGCGGCATCGTCGTGGCGGGCGAGACGGAGGATGGCCGCGTGGTCGTACTCGCCGACCGCACGCTGCAAGGTCGCGAACCGCACGTGTGGGCGCGCGCCGCGGTTGCCGCCTATCACGAATTTGCGGCCGACCACATCGTGGCGGAAACCAATCAGGGCGGCGACCTCGTGGTCGCGATCCTGAAACAGATGGACGATAATGTGCCGGTCCGCAAAGTGACGGCGACGCGCGGCAAGTGGCTGCGCGCCGAACCCGTGGCGGCGCTCTACGCGGAAGGCCGCGTTGCGCACGTCGGCCGCTTCGACAAACTCGAAGCGCAGATGCTCGCCTTCACCGGCGACGGCCGCGCCAACGGTCGCAGCCCCGACCGTCTCGACGCGCTCGTGTGGGCGGTCACGGATCTGAAATTGTCCGCGCCCGCCCGACCCGGCATCCGGAGTTTGTAAGTTGTTATTGCTTTGCGCCCGGCGGTTTTTTGCTTTGCGCCCGGCGACTCCCCTTGCGGGGAGCCGGCCGCCGGGCGCGGCTCTTTTGCTTTGCGCCCGGCGACTCCCCTTTCGGGGAGCCGGCCGCCGGGCGCGGTGTGAGCCAACCCCAGAACGTCATCCCGGCGCGCGGAGCGAAGCGAAGCCGGCCGGGACCCAGACAAGATTCAGAGAGTCGCACGTTTCGGCACGAACCACGACCGTGCACGCGGACGCACTGTTCTTCGCACTCACCGTTGACTGGGTCCCGGCCTTCGCCGGGATGACGTTTCTAGCTGGCGCCCGTCGCTCCCCTTGCGGGGAGCCGGCCGCCGGGCGCGGGGGGAATTGGGGTCAGACCCCTTTTGAGGGGTCTGACCCCGGTTCCCGGTTCTATACCCGGCGCCATCACCCATCCCGCGCCGTGCGGCCGGCTCCGCGTCAGCGGAGTCGCACGGCGCCAAATCAAGGATATAAGATGCCAAGATGGACCGACCGGATCGCCCGAATGTTGGCGTCGCCGCGCAACGGGTTGGCGCCCCCGCACGAGCAAAAGGCAACGCGCACCGGCCCAGTCATCGCACTCGAAACGTTGGGCCGTCCCATCTGGACACCGCGCGACTATCAGACCTTCGCGCGCGAGGGCTACATGCAAAATCCGATTGTTTATCGTTCGGTGCGCATGATTGCGGAAGCGGCCGCATCGATCCCGCTGATCCTCTATGAGGGCCAACATGAGCAGGTAGCCCATCCGCTGCTCGATCTGCTCGCGCTGCCGAATGCGGGGCAAACGTCGGCGGACTTCTTCGAGAGCTGGTACGGCTATCTGCTCGTGTCGGGCAACGCCTACGCCGAAGCCGTAACGGTCGGCGACAAGGTGCGCGAAGTCCACACGCTGCGTCCCGACCGCATGCAGATCATTCCCGGTCGCGAAGGCTGGCCGGAAGGATTTGAATATACAGCCAACGGGCAGAGCGTGCGGTTCGCCGGTGGCGTCGATGGACCCGGCGGCGTCGCGCCGATCCTGCACATGAAACTGTTTCATCCGGTCAACGATCACTACGGCTTGAGCCCGATCGAGGCGGCCGCCGTTGCAATCGACATCCACAATACCGCCGCCGGTTGGAACAAGGCTCTGCTCGATAACTCCGCGCGGCCCTCCGGCGCGCTTATCTACGGCAGCGGCGGCGCGCGGATGACGGCGGAACAATTCGAGCGACTGAAATCGGAACTCGAGACAAATTTTCAGGGCGCCAGGCACGCCGGCCGGCCGCTCCTGCTGGAAGGCGGGCTGGACTGGAAGCCGCTGTCGCTGTCGCCACGCGACATGGACTTCATGGAGGCCAAGAATTCTGCCGCGCGCGAAATTGCGCTGGCCATCGGCGTGCCGCCCATGCTGCTCGGCATCCCCGGCGACAATACCTATTCGAACTACCAGGAAGCGACACGCTCGTTCTGGCGCCAGACTGTGCTGCCGCTCGTCAACCGCACGGCGAAGGCCTTCACCGGCTGGCTGGCTCCAGCCTACGGCCAGGGTCTGGCCTTCAAGCCGAACCTCGATGAGGTCGAAGCCCTCACGTTCGAACGCGAGGCGTTGTGGCGACGGCTCGATGCGGCGACGTTCTTGACTCGCGATGAAAAGCGCGAAGCGGCGGGGTACTCACCCATCGACGAGGGGAAGGAGGAGCGCTCTCGCCCTTTTTAAATTTGCGCCCGGCGACTCCGCTGTCGCGGAGCCGGCCGCCGGGCGCGGAAGTTACTGCGCCCGGTTGCTCTACTTTCGCAGAGCCGGCCGCTGAGCGGAGTGGAGAGTTTGCCGACCGGCTGCGGAAATATCGCTCGGATCAGCCACGTGTTCCGCGCGGCCAGCCGAATGGCGGCCAATGGGTCGATGAAGGACTGTCTGGCAGCGACCGGCGTCGGCGCGTAGACGAGACGCAGATTGCGCAAGCCCGCAGTGGCGGACGCGGGCGGCCCGGTGGATTACCGGAGATGTCGCCGGCGCAGGCGGCTCGATACACGATCGCGGAGGGACAGGCCCGCGAGGCGTTGCGGCGTGTCAGGGAGCGCGATCCAGAGTGGAAGCCCACACCCAGTTTTACCGAGACTGCCGAAGGAGCGATAAGGGCACGCGAAGCGGAAGCGGCGGAAGCTTCGGCGCGGCTGAGGGAGTTGCTCCGCGACGCCGTCCCGAATACGAATCCTGACTGGGGCGTGAACCGGTTGCGGCAGGAGCTGAGTGAGAGAGGATTTGTGTTGGTGAGCCCGGCAAAGAGAGGAAAGGGGATCATTCTTCGGAATTTCGCGACTGAGGAAGAGGTGAGGATTATGGAACTGCCAAGGAAACGTTTCCGCACTGATCCTACGCAAAAGCATTTGAACCGGTACTATTACAGATATCGAGTCAAGGACGGGAGAGCTGAAGGAGAACACATTACTATTCCCGACAGTGCTATTGCAGGAGACTAATTATGTACGACCTTAGCGAACTCGAGATGCGGATGCTGTCTGAGTTGGAGGAAGGCCACCAGGATTTTCCTTTGTTGCTCCATAAGACGACAGACCGCAAAGGAAACAAAGATGAGATTTCCGCGGTTCAAGAGGCGGTGCGTAACCTCATCCGTCAAGGACTAGTTGCGATTGAAATGTCCTCGATACCTACGGGTTTTTACGAAATTCCGCTAAAAGCAGCCGAGAAAGAAGTAGAGCAAATAGCTTTGCATCTCAAGTTTCGTCCAGAGACCGAAATGTGGGTAGACGCCCGCAGCGGAGTAGGCTTTAGCGTTGCTCGCCCGGAAGTCGTATTGACGGAAATTGGCGAACAGGAAGCCGAGCGCATACTGGAAGAACGCGGGATGTGGTGGTGGCATCCGCAGACGAAGTGATGACACGGGTGAAGCCGTAGCGGGCGGCTGACGGCGGAGCGATGCATCGGTGCCAGGCACCGAGTTTAATGCCAGGCACCATGTGCGTATCGCTCCGATCAGCCCCGCGCACCGCGCGGGCAGCCGGATGGCGGGCAGTGGGTCGACGAAGGGCTGTCGGGCGACGATCGGCGGGTCCTTTCGGACGCTACTTCGGACAACTGGTGGAACCCCGGATCGCGGCTTGCGGACGCCTAACGTTTAAAAAAGAAGCCAGCGGGGCTCCTTTTGCATTTTGCGGACAGCACAGCATGACACACACGAACGTCTTTGGCCCGGCGCCGGAACTGAAATTCACGCCGCTCGACCTGACGGAGGCCGACGCAAGCGGTGTCTTCGAAGGTTATGCCAGCCTGTTCAATCGCGAGGATCTCACCCGCGACGTGATCCTGCCGGGCGCGTTCCGGCAAAGTCTCTCGGAGCGTGGGGCGGCGGGCGTGCGCATGCTTTATCAGCATGATCC
>JALHMJ010000012.1 GCA_022844105.1 Hyphomicrobium sp. | reverse complement strand
CGGCATGGCCTGCAAAATTTTGGTTCCGAAGCCAAGTGTGGCGTTGCGGGCCTAGGAGGCCTGCTGGGCTTTCGCTAATGTCGTCGCTCTCATCGGAGTGCTTATGACATCGCCCGCCCAACCGAAGCGCCGCATTCTGGCGCGCATGCTGCTTCTTGTTCTACTCGCCGGAGTAGCATTTATTGCCATGCGGCTTGGCTACGTTCCGCAACGTTTCAGTCCGTTCCCGCCGATCGCCCTTGATGCGCAGCCGACCTGGTTTGTCGACAGCCGGCTGGCGGCGCTGCGCCTTGACCGGCCATTGTGCGACGCGATTTTAAAGGACCCGCACATCGACGCCGCTGCGATCGTCGATCAGCCCTACAAGAACGGCTGCGGCTGGCAAAACGCCGTCAAGTTTACCCGCGCGGGTGGGGCGCAGATTGGAGCAGAGAAGCTGACCTGCGAAATGGCCGCCGCGCTGGCCTTATGGATCGAGCATGAGGTACAGCCGCTGGCGCAAGCCACATTCGGCGCGCGCGTTGCCTCCATCGGCGATATGGGAATCTATGACTGCCGCAACATTGTCGGCAATCCGTTGATGAAGAACATTCGCAGCCAGCACGCAACGGCCAATGCCATCGACATTTCCGGCTTCACACTTCAGGGCGGCCGGCAGATCAACATTCTGCGTGACTGGCCCGGCAATGGAACAGAGGCCGCATTTCTCAGAGAAGCCCACCGACGCGCGTGCAAATATTTTCGCGTTGCGCTCGGGCCCGACTACAACGCGGCGCATAAAAACCACTTCCACTTCGACCGCGGGGCCTTCTCGCGCTGCAAATGATCAGCCGCTCAACCTACAAATGACGGCGGAGGGTTGATCCCTCCGCCGTCCTTACTTTTTCTTACGCAGATCAGACAGTGCGCTTGTTTTGGCGATTTTCAATGAGGTCATCGACAACCGCCGGGTCGGCGAGCGTCGAGGTGTCTCCCAGACTGCCGAATTCGTCCTCGGCGATCTTACGCAGGATGCGGCGCATGATCTTGCCAGATCTCGTCTTGGGAAGACCAGGAGAGAACTGAATCAGATCCGGCGAGGCAATCGGCCCGATTTCGCGGCGCACGTGAGCGACCAACTCCTTACGCAGTGCATCGCTGGGTTCGATGCCGTTGTTGAGCGTCACATAGCAATAGATGCCTTGGCCCTTGAGGTCATGCGGATAGCCGACGACCGCGGCCTCGGCCACTTTGGGATGTGCGACGAGTGCGCTCTCGACTTCGGCCGTTCCCATGCGGTGACCGGAGACGTTGATGACGTCGTCGACGCGACCGGTAATCCAATAGTAGCCGTCTTCGTCGCGCCGGCAGCCGTCGCCGGTGAAATATTGACCGGCGTAGGCCGAGAAGTACGTTTGCACGAACCGCTCATGGTCGCCGTATATGGTTCGGCTCTGCCCCGGCCAGCTGTCGAGGATGACGAGATTGCCGGATGCGGCGCCTTCGAGGCGGGCGCCCTTGTCGTCAACGAGGGCCGGTTGCACGCCAAAGAAGGGGCGCGTTGCCGAACCAGGTTTCAACGCCGTGGCGCCCGGCAGCGGGGTAATGAGGATGCCGCCGGTTTCGGTCTGCCACCATGTATCGACGATGGGGCAGCGGCCGTCACCAACCACATTGTAGTACCACTCCCAGGCTTCGGGATTAATCGGCTCGCCGACCGAACCCAGAATGCGCAACGAGGAGCGGCTGGAGCGGCTCACAAAATCGTCGCCCTGCCCCATCAACGAGCGAATGGCGGTCGGCGCGGTGTAGAAGATGTTGACCTTCCACTTGTCGACGACGTGCCAGAAGCGAGAGGCTGTGGGGTAGTTCGGGATTCCTTCGAACATCAGCGTCGTGGCGCCGTTGGCGAGCGGGCCATAGATGATGTAGCTGTGACCCGTGACCCAGCCAACGTCGGCCGTGCACCAGTAAATGTCACCGTCGTGATAGTCAAAAACGTATTGATGGGTCATCGCGGCATAGACGAGGTAACCGCCGGTGGTGTGCACGACACCTTTCGGCTTGCCGGTCGAGCCGGATGTGTACAGGACGAACAGCGGGTCTTCCGCGTTCATGGCCTCGGGCGGACAGTCCGCCGAGACCTTGGCGGCTTCTTCGTGCATCCAAAAATCGCGTCCCGGTACCCAGTTGATCGGATTGCCGGTGCGGCGAACAACGAGAAGCTTGGTTCCGGCAGCGGCGCCTTCGAGGGCGATGTCGGCGTTTTTCTTCAAGGGCACGTTTTTGCCGCCGCGCACGCTTTCATCTGCGGTGATAATGACGCGCGATTGCGCATCGTCGACGCGGTTCTTCAAACTGTCGGGTGAGAAGCCGCCGAAGACGATCGAGTGGATGGCGCCGATCCGCGTGCAAGCGAGCATCGCGTAGGCAGCCTCGGGGATCATCGGCAGGTAGATCGTGACGCGATCGCCCTTTTTGACGCCGTGCGCCTTCAGTACATTGGCAAAACGACAGACGCGCTCGTGCAGTTGTTTATAAGTGATCTTCTCGTCGAGCGTCGGATCGTCGCTTTCCCAGATGATCGCGACTTGATCGCCCCGCGTCGCAAGATGGCGGTCGATGCAATTGGCCGACACGTTGAGCGTGCCGTCCTCGAACCATTTAATCGAAACATTATCCGGAGCAAACGAGGTGTTCTTGACCTTCGTATACGGCGTGATCCAGTCGAGCCGCTTTCCGGCTTCACCCCAAAAACCGTCGGGATCGTTTACCGAGCGATTATAGAGTTCCTTGTACTGGGCCTCGTCCAGCCAAGCAGCCTTCTCCCAGTCAGGTTTGACCGGGTACACCCTGTCGGACATTCGCTTCTCCTCCCGAGCTTATTTTTGTCCGCATTATGGGAGGACGTGCGGCGGCGCACAACTGATAGATCGTACGAAACAGAAGGTCGCATTTTGCAGCGCAATGGAGGGGTGAATGCGCCCGTTAATCTTGATCAGCGCAGGGCCCAAACCGCTGTTCTCTTAACCAGCGAATCTTCCAGTTCGCGTGTCACTTGGACTTCATATTCGGCAAGGCACACGAAGCGATCGGCCGGGAAATAGCTGCGCTGCGGGTCGCCGACGAGAATGTGGCCGCCGGCCGCCTGCGCTTTCGTCAGGTAGGCGAGGACGCGGTCGGCGAGCCGGCGCTCATAAAACAGGTCGCCGACGAGAACCGCGTCATGGCCGGCAATCGGTTGGTCGAGGAGATCGTCGGATGTGGTGGCAATCCGGACGCCGTTTGCCGAGGCATTCAGCTTAGCGGCCACGATAGCCAAGGGATCGACATCGGCCGCGAGGACCGATCGGGCACCAGCCTGCATCGCGGCGATGGCCGTCAGGCCCGAGCCTGTTCCCAAATCGAGCACATTCCTGTCTGCAACCTCGTGGCGGTTGTCGAGCATATAGCGTGCCAGGGCCTGACCGCCGGCCCAAGCAAACGCCCAGAACGGCGGCGGCACGCTCATCTCGCCCAATTGATCTTCCGTTTTCTGCCAGATTGGCAGCGACTCTTCGGCCAGATACAGACGGATTTCCGGCACGTGCGGGGGTGAAAGCAGCCTCGTATTCGCAATGATAAAATCGATGTCTCCAGGCTTATCCGTGGGCATGGGGATCATCGCTTGCGCTTCTTGGAAGCGAGGCTCTTGGGATTGAACTTGGCCATCCGGCACACTTCGGCCCACTCCTCCGACGTCACCGGTTGCACCGAGAGGCGCATGGATGTGACCAGGCTCATTTTTTGGAGCTTTGGATTGTCCTTGGCCTCCTGCAGCTTCACCGGTTTTTCAAATTCAGCCACCGCTTCGACGTCGACGCATTCCCATGTGCCAGTGTCGTCTTCGGGATCAGGATGGGCGGGCGCGATCACGCGGCAGATGCCGACGATCTGCTTGCCGATGTTGGAATGATAGAAGAAGCCGAGATCGCCAACGGCCATGGCGCGCATGTTGTTGCGGGCGAGGAAATTGCGCACGCCCGTCCAAGGCTCGCCTGTCGCCGACTTCGCTTTCAACATTTCATAGGAAAAAACGTCCGGCTCCGACTTGAAGAGCCAGTAACCCGTCGACACGATGGGCTGTGGCGCGGGCTGCCGAATACCGGACTTGCCGGCGCCCTTCTTTGCCAGTTTCTTGGTGGATGTGCTCGGAGGGGCTGCGAAGGTCTTTTTTGCGTTCATCAACCGAAACTCGCGAGGCGCACGGGCGTGGCGCGAACGGCCGCCACACATCACCGCTGCGCCATAGGATAGAACCGAAACATGTCGTGACAGATCACTCAAAACAACAAAAATTCCAATCCGTTCATAAACTTGTGTGCCATCTGTGGGGGACGATCGCAACGCTTCACATCCCTGACATGCCCGGTTAGTATCCCGCCCACCGAGGCGGTCTGACGAACCGATTCGAAACGGCGAACCGACTGGATGCAAGCTTGTGAATGCTCATGCCTCCCTTCCGGACTCGTGTCCGGCCCTGGTTCTGAATGCCGATTTCCGCCCCCTGAGCTACTATCCTTTGTCGCTCTGGAGTTGGCAGGAGACGGTGAAAGCGGTGTTTTTGGACCGCGTCAACATCGTCTCCGAATATGACACGACCGTTCGAAGTCCAAGCTTCGAGATCAGGCTGCCCAGTGTCGTTTCGCTCAAAACTTACGTCAAACCAGCCCTTTATCCCGCATTCACGCGCTTCAATGTTTTCCTGCGCGACCGGTTCAGCTGCCAGTATTGCGGCGACAAGCACGACCTGACCTTCGATCATGTGGTCCCCCGCGCGCGGGGTGGAATGACGAGGTGGGAAAACGTTCTTACGGCGTGTGCGCCGTGCAATCTCAAAAAAGGAAGTCAGTCGCTGCAGACTGCCGGCATGAAGCCGTTCCAGCCGGCGTACCGTCCAACCGTTTTTGAACTGCACCGCAACGGCCGCCTGTTCCCGCCCAACTATCTGCACGAAAGCTGGATGGATTATCTCTACTGGGATACGGAACTGGAAGAGTAAGCCTGCGGTGCAATCGCGCGATGATTGGAACGCGATACTCTCGCACCGTCTCGTTAATCGTTGTCCAAGGCTCGCACCGAATGTTCTTGTTCCAGCCGTGACAGCCGTGCCCGCGCCGCTGGTCTAGAACCCTCGTGTGAAAAGTACCGGCCACAGGAAACGAGGGACCGTGGATGCCAAAAATATTCTCCAGTTGGACGCTCAAGCGCAAGCAACGCAAAACCGTTACGCCGCCGCCAACAGATCGGCCAGGTCACAGCGACCTATGAAAAAAGGCCCCGCGTGCACGAGGCAGCGGGGCCGAAGTTTTGATTGGGACGAACTCACAACACCCGCTTGGCCGCCCGCAGGCGGTCAAACTAGGCAGCGCGCCGTTGCGGCGCGCTGCACAACGTCTGCGCAATCGCGTCGACCGCGCGGCTCCAGTCCAGCCCCGTGATTTCACCGGCCGACAACCCGAAGGCTTTCAGTGCGTCTTCCGGCGCTCCACCGTCGCGGAAAAAGCGGGCGCACGTTTGTCGCGCTACACCCTGCGCCTGCTGCCACTGCACCGGATTGACGTGATCGGGGTTCGAAAAATGGGCCATTGAACTCTCCATGGAAATACTGGACGACGCGACGTAGGACCGAGGTAGGTGGCAGACACAAAGAGTACGATGGCACCACTACGCAGAACCGTGTGATGCAGTGCCGTCCTGGACTGCTGGTCCCGCACTCGATGTGCCTGCCGTTTCGTTGCAGATCAGCTGCCGACAGCGGATCTGCGAATTCAGGGTTTGGCCGTCACGCGGCCTTCGACAATTCAGCGCCGCCAGATACGCCGGACGGCACCGCAAACTGGACTTCGACGTGACGCACAATATTCAAAACAACGTCAGATAGCGGCCGCCAGGCACTGAAAACGACAGCCTCTTCTTCGACGAACGCAGACGGAACCACTCGGACAATTTGGGACGGCATCGCTTTCCTCACGCTAACTTGGGACGCAACTGACGCGACGGACACAACACGAACGCACCACGACGGAAGACACGCTTACGACAGGTCGGCCATCAATCTCCGGGACCGTTCGCAAGACCTACTCAATGAACAATGCGACTGCGCGCGCTTCAGTCCCACGCCCCAAACTCTAATGTGTGGACAAGTGGGACCTGCGGGGGAGCAGTCTGGACAGACGCGAAGACGTTTCACGCCAGACCGCTCGCTTCAGGTTTTGGAACGTGCCTTGCAGCGCGCTCTGAGGGTGTGCAACGCAGACGCTACGGGGACGCAACACTTACAAAACGAATTGGCGGAACACGTCTGGCGGACGCCGTGTCAATTTCATCTGCGAAACGCCGGCAGAACGCTTACAACGCAACATTTCCTGCCCTACCGATGAGACGGGGAACGCAACAAACTTCCCCACGCGACCCTCCGTGACCCGCCCGGGGCACCTCGAAACTCTCGGTCGATCGACCTTGTGTTCCGTTTGCGTTCCGCGCTTGGTGTGAATTAACTGCCACACTCAGGCGCAAAAATGGCGGAGGCTAGTCCTATCCAAGGAATTACGCTTGCATTCCGTTCATGAATAGTTCGCTCCGGGACCTGAGGGGCCTGGGCTCGCGCAAAGACTGGCGACAAATTTTTAAGTATCTGAAATTAGATAACTTTTATGTCCTGGCTTCGGGCGACGAAGGCGGCTTGCAGCGTGATTGCTACCAGGGCGAGCGAAATCAGCACGTTCCAGCCGGCAAACGACAAGCCGAACAAGCGCCACGTCGCCTCATCGCACCGGACGACGCGCGCGCTCTCGAGACCCTTCAACAGATCGGCGGGATTGGCAGGTAAAGCTTGGGCCGCGGTACAGGTGTCCGGTCCCGGCCAGAACTGCCATTCGACGCCGGCATGATAACCCGCAACGCCAGCGTTTGCGAGGAACGCCAAGGCGACCGCAAAGAACACGAGTGCAGCAATGCGCGGCCGTTCTGCCACCAACGCCATGGCGACAAAGGTCAATGGAATTCCGGCATAGTAGGCGTAGCGCTGCATCAGGCACAGGGGGCAGGGCGTGTATCCGCCGAGATATTCGAACCCCAGCGCCAAAAGAATGATGCCGGTTGTAATAATAAGGGCGAGGCCGCCGAGGCGGTATGCGTTGGCATGGTCGGGGCGGATCGTTGTTTCTAGCATCGCAAGACCTCTGGTCGGCCGAATGGTCAATCTAGAACAGATACCTCACGGCTACGAAGCCACTGACGAGAACAACCAAAAAAACAGTCGTGACCAGCGTCAGACGCTTTTCGATAAAGTCGCGGATGGGCTCTCCGAAGTAATAGAGCAGCCCCGCGACGAGGAAGAACCGCATGGCTCGTGTAATCACGCTGGCCAGCATGAATTCGAAGAACGGCATGTGCGTCACGCCGGCGGTTATCGTCAGCACCTTATAGGGAAACGGCGTCCAACCTTTGGCGATGAGAATCCAGACGCCCCACTCGTTGAACCACTGCGTGAATTCGCCAAAGCTATCGGCCTTGCCGTAGAATTCAAGGATGGGCTGGCCGACGCTCTCGAACGCAAAAAAGCCGATCGCGTAGCCAAAGGCGCCGCCAATCACCGAGCCGATGGTGGCAAGTGTGGCGTACCACCATGCTTTCGCACGCTGGGCGATCACCATAGGGACCAGCATCACGTCTGGAGGTATCGGGAAAAACGAGCTTTCGACGAATGACACGCCGAAAAGGGCTGCGGGAGCACGGTCGCTCCCGGCCAGGGCCATAATCCAATCGTAGAGCCGTTTCATCATGCCCGTCGGGGTTAAAGGGGAACTGCCGGATCGTCTATGAGCGAAGTGTTGCAGGGGCATTGATGCGGGCCGTCACGCGGGCGGTACTCCGCGACAGCCGGCGGACGAGTTCATTGAGCACGAAGCGGCCTTCGTGACAGGCTCTGATCCGCGGGAGGCGGGCCAGCTGGCTGGATGAGCCGGTGGGCGCGATGCCAGGTCCTATGCAGGCGCGACTGATGCCTTCAGCGACGGCGCTGTCGGCGATGACTTCGATGACGCCAAGCGCGCCAAGCGCAGCAATCTCAGACGCCGCAGGCGCCAATCCGAAACGGCGCGCCATTTCCTCCAGATCGATGCCTTCCGTCAACCGCAGGCCCATCAGCAACATCTCGTCGGCCTGCTCCTCATTCGACAGGTCCGTTGCTTCGACGACGCCATGGCCGTCCGCTTCGACGCGGGCGAGCCACCGCTCGGGATTACGCTCGGTGACGGTTGCGGCGCGCGTGCCGTCTTGATCTACGATACGCCCGTGTGCGCCCGGACCGATACCGGCATAGGCCCCATACCGCCAGTACAGCAGATTGTGCCGGCTTTCGTCGCCAGCGGCCGCATGATTAGAGATTTCGTAAGCGGGGAGACCGGCGGTTGCGGTCATGTCCTGTGTGGTGGCGTAAAGGTCGAGCGCGGCATCGGCATCGGGAATGACGAGGCGTCCACGAGCGTGGAGTTCGGCGAAGGGCGTGTCGGGTTCTATGGTCAACTGGTACAGCGAGAGATGGCCGTTGGCCAAGTTGAGCGCTTCAGTAAGTTCGGCGCGCCAAGCCTCAGACGATTGACCCGGCCGGGCGTAGATCAAATCGAATGAAAAGCGTTCAAAGGTGCGACGCGCGACCTCAATCGCGGCCTTTGCTTCAGCGACCGAATGCAAGCGGCCCAGCCGCTTCAGTTCGTCGTCGCGCAGAGATTGCACACCGATCGAAACGCGGTTGACGCCCGCAGCGCGGTATCCGGAGAAGCGGTTTGCGTCGACGCTGTTGGGATTCGCCTCCAACGTGATCTCCGCTCCGGGTTGCACGGCCCAGAGCTTGGCAATGTGATTCAAAATCGCTGCGACGGTCTGCGGCTGCATGAGCGACGGCGTGCCGCCGCCAAAGAAGATGGAGTAAACCTCTTGGCGTCCGACCCTCGCCCTCACATGGTCGAGCTCGCGCAAGTAGGCGCTGAGATAGCGGGCTTCGTCCCAGCCGCCAAAACGGACATGGCTGTTGAAGTCGCAATAGGGACATTTCTGCGCGCAGAATGGCCAGTGAATGTAGATGCCGAACAGCGAATCTGCATCAGGCGACACTGGATGGGCCATCACGACTGCGCCGCCTCCGTCGCAGCCAGAAGCGCTTTGGCCAATGCACGCCAACGCGGCTCATCCGTCTTGTCTGCAACGGAATTTTCCAGCGCCACCATCAGCGTGCCCAGATCGACGCGAGCCCGGCCACGTCGCTCAAGATCGGCGCTCAGGTATTTGACGAAGGTCTTGAGTTCCTCGCGGGTGGAGATGTTGGCCGCCGCTGCGTGCAGGCCGTCGGCGTCGCGATTGGCATTGGGCTTCAAGGGTTCTGCCGAAATGTCGCCGAGCACGGCCTTTCGGAACGCGTCGAAGGCACGCGTGCGATGCGAGATCGCGTACTTATCCGCCGGTTCCATTTCGCCGAAAGTCACGTCGTGTCCGTCGGGCACGAACATGGGATCGTAGCCAAAGCCATTGCCCCCGCGCGACGGCCAGACGAGATGGCCAAAGACTTTGCCGGCGAAGGTTGCGGTCTCGCCGTCAGGCCAGGCGAGGCAGAGAACGGACGTGAAATTGGCGCGCGGGCCCGGCGCAGACCAGCCATGACGGGCGGTGATTTCTTCCGCGACCTTTTTCATCGCAAGGCCGAAGTCTTTTTGCGGTCCGGCCCAGCGAGCCGAAAAGATACCGGGTGCGCCGCCGAGGCAATCGACCTCCAAGCCGCTATCATCGGCAAGCGCGGTGAGGCGGGACGCTTGCGCCGCTGCCACCGCCTTGAGCTTGGCGTTGCCCTCGAACGTGGGCTCCGTTTCGTCGGGTTCTTCAAGGTTCAGCGAGCCCGCCGAAATCGCTTCCAAGCCATAGGGCGCGATCAGCTGGTTGATTTCCCAGACCTTGCCCTTGTTATGGCTCGCAACAACAAGCTTCGTTCCACGTGCAAGGCTTCGCATCACATCGATGCCCAAAGAAATATGGCTGTCGCAACACCGCCGAGGACAGTGCGAATGGCGTGTAGTCCGCCCCATTTCACAATCAGAGCACGCGATGCAGGGCCAGCTTGATCAAGAGGAATGGCGTTCAATGCGTGGTTCGTCGGCATAATCCCAATCAGCGTGTAAGGCCAGTTGGCCACGAGAACCAGCGCACCTGCGAACCACGCTGGTTCTCCAGTCCGCCACCATTCGAGCGCACCGAGTGCGAAACCCAATACGGCAAGGGACGCCTGCATCGCAAAGCCACTGGCGTAACTCGGCTTCCACTCAGCCAACAATGCGCGATCGTCTAGCTTCAACCGGGCGGGTTGCTCGGCCACGTTGATGTAGAACGCCGCTCCAAAAAAGACGGCGGCCACAGCGAGTGCAAATGGCCCGAGTTCGATCATCATTTGCGTGCACTCCTAGGCCACCGTGATCTTCTGGAGTTGGACCAATTCGGAGATGCCTTTGCGAGCCAGTGACATGAGGCTGTCGAAGCTCTCCTGCGAGAAGGCTGTCGTCTCGGCGGTGCCCTGCACTTCGACAATGCCGCCTGCGCCCGTCATCACAAAATTGGAATCCGCGTCGGCGGTAGAATCCTCCGCATAGTCCAGATCGAGCACCGGCGTACCGCGATAAAGTCCGCAGGAAACGGCAGCCACGTGGTCGCGCAGCACGCCGTCCTTCACCATGTCCCGGACTTTCATCCACTGGATGCAGTCATAGAGAGCGACCCAAGCGCCGGTAATGGCCGCCGTGCGCGTGCCGCCATCCGCCTGGATCACATCGCAGTCCACCGAGATCTGGCGCTCGCCGAGCTTTTGCGGATCGATAACCGCGCGTAGAGCTCGGCCAATGAGGCGCTGGATCTCCTGCGTGCGGCCGGACGGATGACCGGCGGTGACTTCGCGACGGGTACGTTCAGATGTGGCGCGGGGCAGCATGGAATACTCCGCCGTGACCCAGCCGCGACCCTGGCCTTTCAGCCATGGCGGCACGCGCTCCTCCAGGCTCGCCATGCACAAGACGTGGGTATTGCCGAACTTGATCAGGCAGGAACCCTCCGCGTGCATTGAGACGGCGCGTTCAATGGAGACGCGGCGGAGCTCATCGGGCTGGCGTTTGGAGGGGCGCATGAGTGGTCTATACCCTTATGTTTTTAGATTCGGCGCGACCCTAGTCCCGCGCCTTGTCCGGCGCAACCGCGGTGCAAGGCTTTCGAAGCGTGAATATCGCCCTGCGCCTGAACCTCTGCCCGCCTAGCATCAGGAGCGGCGATGGGCCAATTTGACGGACGGCACCGACAGTCCCTAGATACGTAACGCAGACTGGTTCCGCCCCAGTGGTCTCGCACCGGAGTTCGATGTCCGAAATCGTCAAACTCAACGATCGTTCGCGCGCAATCCTGAGACAGATCGTGGAGAGTTATCTCTCTACGGGGGATCCTGTGGGTTCGCGCAACCTGTCCCGCGTTCTGCCGCTGCATCTTTCGCCGGCGTCGATCCGTAATGTCATGGCGGACCTGGAAGAGCTGGGGCTGATCTACGCGCCGCACACGTCCGCTGGACGTTTGCCGACCCAGACCGGCTTGCGCATGTTCGTCGACGGACTACTAGAGACCGGCTCGCTCAGCGAAGACGAGCGCAAACAGATCGAAGCGCAGATCGCTGCCAGCCGCTCGACATCTCTGGACAAAGTTCTGGGCGAAGCGGGTGAAATGATTTCCGGCCTCTCGCACTGTGCTGGCGTTGTGCTGGCGGAAAAACAGGTCTCACGGCTGAAGCAGATCGAATTCGTGCCGCTGGAGCCGACGAAAGCACTGGCGATCCTCGTCAGCGAAGACGGTGATGTGGAGAACCGCATTATCCAGCTGCCGCCGGGCGTGACGGCCACGGCTCTCATCGAGGCGGCAAATTATCTCAACGCGAACATTCGCGGGCTGACAATTTCCGAAGCGCGGCACCGGATGGAAGCGGAATTGGCCACGGCACGTGCCGAACTCGATGATCTGACGCAGAAGGTCGTGACAGCGGGGCTGGCGGAATGGTCGGGTGCGCTGGACGACCGGCAGAGCCTGATCGTGCGCGGACAATCGAACTTGCTCAAGGACCTGACCGCCTTCGACGACCTGGAGCGCATCCGGCAGCTTTTTGACGATTTGGAATCCAAACAGGAACTTTCCCAGATCCTCGGTCTTGCCGAAGGTGGTGAGGGCGTTCGGATCTTCATCGGTTCAGAGAACAAGTTGTTTTCGATGTCCGGCTCGTCGCTGATCGTGGCACCTTTTCATAACCACACACGCAAAGTGGTTGGCGTTTTGGGGGTCATCGGACCCACACGTCTCAATTATGCCCGCATCATTCCCATGGTCGACTACACCGCCAAGATCATATCGCGCCTGATCTCCTGATTTTCTTGATCTCTTGATTTTTTTGGCCCTTCAGCCGATACCCGCGTCCTATCCGAAAGCTTATCAAAAAGAGAGCGTCGAGCCCTCATGTCCGATCCGAATTCCACGCCAGACCCCAGCGATGCCGCATCGCAGCCCGCTCACGGTGCGACCCCGCCTCAGCCAGAAAGTTCCGAACCCGCGGCCGAACAGCTCAAGGCGATTATCGGTGTGCTCCAGACCGATCTGGATAAGTCAAAAGCGGAGACCCTGCGTCTTGTTGCGGACATGGACAACCTGCGCAAGCGAACGGAACGCGAAAAGCAGGAGATGTCGAGGTTCGCAATCTCCAAGTTTGCCGTCGACATCATCGGCGTGACGGATAATTTCGAACGGGCGATGCAGGCGGTGCCGCCTGGCGCCGCCGAGGCCGATCCCGCCCTGCAAAGTCTGGTCGAGGGCGTCGGCATGATCGACGGACAGTTGAAGGGCGTACTCGATCGGCATGGGGTGAAGCGGATCTGGCCGGAAGGGGAGATTTTTAACCCGCACCTTCACCAGCCCATGCAGCAGGTCGACAATCCTGACGTGCCGAACGGGACGATCCTGCATGTGTTCCAGGCCGGGTACGTTATCGAAGAACGTGTGATCAGACCGGCCATGGTGGCGACGGCACGCGGTGGACCCAAGCCCGGCAAGGTGGACGCCGGCAACGGTGCAGAAAGTGCTGCTCAGGCGGCGCAACAGCGGGCGGCAGATGATCCGTCGAACAGCGAGTAACGCGTCCGAAACGCGCCAAGCTCACCACATTCCAGCGCAATGACGCGGCTTCAGGCCGATGGCGTTTTGCTGTTTGCCGCCGCGCTGTGGGGCGTCGCTTTTCTGTTCCAGAAAGACGCGATGCAGCACGTGGGGCCGCTGACTTTCATTGCGGCCCGCGCGGGGTTGGCGGCCATCGTGCTCGCGCCGCTGGCGTTTTTTGAACATCGTAGCAAGCCGCCGGCGTCGCTGGTGTCGAATGGTATTGTGACCGTTGCGCTCGCCAGCGGGACGGCTTTTCTGCTGGCCGCTTATCTGCAGCAGGAGGGGTTGCGCACGGCATCGGTCACCAACACCGGATTTCTGACCTCGCTTTATGTCGTGCTGACGCCGCTCGTGGCTTGGATTGCTTCAGCCAACACGCCGCCGCGGATTGTGTGGCCGGCTATCGCGCTATCGTTTTTAGGCACGTGGCTGCTCGGTGGCGGCACCGCAGGCGGCCTCGGGTCTGGCGACATGCTGGTTATGGCCGGATCGCTGTTCTGGGCGATTCACTGCGTCATTACCGCGAGGGCCAGCCTGTTCGAACGGCCGCTCACCTACACGGCGCTCCAGTTTGCGGCCGTCGCCTTCGCGGCCACGGTGGGGGCCGTGCTGTTCGAGAGCCCAACGTTTGAGGCAATCAGCGCTGCCAGCGTGCCGATCCTGTTCGTTGGCCTCGTCTCGACCGCGCTTACGTATACCATTTTCAGCATTGCGATCCGGCATACAACGCCACCCGAAGCGGCCGTGTTGCTGTCGGCGGAAAGCCTGTTTGCCGCCGGCGCCGGCGCGGCGTTCCTGGGAGAGCGGCTCAGTAGTCTTTCGTGGGCGGGGGCGGGTTTGATGATTGCCGCCGTCCTTCTCGTACAACTGGGGCCATGGCTCAGTCGAAGCGCGTCACGCGGCGAAGCGTCAGGTTGAGACGGCCGCCGCCCGGAACGAGATCCGAGGTGCCGGGCAGCACGCGATCGATCCCGTGGAACGCGAAGCGGGCAGGGCCGCCGAGGAGGCAGACGTCGCCCGAGCGCAATGTCATCCGCACCTTCGGATCTGTCCGCTTGAGGCCGCCAACGTGGAATACTGCATCGTCGCCAAGCGACACTGACAGCACCGGCGCGCGCGGTTCGTTCTCGTCGCGATCCTGGTGAGAACCCATCTTAGCCCCAGCCGGGTAGTAATTGATCAGACAGGCTTCTGGCGGCCCCTCGCAGCCGGCTAGATCGGTCCAGAGATCGAGTAAAACCTGCGGCATAGGCGGCCACGTGCTCCCGGTTACGAGATGGGTGGGCTGATAGCGATAGCCGCCCACCTTGTCGGAGACCCAACCCAGCTGGCCACAGTTGGTCATCATGACCGAGAACGGCTTGCCCGTGCGCGGCATGGTGGGCTGGAAAAGCGGTGCGGCCAGAATAATACTCTCAATATCCGTCAGCAGGGTCTTTTGCGCGGCCGCCGAAAGGACCCCGGCCAGGACGCGAAAACCGGCTGGAATCGTGATTGACGCCTGTTGGGAAGTCTTTGAGACTGGCTTCTTTTTATCGGGTGGTGCAGTCATGGCTGGCTTTCGCATGCGGCATCCTGGCTACGACAGATTTTAGTCACGGCTGCGTGATCCACTCCCGTTGCACCCCTCCAAAAGCGCCCTATATAGAGCAGCACCACGTTTCAATAACTCTCTGGGGACCGCAGCGGCTCCGGCCTTCTCAAACGGGCACGGGGCGGTATCGGATGCCATGACTTGGGTCCTGGCGGTCCGCCACAACACAAAAGGAAGTTCACCATGGCTAAAGTGATCGGCATCGACCTCGGCACCACGAACTCGTGCGTTGCGGTCATGGAGGGTGGCAAGCCGCGCGTTCTGGAAAACGCCGAGGGCGCCAATACGACCCCGTCCATCGTTGCCTTTTCCGATGACGGCGAGCGTCTCGTTGGCCTGCCGGCCAAGCGCCAGGCTGTTACCAATCCAACCGGCACGTTGTTCGCGATCAAGCGCCTCATCGGCCGCCGCTTCGATGAGCCGATGGTCGAGAAGGACAAAAAACTCGTCCCTTACAAAATCGTCAAAGGTCCGAACGGCGACGCGTGGGTCGAAATCGACGGCAAGGATTATTCTCCGCAGCAGGTCTCGGCGTTCATTCTGCAGAAGATGAAAGAGACCGCTGAAGCCAAGCTCGGTGAAACCATTACGCAGGCTGTGATCACGGTTCCGGCCTATTTCAACGACGCCCAGCGGCAGGCGACGAAGGACGCAGGCCGCATCGCTGGTCTTGAGGTTCTGCGCATCATCAACGAGCCGACGGCAGCTGCGCTGGCCTATGGCCTCGACAAGAAGAAGGAGGCTCAGACGATCGCGGTCTACGACCTCGGCGGCGGCACCTTCGATATTTCGATATTGGAAATCGGCGACGGCGTCTTCGAAGTGAAGTCGACGAACGGCGACACGTTCCTGGGCGGTGAAGACTTCGACATGAAGCTCGTCGCGTACCTTGCGGACGAGTTTAAAAAGTCGAACGGCATCGACCTGCGCGGTGACAAGCTGGCCCTGCAGCGTCTCAAGGAAGCGGCCGAAAAGGCAAAGATTGAATTGTCGTCGGCGGCGCAGACCGAGATCAATCTGCCGTTCATCACGGCGGATGCGACCGGTCCGAAGCATCTGACGATGAAGCTCACGCGCGCCAAGCTCGAGAGCCTTGTTGAAGACCTGATCGAGAAGACGAAAGGTCCGTGCCTGCAGGCCATCAAGGATGCCGGCCTCAAGGCGGCTGAAATCGATGAAGTGGTTCTCGTCGGTGGCATGACCCGCATGCCGAAGGTCCAGCAGACCGTGAAAGAATTATTCGGCAAGGAGCCGCACAAGGGCGTCAATCCGGATGAAGTCGTGGCCGTTGGCGCTGCGATCCAAGCGGGCGTTCTGAAGGGCGAGGTGAAGGATGTTCTTCTGCTCGACGTGACGCCGCTGTCGCTCGGCATTGAAACGCTGGGCGGCGTGTTCACGCGCCTGATCGATCGGAACACGACCATTCCGACCAAGAAGAGCCAGGTGTTCTCAACGGCCGAGGATGGACAGACGGCGGTGACCATTCGCGTCGGCCAAGGCGAGCGCGAAATGGCAGGCGACAATAAGCTGCTCGGTCAGTTCGATCTCGTCGGGATGCCACCGGCACCGCGTGGCGTGCCGCAGGTTGAGGTCACCTTCGACATCGATGCCAACGGCATCGTTCACGTCTCGGCCAAGGACAAGGCGACTGGCAAGGAACAGTCGATCCGCATCCAGGCTTCGGGCGGATTGTCGGAGAACGAGATCGAGAAGATGGTCAAGGATGCGGAGGCGCACGCTTCGGACGACAAGAAGAAGCGCGAGCTTGTCGAATCGAGAAACCAGGCCGAGGCACTTGTTCATTCGACCGAGAAACAGCTGGCCGATAATGCCTCGAACGCGGCCGTCTCGGCCGTGAAGGGCGACATTGAGACCGCGATCGCCAACGTCAGGGAATCGCTGTCGTCGGAAGACGCAGAAAAGATCAAGGCGGCTACGAACGCGCTGGCCCAGGTCGCCATGAAGATCGGCGAGGCGATCTACAGCGCGTCGGCGGGAGCCGGCGGCGGCGGTGATGCCGGCGACGATGACGCGTCGGCAAGCCAGTCGGCCGACGACAACGTCGTCGATGCCGACTTCGAAGAGGTCAAGGACGACAAGAAGAAGGCCGGTTGATTTTGGTTTCTCGCCCTGCTGCACTTTCGCGGCGGGGCGAGGTTCGTTTCGACGACCGGCGCGACCGCCGTTGCGGCGACATGACGGCAGGCTCCATTTGGACGTCATGCTAGGCAGGCTGCGACACCAGCCTCTGCGGCACACAGCCCGCCTCGGATAAAACGCCCCCCATGGCCAAGCGCGATTACTACGAAATTCTCGCAGTCGAGCGGAACGCCAGCGAGCAGGATCTCAAGTCCGCTTTTCGCAAACTGGCCAAGGATCATCACCCCGATCGCAATCCCGGCGACAAAGATGCTGAGCAGAAATTCAAAGAATTGAACGAGGCCTATGAGGTCTTGAAGGACCCGCAGAAGCGCGCGGCCTACGATCGCTTCGGGCATGCGGCCTTCGAGGGAGGCATGGGCGGGCGGGGCGCGGGTGGTGCGGGCTTCGGGCCAGACTTTGCATCCTCGATGTCGGATATTTTCGACGATCTGTTTGGCGAATTCATGGGTGGCCGCCGCGGTGCGGGTGGCCCACAGCGCCGTTCGGGTCGCGAGCGCGGTGCAGACCTGCGTTATAATATGGAAATCACACTCAACGACGCGTTCGCCGGCAAAACCGCGCAAGTTCGCGTGCCGACCAGCGTCACCTGCGAGACATGCGCGGGTTCCGGCGCCAAGGCCGGCACGAAACCTGCGACCTGCGCCACATGCGGCGGGATGGGCAAGGTGCGCGCCAGCCAAGGGTTCTTCACGATCGAGCGAACGTGTCCAACGTGCCAGGGCCGCGGTGAGACGATCGCGGACCCTTGCAGCGCGTGCAATGGCGCCGGGCGGATGGTCAAGGAGCGCACGTTGTCTGTGAACATTCCAGCAGGTGTCGAGGACGGCACGCGCATCCGCCTCAGCGGCGAAGGCGAGGCAGGGTTGCGAGGGGGACCGGCCGGCGATCTTTATATTTTTCTGTCGATCCAGCCGCACGAGTATTTCCAGCGCGACGGGGCGGATGTGTTTTGCCGCGTGCCGATCTCCATGACGACAGCCGCTCTTGGTGGACAAATCGACGTTCCAACTCTCGACGGTACCGTGAGCCGGGTGAAGGTTCCGGATGGCACCGAGACCGGCAAGCAGTTCCGTCTCAAGGGCAAGGGCATGCCGGTGTTGCGATCGACAACCGCCGGCGATCTTTACATTCAGGTCGATGTCGAGACGCCCAAAAATTTGACGCGCAAGCAGCGGGAACTCCTCGAGGAGTTTGAAAAACTCTCACGGAAGGAAACAAGTCCGGAAAGCACCGGTTTCTTCGCGCGCATGAAAGATTTGTTTGGCGGCGACAGCTGAGCGTGAGCCTTCGGGCGTCTTGTCGTTGGATTTTCGTACAAGAGGTCGACTGACCGGGTGATCGAACCTCTCTGCAATCTGGAAGGAAAGTTTGTATGTCCACGACGCCCAACGCTCCTCGTCTTCTGTTTTTCGCAGGGTCAGCGCGGAACGGTTCGCACAACATGCGGCTAGCGAAGTTGGGCGCGACGATTGCGGAAGCCAACGGCATCGCGGCGACGTTCGCCGATCTCGGCGACTATCCGCTGCCCCTTTATGATCAAGACTTGCAGAACAACGACGGCGTTCCGGATAACGCGAGGAAGTTCGAAGCTTTGATGCGCGTGCATACGGGCATCTTTATTGCCTGTCCTGAATACAACGCTTCAATCACGCCGCTGTTGAAGAACACGCTCGATTGGATTAGCCGAATCCGGAATGAGGGGGAAGAGCCTCTGGCCGTATTCAAGACGCGCGTCTTCTGCCTGGGATCTTCATCGCCCGGCGGCATGGGGGGGTTGCGTGGGTTGAACACGGTACGAACAGTTCTGGAACTCGGTCTTAGCGCGCTGGTTCTGCCGGAGCAGTTCGCCGTGCCGCGGGCGATGGATGCCTACGACGAGCATGGGCACCTGAAGAACAAAGACAGCCAGGAACAGTTCAAAGGCTTGATCCAGAAGCTTGCCCGTGCCGCTCATGTGCTGCATGGATAGCGCGTGCGCCGGCGGCCGGTAGGCGGCAGCCGGCGACTGCATCCCCGCCCTTTCCTGGATGCCGGAACCTTTTAATGAGCCCTCACCGTGTCAAAGATCGGCTTATTGTTGCACTCGACATGCCGACGGTCGAGGAAGCGCAGCGGCTCGTCGCCAAACTAGATGATGCGGTCTCGTTTTATAAGGTTGGTCTTGAGCTGCTATTTGCGGGCGGGCTCGATTTGGCCGAGAGCCTGAAGGCGCAGGGCAAGCGCGTGTTTCTGGACATGAAGCTGCTCGACATCGGCAACACGATTGAGCGTGCCGTTTTGAATGCCCGAGACCTCGGCGTCGATTTCCTCACCATCCACGGGCATGACCTGAAGACACTGCGCGCCGCCGTGACGGGTCGGGGGTCCAGCCATCTGAAGTTGCTCGCCGTGACGGTGATGACCAACCTGACAGAAGATGATCTCAAACAGCAGGGCAGCCGGTTCAGCCCCTCCGACCTTGTTCTGCATCGTGCGCGACTTGCCCATGAGTCCGGCTTTGACGGCGTCATCGCGTCGGGGCAGGAAGCTGCTGCCATTCGCGCGGCGACCGGACCGGATTTTCTTATCGTTACGCCCGGCATTCGACTCGCCGGCGGCACGACCGACGATCAGGAACGGGTCATGACACCGGAACATGCCATCAGCGCTGGCGCCAATCACATCGTCGTCGGGCGTCCGATCACCCAGGCCGATGATCCAGTCCAGGCGGCCCTGACCTTTCACAACCATATCCGCCAAGCCTAATCGGCCAAGGGCCCCCACCGCGGACGTCCGGTTCGCTTGCGGCTGCGGCGCACCCGGCTTATGCCTTGGCCACGAGCAATGCATAGCAAGAGGACAGGCCACGAATGCCGAAGGGATACGTGATCGCGCACGCTACCGTGACGGATACAGAAAAATGGGGCCAGTACGTCGCCAAGTCGAAAATCGCGCTCGACAAGTTCGAGGGTAAGCCGATTGTCCGTGGCGGCAAATGCCAGATCGTCGAGGGCAACGGCGTCGCGCGCAACGTGGTCCTGGAATTTCCAAGCTACGAGCACGCGATCGGCTACGCGACAAGCCCAGAGTATGCAGAAGCGAAAGCGCTGCGCCAGGGTGCCGGCTCGATCGACATCACCATCGTCGAAGGCGTCTGAGCGGCTTGATGGCGCACATTCCGACAAGCGATGGGCGACCGGCATGGCGGGCGAGTGTGCTGACGCTCTTTGCGGATATTTTTCCGGGCCCGCTTCATGTGTCGCTGGTGGGACAGGCGCTTGACGCTGGGCTGTGGTCACTGACAACGCACCAGATTCGGGAGTTTGGTTTAGGACGCCACCGGCAGGTCGACGATACGCCAGCGGGTGGCGGCGCCGGCATGGTGCTCAGGGCAGATGTTCTGGGGCAGGCCATCGATGCGGCACGCGCAGACAATCCCGAAAGCCCGCTGATCTATCTGTCGCCGCGCGGGCGCCCTTTCGATCAGGCGATGGCCCGGTCGCTGGCGTCGGGGCCCGGAGTGGTCTTGCTGGCGGGCCGGTTCGAGGGCATCGACGAACGCGTGATCGCGGCGCGCGGCCTCATCGAGGTTTCGATTGGCGACTACGTGCTATCGGGCGGGGAACTGGCCGCCATGGTCGTGATCGATACCTGCGTACGGCTCTTACCCGGCGTGCTGGGTGCGCCGGAAAGCCTAGCCCACGAAAGTTTCGAGAACGGGCTTTTGGAGTATCCGCAATATACCCGCCCACGTGAGTGGGAAGGCCGTTCCATCCCCGAAATTCTCTTGTCGGGTGATCATCGGGCCATCGAGGCGTGGAGACGGGCGGAGGCGGAGCGTATCACGGCCGAGCGGCGGCCGGAGTTGCGACGGCCCAAACACTGATTATAGCCGGTCAGCCCGGACTTTCTCGCCCGGTCTGCAGCTTGTCGGCCCATTCTCCGATGCACAGCGACAGGTTCTCAATCAGGCGGGCAGCAAATGGATCGCAGGTCAGCGATCGATAAAACAGCCAATCTTCCAGTTCATACAGCTGCCGAATCATCGTGGCACCCCCATCGCGATTTGGCTTTAGGTTGTAAAAAACTGGTTAATAAGCAGTTAATGCCGACTTAATTTCATACAAATCCAATTCCATCACGCTGAGCATTTGTGCCGCGACTTTAATTTTTGACTGATTGATGACAATTCATCGGCAATAATTCACAAAACACCCAAAAAGAGAATTAGGCAGACAATTCGTTTGCGCCTTAAGGCGCACACAAGCGCCAGAAAATACTGAACATTTTTTAAAAATTGAGCGGCTTTATCCGTTGACGCTTCGTCTTAACAGCGCATCAATAAATGGCATCCGTTACCGCGTTCTTTACCGTTTCAGCGATCTACCTATTAAGACACCAATTCGAGTTTGAAAAAAAATCGCGGCGGCCTCATCACCACATTGTTCATCCTCGTGGATCCGGTTCACGGTTTGCTCTTTCGAGGTCACACCAATGCCCCGGCCGAAACGACTGACGAGCCTGTTCGCGCGCGGCAGACCCGCAGCCGGTCGCGTGCAAGCGGCTTACGCCACCGAACCCCAGCCGCTGCCCGGAAGCGGTCGAGAATACGACGGGCCGTGGAGCCGTTTCATCACGAGCCTCGTCTACGATTTGGAATTGGCCCTGCTTTGGGGCGTGCTTATCGCGCTCAGTGCATGGTTTGTTTTCTCCACCCGACCTGCCATCGAGACCGGCGAAGTGGAATTGCTCCCTGCCGGCCATCAGCCCATCGTTGGATCGCCGCCCGCCGGGCAATTCCAACTCGTCAGCGCGGCGGCGCGGGAACAGCTCATCCTGGCCATCGTCTCCAATGAACCAACGAAGCCGGCCTTGAACTTTGCACCTATCGAGCAGCAGGCGTTCGTTGCGCAGCCCAAGGTCGACCCACTGGGTTTTGTTATTGTCACCGGGCTGCCGGCGGATAGCCGACTTTCAGCGGGAGCCAAATTGGCGGAGACCGGAGACTGGGCCGTGCCATTCGGGGATTTGGACAACCTCGTCATCGAGTTGCCGCGCGATCGCGCTGGCGCGATCCGGACGCAGCTCGAGCTTAAAACGAGGGACGGTCTCAAAATCACAACGCTGACCGTGGAAATTCGCGAGCGGCGGGCCGAACCAAAGGCCTCGCGGAACTATAATCGCCCAACAGCGGTCAAAGCCCCAGCACCAGTCAAAGCCAAGACTCGGCCGACGAAAGTCACGCCGCTGCCGGTGAAAGGTGGAAAAACATTAGATTCCAAGGCTGTAAAGGCGCCCGTGGTCAAACCTCCACCGGTTTATCCCGGCGATCCGCCGCCTGGTCCTCCGGGAGCTAAAGTCGTGAAACCGCCCACGCCATTCCTCGCGCTGCCCGCGCCCGGCCTTTTTACTCCCAGTCCTAAATCCGCCGCCTCGGGCGATCCCGAAGTCAAGGATGATCCCCGCTTTACAACATTGAAGGGGCTGGGAATGGCACCGGAGGAAATTTCGGCTCCGCCGGTGGCGGGCTCCGTCCCGTAGTCTGGCGCGTGGAAACACGCCCCTCGACAACTTTGGGGCTTTCCGGTATCACGCGCCCAACGAATTTCCCGATTAAGGGTGCCCTTAAGGGCCGCACGAGCCACCTCCCCCGTCATTTCGGCGGGCGGCGAAGCTCCTCTGCATTGAAAAATAACAAAAAAGGCACGAAAATGAACATTATTCAGCAAATTGAGCGCGAGCAGATGGATACCGTGCTCGCCAAGCGCGGCGTTCCTGAGTTCCAGCCGGGCGATACGGTCAAGGTGATGGTGCGGGTGGTGGAAGCCGCCGACGTCGATCCCAAGGACAAAAAGAAGAAGGCTGCCCAGGCGAAAGCTAACGTCGAGCGTCTTCAAGCGTATGAAGGCATCGTAATTGCGCGCGCGGGCGCGGGCATCAACGAGAGCTTCACGGTGCGCAAAATTTCGTACGGCGAAGGCGTGGAGCGCGTGTTCCCCATCTATTCGCCGCATATCGCCGAGATCGAGGTTCTGCGCCGCGGCCGCGTCCGTCGCGCCAAGCTCTACTATCTGCGCGGTCTGCGCGGCAAGGCAGCTCGCATCTTCGAACGCACAGATGCCCGGGCGCGTAAGCTCAATGCAGCTTGGAAGGGGTTTAAGAAGCCAAAGGGCGAGGCTGATGATCTGACGCAGATCAACGGCATCGACGCTAATCTCGCGGCCCGCCTGAAACAGCTCAACCTGTACAAGTTCGAGCAGATCGCGAATTTCTCGGATGAAGACATCGGGAATGTGGAAGGTGCGCTGAGCATCGACGGCCGTATCGAAAAGCAGGACTGGATTGGACAGGCCCGTACGCTTCTGACAGCTGCCGAGGCTCCTGCCGACGGCGAGGCTCAGTCGTAAGACCCTGGCCTCTGCACATTCTGGATAAATAGACGGCGGTCCGATGGGCCGCCGTTTTATTTTATGGGGCTTGAGCGACGGATCGCAGCCCTCCCCGCGTTGGCTAAAACGAACCTTTCGGCTAGTGTGCATCTGTCAGTTCATCATGAGCGTCTTCATCCATGTCGAATGTCGAAGTCTCCCGCACGGCCCAGCGCGATAACGCCATCAAGCACCACGGTCCTGACGGATTTGAGGGCATGCGCCGGGCGGGGCAACTGGCCGCCGCCGCACTCGACATGATCACCCCGCATGTGAAACCCGGTGTCGCCACCGACCACCTGGATGCGCTCGTGATGGCCTTTGCGCACGACCACAATGCCATTCCAGCGCCCCTCAATTACCGCGGCTTTCCGAAAGGCATTTGCACGTCGATCAACCACGTGGTTTGCCACGGCATTCCGGGGCCCAAACCGCTGCGTGAGGGCGACATCGTCAACATCGACGTGACGCTGATCGTCGATGGCTGGCACGGCGATACGAGCCGCATGTACGCCGTGGGCGAAATTTCACGACGGGCGGAGCGGCTGATCGAAGTGACCTACGAGTGCCTGATGCGCGGGGTGGCGGCGGTGAAGCCGGGCGTCTCGACTGGCAAGATCGGCGCCGTAATCCAGGAGTTCGCCGAAGCCGAGCGTTGCAGCGTGGTGCGCGATTTCTGCGGACATGGTCTTGGCCGGGTTTTCCATGATCGTCCGAACATTCTCCACTACGGGGAAGAACACGAGGGCGTGCTGATGCAGCCCGGCATGTTTTTCACGATCGAGCCGATGATCAACCTCGGCCGGCCGGCGGTGAAGGTGCTTCCCGACGGCTGGACGGCGGTGACGCGCGACCGAGAACTCTCAGCACAGTTCGAACACACGATCGGCGTGACGGAGACGGGCTGCGAAATCTTCACGACTTCGCCGGCCGGGCTGCACCAGCCTCCTTACACGATGGGCGGATAAGGCGGCTAAAAACGCGGGCGGGCGTCGATGACGGACCGGGGAAACGACGACGATCGGCCGGCTCAATCCGGCCTCTTCGAGGCCCCGGCATCAGGTGCCGCGCTGAACATGGGCCACCGCGAGCGTCTGCGTGAGCGCTTCCGCAAGGGTGGGGCCGGTGCTCTTCCGGATTATGAACTTCTCGAACTCGTCCTGTTCCGCGCCATTCCCCGGCGGGACACCAAAGATCTCGCCAAGCGACTGCTGGCGCGTTTCGGCTCTTTCGCTGAGGTGATCAACGCTCCCGAAGGCCGCCTGAAAGAAGTGACCGGGGTCGGAGAAGCGGTCGTCACGGAGTTGAAGCTCATTCATGCGGCTGCGATGCGCCTTTCCCGCACCGGGCTCGCTCAACGTCCATTGCTAACCTCCGGACCCGACGTGATCGCCTACCTCACGATGGCGCAAGCCTATGCCCACCGGGAACAATTTCGAATCTTGTTTCTCGACAAGAAAAACCGGCTCATCGCCGATGAGGTGCAGGGTGAAGGGACGGTCGATCATACGCCGGTGTACGTACGGGAAGTCGTCAAGCGCGCGCTTGAGCTCTCGGCAACGGCCATCATTTTGGTGCACAACCACCCATCCGGTGATCCAACACCGTCGCGAGCCGATATTGAGATGTCCAAGCTTGTGATTGATGCGGGCCGTCCGTTGGGCGTGGCGGTACACGATCACATCATCGTCGGACGAACGGGCCATGTCAGCATGCGCACGCTCCGCCTGATCTGATTGAAGACGGCGTGAGCCGCCGTTAGGCTCATGTGTGATTCGTAGTCCGTCCCGGGCAGCTGGGCGGCAATATTGCTCCAGGGAGTTACCTTATGCGCTTTCGCAGTTTTGCCCTTGCACTCATCGCCTCTGCTGCTCCGGTGGCAGCCATTGCTCAGGAGGTCTCCGGTCTCGCCGCGATGCACGACATGCGCCGTGAAAAGGGCAAACTGTGCATGAGCGACCATTGGCACTCCGGCAGTGGAGTGGGGCCGAGCAAGGCTGCTGCCCAGAAATCGGCAATCCGGTCCTGGATGGATTTTACCGACCTGGAATATGGCGGGCGCTGGTCGAGCTTTGCCAATGCGGCAGGAAAGAACGTCAGCTACTCGAAAGAATCGAATGGCTGGAGCGCCAGCGTCGAAGCGCGGCCCTGTTATCGTTGAGCCGATTGCAGTAGCCGGTCACGTGCCACGGGGTTTGGCGCGCGCGGTTGGCTGCGCGCCAGCCGGGTCATCCGGCCAGAGGTGGCGCGGGTAGCGGCCTTTCATTTCCGACTTAACCGCAGACCAGGAGCCCGCCCAGAACCCTGGCAGGTCGCGCGTGATTTGGATCGGACGGTGGGCCGGCGATAGCAAGTTAAGCGTCAGAGGAAGGCGGCCGGCCGCGATGGCGGGATGCTGGCGCAAGCCATAGAGTTCCTGAACCCGGACCGAGAGCGCCGGAGCGCCAGGCCCGTCGTAGTCAATTGCGTGCGCATTGCCGGTTGGCGCCTGGAAGTGCGTCGGCGCATCGGTATCGAGTCTTTTCTTCAAGTCCCACGGCAACATGGCGTCGAGCGCGGCGGCCAGTGCGCCGGCGTCGATGTCCGACAATTTTGTGGCCTGTAACAGGAACGGTGCCAGCCAACATTCCGCGGTTTCGGCAAGTGCTTCGTCATTCACGTCCGGCCACGGGTTCGACGGTCCTTCGGCAGTCCGCAGAAAGGACACGCGGTGTCGCAATTGCTGGAGAGATTTTGTCCACGGCAACCGATCGATACCCCTTTGTACCGCGCCGCGCGCAAGAAGGGCCGCCGTCTTCGCGGACGGAGTGACGGGACGCGCCTCGGTGGTCAAGGTGATGGCATCCAGCCGGCGAACGCGGCGAGCGCGGACGGCACCTGCTTGCGCATCGAATACGAGTTCCTCGACGTCCTTGATGCGATCGGCCGCGATAGCGGTCATTTCAGTGTCGCTGGCGCGCGCCGCGGCGAGTATGCGCGTTGCGGCCGCCGTCCCCTGCAGTTCCGCCACGACCAGATACGGCGATTGCGAAAGCGCGTCGGCCGGATCGAGATAGGCGCCGCGACCGTTGGCAAGTAAGAATTGCCCCGCCGCTCCGCGGGCCTTGGCCAGCCGGTCGGGATAGGCGAGCGCAAGAAGGGCTGCGAGCGGTTGTACGGACGCATCCTTCAATGCACCGGCATCCTTGGCCCATCCGGCTGCTAGGCGGCGCATATCATCGGCCCGGCGCGTTTGATCGCGGCGAAAATTGCCGAGACGGTGGTCGAGGTCGGTTTCGTTGCCTCCCAAACCGCGTTCAACGAGGAGGGCGGCCAATTCTGCGGCTTGCAGCGACCGGGCGGCGAGCACCATACGCGCGAGGCGTGGCGGCAAGGGCAACGCGCGGACGCGGCGTCCCTCGGGTGTGATGCGGCCATCTTCGGCAAGCGCGCCAATCGCTTGCAAATCAGTGCGGGCGGCGGCAACGGCGGATGCGGGCGGCGGATCGAGCCAGGCGAGTGCTGCTGGATCCGTTACGCCCCATTCGGCTAGGTCGAGGATCAATCCGGACAGATCGGCGGCGCGGATCTCAGGCTCGGTAAACGGCTTAAGGCTCGCGGTCTGAGGCTCGTCCCACAGGCGGTAGCAGACACCCGATTGGGTGCGTCCGGCGCGGCCACGTCGCTGATCGGCGGAGGCCCGCGAAACACGCACGGTTTCAAGCCGGGTGACACCTGCGTCCGGTTCGAAGCGGGGGACGCGCTGCAAGCCGCTGTCTATGACGACACGAACCCCTTCAATGGTGAGGGATGTTTCGGCGATGGCGGTTGCCAGCACGATCTTGCGCGTTCCCGCCGGTGCCGGCTCGACAGCGCGATCCTGTGCAGCGACCTCCATGGCACCGTAGAGCGGCGCCAGCGTAACAGTGGGATCCTTGATGCTTCCGCGCAATCGATCCTCGACGCGCCTGATCTCGCCTTGGCCGGGAAGGAACACGAGCAAGGATCCGGCCTCCGCACGCAGCGCGCGACCGACGGCATCGACGACCTGATCTTCGATGCGGCGGCTGGCGTCGCGGCCGAGATAGCGGGTCTCGACCGGAAAGGCCCGGCCTTGGCTGGCGATGACGGGCGCATCATCGAGCAGCGATGCGACCCGGGCGCCGTCGAGAGTGGCGGACATCACGACGATCCGCAGATCATTGCGCAACGCTTTCTGCGTATCGAGGGCCAACGCCAAGCCGAGGTCGGCATCGAGCGAGCGCTCGTGGAATTCGTCAAACAAAACCGCGCCAATTCCCTCAAGCGATGGATCGTCGAGGATCATGCGCGTGAAAACGCCTTCGGTGATGACCTCAATGCGGGTCTTGGGACCACTTTTTGAGATCATGCGGGCTCGCAGACCGATCGTGTCGCCGACCCGTTCCGCCAGCGTCTTCGCCATCCGGTCGGCGGCGCCGCGGGCCGCGATGCGACGCGGTTCGAGGACAAGGATTTTCTGGCGTCCGAGCCAGGGCGCGTCAAGAAGAGCGAGAGGTACGCGCGTTGTCTTGCCTGCACCCGGAGGGGCAACGAGAACGGCGGCTGAGCCGCCCACCAGCACCGCGCTCAGTTCATCCAGCACGTCGTCGATCGGCAGCGGCGTGTCGAACTGCATCACGGGAACGGACGCATCTACGCGGCGCGCGCGACGGCCGACGCGGCAGCTTTGCGAAGGGCGCGGATGTTGTCGGCGTAGGCGGCCTGGGTGCCTCCCTTGAACACCGCCGATCCGGCAACCAGAACGTTGGCGCCGGCCGCTACCACGAGGGGGGCCGTCTCAGGTGTGACGCCGCCATCGATTTCAATATCAATCGGACGATGGCCGACAAGCGCTTTAACCTGGCGAACCTTATCGATCACCGAGGCAATGAAGGCTTGGCCGCCGAAGCCGGGGTTAACGGTCATCAGCAGAATGAGATCGAGACGGTCGAGCACATATTCGATGACACTGGCGGGTGTCGAAGGGTTCAGCGACACGCCGGCTTTCTTGCCCAGCCCCTTGATCGCTTGCAACGAGCGGTCGAGATGCGGTCCTGCTTCCGCATGCACCGTGATGATGTCGGCACCGGCATCGGCGAACGCGGCGATGAAGGGATCGCACGGCGCGATCATGAGGTGGCAGTCGAACACCTTCGGTGAGGCTTGGCGGATCGCCTTAATGACGGGCGGACCGAACGTGATGTTGGGCACGAAGTGGCCGTCCATCACGTCGAGATGGATCCAGTCGGCGCCGGCTTTATCCACGTCGCTGACCTCAGCGCCGAGCCTGGAAAAGTCGGCCGACAGAATGGACGGGGCAATGATCAGCGGCCTGGTCATGAAAACCTCCGTTGCATCGGGCGGGGTGGCTGGTGCGCGGGACCAGCACGGCCAACGGGTACACGCGCGCTCGGGCGTGGGCAAGCCATTCACCCCAAATAGCAACCCAAAAAACCGTCCCCCTCTTTAGAAGAAGGTGCGGCGCTTGCGTTCCATGAGCTGGAGAATCATGGGGGTCAGGATCAGCTGCATGGCGAGGTCGAGCTTTGAACCCGGGACGACGATTGAGTTGGCCCGCGACATGAAGCTGTCCTTGATCATGGAGCACAAGTAGGAAAAATCGATCCCGCGCGGCGATCGGAAGCGGATGACGACCATGGATTCGTCGGGTGTCGGAATCCAACGGGCGACGAACGGGTTCGACGTATCGACCGTCGGGATGCGCTGGAAGTTGATGTCGGTTTCGGTGAACTGCGGGCAGATAAACTTGATGTAATCGGGCATGCGGCGGAGGATGGTCGTTGTCACGTCGTCGGTTGTGTAGCCGCGGTCGTCCCGGTCACGATGGATCTTTTGTATCCATTCCAGATTGATGACCGGCACGACGCCGATTTTCAAATCCGCGAGCTTTGCGATGTTCACCTTGTCGGTGACGGTGGCGCCATGAAGTCCTTCGTAGAATAGCAAATCGGTTCCGTAGGAAATTTCTTGCCACGGGGTGAAACTTCCCGACTCGGAGCCGTACTTCTCGGCCTCGACTTGGTTGTGAACATACTGGCGGGTTTTGGCGGTGCCAATTTCGCCATAAGACCGGAATGCCTGCTCTAGCTCCTTGAGCAGATTTGCTTCGAGGCCGAAATGGCTGAAGTGCTGGTTGCCGGCGTCCTCCGCTGCCTTCATCGCAGACTGCATCTCGTCGCGATTATAGCGGTGAAATGCGTCGCCTTCGATGAAGGCGGCATTCAAACCCTCGCGGCGGAAGATCTGTTCGAAGGTGCGCTTGACCGAAGTCGTCCCGGCTCCCGATGAGCCCGTGACGGAAATGATCGGATGTTTGGCGGACATCTCTATGTGTTCCTTGGCGATCAGGTTCTAAAGAGGCCGCGGCGGCCGAAGAGGGGCGAGCGCTCTCCTGGACCATGCGGCTCGTGGTGCAGGCGAACGACGTAATCCACTTCGGCCTTGGAGCCGGCGACGATCGGCGTGTGCTGGTGCAGCGATCGGGGCTCGACGTCGAGAATACGAGTACGGCCGGTCGAGGCGCCGCCGCCAGCCTGTTCAATCACGAACGCAAGCGGGTTGGCTTCGTAAACCAGACGCAGGCGGCCGGCCGTGTAGCCGTCGCGCAGATCGGCGGGGTACAAGAAAATGCCGCCGCGAGCGAGGATGCGATAAATGTCGCTGACCGGTGTTGCGGTCCAGCGCATATTGAAGTCCTTGCCGCGCGGGCCGTCGCGACCTTGCAAGAGGTCGTCGACGTAAATACGGACACAATCTTCCCAGTGTCGGTAGTTGGAACTGTTGATTGCAAACTCGGTCGTGATCAAGGGAATGGCAACACTGTAACTCGTGCGGATGAATTTTTTTGTCTCCGGGTCGAGCGTGAATATCTGGGTGCCTGCTCCGACGCTGACGACGAAGGTCGTATAGGGACCGTAAACGGCGAACCCGGCTGCGCGTTGGTTGCGGCCCGGCTGCATGAAGCTCGAGCCGTCGCCGCCGCCGGCGAGAGCGGGCAAAATTGAAAAAATCGTGCCGACGGGAACATTGGCGTCGATGTTGGAGGAACCATCGATCGGATCGACGGCCACGGCCAGGCTGCCCCCGGCATGAATTTGAAGTGGGTTGTCCATTTCCTCGGATGCGAAGCACGAGACCGCGCAGTCCCGCAGCGACTTTATCAAGATGTCATTGGCTAGGACGTCGATTTTCTTTTGCTGGTCGATACCGCTCTGCTTACCGGTCGTCGCGTTCATTGCTCCGGCCAGCGGTCCTTGACCGACCAATGCCTCGATCGCGATCGTGGCTCGGGCGAGCGCTGTCACAGTCTCGGCCACGGGTTCGCGTTCTGGATTCCGGTCGACCCAGCGCGCCAGGTACTCAGCCAGATCGATTACATCCGTCATGCGGAACAAGCATCCTAAGTTGGCGATGTGCGAACGCGGTCGCAGGCGGTATTAACGGTTTCCACACGATCCGCTTTCTAAGCGCCCAACCCCATTGCAACACGAAAGTCGGCAAGCAAAGGTGAAAATTCACGGGTTCATGGCAAACGACAACACAAAGGACCGACGGCAGGTCACGATCTTTTCGCCAACCGACGCCGACACTTTCATGCGTTCACTCATCCATTCACAGGGACGATCCCATGGCCCAGAGCGACAACGACAAAAAGGCTGACTCGACCGGCGGCGGACTTTCCAAAGATGAACTGCGTCAACGGGCGGCGCTGGCCAAGCAGGTGTCCAGCTCATTCGGCGACATCGTTACGTTGCTGATGCGCTCGGAATCAGAAAGAGGCCGGACGCTGGCGGACCTGGAATGGATGGTCGTTCCTGCAATGCAAACCGGGCAATTCGCGGTAGCAGAGGCGCAGTCGAAGGAAACCGGGATTGTCGCGCCGATGGGCGTTGTCCTATGGGCGATGGTTTCGGAGGCCGTCGATCAGCGACTGTCGGCAAATATCGACAAACCCTTCAAGCTCGAACCCGCGGATTGGCGTTCGGGCGACATTCCCTGGATCATTGCCGCCTTCGGCGACATGAAGGTCGTGGGACAGTTGTTCGAACAACTCTCTAAAACCGTTTTTAACAAGCAGCCAGCCAAGCTCAGGGCGCGAGGCGAGGGTGGCAAGGCGTTTATCGGGCGGCTGGAATACAAACCGAAGACCGCTTCTTGACAAATGATGAACGCGTGTCGCGTTAAGCTACTCACCTACATAGAGAATTTTGCTCAGAGTTAGCCATCTATGAAGAGTTTGGTGCCACTAATATTCCGGTAAAACTGCGTTGAGGACGTGAGCGGCTTCCGGCCGGGCGCCTTTGCGCATCACCGGAGCGCCAGTCGCGTTATGAGTCCGCTCTCAAAGTCCGCCACCCAGTCCGCCAACCCTCTCCGCCGGACGCTCGCCCGCTCGAAAGACCTTTTTATCGCGGTCGGGCTGTTTTCGGGCGTGATCAATCTGCTGGCGCTGACCGGCTCCTTCTACATGCTGCAGGTCTACGACCGGGTCCTGCCGTCCAACAGCATTTCCACGCTGGTGGGACTAACCGTGCTGATGGCGCTGCTTTACATCGCCAACGGGATGCTCGACTTCATCCGCGTGCGCGTAATGAGCCGGGTCGGTGTCCGGCTCGACAACGATGTCCGGGCCAGCGTTTTTCGCGCCATTCGTATGATGCCACTCAAATACCGCAAGGCCGGTGACGGCCTGCAGCCGGTTCGCGACCTCGATACCATCCGCGGTTTTTTCAGCGGTCTAGGGCCAACCGCGTTGTTCGATCTGCCGTGGGTACCGGTCTATTTGTTCATCGTGTTCCTGCTGCACCCCATCCTGGGACTGTTTGCGACGTTCGGCGCCGTGTTGCTGGTGACGCTGACGCTTCTGACAGAGCGGCAAACACGCGAGCCGACTTTGTCGGCGGTGACAAGCGCTTCCGAACGCTTTGCCTTTGGCGAAGAGACCCGGCGCAATGCCGAAGTCATCCACGCGCTTGGGCTTGGCGAACGAATGCTGGCGCGGTGGGAAAACCTTACCGCCCGACACGTCACCGATCAGATGACCGCCAACGATGCTGCATCCGGCATCGGGAGCGTGTCCAAGGTCATGCGGTTGTTCCTGCAGTCTGGCATCCTCGGCCTCGGCGCGTGGCTTGTCATCAAAGGACAGGTATCACCCGGGACCATCGTGGCTGCGTCGATCATCATGGCCCGCGCGCTCGCACCGATCGAATCTGCGATCGCGCATTGGCGGGGCTTTGTTGCCGCGCGGCAGAGCTATGATCGATTGGCTAAGATGTTCGAGATGATGAAGATCGGTGGGGACGAGCCGGAACTGGTCGCGTTGCCCAAGCCGCACGAGACGCTGGTCGTGAAAAACCTCTCCATTGCAGCTCCAGGCGAGCGTACAGCCATTATCCAAGGCGTCAGTTTCGCCCTTAACGCCGGCGACGGGCTCGGCATCATTGGTCCAAGTGCTTCGGGCAAATCCACGTTGGCGAGAGCTTTGACCGGCATCTGGCAGCCTGTATCGACGAGCGGCAGCGTTCGTCTCGATGGCGCAGCGCTCGACCAGTGGACGCCGGAAGCGCTTGGTTTGCACGTTGGATATCTGCCGCAAGAGGTGGCGCTTTTTACCGGCACCGTTGCGGACAACATCTCGCGCTTCGACCCCAACGCCACCAGCGATCTGATCGTCAAGGCTGCGGAGGCCGCCGGCGTTCACGAGATGATCGTCAATCTGGCCGATGGATACCAGACCAAGGTTGGCGAAGGCGGTGCTGGACTTTCGGCCGGTCAACGGCAGCGCATTGCCCTGGCACGCGCGCTTTTCGGCGACCCCTTCCTTGTCGTACTCGACGAGCCGAACTCAAACCTCGATTCGGCTGGCGACAATGCATTGACCGCGGCGATCGCATCCGTTCGCGCCCGCGGCGGCATCGCCATCGTCATCGCCCATCGTCCCTCCGCTTTGGCCGCTGTGGACAAAGTTCTGGCAATGTCGCGCGGCCAAGTCGCGGCATTCGGTCCAAAGTCGGAAGTGCTCCGAGACGTTCTCAGCCCGCCGCCGCTCGCGGCGAAGGCGCCAGCCGAGCGCGCTCCACCCGCCGCACCGGCTCAGTCCACGCCTAAGGAACAAACGGTGGCGGCGCAAGTCGCTGAGCCCCGCCCGGTTCGGGCGAAGTCGAACGTCCGTCCGACCGCGTCGTTGCGGCCGGTTGGCGGCACCGCGATGGCGCGATCGCCGCAGGCTGCCGTCCCGACGCCTATGCCAGATGAGCCTGCCAACGTGTTGGCGGCCGCTCGTAAAACGGGAGGCGTGCAGTGAAACCAGCCCATCGCATCGGCACCGAAGTCGACGCCAGCGTGAAGACCTATCTGGCCTGCGGACTTGCCGTGGTGTTCTTCATCGTCGGCGGGATCGGCGTGTGGGCGGCGACCACCAACATCGCCGGCGCGGTTGTCGGTTCCGGCCTTATCGTCGTCGAGAGCAACGTCAAGAAAGTCCAGCATCCGACCGGCGGCGTCGTTGGCGAGATCCTGGTGAAGAACGGATCGACCGTGGCGGCGGGTGACCTGCTGCTTCGACTCGACGAAACCCTGACGCGCACCAACGAACAGGTGATTGCCAAGCAACTCGATCAGCTCCTGATGCGCGAAGCCCGGCTCAAAGCGGAACGCGACGGCGCGGACGAAATCAAAGTTCCGGACGATCTCGCCAGCCGAGGCGCGCATGCCGACGTCGCTGAAATCATTGGCGGCGAGCGCAGCCTCTTTGCGTCACGCCGCCAGGCCAAGCAAGGCCAGCTCGCGCAGCTGAACGAGCGCGCGGGGCAGCTGATCAAGGAAGCGGAAGGCATCAGTGCGCAGATTCGGGCTAAAAACCGAGAAATTAAGCTTATTGCCGACGAACTCGACGGTCTGGCGAGCTTGCAAGCCAAGCAGCTCGTCACCACGACCAAGGTCGCATCGCTCAAGCGCGAGAAAGCGCGGCTGGAGGGTGAGCTGGGTCAATACGAGGCAGCGCTGGCGCAGGCGAGCGGGCGCAAGACCGAGGTGACGCTGCAGATGGCCCGCCTCGACCAGGACATGCGCACCGAGGTCGTCAACGACTTGCGCGAGGCACAGACCAAGATTGCGGAATTGTCCGAGCGCAAGATTGCCGCGGAAGATCAGCTGCGCCGCGTTGAGATCCGCGCACCGCAGAGCGGCATGGTGCACCAGCTGAACGCATTTACCATCGGGGGCGTCATCGAACCAGGCGAGCAGATCATGCTCATTGTGCCGCAGAACGACCGGCTATTCGTCGAAACGCGGATTTCCCCGCGAGACATCGATCAAGTCCGGCCGGGCATGGATGCACGGCTGCGGTTCAGTGCCTTCAACCAGCAGACGACGCCGCAGATCGGTGGCCACGTCGTCAGCATTTCGCCCGATCTGACCCGCGATCCAATCACTGGCGAGACCTACTTCACGGCGCGGATTTCTATTCCGGAAGTAGAACTGGCAAAACTGGGGCCGAACAAGCTGCAACCCGGCATTCCGGTCGAGGTGCACATCACCACGCAGGAGCGAACAGCGCTATCCTATCTTGTGAAGCCGATGGCGGACCAGATCAATCGGGCATTCCGCGAACGCTAACGTCACGCGGCGACGACAGAAAGCCGCTCGGTTCTGGCCCGTCGCACCCCTGCGACGGGCCTTCGCATGTGCGAACCAAGGCCGCACCGCAATAACCAGGGCGGGGACAACATCAAGCTTGGCGATCGCGACTTTAGCCGACATATTCCCCGCCGAACGCCGCATCCCATTTCGGCTCCGCCGGAGCAAACTGGCGCGCGCAATTCCGCTGATCCAAGACGCATAAGAAACTCTATCCGAGGGACACGCCGTGACTGTAAAGACCGACATCGAGATTGCCCGCGAAGCCTCCATGAAACCGATCACGGAGGTGGCCGCAAAGGTTGGCATCCCATCCGACGCGCTGCTGCAATACGGGCCGACCAAGGCCAAGGTCACCGCGGACTTCATCGACAGTCTCAAGGGTCGGCCGGACGGGAAGCTGATCCTCGTGACGGCGATCAACCCGACGCCCGCAGGCGAAGGCAAGACAACAACAACAGTCGGCCTCGGCGATGGTCTCAATCGGATTGGAAAAAAGGCGATCATGGCGCTGCGCGAGCCCTCGCTCGGGCCGTGCTTCGGTGTCAAGGGCGGCGCGGCCGGCGGTGGCTACGCGCAAGTCGTGCCGATGGAAGATATCAACCTGCATTTCACGGGTGACTTCCACGCCATCACCAGCGCACACAACCTGCTTTCCGCGCTCATCGACAATCACATCTACTGGGGCAACAGCCTCGGCATCGACAGTCGCCGCGTCGAATGGCGGCGTGTGCTCGACATGAACGACCGGGCGTTGCGATCCATCGTCAATTCTCTGGGCGGTGTCTCGAATGGATTTCCGCGCGAGGACGGTTTCGACATCACCGTCGCGTCGGAGGTCATGGCCATTCTTTGCCTTTCGAGCGACCTCAAGGACCTTGAAAAGCGGCTTGGCAACATCATCGTCGCTTACACGCGGGACAAGAAGCCGGTCCGCGCGCGGGACGTTAAGGCCGACGGTGCGATGACCGTGCTTCTCAAAGATGCGTTGATGCCGAACCTGGTGCAGACACTCGAAAACAATCCAGTTTTCATTCACGGTGGGCCGTTCGCCAATATCGCACACGGCTGCAATTCGGTGTTGGCCACGAAGACGGCACTCAAGCTTGCCGACTACGTCGTGACGGAGGCGGGGTTCGGGGCTGATCTCGGCGCTGAAAAATTCTTCGATATCAAGTGCCGCAAGGCCGGACTTGCTCCATCGGCAGCAGTGATCGTCGCGACTGTTCGCGCGCTCAAGATGCATGGCGGCGTGAAGAAGGAAGACTTGAAAACCGAGAACGTCGCCGCCGTCGCCAAGGGTTGCGAAAACCTGAAGCGGCACATCGAGAACGTGGCCAAGTTCGGCGTTCCCGCAGTCGTGGCAGTCAACCGCTTCATCACCGACACGGAAGCCGAAATCCAGGAGGTCATGAAGGCCGCCGAAAGTATGGGGACGCGAGCGTTCCTGTGCACGCATTGGGCCGACGGCGGCAAGGGCACGGAGGCGCTTGCGCAGCATGTCGCCGGCATCTGCGATAGCGGCAAGTCCAACTTCAAGACGCTCTACGCGGACGAACTGCCGCTGCGGGACAAGGTGAAAGCGATTGCCACCGAGATCTACCGCGCCGGAGATATCTCGTGCGATTCATCCGTCGAAACCCGCTTCAAGGAACTGGAAGCCATGGGCTTTGGCCATCTGCCGGTGTGCATGGCCAAGACACAGTATTCCTTCTCGACCGATCCGAACAAACGCGGTGCGCCGACCGGACACATCGTGCCGGTGCGCGAATTGCGACTGTCGGCAGGCGCTGAGTTCATCGTCGTCATCACCGGCGACGTCATGACCATGCCGGGTTTGCCGAGGGTTCCCTCGGCCGACACGATCCGGCTCAACGATCAAGGTCAGATTGAAGGACTGTTCTAAGCGTCTGTTCTCACAGCCGACTTGCAACGGGTGCCGGACATCTCCGGCGCCCGTTCGACGTTCCAGTATCTAGGCTTCAACGACGATCGGTGTTCGCGCGGGTTGTGCAATCGCGTCGGCCTCGGTGCGTACCGTCGCGACTGGGCGTTCGTCGATCAAATCGATGATTGCGCGGACGACCTCTGGATCTTTCCAATAATCAACGTGACCGCCTGGACGCAGCGGCGCGTTGCGCACGAACGTACCGTCGAACAAATCAATGCGATTGCCGATCGGGTCGTCGACCCGCCACAGATTAAGCCACGACGTAAGCCGTGGATTGAGTGCAGCAGGCTGTGCGCTGTGCGCTTCGTACTTGGCAAAGTAGAACTGGTAGATGTGCGAAAGCGGGGAGCCGAGCGTCAGCACATCGATGCGGCGCGCTCGCGAAAGAATTTGTTCGTCTTGGTTGCCAGACAGATAGTCATGCAAGATCACGCTGCCTTGAGAGTGCGCGATGAATACCAGTCGGTCGAATTCCTCTCGCTCGACAATCTCCTTCAGCAACACGTCGAGGCGGGCTTCGATACGGGCCCGGCGCGGGTGTGCCAGCCCCATATGAGTCGGCCGCGGCAGTAGATAACGCGACACCGAGAACCGCGGCGTGAACTGGTGATCCACGATGTCACGGCCAATGTGGAGGATGCCTCTGGATGCGTGCTGCAACGCACGAAACGCATAGAAGACGACAGACAGCGCCGTTCCGCCGCCGACCATCACCTTGACGACCTCCTGCCAGGGCAAAAGGCGCACGTCGATCTGGCGATAAAAATCGACCGGGATGACGTCACGCCAGTAAAAGATGATCAAATTAAACAGCGTGCCGCCCAGCAGGACGAGGATCGCAATCGGATTCACGATCATGCGCGGCATCCAGAAGGATGCAAGCGACCTCGTGCGGCGGGCAGGAACACGCAGGAACGATCTCGTCATGGCAATTGTGAAGAAGGTCACGGCGAGGATCGACACCATGATCAGGTTAAAGACGACGATGCCGACGAGGTTCTTTTGGACTTCGGCCAAGTAGCTACAGGCTTGCATAGGGTCGTGCTGGCAGGCCGTTTGGGTTCGCTCGTTGAAATCCAGCGTGACGAAAATGAAAATCCACAACAGGGCAATGGCGATTTTATAGATGACGCCCTGGGCGATGCTCAGACTGACTGCGGCAGCTGGCCGGATGACGGGAATGCGCGTCACGCTGCGTCCGCCGATCCACTGCTGAATGGCAAGAGCTATCAGAACAAGAATGGCGAGAAAAATCGCATAATTCCAAATGAGCCAGAAGCCGAAGATCGTCACGCCCGCGGCCATGAGGTAAACGGCCGGGTTTGCCAAAACATCGGCGGAGATCAAATTTTGCGTGGCGAAAATCGCTGCGGCCGACAATAGCGAAAACATCATCGTCGACATGCCGATATCGGTCAGCGCGATGTCGCGATAGACGCGCCATCGGGCGAACCATAGCGATACGGCGGCGAGGAGCAGCAGCAACGCGATCATGACCGTAGGCAGCGCAACCGGCATGACCAATTGCAGGTCGGGCATTTCAAGCAGCTTTTGGCGCAACAGCAGAACGACAGCGCAAACCAAGGCGACAATATTCAAGCCCGTTATCGGCCAGCGCAGGATCCAATTTGCGCCACGGACCAGATTTTCGATGACTGTCGCGAAACCATTGCGGGTCTTGTCAAAGAAACATTCCCCGAGAACTTGAGGGGCCTCGTAAAACAACTTCAGCATCACCAGCCAATTCGCAAGCGAACCGGTCCCGATGCGCGAGAGATCGGCCCACGTCATCTCCATCAGGGCGAGATGGTCGCCCGCTAAGGTGCGACCCCGGCGGACATAGGCTTTGAAGCGAAGTCCCGGGCGATTGCGTCCGCGGTCAGGAAGATCATAAACCTCGCTGTGGGCTTCGAATTCCGGATGGCCCTCATGTTGGGCCAGACGGGGCAGCAGGCTGTCGTTGATCCAGCCGGCCTGGGTTTCGCCCACCCCGTGAATGACGATGACGCCAACACGCTCGGTCCCTGCCGCCGCGGGGCTCCCTGACGCATCCTGACTAACGTCCCCCAAGCGGCGCGTCATGCTCCCCAATCCATCATCGCCCAAGGCATCGCACGCGACGCCGCCCGTATTTACTAGTATCACGGGCAAAGATGGCAGGGTCGGGAACAGCGCTCTCGGTCGCCGAGGCTATTGTTTGGGCATTCAACGCTTATCCCTGTCGATTGTCCCGCGTATGACTAAAATTCAGGCAAGGGCCGCCTGTCCAGCGGCCAAAAAGTGTCATCCTTCCAGCCAACCAACTGAAAATTCGATGTTTTTTATTTGGCCCGCTCTTTGCGCTTACCGTTGGCAACAATGCATGACCTGGGGGAACGTCTGACGTGTCGAAAGCCTTCGACGAGATGAATGGCTTTGGCGGTGGTGTGCGTGAGCCCTACCGCGCCGTGGCCGAGTGGCTCGAAACCCAGAAAATCGACGACCTGAAGAAGAAGCGAAGTGAGGCCGAGGCCTTGTTTCGCCGGACCGGAATCACGTTTGCCGTTTACGGCGACGGGGAGGCCGCCGAGCGGCTGATCCCGTTCGACATCATCCCGCGCATCATATCCGCGTCGGAATGGCGGCGGCTCGCGGCCGGGATCGAACAGCGCGTAAAGGCGCTGAACGCGTTCATGTACGACATCTACCACCGGCAAGAGATCCTGCGGGCCGGGCGGCTTCCGGAAGAGCTTGTCGTCCAGAACAGCGCCTTTGTGCCGGAAATGATCGGAGTTGATCCACCGCTGGGAATTTATTCGCACATCCTGGGCATCGACATCGTCCGAACGGGGCCGAACGATTTCTACGTTCTGGAAGACAACACGCGCACGCCGTCCGGCGTCTCCTACATGCTGGAGAACCGGGAAACGATGATGCACATGTTCCCCGACCTTTTCGCAAAGAACCGCGTTGCGCCGATCGAGACCTATCCCGACAATCTCCTCAAAACGCTGGAGAGCGTCGCCGATAAAAATCTCGACCGCGATCCGAATATCGCGCTGTTGACGCCCGGTCTGTACAATAGCGCGTATTATGAACATTCGTTCCTCGCCGATCAGATGGGCGTGGAGCTCGTGGAGGGACAAGACCTCGTCGTCGTCGACGGCGCGCTGTATATGAAAACAACGCAGGGGTTGCAGCAGGTCGATGTTCTGTACCGCCGCATCGACGACGATTTCCTCGATCCCCTGGTGTTCGATCCAACCTCGCTGCTCGGCGTGCCGGGGCTCTTTGACGTCTACCGCTCTGGCCGGGTCACAATCGTCAACGCGCCGGGTGCCGGTATCGCGGACGACAAGGCGATCTACAGCTACATTCCAGAGATTGTGAAATTCTACACCGGTTCGCCGCCGATCCTGAACAACGTGCCGACGCGCAACTGCCGCAACGCGGGCGATCTGGCTTATGTGCTGGAGCACCTGGAAGAGCTCGTCGTGAAGGAAGTGCACGGCTCGGGCGGCTACGGAATGCTCGTCGGGCCAACCGCGTCGAAAAAGGAAATTGAGGAGTTTCGCCAGAAGTTGAAAGCCCGGCCGCACAACTACATCGCGCAGCCGACACTTGCGTTGTCGACCTGCCCGACATTGGTGGACGGTGGCTTGGCGCCACGGCATCTCGATCTGCGTCCGTTCGTTCTTGTCGGCGACAGGGTGCGGCTCGTGCCCGGCGGCTTGACGCGCGTGGCTCTCAGGGACGGCTCACTTGTCGTCAACTCCAGCCAGGGCGGTGGAACGAAAGATACCTGGATCTTACAGGACTGAAGAACGGATAGGCTCTCGGACGACAACACGAACTCTGGTTGATTTTCATGCTTGGCCGCACGGCAAACGATCTGTTCTGGCTCTCGCGCTATCTCGAACGCGCGGAGAACATGGCGCGTCTCATCGAAGTCGGCTACCGCATCGCGCTCCTTCCGCGCGAAGGCGAGGGCTACAACGAGGAGTGGCGTTCAACGCTGCAAAGCGCGGGCTGCGAGAGCGGCTTTCTCGCCAAACACGAAACACCGACCACGACGAACGTAATCGATTACCTGTTGTTCGATGCCGACAATCCGTCCAGCGTCAGAACCTGCTTTTCCGTTGCGCGCCGAAATGCGAGGGCTCAGAGGACGGCGCTGACACGCGAAATGTGGGAAAGCCTCAACGGCGCCTGGATCGATTTTCAGGCTATCAATCCACGTGACGTAACATCCGACCGGCTGCCGGCCCTGCTCGACTGGATCAAAGAGCGCTCGGCGACGTATCGCGGCGCGCTGCTCAACACAATCTTGCGCAACGATACGTTCTACTTCAGCCAACTCGGAACGTTCCTGGAGCGCGGCGACAACACGGCACGCATCCTTGACGTCAAGTATTTTGTCCTTCTGCCTAATTATGAGATGATCGGGTCCAGCGTCGACAATCTGCAGTGGGCGTCGATCCTGCGATCGGTTTCAGCCCACCGGAGCTATCGCTGGGTCTACCGGCAGGCTTACAAGCCGTGGAACATAGCGGACTATCTGATCCTCAACGCCGAGATGCCGCGCTCTCTGACGGCCAGCTATATCGAGATCGACCAAGCGGTGGCCGGCCTGAAAAAGTTTTACGGACAAACCGACAATTGCGTACCGACGGCGCGCGAAACGCTGGCGATGCTGGAAAAAGGCGATATCGACACCATATTCCAGTCGGGGCTGCACGAATTCCTGACGGATTTCCTCGGCCGCAACAACCGGCTCGGCCGGGAGATCTCCGAGGGCTATCACTTCAACGGTTGAGGCTGTCATGCTGTTGAGCGTCAAACATACGACGACCTACCGCTACGAAACATTGGCGCGGTATGCGATCGAAAGTCTACGACTGACCCCGCCCAGTTTCGATGGCCAGAAGGTTTTGTCCTGGCAGGTGAATGCTCCCGGCATCGAAAAGGCGGCGCGCTTTCAAGATGGTTTTGGCAATGTCGTGCACCTGACAGCGCTGCAGGACGAGCACAACTGCATCACCATCGAAGCCGGCGGCATTGTCGATACGGAAGACCGTATCGGGGTGGCGAAAGGCCTGTCGGAGCCGACGCCGCTGCGGGTATTCCTGCGCGAGACCCCACGAACGGCGCCAGACGATTCCATCCGCGACATCGCCGCCAAATGCAAAGGCGGGTGCACGCTCGATAAGCTGCACCGGCTGATGCACACCGTGCGCGAAGAGGTTACCTTCGAAATCGGCAGCACGCACTCGCACACCAGCGCGGCGGAGGCTCTGGCCGATGGCCGGGGTGTGTGCCAAGACTACGCGCACATCTTCATTGCCGGCGCGCGGGTGATGGGCATCCCCGCCCGCTACGTCAACGGCTATTTCCTTTCCGGTACGCCCGATCCCTCTGATGCACATCATGCGTGGGCGGAAGCCTGGGTGGACGGGCTCGGCTGGGTGGGGTTTGACCCGACAAACCTGATTTGCCCGACGGAGCGTTATGTGCGCCTTGCGACGGGTCTTGATGCTGCAACGGCCGCGCCGATCCGGGGCAATCGCCGGGGCGGCGAGAACGAGACACTTGACGTGGTGGTCGAAGTCCAGCAGCAAAGCGCTCAACAGCAGCAATAGCGCGAGCGCTTATCTTCATGACTTACGGCGTTGCCCTGCGTCTTGACTGCGGCATCGTCTTTGCCGCCGATACCCGTACGAATGCCGGCGTCGACAATATTTCGCAGTTTCGCAAGTTGCACTTTTGGCGACAGCCAGGGGACCGGGTCATCGTTCTGTTGACGGCCGGCAACCTCGGCGTGAGCCAGTCGGTTATCAGTATTCTCAACGAGCAGCTCGCAGACGGTTCCGGCGTCGAGCACACCTTGATGACCGTGACGTCCATGTACCGTGCGGCCCGCCTTGTGGGCGATGCGGTGCGGGAAGTGCGGCGTGTGGATGGGGAAGCCCTGGAAGCGACGCGGAGCGGGTTTTTCGCTTCGTTCATCCTGGGCGGGCAAATCGGTTCCGAGCCGCCGAGAATTTTCCAAATCTATTCCGAGGGCAACTTCATCGAAGCGTCCGACGATGCGCCATTCCTGCAGATCGGCGAACATAAATACGGCAAGCCGATCCTCGATCGCGTGGCACAATCCAGTATGCGCCTGGGCGAGGCGGCCAAACTGGTCTTGCTTTCCTTCGATTCGACCTTGCGATCGAACTTGTCGGTGGGAATGCCAATCGACCTGCTGCTCTACGAGCGCGACAGCCTGGAAGTGCAGCGCTACCGTCGCATTTACCAGGATGACGAGTATTTCAAGAAACTCTCGGGGTCCTGGGCTTCCGCTCTGAGGGAAGCTTTCGGCAAAATCGAGGAATTCAAGGGCTGAACAGTTGCGCTGGCCGCTGTTGGCCAGCGCACAGACGCGCTAGGGTGCGCCATCGCCCGCGGAGCCAATGCCCCATGACTGCCGATGATGCACAAAGCCGCCTCGCAGACCTCAACACGGTACGTGACTGGCTGCGCTACGGCGTGTCGCGTTTCCGGGCGGCCAAGCTGGTTTATGGACATGGAACGTCGAGCGCCATCGACGAGGCGGCGTTTCTCATTCTTACGTCGCTGGAGTTGCCTATCGACCAGCTTGATCCGTGGCTCGATTGCCGTCTGACGGCGAGCGAGCGCAGCCGCATTGCCGAGCTTATCGATCGACGCATCGAAACCCGCAAACCGGCACCCTATCTCGTCAACCGGGCCTACATCCGCGGACGTGACTTCTATGTAGATGAACGGGCGATCGTGCCGCGATCCTACATCGGTGAGCTGCTCGACGGTGAGCTGGCAACCGTCGTTCCCGATCCCGAGGCCGTGACCTCGGTGCTCGATCTGTGCACCGGGTCCGGGTGCCTGGCCATTCTGGCAGCACTTACCTACCCCAACGCGATCGTCGACGCCGTCGACTTGTCGGCCGATGCACTGGCGGTCGCCCATCGAAATGTCGCCGACTATGACCTGCAAGGGCGCATCACGCTGCAGCAGTCGGATTTATTCGCAGCGCTCGGTTCGCGACGGTACGATCTCATCATCTCCAATCCGCCCTACGTCTCGGCCGCCGCCGTCGCAGCATTTCCACCAGAGTACAAAGCCGAACCGCTTCTGGCTCACGCAGGCGGTGCGGATGGTCTCGACCTCGTGCGCCAAATTCTTGCCGAGGCCGCCCAGCATTTGGAACGCGACGGCGTGCTCGTCGTTGAAGTTGGTACGGGGCTCGACCTTTTAGAGGACGAGTTTCCCAACCTGCCGTTTTTGTGGCTGGAGACCGAGGATAGCTCGGGCGAGGTGTTTGCACTGACAGCCGAGGAACTGAAGGGGGCCTTGCAAACCGAAGGGGGTCGCCGACAGCGGTCATAACTCGGAGCGGACATGCCTACGGCGAATTACGCATTGACCTTGTGGCTGGCCAAAAGACCCGGCCTTTGTTGCTGTTGCTGGTGTGTGTCACGACAAGATGCCCGGCGGGCTCGTCGCGTGCTTCGCTTCGTGCGTGCGATCATGAAGGACTGGGACGAAGCCCGGCGAATGCAAGCCGAATTCCCCCGCTCTTGACAGTGCCCTCTACTCGGCCCTGATAATGTTCGCACGTTTCAACCCCAAGCCGATGGACCTTATGCGCCGCATCATCGTCCTTCTCATTGCGGTCTTGTGTTGCGCCGGTTCCGCTCATGCGGCAGCTCAACCCACTCCTGCGACGATCGTCATCAAGTTCAGTCACGTGGCAGCCCCGCAGGCCCACAAGAGCAAAGGCGCGGAGCGTTTCAAAAAGTTGGCGGAGGAGTACACAGGCGGACGCGTGCGCATCGCTCTGTACCCGAATTCACAACTCTATAAAGATAAAGAAGAGTTGGAGGCGTTGCAGCTTGGCGCGGTCGAGATACTGGCGCCGTCGCTGTCGAAGTTTGGTCCGCTGGGCATCAAGGCGTTCGAAGTGTTCGACATACCTTACCTCTTCCGTGACACGGCGGAACTGGCACGGATCACCGAAGGGCCGATCGGCCGAGACATTCTCGATAAGCTGGAAACGAAGGGTATCACCGGGCTCGGCTATTGGAACAACGGCTTCAAGATTTTGTCGGCGAACAAGCCTCTGTTGCGGCCAGACGACCTGCTGGGTCTCAAGGTCCGGATACAATCGTCGAGGGTCATCGAAGAGCAGATGACCGCGCTCGGCGCCCTACCGCAAGTGTTGGCCTTTTCGGAGGCGTATCAAGCTCTATCATCCGGTGTGGTCGACGGGACGGAAAATCCACCCGCCAATTTTTTCAATCAGAACATGTTTCAGGTTCAGCGCCACGCAACGCTCACCTACCACGGCTTTCTCGGCTACGCGGTGATCGTCAATCAAAAATTCTGGACGGGGCTTCCCGACGACATCCGCTCGGCTCTCGAGCGCGCACTTCGCGATGCCACCCCATATGCAAATGCGGAGGCGGCAAAGGAGAACGCCGATGCACTGGCCGCGGTGACAAAATCCGGCAAGACCGCGATGCATGACCCGACGCCTGACGAACGAAAGTCCTGGGAGGCAGCACTGCTGCCGGTTCGCGGCCGCATCGCCGATCGGGTTGGCCGAGATCTTCTTGCGCGCATCGAAACCGAGCTTTCGAGGTCGGGGCCATGACATCCGGTCCGCGACTCAGGTGGCTCGACCGCCTGGAAGAAAACCTCATCGCAACGCTGATGGGGCTTGCAACACTGGTTATTTTCGTCGCGGTCGTCCACCGCTATCTGCTCTCGCATTTGGGCGGCCTGGTCGTGTGGACGCATGATGCCGGCTATGATGATTTATCGGATGTGCTACGGGCGATCTACTTCTGGCTGCTGTCGATCCGCCTCACCTGGGCACAGGAACTGTGCATTTACTTATTCGTCTGGATGGCCAAATTCGGCGCGGCCTATGGCGTGCGCACCGGCATCCACGTCGGCGTCGATGTTCTCGTCAATCGGCTGCCACCGCGTGCGCGACACCGCATGATCCTGTTCGGGCTCTACTGCGGCGTAATTTTTACCGCATTCGTCGGGTGGCTCGGGACACGCCTCGTCGTGCATCTGTTCGTTTCCGGGCAAGTCTCGGCTGTCCTGGAAGCGCCAATGTGGCTCATCTACCTGTGCTTGCCACTGGGCTCATTCTTGATGTGTTTTCGCTTCCTCCAGGTTGCGGCACACTTTTCCAAGACCGGTACGTTGCCGCACTATGATCCCGCGAGCGAAGTGATGTCGAAAGAGGTCCGCCCGTGACCTCCTTGCTCATCTTCGGTCTGCTCATCGCCTTGCTGTTGACCGGAACACCCGTCTCGATCGCACTGGGGCTCACGGTGTTGACGGTACTCTTTACCATTACGGACGTACCGCTCGATGCGGTGGCGCTCAAACTTTTTACCGGCATGGAAAAGTTCGAAATCATGTCGGTGCCGTTTTTCATTCTTGCCGGGACATTCCTGACGCACGGCGGGGTCGCCAAGCGCATGATCCGGTTCGCTATCGCGATGACAGGCCACTTGCCTGGCGGGCTCGGCATCGCTTCCGTTCTGGCTTGCGCCATCTTCGCCGCGATCTCCGGTTCGTCGCCGGCCACCGTGATCGCGATCGGCTCGATTCTCCTTCCAGCGATGGTGGCGCAAGGGTATCCACCACGGTTCGGGGCCGGCGTGATCGCGTCATCGGGAACGCTCGGAATTCTCATTCCGCCGTCGATCGTGATGGTGCTCTACGCGCTCGCCACGTCCGGCATGAGCGCCACGGGCCCGAATGGCGAACGCGTTCCGGCGCCCTCCGTCGATGATCTGTTCATGGCAGGCGTCGTGCCCGGCATCCTGCTCGCTTTCGTGCTCGGGACGGTGACGTGGTGGATCGCGAAAAAGGAAGGCTATCCTCGGGCGCAGCGCGCAACGTGGGGCGAGGCGTTTGCCGCCTTTCGGGACTGTAGCTGGGGGTTGGCGCTGATCGCGGTTGTGCTTGGCGGAATTTATGGAGGTTTTGTCACTCCAACCGAAGCCGCGGCTCTCAGTGCAGTTTATGCCTTTGCCGTTGCCAAGTTCGTCTACCGCGACATCGATTGGGGCGATGTTCCAAAGGTGCTCCTGACGGCGGCGAACATGAGCGCAATGCTGCTCTACATCATCACCAATGCGATGCTGTTCTCGTTTCTTCTCACGCACGAGCACCTACCGCAGGCGATTGCCGACTGGATCGTGGCGCAGGGGTTCGGCTGGATCACGTTCCTGATCGTGGTCAATATCATGCTGCTGATCGCGGGCACCATGATGGAGCCGGCATCGATCATGCTGATCCTGGCGCCGATCCTGTTTCCGGTAGCCGCCAAACTCGGCATCGATCCGGTCCACTTCGGCATCATTCTGGTGGTCAACATGGAGATCGGTATGATCACGCCGCCCGTGGGGCTCAACCTTTATGTCACCAGTGGGATTTCCAAACTCGGATTGTCGGAGACGTCGCGCGCGGTCGTGCCGTGGCTGGTGGCTATGCTTGGATTTTTGATCCTGGTTACGTATTGGCCGGCGCTATCGCTGACGCTACCGCGACTGCTGGGATTGCTTTGAGCGCACCCTCCACGATAACCGGCTGAAAAACCAAGGGGCGCCAACGGCGCCCCGAGCGGCCGGCCGCTCTTCCCCAGAAATTCGTCGTCGGCTTGCTCAGCCAAAGGCGCCGAAGTGGTGCGAGATGCCGGTTCCAATCTCGCGGATCGCCTCGTAGGCCTGCTCCATCGGTTCCAAGATCTCCGTTTCGATGCGGCCGTAATCGTCGATGCCCTGGGGCAAATACGTTGCCGTCTCGCGGAATGCCGTCGTCTCTTCGACCGTACCGGTCCGCTTCGGAAACGCTTGACGCATGACGCTGATGACTTCGGGCACCTCAAGTGTCAATGCGGACGCGACAATCTGGGCGTGGCTCACGTCGCGCGTGGTAAAGCGGGGCAACTGGCCCGACAAAATGAACACCCGCATAATGAGAGCCAGGCGGATCGCCTGCAGCAAGTCGAGTTCCAGACGGTCGTCATCGGGGACTTTGCCGCCGTCGATGCCGATGTCTTCCAGGAGCGTGTGCAGATCGATGGCATCGAGGCGCAGCTCATGGACGAGACCATTGATGGCGGCGTTGCGCCCATCTTCAAGCAGGAACGTCGAAAGATTCTTGAAGGCCGCGGTCAAATGCGGCTCGCGACCCCATGAGGCGCGCATCGCCCAGAATCCGGGATCGAAGACGGTCGCGTTGGCGCCCATGGCGTTGAGACTTGAAATCTGTTTGCCGCGGGCGACCATTTCGATCAACGGACGCAGGCGTGCGGATGATTTCGCGACCTCGACAAAGCGCTCGCGTTCTGAGCCGACGGCCGCGCCGAGGCCAGCGACGACGTTGGCCACATATCCGAACTGCTGCAAAATTGCGTTGTTGGGAATGGCGCGCATGCGAGCGGGATCGCCGCGATCGGCCGTGGAGGCGCCCTCCATCTGGCGCTTCACCGGACGAGACCCGGTTTTGAACAGCAGGTTCGGGCCGAAAGCCCCGAGGACGGCCCGGTAACCGGGGTGGGCAAAAAGATCCTGCTGGTAGGCGCGCAAGCGGAGCAGGAAGTCGAGCGCCAGGTTGGTATCGTCGTAGAATTCATCCTCGACGGCTTCCGGCGTTTCTCCGTCCATGATCACAGTAGCGAGCGCACGCATCGCGAGCGGCTTGGTCGCGAAATACAAGTATCCGTCGCCGCCTTGCCAGCTCGTCTCGTGCTTCAGCGGAAGCCCGGCCTCGGCGAAGCGGCGGCGGGCGTTGGGCGAAAACACATACTGCAAACGCGACGACATATGGCCAGGGTGCGTTCCGCGCCCCATGGATTCGCCATGCGTCGAATAAATCAACACCTCTGCCCCGCCAAGTTCTTTGGCGTCGAGGACTTCCGCGAGGCCCTGATGCAGGCGCTCGATCGACAGCGTCGCCGCGATCTGGCCGATGAACCGGCCAGCGTCGGAGAAGCCGGTCTGTATGCACAGGCGCTTGCGGCCGCGAACATAGTTTTTGTAGGCCTCTTCCTCCAACAGGCGCTCGATGAGGCGGGCGCCGGTTTCGAGTGCAGCCGGCGTTTCGAACAGCGGCGAGATGTCAACGACGTGATCGACGCCGAACAGTTTGGCGAAGAACAGCGCGATCAGCATCGTGGCCGGGCTCTCGCACTCGGCGATGAGGTAGCGGATCGGCGTGTCGCGATCGACGTGCTTGTGGAACTGGGCCGCAAGAGCGAACTGGCGGATGGCTGTTGCGGTTTCGAGATCGAGTGTTTCGAAGTTGACGGTTTCCTTGCCGGCGGTGCGGATCATTTCCACGATGCGGGCGAGCGCCTGGCGTTCGGTCAGGTCGCGCGTCCAGGGCTCGTGCACGAAGGCGCGGAAGGCGTTGTTCAGCTGCACGGCATTGACGCGCAGATGGATGTGCGACGTCCCCATGCCGGTTTGATCGAACAGGCTGGCAAGCGCGGCCAGTTCGCGCTTCGACTGAGTTTGAGGGATATGATCGATGAGGTGGTCGATCAGAGCGATGACCGGCTGCGGCGACGTCAAATTGTAAGCGTCGGCCTCGGTGATGATGTTGGCAGCGTCCGATAGTTTCTGCTTGCCGTTGAGGGCTGCGTTCAAACTATCGAGCTGCTTTTCAGCAGACGCGATGGCGAGATCGAGTTTGGCCACGATCTGGCGTGCGATGCGCTGCGCCTCGACCTCATCCGTCAGGCGATGCTTCAGGATAATAAACCGCGTGCGAATATCCTGCAGCGCGGCCACCTTCTCCTGCAGCTTCAGAACGAAGGAGTGAGTCCACTTGATATCCGTGCGGCCGTCGAGGTCGTAGCCGACCCATGAGGCGACGGTGGCGATCTTGGGGCGGAACTTGTAGGCGCGTTCGCCGAACCCGGCGGCCGCGACCGAATAGAAGCCGTTCAATAACTCTTCGTAAGCGTCACGCAGATTCTGGATGCAGACCTGCACCGCGCGATGTTCGTAATCGAGAGTGATGTTGCTGTCTGGGCGGTGGGGCAGACCGATCGCTGGTTCGCCCCGCAATTCACCCGATGCGATCTCGACCATGCGGCGGCTCAGCGCCTCGGACAGACCAAACGTTGGATGGGCGGTGAACACGATGCCGTTGCGAGAGCGGCCCCAACGCTCTTTGAACGCTTCGAATGCCGCGTCTGTGTTCAAGCCGTTGTTGCTCGCGGTCTTGGCCACGAATTGCGTGAAGTCGCGGATCGTCGTTTGATTGTCGACATAGCCGATTTGCTCGCGCAAGCGCTTGGCGCGGCGAACACAGGCCCGGTCCATCAGACGGTCCGCGAGCGCCTTCAGATCTGCAAAGCTGATCTTTCCCGATTCCAGACTGCGCGAAAGGTAAAACCCGATGTTGACGATCGGGTTCAGGCCCGGCGCATCAGGAATCTGGGCTCGCATGGCCTTCAGTTCGTCGCGCAGCTTGAACTCGTCGAGAACCGAGATCTGCGGATTGATGGTATCCACGCGGCATTCCTCCAGTGGGGACAGGCCAGATCAGGCTTCGCCGCCGAGAGTAGGGTCGATACCCCCGTACCGGCAAGATCTCGAACGGCTCGTTGGCCCGACTGGTCGCTCATTATTGGCCGCCCGCAGCCCTTTGCGGGTTGCGGACGGCGGATATGTCAGACGCGCTCGGCGCCGTCGATCAAGCGGCCTTGCGGGCCTGCAAGACCTTGGCAATGGTGGCGCCCATTTCGGACGGTGTCGCAGCGATGGTGACGCCACAGCCCTTTAGCAATTCCACTTTTTCGGCTGCCGATTCGCCGAAGGCCGATACGATGGCACCGGCATGGCCCATGCGGCGGCCTTTCGGGGCCGACAGACCCGCGATGTAGGCAACAACAGGCTTTTTCATGTTGGCCTGCGCCCATTGCCCGGCTTCGGCTTCCTGCGGGCCGCCGATTTCGCCAATCATCAAGACGGCATCGGTCTCTGGATCGTTCTCGAAGTATTCGAGGATATCACGATGTGACGAGCCGTTGATCGGATCGCCGCCGATACCGACCGAGGTCGAGACCCCGATGCCAAGGTCCTTCAACTGCGCGGCGGCTTCATAGCCGAGCGTACCGGACCGTCCGACGATGCCAACGCGGCCGGGCATGTAGATGTGGCCCGGCATAATGCCGAGCATCGCCCTGCCGGGCGAGATCGTGCCGGCACAATTCGGCCCGGTCAGCACCATGCGGTTTACCTTTTTGTAGCGGCGCATGTAGCGCTTCACTCGGATCATGTCCTGGGAGGGAATACCATCAGTGATGCAGACACAGTATTTGATGCCCGCGTCTGCGGCTTCCATGATCGCATCGGCCGCGAAAGGCGGTGGCACGAAGACAATGGACGCTTCCGCGCCGGTTTCCTGAACCGCGCCTTTGACGGTGTTGAAAACCGGACGACCAAGATGCGTCGAGCCGCCTTTTCCAGGTGTGACGCCGCCGACAACGTTCGACCCGTAGTCGATCATTTCCTGCGCGTGGAAGGTACCGATCCGTCCCGTGAAACCTTGGATGAGGATCGGGGTGTTCTCGTTGATGAAAATCGCCATGAGACTTACTCCTCTTCCCTCAAGCTGCGGACTTCACGGCGGCGACGGCTTTCTCAGCCGCATCGGCCAGTGACTCGGCGCTGATCACCGTCAGACCGCTCGTATCGATGATGCGACGGCCTTCCTCGACGTTGGTACCGGCGAGGCGGACGACGATCGGCATCTTGATCTCGAGTTCCTTGACTGCATCGACGACGCCCTTTGCGACCCAGTCGCAGCGATTGATGCCGGCGAATACATTGACCAGAATGGCCTTGACGTTCTTGTCGCGCAGGACCGCCTTGAATGACTTCGTCACGCGCTCGGGGGATGCGCCACCGCCAATGTCGAGAAAGTTAGCGGGTTCGCCACCGGCCAGCTTGATCATGTCGAGGGTGGCCATGGCGAGGCCGGCGCCGTTGACGATGCAGCCGATATTGCCGTCAAGGCCGACGTAGGCGAGCCCACGATCCGATGCGTAGGTTTCGCGCGGATCTTCCTGGCTCTTGTCGCGCAGTTCCGCAATCTGCGGGCGGCGGAACAGCGCGTTCTCGTCGAAGCTCATCTTGGCGTCGAGCGCCACGACATTCTTCTGCTTGGTGATGACGAGCGGATTGATCTCAACCATGGACGCGTCCAGGTCACGGAAAGCGCGATAGGCGCCCAGAATAGTGCGCTCCATCTTGGAGATCAGCTCTGGTTCAATGCCCAGGCCGAAGGCGACTTCACGCGCTTGGAATGCCTGCATGCCGACGGCTGGGTCGACCTCCACCTTGATCAGCGTATCGGGACGGCTGTGGGAGATCTCTTCGATGTCCATACCGCCTGCGGCGGAGGCGACGACCACGATGCGCTCTGCCGCGCGGTCCATGACGAAGGAAAGATAGATCTCCTTGTCGATGTCGGTTGCCTCTTCAATATAGAGGCGGGAGACGAGCTTGCCTTGCGGGCCCGTCTGATTGGTGACGAGGCGGCGGCCGAGCAGAGACTCGGCCGCTTCCTCGATTTCGTTGTCCGAACGGCACAGCTTGATGCCACCGGCCTTGCCACGGGCACCGGAATGGATCTGCGCTTTTACAGCCCACTTCGCGCCGCCAATCTCGTTGGCGCGATAGACGGCCTGCTCGGGGCTGTAGGCGAGACCGCCGCGCGGGACGGTGACGCCAAACCGCGAAAGCAGCTCCTTGGCCTGGTATTCGTGAATGTCCATTGGTCGGGACCTCCTGGATCGAATTCAGCCGTTCGTTTCTGTTTTACTTGCTCGAGCTCGAAGCGATCTTTTCGGCCACCACGAGTATGTTCTTGGCCATCTTCTCGGACGCAGCGTCGATCATCTTGCCATCGAGCGAGGCCGCGCCCTTACCCTGGGCTTCGGCTTCCTTCAAAGCGACAATAATACGCTTGGCCTTATCCACTTCGGCGGCGGTCGGCGAGAACACGGCGTTGGCGAGTTCGATCTGCGTGGGGTGAATGGCCCACTTGCCTTCAATGCCGAGTGCGGCCGCGCGCTTGGCACCGGCGGTGTAGCCGGCGGGATCGGAGAAGTCGCCGAACGGTCCGTCAATCGGGCGCAAGCCGTAGGCGCGGCAAGCGACCGTCATGCGCGACAGGGCGAAGTGCCACTGGTCGCCCGGGTAGTCGGGGTTCAAACCGCCGATGACAACCGTGCGGGCCTTGTTGAAGGCGGCGTAGTCGGCGACGCCGAAGTGCATGGCTTCAAGGCGGCTGTTGGCCGAAGCGATGGCTTCGACGTTGGCCATGCCGAGCGGCGTTTCGATGAGGGCTTCGGTGCCGATCTTGTGCGGCAGCTTCTTGGCTTCCTCGATCTGGCTGACGATTGTTTCGATGGCATAAACGTCGGCAGGGACGCCAACCTTGGGGATCAGGATCGTATCCAGCTTGGAGCCTGCCTGCTCAACGATGTCGACAACATCGCGATAGCAATAGTGCGTGTCGAGGCCGTTGATGCGAACCGAAACCGTCTTCCCGTGGCCCTTCCAGTCAAGATCATTCAGGGCTTGAATGATGTTCTTACGGGCCTGTTCCTTATCCGGCGGCGCGACGGCGTCTTCGCAGTCGAGGAACACATAGTCGGCGGCGCTGACGAGCGCCTTCTCGATCATTGTCGGGTTGGAGCCGGGGACGGCGAGCTCAGAGCGCTGGAGGCGCTGCTGCTTGAGCGGGTAAAGAGTGAAGCTCATCGGACGTTTCCTCGTTGTCTTACAAAGTTTTGAAAGGGCGACGGACGTGCCCCATGCCACGATCCGGTTTAGCCGGGCCGGAGAAGCAGGTCGCTGGAAGCAGACCGGCGGCGCCCGTTAGCCGGGCACCGCCGTCATCAATCAGGCAGCCTTGGCTTTCGGCAGCTCGGCGGCCTTGGTGGCCGTCTTGTTGAAGTATTCGGCTGCAGCACCCGTGCCCGAACCGAACTTCACCGGCACGCCGCAATCCTTCAGCGTCATTTCGACCGCGAACAGTACGCCACCAACCATAAACTCGTCCAACGCACCGAGATGACCGATGCGGAAGACGCGACCGGCGACCTTGTTGAGGCCGACGCCGAGTGAGGTGTTGTAACGGTAGTAGGCCGTCTTCACGATGCCGGCGCTATCGATGCCTTCCGGGGCGAGGATGGCGGACACGGTGTCGGAGTGCCACTTCGGCTCCTTGGCGCAGAGCTTGAGGCCCCAGGCGTCGACGGCTGCACGAACGCCGGTAGCAAGGCGGTGATGGCGGGCGAACACGTTGTCGAGACCTTCGGCGAAGATCAGATCAAGCGAGCAGCGCAGGCCCTGCAGAAGCTGCGTGGCCGGCGTGTAGGGGAAGTAGCCAAGATCGTTGGTCTTGATGTGGTCTTCCCAGGCAAAGAAGCAGCGGGCCATGCCACCGTTCGACTTGTTAGCGTCGAGCGCCTTCTGGCTGACGGCAAGGATGCCGAGGCCGGTCGGCAGCATGAAGCCCTTCTGCGAACCGGAGACGCAGCAATCAACGCCCCAGTCGCCCATGCGCATGTCGAGCGAGCCGAGGCCGGACACGCTGTCAACGAACAGCAGCGCGGGATGCTTGGCTGCATCAAGTGCCTTGCGGACGCCGGCGATGTCCGAGGTGACGCCGGTTGCCGTTTCGTTGTGCGTTGCAAAGACGGCTTTAATTTCGTGAGCCTTATCCTTGGCGAGGATGTCGGCATACTTTTCGAGCGGCACGCCCGTGCCCCATTCCTCGTCGCATAACTCGACCTTGAGACCGAGACGCTCGGCCATGTCCACCCAGAGAAGCGAGAACTGACCGAAGCGGCTCATGAGAACCTTGTCGCCCGGCTTCAGCGTATTCTGGATCGCCGATTCCCATGCGCCCGTGCCCGACGACGGGAAGATAAAGACCCGGCCATCCTTCATCTTGAAGACCTTTTTCATGTCTTCGAAGATCGGCAGCGTCAGCTTGGGATATTCGGCCGAACGCATGTCAATCATGGGCACGTTCATGGCCATGCGAACTTCGTCGGGAATGGTGGTGGGGCCGGGAATAAAAAGATGCGGCGTGACGGACATGATATTTCCTCCAGTCGGTCGTTCGAAACGCGCGGCGGGGTCGCGAAGTCGAGCGTCTCTTCAGGGACGCTTTCAGGCGCGGCATTCGCTGCAGGTGATAAATTCTGCCGGGCCGCGGCATTGCTCCGGGGCTCGATCAGGCCCCCTCGCTTACCATCGGTTGGTGGCGCGCAACATTCACGATTGCTTAAGGCGTCACAATACCCGCGCGGCGACAATTGCGGCTCAGTTGGGTGGGGCACAAACCGGGCAAGAGTGGCTGACCACCGTCCGATTGGGTAGCCAATACCCTACCCCACTGTCGTATCCTGCAGCGGACTGCGCGAGGTCTTGGACATGTAAAGTGCCACCGCCATTGCGCGATTGTTGACGCCCAGTTTGTCGTACAGATTTTTCAGGTGGTATTTGACCGTATTGCGCGAAATGCCAATGCGGGAGGCAATTTGGAGATTGGACCAACCGTTGGCGAGAGCTGCGAGAAGCTCGCGCTCGCGCGAGGTGAGAATTTCCAACGGATCCTGCGATAGGGTTTCGAGATCGACATAGGGGAAGCAAAGCCGGCCACGGGCCACCCATGAAATGGTATCGAGCAGGACCGGCGGCTCGTCACTTTTCGAAATGAACCCCCACGCTCCGGATTTAATCGTTTGGCGCAGTACATCGGACACTGCTTCGCCGGTGTAAATGATCACCCGCGTGGAGATCTGACGGCGTTTTAAAACTTCAAGCACATCGCCGCCGGTCATGTCGGGCAGCGACCAGCCGATCAGGCCGATATCGATGTGCTGCTCCACACATGCGGCGATGAACGCGCCGCCCGTCGCGACCGTGCTGATGATATCGAAGCGGCCGTCGCGCGCGATGAGTTCGGCAAGGCCCGTGCGAACGACTGGATTTTTGTCGGCAACAAGTAGGCGTGGTTTTTGACCCGCCGTGCGGACAGGCGCGCCGGACGTGATCGGCATCATGGCAGGGTCTCCCGCATGCACCCGACTGTCGGCCGATCGATCGTCATGTGTTGGCCCATCCGGCAGACCGGCGGCATCGCCGTGCCTATTCATCGCACTGTGGATTGACAACGCCTTGCGTCAGCAACGAAAGGCTTGTCTGTGCGACCTAAGTAGGAGGTTCGCGGTCCAGAAGCTACCGGAAAACAAAGTGCTTTGGCAGCGTTATCAGCCAAGTTGGCGCTGCTTCTTGAGCCGCTGCGTGCGCATTTCGCGATCATAGAGAATTTCGCCGCCCGGGACGCGGAGATCGCGCACGAGTTCGAGCACATGACGGCTTGGCGGCGGGGTAGCAAACGTCACCGCAAAGACAGCCGCAAACGCGGCCGGAATACCGACGATGGAGGCCAGAGCGCTGGATAGCGTCGCGTCGGGACCCTGCCCCCCGGCGATGGCGAAAGCAGCAACCAGGGCGCCGGTCAGAACCCCGGCCATGGCGCCGAATGCATTCATCCGCTTCCACCAGATGGACAGGAGCAAAACAGGAAACAATGCCGAACCGCTGATTGCCAGCGCGCACAGCACGACACGGAGCGGATCGGTGGTGACAAAAGCGGCCGCAAGGACGCCGGCCGCCGCGGCCAGCGCGATCCCGCCACGGCCGGCGTGGATGCGATAGGCACCGTGGGGGGGATCCCATGTGCGACCGAACAGGATGTCCTCGGAAAGGATGTGGCCAAGCGACGTGACCGCGGCACTGGCCGTCACCAACCCACCGGCAACAATGGCGGCGAGTGTCAGATCGAGCAGCATGGGCGGCAATTCGGCAGCGACCGGAAGGCTCAAGATGACGCTGTCGCGGGCAAAGCTGATGCTCGACGTCGTGAATTGGGTGCCGGTTTCAGTGATGCTTGCAAAGCCGCGCTTGGCAAGGTCGGCCAGCCATGGCGGCACAATGGCGGGACCTGGGATCGCGATCAGATTCATCAGGAAATGTCGCATGAAGACCGCGACAGACGCGGTCGTCAACATCGCGACACCAAATATGAAAGTGGCCCAGCCGAGCGTCTTGCGAGCCTCATAGACGCCTGGCGCCGCGGCGAGGCGTGGCAAAAGCCAGGGTGCAGAGGCGACTCCGGCAATCATCGAGAGGGTACCGAGGACGAACGCGGCCGGTCCCAGCGCGCCGAACGGATCTGCAAACCGCTTCATGATCGGCTGCATTTCAGGTCCGGGCAGGTCGAATGCGAGCGCGGGCGGCAAAATGATGGGCATGCCCTGGATGGCTTCGTTGCGGCCGATGGTGCGCAATACGGGCCCGTGGGTCAACTGCGGCACCGGCATGGTGGTGACAATCGCTGCTACGATAACAACCGGCACCATGATGGCGAAAAACGCGGCCAGGCTTTGTGCCACGCCGGTCCAGGTCATGGAGCGCATGCCGCCGGGAACCAGCGTGGCGATGAGAACGAGAAACAACGCGAGGAACGCCTGGCCGTGACTCCAGCCGGATAGGAGGACAGCGGCTTCGGCGGCGAACCGCAGTTCGGCCGATAGGATCATCAACAAGGGCACGGCGACGACCAATGCCGAAGCCAGTCGCAGCGGCCGACTCTCAAACCGCCGGCCGAGATAACTCGGGATCGTGAACGCTCCGAACTTGCGCAGAAACGGCGCCAGCATCACGGCCATGATGACAAAGCCGCCCAACGCACCGATAGCGATGAAGAGCGCGTCGAAGCCAACAAGAAAGAAAAGTCCCGTCAGGGCCACAAGACCGGTCGCCCCGAAGGCCGACATGGCGAGAACGAGGCCGTTGAAAAACGCGGGAACGCGGCGTCCAGCAGCGAAGAAATCCAGTGAATCGGAGGCATGGGTCGCCGCGCCGATGCCAGCATAAAGCGCGACTGGCCCCAGCAGCATGGCGAGGCTCAAAAGGCGGTTGTCGACTCCCAGACCGTGCAGGATCAGGCTCAGCAGCGCGATCGACGCAAAGCCGCTCAGGAACACGCCGAAGTAGGAACCAAGCCGCGGATTGACGGCGCGGGATGGGGAAATTACCGCCATCGCCTCAGTTGTCCTCGTGAGCGCCGTGCCAGTGATCGATGGCGTCTTGCTGGCGCACGAAACTCGCGACCGTGATCACAGCGATCAACACAAGACCGTGCGCTGCCAGGAAGTAGCCGAGTGGAAAGCCGAGAAACTTGTTGGAGTTGAGCCGCTCGGCGTACAGTGGGAGAATGATGATGACGGCAAAAAACGGGATCAGGCTGGCGAACATCTGCCACTTGGTATGACGCCAATAGGGTTTGCGTTCTCTTCGTTCAATCATGCTGCCATCCCCTTTGCCGCAGGGCCCCCGCCGCGGCTGACCTTACATGTTCACGTCTGTCTAGCGCACGGGTGACAGAGTGCCAGCAGGTTTTCGACTTAAGTTTGTCGTTGCCGAGCGACGCCGCCAGTCGTGGCCCCAGCGATTGCATTGCTCATGGCGCCCTGAAACATATTTCCAATGCGCAATCAAATGAACGGTTCGGCCAGGATTGTGCGGCCGGATCAGGTTGCCTATCGTCCGACTGGCGAGTCGTCCGCTTGGGCGGGGCGGACGCGCGGCGGCGCCGTTTGGCCAGAGTTGGCAAGGGCGAACCGCAGGCAGGTCAACAACGGGGAAGATCAATATGGGTGTCATTCAGGAATTTCGCGATTTCGCGATGCGCGGCAACGTCGTCGACCTTGCCATCGGTGTCATCATGGGTGCAGCTTTTGCGCCGATCGTCTCGACACTGGTCGAGAACATCATCATGCCGCCGATCGGTTACATGATGGCGGGTGTCGATTTTTCGTCGCTCGCCGTGACGCTGCCGACACCGACGGATGACGGCGTTCTCATAAAATATGGTGTGTTTCTCAATGCGCTGATCAAATTCGTCATTACCGCATTCGCGATTTTCTTGCTGGTCAAGGCCATCAATAGAATGAAGAAGACGGCACCGGCCGCGGCGGCTGCCGAGCCGACACCGTCGGAGGTCTATTTGAAGGAAATTCGTGATGCGCTGGTGATGAGGAAGTAAGCCACTTTCTTTGTTGTCCAGTTGGAGGCCCGGTGCGGACACGCGCCGGGCTTATTCATGAACAGCTGCCGCCGCCCAGGACACAGAAGCGCGAACAATGGGGATGGGCAAGCTTCACCGCACCCCGGTCGAAGACCCCACCATCGGCGCGGTCCGCTTGCGCGAGCGTGGCCCCCATTTCGAAGCGTTCGTCGTAGGGCAGCAACGTGCACGGCAGAACGGCCGGCCCGGCGGCGCCTTTGCGTTTCACCACCATGCGCGAGGACGCGCACATCATCGTATCGGGATTCACCTTCAGGATGCCCCAGCAGGACGGCGTGATTTCGGGGACGTCGGCGGAGGCATCCATCTCCGGGAAGAGGATGAGATCTAAGGCCGACGCCGCATCTATCGGCCAGCGCCGGGCGGCAGCGAGAGCCGCGTATCCGGTCCGCCCGTCGGCCTCGTTTTCGCCCCAGCACGTGCGGCCCGCAATGGCCATGCGGAAAGCGTTGACTGCGAGCCAATCAAGTCCTTCAACAACCTTTGCGAACGATCCCGCGCCACGCTCCGCATCATGCAAGGCTTGGCTGTAATGGTCGAGGCTGACGCGAAGTGTGAGCCGTCCCTGAAAACGTTGCCGCAAAGCGAGCAGCCATAACTTGACGCCGGGCCGCTGCATCGGCGCCATTGCATTGGTCAGAACAAGCGCCTCGAAGCCCTGTTCCAACGCTTGCGTGAGCATTGTCTCGAAATCGGGATTGAGAAACGGCTCGCCGCCCGTAAAGCCGATTTCGCGGGTGCCGCGATCGCGCGCCTCAACCAAAAACGCCGCAACCTCAGGAGCCGTGATGTAGGCCAGCCGATCGTTGGTTGGCGAAGATTCGATATAGCAGTTGCGACACGTGATGTTGCATAACGTGCCGGTATTGATCCACAGCGTGTCGAGCCGTTGCAGGGCTACTTGCGCGCGCGGCTCACCTTTGGCGGTGCAGTCGGGATCGGAAAATTTCGTCGCCGACGCGATGCCGAATTCCGGTTTCAAACAATCATCCTCTGGCCTTGATGGCCCCACATCCATCTACCTTGGTACCTTGTCAGGCGTTACGAGCATACCCAAAACCAGTTTCGCAGCGGAGCCTTGTTCGGTAACGCTCGGCTATGGTATCGAGGTTCGCGTGCGGGCGTAGTTCAATGGTAGAACGGCAGCTTCCCAAGCTGCATACGAGGGTTCGATTCCCTTCGCCCGCTCCAATTTCCCAGTGAACTAAGACAGCGCCTGACCGGCAACTGCAACCTTTTCCGGGTTCGTCAGCGCAATATTTCCATCCGTCCGCACAACGACCGTGTGCACATAGAAGCAGGTGGCATCACCGTCCTTTGCTTCCATGACGGGTGATGGCGCCGAGATAACGGTCAGCCTTCCGATCCGCCCGATCCAATCGATGTGGCGGTGCCCGTGCATCATGGCGACGCGCGTGGCGACCGGCCGCAACTTCCGGACCAGCCAGCTCCCGTTGATCAAGGCCGTGCCGATGCGTTCCGAAAACGCTTTAACGGGCAATGGGTATTCGACCAGATGGTGGTGGAGGGCGATGATCCAGGCAGTTCCCGGATACTGGCCGATGACCTTGCAGGCAATGGCGACGTCGTCGGCCGATACCAGTCCCAATGCATTTGTGAACGAGAAATTCGTTTGCGCATTGGAATTCATAAGAATGATGCCGAGCCCGCCTGGATCACGCGGCGGAACAATGAGCGGAAAGACGTCGGACCATAAGCGGGACAATTCCGACGATGGGCCAAATCGCCCCACATCGGCGAGCGACTTCATTTGCGTTCCAGCGGGTTCAATCGCATCGGCCAGCAGCGGGCCAACTTCGCCTTTGGCCCGGTCACAAACGAATGCGCGACGTCCCTGAACGGCCGCCATGGCCGATACCACGCGCATTTGCCGCAATTGCTTTCGCGGGCTGGTTGGCAATTCCAGCCTGGCCGGATTCGCGCGGTCGGCGACGTTCAAGTCGTGATTTCCCGGCAGAATGAGTGTGCGTTCGAGGAGCCGCGGGTGCCGAGCCAGACTGCAAAAGAATTCGGCCCACTCCGCCGATCGTCCGGCGTCGGTCATGTCGCCGGTTATCAGGATGACTTCCAACGGGTCGTGATCGTGGAGATCCTGCAACCGCTCGAGCACGGCATCAAGACGGCCATTGCCCTGCGGGCCCAGACGTCCCGACTCGATGCGGAAGCCAAACCGTTCGCCAACAGTATGTAGGTCGGAGAGATGAGCGATGCGAAATCGCTTGCCGTCGCCATTCGACTTCTCAAAGGCCGCGAACTTTTCGGGCTGCTCCATGACGGCATCGGTCAAACCCCACACGATCGAAGCCGCGGCAAGATAACCGGCGACGATTGTAATAGCGTTCGCAAGGGCGGGCATGAGAAGCGTAGACGGTGTTGAGAGCGCTTGCCAGGTTGCCGTCCACTGTGTGTAGGGCCAAGCCAGTGCCACGAGTGCCACGCCGATTGCGCAGGCCAGAAATCCGGCGACCGCTGCCATCTTGGCCCGCCTTCGAGAGCGGTCCTGTTCTTTGGCTTCCGGTTCGAGAAAGCCCTCCGCAATCTGGCTGAGGCCTTCACGGCACGCCGCGTAGACGGGCTGGACGGCGAGGGCTTGGAGCGACCAGAAGCTGCGCTCCATGAAACGGAAAAGCGGGCGGATTCCATACCAACCAACGAGCAAAATTCCCGCGAAGATCAGCAGCGATCCAATTCCGGAAATGGCTGCAAATTTGTCCGATACACGCGACAGCCAGGCCCACGCGACGGGCGGTGCCAAACCAAGAAGCAATCCGGGCAGGCCGATGAGCAAGACCCAGGCGACAATCAGCTTGGGAAAGCTGATCTCAGCGAGCATGCTGCCGGCAATGGCCGCCAGCTTACGGCTTTTTGTGCTCGACGCATCGTCCTCAACGTCACCGGAACGCGGATCGATGATCGGCTGCATTGTCTACAATCTCATGGCCAGTGGACTACGGCGCTTTGGCAGAATATTTGGTCCAAAGCCAGATTGAAGCGAGCACAAGGAAAGCTCCAACCACAGCCGCCACGACATCGCGCAATGAAATCGAAATGCGGTCCAGGTCGGGCAAAATTCCAAAAATGCGAAACAGAAGGCCGCCAATCACCGCGCCGGCCAATCCGAGAGCGAGATTGCGAACACGCCCTAAACCCTGTTTATCCCAAGCGTAAAGACGACCGGCCAGACTGCCGCCAATGAGGCCTACGATCGCCCAAACGATCAGCTGATCCAGCGTCGCCACGTTCGCCTCACACTTCTAAATAGTGTTTTTAACACAACATACGCTTAAGTCCGCAAAGTGGAATGTCAATCACACGGCCCGCGTTTGATTGAATTGCTATTCGGATGAGTTGCGGCGGTATGCACCTGCTTTTCCCTTATGCGCTGTCTTGCGCCAGTGGAATGGCTGACGGGCGAGATCAAACACCGCGCGGTAGGCTGCAAAGGAAATCATTAACCAGTAAATGGGCAGCAGGAGCGCGTGAAAGGCGAGGCGAGGTCCATGCCGGCGCCAGCCGCAGATCATCGCTAGCGCAATTCCGACCACGTAAGCGACCATCAGGTTCGCAGCTCCGGCCCACCAAAAAACGGCCGGCCAGCCGTCCGGCGGCCAGAGGGTGAGATCGCCGGTCGCCAATTTCCAAAGCGCATAAGCGTAGACCAGCGGATGGACAAGAGCTGAAAAAATAACGCCACCCATCAGGATATTAAAACCCAAAAAGCCGCGCGTGCCGAGTTCAGACCGCAAGCGGGCTGGATCGCGAAGATGCACGAGCGTCGTCTGCATCCAGCCTTTGAGCCAGCGGGACCGCTGTCCAGTCCAGCCGCGTATGGTCGGTGGCGCTTCCTCCCACGTGGTCGAGTTGAGCATCGCGACGCGATAGCCCAATCGTGCAAGGCGAAAGCCCAGGTCCGCGTCCTCGGTGACGTTGTAGGGATCCCAGCCGCCGCACTCATCGAGCACGTGGCGACGGAAATGGTTCGATGTGCCGCCCAGGGGAAGCGGCAGGCGGAGATGCTCGACGGCCGGCAGAAGCGCATCGAATAAAGCCGTATACTCCAGGGTGAACTGGCGTGTGATCAAGCTCGCGCGTACGTTGTATATGTTGAGCCGCGCCTGCAGGCAGCCGAGTTCAGGGCCAGAGAAATAAAACCGCCGGAAAGCTTCTCTCAATTGCCCGGGTTCGGGTTCGTCTTCTGCATCGAATACAACGACCAACTCGCCAATCGCGTGGGGCAAGGCATACATCAGGGCGCGCGGCTTGGTGCGCGGGTTTCCCGGCGGCACGACGATGATGCGCATGCCGACGCGGTTGCCGATGACCGCCTCGAGGGCGAGGCGGGTCGCGTCATCGCCAGTTTCAGTGATGAAGATAAAATCTCGCCGATCGGGCGGCCAATCGATCCGTTCGAGTGCGGCGACAAGCGATCCCGCCATATGGGCTTCGGCATAGAGGGGCACCAGGATCGAATAAATCGGCAGCGGTTCGGCGGCCGGGACGGCCGGGGCATGCGCAACCGGTGGCATTCTGGTGAAAACCCACAGAGCCGTTGCGCGCAAGAAAGCAACGCACAGAAAAATTGGTGTCAACACCGCCATGAGAAGGGTCGCCGACAAATCGGGGGAAACCACCATACCGATCAGGATTGACGTAACCAGAACAGCCAGAAGGCGGCGTTGCCAGATTGCCATCGGCTCGGCTGCGGAAAAGTGTGGGGCCTGGACGCGCAACGCATCCGGCCACATGGGAACTGACCGCCCCAATAACCGGGTCGCGTCGCTGGAGGGTAGATCCAGCGACGTCGGCTGTCCGCGAGGATGATTTGACACCGCGATGCGCCCGCACGACAAGTCGGCAGCCGCAGTCCGGACACCAACACTGTTCAGACTACGGGACCTTGCTTGAGCTGAACACCCGGTCCACATGATGCTGTTCGCTATCAAACGCTGCTTTCTGTCTATCGTCGTTGCGATGGCGCTTGTGCCAACCGGCTTCTTTGCAACAGATTCACGGGCACAAGAGCCTGCGGCGGAAGGACAGCAGCCACGCCGGGTCGTGGTACGGTTTCTGACAGAAGGCGACTTTCCGCCGTTCAACTACCTCGACGAGGACGGCGTCTTAAATGGCTTCAACGTCGATCTGGCGCGCACGCTGTGCAACGAGATCGGGGCGGCGTGCGATATTCGCGTGCGGCCATGGGACGAACTTCTCGTCGCGCTCCAGCGGGGTGAAGCGGATGCGGTCATCGCCGGCCATACCGTGACGTCGGACGCGCTGCGCAAGGTCGATTTTACTGACCGCTACTTCCACACTCCAGGCCGGTTTGCCGCCAAAACCACTATGGAAAAAGTGGACGTGGCGCCGGACCTTCTCGACGGACGGTCGATCGCGGTGGCGCGCGGCACTCCGCATGAAGCATTCTTGAAGACTTTTTTCCGCGACAGCCGCGTGCAGGTGTTTGAAACGGCGGAGTTGGCGCGCGAAGCCATGCTGCAAGGTAAAGCAGATTATGTCTTCGACGACGGCATCGGATTGGCGTTCTGGATCAATGGCACGCTTTCAAAGCGCTGCTGCGAATTGAGGGGTGGGCCGTTTTTTGAACCGCGCTACTTTGGAGATGGCTTAGCCATTGCCGTGCCCCGCAACGACCCGCAAATCAAGGCACTGCTGAATGCAGCTTTGCACAAAGTCCGCGCGTCGGGCCGATTTGACGAACTCGTTTCGCGCTACTTCCCCCACCGCGTATTCTAGCCAACGGCAAATGAGCAAAACAAAACGGGCCGACGCGCACTGCCGCCGGCCTCGTCTCTTTGATAAATCGCGACTTCAATCAACGACGGCGCTGCTGGCCGCCGGGAGGTCCGCCGGCTCCTGGAGGAGGCCCGCCGCGCGCATCCTTGTGACGAAAATTGATGCGGCCCTTGGTGAGATCGTAGGGCGTCATCTCAATCGTGACCTTGTCGCCTGCAAGGATCCGAATTCGGTTCTTCTTCATGCGGCCCGACGTGTAGGCGACGACCTCGTGGCCATTGTCGAGTTTCACACGGCAGCGGGCATCGGGGAGCACCTCCACCACCACGCCCTCGAACTCGAGCATTTCTTCTTTAGCCATGTAGCCCCTTAAAACTTCGATGCGCTTCGCCGCCGTGGCGAGCGCACAATCAAATGGGGAGCAGAGTGGCTCTGCTCCCCAAGAACGATCCGTGCGGCCGACCCTTGATTAGAGGGGACGCAGGTTGATCGCAGCGATTTTGCCGTTGCGGCCGCGCTCGGTCTCGAAGGAGATCTTCTGACCTTCACGCAGAGACGAAAGGCCAGCGCGCTCGACAGCCGAAATGTGAACGAATACGTCGTTCCCACCTTCGTCCGGCTGAATAAACCCGTAGCCCTTCTGTCCGTTGAACCACTTCACGGTACCAGTCGACATCGATTATGCCTCCAAAGCATAGGTAAAATACCCCGAAGCGACGACCTCGGGGGCCATCAAATCGCGCGTTGGAGACGTCTAGTGTCAGACTCGGTAGAGCTGTCGCAGAGTAAGCCAAGGCGTGTTCGATGCCGTCTATATGACCCGAGAGCGCCCGGAGCGCAAGGTCGAAGCCTATAGACAACCGACACAATTTCACGGAAACACGCGTTTTTTTCATTGGCTTGCCGTAGCGGCGGATCGGTTCACCGCAAGCCTATCGCCGGTCCCTGCCATGGTCGCCTATCCGCCTCATAGGTTGGGGGCACAACCCGACGCATCGGTCGCAGTCGGATGCCTGCAGCCCTTCGCGATGGCGGCGGCATGGATTGCCCCGCTTAGTGCCGGCGCCCGGCATCCTGTCAAATTTGGCAGAGTGACCCCGTTGCATCGCGTCCGTGCTGCCCGTATAACGCGGCCCGGAGCCGTCCGGCAGGGCATGCCGTGGCGGCTTTCATGCTTCAATCAACGAAAACGGCAGCGCGCCTTGGGGCTCGAGCCCCAGATCGATCGCTGTCCGCCGGCCTTTGGGCCGGCAGTGAGAAAGGAAAGCCAAATGCCCAAGATGAAGACCAAGAGTGGTGCCAAAAAGCGTTTCCGTTTTACGGCGACGGGCAAGGTGAAGGCGGGTGCTGCTGGCAAGCGGCACGGCATGATCAAGCGGACGACCAAGTTCATCCAGAAAGCGCGCGGCACGATGGTGCTGAGCGATTCGGATGCGAACATCGTCAAGAAGTACATGCCCTACAACCGCTAATCGTTTCCGGCTGTCGACAGCCGGTTCAGCCCTCACCCAGTGAACGAAACGGAGAAGTCTCATGGCACGCGTCAAGCGTGGCGTTACCGCCCACGCCAAGCACAAGAAAGTCCTCAAGGCCGCGAAGGGCTATTATGGCCGTCGCAAGAATACGATCCGCGTCGCCAAGCAGGCCGTCGAAAAGGCCATGCAGTACAACTTCCGCGACCGGAAAAACAAGAAGCGCACCTTCCGCGCGCTCTGGATTCAGCGCATCAACGCCGCCGCGCGCGAACATGGCTTGACCTATGGTCGCTTCATCGACGGCCTCACGAAGGCCGGCATCGAGGTCGACCGCAAGGTTCTCGCCGACATCGCCGTGAAGGACAACGCTGCTTTCAAGGCGCTGGTCGATCAGGCGCAGGCTGCACTGCCGAAAGCTGCCTGACCGTATTTTGCGCTGAACACGATCGATCATCCGGGGGGTCGTTACCCCCGGATCCACTCTTCTGCCTAGCCTGACCGTCGCGCCCTGCGGGGCCCGCATCGCTGCGCCTCTGCCAGAGGCCGGCGCCTCACGTGAGACCCGCGGACGGGATGCCGGGCGCCTGCCCCTTCCGGAGGCTGTCACGCATGTCATCTGGCACTGATCTCACCCACCTCGAACACGATGTATTGGAAGAGATTGCGGCAGCGACCGATCTCGCCGCGCTTGATGTCGTGCGCGTTGCCGCGCTCGGCAAGAAGGGTCGTGTGTCGGAGCTAATGGCGCAACTCGGGAAATTACCGCCGGATGAGCGCAAGGCGTTCGGCGCGTCTGTCAACGCAGTGAAGGCAAAGGTTTCAGATGCGCTGGACGAGCGCCGGTCGATGCTTGAAGCCGCGGCACTCACAACCCGGCTCACCCATGAGCGAGAAGACATCACGCTGCCGGTGCGGGCCGGCGTCGCGTTACAGGGCCGAATTCATCCCGTGAGCCAAGTGCTCGACGAGTGCATCGAAATTTTTGCTGATCTGGGGTTTGAGGTCGCGGAGGGTCCGGATATCGAAACGGACGACCTCAACTTTACGAAGCTCAATATGCCCGCCGAGCATCCGGCGCGACAGGAGCACGATACGTTTTACTTCAACCCGAAGCCCGACGGCTCGCGGCTCCTCCTGCGCACGCATACGAGCCCGGTGCAAATCCGCACGATGCAGACCAAGACGCCGCCCATCCGCATCATCGCACCGGGCCGCGTCTATCGCTGCGATAGCGACCAGACGCACACGCCGATGTTTCACCAGATCGAAGGTCTCGTCATCGATGAGACGACCCATATGGGCCATCTGAAGTGGGTACTGGAAGAATTCGCCAAAGCGTTCTTCGAGGTCGACAATGTCACGATGCGGTTCCGCGCCTCGCACTTTCCTTTCACCGAGCCCTCGATGGAGGTCGATATCGACGCCTCCGCAATCGGTAAACCGGGACAGTGGCTTGAGATCCTGGGTTGCGGAATGGTGCATCCGAACGTCATTGCCAACTGCGGTCTCGACCCTGAAAAATACCAGGGCTTTGCTTTCGGCATGGGGCTGGATCGCATCGCAATGCTCAAATACGGGCTGCCGGACCTGCGCGCATTTTTTTCCGCCGATCTGCGCTGGCTGCGCCACTACGGTTTTTCGCTGCTCGACCAGCCGACCCTCGGCGGCGGGCTGTCGTCATGACGTAGTGGAGATTAGACCATGGCGCTGGCCATTCCGCTGATCCTAATGACCGTGGCGCTGCTCGTCGCGTTCGGTCTCGGCTCGATCATGGGGCAGCGCCCCCTGGCGCAACAGCAGATCGTCGGCGCATTCGGCGTCGCGGCGCTGATGCTGCTGCCGCTCGCCTACGACGCCATGATTTTCGATGGCAATTGTTATGGCCTCGATGGCTCCGCGGCGGCTTGTTCACTCGGTGAACGTCTCGGGCAAAGCTTCGTGTCCGGTTTTGCCTTCACGCTGGCGCCCGCACTGCTGTGGGTGCTGATCTACATCATGGCGATCAACGCCCAGAAGACCCGCTGAACGGAACAATTGCGATGAAATTCACGCTGTCATGGCTGAAAGAGCACCTGAAGACGACGGCGACGATCGAGGAGATTGCGACAACGCTGTCGGCCATTGGCCTTGAGGTCGAAAGCGTGGAAGATCCCGCCGCAAAACTCGGCGCGTTCACCGTCGCACGCATCGTGGAGGCAAAAAAGCATCCCAATGCCGACAAGCTGCAGGTCGTTCAGGTGGAGGTCGCGAAGGGCCAGCCGCTGATGGAAGTCGTGTGCGGTGCGCCGAACGCGCGCGTCGGACTTGTCTCGGTTTTCGCACCGCTTGGCACTTTTATACCGGGCTCGAAGATAACGCTGGAAAAGAAACCCGTTCGCGGCGTCGTGTCGAACGGCATGATGTGCTCGGCGGCGGAACTGGAATTGTCGACGGACAGCGAGGGAATTCTGGAACTCGACGCAACGCTCGCCGACAAGGTGGGCAGCCGCTACATCGACGTCGCTGGCCTCAATGATCCTGTATTTGAGGTGAAGCTGACGCCGAACCGTCCGGATTGCACCGGCGTGCGCGGCATCGCCCGCGACCTTGCGGCAGCCGGGCTCGGCACGTTGAAACACGAGACCCGCATCCACGGCGTCGAAGGCGCCAAGGACTGCCCGATCGACGTCAAGCTCGACTTTCCGACGGGCGCGGAAAGTGCATGCCCTGTATTCGCCGCGCGCGTTATTACGGGGGTGAAAAACGGACCCTCGCCGGACTGGCTGCAGAACCGCTTGAAGGCCGTGGGCCTGCGCCCGATCAACGCGCTCGTCGACGTGACGAACTACATCTCCAACGAGCACGGCCGGCCGCTGCATGTCTATGACGCCGACAAGTTGACGGGCGCCATCCGCGCGCGGCTCGGAAAGGCCGGCGAGACATTCCTCGGGCTCGACGGCAAAGAGCATGCGGTCGATGAGACCATGTGCGTGATCGCCGACGACAACGGCGTTCTCGGTCTCGGCGGTATCATGGGCGGTGAGGCTTCCGGCTGTACGGACGCGACCCGAAACGTGCTGGTCGAGAGTGCGTGGTTCGATCCGGTGCGTACCGCCACGACCGGCCGCAAGGCCGGGCTCGTCACGGACGCGCGCTATCGTTTCGAGCGCGGGGTTGATCCCCAATCGGTGCTGCCAGGGCTCGATCTGGCGACGCAAATGATCGAAAAATTCTGTGGTGGAACGCCATCAAAGACAAAGGTCGCGGGCAAAGCGCCGCAAACGGCGCGCGTCATTGCGTTCGATACAGACCGGGTCGCAAAGCTTTCTGGGATCGCCATCGAAACGGCGGAGGTCCGCCACATCCTGGAGGCGCTTGGATGCGCGCTGGAAGGGCACGACCATGACATTACCGTGACGACGCCCACATGGCGGCCGGATCTCAATGGGCCGGCCGATCTCGTGGAAGAGGTGGTTCGCATCGCCGGTCTCAATCGCATTCCCTCGACACCGCTGGAGCGGACGAGCGGGATTGCCAAGCCGGTCCTGACCGAACGGCAAAAGCGGGCACGCCGCGCGCGTCGGACGCTCGCAGCGCGCGGAATGGTGGAGGCAGTAACCTGGTCCTTCCTGCCACGCACGATGGCCACACACTTCGGTGGCGGGTCCGATGCACTCGAACTTGCCAACCCGATTTCCGCGGACTTGTCATCGATGCGGCCGAGCCTGTTGCCGGGCCTCCTGATGGGTGCCGCCCGCAACGCCAATCGCGGTCTCTCCGACGTGGCCTTGTTCGAACTGGGGCAGGTCTATCAGGGCGATCAACCGGCGGATCAGCGGCTCATTGCGGCCGGTGTGCGAGCGGGAACGGCGCGCGCGACCGGATCGGGACGGCACTGGGACGGCGCGGCGCAACCGGTCAGCGTGTTCGATGCCAAAGCGGATGCGGTCGCGGTATTGGCCGCGCTCGGCGTTGATGCTGGGAAGGCACAGATCACGCGCGATGCGCCGGTGTGGTACCATCCTGGCCGCTCAGGCACGCTTCGTCTCGGCCCGAAAACCATTCTGGCTCAATTTGGAGACCTGCACCCCGCGACTCTTAAAGCCCTCGATGTGGACGGTCCTGCGGTGGCGTTCGAGGTATTCATCGACGCTCTGCCGCCGGACAAGAAGAAATCGCGCGCGCGCATGCCGCTCGCCGCCATCGATCTGCTGCCGGTGCGCCGCGACTTCGCTTTCGTTGTCGATAAGACGGTTCCGGCCGGAGACGTGGTGAAAGCGGCGGCGGGCGCCGATCGGGTGCTGATCGCGAATATTGTTGTTTTTGATGTCTTCGAAGGCGGAGCACTGGCTGCAGAGGGTAAGAAATCGGTGGCGATCGAAGTAACTTTGCAGCCGACGTCCGAGACGCTGACCGAAAAAGACATTGAAGCCGTATCGGAGAAAATCGTTGCCGGTATCAAATCGGCGACGGGCGGGGAAATCCGCGGCTGACCATGCCACATTGACCGCGTAAGTCTTCTTGCCGACATAAGTCATCGCGGAAGTTGAAGCGTGGAGATTTGCGAAATGACGTCATCGACGCGCACCCTTGTCGTCCCCAAGCCCGATCTCACACACATTGTGGTCGTCGGCGGCGGCGCAGGGGGGCTGGAGCTCGTCACCGCACTTGGAAACAAGCTCGGGCGAAAAGGCAAAGCGGCCGTTACGCTCGTCGACAAGTCGCGTACGCATATTTGGAAGCCGCTTCTGCACGAAATCGCGGCCGGCAGTATGGACGTTGATCAGCACGAACTGGAGTACATGGCTCAGAGCCATTGGCACGGCTTCAAGTTCCGCTACGGCGAAATGATCGGGCTCAATCAGACTGAAAAGCAAGTTTATCTCGCCGCCACGTTCGATGAAGATGGCCGTGAGGTGACGCCGAAGCGCGCTCTCGTATACGACATTCTCGTTATCGCCATCGGCAGCGTGTCAAACGACTTTGGCACACCGGGTGTCATGGAGCATGCGATCATGCTCGACACGCAGCAGCAGGCCGAGCGCTTCAACCGAAGGCTGCTCAATGCCTGCGTTCGGGCCCAGGCACAGGAGGGTCCGGTGCGGCCGGGCCAGCTGGATGTGACGATCATCGGCGCGGGTGCCACAGGGACCGAGCTTTCAGCGGAGTTGCATCGCACCGTGCGCGGCATCGCACAATTCGGTCTCGACAGGATCGAACCGGAAAAAGATATGAAGATTACGCTGATCGAGGCCGCGCCACGCATCGTGCCAGCCCTGCCCGAACGCATTTCGGAAGCAACCACCGAGATCTTGAAGAAGCTCGACGTCGATGTGCGTACGAATTCACGCGTAACGCGGGTGCGAGCCGACGGCGTAGAACTGCAGAATGGCGATTTCATTCCGTCGGAACTGGTCGTGTGGTCGGCAGGTGTAAAGGGGCCGGCGGTCTTGAAGGACCTTGGGCTGGAGGTCAGCCGCATGGACACGCTCGTCGTCAAGCCCACACTGCAGACGACGCGCAACGAGGCCATCTTCGCGATCGGCGATTGCGCCTATCTGGTGCCCGAAGGCGATACGCATCCGATCCCGCCGCGGGCGCAGGCCGCGCATCAGATGGCATCGCACGTCTACCGCCAGATTCGCCGCAAGCTCGAGAACGAGCCGCTGGAGCCGTTCCGTTATCGCGATTTCGGATCGCTCGTATCACTCGGGGAGTACTCGACCGTCGGCAGCCTCATGGGCTTCGTCACTGGCCGGAAGATGATGATCGAAGGTTTCTTCGCCAAGATGATGTACCGCTCGCTATACAAAATGCACGAATGGGCACTGCACGGCTTTTGGAAGGTTACCCTCGATTCCGTGTCACGGCTGTTGACGCGCCGGACGGAGCCCCACGTTAAACTGCATTGAGCTGGCGAACCGGCGACTGGCGGCCGTTTTGCTGCATCATTCACCACTCTCGTCACGCCCCACTGAAATCGGGCGGATGGTACGTATATGACGCGGTAACGACACAACCGTCCCCTGGCGGCATGCGGGGGGATGTGCTACCTCCCCGCGCAATCGTTGCCGGTGCGCCCGGTTCCAATCCGCCCCCGGCCTATCTCCTTAAGAGACCATTCATGAAGTTAAGAAATATCGCGATCATCGCGCACGTCGACCATGGCAAGACCACGCTTGTCGACGAACTCCTGAAGCAGTCGGGCTCCTTCCGGGAAAACCAGAAGGTTGCCGAACGGGCCATGGATTCCAACGATCTGGAACGCGAACGCGGTATCACCATTCTGGCGAAGTGTACGTCGGTCGTCTGGAAGGACACGCGGATCAATATCGTCGATACGCCAGGCCACGCCGATTTCGGCGGTGAAGTCGAACGTATCTTGAACATGGTCGACGGCGTTATCGTTCTCGTCGACGCCTCGGAAGGACCGCTGCCGCAGACAAAATTCGTCGTGTCGAAAGCGCTGCGCCGCGGGTTGCGTCCCATTGTTGCGATCAACAAGATCGACCGTCCGGATGAACGTCACCTGGATGTATTGAACGAAATCTTCGATCTGTTTGCCAACCTTGACGCCACTGACGATCAGCTCGATTTTCCTGTCCTATATGGATCGGGCCGCAATGGCTGGATGGCGCTGGCGCCGGAGGGTCCGCAGACGGATCTGGCGCCGCTGTTCGATCTCGTTCTGGCGCACGTGCCGCCGCCGGCCGTCGACGACGGTCCCGTGCGCATGCTGGCGACAACGCTGGAAGCCGATGCGTTTCTGGGCCGCATCCTGACCGGTCGCATCACCTCGGGCACCATCAAGTCCAATATGGCTCTGAAGGCGATCCGTCACGACGGATCACTTGTCGAAACCTTCCGCGCGACCAAGGTGCTCGCCTATCGCGGGTTGGAGCGCGTGCCGGTCGACGAAGCCAGCGCTGGTGAGATCATCGCGCTGGCCGGCATGACGGATGCGACCGTCGCCGATACCTTGTGCGATCCCTCCGTGGATCAGGCTCTGACGGCGCAGCCGATCGATCCGCCGACGCTGTCCATGACCTTCCGCATCAACGATGGTCCGTTCGCCGGCCAGGAGGGCAACAAGGTTCAGAGCCGCGTCATCCGTGACCGCCTTATGCGCGAAGGCGAGCGCAACATTGCCATTAAGGTCACCGATAGCGATGAGACCGACAGCTTTGTCGTGTCGGGCCGCGGTGAATTACAACTTGCCATTCTGATTGAGAACATGCGGCGCGAAGGCTTTGAAATTACCGTTTCGCGGCCGAAAGTCGTTATCAAGTCTGATCCGGACACGGGGCAGAAGCTGGAGCCGATCGAGGAGACCATCATCGACGTCGACGATGGCTTCACAGGTGTCATCGTGCAAAAGCTGTCCGAACGGCGCGGCGATCTCATGGAGATGCGTCCATCCGGCGGCGGGCGGACACGAATGGTTTTCCTTGTGCCGACGCGCGGGCTTCTCGGCTACCAGTCGGAGCTCCTGTCCGACAGTCGCGGCACAGCTGTCATGAACCGCCTCTTCCACTCATATGCCCCGTACAAGGGTGAGATCCAGGGTCGGCGGCAGGGCGTGCTGATCTCTAACGGAACCGGTGATGCGACCGCGTACTCGATCTTCCATCTCCAGGATCGTGGCCTGTTCATGATCGGTGCGCAGGCGCGCGTCTACGAAGGCATGATCGTCGGCGAACATTCGCGTGACAACGATCTCATCGTCAACGTCGTTCAGGGCAAGAAGCTGACCAACGTGCGCGCGTCAGGCAAGGATGAGGCGCTGACCCTCGTACCGCCGATGAAGCTGACGCTTGAAAAGGCGATGTCTTACATTACAGACGAGGAACTCGTTGAGATTACGCCGGAGACGATCCGGCTGCGCAAGCGCTGGCTTGATCCGAACGAGCGCAAGCGACAGGAACGCAAGCGTGAATCGGAACGCGAAGTAGACGTCGCCTGACGTTCGGCGACGATCATTCCCGATAATTTCTGAAAATCTTCCTGATATTTTGGGAAATCTTCCCATTGCAATAGGCCTGCTGCAGCGCAACATGACCGGCAGCGGAAGTGTGCGCTTTCTCAGTTTGCGCGAACCGTCAGCCGTTTCCCTGACCGACTATGCAACCACTTTTTGGAGATCTACCCATGAGAAAGTCGCTCATCGCGATTTCGATCCTGACACTTTCAGCGGGCGTTGCGTTTGCCGACGACAAGCCATCGGCCGACGAAGCCGGCAAGATCGCCGCAACGGCCAAGGCTTGGGGCTGCACTGGCGGCACGGGCGAAAAGGAATCGGAAGGTACCGGCGTCTACGAACTCAATGATGTCAAATGCGCCGACGGGGCGAACTACGACATCAAGATGGACAAGGCCTTCAAGGTCATCAGCATCACGGCCGACTAACGGCATTCGCATCGGTGATGGTTGGGCGGTTGCCAATCCGGCAGCCGCCTTTTTTATGGTTCCCATCGCGGCGACGCCGCTTTTGACAAGCGCGGCGGCAGGCTGCTTAGTGGGGCGACCTCCGTCATCGCGAGATTGCACGTGTCCGCTTCCGAACCTGTCACGGCCGCCGCCATTTCCGAGCGGTCCATCGTTTGGCCGCAGGGCGTCACTCCGACTCCGGAATACGAGGCGGCGATCGCCTATCTGCGCGAACCGGGCGGGCATCTTTTCATCACCGGTCGAGCCGGATCAGGCAAGTCCACTCTGTTGCGCTGCATCCGTGATCTCATCCCCGACGACATGGTTGTCTTGGCACCAACAGGGCTTGCTGCCGTCAACGTCGGCGGACAAACCATTCATTCCTTTTTTGGGCTGCCACCGCGGCTGATCAAGACTGACGACATCCGCCGCAGCCGAAACGGCCAAGTGATGCGGCGGATCAAATTTCTCGTCATCGACGAGGTGTCGATGGTCCGCTCCGACTTGATGTGGGCGATGGATATGTCGCTGCGCATTAATCGAGGGCGGCCGCGCGAGCCGTTCGGCGGCTTGCGTCTCATCATGTTCGGGGATCTGCACCAGCTGCCGCCCGTGGTTCAGGAAACGGAAGTTGCGCAGCACCTGGAGAGCGAACACGGCGGTCCCTTCTTTTTTGCAGCCTCTGGACTGCGCGAAGGGCTCGGTACGGTGCTTTTGGAGCTCAATCAGGTGTTCCGTCAGAGCGACGAGGGCCTGATCCGCGTCTTGAATCGAATTCGAGAGGGCGATGTGGAGGAGGACGATCTGGAGCTCCTCAACGGGTGCGTGCGGCCGGTGAGAACGCTTGGCGAAGGCGACGCCTACGTCATCCTCACTCCGACCAACGCCGCGGCGCAGCGCATCAACATGGCTTATCTTGAGGCTTTGGAAGGTCGGGTGCACATTTATGAGGCTGGCGTGAGCGGGGACTTCAACCCGAATGCGCATCCAACCGACACGACCCTTCAGCTCAAACCCGGCGCAAAAGTCATCCTGCTGCGGAATGATTCCGACCGGCGATGGGTCAACGGTACCGTGGCGCGAATTGCACGTCTCACCGACAAACAAGTATGGGTTGACGTTGGAGGTCGCGAATTCGAAGTCGAACCAGCCGCATGGGAAAGTCGCCGGTACGCCTACGACAGCGCTGCGGAAAAAATTGTCGAAACGGTTGCCGGCACTTTCAAACAGTTTCCGATCCGGCTGGCATGGGCGTTGACGATCCACAAAGCGCAAGGCCTGACACTTGAAAAGGTGTACATCGACCTCGGCCGCGGAACATTTGCCCATGGGCAGGCCTATGTCGCGTTGTCGCGGTGCCGCTCACTTGAGGGACTGGCGCTCGCACGACCATTGCGCCCCGGCGACATTTTGTTCGATCCCGCAGCCATGGGTTATCGAAGTCATTTCCCTGCTCTATGATTGAAGCGCCTATGATGTCGCACAAATACTTGATTGTGATCAACTTTTTTGCAGTGCACTTGTTCAGTATTATTGAATATATTCAATCCAGTAGGTTGTCACTCGGAGGCAGTCTTTCGATTTTTTGTTGCAACGCACAAAAATCGTGATATAAAACCCTTGGAGCCGCTCATTCGGCTCATGGAATTCCATCGTTGATCGAAGAGCCTAACTTCTTCGCACAGCGCTGGTGAAGCATGCAGCCCTAAATCACGAAGCACAAAAAGCTCAATCAGAGGACATACAAACATGAACGATCAATTCACCCGTCAGGCCCAGGAAATGTTCTCGGCCGCTAAGGACGCCCGTATCCCTGAAAATATGCAGGCCATCGCAGAAGACGGCATTGCAAAGACCCGTGAAGCTTTCGACAAGATGCAGACGGTCTCCAAGGACGGCGTCAAGACGATGGAAAATGTGGTGCTGACGGCTCAGGCTGGCGCCCGCACGATCGGCGAAAAGGTTCTTCGCAACGTTGAAATCAACACTGAAGCTGCCTTCGACGCCGCTGAGGCCATTGCAAAAGCCAAGACGGTTCCGGAACTTCTGAAATTGCAGTCAAGCTATGTTCAGCAGCAGCTTACGGCTTCGGCCAATCAGACCAAGGAACTGTTCGAATTGTCCACCAAGATTGCGCAGCAGACGTTCGAAACGATGAACGCCGCTGCCGCGAAGACCTTTGAGCAGATCAAGAAGACAGGCTAATTCGCCGTCCTTCATAACGATCCAATGTGAAAGCCCGGGACATACGTCCCGGGCTTTTTGGTTTCAGCTTGCTGGTCTAATGCAAGTGTTGCAGCAAAAATCCGCCACGCTGGCATAGAATTCGCTACACTCGGGAGGATGTGGAAGTCTGGGTGACGGAGACTCCGATGTTGGGTTGGCGTTCGGACGTACTCGTTAGATCGGCGAAAGTCGCGGATGCGGGTGCACTGGTGAAAGTCTTCGCCGATACGTGGCGGGGTGCGTATGCCGGTGTCATTCCGTCCGATCATCTCGACGGGCTGATCCGGCGTCGCAATAAGACCTGGTGGACCGCAGCCATTCGCAGCGGGGATGGCCTGCTTGTTGTTGAACACGAGGGGAAGATCGCCGGCTACGCCACATACGGCGCGGCCCGAGGCCGCGGAAAGCATCAGGGCGAAATCTACGAGCTTTATGTCGCGCCCATCTATCAGGGTGTCGGCCTGGGCGAGCATCTCTTTGAGGCGTGCCGGGCGCGGCTTGATGGCCGTGGACTGCGCGGCCTTGTGGTCTGGGCCTTGGCCGCTAACGACATGGCTGCTGACTTCTACTGGCGCCGGGGCGGACGGCCTTTCAAAAGCGTACGCGAGCCGTTCGGCAAGGCGCAGCTTGATAAAGTCGGTTTCGGCTGGGCCTAGTGGCGCGCTTGAATTGCTGATGATACTTGTGGCGGCTGAACGAGAGATATCGTTGAGCCGAGCCGAGGGTTCGACCTTCGGGTCCTATCTTTCCCGCCCCGCCCTGGGGCAAACTCCGCCCGCTTAGACCCTCCACCTCCGACACGCGCCAAAACAACAACGGGGCCACTCGATGCGCATCGAAGCAATTCCAGCGGGCCAGAACCCGCCGGACGACATCAACGTCATTATAGAAGTTCCAGTTGGCGGAGAGCCGATTAAATACGAAATGGACAAGGCGTCCGGCACGCTCTTTGTCGATCGCTTCCTGTACACCCCGATGCGCTACCCCGGAAACTACGGTTTCGTCCCCCATACCCTGTCGGCCGACGGCGATCCAATCGACGTCCTGGTCTGCAACACCCGGGCGATCTTTCCTGGGGCAGTGATCAATTGCAGGCCGATCGGCGTGCTGGTCATGGAAGATGACGGCGGCGGAGACGAAAAGATCATCGCTGTGCCAAGTGACAAACTCACCAAACGCTACAGCAAGGTCAAAAATTACTCGGATCTGCCGTCCATTACGAGTGAACAAATCGAGCATTTTTTCGCCCACTACAAGGATTTGGAACCCAGCAAATGGGTGAAGATCCATCACTGGGGGGATGCGGCGGAGGCCGCGCGGCTAATCATCGAGGCGATGCAGCGGGCGGCAGGCCCGAAGTAATCCCCAGCCGCTCACCGTGTTCGCCTTGACGCACTTCCCGCTTGGGTTGGCGGTTGCTATATCCCGGCGCAACCGACGGAGCGGAGGCCTCGCGTGCCAGAGATGAAGATCGCCGTGATGGGTGCCGCCGGCCGCATGGGTCGCGAACTCGTCCGAGCCATCGCCGCCGACCCCGGCTGCACGCTTTCGGGGGGGGTGGAGGCTCCCTCCTCCCCGGATCTTGGCCGCGACCTAGGTGAACTCGCCGGACTTGGTCCAAACGGCATCCGCATCACGGCAGATGCCCTGGAGCTGATTGCCCGGTCGGACGGGATCATCGACTTCACATCGCCCAAGGCGACTATGGAATTGGCCGGTCTGGCGGCCAACGCCCGCATTGTCCATGTCATCGGTACGACGGGCCTCGATGCGGTCATGGATGCGGCCATCGCGGCGGCGGCGCGCCATGCCACGATCATCAAGTCTGGGAACATGAGCCTCGGCGTCAATCTCACCGCAGCGCTGACGGAACGGGTCGGCGCCATTCTCGATGCCGACTGGGATATCGAAATCATCGAGATGCATCACAGGCACAAGGTCGATGCGCCATCAGGCACAGCCCTGATGCTGGGCAAGGCCGCCGCGAAAGGCCGCAGGGTCGATCTTACGACAGCATCCGTGCGCGTGCGCGACGGGCATACCGGTCCGCGCCGGCGGGGCGACATCGGTTTTGCAACGTTACGCGGCGGCAGCGTTGTGGGCGATCACACCGTGATCTTTGCTGGTGAGGGCGAAGAGATCTCGATCCGCCATCACGCCTCGGATCGCAGCATCTTCGCCCGGGGCGCGGTGAAAGCAGCGCTGTGGGGACGGGGCAAAGGTCCCGGACTGTTCTCCATGACCGACGTTCTCGGTTTGTGAGAGCGATCACAGCAACAATGCAGAAGCACCAGCCCAAAACTGACCATGGACCCAAGCCGCGAACACTCGTGCTGGTGCGTCATGGTCAAAGCGAATGGAACCGGTTGAACTTGTTCACGGGGTGGCGCGATCCGGACCTTACCGAGAAAGGCATGATCGAAGCCCAATGGGCCGGGCGCGTGCTGCGCGATCATGGACTGAAATTCGATCTCGCCTTCACAAGCAAACTTCGCCGCGCGCAGAACACGCTCGACATTATTTTGGACGTGATGGGCCAGGCCGGCGTTCCGATCGAACGCGATGCCCGCCTCAACGAACGCGACTACGGACAACTGGCGGGCCTCAACAAGGACGAGGCCAAGCAGCGGTTCGGTGAGGAAATGGTCGCCCGATGGCGGCGCAGCTACGACATACCGCCGCCGGGCGGCGAAAGCCTGAAGGATACGGCCGCCCGCGTGCTGCCGTACTATGAGACTTTCATCTGGCCGATGGTCGATGCCGGCAAGTCGGTGATTGTCGCCGCGCACGGCAACTCCCTGCGCGCGCTGATCATGCGGCTCGAGGGACTGACCGGAGATGAGATCATCGCCCGCGAACTGGCGACCGCCGCGCCGATTGTTTACGAACTGGACGCGAGCGGGTCTGTCGTCGGGCGCACAGATCTCGTGACGGCCAAAGGGGGCGACGATGGTATGGGATGAACTGACGCGGGAAGCGGAAAACCAAAACGGTCGCGACCGGGACCGGCTCATCGGCGTCTACATCGGCATTCTCGCTGTTTTGCTCGCCATCTGTTCGACCGGCGGGGGCAATGCTGCAAAAGATGCGACGTTGAAGAACATCGAGGCTGCGAACACTTGGGCGTTTTTTCAGGCCAAGAACATGCGCCGGCACGTCCTGCGCGTCGAAGCTGACAGTCTCGGGCTGCACCTCCAATCCGTACCGAACCTGACGTCGGACGGCCGGTCGGCGATTGAGGCTAAGATTATCGACTACAAGAAACAGGATGCCATCCTGACGGCGGGCGATGCGGCCAAACCCATCGACCAGCGCGAGGGCCTCGATCAGCTTTTCGAAAAGGGCAAACGCCTCGAAGCGGAGCGCGACGTCGCCATGCGCAAGGACCCGTATTTCGATTACGGCGAAGCCTTCCTCCAGATCGCAATCGTTCTGGCGTCCATTTCGATTATAACGCGGGGAACGTTTCTGCTGGCGATCAGCGGAGCGCTGGCCGCGGCCGGGGCTTACTTTACCGCGCAAGGGTTTACCCTCGCCCTGACAATGCCCGGACTAGGCTGACGACTTGGTTCAATCCCGAGTCATCTGAGACGCGACGACCGTGGCGGGGCGTTGCGCTTGCGAGACGCGCTTACAGCCGCTAGCAGTTTGGCCACATTGTTTCAGAAACACTCGCGACGGAACCTCACTTCATGGCCATCAAAAAACTTCTCCTGCTTCCTGGCGACGGCATCGGCATCGAGACCATGGCCGAGGTGGAGCGACTGATTGCATTCTTCAACTCACGCAAAACCGGGGTGCGGTTCGAGACCGAAACCGATCTGGTGGGCGGGGCGGCCTTTGATGCGCACGGCGTCGCCGTAACGGATGCGTGCGTTGCCAAGGCCAAGGGTGCCGATGCCGTCATCTTCGGCGCTGTTGGAGGGCCGAAGTGGGCCGGCGTTCCCTACGCGGCGCGTCCCGAAGCCGGGCTCCTGCGCCTGCGAAAAGACCTTGGTCTGTTCGCTAATCTGCGTCCGGCGATCTGTTACCCGGCGCTGGCCGATGCGTCGTCGCTGAAGCGCGAACTTGTCGAGGGTCTCGACATCATGATCGTGCGGGAGCTGACGGGCGGCGTTTATTTCGGCGAACCCAAAGAAATCGTCACGCTGGAGAACGGGGAAAAACGCGCCGTCGATACGCAGCTTTACACGACGCACGAGATCGAACGCATTGCAAAAGTGGCCTTCGATCTTGCCCGCAAGCGGAGCAACAAAGTTCATTCGGCCGAGAAGCACAACGTGATGCGCACGGGCGTTCTGTGGAAAGAGGTCGTGTCGGCGGTGCATGCATCCTACGCGCCGGACGTTCAACTCGAACACATCCTTGCTGATAATTGCGCGATGCAGCTCGTGCGCAACCCGAAGCAATTCGACGTGATCGTGACGGATAACCTGTTCGGCGACGTGCTGTCCGACGAAGCGGCGATGTGCACAGGGTCGCTGGGCATGCTGCCATCGGCGTCGCTGGGAGCACCCGATGCCGCAACGGGCAAGCGCATGTCGCTTTATGAGCCGGTGCATGGTTCGGCGCCCGACATTGCTGGTCAAGGCCTTGCCAACCCGATCGCAACGCTGGCCTCGTTCGGCATGGCTCTGCGTTATTCCCTCGATATGGTGGCGGAAGCCGACATCGTCGATCAGGCCATTGCGGCTGTGCTCGACAAAGGTCTTCGGACGGGGGACATCATGCAGCCAGGCATGACGAAGGTCGGCACCAACGAAATGGGCAAGGCGATCGTCGACGAAGTCGCGCGGCTTTTGAATTAATCCGCATTGCCTGCGCGACTAGGTCAGCATGGCTTCCATCGGTGATTTCAAGTGTGCAAAAACAGGGTTGGACGCCGCCTAGTCATTCGTTGACCGCGGCGTCGATGGGCACCGGTGCAATCTCGTCGCCGATGGCAATCGTCGCGCCTTCAAGAATGCGCGCGGTGAGACCACCGCGACCGCGCACCGCGCTATAGCCGCCGGAACCAAATGCTTCTTCCATTCGGCTGCAAGGCGCGCACTCGCCCGTGGCTTCGAGCAGAGCGCCGCCAATCCTGAAATACCGTCGCTTCAACGCGACGAGATTGATCCCGGCGGTAACGAAATTTCGGCGTAAGAGTCCAGGATCAACAGTTTCCCGGCCAAGAAATGCTGCGATGGCGGCGAGATCTTCCGACGCGATCAGCGTCACCTGGCGCGCGCCGTTGTTACTCGTTTGATAGTGGTCACCTTCAATACCGCGACCCGCGATTAATACCGCCGACCGGCTGACGGCGAGCGGTGCCCGCCGTTCCGGCCGCACGCCGATCCACGTCAGGCGTCCTGGCCGCACCGGCGACGTGATCAACGCACTCAACAGGGATTGCTTGGCGACGGGCGGCGACATCAGAAACGAGACCTTTTAGGATTGGAAATTGATTATACGGCAGGAACGACACTCGCGTTTCACGGCATGTGGCAGGCGAAAATTACGGAGTCATGGTGAGCATCATGCGATTGAAGGTTTATCAGTGGGGGGAGTTAATCGGCATCTTCTTTTTGCTCGCATCTACTGCGACGCAGATCTTTTATGTCGAACCCCTCAAGCGAGAAATCGAGTGGCGCCTGTCAGCGTTCAACATGCAGCAGAACGGCCAGTTGCAGATGAAGGCGATATATGATGCACGGATAGCGACCCTACAGGCGATGAACGCACCCGGCACCGAGATTCAAAAAGCACAAACAGAGCTCGCAGCGGTGATAAGCAAATACCAAACGGCTGATGCAAACGTGGCGGACTATCTGCTCGCCAAGGAGCCCATCGAAACTTACCTGCAAGTAATCGTGATCGCACTTTTCGCTGTCGGTTCGCTGATGGCGGGAATCGGCCGCGTTCTGGAAATGGTCTCGGGACGGCGTCTAGAGTGAAGAGCGGCTGGGCGGCGGCGCAATGCTCTGCGACAGGGGCGCAGACCGTTTGGACTGCTCATCCAGCCAGGGGGCAGGCTCGTCGCGGAGGGTTTGGCTGACGGCACCGCCAACATATTGGATGGCACTCGTGCAGGGCGCACCATCGCGTGTGCATGCCTCGATTGCGGCGTCCTTGACGGCGACAAGGCCTGCACCCATACGCGCTTGCTGATCCGGCGACGCGGTGACGACCGCGTAGGCGAAGAAGCCGAGGATGGCAAACTTATAGAGCCGAGGCATACGCGGGCCCATGAACGGAAGCGGAACTGCGGCACGTTCCCATAGCGCTGGTTAACAGTTGATTAACGGGTACGGTTTCAACCGACACTTACATTGCATTCAGCGCGGTAAAACGGCGCGTCGAGCGACCTGGTCCGCGGTTGGGAGCGTTTATACGCTTTCACCATCGACACAGGTTTTGGGCTGGTTCGAAAGCCAGCCGCGTGCGGTCCAATCCGGTTTGCCGGGCGTTGTTTCAACCTGCTCTTCTGTTCGAGCGATGAAGTGGAACTCAAAGCAATTTTGGCTGGCACGGCGGACTCGGTAACAGCCACCGCTCGGATCGGCATCGTAGATTGTACACAGCGTGCCGGCGCGGATCGACCACTTGCCGGCCGAGGCCCGGCGGACGTCCCGATACGAGATGGAACCGTCCTCGGCGTAGGTTTCCTCGAAGGTGTCGCCGTTCTCATATTCACCGGCGATGCTGCGGCCACCGAAAGTCGCCGCCAGGTCTTCCGGCGCCATCCAGACGGGATTGGCATTGCCGGCTGCCGCGGTGAGGACGCTGCAACCGATCACGGTCATGGCTTTGAGAATGCGCATCTGCCCAACCCCACATCTGGCCCGATCACAACAGGGTTCATGATCAATACGAGGAGCCCAGGGTAGTCCGACGACTGGGCGCTCTCGTGGCGAATTGCGGCTACCGGCGTGGCGACTTTATAACCGCCTGAACTTGATCCTTCGACGGCACATGCCACCGCGACCATCTCCACCTTGAATCGGGCAGCGAGCCCGCGTAAGTGATCGCTACGCAAACAAATCAATCGCTTGCGGCCCGCCAATGCCCCGCATTCGGCGGCAGAACCAAGGACCTTACGTCATGGGCTATCGCATCGCCGTCGTCGGCGCCACCGGCAACGTCGGCCGTGAAATGATGAATGTTCTGATCGAGCGGCAGTTTCCGGTCAGCGAAATGCATGCGCTCGCATCGCGCCGATCGGTGGGTGCCGACGTGTCGTGGGGCGACAAGATGATCAAGTGCCAGGACCTCGAGCAGTTCGATTTCACGAAGGCGGACATCTGCCTCATGTCGGCGGGTTCGGCGGTTGCGAAAGAATGGGGTCCGAGGATCGGCGCCAAGGGCTGCGTTGTGATCGATAATTCGTCGTGCTGGCGCTATGACCAGGACGTGCCGCTCATCGTGCCGGAAGTGAACCCCGAGGCCATTCGCGGCTACACGAAAAAGAACATCATCGCCAATCCGAACTGCTCGACGGCGCAGTTGGTTGTGGTGCTGAAGCCGCTGCATGATGCGGCCAAGATCAAGCGTGTCGTTGTTTCAACCTATCAATCCGTGTCGGGCGCCGGCAAGGACGCCATGGATGAACTTTGGCAGCAGACCAAGTCGAAGTACGTTCCTGGAACCGACGTCGAACCGAAGAAATTTCCCAAGCAGATCGCGTTCAACTGCATTCCTCACATCGATGTCTTCATGGAAGACGGATACACGAAGGAGGAATGGAAGATGCTTGTCGAGACCAAGAAGATCCTCGATCCGAAGATCAAGTTGACCGCAACGTGCGTGCGCGTGCCGGTGTTCGTCGGGCATTCGGAGTCGGTGAACATCGAGTTCGAAAATCCACTAGGACCCGATGAGGCGCGCGAGATTTTGCGCAATGCTCCAGGGGTTCTCGTCGTCGACAAGCGGGAACCTGGCGGTTACACGACGCCCGTCGAAGCGGCGGGGGAATTTGCAACGTTTGTGTCGCGCATTCGCGAGGACGCAACCGTCGAGAACGGGCTGGCCTTATGGATCGTGTCCGACAATCTGCTGAAGGGCGCAGCACTCAACGCCGTGCAGATCGCGGAATCGATGATTGAACAAAATCTGTTGAAGTCGGCCGCCTAGCTCTCGTTTTGAACGATGACAGCAAATGAAACCGCCGGCCACGGGGCCGGCGGTTTTACAGTTTTTGCGACATGGCGCCGTCGCAATCATACGACGGGCGGGGCATCTCGAGCCTTGCCAAGGGCGGCAATGATTGCGCCGAGATCGGCAAGGAAGCGGTCGCGCTGCACGGGTGGAAGAGCGGCTAGGATACGATCGTCAACGCGTTGCGCAACAGGATCTGCGCCACGCAGTGACTTCCAGCCTTCTTCCGTCAGGCGCACGGCATAGGCGCGCGCATCCTCGCGAGTTCGCCGCCGGGTCAAAAGGCCCTTTTTCAACATGCGACGAACGATGTCGGCGAGCGTCGACCGGTCGATGCCGGTCCGCTCGACAAGCTGGGTCTGGCTCAGGCCCTCATTTTGCGACACGGTAAGTAGCACGGCATATTGGCGCGGGGTCAAATCATCCAAACCCATCGCGGCCTGGAACACATCGGCTGCGCATTGCCCGGCGCGATGGAGTTGATGGATCGGTGAGCGATCGAGTTGATTCAATGTCGCTGGCCGTGACGTGGTCTCTTTTGCCATGTCCTGCACATTCATGTCGGTGGCTTTCACTGTGCTCGTTTGGAGCAGGAGAGTTACCGGTTGCCGAAAGATACTCTCAACGATTTGAAGAAAATCCAAAATTGTTCCGCCGTCCACCGAAAAGACAGGTGGCGTGAACAAAGTCTGAAGGTCTGAACCGGATCAGGCGACACGATTTTGGTTGCGTATGCCGAAGCTTAGCTCAAGTGCAACGGCCGGCGCCTGCCCCTTATTCCGACTTCAACTCATGTGTTTTGAGTAGGCCCATCTGGGCAACACCGAAGATCATGGTCAGCGGCATAATACCGAACACCTTGAAACTCACCCAAGTGTCCGTCGAAAAATTGCGCCACACGATCTCGTTGAGGATCGCCAGCAAGACGAAAAACAGGCCCCAGCGCAATGTCAGTTTGCGCCAGCCTTCATCCGTCAAGCGGAAGACGTCCCCGAACAGGTGGCGGAGCATCGAATGACCGGCGAGGAGGCCGCCCAGCAGCGTGGTTGCAAAGATGGCATTGACGATCGTCGGCTTCAATTTGATGAACAGATCGTCCTCGAGCCAGAGCGTTATGCCGCCAAAGATGATAACGAAAAACGCAGAGACCAGTGGCATGATCGCAAGCTTGCCGAACATAACGCGCGACGCCACGATGGAAATAGCCGTGGCGACGATCAAGACCCCGGTGCCCCAGAATATCCCGGCTCGCGAATTGACGACGAAAAACACGAGCAGCGGCCCCAATTCAACGAGCAGCTTCCAAAGCTGTTGCGGATCGATTTCCGGATGAGCGGAGTTGTCCGTTTCCTTTTTTGCTGACTGCGGATCGCTCATGGGTCCCTCTCAACACCGGCCGCAGGGTGGCCGCTGCCATTCGGCACCGACGTGGCCAGAGCCCGGCTGCAACGTCAAGCCTGCGAATCAGCGCCCGGCCGGGCTGCAGCATGACGAAGGTCCGCGACCGGCTGGGCCGTCGCGGCGGTGGCCGCCAGCGCTGACGCATCGCCATCCTCGTCAGGCGTGGGCAGGCGGTGGCGCTGCATCCAACGCGTCAGCAACCAAGCATAGAGGCCGCTCAGCGGCATAATGAGCGCGATTTTGAAGGCTATCCAAATGTTCACTCCACTCATCTCGTGGCCCAGAATGTTGTAAATCTGGGTGTCGTGAAACGTCAGCCGAACGACCTCGTTCAATACGGCCGTGAACACAAAAAACCAGGCGAAACTGCGCGTAAATGTGTTCCAACCCTGCTTCGTGTAGTGAAATGTCTTGCCAAAAACGTACTGAAAGAAGTTTCGATCAAGCCAGAGGCCGATAAACAGGAACCCAGCGAACATGGCGTTGAAGATCGTGACCTTGATCTGCACCCACATCGGATCGCCGGTGATAATGGTGAGCGCACCGAAAACAATCGTGACCGTCGAAGCGATAAGGGGGAAAACCGGCGGGCGGCCGAACATATAAAACATGACCGCGACGGCGAGCATCGTCGTGAGAATGAGTGCCCACGTGCCCGTATTGATATCGTACAGCGCGTTCACGATGAACATTGTTGCGAGCGGGCCGAACTCGCTGAGAATGTTGATCGTCTGCTCGGCGTTGAACGGAAAGAACCGCCGCTTGTGCGATGCCGATGACGGGGATTTGGATTGGGGCGCGCTGATCATGCAATAATTAGGATCCGGCTATGGCGTTGGCGAAGTCTCGGGCCTTGAAAGGCTGTAGGTCGTCCAACCCTTCTCCAACGCCGATGGCGTGAACTGGAAGTTGGTATTTGGAGGCGATTGCGACGAGGATGCCGCCGCGCGCGGTGCCATCGAGTTTGGTCATGACGAGCCCAGTAACTCCAGCGCGGTTGCCGAAGATTTCGACCTGGTGCAGCGCGTTTTGGCCCGTCGTCGCATCGAGAACGAGGAGCACGTCATGGGGCGCTTCCGGATCAAGTTTTTTGAGAACGCGGGTGACCTTTTCGAGTTCTTCCATCAGCGCTTGCTTGTTCTGAAGACGACCTGCCGTGTCGATAATGAGGATATCGGCAGCAGCCGCTTTCGCGCGCTTCAAGGCTTCGTACGCAAGACCCGAAGCATCTGAACCGATGTCACCGGCAATGACCTCGCATTTCGTGCGTTCGCCCCAAATTTTGAGCTGGTCAATCGCGGCGGCGCGAAATGTATCGCCAGCGGCGAGGACGACGGATTTGCCCTCGCTTTTGAAGTGAGCGGCAAGCTTTCCGATTGTGGTCGTCTTGCCGCCGCCATTAACGCCGACGACAAGGATCACATGCGGGCGGTTCGCCGGCGATATGGACAGCGGCTTGGCCACAGGGGCTAGAACCTGTTCGACTTCTGAAGCGAGGATCTCACGGACCTCATCGGCGGAGATGCCCTTTTCGAAACGGCCTTTGGCGATGCGTTCGATAATCCGGCCAGAGGTTTCGACGCCGAGATCGGCTTGGATCAGCAAATCCTCAAGATCTTCGAGCGTCGCACCGTCGAGTTTGCGCTTGCTGAACAGGCCAGTGATGCCATCGGTCAATTTCGACGACGTGCGTGTCAGGCCGCTCTTCAGGCGCTGGTACCAGCTTTTTGGTGCATCCAACTCCTGCGCTGTTGCAGGGGCGGCCGGTTTACTGTCGAGAACTTCATTGGCGACGTTTGGCGCGCCATCGCTTGCTTCGATGGCCAGCGTCTCGGCATCGTCTGCAAGCAGGGCTTCCTGCGGCTCGACGCTGCGCGCAGCCGACTTCTCACCAAAAAGCCGCCCGAACAAGCCCGGTTTTCTCTTCTCGATCTCGTTTGTCACGTCCTGACCTCGATGTTCGGTCCGGCTGTCGCCAGTTTCCCGTCGCTTGCACCTGCGGTCAGTGGGAGTTTCTTCAACATAATCCCGTCATCGCCGACGATTGACACGTTCATTATGACATCCGCACGAACGCACGCTGGGCAATCGGGGATGCAGCTGCCAGATTCGAAACCCGATTGGTCTGTGACGGTCGCGCGGGCCAGCAATCCACTGCGCGTGCAGGGCCCGCCCTTCCTGACCCAATAGAGCCCCGAGCGCCATGACGTTCTCGCGTTGCAGCTGCGGCATTCGGGCCTCCAGCATGTCCGGACAAACGGAGGACGGTTGGCACGTGCGATCACTTTCCTGCCGACTGGGGCGTGCGGGCCCAGTCATCTTCGTATTCGAGCTGGACGGGACCTGTCATCAGGATGCGACCGGCCTCAGTCCAAGTGATCCCAAGCGGCCCCCCGGGAAGGTGGACTGTGACGGTGCGGTCCACGAGCTTTTTGCGCATGGCGGCAACTGCGGCGGCGCAGGCCGCGGTGCCGCACGCCTGCGTCAGACCGGCCCCGCGCTCCCAAACGCGCAGTTTGATCTCGTTACGCGAGAGAATTTGGGCCAAGGAGATATTCGCTCGTTGCGGGAAAATCGGATGATTTTCTAACAGGGGACCGAAGCGGGCGAGGTCAAAGGCCTCAACATCGTCAACCCAGAAAACAGCGTGCGGGTTGCCAACATTGACGACCGATGGCGAGTGAAGGACGGGGTTGTCGATCGGGCCGATTTGCAACTCGATGGCACGCGTATCGTGAAATGGTTCGGCCAGCGGAATATCGTTCCAACCAAAGCGCGGCTCACCCATGTCGACTGTGATGCTCGCGATGCTGTCGACCGTTACTTCGAGCAGGCCGGCGCGTGTCTCGAACTTTAGCTTTGGGCGGCCGGTCTTGCGGTATTCGAGCCAAGCGATGCAGCGGGTGCCATTGCCGCACGCCGAGCTTTCGGAACCGTCGGAGTTGAAGATCGTCACAAAGGCGGCGGCGGCGGGAGTGCGCGGATGATGGAGGACCATCATCTGGTCGAAATGGGAGCGCGGCAGGGCCGCGATGGCGCGCGCATCGTCCGCGGTCAGCGTAACCTTTGTGCCACGCAAATCGGCCACGACAATCTCGTTGCCCAGACCGTTCATCTTGACGAAATGCAGGCGTGGTGGCGCGCTGATGTCGGGCTTGCTCATGGGTCGCTATATGGCCGAGACGGTGCAAAAAGACAATTGCGGGTCGCGCGCGGTGCGCATCGACGCGAGGTTGCGGACCTGCACCTGCTCACCTATGTGCACCGCCGGGCCAACGTTCGCACTCCTAGGAGCTCCTGATGCGCCAGATCCCACTGCCGCTCGCCGCCGCCTTCTTGATCGCCTCCCTACCGGTTCAAGCTGCGCAGACCGATGCGCCCCAGCCGCAAACCAAAAGCCGCCTCGACGTCACGACGGTGGCTAAGGGTCTCGCCAACCCATGGGGGCTGCAATTTCTCCCCGACGGTCGCCTGCTCGTGACGGAGCGGCCTGGACGGCTTCGCATCGTCACGCGCGAAGGAAAGATTGGGCCCGTCATTACCGGCACGCCCGCGGTGTTCGCGAAAGGGCAGGGGGGGCTGCTCGATGTTCTGCTGGACCGCAACTTCGGACCGAAGGGCGGCGAAATCTTCTTGTCGTTTTCGCAAGAGCGGGCCAACGGAGCGGCTGCGACGGCCGTGGCGCGCGGCACACTTGCGCTTGACGATGCGGGCGGCGGAACACTTCAGAACGTCACGACCATCTTCCAGCAACAGCCGGCGATTGCGAATTCGTCCAATCATTTCGGGTCGCGTCTCGTCTGGGCCCGCGACGGTTCGTTGTTCATTACAACCGGCGACCGGTTCTCGGCGCGCCCGGAGGTGCAGAAACCGGACACGTCCATAGGCAAGGTGATCAACATCCGGCAGGATGGATCGGCGGCCCATGCGGACGCTGCCCAGCCCGGTTGGGACGCCCAAGTTTGGTCCATGGGTCACCGCAACATCCAAGGTGCTGCGCTCGATCCGGTTACAGGTGAGCTTTGGACGGTCGAACACGGCGCCCGTGGAGGCGACGAGTTGAACCTTACGCGACGCGGGGGCAACTACGGCTGGCCGGTCATCAGCTATTCGAACGAGTATTTCGGAGGACCGATCGGGGAAAGCACGGCAAAACCCGGCCTGGAGCAGCCGGTCTATTATTGGATCCCGTCCATTGCGACATCTGGGTTGGCGATCTACTCCGGCAATCTATTTCCCAACTGGAAGGGCAACCTTTTCGTCGGAGGATTGAAGGCGGGGCAGCTGGCGCGGCTCGTTCTTAAGGACGGCGCAGTGGTTGGTGAGGAACCGCTATTGCAGGATCTGGATCAGCGAATCCGTGATGTGCGCCAAGGGCCGGACGGGGCCTTGTGGTTGCTGACCGACGACGTGAGCGACGGTCAGATTTTGCGACTGTCGCCGGCGAGGTGAGATTTAATATCCTCCGCCTCCGCCTCCCCCTCCTGCTCCGCCCGGCGCGCGTTGATCGGTGTTGGGAGCTGTCGATGGCTTAGGTCCCTCGACCTGCAACACACGGACTGTTTCGTTGCGGTCGATCTGACAATCGTTGTTCTTATCGAGCTGTTTGAAAGCGGCGTTTTGCTTGCCGGTCATTTCGTCGAGCGTCACTTTGCCGTCGCCTGAGGCGTCATAATAAGAACGGTCGGCGACGGTAAAGAGCCGGTCGGTCTTGGCCATCTTTTCGAATTCAGCATCCTCGAGAGCGCCATCGCCGTTGCCGTCGGACTCGCGCACCAAACTTGCGAGGTAGTTTTTCCATTCGTCGCAGGTGACGGAGCCGTTTTTATCGAAGTCCCACGTCTGGGCGGCGCTGACAAAGGTGCGGTCGATGCTGGATGACGAGCCGAAAGGCGAGCCGATGCTGCTGATCGAGGGCGCGGAGCTACAGCCGCAGACACCAAGCGCCGCGGCGGACGCGCCGAGCAGCCATACTCGTCGGACCGGTACTGTAAATCGGATCATGCCTTCCCCCCGGCGTTGCCTTCGGACCGTGGTTCTCCGAAGCGCCTTATTGTCAGACCGTTTGCTAGCGTGCCCCCCGGCAAATGCGCAATCGGTGGGGTCGTCCCCGCCCTCTTCATAACTGCGAAATTGCGGCTTTCGCATGGGATGGCAACCGGATGCTGCCGTCGAACGAATGGATGCAACTCAAGGTTGTTGCTGCACGGGCGATGGAAGGGTGCCGCCCGTCCACCTTCCAGTTGACAGACAGGGCGTAGTCTCCGATTGTCCCGCCGAAATCCGGCCCTGTATCTCAGAGCCGCCGCCCGGTCCTCGCTCCTGCGTTGGCCCGGAGGTCAACATCCGACAGCGCGTTGCGCTCTCGGGTGCAATCGTCATTTGTGCGCGGGTCACTCGATGTTTCAAAGCCTTTCGGACCGGCTGTCCGGCGTCCTCGACAAGCTCCGCGGCCGCGGCGCGCTGACGGACAGTGACGTGGCCGAGGCGATGCGCGAAGTGCGCCGGGCGCTCCTTGAGGCCGACGTAGCCCTCGAAGTCGTCAAGGACTTTACGGAAGCGGTAAAGGCCAAGGCTGTCGGCGCCGATGTCGTCAAGTCGGTGACGCCGGGCCAGATGGTCGTCAAGATCGTCAATGACGAGCTCGTCCGTATTCTGGGATCGGATGCCGACCCTATAGACCTGACGGCGGTGCCGCCTGTTGCGATTCTCATGGTCGGCCTGCAAGGCTCGGGCAAGACGACCACCACGGCCAAAATCGGCTACCGGTTGACGAACCGGGATCGCAAGAAAGTGTTGATGGCGTCGCTGGACACGCGGCGTCCCGCAGCACAGGAACAGCTGCGTGTTCTGGGCGAGCAAACCAACGTTGCCACGTTACCCATCATCGCTGGCCAAACGCCACTACAGATCGCCGACCGGGCGATGGTGGCGGCCAGGCTCGGTGGGTTTGACGTCGTTCTCCTCGACACCGCCGGCCGCATTACGCTCGACGAAGAACTGATGCAGGAAGTGGCCCAGGTGAAAGCCGCCACCAACCCGCACGAAGTTCTACTCGTCGTCGACAGCCTCACCGGCCAGGATGCCGTCAATACAGCCAAAGCGTTCGACGAACGCCTGTCGATTACCGGTACGGTTCTAACGCGCGCCGATGGCGACGGCCGCGGGGGCGCTGCGTTATCGATGCGGGCCGTCACCGGCAAGCCGATCAAGCTTCTCGGTGTTGGTGAAAAGTGGGACGCACTGGAAGATTTCGATCCCAAGCGGATCGCCGGCCGCATCCTGGGGATGGGCGATATCGTCGGCCTCGTTGAAAAGGCGGCCCAGTCCATCGACATCGAAAAGGCGACGAAGATCGCCCAGAAGATGAAGAAGGGCGAGTTCGACCTCGACGATTTGTCCGAACAGCTCAAGCAGATGGAAAAGCTCGGCGGCGCGGGCGGCATCATGGGCATGCTGCCCGGCATCGGTAAGCTCAAGAACCAGATCAACGAGAGCGGGTTCAACAAGGATGTCACGCGGCAACGCGCCATCATTTCGTCGATGACCGCAAAGGAGCGGCGATTACCGAAGGTCCTGGACGCGAAACGCAAACGGCGCATCGCGGCAGGCTCGGGAACGCGGGTTGAGGACATCAACAAGCTGCTCAAGATGCACCGTCAAATGGCGGACATGATGAAGTCGATGGGCAGAAATCCTGGTCTGATGGGCAAGATGGCGGGCGCGCTCGGCATTTCGCCGATGGGCATGGGCAAAGGGCCCAGCGAAGCCGAACTAATGAAGATGCAGGAAGAACTCGCTGGCCTCGATCCCAAGGCGCTCGAGCAACTGCCGGCCGAACTCAGAGCATCGCTGCCCAAAGGTGGTCCCGGCCTTGGTGGTCTTCCGTCGAAAGGCCTGCCGGGGCTTGGCGGAGGCGCTCTGCCGGGGCTGGGAGGCGCACCGCGCTTTCCGGGCCTGCCCGGCAAGAAGAAGTGAGGGATGCGAATGCCATGACACCCGAACTGTCGCCTGAGATTTGGAAGATCGCCATCCCGATGTCGACGCTGTTCATGGCGTTCGCTTCGGCCATGTTCGGCTTCCTTGCCTGGCGCGGGGAAGGTGCGCGGCGGCGGGCCGAAGCACGTCGGCTCAGACTGGAATCCACTGTTGACGATCTTGCCGAACTTTTCGCTGCGATCCCGCACACGACCGCGAAGTGGGATCAGGCGTTCACCGACGTCTTCGTCGAGAAGGTGTGCAAGGTGGATTTCAAGATCGACGATGACAACCCGCACGCGGACGAACTCATTCGCGCGATTCAGAACATTCTCCCGCGGCATGCAACGAACCGCGACGAGGAGCACATGGCGAAGTACAACGCGGCCCGCATCGTGGCGAAGAAGTACCTCGACGTGGAGTGGAAACGCTTCAAAACCGAAACCGGAACCAAGACCTGATCTAGAAAGGATCCTGACTATGGCTGCAAAAATTCGACTGTCGCGCGGTGGCGCAAAAAAGCGTCCCTACTATTACATCGTCGTCGCGCACACCGCGTCGCCGCGTGACGGCCGCTACATCGAACAGATCGGCACGTTCGATCCGATGCTGAAAAAAGACAGCCCCGATCGGGTGAAGCTCGATGTTGAGCGGGCCAAGCATTGGCTCGGCGTCGGTGCGCAACCGACCGACCGCGTCGCGCGTTTCCTGGATGCCGCGGGCCTGATCAAGCGCACGCCGATCAAGAGCGTCCAGAAGGCCCTGCCAAAGAAAAAGGCTCAGGAACGCGCTGCCGCCGTCGCCGAAAAGGCCGCCAAAGCCGCCGAAGCTGCTGCCGGCTAAGGTCGCTGGGTTTCAGCTTGGTCCAGAGAAGGGAGCGCCACGCTCCCTTTTTTGACATTCAGTTCCAAGGAAGAAAACTGGCATCAGCCCTTCGGGAGCCGCACCGTGACCCTCGTATTTGACGTCATCGCCATGGTGGCGGCATTTATCTCCGCAATCCTCTGGTTCATGGCGAGCGGTAAATCGCTTCGGCGCGTCCAGCGAAAAGAGGTCATCGACGAACACGACATCAATCGCATCGTGACGGCCTTCAATCGCAATCAAATTCTCAATGGGCGGGCCGCGCTGGCGACCGCAATCTCAGCTACCGCAGTGGGCCTGCGGTTTGTGGTCCAGATCGCTGTTGGCAGCTGAACGATTGATTGTTCAAATCATGAAGGTGTTATGCAAAATCTGGCCTAGCCTTTGCTGAACACTGGTCATGAGCGGATTGAAGCGGGTTCTCGATCGTCTCGGACTGAAGCAAATCGAATTTGCTCAGCTCCTTGATGTCTCGCCGCGAACTGTAAGCTTATGGGCGACCGGCACCGTTGGAATACCCGGTCCGGTCAAGGCCTATCTGCGCATGCTGCAGACCTGCGAACCTTCGCGACGGGCGGCAGAGATCGCCCGGCTGAGCACCGATCAGCCGGGCATTGACGATGGTTTATACAGCCTCAGCTACGGGGCATCGGTCGCCGACGGCGTGGGGGCCGTCACCGGAGACGCGGTGGCCTTGCTGAAGGCGGGTCGCATCGTTGGCTCCGACAACGGGGGCGGCACCTTCGAGGGCACGTATCAATTTGACACCGTGCGGCGGACCAACCATTTCCGTGTCTGGTTGCGCGTGCCGCCAGCGGGTGAACTGGTGACCGGCTTTGCCGCCGGCGAGGCCGGAGTGATGGTCGAAGTGATCGCCGATCTCGTCCGTCCGGGTCCGGTCGCCTCCACTGTCGCTGAAGTCGCCGGGCGGTCGTTCGGCGTGACGCTTGCCTACCTCGGCCCACTGCCGAGCTAACGCGATCACTCGACTTAAATCTTGGGACCCTCGAACCATGATCGATCCAAATCGTCTGATCCTCCTTGGCGAGATCGGTGCAGCCCACGGCATCCGCGGCGAAGTTTCGATTCGCACCTTCACCGATAACCCGGCCGACATCGCTGCATATGGCCCGCTGTCGGACAAGACCGGAAAGCGATTGTTCACGATTGCGGGATTGCGGGTGACGCCGAAGGCCGTGATCGCGCGGTTCAAGGGCGTGGAAGATCGAACGGCGGCGGAGAGGTTGCGCAACATCGGCCTTTACGTGGCGCGCAGTTCGTTGCCGGAGTTGGAGCCAGGCACGTATTACCACGAGGATCTGGCGGGGCTCACGGCGGTCGATGCGAGAGGCGCGGAAGTGGGCTGCGTTCTTGGGGTTGTCAACTACGGCGCGGGCGATCTCGTTGAAATTGTGCGGCCGCAGGAGCGTGAAACGCTACTCCTTCCCTTCACCGACGCGGCGGTTCCCGCCATCGATTTGGCAGCGGGCCGCGTCACCGTCATTGTTCCTACATTCGTAGTTGCAGAAGATCCCGACACGGCTGACGACAAAGTCGAACCGATCAAGGAGTAAGCAATGCGCAAGATGATTATGTCTTCGCTCGTTCTGGTGTCAGCTTTGCTGGCGCTTGGAACGATTGCGTCGGTCCGGGCCGATACGGCCGCGCTTCTGTCTGGCGTTGAAACAGAACTGCGGAAGTCGTTTCCAAAAATTGCACTCGTCGCGCCCGCCGACCTCGACAACCTGGAAAAAAGCACAGGCGTGGTTATCCTCGATATCCGTAGCGAGCAAGAATTTGCGGTGAGCCACATCGCGGGTGCGCAGCGCGTCGATCCGGGTTTGTCCGCAGCGCAGTTCAAGGCGACGTTGGCGGAGGAGATCACGGGCAAGACAATCGTGGTCTATTGCTCCGTTGGACAACGCAGTTCAACGCTGGCGAACCGGATCGCGGACGTTGCAAAACAGTCTGGCGCGGACGGTGTCTATAACCTTCAGGGTGGAATTTTCCGTTGGCACAATGAAAAGCGTCCACTCGTCGGACCGGGGGGCGCGACTGACGAAGTGCATCCCTACAGCGCCAACGCGGCACGACTGATCGAGCGCAAGGACGGTATCGCCTACGCCCCTGGAACGTCGAAAGCAGCGACAGCAAAGTAAAGCGCGTCAGATCGGGTCGCCGCGCAGAAGCCTGGGTAAATCGCCCGACAAGCCGGCTGCTTGCGTCACCAGCGCCTGTTTGACGGCCGGCAACCGGTCAACGAGGCCGAGACCGGCATCGCGGACAGCGCGAACGACCGTGTTATCCGATGAAAAGAGGCGATTGAGGCCATCGAACGTTGCGGCTGAGACCGTGCTGTCGAACCGCCGCCAGCGCTCATAGCGCGACAGGATCTCGGCACTGCCCGGGTCCAATCCCAGGCGCAAAGCGTCGATCAAGACTTCGGCCAGGGCGGCGGCATCGCGCAATGCCAGATTGAGGCCTTGGCCGGCAATCGGATGCACGCCATGCGCGGCATCGCCAATCAAAGCGAAGCGGTCTGCGACGTAAGATCGGGCGAGGTGCATGGACAGCGGCCAAGATTGGCGGCCAGCCAGCATCGTGACTGCGCCAAGGCGGCCGCCGAACCTCTTTTCGACTTCGGCAACGAAAGACGCATCGTCGAGCGACAAAATACGGCGCGCTTCGGTCGTGTCCTCGCTCCAGGTGATGCACGAGCGATTGCCTGTGAGCGGCAGGATGGCGAACGGACCGGCCGGAAGAAAGTGCTGCACGGCGGTGCCCTCGTGCGGGCGTTCGTGAGCGACCCAGGTGACGATCCCGGTTTGCGCGTAGGGCCAGCCGATGATCTTGATGCCGGCTTGTTCGCGCAGCGCCGACTGCCGGCCCTCAGCCGACACGAGCAAGCGCGCGCGCAGGCGGCGATCATCGGCGAGGGTCACCGATACTCCCGACGCGTCCACCGCGAAGTGTGCCACGTCGGCAGGAGCAAAGCGGTCGATGCAAAGGTATTCGGCGACGCGGACGGCCAGCGCTGCGACAATTTCGGACGCCGGGACGATATGGGTCGCGGGCTCGCCATCATCGATCATGTTATCGTAGGTGAGAACCACGGGTCGGATGCCATCGTCGAGACGGCTGTCGGTGAGTTCGATGCGATACACGGGCTGAGCATGTGGCGAGACGGCTTTCCAAAGGCCGAGGGCCTGCAGCATGTGTCGCGACGCGGCCGAAAAAGCATAGGCGCGCACGTCATCTTTGACGGAAGGAGGCGGCCATGCGCGATCTATGAGAGCGATTCGAAGTTCGCCTTCGGCCGCTTCGGCTAGCGCCAGGGCCAACGACAACCCGGCTGCGCTCGCCCCGGAAATGATGACGTAGTAATGAGAGACAGGTGAGGACATCGAGCCCGCCTTGCTTGACACGCCGTCGACCCCGTTTGCCAATGGACTTCTTTATTTCTGGATAGCACCCCTGGCTGGAAGCGTCATGTCCGATACGTCGCCCACATCCCCCGCTTTGACGTCGCTCCTGTCGATCCTGGATCTGGAGCGGCTGGAGCAGAATTTGTTTCGCGGCCGCAGTCCGTCGGACGGTTGGCAACGTGTCTTCGGCGGGCAAGTCCTCGGCCAGGCGCTGGTCGCGGCGTGGCGGACTGTCGAGGAGGGGCGGGCTGCGCATTCGCTGCACGGCTATTTCCTGCTGGCTGGCGATCCCCAGCACCCCTTGATCTATGACGTGGAGCGGACGCGGGACGGCGGCAGCTTTTCGACCCGGCGCGTGAAAGCGATCCAGCACGGGCGGGTCATATTTACCATGAGCGTCTCGTTCCACCGCCCCGAGGATGGGTTCGAGCACCAGGCGAAAATGCCAGATGTGCCGCCACCCGAAGCGCTGCCGAGCGCGCAGGAACTGATTGCGCGCTTCGTCGATAAGCTGCCCGATAATATGCGAAGCTACTGGCGCCGCGAGCGGCCGATTGAGATGAAGCCGGTCGACGTCCGCCGGTATCTCAGCAACGAACCGGCCGAACCGCAGCAGGCCATCTGGATGCGGGCAGCAGGCGTCCTGCCGGACGACCTTGCGGTGCATCAATGCGTGCTCGCCTACGCCTCGGATTTCACGTTGCTCGATACGGCGCTGATTGCCCACGGCAAGGTGCTGTTTGATCCGCAAATCCAACTCGCCAGCCTCGATCACGCCATGTGGCTGCACCGGCCGTTCCGGGCCGACGACTGGCTGCTCTACGCCCAGGACAGCCCCAGTACGCATGCCGCTCGCGGTTTTTGCCGCGGTTCGTTTTTCGACCGCCAGGGCCGGCTGATTGCGTCGGTGGCGCAGGAAGGGTTGATCCGCCGCCGGGACACAGCGTTCGTGGTCAAATAATGAGCTAATGAATTTATCTGCACAAAAATGATGCGATTTGAAGGCTTCAGCGCCGTGCGCGAGTCATGCTGCACAAGATTAAGTCATTCTTTTTCATTAGGTTAGCTCCATATCCCGAAACTGGCACAGGACTTGACTCCTTATTCGGCGTTTTGCGGATCCTTGGGGGTCCGGAAGCGGAAAAGGCCATTCCCGCGTGCAAGCGGGCCGCGGGCCAGATGACTTATAAGGGGGTGCTCAGATGAAACTCATCACTGCGATTATCAAGCCGTTCAAGCTGGAGGAGGTCCGCGCCGCACTGACCGAGCTTGGCCTGCAAGGCATGACCGTCACTGAGGTCAAGGGTTACGGTCGCCAGAAGGGCCACACGGAAATCTATCGTGGCGCCGAATATGCCGTCAGCTTCCTGCCGAAGGTGAAGATTGAGACGGTGGTGCCATCCGCTCTCGCTCCCAAGGCGATCGAGGCCATCACCAGGGCCGCGAAAACCGGCCAGATCGGCGACGGCAAGATCTTTGTCTCACCCATCGAAAACACTGTCCGCATCCGCACCGGCGAATCCGACGATGAGGCGCTCTGATCTCATTCCAATCGTTTCGCGATAGCATCCATAACTGGGGAGTTACCAAATGAAGTTAGCCCTACCAAGCTGCACCGGCCGCCTCGTGGGCGCCGCGGCGGCTCTTGCCATGATGGCGGTTCCCGCCCTGGCGCAGGACGCGGCACCGCCGACACCCGACAAGGGCGACATGGCGTTCATGATGATCTGCACCGTGCTCGTGCTGCTCATGACCGTACCCGGCCTGGCGCTGTTCTATGGCGGTCTCGTGCGGACCAAGAACATGCTGTCGATGTGCATGCAGGTGTTCGCCACGATGTGCCTCGTGATGATCATCTGGGTGACCTACGGGTATTCCATGGCCTTCACCAACGGCGGGGCGCTCAATGACTTCGTCGGCGGGTTCGGCAAAGTCTTCCTGTCGGGCGTCGATTCGACGACGCTTGCGGCCACGTTCTCCAACGGCGTCTACATTCCGGAATACATCTACATCGTGTTCCAGATGACCTTCGCTGCAATCACGCCGGCCCTCATCCTCGGCGCCATCGCCGAGCGGGTGAAGTTTTCGGCCGTGCTGCTGTTCATGGCGCTGTGGGTCACGTTCATCTACTTCCCGATCGCCCACATGGTCTGGTACTGGGGTGGTCCCGATGCCTTCGGTAACGCCGCCAAGGCTGTTGCCGCTGCCGCAGAAGGCGATGCAAAGATCGCTGCTCAAGCTGCACTCGACGGCGTGCTCGCCGACGCAGGCCTGATCTTCAAGTGGGGCGCACTCGACTTCGCCGGCGGCACCGTGGTGCACATCAACGCCGGTATTGCTGGCCTCGTCTGCTGCATTCTGCTCGGCAAGCGCATCGGTTATGGCAAGGAAGCCATGCCCCCGCACTCGCTGACGATGTGCATGATCGGCGCCGCGCTGCTGTGGGTCGGCTGGTTCGGCTTCAACGTCGGATCGAACCTCGAAGCCAATGCGTTCGCTGGTCAGGTGATGATCAACACGTTCGTTGCGACGGCCGCTGCCGGCTTGTCGTGGATGATCGTGGAGTGGCTCGCCAAGGGTAAACCGTCGCTGCTCGGTCTCGTGTCGGGTGTCGTCGCCGGCCTCGTTGCGATCACGCCAGCTTGCGGTTTTGCCGGCGTCATGGGCTCGATCGTCCTCGGTCTCGTCGTGTCGATCGTCTGCTACATCTTCTGCTCGGGGATCAAGCATGCTCTCGGTTACGACGACAGCCTCGATGTGTTCGGCATCCACTGTGTCGGCGGCATCATCGGCGCGATCGCGACGGGCATTCTCGTCAACCCCGATTTCGGCGGCACGGGCATCCCGGACTACCTCTCCAAGCCAGGTGAATTGACGACGTCTGCCTACGACATGGTCTTCCAACTCACGGCGCAGGCCAAAGCCGTCGGCTGGACCCTGCTGTGGTCGGGGGTCGGCACGGCGATCATCTTCACGCTCGTCAACATCATCGTCGGCGCTCGTCCTTCCGAAGAGAAGGAACGCGAAGGCCTCGACATCACGGATCACGGCGAGCGCGCGTACAACTACTAAGTTAAAGGGCGGCCCGCGGGACACGATCCTGACGGGCCGCCTCAGACGTTTCTCCCGAGCACGGCCTTCCCCTAGACGTGCTCCTGCCTGGACCTGGACCGCGCAAGCGCTCCGGGTCTTTTTTTTGCGTCGTTGCGTTTCACGGAATGTGGATGCGTGCGCCGAACCGGAGATACGAAAGCACGCGCAGGAGGTCTGGCCGGCGCAGCGCGATGCAGCCTTCGGTTGGAGCGAAGCCTGGCCGGACGACATGCATAAAGATGGCGCTGCCACGGCCGCGAACGCGTGGGCGGCGATTGCAGTCGAGCACGACAACGGTGTCGTAGAGACTGTCGGTCCGCCACATCCTTTCGGCGGACGCGGGATAAGGGTGGCTGATGCGACGATTGTAATTGCGGTCGGTCGCGGCATC
>JALHMJ010000011.1:31990-103497 GCA_022844105.1 Hyphomicrobium sp. | reverse complement strand
TGTCTCAGGCGTGTTGGATTTCTGTCTCATGTTCCACTCCTCAGGTGGTCACGATGAGCCCGAAATCCTCCGTTCCTCAAGCCGCTAGTTTTGTCTCACAGGTGTTGATGTCGGACACGCGGCAAGCCGCCCGCCTCAAGGCGCGGCTCATTGCCTATCGGGCGCTTGCCAGTCGCACTGGCACGCCGCTCTCACTCATGGCGTTGATCCACGAAATCACCGACTCCGATGCCGCCCAGAGCTGGCTCAGGACAGCGGCAGACGAACCCGACGACCCGCGCTGGCTGGCAGGCGATATGCCCCTCCGGCAGGAGCGTGCCGACAAAGGCGCGCCCATGACGACCAACGTGCTCCAGAAATGGTTTTCAGGCGAGCTGGTCACAAGGGGACGGGGCGCAGCCCGCATGCGCGTGCGCCATTTCACAACGCCCTCGCCATCCAACTTGATGGCCATCTATGCCTTCCTTCAAGAAAAGGGCTTCATCACGAACGGTGATCTCAGGGAAGATCCATGGCCGCATGCCGTCCTAGCCGCCAGTTATCGGGACTATCTCGCGGCCTCTTGCGATAGCGCCGGCGCAGACGGCGCTCCGGGCGTTTTGGGAGAATTCTACAGCGCCGTCACGGTCGGACGAGAGATCATCATCCGCCGCCTTTCTATCACCGAACGGGGGCTCGGCTCAGCCGTCGCCGTAGAAGAACGGATCATGGTGTTCGAGCGGAGCACGCTCACAGCCGCAACATCAGCCACGACCATCGACCTTCACCGGCCCCGTGCCGTCGCGGTGCTGGAAGGATGGGGCTATATATGCGGCGGGCAGGTCTCGCTATTCACGACCGGGATTGTCGAAGCCGACGCCACATCTCACGAATTCAAGGCGCTTAAATGCGAGCAGGACGAGGGTGGCAGCGTCGTTCTGGAGCTGGCCATGATTTCAAACCGCGCGGGCGAAACCGCCCAGCTCACCCAAGATATTGCCACCAACAACCCCTCGGCCTTCATCGAGCAAACGCTCGCCACGCTTAAAGCACAAGGCACGCGCGTGCAGGGCCCGAAGATCAAGCTCCTGCGGCCAGCACATCTGCCGGACACCGACGCCGAAACCTATGCGCTACTGGCCCGCTGCTTCTCCTATAGCCCGCCCTATCGCTTCGATTGGGAACGCTTTGGCCTGCTAGCTACCATCATCCCCAACATCAACGCTTGCGATTCCCAGGGTGGCGGCTCGCTCCTTCACCTAGCAGCGCGCACACTCAACCGCCCGGCCATCAAGGCGCTGATCAAGCGCCAAGACCTCGATGTGCTAGTGCTAGATCAAGGGGGCTATTTGCCCTCACAGATTGCGCTAGAAGCAGACTCTAGATCGCCGATTGGGCATCTCTTGCTGCGGAAGGAAATGGCGGCGGCGCGAATGCGTGGCCTTGATTATGCGCGCGAAATCGCCCGCCTACCGAATACGCCGCCATCCTAGCATGCCAGGAAGTTCTCCTAGTGCCAGGCCTTTCGCCGCTGGGCTGTTGGCAGTAAGTTGACGATGCGGATCAGCGAACCGATTCGAGAGGGCACCGTGGGCACTGAGATCGACGCCGTTATCGCGGCATTGAAGATCGAGCTGGATGAGGCCGAACGCGACAGCAGGGCATTCTGCAAAACTATTCGGTGTAACCGCTGGATCAAACAATTGCCGGGCGCGTGGACACGGCGATGGAAGAACCTCAAGATCCGAGGCGATATCGACGGTGAGGTTTCTCGAACGGACTTTGTAACGCATGTAAGGGCGACGTTGGCCTACCTTGAAGCGCATCGCGACCAGATCAAGGCCATGCCCACATGGAGCTGGCCCTTCACAGCGCTCAGAAAAAAGAACGAGCTTGCAACTAGCGTCCGCGATCAACCCATCGACGCCGAGTTCACCGACGTGCCAACGCCATCAAAACAGCGCAAGCTACCCAAACCGAAACTCGTCAAGTAACAGCGCTCGAAAATGCCCGCACCGCGCAACCAAATCGAACCACCACGCAACCACGAAATGATATTCTGAAACCGGCCTTAAGTTGGTGCGCAAGATGTGTGCTGTAGGACAGCACCATCTTGTCTCGGCATCTTGCAGACGCCTCGGCAAGGGGAACCCGCTGCGCGTTCCCCGTTGCATCCCCTTCGGCAAAAAGTAGCCGCCACGTACTGCCCAATCATCCCGCCCAAGCGCAGAACAAACAGAGTCCACATGCGGCACGAATCGCGTCATGCTGGTGGTCAAGCTGCAACTTATAGGAGGGACAATATGGCCCGCAAACGCAATTCCGAAACCACAAGCCCTCGCGCCGCTTCGGCTGCTGGCAGGACCCTTGGTAATCCGCGAGCAAGTGCTGCCGCAAGATCAGCCGCCGCGTCAGCCTTGGCTCAGCACGAGAGCAAGGGAGTTACGAGCGAAAAGGCAGCGACCGCTGCCGCTAAGACGCTCGCTAATCCTCGGTCCGGCGCTGCGGCCAGGACGGCTGCCGCCTCTACGCTTACGCAGCGGCCGGGGAAGAAGCGTTCTTGACCGTCTACAAAATTGGCGGGCTGCGTTCTGTGTCAGACGTTAATCTAGCGCCTCGGCAGCACCATGTGCAGGGGTGATGTGAGCTATGCCAGGATACAATCACTATTCGTGGTGCACGTGCGGCTGGTGCGTGAAGTATGGCAGCAGTCGATATGAAGCGGCTGATGGGCAATCACAGATATCCCTGCAAACGTTCTTCGATAAGTATTCTGCGCGGCGCTTTCTAAATGAACATGGAGCCCTTCGAAGCAGTACGGCCTGCTTCGTAAACCCCAATGCACGCTGCCCCGTCTGCAAAGAGCCGGTCTACTACTATCAAAATGCCGCCGGCAGCCGCGTTTTCTTCGATGAGCTTGGGCCGCCCTGGCCCAAGCACCCCTGCACAGACAATTCCCAGTCTAGAGCTTCTGACGGGACCTATACTGCGCCGACCCGACGTGCTCGGGGGCTGACGCTCGAATTGCTTGAGGCCGCGCGGAAACTAGCCGAGGAGGATCGTGCACCAGGGCAGCCAGATGATACGTCGGACACTTGGATTTTGGCTGAAGTCATTCGCGTCAATAGGAGCGGCTGGCGCAATGACGTGCTCGCTGAGTACGTTGGATCAGCTGATAGGATGCGCACCACCTTCGAATTCGACTCCGCCGACGAAGTTTTAAAGCCTGGGGACATCTTCAGCATTAAAGGAGATGTGATCTCGGTCTTCGATCTGACGGCCATGAAGCCCAAGAGATACAACATTCGGTCAATCAAAATTCGAACCGACGACGATGCCGATGAAATATAGCTGCGATGTTTCGTGAATGTTGAATTGATCCATGCTCTGACGGTAAGGTAATGAATGCGCAAATTCGGGGAGACTTACCAACTTAGTGCTACGGATCTAGTCGGACATTTGAACTGCCGACATCTCACGGCATTGGATCGTTCTGTTGCAGACGGTACGCTCGCCAAGCCGCAGGTCTGGGATCCACTTCTCAAGATCCTCTCTGAGCGCGGCATGGCACATGAGCATGCCTATATCGAGCACCTCGAAGCTGGTGGATTTAATGTAACCCGTATCGACGGCGTTGAAGTAAACGATAAAGCTGTCGCCGATACGCGCGCTGCAATGGCTGCTGGCAGTCCCGTTATAGTGCAGGGAGCCCTCAGTTGCGATGGATGGGTCGGGCGCGCCGATATTCTTCGCCGTGTTGACGGGCGCGCAAGCGACTTTGGTGCCTGGTCTTACGAAGTCATCGACACCAAGCTGGCCCGTGAAACGAAGGCGGGTGCTGTTCTGCAGCTCTGCCTTTATGCCGACCTTCTAACGGCTGCTCAAGGCGTCGAACCGGAGTACATGTATGTTGTTGCGCCCTGGTCGGACTTTGTCCCGCAGCGGTTCCGCTACGCTGATTGTGCGGCCTACTTCCGCAAAGTAAAGCGCGGGCTCTCTGGTGCCATTGCCTTGGCTGACACTGGCGATGTCTACCCCGAGCCAAAAGAGCATTGCGATATCTGCCGCTGGCGGCAGACTTGCGATAAGCGGCGAAGAGATGACGACCATTTGTGTCTCGTAGCCGGCATCAGCAAAATTCAAACGGCGGAACTCAAATCGCGCGGCGTTTCAACCCTGGCCCAACTAGCGGCCGTTCTCCTTCCTCTGGGGTGGAAGCCCGATAGAGGCTCAGCCGAAAGTTATACGCGCATCCGTGAGCAGGCGAGTCTTCAGCTGGATGCACGACTGACTGGTGAGCGCCAGTTCGAAGTGCTGCCGGTCGAAGCAGGGTTTGGGCTCACGTGCTTGCCGGAACCATCTCAAGGCGATGTCTTCCTAGACTTCGAGGGAGATCCGTTTGTTGGCGAGCATGGGATCGAATACCTGTTCGGCTATCTCTACAGCGACGATGGCGTTGATCACTATCAGTGTGATTGGGCGTTCTCGCGCGCTGATGAGAAGAAGGCCTTTGAAGATTTTGTCGATTTCATCATGGCGCGCCGGGAACAGCACCCTGGCCTTCACATCTATCATTACGCGCCCTACGAACCAGCCGCGCTCAAGCGGTTGATGGGGCGTTATGCAACGCGCGAAGAAGAAATCGATCGGATGCTCCGCGCCGGGCTCTTCGTCGATCTTTATCAGGTGGTTCGCCGCGCACTTCGCGCCAGCGTCGAGAGTTACTCAATCAAGCAGCTGGAGCCCTTCTTCGACTTTGTACGCGACATGCCACTGACCGACGCCAGCACCGCATTAGCAACGCTCCAAGCCGGGCTTGAACTGGGTGACATACAAGGCATCCCGGAGGATACCAAAGAGGCCGTTCGCGCCTACAATAAGGATGATTGCCGCTCTGCTTCCAGTTTGCGTGATTGGCTGGAGCGCTTACGGTCTGAGCAGATTGCCAATGGTACTGACGTGGCTCGGCCGCCCCCCGGCCAAGATGGAGCGCCACAGGAAAAAATAACCGCTTGGTTGCAGCGGATTGAGCCGCTGATCGAGAGCCTAACCGCCGATGTGCCCATCGACCCGGCCGAGCGAACACCCGAACAGCATGGGCGATGGATTCTGGCCAATATTCTCGACTTCCATCGGCGCGAGGAGAAGGCCACGTGGTGGGAGTATTTCCGGCTTCGCGATTTGGATTCTGAGGATCTGCTGGATGAGCGTGCCGGATTGGGCGGTTTGCAGTTCGTGATTACTATTCCACACCCGCCGGGCAGCAAAGCGCGCAATCCCATACATCGCTACAGCTTCCCGCCACAGGACACTGATATCCGAACAGATAAGAAGGTCTCGGCTCCAGGCGGTGGTCAGGTCGGTGAGGTTTGCGCAATCGATTTTGAGAAGCGCACGATCGATATCAAGAAGAGTGGGGCCTTCGCGGGAACCCATCCGCCCGCTGTCTTCGAACATGATCACGTCGGCACCGAAGAGATTTCTGAAGCGCTGGCCCGCCTTGCTGAATATGTAGTCGAGCATGGCCTCTCCGGCAGTGGCCAATATCAGGCCGCGCGGGATCTCTTGCTCAAATCTCCGCCGCGCACAGGCGGGCAGCCGCTCAAATGCGATGGCGAAACAGCCACGGAGGCTGCCGTCAGACTGGCTCAGCATCTCGCCGGAGGCGTTCTGCCAATCCAGGGACCACCGGGAGCCGGCAAAACCTTTACCGGCGCGCAAATGATCTGCGAACTGGTCCGTCAGGGAAAGACCGTCGGGATCACGGGTAACAGTCATAAGGTCATTCGCAATTTGATCGATGGCGTGATCAAGGAAGCCACCAAGCAGAATATGACGATCGACTGCGCTCACAAAACGCCCGATCCAAGCCCTGCGCTGCCGATGCTGACTCTCGTGAAAGACAATCCCGTCTTCTTCCAAGCGCTGGGCTCAAACATCCAGGTTGGCGGCGGCACGGCATGGCTTTGGTCGCGGCCAGAAGCGCTTGAGCGTCTCGACGTGTTGTTTGTCGATGAGGCGGCCCAGATGTCGCTGGCCAATGTGCTGGCCGTCTCGCAGTCGGCGAAGACCGTCGTTCTCCTCGGCGATCCGCAGCAACTTGATCAGCCCATGAAAGGCACACATCCCGAGGAGACCGATGTTTCGGCGCTATCCTACATTCTCGATGGTGCGCATACAGTGCCGGCCGACAAGGGGCTGTTCCTCGCTGAGACCTGGCGTCTTCACCCGTCCATTACGGCTTTCACGTCAGAGCTGTTCTATGATGGTAAGCTGGCCTCGAAGGATGGGCTCGATATTCAGACGGTAAAGTCAGATGGGCCGGTCAGTGGCGCGGGCCTTCGATTTCTTCCCGTTTCGCATACCGGAAATCAGAATTGTTCGCCCGAAGAGGCGGAGGCTGTTCGTTCGCTTGTTGCAAGCATCCTTGGCACGAGCCCTCAGTGGATCGATAGGGACGGCCACGAGGCCGCTCTCACCTTGGACGACATTGTCATCATCACGCCCTACAACGCGCAGGTCTTTGAGATTCAGCAGCGCATTCCGGGAGCTCGCGTCGGAACCGTCGATAAATTCCAGGGGCAGGAAGCTCCCATCGCTATCTACTCCATGGCCACATCCAGTCACGCCGATGCGCCGCGCGGCATGGAGTTCCTCTACAGCCTGAATCGGCTGAATGTCGCGACGTCGCGGGCAAAGTGCATCTCGATTGTCGTGGCTTCCCCTCAGCTGCTCGAAGCCGAGTGCCGGACACCGCGCCAGATACAGCTGGTGAATGCGTTCTGCAGGTTTGTGGAGCTCGCTCAGGGAACTCGAATTGGAAATTCAAGCAACGATCAAATCAAAGTACTAACTGCCCCGGCGAACTTGAACGCCTTGCCAATATGACCGCACATGGAGCAGCGCCGCGTCATTGCGCTACAGTCGAATGCTCGTCATTTCAAAAGCCTTGCATGGACGGAACTCTTGCATTCTATTGGCGAGGCTGAAGGTATCGTTCATTTCGTAGCGCTGAAATACGTCCAGCCCTCGATCCAGTGAGATCTTCCACCCCGTATCAGTCACAATGTGCCGAGCATGAATTGTCCCGGAGTTATCGAACTCCCATGTGAAGGCAATGCCTGCCGACCTGCTCGCCTCTTGAATACGTTCAAGCTGCTCGCGTTGCTGGTCCGGTTTTGATACGTCTTCGACTGTTACGACGTGAACGGCAGCTTCATCTTCCGGTGCTTTTCGCTTTGCTACAGTTTCGATAAACTCCATTAGGTTACGCAGCTGGTAGAACAGGCGAAGATAGGGATCGGTCAGGGTGATCTGCCGGGCACCGGTCAAGTAGGGACCGAGCAAACCATCATAAGAAACGCCCTTCTGGTTTTCAGAAAATGTGAAGTGTCCCGGCTTGGGAGTGCTAGCAGACGACTTCGAGTCCTGGCTCAACTGCCGATCGCCTTTGCCGCTGGGCGCTACCGAGGAATGTTCTTCTGGTCCACTGTCCAATTCCTTCGACATCGCTCTACGGTGATAATAGCTCGGATACTCCGCCTCTTCGAGTGTGGTCACACCCACTTTGTTTCCTTCGACATCCTGATAGTAGAAATCGGTGTCAGGGTATGTCGCATCAATGCGCTTTAGCTGATCCTTGACCCGCTTCCGACCCTCGATTGCGAATCTGAGCAGTTCTTCGAGTTCCTGAGGTTCGGCGTCCCCAGAGGGGAACAGAGTCTTCATGAGACCGGAGAAGGTTTTGTTAATGCCATCACGGTCACGCGTCGAGATATCAGACGACAGTTCGAACGTGCCTTTGTAGCGATCTGAAAAATCCTGATTGCGCAGATGCCGCAATATCTCGGCTAGGTAGTCGACGACGAACCCATATCCGGTGGAGAACATTTCACCGCGGATCACTTCGGTTTCCCACCCGGGAATGTAGGCGTGGAGACGATCGATGAAAGCGGAGTCGTAGTACTTGTCTGGGAGTTCATCGAAGAAATCAGAATGCTTCAGCATGTAGGGAACGTTGTGCTTCGTGTTGCCAACAAAGACCATTGAAGCTTCGGCACCGAGTGTTTCCACTCCACGAGAAAACGTCTTGTTGGCCATATAATTCTTCATGATGTCGACAAGGGCTTTATCGACGCGCTTTTGCTTGCCGGCAAACTCGTCAAACGCAACAACGTCCCAGTAGCCGACTAGACCGATCTTGCCGCTACTATTGTTGACGAATAGCTTGGGAACACTAACCTCGCCGCCCGAGATCAGAATTCCATGTGGTGAGAACTCGGAATAGATGTGTGACTTGCCCGTTCCTTTCGGGCCAAGCTCAATGAGATTGTAGTTGCGCTCGACGAACGGCACGAGCCGCATGAGTTGGATAAACTTACTTCGCCTCCCAAACAGCTCCGGGTTGAAGCCGAGGCTCTGGATCAGCAGATCAATCCACTCATCGGTGGTAAACGCGGAGCGTGCCTGAAGATAAGCGTCGAAGTCAAAGTGCGACAGCTGGATCGGCTTGAGGCTGCTTAGAATCCACGGGGTGACATTCTTATCTTCGCTGGCCTCGTACTCAATGTCTGCTATGCACCAGACGCCACTCACGAGAAGCTTTGGGTGAGCCTTGACGGTGGTGGCATCGACAAGTACTTTTTTTATGCCAAGATTGGCAAAGGTCGCCTCGTAGGTGTCGCTTTTGTCGTTGAGCGCCACACTGATATTGTCGATGACTTTGTAACGTCCTTTTTCACGGATGTTGGAGCGGACCAGCCCGGCTTCGTTCCGGTGGACGTAGTGACGGCTCAGGATTTCCTTGACCGTCTCAATGCCAGACTTGATGCTCGCTTCATCGTTCGTCGCGCAGTATTGCCCGAGCAGATACTCCAGCACGTAGGTGGGAACGATGGCATTGCCCTTTACGGCCTTCACGAGGTCCTTGCGGACGACGAGCCCTGGGAAGCGTTCATTGATTTTATCGTCTAGTGTGCTCATGATTCCGCTCCTCAGAAGTCAAAGTCGCTTGTGAAGCTGCGGCGTAGCATGTAGCGGCTGCTTCGATACTCTTTGTAGTGTGATGTTGTTCCGTGCTGCTCCTCCAGCTTTAAGATCACCTCCTGCCCGTTGTACTGGTCGGCTTGTTTGGAGAGAAGAAGCCGGATGCGCACTTCCCTTTCACGGGCGTTATCTGAACGGAAGTCGAATGCCATCTCGTGACTGTCCGAGATTAGGTCGCCCGCCTGGGAATAGATGCCGACACGCAGACGCCGAGGCTGGATCTTGTCTGTTACTGGTATGGACTGGTAGAGCATGACCGTGTGCTGACCCGACGTTATGGTCTGGTTGGAGCTTCCAACGATCTCCACATCGACGGATGCTATATCGCTATGCCGCTTCTTGTTTATGGTCACCACGGGGACGACCACTTCCTGGAGCGAAACGCCACCATGAACGTATCTGCTCCCGGAGCCTTTAAGGCGGAGTCGATTGATCGATTTGGGGAAGAGAAGATCGACATCTCCTTCTAGCCCAAGGTCGCGTGCCGAGAACCTTTTGAAACCGGCTTGATCCCTGAAGCTACGCCCGATAACGAAGCGTCTGTCGCGAAACAGTGTTTGCCCTCCAATCGCATCGGAAGAAGAAAAGTCGCTCTCTTCGAGAGGTCGATTCTGGTATATGAACCCGTGATCAGCCGTGACAATGATGTTATTGGCGTTTGCGCCCGTCAGTTTCTTGATGAGCTTAATCAACTCCTCCAGAGTGTCGTCTACGGCTTCGAATACTCTCTCCTCCGAAACTAGCTTGTCGCCGGTGGCGTCGATCCGGTTGTGATAGATGTAGAGAATGTCGTGTTCTCGAACCAGTGAACGCGCATCGTCACCCTTCAAATCCATAAAATCTTCTGCCTTCAAGGCGGCGGTGGCATCCCCGCGAGCCCCGGCCTCTAATAACTTTTGCCGATTGGCTAGACCTTGTGAGCTATTGCCGTCGACTAGAACCGTACCAGTGTCATTGTCCGCAATAGCAAGGGAAGAATTGGGAAGCAGGGATGCCATGCCCAGCTGCGTGTAGCTCGGAAGACTGCCGAGCATTGGAGATAATTCGGCGTCGTAACGATCCAGTGCTCGAACACTTGCGAGCAACTCATCAGCGATCTCGTAACGCAGAGCGTCCGAGATTATGACGCAGATCTTATATTCTTTGCTGCGGAACGGCCGCACGTGCTTGGCGAAAAACTGCCGCTGCGAGGGCACCCCATCGCACGTCCACGACGGACTGTCGTCGACATGCTTCTGCCAAGCATCGTTCAGCTTCAAGAGGTAGTTATTGACATAGAGATTCTCGATACGTTCAAACAAAGCTGCCATCAGCGAAGCCTGTGCCGATCTTTGCATGTGGAAGACGAACTTCCTGTAAAGCTGGTCGATCCGGTACCAAGTGCTGGCGTAGCGATTGATGCCCTCGGCCAAGCTGGTCATGCCCAGGATGACCTGTGTCATCGCCTGTAAGAACTCTGCTGCAAACCCGATTGCCCGGTAAAGGTGCTCGAACTCTTCGAACCAGTGGCTTGCTTGACGTTGCTTGATGATCGTCTGAACTTCGGCCCAAGACGCCGTTTGGGTCGCGATAGCCTGCACAAGTTGACGTATGATTTCGCGGTCAATCTCGCGGAAAAAGTCAGTATCGCCCAACTTGCGGTAATCGCGCTGATTGACATCGCTCCTAACGTTCAGAATGTCACTGTAGACATCGGATAGCTTCTCGAATGCGAGTTCATGGTGACGATTGTTCTTCCAGCGCCGGAAGAAAATGAGCGCCTCGGCACTCAGCCGTGAATTCTCTCCGGATACCATCGCGTAGCAGGACTTGAAAAGCTCGATGGCGAAGTCGCTCAGATCCGGCTTTTGACTCTTATAGCCAAAATGCCGTTCGATTTGCTGCCACAGATGGCTATCGAGTCGGCAGCGCTGGATGAGCTTTAAACCGTCATCGCGCTCGTCGGCGAGATCTGCCAGCAAATTCTCGACAACCGAGTCGAACGTTCCTTCAGCTGCGACGCAGACGAAGAGCATACGCATCCGCAGCGCACCCGGTGTATCCTCCGGCTTCATAATGCGCTTTAGCGCTTCGATACGCTTGGTTGCCCGGAAAAACTCCTCGTGAGCCTTCACCAAATCAGCGAAGGGCATGCCGAGGCCCAGCTCACTGAGCCAAATCGAGCTTTGGTCTGTGCGGAAGGTCCCGTGTGACAGTTGGATATCGAGAAGCCAGTTGTCGATGTCGCGATCGGGCTCAGGACCGTATTTGTAGACCAGAAACTTCTGATCTGGTTCTCGCCGTAGCAAGAGGTGCTTCAGGCCAAACTCGTTGTTGTTAATCTCAACCTTTTGTACGTCCTTCAGTTTCAAAGCTTCAAACTCGTCTCGCAGCTCACGCTTGCTATCGAACCAAAATACGATCCGATGTTTGTCGAAGAGGTTTGTCAGTGCTTTGGCGATGCGGTCGGTCATGGTCAATCCTCCGCATCGCCGAGGCCCTTGATCGTTGCCAGGGCTCTGCCGAATTTCGCGTAGTTGACCTTTACGCCATCGTCGAGGTCGATTTCGATCTGCTTCGTCGCCAGCGGATAAAGAGTGTTGCGCTCGTAATCATCGAGTTCCTCAATCACCCGTCCGAGCTTTTCAATCTCCTTCAAGGCTCGTGTCTTCTCGCCCTGGCTGGCCTCGCCGCTGATGCTCGCGGCTTCGAGCTGTTTGCGATGTCCGATTAGCTTGTTGCGGAACTCGCGGAGATAGTCGTTGAGCACGATCGAGACGGTATCCGGGCGATAACGATGCATATATATGAGGGCGTTGAAGCTTCCCTTCGGGCTGGAGAACATCCAGTAGATCGGGCGCTTCTTGTAACGCTTCACGTGGTCGTCGTAGAAGTTGCGCGTGAAATACTTCCGAATGTCCCCGATTTGCGCCTCGATGAAGGCGAGGTTCTCGCGGAAATGCGCCTCGCCGAAGGTCACGCGCAGGAACTTGCGGAAGCGGTTCACGATGTCGTCGGGGAACCAGTCGGCATCCAGCACGGGGACGACGTTGTCCTCGTCGGGTAGGAAGCTGGGCTCCGGCACGCGGGCAAGGTAGTCGGCCAGCGTTTCTCCCTGATTGGCGAGGATCAGGCCCGGCGCGTCGAGGCTGTAGCGGCCGAACATGCAGCCCACGGCATAGCTGAGGAACTCGGCCATGGTGTCGGCGCGCAGGCGGGTTTCGCGGTCTTCCTCGGTTGCCTTCACGCCATAACGATAGGCGGGGTTGCAGGTGAGGGTGATTTCCTCGAACGGTACCTCGGGGATAAGCTCGTCTTGCAGGCCATAGGCTTCGATGAAGATGCGGTTGTTCTCTTCCTCCAACCGCTGAATCTCGGACGTCATGCCCTGCCAATGGGTGCGGAGGGCGGTGTAGGTATCCTCCAGCGTCTCGGCGCGATGGTGGGGTTGGAGCAGCGGAAGAGTGGTGAAATCCCAGGAGGTTTCATAGGCGTCCCAGTCTGACTTTGTTGCAGAAATACAGGACTTGGTGTTCGCTTCAATTTCTGCTTCCTTAAGATCCGAAGCGATTGGAATACTGGCAATGTTGCCTGCTTGAAAATTCAACGTTGGGTTTAGCGCTTTCAGAAGAGAGCCAGTAATTTTGGAGTTGAGTAGCGCAACAATAACTTCAGGCGCGCAGCCTTCCGGGAAACACGCCGATCCACCAGCATCGAAGAGTTCGCCGCCGAAGCTCAATCTTGCAGAAAACTCAGCAGAGGTAACTGCGCCCCAGTTCACATTAGATTTGAAGATGTAATCCAAATTGAAATTGGTGGCCCAAACTCGATTTTCTTTGGGGTGCATTGTGGTTTGAAGGGCGTGGCCATCATCCTGCCAGTTCACAAGGTCAAATTTGTTTCCATACCATTTCTTGAAGCCGCCACCCTTCAAATAGGAGAACCATTTCAAACCCGATGCTTTAGCTGCTTCTCGTTCCTTGAGCTTGTCCAGCCCCGACTTATTGGACGAAACTTCATGCCAATCTCGCACATAGACTTCGTTCCGTGCGGTTACCATGCCCTTACGTGTAGTCGCCAACTCATCAAGCCTCTTTCCTTCTTCAAAAGCCTTGAGAACTCCATCGCTGACCCAATAGGCAATTGGGCTGCCTGGAATTTTGCTAAAATCTTCTGTAGATGCTTGCGTCCGTCTCTCATTTTTTGGCGGAAACTCTAACGGAATGCCAAAGTCGTCTGTCTCAAAATAACGAACGCAGCAATACTCACCTTTGCTTGCTGGATCGTAATTCTTCCGAAGCACGAAGGCAGCGGTTCCGAAGCTGATACCCATGCTTGTTCCGCCTTTGCCGAGATAAGGCATATGCAGCAGAGTGTTAAGCGTGCCATTTGAAAGCAGCCAGGATCGGAAGTTTAAATAAGACGAAAGAAACATCCAGCTTTCCATGGTAACCATGGAAACGAATCCGTCGCTAATTGATAAGCCGAATCCACGTTCAATGAATGCGGAAAACATATCCGCTTTCCCTCGTGGATAATTAACTTGCAGCCAAGACGATAGGGTATCGTTAAGCCCCCTTGATCCGGCATACGGTGGGTTAGCTACCACCACATGATACTTGGGCGACAGCGCCTCGCCCATGCGCAGCACGGATACGAGGCGCGCCTGCACCTCTTTCAGCAGCAGGTCGGAGCCGAAGTCCCGCGCCTCAACCACCCGAAGCGTCTCGGCGGGGTCGCGCAGTTTCGGCACGATCAGCGAGCCGAAGTTCTTGGCTTGCTCGAACTGCATCAGCGTCTCGCGTAGCGCGTCGGTGAACAGGTCTTTGCCGACCACAGCGGCGACGTCCTGCATTTCGGCCGGGGTAAAAGCTACGTTCTGCAACACGATGATGGCCGGCTTCACCTCGATCCGCAGAAATCGACGACGCCCAAGCTTTGCCGCTGCCTTCATGGTCAGCGCGAAGGCTGCGAGAGCCCCCGCCCGGTCATCAATCTCGATGCCCGTCAGGTTGTGCTTGAGGATAAGGACCGGGATCTCGCTAGCTTCATACCCCTCTTCTTCGTAGATCGCGTGGAGAAGATCGAAGGCATAGGTCAGCATGTGCCCTGATCCGCACGCTGGATCGCAGATGCGGATATCTTCTGGCTTGCTGACGTGGAGAAAGTCCATCTCAGCTTCTTCCGACGCGATGTAGTAGTCCATCCGCCCTGCCAGCTTTGAGCCCGGCCGGTTTAAGAGCCAAAGTCGTCCCAGCGAGTTTTCCACGAGGTAACGAACGATCCAGTGCGGCGTGAATAACTGAGTTGCGGCGGGGATGTTCTCGGGCGTGATCTTCACGTTCTTCTTGAGACCCGCGAAGACCTGGTCCTTCTTTTCGGAGATATAGAACTGGTAGAGCCAGCCGATGATCTCGACATCCTGGCAGGCCTCATCCGTCATCACCTCGCGCATTTCAGCGAGCACGCTATCTGGGGCCAATAGACCCTCGGGCATCAAAAGTTCGGTGAAGTCTGCAATCTTCTCGAACATGAACGGCATCGCCGCATGCCAATGGTTGCAGACCGCAACAAGAAGGAGTCGGTAGGCTTCACCCTGCGGGTCTCGGCTCGGAGTGCGCCCTTCGAGTAGCGCGGCCACGTCCTCGCGGATACGCTCGGGGACGATGTCATCATCGACGACCCCCGCAGCCGCCTCTGAAAGGATCTCTGGCCGCGTCTGATCTTGCGCTGGTGACACAGCGCGTACACGGTTGAGGCCGTTGGCATCCATGAAGCGAAGAGCCGACAGACGGTTAAACCACGTGTAAGCTACGCGCTCGATCACCTGCTCTTTACCGTGGGTCGCGATCTGGCCTTCGAGTTCTTTGACGGCCTTTGGCTGTTCGCGCCGTGCGGCGCTACCGTTGGTCAGCACCTGTCCGAGCTTAATGGCGGTCTGCTCCATCAAGGTGCGCCGTGCAGACTGTGCGAATTTCTTGAGCTTGCCGGTATCCATCAAACGGTGATCCTCTTGCCGATCCGGATCTCGGCAATCAGCGCATCGCGCATCGCATCGAGGTATTCGGTCACATCGGTCTCGGTTGCGAGGTAGGGCTTTGCAAATGGCACTTTGACCGTGGCGCTTGACACATAAGTCGGCTGCGCCGCAGCCTTCGGCTTGGGCTTGATTTGTGTGCCTTCGCTTAAACCGCCCATGGAGGACGAGGGCGGTTCTATGTAGTCGTCAGACGCTGCTGCCGATGTCTTGGGCTGCGCTAGCTCAGCTACCTTTGATAGAAGCTGTGGGTAAAGAGCCGTCTTGAATGCTTGCTCGCGCTCACGGATGAAGGCGATGGATCTGCCGGTCTTCGCGGTCGCGGCTGCCTCCACGATCGCCGCAAGAATGGTGGCTTGATCAGCCTCACTGAGCTTGCTGAAATCGTGCAGGTTCTCGATCTTCGCTCGGGCGTCGCCGACTTCCGCTTCGAGGCGCGCCACCTCGCCGTCGATGTACGTGTTGATGGCACCTTCGAGCGCGTCCGCTTCGGATTTGATCTTCTGAATCGCCTGGCCGCGAATGCAGCTTGGATCACGTAGGAGATCGCGAAGCCGGTCGCCTTCTTCGCGCCCGATGTAGGCGAGGTTTTGTGCCTGCTGTTCCAGCACCGAGAGAGCCCGATCATAGATGCCCTTCTGCGGTCCATTCATAAACTTGCGGATGGGATCGAAATCTTTTTCCTTGGCTTCCAAAAGCTCGTCCGTCATCTTGGGCAGATCGCTGAAGTACCAAGCGTGAGGCTTGCCGGCGATCTCCTGGCATTTGTCCAGGATCGGTCGCAGCTGGCTCAGGAATGGATAGCGCGCGGATTGCCCGACCATCGACTTTAATTCAGCGGCGAGCTGGCCAATGCGTTCCGCTGTTTCCTTGGCAAGTAATCGTCCATCCGAGTTGGCCGGCTGCGCGTCGAATAGCTCGGAAAAGAACTCCTTGAGCTGCCGGATCTGTGCAGCAGAATATTCGACCTGCGGCTCCAGTACGATGTTACTCTGAGCGTGGGTGTTGCGAAGCGCCTTGTCGAGATCGCTATTTGACAGGACGCTCCCGTCTGCTCTTGCTTCCAGTTTCGCCCGCCCGCATAGGCTCGCGACATTGCAGATGATGGCGGCGTAGGGCCAGCCATATGGCTTGCGCTCGAACTTCTCGATCATCGCCTTGACGGTCGTTCGAATGCCGGTCCGGTTGTTGGACTGTGCGAAGTTGAGAAGTTCCTGCTCCGCCTCAGTGAGCGGTGCAGCGTGGTTGCCGAATAGCCCATCCTCTGCCTGCTTGAGGAAGCGCCCAACGTCGGTTTCAGCGTAAGTCACGCCCTTCAGCATGCCGAGATTAACATAGGTCTTGTCGATCAGTGTTTGGAAGCCGCGCGCTAATCGCTCCTGCGCATCTTCAGAGCGAATGTCCAGTTCATCTCCTCGGACGAATAGCTGGGACTGTGCAATAAGACTGGCGGCCCTGGCAGCAAGCTCCCGCTGCCGCATGGCGTTCTGGCTTCCCTTCTCGCTGACAATACGTTCTATGGCGGGTAGCTGTGTAGTCGAGCGGCTTTGTTTAACGAACTTGTCCGTGCGCTTGTAAGTCAGGAGGTCCGCAACGAAGCGCGCATCAGCAGGCAGAACAACAGCAAGCTCGTCGCGGGACATGCTTTGCATGCGAATATTGTCTGGTTTGCCGGCATGCTCGTGGAACGGCGTAATGATATTGACGGTGAGCTCATACTCCCGGCCGACTAGCCTATCGTCGAGCTTCCGGGAGTACGCGTAGTCGTGGGCCAAACTGTCATGTCGGATTTTCCGGCTCTTGATGACGCTATCGAAGATCAGCTGCTCCAGCTCACGATCGATGTCGGCGCTGTCGACATCGATCGCCTTGATTTCCTCTTCAATGTCTTTCTCTTCATCTGTGAGAAATTCGTACAGGTCGCCATTTCTCTGGATGTAGGTCTGCTGTTCCAGCATTGCGAGGGATTCCTCGATCCGCTTCTGTAGCTTGCCAACATCCTCATCAAAATCATCCAGCATGAGAACAGAGATGTTGCGAACGGTCGCCTTAAACGGGCGCACGTACTTCAGCAGGAAAAGTGCCTTAAGCACCCGCACCGCAAATTCGTTGTTCAAGTTCCGCTCGGCAATTTGCACAGACTGCTGAACCGTGGATTTCAGAGCGGAGCGTATGCCCTCAAACATGAGGTCAAAGGTTGCAAGTCGACCGACCGGCATATCGGCAATATGGATGGCGACGTCTTGGAAGACGCCAAGCATCGACCGCTCTCCGACCGAACTATGCTGCCCTTCAAATGCGCCATGCTGAGAGAGGCCCTGGATTGCCATCTGAAACAGCGTGTACTGGTATGGAATGAACGGGTAACTCTGGATAAAGTGTTCACGATCCTTGAAATTCTGGAGGCGGACCGATCCGTCGGAAAAGTCAAAAAGTGTTTTGAGGTTGTTCGTATGCGCATGGTAAAGATCTGACAATTCAGCGACCGCCTCATCAGTCTTCATTAGCAATCGCTTCTGGATGACCTCAGCAACATCAGCGCTAGTAAGCGGCATTCGGTTGGCGAAGCGAGCTTGAATTTTGGAGAAGTCGTGGGCTTGGCGGCTCGACATAACTCCAATGACGGCGTTCATGTCCTCCTGGGCTGTCACAAAGATCCATGAACGGCCACGACACTTCGTGTTGAGACTCTCTGCTATGGTTTGTAGGTTAGTCATGAGCTTGACGTTATCGGCGATGTATTGCCCGACTTCGTCGACGAAGAAGTTGAGTCGGAAATTCTGCCCCTGGCGATCAATGTAGTCTTTGACCTGCTGGGCGAAGTCCTCAATCGAGACTTTGTAGTCGTTGCGATAGCCTGAGAGCAGTCCCTGCGCGGCAGCAACATCAGTGCCGCTAACCTCAGAATAGGCACTCGCAATACTCGGCCCCTCAAGTAAGGCTTGCTCGCGGCCGCGCTCCCAGGGTTTCCCTGCTATTCGGGCATAGGCGTCTTTGAAAGCCGCGAGCTGACCGCGGCTATCGAGATCACGCTCGAACTTAGCGATGTGGCCCTGCTTGCCATAGTAGCCACACATTTCGTCAAAGACCTTTTGGAAGACGCCTAACAGGGCGTCTATTTGGTCTTTGCTAATGACGTCTGCCTTCTGATCTATGTTGAACAGAATGCTTTTCGACTGAATTCCTGTTGATCGTTTAAGGTCGCCCCGGAGAATTTCATTCTTGTCGCATTTTGCCATAAATGCGTCGGCAGCGTTTATGCCATCAACGCCCTTATTCTCCAGGGTGAGGGAAAGCATCTTTAATAAGTGCGATTTACCTGATCCAAAGAACCCCGAAATCCATACCCCATTTGCACCTTCATAATTGTTGTAAGCGTCAAGAAGCCCCTCTAGCCGTTTCTCGATCTCATTCGTTATAACGTATTCTTCAATCTCACCGCGAAGGCCTGCATCGTCGTCGGCCTTAATGACGCCCTCGATATGACGGTTTATTGGTTTTTCGAACAGGGCTTTAAGTTGGGTTGTCATATCGCTAGACCTCATAGTGGAAGATGTTGAAGGCCCGGTAATACTTGTCGTCGTGGAGCCGACCGAAAAGGTCGAGAGATGCTCCAGTGGCGAGCCCGTGCGTGTAGGTGCCAGGGAAAAACATCACGGTAGGGAGACGGCCAGCTACGCGCTGAAGATTGTTCAGCACGTTGTGGGAGCGAATAAATGGAAAGACCTCTCCGACTCCCGATATGATCAGAACGTCAAACCTACCAGATGCGATTTTTTGGCCGATGAGCGGCACCAGATGTTTCTCGGGGTCCAGAACACCCTGTAGTAGGTCCTTCAATTCTTCTTTTGCAACTCCTGCTTCCGTTGCCAAGACTTCGGTCCAGATGCCACGCTCCGTCAGCATTTCTATTGCTAAGTCGTACAGATCGAGCTGGAGGACAGACAGGCCGCGGTTGCTGAGTTGGTTGATGAGCTGCGATTGCTGCCGGCGCATCTCAACAGCGTCTTCAGCTGGAAAAGGGCAGATGAAAAAGGGAAGCTCTTTGCCGAGCCCTCGCATGGAGAGAAAGCGCTCACTCGATATGACCTTGACTAGATGGTCGAAGCGGCGCTTGGGAGTGGATTCTGCTGGAGCCGGCGCCATTATCGAACTCCACGGTCTGTTTTGGGCCCGGGAAAATAGGACAGGCCGTCTGGGTCGTGGCTGGCGATGCTGATTTTGATCGCTGGAGGCAAAAAGATCGGATGAAGCGTTCCGTCTTTCGAGAGAATTCCGGACTCGCGCATCATGCGAAATAGGACTTGCCGAAGCTTTGCTCGCGTTGACGGGCTGATCTGTGCGAGAGCATCATTCCACTCGGCTTTGGCATCATAGAATTTATCGAAGTCGTCATGAGCCACGGCCATGCGGAGCGACAGAAAGTGCTCCTGCAGGACCTCAATCGCAAATTGCGCGACGAAGAGATAGGTTCGGCATACAGCCAACCAAAGGAGCAGTGCTTGCTCCTCTTTATTTGCTTCTGACAAAAGCTCCAGCTCAGCATTGGAGAGTTTCTGCAAGCGAGCTATAAGCTCCCGCACAGTCCTCTTTGAAGAGCTTTGTGTCCGGAAGCCGAGGACCTTTTGGTCGTTGGCAAAGTCCTTCACTTCTTCCCAGTCAAGTTTCGCTTGGTATAGCTTCGCCAGCGCGACGCTCTCAGTCACGAAGAGTCCACCAGTGGAGAAGGACATGCGATAGGACGTTGAAGAGCCGGAGAGCAAGGTTCCTTTATGACTAAAGTCTTCGACGTTAGCCTGATTTCTCACAGCTGTTATGGACTTGCTGCGAGATATGCCGCCGGAAGCTTTCACTGCAGTCTTTGCCGTAAGACGAGGAGCAATAATAGAGACTTCTCTATTTGATTTTGGTTTTCTCTTTCGTCCCTGCACGGTTCATTGCTCCTTCGCTAGTCATTGTTCCTTTTCTTTCTTTTAGCCTTTCATATTCTTCGATCGCCAATACGACGACAACCCCTCGGCCGTGCTTCTCAATAGTAACGGGCTCGGCACGGGCCATATCCATCAAGCGCCCAAATCCATTCTTGGCCTCGCGGGCAGATATAGTTTGCATCTTGCCACTCCACGAATCGACGATGGAGCTATTGTGGCTACATTGTGTATTCTGTTGCAAGGGTCCCGCATGAGAAGTCCACAACCTCGCTGCTATTCTAAACTTCCGCTCCAAGACCCACCTAAAACCAGCCCCTTGCTTCGTGCGGGCCTTCGGCCCCTATCGCTCTCGCATCCTGCCACCTTCGGGCGGCTTGCCGTGTCAACCCCGCTGCGCTGCGCTTTGGGGGTATGACACCGCCGCCACTCCGGTGGCCTTGATGCGGCGCGACAGGCAGGCTCCGAAAACCAGCACTACGAACGCTTGGACAATTGACTGGAATTCTTCAGAGCACCGGGCGTCTCCCGGCCGATTGCCGGGACTGGGCTGTCGTGAACCGAGCCCGGCTGCGGGCCGGTCTCGGCCTTGCGGCTTCCATCCCGGACGCAAACACGCTGTCCGACGCTATGGGATGCGCTCGGGCTTTTGGGCTCTTTCACCCAAGCTTGCTGCCCTCGCTTGGTATTCTGGAAAATACTGGAACAAAGCTATGCGACCCGAGCCAATAGCGCATTGAATTATATTGATTTATTTGCGTTCTGCCGCTTGGAAATCTTGCTTTGTTCTCCTGCGAACACTAGAATGGGAGATATCTGAATGCCGCGAGACGCTACGCGCAAATCACAGGATCGGCCAACGGCTCGGCAAAAGCCCGAGAGCCGTGCTGATGCCACCTTGATCGCGATTGTAAGGCTTCTCGCACGGCAAGCAGCTGAGAAGGACTATGCCGCCTTGGTAAAGGCGCAGGAGGCCGCCAACGACAACGAATAGAGAAGACAAGCCATGATTAGAGCCGCTATTTACGCCCGCTACTCCTCCGACCTCCAGCGCGATGCCTCCATCGAGGATCAAATCCGCACCTGCGCTGAGCGGGCCACGGCTCATGGATGGCACGTCGTCCAAACCTACACCGATCATGCCCTCTCCGGCGCAAGTATGATGCGCCCCGGCCTGCAGATGCTTCTGCAGGACGCCCAGGACGGCAGGTTTGATGTTGTGCTGGCAGAAGCGCTCGACCGCCTATCGCGCGATCAGGCCGACATCGCGACGATGTTCAAGCGCTTTCAGTTCGCCAGCGTTCAAATGCACACCCTCTCCGAAGGGGAAATCTCAAACCTTCATATCGGCCTCAAAGGCACGATGAACGCCCTGTTCTTGAAGGATCTGGCCGACAAGACGCGCCGAGGCCTTCGTGGTCGGATCGAGAAGGGCAAATCCGGCGGCGGCGTCACCTATGGGTACGACGTTGTGCGGACAGTTGGTGAGGGCGGCCTCGTCACGACTGGCGAGCGCGCGATCAATGAAGACGAAGCCGAAATCGTGCGCCGTATCTTCAAAGAGTATGCAGCAGGGCGCTCGCCCAAGCAGATCGTTCTGCGCCTCAACGCCGAGGGCGTTCGCGGCCCCTCAGGGCAGGCCTGGGGGCCTAGCACCATTTACGGGAACCGTGAGCGCGGCACCGGCCTGATCAATAACGAGCTTTATATCGGGAAGATGGTCTGGAACCGGCTCCGTTACATCAAGGACCCGGATTCTGGGAAGCGCGTCTCGCGCATGAACCCGCGTGAGCAGTGGATCATCAAGGACGTGCCCGAGCTTCGCATCATCGATGAAGAACTCTGGCAAGCCGTCAAGGAACGCCAAGGCGTCTACACCAAACAGGACACGAATTTCTGGGAACGGCGGAAGCCGCCCTATATCTTTTCGTATCTGATCAAGTGCGGCGAGTGTGGCGGGGGATGCTCGATGATCTCCCAAACCCACGTAGGCTGTTCAACAGCGCGCAATAAAGGCACGTGCAGCAACCGGCTCTCGATCAAGCGTGAGGCGCTTGAAGAGGCCGTATTGGGCGCTTTGCGCACGCATCTTATGAATACCGATCTGTGCGAGGAATTCTGCAAAGAGTACACCGCACATATCAATCGTTCGCGGCTCGACCATAACACCTCTCTTGCACGTTATGAGAAAGAGAAGGCGCGGCTGGAGCGCGAGAAGGCCAAGATCATCCAAAGCATCAAGGACGGTGTTCCGGGCGTGATGGTCAAGGATGACGCGATTCGCGTCCAAACCCGGCTTGAAGAGCTGGAGCACATCCTCAGCAGCACAACCGAAGCGCCCATTCTGTTCCATCCGAACATGGCCAAGCGCTATCAGGAGCAGATCCAGAACCTGATCGGGGCTCTCACTGAGGAGCAGTATCGCAGTGAGGCGGCTGAGCTTCTGCGTGGGCTCATCGACAAGATAGTTCTCGTCCCTGATGCAGAGCGCAAGGAGCTGGGGATCGACTTGTGTGGGGACTTGGCTGGAATTCTATCGCTCGCGACCGGCCGGAGTTTGCCCGCAGGTATCGGCGTACCAGCCGCCAATCATGGTGCTTTACTAAACCGGACGCGCAAAGCGCCGGATTTGGCTGAACATGAAATTCAGCAGGTAAAGCTGGTTGCGGGAGTGCGCAACTGGCCAGACCTACGAGACGAGAACAATCAGCAGGAGAAAGTGGTTGCGGGGGCAGGATTTGAACCTACGACCTTCAGGTTATGAGCCTGACGAGCTACCGGGCTGCTCCACCCCGCGTCACCGACGGAGCCGAAACGAGACGCGATCTTGCGAAAGATCCTGTTCGCTCGGAGATAACGGCGTGGCCCCGATCGCCACTGCCGATGCAAAAGCCGCCCAGGTGGGCGGCTTGTGGGGGGTCTATAGCATGTTTTTTGGCCGTGTGAAGTCCGGTGTGCACAGGTGGTTGCCGTTGGGCCGCGACAGTTGAGCCCTCTGTCCGCTGCTCCCGATGATCCTTGGCCGGTTGATCGGGGTCGACACCCTCGAACGCGGCTTTCCGGCAGTCACGGCCTGCGCTAGAACACGGCCCGACGGCCGAACCAATGGCGCCAATGCCCGTACTGAAGACGGGCGCGAGGGTTGCCCCATGGCCGGAGCATTCGGGACGAAGACAGATGAATAAAGACGAACCGGGCGCACGCAACGGGGTTCGGCCGACGCCGGCTCATGTGCGGCTTGAGGAGGCGTTCGTACTCCTCGACAACAGCTCGGGGCGGGGGCCACCTTCGCAACTCTTCACGGCGCCGAAGGAGATCATCACCGCTGAGACGCCCGAAGAGGTGACGGAAGCATTCGCGCGGCTGGAAAAAGGACGCGCGGCCGGCCTGCATGCGGCGGGGTTCTTTTCATTCGAGCTTGGCTATGTTCTGGAGCCTAAGCTGGCCGCGCTACTGCCGGCCGAACGGCACGTGCCACTGCTGTGGTTTGGGCTTTACGATGCGCCACAACTGCTGTCGGAAGCGGAGGTGGATCGCTGGCTGACGACGCACACGAAAAGCGGCAGCTATCAGTTCAGCAATGTCACGCGCGCCTGGACGAAGGATGAATACATCGCGCGGTTCGAAAAGGTGCAGGAGAAGATCCGCGCCGGCGATATTTACCAGCTCAACTTGACGTTCAAGGCCCGGTTCCGGCTGTCGGGATCACCGCTGACTTTTTACCGCGATCTCAGGCAGCGGCAGCGCGTGGCCTATGGCGGCATCGTGGATACCGGCGAAGTGACGGTGCTGACGGCCAGTCCGGAATTGTTCGTCGAAATGATGGGTCGCACGATCGAGACGCGGCCCATGAAAGGGACCTCGCCACGCGGCGGCACGCCGGAAGCGGATGCCACCGCAAGGCATGTGCTTTCGAGTGATGTAAAGCAGCGGGCCGAGAACCTGATGATCGTCGACCTTATGCGCAACGATATCGGGCGGATTTCGCAGATCGGGAGTGTGCACGTGACCGACCTCTTTACGGTCGAGACCTATCGAACGCTGCACCAGATGACGTCCGGTGTGCGGGCAATACTGCTTGAGGGTGTTACGCTGATCGACTTGTGGCGGGCGATCTTCCCGCCGGGTTCGGTCGTCGGAGCGCCGAAGATTCGCGCCCAGGAACTGATCGCCGATTATGAAACGGAACCCCGCGGCGTTTATTGCGGCGCCATCGGCTCATTGTCGCCGGATGGTGAGGCGTTGTTCAATGTCGCTATCCGGTCGCCGATCATATTCCGCGACGGCTCGGGCGAAATGGGGATTGGCTCGGGCGTCGTCTATGACAGCGTCGGGGGTAAAGAGTACGATGAATGCCTGCTCAAGATGAAGTTTCTGACCGATCCGCCGAAGACGTTCGAGCTGATCGAGACATTGCTTTGGGAGCAGGACGGCGGATTCTGGCTCGCAGACCGGCATTTTGAGCGGCTAGGGGCGTCGGCACAGTATTTTTCATTCAAACTCGATGAGGCGGCGGCGCGAACCGCGCTTGAGCGCGAGGTCGCCACGGCAGGTCGTGATCAGCCGCGGCTGCGCGTGCGACTGTTGCTGGCGGAAGATGGCCGCGTCACAGTAGCGTCGGCTCCATTGCCCGCGGCGCGGCCGGATGCCGTGATGCACTATGTGGTTTCGCCGACGCGTCTGGACAGCGCCGACGCTTTCTTGTTCCACAAAACGACGCGACGCGAACTCTACGATCAGGAGTGGAAGCACTACTCCGACACGATGGGCGCCGACGAAGTCATTTACCTCAACGAGCATGGCCAGCTGGCCGAGGGTAGCCGGACAAACATTTTCGTCGACCGGGGGGATGGCCAACTCGTTACGCCACCCCTGCCCGCTGGGTTGCTGCCGGGCGTGCTGCGGGCTGAACTGCTCGCGACCGGGCGCGCGGTGGAAGGGATACTCACGCTGCAGGATCTCGTCGCGGCGAAGACAGTCTATCTGGGCAATTCAGTGCGCGGATTGCTCGTCGCGCGGGCCATGACTTAGGGCAGAGACCGTCTATTGCTGTGCGGGTATGGCTGTGTTGTCAGCCGGTGGCGCCGAGGCGTACTCGGTTTCGTTCCGGGACAGGGCAAAGACGAAGATCGCTGCCAGCGTAATGGCGCTGGCCAGAATGATTTCCCCCGTAACCCGGCGGGCGCGGTGGGACGAACTGGAAATTTCGATCCGTGTCTTCATGGGAACGATAGTGGCGCTGCGAAACGCGGCTCGCCAGACACCTGCATGTCGCGCGTCAGTTGCGCACAGATGACCTTGATTGATCGCAACTGCGTGGAGTGGCCGCGCCTATCCTGCCGGCCCTGGTGTGACCGTCGAACGCAAGCCAATCGGCTGGACACCCGGTCGTCAGAGGCCGCGCATCGTGCAGCCTAGAATGAGAACAAGCTGGGCCAGCAAGAGTGCCCAAAAGCCATTATCTCCCGACAATCCGGGAACCTCGGCTTTGAAGAAAATCGTGAAAAGGACGGCAACCGTCAGGATCACGGAGATCATGAACGTCAAGATGCCCGGTGCCTTCAATCCCATTTTCGTCTCCCCTTGCGTCCGGATTTTCATCGCCTTCGCCATGCGATTCCCCCACGGCCGCTCATTCCTAATGCTGGCCCAATGCTGCAGCGCTTATAGCAGGACAGGTCGGGCGCTGACACGGGCGCGGCAACAACACTGTGCGTAAAAAGAATGTCGGTCGACCGTCAGGGCCGTGGGGATCGCGCCGCCGGATCAACTCTCGACAGGTTTAGGTGAGGGCGGGGCGGATGCAGATGTGGGGCCGGCCTCAGATCGGCGGCATGGACCGGAACCGGCGCGGGGGCCGCTACCGCGAAAAATGCGCCGCAAGAGCAGAAGCAGGAGGAGGGCCGCGAAACCACTGAGAACGACCAGAATCGGGTGGCGATGCCACAGGATTTCTGGGGCGATGTCACCCTGCCACGCCAGGCGAACATCGTTCTGGAGCATTTGCGGTGTGTCGCCCTGGCTGTTTCTGAGGAGAATTTCCAAAGCCGCGGCCTGATCGCGGCTTGCGAGCACGGCGGCGCGCACACGCGGGCGGGTCAGGATTTTGATCGACGTCGGATCGGTCGCCACCTTGTCGAGCAACTGCTGGCGCGTTTGTGACGATAGACCCGTCAGGTACCCGCTAAAAATTGTCAGTTCCGCCGCGTCGAGGCTGCGCGCGACAGTGGTCAGGATTTTCGGATCGAGGTCGAAGAGGGCATCGCGGGTTTGCGGCGGGACGGCGGCTAGGCGTTTGATAGCCAGCGGGTCATCGAGCGACACAATCTGTTCCAGCGATCGAGCCGTGAAATCCGCAGGCTTGGCACGCTGAAAAATGTCATGCTCCAACACCTTATCGATTTGGACCCCAGCGACCGCACTCCACGCCAGCGCCGTTTCCAGTGAACGGGTCTGGCGCGCGATCTCCATGGCCGGCTCAGGCAGTTTGTTGACGGCCTGATCCAGGGTGCCATCCGACAGGCGGCGCATTACGCCGGCCTCGCCTTCGGCGGGAAGCAAGAGTGCCGTTACTTCGTCGACGCGCGGCAGAACGTCGGGGCGGACGCGATCGAGAAACCCGCGAAACTCGGGCTGGCGCTCGGCGAGGTCCAGAACCAAAGCATGGGCGGCGCGGTATTCTTTCCAGATGTCGACGATGCGGTCAGAGGCGTGGCGGGCAATCTCGGCCACGTGGTCGCGGATCTGATCGGAGATCGATGTGGCGAGTTCGTCCTGGACCTTTTCCTTACTTTCGGCCGACTTCAGTTCCGTGGCGATGATCGGGAGTACGCCGTAGCGCAAATCCCAGACATCCTTGGCGATGAGCACGAGGCCCACTCCGCCGGCAACGACGGACACCAGCCGGGACAGCACGCTGCCGACGAGGCGTTGGCCAAGGCGGCCGGCCATGTTGGCAAGCTGGCGGCGCATGACCAGAATGGCCGCGCCGGTGATGCCGCCGGCGGTCTGATTAAGGACGCCGCCGGCGGTCACATCGCCACCGGCTGTATTCGCGCCGACTTCGAATTCCTTGCCCGCCGTGCCGGTCACGACACCGGCGACCGTGGACCCATACCGTGGACCGAGGAAGGCCTTCATGCATTCGATCGCGGGGCCCGCCGCATCCGACGTTGCAATCTCGATGCGGCTGCCAATGCTGCGGCCCACTCCGGTGGCCAGCTCTTCGATCGCCGTTTTCATCGCGGGCGAGCGGTAGACGCGCTCGGTCAGAGCCACGGTGAGTTCGCGCGCCTTGTCTTCGCTGCCGAGTGATTGCAGCAGACTACCCCAGCTCTGCTCGTCCTTGACGGTGGCAAAGGCTTTATCGACTTCGGTGTCGATGGTGTGACCTACGTCCAGGCGCCGCCATTCGTCGGTAACAGCGGCTCGGTAGTCGATGTTGGATGTGCCGCGTGACAGGCTCGTGCTGGTGATATCGAGGACGGCCTTGCGGAAATCGGCTTCGCTCGTTGTCTGGCACGCCGCATAGTTGCCGGAGGAAGGCGACGCGGCGAGGGCCGGAGCCCCCGTGCTCGCCACGAGGGACATGATCAGCGTTATGGAGACGGTGTGCCTCGCCACTTTCAATGCCGAATTCAATTGCTCCGAACTCCCGCCGATTGGCCATAGCTGATGCGTGCAATATTAATGCACAATTATAGCGTGTGTTTCGGCCTCACGTAGGCGCACTTTCTTGCAGCGCAAGAAACACTTTGACGACGCGTTGCGATTTAGCCGCCAAGCGGGCGGACCTCAAATTGTGAGGCAAATGTTCAGACTTATCGGGAATCGTCGCTGCTGAAGGGGCCGACCCGCACTCACAACCGTTAACCTCGGCTTCGCAGTTCGAGTTTGCCGGCAGTAAATTCGGGTAACTTGCAGCACTTGGGAATGGCAACGTGAGGGGGCGAATTTGCAGCTGACATCATCTTTTAAGGTGCCAAGCGCTTGAGAATGCCAACCAAACAGCACCCCTACATGTGCCTGCTCGTCTGGCGCGGTCATGATTTTGCCCCACTGGAGCGCCGCGCGGCGCTCATTTCTAAACTCATCCGGGGGCAGAACATCCCAGCTAACCGCTCTATTTCGTTCAGTAATTTTCCCCGGCCTTCCCGATCACTTGATTGGATTGGCCGTTGCGGCACACTGACCCATCGTCAGAACCCTCAAGCCGGGCGAAAACCTACCGATGGAATTGCTGCGGCGCAGCAAACGTATGGACGTGACGGCGCCCGCTGTCGCGGAAGCAATAGAAACGAATCGATCGCCCGGACGCTTTGGACCGGTGGTGGACAGCCTGAAGCAGCGGCACTTTATCATGATGTGCTTGGCTTTGGCGGCGCGATCGGTTTAATTCGGATTGTGCGGAGTGCGAGCAGTCGTGGCTAACTTAATGAAACCTAAAGAAAAGTTTACCGGATTTCGGGGAAGCCTGGTCATTCCCGGCGGTCGTGTGGGCGTGCTTCTCGTGCATTCGCTCGGCGGAAATCCGATTGAATTGCGCTTTGTTGCGCAGGGCCTCGCGCGGCAGGGTTACACTGTTTATTGCCCGTTGCTGCCAGGTCTGGGAGGCGGCACGGACGTGTCGGGCTTGTCGACATGGATGGACTGGTACCGGGCTATCGAAATCGCACACGATGAACTCAAGGCTCGCTGCGACACGGTTCTCGTCGGCGGTTTGTCGGCCGGAGCGATGATGGCCCTGCGGCTTGCGCGCGAGCGTCCGGACGAGGTGCAGGGCATCATGCTGTTTGCGCCGACGCTGTGGCCGAACGGCTGGGCGATTCCGCGCAGCTTCTATTTCTTCAAGCTCGTGCACCAAAAGTGGTTTGCGCGGCTATTTCACTTCCGCCAGCGCGCGCCCTACGGCATCAAGGACGAGCGCATCCGCAACTTCGTCATCGAGAGCTTCAAGAGCGATGAGCGCCCAATCGAGGATCTCTTCGGTCGGGGCGGCGGTCTGGTGTTCGAGTTCAAGCAACTGGCCAAGGATGTTCGCCGCGGGCTGTCGCGTATCAAACAAGATGTAGCTATTTTCCATCCGCGCGAGGACGACCAGAGCGGATTGTGGAACGCACTGACGCTGCAGAAGAACCTTGGCGGTATGGTCGAATGTACGGTGCTTGACGATTGCTATCACATGGTAACGCTCGATCGGCAGCGTTCCGTGGTGGTCGATCGCGCGGTTGAGTTTGCAGTGCGCCTGACGGCGAAGCTGCAGGAGAAGGCCGCAGTCAAGCAGCTCGTCAAGGGCCATGGCGTCGGCGAGTAGCGCCGCTTTCGTAGTTGAACCCAATCAAAGCGCCTCGACGGTGGACCGGCGGGGCGCTTTTTGTTTCGTGCCGCCACGAATTATCGATTGGCCCACGGCAGGGCTTCGCCGCCAGGTGCTGTCTCGGCTCCTCCCTCCGTCGTGGAACAGCGCGGAAGATCGGCCGGGGCACGCTTCCAGATAAAGCTCTTCGAGAGCAGCTTCATGCCCTTGTAGCCCGTGACCTTGAGCTGATCGGGGCCTTGAAGCAAAAGCGCGACGCTATAAGACGAGCCGGTCTTGGGATCGTAGATCCATCCTGAGTCCCAGGAGCCTGCAGCCATCTTTTGCGCATCGCCGATGACCTGGAGACCGCAGATCGGTGTCGTGCGTCGGCCAGCGTTGGGATTGTAACGATCGACGAGTGGCCGGCCTTCGGCATTCACCTGTTCTCTGAGCCAAGCGATGCGCCCGCAGAGCTTGGGTCCGCAGGGCAAAAGTTCCACAGCGCCTCTACCGGTCTCATCGTACCATAACCCGACTTCCATCGGTTGGGGTTGCCCGGCAGTCGCGGGCGAGTTCATGAGCCCTGTCACGACCATTGCCATGGCCGCGGCTGCAAATTGTAGGTGGCGCGACGAGCGCGTCGTGGTGCCGCGTAATGAAACAGTCATGTTCTTTGGCCCGGTCATGACGAAGAATTAAAGTCAGATGGTGGAACAGGAAAGCGGCAAAAACAGGAACTTAACACGTGCTCCTTGCCTTTGACTAAAATTGGGCTGTCGAACGGTCGCGGGCCCTGAACACTTTTTCGCCAAAGCGCTTTGCACTTAACCTATCCCATCATTGGTAGTACAAACTCGACGATAAGTTTTGGCCCAATGCTAAGTTCTGGTGGGTTTTTGGGACGCGTTACATGTTCGACGCCGTTCGTGCCCCACGGTATTTTCCGCAAAAGAGATCGACCCCGGCTGGCCGCGTCACGGCCCGCGCTCATGCCGCCACTGGCGCGGACCCAAACCTGGAATTATTGCTGCGATGATCCTGACACTCGCGTTTCGCAATCTGTTTCACGATCGCATCCGATTGGCGGTGACGCTTGTCGGCATCCTGTTTTCGATCGTGCTGGTGGCTGTTCAGCTCGGGCTGTACCTTGGTTCCAGCCGTATGATCACGAACATGATCGAGAAGACGAACAGCGATCTATGGATCACAACTTTTGGTGCCAAAAGTTTTGAAGAAGGTGGCATCCTGCTGACGCCAGGGCAGCGCCATCAGGCGCTGGCGACCCCAGGCGTGAAGGCCGTCATACCCATGGTCTCGGCCTTTGCCGAATGGCGCAAGCCTGGCGGCGGATCAACGCGTGTCGCCCTTGTCGGTATCGATGCCGAGGATGGTGGGCTTGAACCCTGGAATCTCATCGAAGGCACGTGGGACGATATCCGCGCACCTGATGCGATCGCGGTCGATCAGTCGTATTTGCGGGACCTTGGCATCGAGGGGATCGGCAGCACGGCGCAAATCGCGCTCGGACGGGTGCGGGTCAGGGCCCTGACGGACGGCATTCGGTCGTTCACGCAGTCGCCTTACGTATTCACGCCGCTGCAACGGGCGCGAAACCTCATGAATCTCGACGGCGAAAAAGGCGACAAGAGCACGTTCTTCCTGGTCCAGCTACAGCCGGGTGCGAACCTTGAAACGGTCCGTGCGGCGCTGCGTGAGCGGCTGGAGGGCACCGACGTCCTGACGAAAGCAGAATTCCGTGACCGCAGTCTTGGCCAATGGCTGTTCAAGACTGGCGCGGGCATCGCCCTGATCGGCGGCGCACTGCTGGGCATTCTGGTCGGCACCGTGATCGTCGCCCAGACGCTTTATTCAAGCACGAAGGACCATATCAACGAATTTGCGACCTTGCGTGCGCTCGGCTCATCGGCTTCCTATATCCACAAAGTGATCCTGGCACAGGCGGGTCTCAGTGCGGTGATCGGCTATAGCCTCGGTATGATTATCGCCCTGATCATCCTTTATGTGAGCCGAAACTCGCCGCTGCCGCTCGTCATGACGCCGGGATTGGCCGTGTCTCTGTTCGCACTGACATTGTTTATGTGCGCGATCTCGGCGGTGTCGGCGATCATGAAAGTTACTAAAATCGATCCAGCAACGGTGTTCAGCAGATGACGAACGAAGCCCCCGTTCTCGAAGCAAAAGACATCGTCAAGGAGCTTGGCAAAGGCGCCGGAAAGGTGATGGCCTTGAAAGGCGTCAGCCTGACGCTTGTCCCAGGAGAGCTGACGCTGCTGATGGGGCCGTCGGGCTCAGGCAAGACGACATTGCTCTCCATACTCGGCTGCATCCTGTCGCCGACGTCGGGAAATATCCGCATTGCCGGCCTCTCGACCAGCGGACTGGGTCCGGAAGAGCTCGCAGAGCTGAGGCGCAAACACATCGGCTTCATCTTCCAGAGCTACAATTTGTTTCCAACGCTCAATGCCGTCGAGAACGTGCGCATCGCACTCGATGTGCTGGGTCAGAAGGGCTATCCGGCGGCGGCGCGGGCCGAGGAGGTTCTGCGCGAGGTAGGCCTTGGGCATCGCCTGCAAAACTATCCGAGCAATCTGTCAGGCGGTGAACAGCAGCGCGTCGCGGTCGCCCGTGCCATCGCCGCGTCACCCTCGATCGTGCTTGCCGACGAACCGACCGCGGCTCTCGACAGCGAAAACGGTCATGCGGTCATGGCGCTGCTGGCGCGTATTGCAAAAGAGCAGCACCGCAGCGTGCTTGCCGTGACGCACGATCCACGCACGCTTGGTTATGCCGATCGCGTGGTGCGCATTGAAGACGGAAAAATCGTCGGCGAAGAGCGCCGGCCGGAGGGCGTGAACTCGCCCGAAATCACCGATTTGACGAAAAAGAGGCGTAAGGCAAATGCTTAGAATTGATCCAACCGTTCAGACCCTGACGGTTGCGGGCATCCTCGCGATTTCGATCAGCGTGCTTGTCAGCGGCACTCTATCGTCGCACAGCCAGGACAAGCCGCCTGTCAAAGTTGCGGAGTTGGCGAAGGGAACGTGGGCCGCATCGGCGACGGGTCGCGTCGAACCGAAGGAAGGTGAAATCCGTGTCGTTGCGCAAACGCCCGGTGTGATTCTCGAGGTGGCAGCCAAGACCGGAGACAAAGTGCAGGCCGGTGACCTTCTGGTGCGTCTCGACGATAGCGACGCGCAGGCCAAGCTGACCGCTGCGCTTGCGGAAGAGGCTGTGCGCGTTCTGGAGCGCGATGAAGAAATCGCAAAGGGTCCAGCGCTCGACCGGCGCAACGCCGAGGACGCGGCTGCCGCCGCAGAGCGTGCGGTCTATGCAGCGCAAACAACGATCGACGAGACAGCACGTAACATACGCGCTGGAACGGCGGCGGCGGGCGAACTGACATCGGCCCGCACGAAGCTCGCTGATGCACAGGCAAAGTTCTTCAGCGAGCGTGCGGCTTTGGCCAAGGTCGCGGCACGCAGCGACATGCCATTGCCGACACGGCTGGAGTCATCATTGACACTAGCGCGATCGGATGTGACGCAGGTCTTGAATGCGATTGATCGGGCTCGCGTGCGCGCTCCCGGCGATGGCAGCATCCTCAACATCTGGGCCAAACAGGGTGAAGTTGCGGTGACGTCGCCGGATGCCCCGGTGGCACTGTTCGGCGATCTCGGCGCACTACGCGTCAGGACCGAAGTTGAGGAACGCGATGTTACGAAGATCCGGATTGGGCAGAAGGCCATCGTCAAAGCCGATGCGTTCGGCAATCAGGAATTCACCGGCACGGTGACGTCAATCGCACCGGCGCTTGGACCGCAACGGATTACATCGCGTGGACCGCGGCGTCCCAACGACGTCGAAGTCCTCGAAGTGATGGTGGCGCTGGACGGTCAGCCGCCTCTGTTGACGGGCATGCGCGTTGACGTGTTCTTCAAGTCGGATACGGCGTCGTAGGCCATCGTTTCACGAGTGATCATAAAAGCGCGGGATTTCTCCCGCGCTTTTTTGTTTCCGTCGTTCGTGGTTGCTTCAAGCGGCGGTGCTTTTCGCTGTCGCATCGACTTGGCGGGCGAGATCGGCGTCGATGCCAAGTGTGGACGCGAGTTCGGCGAGGAAGCCTGTCTCTGATGCGTTGTCGGCGTCCACCGCGACACGGGCGGCGGTGTAAATCTGTAGCGCTTCTTCGGCCGAGGTGACGGAAGCGGCAAGCGACGCGGCCGTGGCGGGGCTGCGTAATTCGGCTTCGAGAAAAGCCTTTGCCTCCGGACTCGCCGCCACGCCGCCGGCCGATTCCAGGATGCGCCCATATTCGCGATCGTCGATGCGACCGTCGGCGGCCGCCGCGGCGATCATGGCGCGGATGATAAGTGTTGCGGCCTCGTTGCTGATCGCGGCCGGTTCAAAACCCGAGCCGGTCGGTGCTTCAGTGGCGGCATTCTGCGGCCCGGTGATTAGCGGCCTGCCGGCCTGATGGTTTTGATAGGCCTTGTAGGCAAGGCCGCCGATCAAGGCCAACGCGCCGAGTTTGACGGCACCGGTTGCCATGCCGCGGCCGGTCCGCGTACCAAACAGAATGGCGCCAAGCCCGCCGAGGACGGCGCCGGTTCCGAGCTGGTTTTTGGCCATCAGATCCTTGACCTGGGCGATCAGTTCGTCGGCGGACCTGCCGCCGGTGGCGTTGGAGACCGCGTCACGTGTACCCGTCGCGTCGCCGATCCTGGTGGCGCCCTCTTTGACGCCTTCGGTCGCTTGGCCGAACGCCTTCGTCAACGTGTCGACGAGGTCGGCGCCCGATGCACCGCCGTATTTGGCGGCCTGCTCTTTGACTTGGGCCAGGATCTGATCGAGGCCAGCGCCGCCGCCCGCGCCACCGGTGATATTGCGCATAAGATCGGACAAATTACCCAGATTGGTTTGGCCACCCAGGTTACTTTGAGCGCCCAGGTTACTTTGAGCGCTCTGGCCCGACGACTGCACGGCGGCTGCGATCTGGCTGAAAAGGTCGTTCAATCCTTCGCCTGATGCGCCGGATGCGGAAGGTGCGGCAGAGGGGCGTTGAACGTTACCGGCGATCTGCTCCAAAAGTGCTTTCGCGTCGAACATGATCAATCCCTTTCGGTGGAATGCGACAAAAGTCTGCGAGCGATATAGGAGCTCAGTGACGTGAGCACAACGCTTGCGCGGTGCGAAGGTTATTCCGCAGCGATCCGGCCTGGCGGTGATGGCGCGGCTTGGCGTGACGGCTCCTGCGTGGCACGGGGCGGGACGCGAGGGGCTGCTTCGACCTCATCGGCCTCTTCGTCGGCGGCGTTCGTTTTGATGACAAACGAGGCGAGCCACGTCATGAGGCGCGAGAGGTCGTCCATGACCGTGAAGAACGACGGCACGAAAATGAGGGACAGGATTGTCGACACAAGCAGGCCGCCAATCACGGCGATGGCCATGGGGGCCCGGAATTCGCCGCCGTCGCCGAGTGCGTAAGCGCTGGGCAACATGCCAGCTGCCATGGCGATGGTGGTCATGACGATGGGGCGGGCACGTTTGCGGCCAGCTTCCAAAAGAGCAGCGGTCCGTTCGGTGCCGCGGGCAATTTCCTCCACCGCGAAGTCGACGAGCATGATCGCGTTCTTGGTCACGATACCCATGAGCATCAGGAGGCCGATGTAGACCGGCATGCTGATCGGATTGCCGGTTGCGATTAGCGCAATGACGACGCCGCCGAACGACAGCGGCAAGGACAAGAGGATGGTGATCGGCTGGACGACGCTGCCAAAGAGCAGGATCAGCAGGCCGAACACGATCATGAGACCGGTGCCCATGGCGGTGATGAAGCCGGTCGCCACCTCGTCCTGGATTTCGGCGTCGCCCGTTGCCTGCAGGCGCACGCCCGCGGGCAGGCCGACTTTGTCGACTTCGGCGACGAAGGCTTCGCGCGCGCTGCCGAGTGCGTAACCCTTGACGAGGTCGCCGCCGATCTCGGCGCGGCGCTCGCGGTCGTAGCGGTCGATGGCGCTTGGCCCGCGCCCAAATGAGATGTTGGCGACGGCGGACAGAGGGATCGACTTTCCGGCAGCGTTGGTCATGCGCAGGTTGGCGATGCGCTGCAGATTTTCGCGAGCGCTCTCCTCGACCTGGACACGGATCGGGATCAGGCGATCGCCGGATGTAAACTTGGCCAGATTGGCATCGACGTCGCCGATGGTGGCGACGCGCACCGTTTCGGCAATTTGATCGGGCGTGATGCCAAGGGCTGAAGCCTTATCGAGTTCGGGTACGATGCGGATCTCTGGACGATCGAGAGCCGACTTGGAGGCGACGTTGAAAAATCCGGGCAGCTTGCGGACGGCGGATTCAACTTTCGATACGCCTTCGGCAAGGGCATCGCCGTCGCGGGCCAGGAGCGAGAACGACAACTCACGTTCGCCGCGTTCGTTGACAAACCAGGCGCGCACGTCGGGAATGTCGGCAATAACGGCAGAGACAATCGCCTTCAGCTCCTTTTGCGGCTTGTCGCGTTCGGTTTTCGGCACGAGGCGCACGTTGACCGCGGCCCGGCGAACTTCGAGCGCGCCGGTCGGCGATACTCCGCCCAATGCAAAAACACTCGCAACCTCGGGCACCTGCTTCAAGCGGCGAGTGATCTCATCGGTCATGAGGCGCGTGTCATCGAGCCGTGCGCCAGGAGGAAGCTCGGCCGAGATGACGACGCGCGAGGTGTCCTCGTCCGGGATAAAGCCTGTCGGCAGAATGCTGGTGGCGTAGATCGAGCCGGCAAAGATGCCCAGGCCAATGATCAGCGTGACGTAGCGCCAACGCAAGGTCGTCGCGAGGAACGCCACGTACGCCCGCATAGTCCGGCTGTTTTCGGTGTCGTGCGGTTCCACCGGTCGCATCAGGTAGGCCGCCATCATCGGCGTTATCAGGCGCGCGACGAGCAGAGAAAATAGTACCGCGACGGCGACGGTCAGGCCGAACTGGCGAAAATATTGACCGGCGACGCCGCCCATAAATGACACGGGTGCGAAGATCGCAACGATCGTCAGCGTGATGGCGATGACGGCGAGGCCGATTTCGTCGGCCGCCTCCATGGCGGCACGGTAGGGTGACTTGCCCATGCGCATGTGGCGCACGATGTTCTCGATCTCGACGATGGCGTCATCGACGAGAATGCCCGTCACGAGCGTGATGGCGAGCAGCGATACAAGGTTCAGCGAAAAGCCCATCAGGCTCATCGCCCAGAAGGTCGGTATGGCCGACAACGGCAGGGCGATGGCCGTGATGAGCGTTGCCCGCGCATTGCGCAGGAAGAGAAATACGGTGATGACGGCGAGAATGGCGCCTTCGATCAGCGTCGTCATGGCGGCTTCGTAGTTGCCGCGCGTATACGACACGGCGTCATCGATCTTGCTCAACGTCACGTCGGGGTAGCGCTGCTTTAAGTCAGCGAGACGCTTTTCGACAGCTTCGGCAACGGAGAGTTCGCTCGAACCCTTCGAGCGGAAGATGGAAAATGAGACCACCGGCTGGCCATCGAGGCGTGCGAAAGAACGGGCCTCCTCGGCGTCGTCAAGCACGCGGCCGAGATCGTTCAAGCGCACGTAGCGGCCGCCGGTAATGGCGATTTTCGTTTCCGAAAGCTCGGCGACTGTCTTGGCACCGGCCAGAATACGGATCGCTTGCTCCTGGCTGCCAACTTCACCGCGACCCGAGCCGATGTCGACGTTGGTGGCTCGTATTTGTTTGCTGATGTCGGCAGCGGTCACGCCGTAGGCCAGCAATCGGTCCGGATCGAGCAGGACGCGGATCTCGCGCTTGACGCCGCCATAACGCTCGACGCGGCCGACGCCCTTCACAACTAGAAGGTCGCGTTTGATCACATCGTCGACGTGCCAGGACAGCTGTTCGAGCGTCATGCCCGGTGACACGGCGGCGAAGGCGAGGATCGCCTGACCTTCGACATCGATGCGCTGAACGATCGGCTCGTCGATGGTGCGTGGCAGATCGGGCCGGATTTTTTCAATGGCATCCTTGACGTCGTTCAAGGCGCGATCGGTGTCGATTTCGAGCCGGAATTCGATGGCCGTCGTGGAGGACCCGTCACTGAGCGTCGAGATGACATGTTTGACGCCGGTTATGTTGGCGACCGAGTCTTCGACAAGTTTGGCGACCTGTGTTTCCAACTCAGCCGGCGTGGAGCCCGACTGATTGATCGTCACCTGAACGAGGGGAATATCGATGTTGGGAAATCGCGTGACGGGCAGCGACTTGAAACTCATGATGCCGAGAAACAGCAGCACGACGAACAGCAGGATCGCGGGCAGCGGCCGACGGATCGAGTAGGCCGAAAAATTGATCTGCGATGTCGAACTCATCGGGCGTCGCTCACGGCACGGGGTTCGATTTCGACGGCGCGGACAACGTCGCCGTCTTTCAGGAAGGTCCCGGCGCGCGCAATGACCCGATCGCCGTCGACGAGGCCGTTGCGCACCTGTACGAGGCCGCCGGCACTCAAGCCCAATTCAATCTTGCGCTCACGGACCGTATCGCCATCAAGCACCAACGCGGTCGAAATGTTGTTGGACGTGCTGACGGAGGACACCGGCACGGCGAGGCCGGTTTCGCGCGCGGTTTCGATGCGGCCGCTGGCGAATGTGCCGACGCGCAGACGGTTATCGGCGCCGATAAAAATTCTGACGCGGCCAAGGCGTGTGGTGTTATCGACTTCTGGCGAGACGAGGCGCACCGTGCCCGTCGTCGAGATACCGTCGGCCACGGTGATGGTGACCTTCTGTCCGGCCTTCAGTTTGCGAACATCGGTTTCGCCGACGTCGGCATCGAGTTCGATCTCGCCGTTCTGGATAATGAGGAACATCGGGTCGCCGGCCGCCACGCCGACGGCTGTTGCGATGCCGCCGGTCTTTGCGGAGCGACGGCTAATCACGCCATCCACGGGCGCGCGAACTTCTGAGCGAGATAGGCGCCATTTCAGTTCGTGGCGGGCGGCTTCAAGTTGCGTCTTCTCGGCTTCGGCGGCTGTCAAACCGCTTTGCGCGGAAATCAGCAGCGCAGACAGCGAACGCTGCGCGGCGGTGCGAGCATCGAGCGTGCTCTGCGAGAGGTAGCCTTGTTCGGACAGCGGCTTGGCGCGCTCAAGCTGCGCCTTGGCTTCGGTGAGACGGGCTTGAACCTCGGTGATCTGGCTGTTCGCCTGTGCGATTGCAGCGGAGGCGCGTGCAAGATTAGCTGCATTCTGGGCGAGTTGGCTGTCAAGGGTCTCGGTTTCGAGCACGGCGAGCATGTCGCCCTTCTTGACCCAGTCGCCTTGATCAGCGCGAAGTTCGAGGATGCGCAGTCCTTCGACTTCAGGCGCAACAAGCACGTCTTCGCGGGCGACGAGCGAGCCAGACACGAGAACGGTTTCGATGAAATCGGAAGGCTTGACGCGCGCGACCGTAACAGAGGGCGGCGCCACTGCTGCCACTTCTTGCTTTTGGGCAGAGCGGTGAGCAAGAATGTCGATGATCGGCTTATAGGCGCCTGTCGCCCACAACGCGGTGGCGGCAGCGGCGGCCAAGCCGTATTTGATGAATTGCGATCGGGTCACTCTGCGGCCTCCTCGATGCCCGGCGCTGCCAAGCGGCGTGCTGCAGCTTCGGACACGGGGTTCAAAAGTTGGCGGATGACTTCCACGACATCGGGAATGGTTTTGGCCATATCAAACCCTGCGTCGATGGCGCTGCGCCAAAACAGGCCATCACCGATGACCATGAAGATCCGTGCGAGTGCCTGAGCGTCGTGTGACGGACGGATGCGGCCCTCATCGATCATGCGCTGGAACAGCGTTTCAAAACTTGTGCGCACGAATGAATCGACGGAGCGGTGCATCTCGCCGACCTGTTCGTTGCGTGTCGATTCCAAGCCGATCTCGATGCACATGCGGCGGCGATACGATTCGTCCTCGACGAAGTAGGCATTGCCGATCGCTTCGAGTGCGGCGAAAAAATCGGACGCTTCGGCGAGTTGAGCGAAGCGCGATTGAAAATTCTGCCGGTCGCGTTCGACAAGGCCTGCGATGAGTGCTTCCTTGGATGCAAAGTAAACATAGAGCGCGCCGGGAGAAACGTGGGCCTCGCGGCAGATGTCCTGCATGCTTGATGCGTGAAATCCTGCGCGGGCAAAGCAATGCTCAGCGGCGTCGAGGATGTGTTCGCGGCGGGCGCGCTGGGTATCGGGTTTCAATCTCGGCATGATACTTCAAAGGTAGATTTGGGTTTCAGACTTGTCCGGACGGCAACTCTAGTCGTCCTTGGATTGTAGGGCAAAACGAACGATCGTTATTTTTAGATCAATCGCTCGCCACGGTAAACACGTCAAGCCGAACAATTGTTCTTTTTATGACGATGTTAGTGCAACTCGAGGGAGGTACGCCGGACGAGGTGCTGAAGGAATGCGGCGATGCTGGCGCCGGCTCAGTACTGCGTCATCCAATTGACGGTGCCAAAAGGCTCTGGGTTGGCATCACCGGACGACATGAAACTGCCGCCGGAAATTCCGGCAGAGGCAGAGATTTCGCCGCCGTCCCACTCGTGGCGAAGGAAGAGGCCGGCGCGGGTGTAGTCAATCAAGCTGGTTTCTGCATCCGAATAGCAGGCGGCGCTGTTGTCCCAGCCGAGATCGCAATCGCTTTGCGCATCAAGGTTGAGCCAGGCTTCGAGACCCGCCGACAGCGATGGTGCAAAACGGGCTCCAAGGCGCGAACGGGCCGCGCGGGTTTCGTGGGCTTGCGACCACGACAAATCGAGCGAGGCAAAACCGATGTCGCCGATGTCGAGCCAGAGTTCGAGGACGCCTTTCAAGCCGACGTCATCGCCGATGACGAGATTATCGGGATCGAACGGTGTGATGTCGTGAGCGCTGTAGGCGATGCCCGCGAATGCTTTGGCGGTGAGTGGGCCGAAGCGATCGAGATAGCCGATCAGCGCATCCCCATAATAGGTTGAGGCGTTGAACGATTGCACGATGCTTGCTGCGCTCGTCGTTCGATTGCCGGTGTAGGCATACTGACCGTAGCCGCCAGTGAAGCGTAGCCGCAGGCCTTCCTCGTGGATGTGGTTGAAGGGGGCAATGGTTACGCCGGTGTAGGCGAGCCAGTTGTCTTCAGCGACGTCGACGCCCGACCAGACTTCGCGCCACTTCCAGATTTCGCGCCACGAGGGGTGCTGGTCATCGGCGACGGCCGGGGCGGTGTTTGCCAGAGCAGCCGCGAGAGCCAAAACCGCAAGGAATGCGGTTCTGAACTTGGCCCAGACCGGCCTTTGCAGGAATTCCCGCATACGCAAACTCAACGGCAATTACATAAATGAACACATCTAACTTCGGCGGCCACAGTTACGTCGTCAAATCACTTTAACCAAATTTTGGTAATTACATCATATGGTTGCTTAATTCACCTCGTCACAATTTAAGGTTGTTGCGGTCGTGTGAGAGCGGATGTGGCTCGGTTGGCGTCACGGAGCGTGATTGAAAATCGCGAAGTGGATTGAGATTGTTGCCAAACGTATGGAAAGATCGCCTATACCGTTGCCACTTAGACACTTCGTAGAGGTCGTGTAGACGAGAGTATCGCGTGTCATGGACAAGCCCTCCCCGAACAATCCGCATATGCACGATTGGCTGAGCGAGCCAAAGATGGCGGCCAAAGCTTTCGATGCCAACGCCTTCGATCCCAAACAGATTTTGGAGACCTTATCGGCCGGCTTCGGTCCGATGAAAGTGCTGACCGTGCAGCAGATGGAACTCATCACGCTGGCGAGCCGCAGGGCGCAGGCGTATTTGGGAATTCCGCAAAGACTGGCGCGGTGCCGGACGCAGAGCGATGTGGTCCAGGAACAGATGCGCTTCTGGCAGACGGCCTCGTCACAATATCAGGACACCACGTCGCGTATCGCGAACGCATGGGCCGAGCTGTTCGCCCACTTGCCGCAAGCCGCCAGTCCAATGTCGAATGTCGCCGGCATCGCGTTTCCAAAGCCCGGCGCTTCGAGTTGCGCGCCGCCAAAGCCGGCTGACAAGCGATCCAGCGAACTCATTCGCGTTCCGGCCAGCCGTCGCCGCAGCGACTGAGGGCAAGCAAGGCCGCTGCGACGGGTCGCATCCCGCTCAGGGCAGGGCAGCCAGCGCCTGACCGAAACCATTGAGTGACAACGGGATGCCGATGCCCGCCTCTTCCGTCTGGAAGATGATGAAAATGGCCGTCTTGCCATTGGTGAACTGGCTGATCAGCTTGTCGTCAAGCGTTACTTGCGCGTAGCAGGCGAAGGTATGACAGCGCAGGAATGGCGCGTGGCCGACGTCGACGTTGTCGATCTTGAGGCCGATGCCGGGCGGTAGCAGCACCCCGACAGGTGCGAAAACGCGCAAGACGCGAATGCCTTGCGAAAATTTCTGGAAATAGACCGTCAGGCCGACGTTGGGGCGATCCTCGGCTGTGACGCTTTGCACAAGCGCGCAGATTTCGTTCTTTGCGCCGGCGGGCGGCGGTTTGCAGACGACTTGCCAATCGCCGTGTTGGGCTTTGACGGTGCCATCGGCGAGTTCAGGGGCCTTATTTTCCTGCGCCTCGGCCACGCCAGATGCAATGAGCAGGGCGCATGCAGCTGCAAATCCCCATCGAAGAAGCACAGCGCAAGCTTGCTGCGTTGCAACACGGCGGTGCACTTGGACGGGCATGGGTTTTTTCATCTCAGGATTGGCTGTGCAGAAGACGCGACAAGGGCGCACAGTTGTGACCCCCGCCGCGGCGTCGTGCGGTCACCCGGGAGGCGGTCCTAGCACGCTGCGGTGTTGTCGTTCTCCCACGAAAGAGGCCGAAACGAGACGATTTCAACAGATTGGAACATGCAAATTGAACTCGGCCGCAGACGGACGATGACTTGCCGGGAATGGATGACTTCATGCGAATATTTGCCGCAAAAAACTTGACTTAGTTACGGGTTGGCGGTTGATCTGTGCGCGACGAAGGGGAAGATCGTCGCAATTGGCTGAGAGGCATCTGGACATACGATGGTCGGCTTTCCATATGCGCCGATTGCCTGGACGCCAAGGGCTGCAACGGGTCACACGCGCGGCTGATTTTGCCGCTTCGCGATGTCACGGCTGCGCCCGAAAACCGATCTCGAGGTCGATCCTTGAGGCGTTGGCACCTCCCCTTCTCGAAAGCGATACCCGGCTTGATCCGGGAGGATCTGGGGAGCGATTGGAATGATGACACGTCGATGGACACCGGGAGCTGTTGCAGCCGCGGCTGTGATGTTCGCCAGCGCGATCGGCTTCGGCCTTGATCCGGCGCTGGCTGAGAGCTTTGGCCAGTCGGTCCCGATGCAAACTGGCCTTCAGGGCGCCGTCACAGAGGTGGCGCGCGACATCAGCTGGTTTTATGACTTCGTAAACATCATCATCATTGCCATCACGCTCTTCGTTCTGGGCCTCATGCTTTACGTCATGTGGCGCTTCCGCGAATCGAAACATCCCGTTCCATCGAAGACAACTCACAACACGCTTCTGGAAGTGGCGTGGACGGTCCTGCCGATCCTCATCCTGGTTGCGATTGCAATTCCGTCGTTCAAACTGCTGATGCTGCAGTATTCGTATCCCAAGCCCGATGTGACGATCAAAGCCATCGGCAACGCATGGTTCTGGGAGCATGAGTATCCCGGCGCCACGGCCGAAGACAAAACGTTCACCGTCACTTCGAACATGCTGACGGACGAAGAAGTGGCTGAAAAAGTGAAATCCGGCATTCCGACGCCGCGCCTGCTGGCTGTCGACAATGAAATACTCGTGCCCGTGAACAAGGTCGTGCACATGCTGGTCACGTCCAACGACGTGATCCACAACTGGACCATCCAGTCCTTCGGTTCGAAGATCGATGCCGTGCCGGGGCGTCTGACAGCGACGTGGTTTCGTGCCGAGCGTGAGGGCATCTACTACGGGCAATGTTCGGAACTATGCGGCATGAATCACGCTTTCATGCCGATCGCGGTGCGGGTCGTGAAGCAGGACACCTACGATCAGTGGACCACGGCCATGAAGGCCGGCGACCGCAAGAAGGCCAAGGAAATTAACGATCGCGTGGCTATGGAGCAGGCGGGCATCAAGTCGGTGGCTGAAGCCGGAGTGACGCGCTGACCAGCTCTTTCCACCACAGCCAATCGGCTTTGGTGACCAACGCGCACCGAATGACGACAACCCGAGACGAGAAGGTCGAAGACCATGGGTAGCACTGCGGCACATGCCGATCATCATGACCACGCACCGACCGGCATCAGCCGTTGGCTGTTCTCGACGAACCATAAAGACATCGGCACGATGTATTTTATCTTCGCCATGATCTCCGGCATCATCGGCGGCGCGCTCTCGATCGGTATTCGCCTCGAACTCGCCGAGCCGGGCTTGCAGTACTTCGGCAACGCGCATGTCTACAACGTGTTCGTTACCGGTCACGGCCTCATCATGGTGTTTTTCATGGTGATGCCTGCAACCATGGGCGGGTTCGGCAACTGGTTCGTGCCGCTGATGATCGGCGCACCGGACATGGCCTTCCCGCGCATGAACAATATTTCCTTCTGGCTGCTGCCGATGGCGCTGACGTTGCTCGTCATCTCCATGTTCGTCGAAGGTCCGACGGGCATGAATGGCGTCGGCGCGGGCTGGACGATGTATGCGCCGCTGTCGACGTCTGGGCATCCTGGTCCGGCGATGGACTTTGCAATCCTGGCGCTGCACATCGCGGGCGCGTCGTCGATCCTGGGCGCGATCAATTTCATCACCACGATCTTCAATATGCGCGCACCGGGCATGACGCTGCACAAAATGCCGCTGTTCGTCTGGTCCGTGCTGATCACCGCGTTCCTGCTGCTCTTGTCGCTGCCGGTTCTTGCCGGTGCGATTACGATGCTTTTGACGGATCGCAACTTCGGCACCACGTTCTTCAATCCGGCCGGCGGCGGCGATCCAGTGCTGTACCAGCATCTGTTCTGGTTCTTCGGCCACCCGGAAGTCTACATCCTCATCCTGCCCGGCTTCGGCATTGTCAGCCACATCGTGGCGACGTTCTCGCGCAAGCCGGTATTCGGTTATCTCGGCATGGCCTATGCCATGGTCGCCATCGGGCTCGTCGGGTTCATCGTGTGGGCACACCACATGTATGCAGCCGGCATGAAGGTGAACACGCAGGCCTACTTCGTCTTCGCCACCATGGTGATCGCGGTGCCGACGGGTGTGAAGATCTTCTCGTGGATCGCAACCATGTGGGGCGGTTCGATCCAATTCCGCCTGCCGATGATCTGGGCGCTTGGCTTTATCTTCCTGTTCACCGTCGGTGGCGTGACCGGAGTGATGCTGTCGAACGCCGGCGTCGATCGCGCGCTGCATGATACCTACTATGTCGTGGCGCACTTCCACTACGTGCTGTCGCTCGGCGCGGTGTTCTCGATCTTTGCGGGCTGGTACTACTGGTTCCCGAAAATGACCGGCTATATGTACTCCGAGTTCTGGGGCAAGCTGCATTTCTGGACCACGTTCCTCGGCGCCAACATTCTGTTCTTCCCGCAGCACTTCCTGGGTGCCGCCGGCATGCCGCGCCGTTACGCCGATTACCCGGACGCCTACGCTTTCTGGAACCAGATCTCGTCGTATGGGTCCTACCTCACGGCGGTCGGCACGGTGTTCTTCTTCATCGGTCTTGCTGTCGCCTTCGCCCGTAAGGAGAAGGCCGCCGGCAACCCGTGGGGTGAAGGCGCCACCACCCTCGAATGGACGCTGCCCTCGCCGCCCAACTTCCATTCGTACGAAACGCTGCCGCGCATTGCGGCAACGTCCGAGCGTCACTAACGCAAAGCTTGGATCTCGGGTGGTTGCAGCCGCCCGAGACCTTTCCCGTTCGCGCTGCGAAATCGATCCGGCAAAAAACGGACACGGCGCGGGCGGTACTGAAGTCGAGGAAATGCCCAGGGATGGGTTTTCAACCGGGAGAGCCGCAAAGGCCGCCGGTTTCGCGCAAGGGAAGTTCACGATATGACGACGGCCGCATCCGACGCCGGTGTTGGGCAATCGCTCAAGGTTCTCGAACCGGGCGTCGGTGATTTCGTGACGCTGATGAAGCCGCGCGTGATGACGCTTGTCATCCTGACAGCGTTGGCGGGGATGTTGCTTGCTCCCGGTGCGATCCATCCTGTGATCGGACTGATCGCCATGATCGCAATTTCGGTCGGCGCGGGCGCGTCCGGTGCGCTCAACATGTGGTATGATGCCGACATCGACGAAAACATGGCCCGCACTGCCGCGAGGCCCATTCCGCGCGGCCGCGTGACGCCGGACGAAGCGCTGCAGTTCGGCGGCGTGCTGTCGGTCATGTCGGTCTTGACGCTCGGTGTGCTCGTCAATTGGGTGGCCGGTGCGCTGCTCGCCCTGACAATCGCCTATTACCTTTTCATCTATACGATGTGGCTGAAGCGGCTGACGCCGCACAACATTGTCGTCGGTGGCGCGGCCGGTGCTTTTCCCCCAATGATCGGTTGGGCGGCCGTGACCGGAACGGTGAGCCTGGAAAGCATTCTGCTGTTTCTCATCATCTTCATGTGGACGCCGCCCCACTTCTGGGCGCTGGCGCTGCTGCGCTCGCGCGACTACGAGCGGGTCGGCGTGCCGATGCTGCCGGTCGTGGCGGGGCCAGCGGAGACCCGTAAGCAGATCTTGCTCTATTCCATCGTGCTCGTGCCGCTCGCAATCCTGCCGGCCTTCATCGGGCTCGGTGGACTGACGTACGGCATCGCCTCCGTTGGGCTCGGCGCGATCTTTCTGTGGTTTGCGTTCAACGTCTGGCGCATAACGGAAGGGCGCGAAGCCGATAAGGCCTGCAAGCAGCTGTTCTGGTTCTCGATCTTGTATCTTTACGCTCTGTTCGCCATCCTCGTCGTCGAGGGTGCGATGAACCGCCTTTTGGCGTGAAAGGTTCTGATGTCATGAATGATATGTCGAACACGGTTGCCGAAATCGATGCGGCCGCGGCGGCCGCGGAAGCCAAGCGACGGCGGATCCGTTCGATTGCGATCGCGCTCGGGCTTGGGTTCCTCGTGATTATGTTCTATGCGGCAACGATTGTTCATCTGGGCGCCAATGTCGCCAACCGGGCTATCTGAGAAAGTCGGAGCAGAGTGACCGCAGACCTTCAGATGCCGGCGCCTCGCGCGCCCTTATCAAACGACACGAAGGTGGCGCTCCTGTGCGTTGCCGGCGCGGTGGGGATGGCGGGCATGGCATACGCGGCGGTGCCGCTGTACCAGATGTTCTGCCAAGTGACCGGGTTCGGCGGCACGACGCAACGGGCGATCAAACCATCCGATACCGTTCTCGATCGCATCGTGAGGGTGCGTTTTGACGCCAACGTTTCGCCCAAGCTCGGCTGGGCGTTCGAGCCGGTCCAGCGCACTGTCGACGCGCACATCGGCGAGAACATGCTCGTATTCTATCGCGCCACGAACACCACAGACCGCAAGATCACGGGCACCGCGACGTTCAACGTGTCGCCGGACGCCGCGGGACTCTACTTCAGCAAGATTGAATGTTTCTGCTTCAAGGAGCAGACGCTGGAGCCGGGGCAGAGCATTGAGATGCCGGTATCGTTTTTTGTCGATTCGGCGCTGGTGACGGACCCAGAATCTTCGCGGATCAAGGAAATCACGCTGTCCTATACGTTCTATCCCGTCGAGGGAGCGAAGGTTGAGGGGCAGGTCGACGCCGGTACGGGCAAGGATAACAGAAGCTAGGCTGCCGGTGCGGGTTCGTGACGGAACCTTGCGGCAGCAAATCTTCCCGAGGACTGGATGCAACAAGAGACTACGGGGAAATCGGAGACGACTATGGCCTCATCGCATGCCAATCAGCACGACTATCACCTGCTCAATCCGAGTCCGTGGCCGATCCTCGCCGCGTTGTCGGCATTCGTCACCGCGGTCGGGTCCATCATCTGGATGCGCTCGACGGGCGGCGGCACGGGTCTTTTTGGTGTGCAGGGCCCCGGCATTTTTGCCGCCGGCATACTCGGTCTTTGCATCATCTCATTCATGTGGTGGCGCGATGTCGTGATAGAAGCGCAGACCGGCCAGCATACACCGGTGGTGCAGATTCATCAGCGATACGGGATGCTGCTGTTCATCGCCTCGGAGGTGATGTTCTTCGTGGCCTGGTTCTGGGCCTACTTCGATGTCGCGCTGTTCCCCAACGGGACTTATTCCTACGAGAACATGCAGACCGCCGTTGGCCTCGTGAAACGCAACGAACTGTTCGGCGGCCAGTGGCCCCCGGTACCGGTCGAGATGACGGAAGCAACAATTCCCGCAACCGGCGCGCCGGCGGAGGGAAACTTCTCGCACACCTTTGATCCGTGGGGCCTGCCCCTCGTCAACACGCTGATCCTGCTGCTCTCGGGTTGCACGGTGACGTGGGCGCACCACGCGCTGCTGGAGAACAAGCGCGGCCAGCTTATTGCCGGCCTCGCCGCCACCGTCGTGCTCGGCGCGACCTTCACCGTGCTGCAGTTTGTCGAATACAGCCACGCCGGCTTCACGTTCGCCGGCCATTCCTATGGCTCGACGTTCTTCATGGCTACGGGCTTCCATGGCGCGCATGTCATCATCGGCACGATCTTCCTGCTGGTCTGCCTGTTGCGGGCGATGAAGGGCCATTTCAGTCCAAAGCAGCACTTTGGTTTTGAAGCGGCCGCCTGGTACTGGCACTTCGTCGACGTCGTTTGGCTGTTCCTGTTCGCCTGCATCTACGTTTGGGGCGCCGGCAAGATCGTTGCTGCCGCCGCGCACTGATCGAGGGCCGGCAAGGTTTGAGATTGGCGGGGGCGGTCCGACGAGGCCGCCCTTGCCGTTTTCGAAACGCCGGCTGGAGGCCGCGATGACCGAACGCAAGGCAGCCGTCATGAACAGCGCGGCACTGGCGCGCTGTCCACGCTGCGGCAAGGGCGCGCTGTTCAAGCAGGTGCTGGTGCTGCGCGATACTTGCGGCGCGTGCGGTCTCGACTACGCATTCATCGATACGGGCGACGGTCCGGCGGTGTTTGCGATTTTCATTCTGGGCTTCGGCATCCTCGGCGCGGCGCTGTGGTTCGAGTTCACGTTCAATCCGCCGGTCTGGCAGCACGTGGTGCTGTGGGGACTTCTCACGCCGCTGATTGCACTGGGGCTTTTGCGCTTCCTGAAGGCGCTGCTCATTGCCCTGCAATATAAACACAAGGCCGAAGAGGGCCGGCTGGCTCCGTAAGGGAGCGGGGCGAAGGAAGCTCAAAATCATGCTGGCACGTTTGCGCGAAACAAAGCTGTTGCTGCCAACGCTGATGGTTGCCGTGGCGCTGCCTCTGCTGACGTGGCTGGGGTTCTGGCAGCTCGATAGGCTGGCCTGGAAAGAAAGTCTGTTACAGGCGATCGCCGACCGCAGCACCTCGGCCCCGGTTCCGATCCGGCAGGCGCTCGATCAGGCTGCGGGCCACATGCCGGGCGGGTGGGGCGACCTGGAATACAAGCACGTCTCCATGCGCGGGCGATTTCTCAATGACAAGGAAATGTATTTGTATGCGCCTAGTCTGGAAATCGGGCCGGGCTTCCAAGTGTTCACGCCCTTTGTTCTTGCGGAAGCCGGCGAAACCCTGATCGTCAACCGCGGTTTCGTGCCGGAGCAGTTCAAAGATCCTGCTTCGCGCGCCCAGGGGCAGATCGCGGGAGAGACCGACGTGGCCGGCCTGATCCGGTTGCCGGGACAGCATGCGCGCTTCGTGCCCGACAACGATCCGAAGGCGAACCTTTGGTTCTGGCGCGACTTTGACGGCATGATCGCAGCGTCATATCCCGCGAATGCGGAACCGGCGAAACTCATCCCGCTGTTCGTCGACGCTGAAGGCGCCGCACCCGGCGGATGGCCGAGAGGTGGTACAACCCTGCTGGCTTTGCCGAACCGGCATCTGGAATACGCGATGACGTGGTTCGGCCTCGCCGTGGCGCTGGCGGCGATCTATATTCTGTATGCCATCCAGCGGATCAACCCGCCCCGCCCGTCGGATGATCGTGCGTAAGCCGTCGAAGCCTGGAGGACGTGGACTTGTTCGCGCCGGAGCCGGGGCTTAGGGTCATGCCACGCCACCGAACCACGGGATCGGGGGCCAATTCTTGTCGGACGAAAGCTCAAATACCCTCGTGAATTACATTTCCACCAGAGGCCGTGCGCCCGTTCTCAGCTTCGAAGACGTGCTGCTGGCCGGACTTGCCCGCGATGGCGGGCTCTATCTGCCCGAGACGTGGCCCGTGATCGACCCGGAGACGATCGCATCGTTTGCCGGCCGCCCATTTGCGGAGGTGGCCGTCGAGGTCATCGGGCCGTTTACAGGCGGCTCGCTGACGCATGCGCAGCTGACGGAGATGGCGCAGGGCGCCTATGCCACCTTCGGCCATCCGGCGACAACGCCCCTCGTGCAGATCGATCCGCAGACCTTCGTTCTTGAGCTGTTCCACGGTCCGACGCTGGCGTTCAAGGACGTCGCCATGCAGCTGCTGGCGCGGCTGATGGATCACGTGCTGACAAAGCGCGGTCAGCGCGCGACAATCGTCGGGGCGACTTCGGGCGATACGGGCGGGGCGGCGATTGAAGCGTTTCGCTCCTCGGAGCGCGTTGACGTTGTGGTGCTGTTTCCCGACGGGCGCGTCTCGGACGTGCAGCGGCGGATGATGACGACGCCGACGGAGACGAGCGTACATGCCGTGGCGGTGAAAGGAACATTCGACGACTGCCAGGCTCTCGTGAAGGCCATGTTCAACGATCATGCGTTCCGCGACCGGGTCAATCTGTCGGGTGTCAACTCCATCAACTGGGGCCGCATCGTTGCGCAGGTGACCTACTATTTTGTGGCCGCCGCGGCTCTCGGCGCGCCCGATCGCAAAATCGTGTTCTCGGTTCCGACGGGCAATTTTGGGGATGTCTTCGCTGGTTACGTGGCGCGGCGGATGGGGTTGCCGATCGAGCTGTTGGTCATCGGATCGAACCAGAACGACATCCTGCCGCGAACGCTGGAGACCGGCGTGTACGAGATGCGCGATGTTGTGGTGACCTCATCGCCGTCGATGGACATTCAAATTTCGTCAAATTTCGAGCGCTTTCTGTTTGAAGCGTCGGGCCGGGATGGGGACCTTGTCGCGCGGCAAATGCAGATGCTGGCGCAGGGCCGTCGATTTGTTTTGACGGAGGCGCAGGCGGCCGCTTTGCGGATGGAGTTCGGGGCGGCGGGCGCGTCAGAAGTCGAGGTTGCGGCGACGATCCGCGACACGCTTTCGGCGAGCGGATACCTTCTCGACCCGCATACCGCGTGCGCGGTTCACGCGGCCAAGGCCGTGCTGGAAACCCGCGGTTGCGGTGACACAGCGCGGGTGATCCTGGCGACAGCGCATCCGGCCAAGTTTCCCGATGCGATGCAGCACATCACCGGAGCGCGGCCGGGCCTGCCAGAGAGGCTGTCGTCGCTGATGTCCGCACCGGAACGATATCCTGTGCTCAACAACGATCTGAAAGACGTGGAGAGTTTCGTCGAAAAGATATCGCGCGCCGCGGGGGCGACTGCATGAGTGCCGAAGTCACGCGGCTCGCCAACGGGATCACCGTCGTCACGCAAACAGCGTCGCATCTGGAAACCAGCGCCTTGGGCGTGTGGGTCGATGCCGGGGCACGCCACGAGCGGGCCGACGAGCATGGGCTGTCGCATCTCCTGGAGCATATGGCCTTCAAGGGCACCGGGACACGGTCGACACGCGACATCGCCGAGGAGATCGAGGCCGTCGGTGGGGAGCTGAACGCCGCGACCGGGCTGGAGAGCACGGCCTACTTCGCGCGCGTTCTGAAGGGCGACGAAGGCGTCGCCTTCGGGATCATCGCTGACATTCTCCAGAACTCGACTTTTGCGGACGAGGAGCTGGAGAAGGAGCGGGAAGTGATTCTGCAGGAGATCGCGGGCACGCTCGACAGTCCGGACGATCTGGCGTTCGACCTGGTGCACGATGCGGCCTTTCCCGACCAGCCGGCGGGGCGGACGATCCTGGGCACGCCCAAAAGCGTCAAATCCATTTCGAGCAACAAACTGAAGGCGTTCCTGGCGGAGCGGTATCACCCGAAGGGCATGGTTCTGGCCGGTGCCGGGGCTATCCGACACGAAGATGCCGTCCGCCACGCTAGAGCCCTATTCGGCGGGCTGTCTAACGTCAGTCCGGGACCGGAAGAGCCGGCCAAGTACAAGGGCGGGGTTCGATCGAGTTCGCGCAAGTTCGAACAGGCGCATCTCATCGTGGGGTTTGAGGCGCCGTCGTACCGGGATGAAGCGTTTTTTGCCGCGCAGGTCTTCTCGGGCTTGCTCGGTGGCGGGATGTCGTCACGCCTGTTCCAGGAGGTCCGGGAGAGGCGCGGTTTGTGTTACGCGATCTATTCGACGGCATGGGGATTAAAGGACACCGGGCTTTTTGCCGTGCACGCGGCGACGGGGGCCGGCATGGTCGGGGAGCTGATCGACGTGGTGAGCGACGAAATCGACCGCATGGCCGACGCGGGACCAACAGACGCGGAAGTGGCGCGTGCGAAGGCGCAGCTCAAGGCCGGGCTGATGATGAGCCTTGAATCGAGTTCCGCGCGAGCCGAGCAGATGGCGCGTCAAATGCTGTTACATGGCCGCGTGTTGCCGACGTCGGAGCTGATCGACTGCGTTGATCGCGTCACCGCGCAAGAGGTGGTCGCGGTCGCGCGCGGTCTGCGCCGGTCTGATGCCGCGGTGAGCGTTGTCGGCGCGGGCCGAAAGAGCGATGATCTTGCGCAGCGCGCTGGTCTGCGGCTGAAACTCGTGGCTTGAGGATTGGCGGAACACGCAGCCATGGCTTTTCTGAGATCGAGCCCTGTTCCGGATGTGCCGTCCACCTTACGCGGGGAGCGCGTGATTTTGCGGATGCCGCAGATCGCGGATTATGGACCGTGGGCCGAATTGCGCGCCGAGAGCCGGACACATCTGCAGCCGTGGGAGCCGACGTGGCCGCGTGATGATCTGACGAAGGCCGCCTTCAAGCGACGGGCGAAGCATCATCATCGCGAGGCGCGGGCGGACCAGGGCTATGCCTTTCTGGTGCTCGATGCCATCGACGAGCATCTGGTCGGCGGCGTTGCGCTGACTAACGTGCAGCGCGGGGTGACGCAATCGGCGTCGCTTGGGTATTGGCTCGGCCGGGGGGAAACCGGGCGCGGGTTCATGACCGATGCGGTGCGCACCATTCTGCATTTCTCGTTCAGCGTGCTGCACCTGCATCGCATCGAAGCGGCGACACAGCCGTCGAATACGGCGTCGATCAGGGTGCTGGAACGCTGCGGCTTCGTACGCGAGGGCTATGCGCGCGATTACCTGCGGATCGATGGGGTTTGGCGCGATCATTTCCTGTTTGGGCTCATCGATCCAACCGAGGCGGGAGGTGGCGCGTGACGCTCTTCGCCCGCATCGCTGCGCTCGTTGCCATTTGCTTTTCCGCTTGGATGGCGGTCAGTGCGCCGGCTGTCGCGCTGGAAGCTATTACGGTGGCGCCGGACCAGGGGCGCATCGAGATTACGACGCGGGGTGAGCTTTACGAGGGCCGCGGCGACAGCTTGCAGATCGAAACGGCGGCCAATGCCGACGGAACGACCGGGCGACTTTCGGTGCGCGCGACCACGCCGGGGACGAACCCGAGCTGGATGGTGTTTGCCCTGCACAATCCGGGTGAAATCGCCGTCGAGCGTTGGATCTCGGCGGACCGGTACACCATCATCGGGTCCGGCGTGGTGTGGCCCGACCTCGATGCGCGGCGCATCGAGACCGTGACTCCCTCGATCGGCTTCGTACCGGAACGCATCGACAGCGATCGTGCCGACCTGTTCCGGATCACGCTGGAACCTGGACAGACGATCACCTACGTCGCAGAATTGTCGTCGGAGCGGTTCGCGCGCATTTTCGTCTGGAAGCCGCTCGACTACGAGTTGAAGGTTCGCGAACGGCAGCTTTTCAACGGCGTGATGCTCGGCTTGACGGGCCTTTTGGCGGTGTTTCTGACCGCGATCTTCGCGGCTAATCACAAGGTCATCTTTCCAGCCGGCGCGCTCGTCGCGTGGTGCGTGCTGGGCTACCTGTGCGTCGATTTCGGATTCTTCCACAAGCTGTTTCAGCTCAAGGCCGAGAATAACGCTGTCTACCGAGCGGCGACGGAAGCGTCGATGGCGGCAAGCCTCGCCATCTTTCTGTATTTCTTTTTGCGCATTCCGCTGTGGCACGGGCTGGCGCGGATGCTGTTCAGCGTGTGGATCGTGGCGCAGTTGGCTCTCGTCGCGGTGGCGGTCATCGATCCGCGGCTCGCCTCGACGTTTGCGCGGCTCTCGTTCGCGTTGCTGGCCGTCGGAGGCATGTTGGTCACGCTGTTTCTTGCGTTGCGCGGCCAGGATCGAGCGCTGGCACTCATTCCGACGTGGCTATTGCTGTTCGTGTGGTGCTTCGGCACGGCGGTGACGCTGACCGGACAACTTGCCGGTGACATGGTCGTGTCGGGGCTTGTGGCAGGGCTGGTGCTGATCGTCTTGCTGATCGGTTTCACGGTGACGCAGTTCGCCTTTAAATCGCTGGAGCCGATCTACGGTTCATCACCGACGGAACTGCAATTGCGCTCGGTCGCCGTCGAGGCGGCGGGCGCGGGCGTCTGGGAGTGGAGTGCGCGCCGCGACGAGGTGAAGGTTTCCTCCAACGTGGAAGCGGCTCTCGGGCTGAACCCAGGTGAACTCAACACCAAGGTGGAAGATTTCTGCCGGCACATTCATCCGGCCGACCGGGAACGGTTCCGGCTGTCGCTGGTTTCGAACGAGGAGCGAAACGACGGGCAGATGCGGTGTGTGTTCCGGCTCAGACACACGGACAATGCCTATCGCTGGTTCGAGGTCGAGGCGTCAACCATTCCGAGCCAGGACGGTCGGACGGTGAAAAGCGTTGGACTGCTGCGCGATGTGACGGACATCAAGCGGGCGCAGGAACGTCTGATGACCGACGCGGTGAAGTGTTCGCTGACCGGGCTGCCGAACAAACAGCTGCTGGAAGACCGGCTTTCGATTGCGATGCAGCGGGCGCGCAGCGAGCCGACGGTGAGGCCGACAATTCTGTTTATCGACATCGACAAGTTCCGGTCGGTCAATGCTTCGTATGGCGTGGTGGTCGGCGACAGTCTGCTGTTGACGGTGGCGCGGCGGCTTCAGCGGCACTTGGAGCCGGAAGACACGCTGGCGCGGGCGGCCGGAGACCGTTTCGCGATCTTGCTGATCAAGGAGCGACCGGCGCAGGAGTTGGCGGGGCTTGCCGAGCGCGTGCGGCGCAGCCTGAGATCGCCGATCAAGCTTGCGGGACAGGAAATCGTGCTGACCGGTTCGCTCGGCATCGCGATTTACGACGGGCATCAGGCGGATGACCGGGAACTCTTGCGGGAGGCAGAGACGGCGATGTATCGCGCCAAGCGCGGCGGTGCTGACCGGATCGAAATTTTCCGACCCGATATGCGCCAGCAGACGGATGAGCGCGCGGTGGCGGATGCGGAAATCCGCAAGGCGGTGGAGAAGGGCCAGATCAAGGTGCTCTATCAGCCCATCGTCTATATGCCGATGGAAGAGCTGGCGGGGTTCGAGGCCATCGTGCGCTGGGATCATCCCAAGCATGGGCTGATCAATCCCTTCGGCTATCTGGAGTGGGAGGGGTCGGCGGACCTGTGGGTGCGAACTGTCCAGATGGTCGTCAATCAGGCGCTGAAGGATTGCGCGCATTGGCAAAAGGAATTGCCGCGCGCTGACAATGCGCTGTTTGTGAATTTCAACCTGCCGCTGGCACTGAAGGTCGACCAGACGACCGCGCAGGATATTCGGCAGGCGCTGGCCCGGCATCAGGTGGTCAAGGGCTCGCTTAAGCTTGGCGTGCCCGAAGCCATGGTGATGGATAATCCGGAGCACTCGGGAGAAATGCTCGAGTGGTTGCGCAGCGCGGGAGCGGAACTCGTGCTGGATGATTTCTGCACCGGTTATTCGTCGCTGCTCTATCTCGGGCGGTTGCCATTCGAGGCCGTGCGCATCGATCGCGGTTTGCTCGATGGCAACGGCGGGGCGGATGCGACAGCCAGCGGCATGCTGCGCGCCGTGACCGCCATGACGCACGAACTCGGGCGCAAGGTCATCGTGCAAGGCGTGGAAACCGATGAGGACGTCGGCTATCTGCGCTCGATTGAATGCGAATTCGGTCAGGGCTTTTATTACGGCGACCCGATCAGCGAGCGCGACGTGCTGCAGCTTTTGAAGCTGGTGCGCAAATCGGAGCGGCGTATTCAGCCGCGCGGTTTGTTCCGGGCGGCGGTCCGCACCAAGCGCAAGGACGACGCGGCCGAACAGGTCGCCGCCAAAGCCGATGCCGCGCAGCAGGCCGTCGCGCCGCCGATGGATGGCGTTGCCGCGCCGGTCATGGCTGCGGCTGTGGCCGCCGGACCGCAGGGACAGCCGCCTCCGCCGCCTCAAGGCGTCCAGCCAGGTCTCCAGCCAGGTCAGCGGCCGCCGCAGGTTCCGCAGGACGATCCAACGACGGTGCCGCTGCGTCCGCGCAACGGTATGGCGAAGTCGAATGTTCGGCCGCGCGCCGACACTAAGCCGCCGATGCCGCCTCCGCCGGCCGCGCCCGCACCGCTGCAGCCCATGATGCCACCCATGCCACCGCCGGCCATGACGCCGGCGCCGTTCGAGGTGCCGGGGCTGGCCGCCTTACGGCCGCAAGCCCTGCATCCACACAGCCAACCGGCCAACTCATCGCCCGTTCCGCCGATGCCGCCAATGTTCGATACCGGTGATGCCGGTCCGGCCGGGCTTAATCCGATGTCGCAGCCGCCTCACGTCGGGCATCCCCTGCGCGATCTCTCGGCTGCGTTCCAGACCGCCGAGGCCGCATCAGCGCATGCGTCCGCACCGCAGACGCACATGCCACAAGCCCAGGCGCCGCAGCCAATGTCGTCCGCGGCAGCGCAATCGGCGCCGCAAGCGCCGCCCATGTCCGCTCCGCAGCAGTCGATAGCGCCAGTGCGCGCCACTCCCTTGCAGCAGCCTGTGCGCACGGCACCGCCGCGAACGCCGACGACGGTGCGGCCATTGGCGAATTACGACAAGCTGCCGCCAAATATCGCCGCCAGTTTGCAGCGGCTGGCTGGCGGACCACCCGCTCCCGACAAGCCCGACTCGGATGCCGCCGAATGAACGGCACGGCGCGCTGAACACGAATTGCGGACGTGGCAGGTGGACGAAAGTGGCGTTAGCAGTGGCCGGCTTCAGCGACGAGGAACGACGGGTTGACGCCGATGCGTGCCATCGCCATCTCATACTTCAAGTCAAGGTCGGTCTCGAACATGATGTCTGCATCGGCTGGGCAATTGAGCCAACCGTTGGCCTGGATTTCATTTTCGAGTTGACCGGCTGACCAGCCCGCGTAACCGAGTGCGAGTATCGAACGCTGCGGTCCGCGACCGGCGGCGATCGCCTTCAGAATATCGATCGTGGCCGTGAGGCTAATGCCGCCGGCAATCGCCAAGGTGCTATCGCTCGCGTGATAATCGGCGGTATGCAAGACGAAGCCGCGGCCCGTTTCCACAGGGCCGCCGGAGTGCACTTCGCGATCGAGGAAATCCGAGGCGATCGTGTCATCGGGGCCGCGCGGAATGATGCCGAGGCGATCGAGCAGGTCGGGAAATGTTATATGGTCGGCCCGATGATTGATGATGAGGCCCATGGCGCCTTCTTTCGAGTGGGCGCACAGGTAGATGACGGAGCGCGCGAACCGCTTGTCCGTCATAATCGGCATGGCCAGGAGCAACTGCCCTTCAAGGGTCGTGCCCGTGCCCGGCCTGCGCTTGGACTTAGGCGTCATCATCGGAACAATGTAATGCGTCTGAGGCGGATCTGTGAAGGGTCTGGCGTGTGTAGAAATGATGCTCGCAGGTGAATAATTTCCATGCTTGTTGCCATAATTCGCGGCGAAAGAGGAACGGCTCTATGAGGAGCGTGCAGGATGCGGGCCGCAAGGTGACGGGACGCGGGCGGGCGTTCGTCGCCGGCATGGTCGCGGCGGCCATCGCCATTGGGGCAGCAGCGCCGGTTGGCGCGCAAGAGATCGCGACGGACTGGATGGAAAGCGAGCGGCATCGTGTGCGTCTTTTGGCGGGAGATGTGCCTGGCGCGATGCCGGACACGGTGACGGCGTTTCTCGAACTCGCCTTAAACAAGGGTTGGAAGACCTACTGGAAAAATCCAGGGACGGCGGGCGGCATTCCGCCTGAGTTCAACTTCGGCGGATCAAAGAACGTCGCCCATGCCGAAGCGTTGTTTCCCGTGCCGCAGGTGATCAGCGACAAGGCGGGCGACGTCATCGGATACCGTGAGTATGTGATGTTTCCGATCCGGATCACGCCGCAGGACCCGGCCCTGCCGGTCACGATCGTGGTCACCGCCAACTATGGCATCTGCGAAAAGTTGTGCGTGCCGGCCGAGGTGACGCTGTCGCTGGATGTGCCGCCGGCGCCGCGGGCATCTGCCGGAACCGATGCCGAGCGGGCGTATGCCGCCGTGCCACGTTCGGGCGCCGCAGTGAAGTCGGGCGATCCAACGGGCTTCAAGATTGAACCTCCCGGCAATGACCCGTCGCAAGGTGGATCAAAAACCCTCAAACTTTCGGCGACGTTCCCAGGCGATCCCGCCGACGCCGCCGTTTATCTTGCGGTCGCGGATGGGCGCTACATTGCCATGCCGCAACGGGCGGGCGTCGAGGGCGAGACGGTCACGTTCGCGGTGACGATGGCGGACGAAGAATTGGCCGCATTGAAGGGCGAGCAGGTGAGCGTGACCATGAAAGGGAGCAAGGGGCAATCGGAAGACACGTTCGTTATCGACTAGCCCATGAACGATTGAACCCATGATCGAATAGCCGGGGCCGCCGCCTATCATGCATCACACACGGACCACGACGTAAAGGAGCACACGTATGACGATCAAAGTTGGCGACGGGCTGCCCGACGCAAAGTTCATGACACTGACGGATGACGGGCCGAAGCCGCTCACCACGGCCGAAATCTTCAAGGGTAAAAAGGTGGCGCTTTTCGCCGTGCCGGGAGCGTTCACTCCAACTTGCCATTTGCAACACATGCCGGGATTTGTTCACCGCGCCGACGATTTGAAAGCGAAGGGCGTCGATACGATTGCCTGCACCGCCGTCAACGATGTTTTCGTCATGGACGAATGGGCAAAGGCCACGGGTTCAAAGGGCCGGATTGTGATGCTGACCGACGATAGTGCGGCGTTCGCGAAGGCCATCGGTCTCGACATCGATCTGACGGGCGCCGGCATCGGGCTCGGCGTGCGCTCAAAGCGCTATGCGATGTTGGTCGACGACGGTGTGGTGAAGGTTTTGAATGTCGACCCGTCGCCGCCGGCGCACGATAAATCGAGTGCGGACACGATGTGCGCGATGATCGACAACGTGGTCTAATCATCCGTTACAATAGAAAAGGCCGCGCAGCCAAAATGGTGGCGCGGTCTTTTTTGCACTGGGTCAGCGCGCGGGTTTGAAAGGTTTCATGCCCTGACGCGCCAACTCGTCGGCACGTTCGTTTTCGGGATGGCCGGCGTGCCCCTTGACCCAATGCCAGTCGATCTCGTGCAGGTGGCGTGCAGCTTCGAGCTGTTGCCAAAGGTCGGCATTTTTGACCGGCTTCTTATCGGCCGTTTTCCAGCCGTTCTTTTTCCAGGAATGAATCCAGGCCGTGATGCCGTTCTTGACGTAGGCGCTATCGGTATAAAGATCGATATGGCCGGCCCGCGTCAGCGCGCCGAGCGCTTCGATGACGGCCTGAAGCTCCATACGGTTGTTCGTGGTGTCGGCCGCGCCGCCGCACAGTTCCTTGCGGTGGTCGCCCCAGATGAGAATGGCGCCCCAGCCGCCGGGCCCTGGATTTCCAGAGCAGGCGCCGTCGGTATAGATCACGATTTTCTTTGTTTCGGCGTGGGTCATGCGGCGTCGCCCAGACCGTAAGCCGCAATGGAGCGGATCGACTGGTGGAAGCGCAGCCGGCGGACGTAATCGAACGGGTTGTGCGGCGTCACAAGCGCGTTGGGTGGCCGGTTCAGCCAATCGTACGACCGCGTCAGCAGGAAGCGGACGGCGGCACCGCGGGCGAGGATCGGCATGGCTTGGCGCTCGGCCGGCTCAAGCGTGCGGATGCTGTCGTAACCTTCGAGCAAGGCGCGGCCCTTGGTCAGGTTGAATGCATAATCGGGTTCGAAACACCACGCGTTGAGGCAGATGGCGATGTCGTAGGCGAAGGCATCGTTGCAGGCGAAGTAGAAATCGATCAGGCCGGACAGCCGGTCATCGAGGAAGAAGACGTTATCGGGGAAAAGGTCGGCGTGGATGATGCCGCCCGGCAAACCACGCGGCCAGTTGGCGTCGAGACCATCGAGTTCGGCACCGATGAGAGCCTGCAATCCGGGGACGATGTCATCGGCGCGATCTTCGATCTTTTTGAACAATGGCCGCCACCCCGTTTCGCCGAGCGCGTTGAATCGCTTCAATTCAAAATCGGCGGCGGCGAGGTGGAATTGCGCCAGTGCACGGCCGAGCTTCAGGCAGTGGTCGGCGCGCGGTTTCCTGACCGAAAAGCCGTCGAGGAACGTCACCATCGCCGCGCTGCGGCCGGCCAGTTGCGACAGCACGGTGCCGTCGCGGGCGTGCACAGGGCGGGGGCAGGAGACGCCGCGCTCGGCGACGTGTTCCATCAAGCCGAGGAAGAACGGCAGGTCGGTCGGCGCGACGCGCTTTTCGTAAAGGGTGAGAATGAAACGGCCGGCCGTCGTCTGCACGAGGTAGTTCGTATTTTCGACGCCTTCGGCAATGCCTTTGTAGGCCACGAGGCTGCCGGCATCGTATCGCGCGAGAAATGCCGACAGGTCGTCGTCGGTGACTTCGGTGTAAACGGCCATGCGGCTCTACTCACATGGTCGGGACGGGCTTCTCGGCGGCGAGCGACGAGGTAGAGCCGGGGGCGCGGACGTCACGCAGTTCGCGCGGCACATTGAAGGCGATGTTTTCCGTGGCGGTCGAGACGACGTCGATATGAACGTCAAAGCGGGTCTTCAATGCGTCGATAACTTCGTTGACCAGTTGCTCGGGAGCCGACGCGCCGGCGGTAATGCCGAGCGTGCGCACGCCCTCCAAACGCGGCCACGGCAGATCGGCGGCGCGCTGGATGAGCGCGGCATTGGCGCAGCCGGCCCGCTCCGCCACCTCAACGAGGCGGACGGAGTTGGACGAATTGGGTGCTCCGATGACGAGCAGGCAGTCGAGCCTTGGAGCGATGGCTTTGACGGCGGCCTGGCGATTGGTGGTCGCGTAGCAGATGTCTTCCTTCATCGGGCCGGCAATGCCGGGGAAACGTTCATTGAGAATCGCCACGATCTCGGCGGTGTCGTCGACCGATAGCGTCGTTTGGGTGACGAACGCGAGCTTGTCAGGGTCGATCGGGGCGAATGCGCGGGCATCGGCGGCCGTTTCGATCAACCGCACGGCGCCGTCCGGCAGTTGTCCCATCGTGCCTTCGACTTCCGGATGGCCCTTATGTCCAACCAGAACAATCTCCCGGCCTTCCAGATGATGACGCTGCGCCTCGATGTGGACTTTGTAGACAAGCGGACAGGTTGCATCGAGTGAGAACATATTGCGGTGGCGGGCTTCGGCGACGACCGACTTGGCGACTCCGTGTGCCGAAAAGATCACGGGTTGATCGGTGGCGGGGATCTGATCGAGGTTGTCCACAAAAACGGCACCTTTTGCCTTGAGAGCATCAACGACAAACCTGTTGTGGACGATCTCATGCCGGACGTAGACGGGAGCGCCGTATTTGGCCAATGCCAACTCCACGATCTGGATGGCTCGATCCACGCCGGCGCAAAAGCCGCGCGGCGCGGCCAGAAGAACATCGAGTCGCGGGCGTGTGGTTAATCCGTCCTGTGGCGTAACCGACATCGGCTTCAAGTTCCTGCATAGTCTGTGGCGGATGGAGGCGCTTACGGAATTGTCCGCGCTGTCGGCGGGGTGTTACAGTTCGAATCATGACGCGGGAGAAGACGTAACGAATATGGCCGATCAACCGTCCGCCTTATTAGTCTTCGCTCGCGGCAGCATTATGCGGATGGGCACGCAATGACGCAATCTATCCCTACGGCTGCGTACCGGGCTTCGAAGCTCGCGATGGCGCTGTGGGCTGCCAGCCTTCTGGGTGGGTGCGGTTTGTCGTCGATCACGTCGGGGCTGGGCTCCGGCATCATGGGCGGGAGCACCGCCAAGACCGAGACGGGCGCAGTCAGCGAGGCGCAACTTTTGACGGCGGCGCAAAACGGCGATGCCGGCGCGTCGACGGGCGGCATCGAGATATCAGCCGGCTGCCCGCGGTTCGTGCCGTGGCCCAAGGACAATTTTGTTACAATCTATGAGCAGGGCCGCGTCGGCGACGGCATGGCCGTCATGCACCGCGGCGAGATCACCAAGACGGCGCGCGAGTGCTCGATCGAGCCGGGCCGCGTCACGGTGAAGTACGGGTTTTCCGGCCGTATTCTTCTGGGTCCTAAAGGACGGCCGGGGCCCGTCGTGCTTCCGGTCTCGGTTTTCGTGACCGACGAGAAACGCAACCGCCTGATCAACGACAAGCTCACGGTCGACGTGAATGTCAGCGTCGACAATCCGATTGGCTACTTCTCGGCCGTGCGAACGATCACCTTCGATCTGCCGGAGGGCTCACGTCCCGGCGATTATCAGGTCTTCGTCGCCTTCGATCGCGCGACGCCGGGCGCCGGCTGAGCCGCGCATAACCTCAAGCGCAATAAAAAAGGCCGGGCGAACCCGGCCTTTTGCATTTGTCACGACGGGCGACCTCAGTTGAGGCTGCCCTTCAGGTCGCGAATACTGGTTGCGATGAGGGCTTCGGCTTCCGAACCGATGACCTTCGCCCGCATGATTTTCTCGGCGGTGGCCAGCGCCACATCAACGGCCGCAGCGCGGACTTCGCCGACGGCCTGCGCTTCCGCACGGGCGATTTTCTCTTCGGCCGATTTGGTTCGACGTTCCAGCGTTTCGGCTAAAGCGCGGCGCGTTTCGGCGGCCAGCGTTTCAGCTTCGCGCTTGGCGGCGGCGATGATTTCCTTGGCTTCTTCTTCCGCTTCCTTGCTGCGGCGCTGGTAATCGGCAAGCAGCTGCTGGGCCTCTTCCCGCATGCGGCGGGCATCGTCCAGTTCCTTGCGGATGGCATCGGCGCGCGCATCAAGCGATTTGCCGACGCTTTCGTGGACCTTGAAGTAATACAGGACGCCGAAGAAGCCGATCAGGGCAAGTAACGTCCAGAAGTAGGTGTCTTTCGGGTCGAAATAATTGACCATTGCGATGAGGCTGATCATGCGCGTTACTCCCCGGCCGCGGCGCTGAGGGCGCGCTTGATTTCATCGGCGCCAACATCCTTGCCGGTCAGCTGCTTGACCACCGGGCCTGCGATGTCAGCGGCAATTTCGTCGACGCTCGAAAGTGCCTTGAGTTTTGTCGCTTCGATGCGGGCTTCGGCTTCGGCGAGCTTCTTGGACGTTGCTGCTTCGACCGCAGCGCGTTCGCGGTCAACTTCAGAGGTGAGACGGTCGCGCGTTTCGCGGGCAATCGACGTCGCGTTGCCGCGCGCGTCGGTGAGGGCCTTCTCGTAAGCCTTCATGGCCCCGTCAACATCGTCCTTCAGTCGTTCGGCCGCGTCGATGTCGCGCTGGATGCGGTTCTGGCGCTCTTCGATCACACCGCCGATGCGGGGGATCGCGAGCTTCTTCAGAAGAAAATAGAGAGCGACAAACGTAATCGCCAGCCAGACGAGCTGGGGCGAAACGGTCGTCGGGTCGAGCGGCGGGAACACCTTGTTCGCGGTGCCGCCGTGCGGGACTTCAGTTCCCGTGATGACGGGCTCGGTCATTGGATGGCCTTGTATGATTGGGCCTGATCAGGGTCGGCAGCCCGGATGGGCCACACGGCTCTGGTCTTCATCGCGCGGGATGCAACGAATCAGCCTTGCGGCCGGTGCGTCGCACAACCGTTCGTAAGAGTGACGCCAAGGCGCCAGCCATGGCGCCCCGGCAATGGTGTCTGCCGTGCCCGATATCAGGTGAACAACAGCAGGAATGCGATGACGAGGGCGAAGATGCCCAGGGCTTCCGTCACGGCGAAGCCGAAAATCAGGCGGCCGAACTGGCCATCAGCGGCCGACGGGTTGCGCAGTGCGCCCTGCAGGAACTGGCCGAACAGGTTGCCGACGCCAATGGCTGCGATGCCGATGCCGAGCGCTGCAATGCCCGCACCGATATACTTTGCCGATTGAGGATCCATAAACTCTCTCCCTATGTTGATCGTGGTGTTTGAGTGATTGCCCGTCGTCCGCGGCCCTTAGTGGCCCGGATGCAGAGCGTCGTTCAGGTACATGCAGGTCAGCATCGTGAAAACGTAGGCCTGCAGGAATGCGACGAGGAACTCGAGCGCGGTAATGCCCAGAACCGCAAGCAGCGGCAAGGGGGCGATCGCAGATGCCGCGCCACCGGCGCCGAGCAGCATGATGATGAAGCCGGCGAAGACCTTGAGCGTGATGTGTCCAGCCAGCATGTTGGCGAAGAGGCGCAGCGAGTGGCTGAGCGGGCGTGAGAAGAACGAAATGACTTCGATCATCGACACCAGCGGCAGAACATAGATCGGGACGCCGTCGGGCACGAAAAGCTTGAGAAATCCAAGCCCGTTCTTGGCAAAGCCGATGACGATGACGGTGAGAAACACGAAGACGGCGAGCGCCGCGGTGACCCAAAGCTGGCTCGTGACCGTGAAGAAACCCGGGACCATGCCGAGCATATTCAAGGTCAAAATGAATAGGAAAAACGTGAAGATGAGCGGGAAGAACTTCATGCCCTGCTCGCCCATGCTGTCGCGGACCATGCCGGCGACGAATTCATAGAGGCTCTCGGCCACCGACTGAAGGCGGCTGGGCACGAGCGAGCGGCCGCGCGAGGCATACATAAGCAAGCCGAAGCTCAAGAGCACGCCAGCGACCATGAACAGGGCGGAGTTCGTGAAGGTGGCATCGACGCCAAAGAAATCGAGCGGGATGAGGCGCTTGACCTCAAATTGATGGATGGGGTCCGGCATCCCGACACCACCTTGTGCTCCGTGTTCTGCTGCCACGTCCCTACCCCGGTTCTTATGGTCGTTCGTTTATCGGTCGTCGTTGCTGTCGGGCGCGGACCGCCCTACGTTAAAGTCCTTCTGGGACTCGATTTCGGCCTGTATCCGCTTGAAGGCCCTCAATATATTGAGGATGCCTGCCGTGAACCCCAGCATCATGAACACAAGAAACAGCCACGGCTTGGTGCCAAGCCAGGTGTCGAGCATGTAGCCCATGAACCCACCGACCAGAATGGCCGCGACGAGTTCGGACGACATTCTCAGACCGTACGCCATGCCGCGTGAGCGGTTGGCCCGGTCCTGCTGCTCCTCGATTTCGGCCTGTTTCTCCGCCTGGGCACTCTCAATACGCGTGCCCAATTGAGAGGCCCGGCGTTTGAACTCAGCGATATCCTCGGGGCTCAGTTGTCCCTTTTCAGGGGCAGCCCCATGGTCTGGGTCCGACATCGAGTTCCTCAACGGGAAACCGCCGAAAACGCGAAGGTTTTCGAGCGCGCCGCACCATATGAGCGCCCCCCAGGGGTGTCAAGAAAGGGTGGCTGCGGTGGTTGGAGGCATGGGTACGGCGAAACCGCGCAGGGAAGAGAGTCTTTAGTTGTCGCTTCCGACTCCCCTGGCGGGGAGCCGGCCGGAAGCGACGGGCTGTGTTTGTCACTTCCGACTTGAATTTTTGTTTGTCGCTTCCGACTCCCCTGTCGGGGAGCCGGCCGGAAGCGAGATTATGTCTGTCGCTTCCGACTCCCCTGTCGGGGAGCCGGCCGGAAGCGACGGGCTGTGTTTGTCGCTTCCGACTTGAATTTTTGTTTTTCGCTTCCGACTGCCCATTGGGGAGCCGGCCGGAAGCGATGGGCCGGAGGCGATTTAGACGGCTTCGCGGAAGGAGCGGGCGGTTTCGAGGTCGACCGAGACGAGCTGGGAGATGCCGCGCTCGGACATTGTGACGCCGAACAGGCGGTTCATGCGCGCCATGGTCATGGGGTGGTGGGTGATGACCAGAAAGCGCGTCGCGGTCTCCCTCGCCATGGCTTCCATCAGCGTACAGAAGCGATCGACATTGGCGTCGTCGAGGGGGGCGTCGACCTCGTCGAGCACGCAGATCGGCGACGGATTGGTCAAAAAGACTGCGAAAATCAATGACAAGGCGGTCAACGTCTGTTCGCCGCCCGAGAGCAGCGACAGGGTCGCCGGCTTCTTGCCCGGCGGCTTGGCGATGATTTCGAGGCCGCCTTCGAGCGGGTCCTCCTCCGACTCGACCATTTCCAGACGGGCTTCGCCGCCTCCAAACAATGTCGTGAACAGGCGCTGGAAGTGGCCGTTGACCGTGACGAAGGCTTCCTCCAGCCGCTTCTTGCCTTCCTTGTTCAATTGCCCGATGGCCGACCGCAGCTTGGCCACCGCCTGCTCGACGTCCGCCTTTTCGGTCTCCATGGAGCTGATTTGCTCAAGGAGTACCGTCAACTCGTCGTCGGCCTGGAGATTGACCCCGCCCAGGCGCTCGCGGTCGGATTTCAGGCGCTGCAACTGACGGTCGATCTCGACCAGGGGCGGGAGAGCCGTACCGGCCGCGATGCCGGCTAGGGATAGGCAGGATTCGGGGGCGACTTCGAAGGTGTCGCGGATGCGTCGGGCCTCGTCCTGCCGGCGCGCGCGAGCGTTTTCGAGGCGGGCTTCGACGCGGGCGCGACCCTCGCGGGCTTCGCCGACCTGAGCCTGCGCCGCCCGCAGGGCTTGGACGGCCTGCCGCAAGCCGGTGTCGGCGAGGGCCAACTGGTCGGCGGCGGCTTGCCGGTCGGCCTCGGCTAAGCTGATGGCGGAGAGGATGGCGCTGCGCCGCTCGGTGATCTTGGCGGGCAGGTCAGCCAGCGTATCGAGTTCCGTGCGGGTTTCGGCGAGGCGCTCGTCCAGGCTCTTGATCTGCTGTTCGGCCCCGCTCTGGCGCGCGCTCCAGCGGTCGCGATCGGTGCGTGCAGCGGCCTGCCGCTCGGCATTGAGCTGGCGTTCACGGCGCAGCGCATGCAGCTTGCCGCGGCTTTCGCCGGCCACGCGGCGGGCCAATTGGGCGGCATCGTGGGCTGCGTTGGCGACGGGATCGAGATTTTCCGATTGCAGTTCCGCGTTGCGAGTGGCTTCGGCCTCGGCCAGGCGAGCGCGGGCTTCGGCAAAGTCCGCCGCGAGCCGTTCCTTGGCCTCGTTGACGGCGATCAGCTTGGCTTCGGTCTCGCGGGCTTGCTTTTCGATGACGGTGAGGTGGTTGCGCGTTGTGCCGAGTTCGCCTTGCGTCTTGCGCCATTCGGCGCGCAGCAGGCGCTCACGAGCCTGCGTTTCGGTGTGGGTCGCGTTGGCCGCGGCTTCGGCATCGAGCAGGGATTTGGCCGCTACGCGGGCCGCGATTTCGCGATCCTCGATCTCGGCCATGCGGTTGCGCTCGGCAAGGCGCTGGGCAGCCAACGTGGCGCCGCCGCTGGTTGCCACATAGCCGTCCCACCGCCACAGGTCGCCATCGACACTGACAAGGCGCTGCCCGGCGGCGAGATACTTCTGCAGGTCTCGTCCCGCCTCCTGCGCGACGACGCCGATCTGAGACAGGCGGCGCTGCAATTCCGGCGGCGCATCGACATAGCGGCTTAGCGGTTCGACGCCCTGCGGCAGGGCGGGGTCGGTGGTGTCGATGTGCAGAAGGCGCCAATGCACGGGCGTGTCTTCGGCAATCGGCGCGGTGAGATCTTCGCCGAGGGCGGCGCCGAGGGCGGCTTCATAGCCCGGCGTGACACTGATCTGATCGACGATCGGCGGCAGGTCGTCATCGCGGACGGGAATGAGCAGCTTGGCCAGCGTCTCGCGCTCGGTCTTCAGGTTCGACAGCAATAGTCGGGCGGAAGCGGCGTCGTCTCGATGGCGGGCGGCGGTTTCGGCGGCGGCTGCGACGGCGAGTTCAGCTTCGTGGATTTCCTGTTCCAGGCGAGCTGAGAGCTCGGTGAGCCTGTGGCCTTTTTCCGTCGTCTCTTGAAGTTCGACGACATCGGGCGCGCGGCCCTGGATGTCGCGCGTTTGCGCTTCGAGCGAGGCCGACTGTTTGTCAAGGCGGGCAATGGCGTCGCGGCGATCGGCGAGCGCGCCTTCCAGGCTGCGGCGGCGGGCGCGCTGTTCGGCGGCGCGGTGCGTGGCGTCGGCGAGCGCCTTTTCGGCGGCTTCGAGTTTTGCTTCGAGGTCGCCCAGTTCGGCGGCGGCTTTGGCTTCGGCTTCGACAGCGCCATTTTCCGCCTCGACGAGAGCGGCGAGTTCGCGGTCGAGGCGAGCGAGAACGTCGGCGGCCTCGGTGATGGCATGCGTCTCGCGGGTCATGTCGCGTTCGAGATGAGCCTTGCGGGCGACGAGTTCGGCGGTGCGCTGGCGCGCGCGTTCGGCTTCTTTCTCGAAAGCATCCTGTTCGATTTTCAAGCGGCCGAGGGCGGCGCCTTTGGCGGCTTCGGTATCGCGTAGAGGCGGCAGATGCTCTGCCAGTTCGGCTTCCGCCCGCAGAGCCCGCGATTCTGATTCCGTGGCGAGGCCCAGGCGCGTGGTTGCGTCGGTGAGGTTTTTTTCTTCCTGATCGACCTGCGCATGGGCCTCGGCCCAGGAGAGGTGGAGAACGAGCGCTTCGGTGCGGCGAATGTCGCCTGATAATTCCTTGTAGCGGCGGGCCTGGCGCGCTTGCCGTTTCAAGCTTTCGATCTGGGAGGTCATGCCGCCCATGATATCGCCCAAGCGGGCGAGATTGTTCTCGGCGGCCTTGAGGCGCAATTCGGCTTCATGGCGGCGGCTGTGCAGGCCAGCGATGCCGGCTGCATCTTCCAGGACACGGCGGCGCTGCTCGGGCTTGGCGTTGACGATCTCGGAAATCTGACCCTGGCGAACGAGAGCCGGCGAGCGGGCGCCGGTGGCGGCATCCTCGAACAGGATTTTTACATCGCGGGCGCGCGCATCCTTGCCGTTGATGCGGTAGGCGGAACCGGCCTCGCGTTCGATGCGACGGGTGATCTCGATGATGTCGTGATCGTTGAATTCGGCGGGCGCTTGACGTTCGGCGTTGTCGAGGAACAGCGTGACCTCGGCGGAATTGCGCGCCGGGCGGGTGCTGGTGCCGGAGAAGATGACGTCGTCCATCGCGGCGGCGCGCATCGATTTGTGCGAGGTCTCGCCCATCACCCAACGCAGCGCTTCGAGCAAGTTGGACTTCCCGCAACCGTTCGGGCCGACGACGCCCGTGAGGCCGGCCTCGACGACGAGCTCAGTTGGCTCGACGAACGATTTGAAGCCCAAAAGTCGGAGTCGGTTGATCTTCATTGCAGTGCAGGTCTCGAACTTGGCAAATGCTGGACGCACAAAAGCAGCGGCAGAACGTGACGGACTTTTATGCGTCCGTTCAACGCTGTGTCAGCGCGCGGGCGCCGCATTCGCCGTCGCGGCAGGCCCTGCGCCGATGAGCGGATCGACCTTGGCGCGGATCTCGGCCATCGTCAGCGTGCTCTTCACCCGCTGGTTCTGGATGAAGAAATTCGGCGTGCCGATGATGCCAAGCGTGCGGCCGCGGTCTTTTACGCGCTTCAACCCGTCAATCATGGCCTGATTCTCCAGGCATCGATCGAACTCAGGCCGCGTCATCCCCACCTGTTGCGAAACGGCGAATATGGCATCGAGGCGGACATCCTGGGAAACCCAGGACGACTGTTGTTCCAGGAACTTACCGTAGAGCGTGAAATACTTGTCGGGAACTGCGCAGCGCAGCGCGATGGTCGCCGTCCCCGAGGTCTTGCCGATCGGAAACTCGCGCAGGACGTAGCGCACCTTGCCGGTATCGACATACTCGCGCTTCAGCTGGGGAAAGACGTCGCGATGGAAAGCGCGGCAATGCGGACAGGTGAGTGAAGCATATTGAACGATCGTCACGGGCGCATCGGGCCTGCCGATCGCCATTTCCGGCAGGTCGGGCCCAGGGGCGATCACCTCGGCGAGTGTGGGTTTTTCGATGATCTGGCGGGCGCCGGCCGTCGGATCGGGCTGCTCTGACAGCGGATTGTAGCCACCCAGCGGTGTGTCGGTCGTCACGGCGGCGGTGTTGACGGTGCCGGCTCCGCCGATGAGGGGTGATAATCCATTATTGGAACACGCGGCGAACATGAGTGCCGATGCGAACGGCACGAGGATGTGCAGCCAATTGCCTCGTGCCGTGCGCGACATCATTTCAGCAACGGTTCCAGCGTCGTGTCAAAGCCCTCCATCGTCGGAGGCGCGGTGAGGCGCTTGCCGTTGATGAAGAAAGCCGGTGTGGCGTTGACGCCGAAGGTTTCAGCGGCACGCGTGCGGATGGCGGTCAGCTTGTCGAGAAGGGCTTGATCGGTCAAGCACTTGTCGAAGCTTTCCTGGGTGAAGCCGGCTTGCTTGGCGATCTCGAACAGCTTCGGTGTCGGGTTTTCCTTCACGTAGGCCCAGTCGGCCTGAGTTTCGAACAGCGCGCTGATCAGCGGCAGCGTCTTGTCGCCACCGGCGCAGCGGGCCAGCATGGAGGCTGCAAACGCGCGTGGATCGAGCGGAAATTCGCGGAAGATGAGGCGAACCTTGCCGGTGTCGACGTACTTCGTCTTGAGTTCAGGCAGCACCTTGGTGTGGAACTGCATGCAGTGGCCGCAGGTCATCGAGGCGTACTCGACGATCGTGACCTTGGCGTCGGGCTTGCCGAGAACCAGATCGGGCAATTCCGGCTGTTTCATCAGGGCTTCGACGGCGACTTCGGTCGGACCGTCGGTGCGGGCCAAAACCGGCGCGGCGGCGGCGACCAGTCCGGCTGTGGCGGCAATCGTCAGAGCCCTGCGGCGGCCGACGCTGAAAAAGTTGATATCAGTCTTCACGAACAGCTCCTGATCGATCCGGTTCTAGGCGTGTACGGACCGATGGAGTATCGTCCATGGCCGCAGTAAGCAGGCGTCGCGGCATTAAGGCAAATTCCGGCTGAATGCCAACTGAATAGCCCGTAATGCAGGGTTCAAGTGTTGTCGTGGGCTCAGCGCTGGCCGCCAGCGGCTTTGACGCCGGCTTCGAGGCGGGCGAGTGCGCGGGCGAGCGGATCCTGTGGGAGGTCGGCCGACGATGCGGCCGTTGCGTTCGCGGGCGAATTCAGGGGCTGGCGCGCCGCTTTAGCCGTTTGCGCCGGTAACGGGGCTTGCAGCAGGCGCAGCTCAGCGATCGCCCGGTAGCCGAAATAAGCGTTGATCCGTTCGACGATCTGGCGGGCGCGATATTCGACGTCGAGGGCGCGGGCAGGGTCAACGCGGAGGACCAGAATGGCACCGGCGCGCGCGCCGCTTTCCTGAGCGATTTCTGGACCATCGAAGCCATGCGGCCACTTCACGCGCTCGGGCGCGGTCCATTGGGCGAGGTCGGCGCCAGCGATCCGCGGCCAGTCCATGATCAAGGTCGCTGTGGAAAACCCGAACTTTTCGAAGGATTTGCGCGTCAGTCCCGGGACGAACGCTCCGACCGCCTTGCTGGCCGGTCCGCGGCCACGTGACAGTGACGGGCCGAGGCGGCCGCGAACGATGGCGCCGCTCCAGGCGGGGGACGGCGTCTTGTTGCGGTTCGGCTTCATATGCGGTCTCTATGTTAGCGTGAGGCGACTCCGCTGCGCGGAGCCGGCCGCCTCACGCTTGTTTTAGTGGCGTGAGGCGACGTCTTTTAGTGGCGTGAGGCGACACCGCTTCGCGGAGCCGGCCGCCTCTCGCTTGTTTTAGTGGCGTGAGGCGACTCCGCTGCGCGGAGCCGGCCGCCTCACGCTTG
>JALHMJ010000011.1:21633-31890 GCA_022844105.1 Hyphomicrobium sp. | reverse complement strand
GCGTGAGGCGACGTCTTTTAGTGGCGTGAGGCGACACCGCTTCGCGGAGCCGGCCGCCTCTCGCTTGTTTTAGTGGCGTGAGGCGACTCCGCTGCGCGGAGCCGGCCGCCTCACGCTTGTTTTAGTGGCGTGAGGCGACACCGCTTCGCGGAGCCGGCCGCCTCACGCGTATGCTTGCGCTTCGGGGTTTGGTCTTTACCATCTGAATGCTGATTCGCGTTTGCAGCGAAGGGGGAGCGACGTGACGCTCGTGGCCCGAAAGCAACTGCCGCTCCGGCCGGCCGGCCCGGACACCGTGGATGCCCTGCTCGCCTGGTACGACGCGGAGCGCCGCGATCTGCCGTGGCGTGCGAAGGGACGGCGGCGGGCCGATCCGTATCGCGTCTGGCTCAGTGAAATCATGCTGCAGCAGACGACGGTGAAAGCCGTCATTCCGTTTTTCCAGCGTTTCGTTGCGCGCTGGCCGACAGTGACCGAGCTTGCCGCCGCGCCGCTCGATGACGTGCTCGCGATGTGGGCGGGGCTTGGCTACTATTCGAGGGCGCGCAATCTGCACCGCTGCGCGGTCGAGGTGGCGGCGCGACCGGACGGGAAATTTCCGCGCTCGGAAGCCGAGCTTCTCGCGTTGCCGGGGATTGGCCCCTACACGGCGGCGGCGATTGCGGCGATCGCGTTTGGTTTTCCCACAACACCAGTCGACGGCAACATCGAGCGTGTCGTGTCACGGCTCTTTGCTGTCACGCGGCCCCTGCCCGGAGCCAAGCGCGAGATCAAGCGGCTGGCAGCCACGCTGACGCCGGCGAAACGGGCCGGCGATCATGCCCAGGCGATGATGGATCTCGGTGCGACGGTGTGTACGCCGCGGCGGCCGTCGTGCCTGATGTGTCCGCTGCAGCAGGATTGCCATGCGTGGGCGACGGGGATTGCGGAGACGCTGCCGCGCAAGGGGCAGCGGGCGGAGCGTCCGGTGCGGTTCGGCATGGCGTTCCTTGTGCTGCGCGAGGATGGGGTGGTGCTGTTGCGCAAGCGACCGCCGGCGGGGCTGCTCGGGGGAATGCTGGAAGTGCCGTCGACCGACTGGTCCGACACGCTGTTGCCGGCCGACATGGCGATGGCCGGTGCGCCGGTGCGGTCGGACTGGTGGCCCGTTCCCGGTGGCATCGTTCACCTATTCACGCATTTCCGGCTTGAATTGCAGGTGGTGCGGGCGATCGTGCCGCCGGAGACTCCGCTGACGTTCTGGGCGGAACCGGACCGGTGCGTGTGGATCGCGCGGCGGGATCTGCACAAGGCGGCGCTGCCGTCGGTCATGCGCAAGATCATCGCGCACGCGCTCAAGGAGCAGTGAGCGGTCAACCCGGCGCGCGCGGGGACATGCGATCGAGCGAGATGCGGATCAGATCCGCGGTGCGCTCGACGCCAAGTTTTTCTTTCAGGCGTGTACAGGTGTTGGCCACGGTTTTGTAGGCGATGCCGAACGTCGTGGCGATTTCGTTCAGGCTTTTGCCTTCGCCGAGCAGGCGCAGGATTTCCGTCTCGCGGTTGGTCAGCGAATGCAGCGGATCGCCCTCGACGGGATTGAGCACCATGTCGCTGGCGAGCCGCTTATCGATGTAGCGGCGTCCGCTGGCTGCTGCTTTCACAGCTTCAATGAGTTCGTCGGCACTGGCGGACTTGCCCACGAAACCTAGCGCGCCGGAGCGCAGCGCGCGATTGGCATAAGCGGGGTCGGCGTGCATGGAGAACATCACAATGCGTGCATTCTGATCCCTGCTCTTGAGGCGTGTCAGGAGTTCCAGGCCGCTGCCGCCATTGAGGTTGATGTCGAGAATGACGACGGCGGGCTTTTCGCGCACGTAGGCCTCAAAGCCGGCCTCCACGCTGCCGGCTTCCGTGACGTCGCTGTCGGGCAACAGCGAGAGCAGGCGGCGCACGCCCTGGCGAACGATGTCGTGGTCGTCGATAATCAAAAGCTTCATGGCGCGTCAGGTCTCATTGCAGCGTCTGCGTGGAGGGGACGACGGGGGCGGGGCCGCCGCCTGGACCGTCGAGTGGAATTGATGCGCGCACCTCGACGCCCCGCTGGTCGCCGGTTTGGACGATCGTGAGGCGGCCGCCGAGAAGCTTGGTGCGTTCATGCATGCTGATGACGCCGAGGCTGCCGGTGTTGGTCGTGGCTGCAAATGTGCTGCCGTCGTTGGTGATGACCGCTTCGACCGTGCGGCCATCGGGTGAGCCAATCCGGATTTCGACGCGCGTCGGCTTGCCGTGTTTCAACGCATTGAGCACGGCTTCGCGCACGATTGCGAGCAAGGCGATGTCGATGTGCGGCCGCCAGGACCGCTTGGGTGCATCCAGAATGAAGTCGGTGTCGGGGTGGCGGGTTTTCAGCGGCGCCAGCATGTTTTCGAGCGCATTTGCGAGACCGAGATCGAGAACGAGGCCGGGGCGCAACTGCCAGAGAATGGAGCGGACCTGTTCTTTGACCTGGGCCACGGCGTCTTGAATGGACGCGGCGCGCTCAATGAGTTTTGCGTCCGCCTTTTTCTCGGAGTGATTGCGTATCGTCGTCGCATCGACGTCGATCGAAAACAGCAACGGTCCGACGTCGTCGTGGAGATCGCGGGCGAGACTGGCACGCTCCTCTTCCTGGACCGCTTCGAGCTGGGCATCGAGCCGGCGGTTCTTTTCCTGCGTGTCGCGCAGAAGCGTTGACATGCGGTTGAAGCCGAGAGCGAGGCTCTGGATTTCGAGGGGGCCGGATACAGGCAGGCGTTCGCCGATTTGACCACGCCCGGTGCGGTCGAACGCCTCCAGAAAGCGAGCCAGCGGGCTCAAGGCATAGCCGAGCAGGAGCGACAGGATCGCCAGGGTCAGGAGGCAGAAGAGAAAAATGGTCGCCAGATGCAGGCGAACATCACTCCACACTTCGCCGGCCTCATTGCGCGGATCTGCGGTGACGAGGATGTGCTGGCCGGAGCGCGTGCCTTGGGGCCAATCGACGCGCGCGGTGGTTTCGGGGGGAGAGAGTGCGCGGTAGAACCAGCTAGGCATTCCCGAATGGGCGGGAGCGGGCGTGGACGCAACGAGCGCGGCGCCGGCATGATCTTTCAGTTCGACGCGAACGTGCCGGCTCTCGTCAAAGGTGCGCACAAGACGTTCGACTTGCCGTTCGTCGGAAGGGGACGTTTCGATGTCCTGCAGGGCTACCTTGATTGTCCGCTGGACGGCCGAGAGCATGCTTTGCATCTCGACTTCGACTTTGTGCACGGCGTGAAAATAGGTCAGCACCGCGCTGATGCTCAGCGTGCCGAGAAGAATGGCGGCGATGGCGAGGATGAGGCCAAGCCTCAACGAAAGGCGCAAATCGGGTTCTCCGGAAAGTGTTACTTTGTTGCACTTTCCGACAGCTCTGCGCCACTGGGAAGTTTTCCCGATTTCTCAACTTTTCGTGGCTATTCGGCTGCCTCGACACGGATTTCACGGGTTGCCGATGAGGCTCGCGTCAGTCCGAGGCGGACCTTGGCGGTCTCGCGCAGGCTGTCAATCGGCGACAGCTTGCCTTCGCGTTCGAAGTGCCAGAACGTCCATCCGTTGCAGGCGGACTTGCCTTGCGCGAACGCACCGACGCGATGGATCGAACCCTGCATGCCGGGCAAGGTGACCGAGCCATCGGCTTTGACTTCGGCGCGCACGCGGCGGCGTTCGTCGAACAACGGGCTGCCCGGCGGCAGCATGCCGAGTTCGATGATGGTGCCGAAGGGCACGCGCGGCTCGGCGCGTTTCGAGCGCACGGTTTCAAGCGCGGTCGATTTCAAGGTTTCGACGGCCGCGATACGGTCTCGGGCGGCGCGGGCGTAGTCGGGATCGCGGTCGATGCCGATCCATTTGCGACCCAGACGCTTGGCCACTGCGCCGGTTGTGCCGGTGCCGAAGAAGGGATCGAGCACGACGTCGCCGGGGTTCGTCGTCGCAAGCAGGATGCGACCGAGCAGCGCTTCGGGCTTCTGCGTCGGATGCGCCTTGCGGCCGTCGTCGTCCTTTAAGCGCTCGGGGCCGGAGCAGATCGGGTAGAGCCAATCGGAGCGCATCTGTACGTCGTCGTTCAGCGCTTTCAGGCTTTCATAGTTGAAGGTGACGCGGGATTTTTGATCGCGGCCGGCCCAGATCAACGTCTCATGTGCGTTGGTGAAGCGCTTGCCGCGGAAGTTCGGCATCGGGTTCACTTTGCGCCAGATGATGTCGTTCTGAATCCAGAAGCCCAGATCCTGGAGCGCGGCGCCGAGGCGGAAGACGTTGTGATACGAACCGATCACCCACATTGCGCCGTCGGGTTTTAGTATGCGGCGGCACTCGGCGAGCCAGGCGCGGCAGAACTGGTCGTAGGCGGCGAAGGAAGAGAATTTGTCCCAATCGTCATCGACGCCGTCGACGCGGGTGTTGTTGGGGCGCAGCAATTCAGAGGCAAGCTGGAGATTGTAGGGCGGGTCGGCGAAAACGAGGTCCACGCTCGCGGAGGGAAGTTTTTTCAATTCCGCGATGCAGTCGCCGACGATGACGCGGTTGGCTTCGACGGTTGATTCAACGCGACGCTTGGAACGCATGAGGGGCCTACTCGAACTGACTGCTGACGCAACAAACTGGACCGTGCCTGGCGCAAAAGCACAGGTGCGGAAACTGCAAGGTAAACGAAATCTGACCAGGGTGGGTTAATCCCCGGTTAAGCAAGTTCTGGTCGGGAGCTCGAACGATCGGCGCCATTCTTGGCCAACGGAAGGCGGATCGGCGGTTGGCTCGGCAAGGCTCGATGCAAGCGCTTGAGCGGACTCGAAAAAGACAAACGGGGCCACCGATTGGCGACCCCGCTGATCACATGCAACGTTCGTATTGGCCGGCTTACTTCTTTTTCTCGACTTCTTCCGCGACGACCGCACCGGTGACGGGATTGAAGTACACTTCGACTTGGCTGCCGTCTTTGTTGTAGCCATAAATTTCGTAGCAGTTGCCTTCGACCTTGAAGACTTCGGCCTTGTAGCCAAGTTCGGTCGCCTTGGCCTTCATGGCATCTTCACTGAGCCACTTGTCCTTGGGTTCCTTCGTGCACTCGGGGCTGGCCAGGGCCGGTGCGACGGCCGCGAGAATGGCCGCGGCGGAGAGATACGGGAGCAGGTTTTTCATGTGACTTTGGTCCCTTGCATAAGATGCGCACGTTGTGAAACGCAGCTGACGTAATTTCGTTCGATGACGGCTTCAAGACGGCCGTGGTCAATCGGTGCGATATGTGAGCTGGGCGGGCTTCTCATCGAGCGCGCCGCCATCGACGGAGCCTTCCGGCGAGGGTCGCGGAGACACGACCCGTTGGGGCAAGAGGGCCGCCTCCTCGTTCAAGACCATCAGTATTGGCGTCAAGCCATCAACGTCGCTGACGCGGAAGACTTCCACGTCGCGGCGGGCTTCGGCACTCCAACCAGCGATCGTCAGGGCGCGCTCGGCCTTGGAGAAGAGGCCGTGGTTGCGCAGCGGATCGGCGGTCATAAATTCCTGGTCCTTTTCGGACAGGGCGATATTGCCACGCTTTTCGATCTCCTTGATCCAGTTTTTGCGAATCTCGGTCAGATCGGTGTCGCTTGCCTGAGACTCCTCCTCTTTCAGAACATCGAGTTCAGTTTTGCGCGTCCAGAATTTCCAGCGCCGCTGCCACCAGGTCAGTTTTTGTGGCCATCGCACGAGATCGAGATCGCTGAACACACCGGCTAGTTGATTGATCGCAAGTGCGCGTTGGGATTCGATTTGGTCTTCGGCGTTGGCCGAGTACAAATTCGGGATGACGAAGTAGGACGCCTTGTTGTGATGGATGAAGTGGCGTCGCAGCCATTCGATGCCGGCTTTGTCGTCGGTTCGGGCAAGGACGGTGCGGACTGCTTCACGGATCTGATGGATGACCTCGCCGGAGGGACGCAGCGTTGCGGCCGGCGGCGGATTGAGGATTGCCAGCGCCAGCAGTCCGAGATCGACGCCGATGGTGGCGAGCAGCGCGATCAGGTCGCGGCCGGTGATCGGGTCGCCGTCGGTGGTATGCGAGAATGGCCGCTGGCCGCCGGAGGCAATATAGGACATCAGGCTCGACGAGTAGGCGCCGATGTTCTTCCAGAGATTTTTGACGGCATTGGCAACGCCGGCGGGGCCTTCGCTGAAGGCCGCCTCGCGCAGTTTGATTTCGGCCGGCTGGTCGGACTGGTCAGCGGCCTGATTGAGGCGTTCGGCAAGCGTCGGATCGAAACAGGCAAATCCCGGCCGGCCGGGCGGGACCAGAACGGTCTTGGCGAGTGCGCGCATTTCGGCGGCTGTCGCCTTGCCCAGTTCGTTGGAGCGGGCGGCGATGTTGCGCGCCTTGCCGCGGATGTCGGAGGCCTTCGCCTCGAAGGCGCGCTGGCGCTCTTCGATGGTTCCGCCTTCGAGCGTGGAGGCGGCGGCGCGCAATTCCTCGACATCGACGCGGACCGGTTCGAGCCAGGAGCGGGTCATGCCGTCGCGGAGCGTCGTGACGCTGTCGCGAACACTGACGCGGGCGTTGTACAGCGGGCCGCGGCCGGCGCCGGACGTTGTGCCACAACTGCCGCCGCTCGTTTCCTCGCGCGTCATCTGGCCGTCGGACCAGGTGACGACGTTGTCGAGCTGGGCTTTGACCGCATCCAGGCGGGCTGCGATGGCAGCACTGGCGTCGCGGGCGTCTTCCTGAAGACCGGAGAGGCCCGTGCGAGTGGCTTCCTCGCCCGAGATGAGGCTCCACCAGAAGCCGTAGCCGAAGCCGATCGACCAAACGGCTAGGAACACGTACATGACCAGCATCACGAGCCGGTCGGTGGCCTTGCGCTTGGCGCCGAACACTTCGCGTAGTGCCAGCCACATGAGGAACGTGAGCGCGACAACCACGCCAATGACCAGCACGTCGTTGGAAACGGACATGCCCTCGCCCGGCGCGGCGGAGGTTTGCGAAACGCCGACGATGAAGTCGCGCATTCCGTGCCAGGTGGCATAGCCCGACAACAGGAGCAGCATCAGAGAGGCGATGCCGATCAAGGTGTTGCGCCCGAGGATGTAATAGAAGGCGCCCCGGATGGACGCGATTGCGCCACCTTCGCTGCTACCGCTCGACGCCATGACATTTCCCCCGGGCACGCAACCACTCATGCGGAAATACAATAGCTTCAGCGTATTGTCGCGGGCCCCACTGCCACACCGGCGTCGTTAAATCGGGGACGTTGGGGGGCAGGTGGGGTTCAGGCGAGTTCGTCGACGAGGCCCAGGGCCAACTGGACCGGGCGGAAAGAGCGCCGGTGGATCGCGCAGACGCCAAGCCGGGATAGCGCGTCTTTGTGTTCTGGCGTGCCATAGCCCTTGTGGCGGGCAAAGCCGTAGCCTGGATATTCTCGTTCCAGCGCGATCATCATGCGGTCACGGGTGACTTTGGCAACGATCGAGGCTGCCGCGATCGACAGGCACTTGGCATCGCCCTTGACGATCGTGCGGGTTTCGCAGCCAAGCCGGGGCGCGCGGTTGCCGTCCACGATGGCGAGGCGAGGCGTTCGGGTCAGCGCGCGGAATGCCTCCGCCATGGCCCAGAACGTCGCCTGCAGAATATTGTCGCGATCAATGCGGCCGACATCGGCGATCCCGGTGGCGATGATGGCGCCGCTGGCGACGATGCGGCGGTAGATGATGTCGCGGCCGTCCTCGTCGAGGGCCTTGCTGTCGTCAATGCCGTCCGGGATGTTGGCTGGATCAAGGATCACGGCGGCGGCGACGACGGGCCCCGCCCAAGGGCCGCGCCCCGCCTCGTCGATGCCGGCGACCGGCCAGCGGCCGAGTTGCAGTTCGGCTGCTTCGAGTTCAAAGGTCGGCTTGATCCGCGAATGGTCGATTCTCATGGGAAAAATCGTCGGGCGGTCGGGCCAGACTGTCAAAGTCGCTGGCCACGATCTCCACAGGTGCGCTGCCTGCTGCGTCGAATGCGGATTTCGATGCGGCGTCAGGGTGACACGAGCCGTCGGAGCCGCTAGATCGTGTCGCCATGCTGCACATCAACGACCTGACATTTCATATCGAGGGGAAGCGCATCTTCGATGCGGCCACCGCCGGGATCGCGACCGGGCACAAGGTCGGGCTCGTCGGGCGGAACGGCGCTGGCAAGTCGACGCTGTTGAAGCTCATCACGGGCGAAATGGCCCCCGATGACGGCAGCATCACGACGACGCGCGGGGCGCGTATCGGCTACGTGGCGCAGGAAGCGCCGGGCGGGGACAAAAGCCTGATCGATTGGGTGCTGGACGCTGACCAAGAGCGAACGGCGCTGCTGGCGGAGGCCGAAACCGCGCTCGATGCCAATCGGATCGGTGAGATCCAGGTCCGGCTCAGTGACATCGATGCACATTCGGCGCCGTCGCGGGCGGCGATCATTCTCTCCGGGCTGGGATTTGACGAAAGCGCGCAGCGGCGGGCGTGCCGGGAATATTCCGGCGGATGGCGCATGCGGGTGGCGCTGGCGGCGGTGCTGTTCCTCGAGCCGGAAATCCTGCTGCTCGACGAGCCGACGAACTATCTCGACCTGGAAGGCACACTGTGGCTGGAGAGCTATCTGAAAGGCTATCCGCATACGGTGGTCATCGTCAGCCACGACCGCGATCTGCTGAACGCGGTTCCGGGCGCCATCCTGCATCTGGAGCGGGGAAAGCTGACGCTGTACTCCGGCGGATACGACGATTTCGAGGAAGCGCGGCGGGAAAAGCAGCGGCTCGAACTGAAGCTGAAGAAAAAGCAGGACGACGACCGGCGGCGCATCCAGGCGTTCATCGATCGCTTCAAGGCCAAGGCAACGAAGGCGAAACAGGCGCAGAGCCGGGTGAAAGCGCTGGCGAAGATGCAGCCGATCGCGGCCCAGATGGAAGACCGCGTGGTGCCGTTCCTGCTGCCCAATCCGGAAAAGATGCTCGCCAGTCCTCTCATTCGAATGGAAAACGCAACGGCTGGTTACGAGCCTGGCAAGCCGATCCTGTCCGGGCTGAACCTGCGCCTCGACCAGGATGACCGAATCGCGCTGCTCGGGCAGAACGGCAACGGCAAATCGACGTTCGCCAAGCTGATCGCCGGGCGCATGGGGGCGCTGACGGGCCGGATTTATGGTGCGCAGAAGGTGACGGTCGGTTATTTCGCGCAGCATCAGCTGGATGATCTCAGTCCGCAATCGACGCCCTATGATTACATGGTTCAGTTGATGCCGGAGGCGACGGAGGCTCAGAAGCGGACCAAGCTCGGTACATTCGGTTTTAGTGCCGACAAGGCGGACACGAAATGCGCGAACCTGTCGGGCGGCGAGAAGGCGCGGCTGCTGCTGGCGCTGACCGCGTTCCATGCGCCGCATCTGCTCATTCTCGACGAGCCGACGAACCACCTCGACATCGACAGCCGCGAAGCATTGATCCATGCGCTGGCCGAATACGAAGGCGCCGTCATTCTGATCAGCCACGACCGGCATCTGGTCGAGGCCACGGCCGACCGGCTGTGGCTCGTCAAAGGCGGCACGGTTGCGAGCTACGACGGTGACATGGAGAGCTACCGTGCCGATCTGCTGGCGGAACGCGGGGCGGGCGCGCGGCGGGGATCGCAGGGCGGGGAGGCTGGCGAAGCGCGTTTCGATCGTGGGGCGCAGCGGCGGGCATCGGCGCAAAAGCGGCAGCTGCTGGCACCGTTGAAAAAGACGATGCAGGACGCGGAAAAGCGGGTCGAAAAACTTGGCGCTGAACTTCAGAAATTGGACGGCGCGCTGGGTGATCCGGCGCTTTATTCCGATCCTCAAAGAGCGCAGAAAATCACGCTGGAACGCGGCCAGATCGCGAAAAAATTAGGTGAAGCAGAGGAGTTGTGGCTTAACGCAACCGCTGCCTTCGAAGAGGCGGAATTATCACAGGACGAGACGGTTGTCTGACGCCGGTCAGCCTGAGCGAGGCTTTTGTTACGATAATTAATCGGAGCGCGCGCGGCGTGATCGTGCAGGACGTTGAAATCGCGCCGCTTGTCTGTCAAGCGCAGTTGCAGGCAAGAGTGACTTACACATTTCTTGATAAGTCAAAGCGATGCAATTGCGATAGAGCATCGTCGGTGGTGAGCTGGCTGATCCGGACGTGCGGGGCGCGCCGCTGTTACGGTTCGAGAGAGGGCCCGTAACAGGAAGATCGGCCAGCCTCCCACGTTTCCATCAAA
>JALHMJ010000011.1:0-21533 GCA_022844105.1 Hyphomicrobium sp. | reverse complement strand
CCATCAAACAGTGACTTGGCCGGGCGATGATGTCGGCGGCATTTCAAGCGAACTGCAGCGGCCGGTTGCCATGTCCCCTCTCCCCAAGGGGAGAAGGGACGATGGCGTTGCAGCCGGTTAGGTTTCGACTTCCGGCAACAGGCTGACTTCGAGGCGGACCCGATCACAAGCAACCTTCGGGATCTTGCCGCGGCCTTTCGACTTAACCAGTACGACAATGCCGAGGTCAGAAAGGCGTGCCAGGGTGCGCGTGAGGCTCGCCTTGGGGCGGCCAGATATGCGCGAGAGCTCGGCCAAGGTTTTCGGTTCAGCCGTGCGTATCATTTTGAGGAGCTTGAGATTGCGGTCCGACAGGAGCCGCATCAGCTTTTCAGGTTTATGGCTCTTGGGCGCACCGCCGAAAGTGCCATTCGCGCCGATCGGAGCCGAAGGCGCGAGGGCCTTGGCGGTCTCGGCGAATTCAAAGTGGAGCGTCTTCCCGTCGTCCATCTTGTCCATCGCGTCTATCGGGTGCCGGGGAATACCGATCACCTCTCGGTTTGCGTATGGAATGGAAACGTCGGGGGTGACCGGCAGGATCACCTGATGTTCGTCAAATTTTCTTATCGCAGGTGGGGTCGCGACGGCATTCGTGGACGGTTTTCATCGTGAACGGATGATCCGTGCATTAGCCGGAAATGCGCGTGAAGTCAGCGACGTTGGTTGTGGCGGCGCGGATTTCCGAGAGCAGTCTGAGGCGGTTGGCGCGCAAGCCGGGATCAGCGTCGTTGACGGTAACCTTTTCAAAGAAGGTATCGACGGGCCGGCGCAACTCGGCCAGCGCGTTCATGGCGCCGGTGAAGCTTTCCACGTTGATGGCCGCCGTGGTGTCGAATTTGGCCTTGGCAATGGCGGCGGCGAGCGCCCGCTCGGCCGGTTCGGTGAGGAGTTCACCGTCCGGGTCGCCCGAATACGTGGTCTTGTCCTTCTTTTCCTCGATGGCGAGGATATTGGAGGCGCGCTTGACGCCGGCGAGCAAATTGGCGCCGTCGTCGGTTGAGAGGAATGCGCCGAGGGCTTCGACGCGCTTGACGATGAGTGCTAAATCATCCTGCCCGGGCAGGGCAAATACGGCGTCGATCAGGTCGTGACGGGCGCCTTTTTCCTTCAGGTAAACTTTCAAACGGTCGGCGAAGAAGGAGAGGAGGTCGGATGTGACGCCTGCCGGTGACCCGGTGGCCGGTAATCGCGCGAGTTGCTGCATGATTTGTTTTGCGATCGGAAAGCGTAAATCGTTCTCCAGCACGATGCGGATGATGCCGAGGGCGGCGCGGCGGAGCTGGTAGGGGTCGCCGGAGCCGGTCGGCTTTTCGCCGATGGCCCAGAAGCCGACGAGCGTGTCGAGCTTGTCGGCGAGCGCCACGGCAATGGCGACGCTGTCGCCGTCCTCTTCCTTCGGGACGATGTCGGTCGGGCCCTTTGGCTTGTAATGCAGTTCGATGGCGCGGGCGATTTCGGGTTTGGTGCCGGCTTTTTCGGCATAGTAGCGGCCCATCAGGCCCTGCAATTCGGGGAATTCTCCGACCATGCCGGAGACGAGATCGGCCTTGCTCAGTTGTGCGGCGCGACGGGCATCTTCCGGGCTGGCATCGACGGCGCCGGCAATCTGGAACGCCAATTCCTCGATGCGCTCGACGCGATCTTTTTGCGTGCCGAGTTTTTCATGAAAGGTGATGCCGGCCAGCTCGTTGGCCATTTCGTCGAGCGGCTTCTTCAGGTCCTGGTCCCAGAAAAATTTGGCGTCCGACAGGCGGGCGCGAATGACCTTCTCGTTGCCAGCGATGATTTCCTTGCCGCCGTCGGTGGCGGTCAGGTTGGAGACCAGGAGGAATTTGTTGGCGAGCTGTTTCGATTTTGGATCGCGCAGCGAGAAGCACTTCTGGTGCTGCTTCATCGACGTCGTCAGAACTTCGCTGGGGACGTCGAGAAACGCCTTGTCGAACGTGCCCATCAGCACGACCGGCCATTCGGTCAAGCCGGCGTTTTCGGCAACGAGGGCGTCATCCTCGACAAGCTGGAGCTTGGCAGCTTTGGCGGCGACGCCGGCCGCCTCGGTGATCGTGGCCATACGGGCGGCGGGATCGAGCATGACTTTATGAGCGAGGAGCTGCGCTTCATAGTCGGCGAACGATTTGACTTTGAACGGCGTGTTGCCGTGAAAGCGGTGTCCGCGTGTGGCGTTGCCGCTCTCGATGCCGGCAACGGTGAACGGCACGACCTTGCCGTCGAGCAGGCAGACGATTGAGTGCAGCGGCCGGACCCAGGCGAATGTGCCGGCACCCCACCGCATGGATTTTGGCCAGGGGAATTTCGCAAGCACGGCGGGAACGAGGTCGGCTGCGATGTCGGCGGTCTTGCGGCCGGGCTTGTCGAGCCGAGCGAGGTAATAGTCGCCCTTTTTCTCGTCGCGGACGATCTCGGCTTCGGCGATGGAGGCAAGGCCAGCCGATTTCAGGAAGCCGGCGAGGGCCTGGTCAGGCGCGCCGACACGCGGTCCCTTGCGTTCTTCGCTGACGGCTGGCGACATGGCGGGCAGGCCGTCGGCCACGAGCGCGAGGCGGCGTGGCGTGGAAAACGCGCGCGCCGTGCTGAAGGCAAGCCCAGCCGCCGTGAGACCGTCCGCGATGAGGCGCTTCAAATCGTCGGCTGCCCGCACTTGCATGCGCGCGGGAATCTCTTCGGAGAAAAGCTCGATCAGCAGTTCGGACATGGGAGCCCTTCGTATCTGGCGGGTCGCCTCGTCTCTTAGGCGAGGACCAGATACGCGGCAAGGGCGGCCTGCAGAGGGAACCCGCGTGGCGCGGGGCTCAGATCAAGGCGTGGCGGGAGCGGCAGCCGGGGCGGGCTCAGCAGCCTTTTCTCCAGTGTAGTTTCCGACCTGCGTCAGAACCTGTTGGCCGATGTCGTCCAGCGCGCCGGTGGTTGAGAGATAGCCGATGCCAACGGCGGAGAGCGCCACGAAGAAGAGCAACACGAAGATGTTGCGGCGCAGGAACACAAGCGCGACGAGCAGGAGCGGCAGGGCAAGCGCGAGGCCGCCGGCAATTGTCGGTGTCATGATGGATGGTCTCCCCTAGCGGCCGCGCTTTTTGCGCGTGCCTTGGCGCGGTTCTAACGGCTTTACGGGGGCGCGAAAAGAGCGGGCAAGGAGATAAGCGGCCTAACGGCTTTTACGACGCTTGGACGACGGCTTTACGGCCACAGGGCGCGCGTACAGTTCGAGGCGGTGGCCGGTCAGTGCATAACCGAGGCGATGGGCGATTTCGGTTTGGAGCGGTTCGATCACATTGGAGTGGAACGCGATGACGCGGCCAGTCGTGATGTCGATCAAATGGTCATGGTGTTCGCTAGTGGCGCGTTCGATCCGGGTCCGGCGGACATCGAACGTGTCGCTTTCGACGAGGCCGATTTCGGAGAACAGGTGCAGGCACGGTCAATGACCTTCGGGGGTTGACCTTGGCGCGTGTCCAGTCCAGTCTTGTCGCTATTGCTAATCATTTGCAATAAGTTGATGCGACAGGTCTCGTCAGGAGGGCTGTCGCGTCGCGTGTTCGTTGAGAAGGTTTGGCCGATGACGTTTGTGCCCGGCCCGGATGGTACGGTGAAGGAGCCGCTGGCGCTGGACGAGGGCCGCTGGCAGCGCGACCGCGGTGAGCCGTCGCTCGTTGACGTGTTCCGCAGCATCGCCGTCGCGCTGATGTTTGCGCTGACCATCAATGCGTCGATCCTGATTTTGGCGGCGGCGACATTTCATGCCGCCGGTCAGACGCAGGTGTCGGAACTGGGGCGTGCGCACGAACTGCTGCAGCCGCTGCTTGGAGCGTCCATCGCGCCGTCGCTGTTTGCCATCGCGCTGTTGTGCTGCGGGCTGAACTCGACCGTCACGGCGACAATGGCCGGGCAGATCGTGATGGAAGGGTTCATCGACATCAAGCTCGCGGCCTGGCTGCGGCGGCTGGTGACGCGACTGGTGGCGATCGTGCCGGCGGTCATCGTGCTGTTAGTGTACGGAGAGGCACACGCGGGCAAGCTTCTGATCCTGTCGCAGGTGGTTTTGAGTTTTCAGCTGCCGTTCGCGGTCATTCCGCTCGTCATGTTCACGGCGTCGCGGGCCAAAATGGGCGATCTGGTCGCGCCGCGCTGGCTGACGGCGGTGGCGGCATTCATCGCGGCGATCATCGTAGCGTTGAACGTTAAGCTTCTCGTCGATGTGTTCGGCGGAGCTTGAGGCTACTTTGGCGGCGCTTATGTTAGTTCGGCGCTGCCGCCGGCGCGGCGGCGGCGGGAGCCGGTATGGACCCGGTCTTGATGCCCTGATCGGGGGATGTGCCGACTTTGGCCAGCCCCGAGTGGCGATCAATCAAGCCAAACCACTTGTCCTTCGGCAGGAGGCGCTCGTTAAGACCTGCCCATAGGTTGCGCGATGACAGACCCTCGGCAATCGTCTGCGTCGGTGGCGTGATTGCGAACGCCGCGATCACCGCGCCAAGCATTGCGAGCGAGGCATAGGGATAGCGACGGTCGAAAATTTTTAACGCCGTGCCGAACGATGCCTTCACGCGCGTGTCCATCACGTCGACGGAATAGAGTTCATCGAGGATGAGGTGCGTCAGGTAGCCGAGAAACAGGAAGACGCCCGCGAGCCAGGCGACCCCTTCGTGGCGGCCAAGCACATAGTAGAACACGACCGCTGTGGCGAAGGCGGAGAACGTTGCGGCAAGAAGCGAATGCCAGATGCCGCGGTGCACCGAAAGATTGTGGAAAGCGGTGTGCAGGCCGTAGCGGAACAGGACGAGCGTGCCGAGCCAGAGGATCCACAGTTCGGCGATGGAAAATTTTGTCGCGAAAGAAAATAATACCGCAAACGAGAAGAAGATGCCGAGGCCCGAGAACATGGCCCGGCTCGGGCGGGAGTCCTTCAGGTCGATGTCGGGCAAGACAGAGCCGAGGACGCCGGCCATCGTCACGGCGATCAAATTTTCAGGCGCGATGACGTCGGCGGCGAGCGTCAATGTGGCAAGCGCGCCGGACACCACCGTGCCGACGGCAATGTGGGTCGTGAAATTGGCCATGATCGCTCTCCTGACGTCTTGATCAGTCTTCGGATCAGATTCTCAGGTGGGCGGCGAGGGGTGGGTGCTGCACGAGTGTGGAAAACCACTGCATCAGAAGTGACTTGGCGGCTGGCGAATGGCGTGCAACAGGGGGGCCAACGTATCAAGGACGGCAAAAGAACGATGAGCGCCAGTCACGGCCACGCCCACGATCATGGACTGGTCGGTCGCACCGCGACGGTGACGATCGCGGTCGCGATTGGCGTCATGGGGCTCAAGTATCTGGCTTACTGGACGACCGGCAGCGCGGCGCTCTATTCGGATGCGTTAGAGAGCATCGTCAACGTCGTGACGGCGGTGGCGGCGCTCATTGCCGTCCGCGTCAGCGCGATCCCACCGGACCGGCGGCATCCGTTCGGCCATCACAAGGCGGAGTTTTTCTCGGCTGTGCTCGAAGGGGCGCTGATCGTGCTGGCGGCGTTTCTCATTTTCCAGGAGGCCTACGACGCCTGGCGAAATCCACGTCTGCTGACGGAACCGGCCGCGGGTCTGGCCATCAACGGGCTGGCGGCGGTGATCAACGCGGGCTGGGCCGCCTATCTCATCGCGCGCGGACGGCTGTGGAAATCACCGGCCCTGACCGCAGGGGGATGGCACATTCTGACTGATGTTCTGACGTCGGTCGGCGTGCTTATCGGTCTGCTGCTGTCGTTGTGGACCGGCATCACGCAAATCGATCCGCTCCTGGCGGCACTCGTCGGCGTCAACATCCTATGGGCGGGCTATCACATCACCTCGACGTCGATTTCGTCGCTGATGGATGAGGCGGCATCGCCCGAGGATCAGGCCGCTATCCATGCCGCCATTCGCGCGAGCGGGGAAGGGGCGATCCAGGCGCACGACATCCGCACGCGGCACGCCGGCCGGGCCACCTTCATCGAGTTCCATCTGGTGGTGCCGGGCAATATGACCGTGCTGGAATCGCATGAAATCTGCGATCGCATCGAAGCGGCGGTGAAGACGGGCATTCCCGGTTCACAGATCGTTATCCATGTTGAGCCCGATTACAAAGCCAAGGATCAGGGCGCGGTTATGGTCGCGACCTGAACTTGCACGGCGCGGCTGTTCCCAAAGGAACAGTTTTTCCATCGTAGCCGGGCTATAATGGCAATCTGATCGATTTTGCGTGGGAGAGCGTCATGCGCCGAATGACCGCTGCTGCCGTTGTTTTTTCTTTGTGCCCGGGTCTGGCCGTTGGTCCCGCATATGCTGCGGGCGGCGATCCGATCGGTGCCACGCTGTCGGTCGTCAATGTGGTGACCGCAGCATTCAATCGCGATACCCGCACGCTGGTCACCGGCGATGACGTGCGCCAGAACGAACTCATCGATGTCAGTCGCGATGCTTCGACGGAGATGAAGCTCAACGATGACACGAAGCTGGCGCTTGGACCGGGTGCGAAGCTGCTGCTCGACAAGTTCGTCTATGATCCCGACAAGGCCACGGGCGATATCAGCGTCGATCTGGTCGAGGGTGCGTTCCGGTTCATGACCGGCAAGGCGACAAAGCCGAGTTACGTCGTGAAGGTGCCGCGGGCGTCGATCACTGTGCGCGGCACGATCTTCGACGTTTTCGTCGAGCCGAACGGGCCGAGCTGGCTGTTGCTGCATGAAGGTGGGGTGCGGGTTTGCGACGAGCGCGGACGCTGCCGCGATCTCGACGAACCGGGCAAGCTGATCAAGATTACGAATGCTGGCGACGTCGGGCCGCCGGCCAATTGGGCGAAGCTCGGGGATGGCGTGCCGCCATTCGATACGGCGTTTCCATTTGTAGCGAAGCCGCCGACGATCGACCCGACGCCGGTTTTCACGCGCGATGGCGTGATCAAGCTCGGCGCGCTGGATCCGGACGCGACGCCGCCGCGCAAGAAGAAGCCGAAGTCGGAACAGGCCGAGGATAAGCCCGCCAAGAAGAAGCCGGTGAAGGTTGCAAAGCCTGCGAAGGAAAAGCCCAGCAAGACGAAACGTGCAAGCAACGACGACGCGGCTGCAAAGGCGGCGCTGGGGCTTGCGATCGGTGTCGGCATCGGCGTCGGGCTTGGAAAGATGGGCGGCGGAGGCCGGCACAATGACGGCGGCCGCTCGCCGTCCGGCAATAAATACACGCCGCGATAGTATTGGCCGCGCTGATCAGATCGGCAGACGCTGCTCGGTGGCGTCAAGCAGCGGATCGGCTGGTGCAATACCAAGTGCGCGGGCGGCGACGATGTGGCGGCGGGCGGCAACTTTGTCGCCGGCGGTCATGGCCTGGGTATAGGCGAGGATCAACGATTTCATTTCGTTCCAGCGGGCGTGAGCAGCGGTCGTTTCATCCCCGATCACGGCGTAGAGTTTCTCGCCCCGGTCCTTGCCGCGCAACGCCGCCGATGCAATTTCGACAAGCGCGAAGTCCGGTGCGGCTGCCGCGGTCTGTCCGCCGATGATGATGGGACAACCAAAGGCCTTGGTCATTTCCTCGATGCGCGAAGCGGTATTCACGACGTCGCCGAGAACGGAGTAGTCGAAGCGCTGCGGCGAGCCGACGTTGCCGACGACGCAGGCGCCTGTATTGAGCCCGATGCCGAGCAGGACAGGCTGAGCATTCTGGCCACGGGCAGCGTTCATGGTGACGATGGCGGATTGCATGGCGAGCGCGGCGCGGCAGGCTTGTCGAGCGTGATCGAGATCGGTCAGCGGGGCGTTCCAGAAGGCCATGACCGCGTCGCCCATGAATTTGTCGATGGTGCCGCGGTGAGAGAGGATCTCGTCGGCGAGCGGCGTGAAAAGCGTGTTGACGAAGCGGACAAGGGCTTCCGCATCCATGCCTTCCGACAGGCGAGAGAAGCCGCGCACGTCGGCAAACAACAGCGTGACTTCGCGCATTTCACCGCCGAGCTTCAGCCGGTCCGGTGTGCGAGCCAGTTCCTCCACGACGGTCGGGGAGACGTAGAAGCCGAAGGCGGAGCGGATGCGGGCGCGGTCGGCTTCCGAGCGGATGTAACTCGTCAAGGAGCCAACCAGGTAGACGGCGAGGAGGGCGATCGAGGGATACACAGGATCAATCAAAAGGCCGTGGCCGTAGGCAAACCACGACAGCGCGTTGACACCTACGATTGCCGCGAGGCTGAGGATGGCGGCTGCGACGGCTCCGGACGTGGATATGAGACGAGCCACGCTCTGGGATTGGGAAATCAGAAGAGCGGAGAGAAAGCCGGCCACGACGAGAAATACGAGTTCGGCGCCGGTCGCCCAGGACGGGCGGACGAGATGATCACCGGCAAGCATCTGTTCGAGAGCCTGGGCATGGATTTCGACACCGGGAAGGGCGGCGACCAGGGGCGTCGTGCGAAGATCCATCAGGCCGGTCGCGCTGGTGCCGATGAAGATGAAGCGACCCTCGATTTCCGATTTGTCAACGCGGCCGGCGAGAAGATCGCGAGCGGAGATGGTGCGGCGGGGATCGGTGGGTGCAAACTTCAGCCAGAGTTCGCCTTGGGCGTCGGTCGGAAGGATGATCTCACCCGCACGGATGCTGTCGATACCCGTCTGTTCGCCGAAGGAAAGGATGCCGCTGGCGCCCGAGGAGCGGACGAGAACGGTGGTGCCGGGGCCTTGCGCGATGCGGACAGTTTCCAGCGCGAGCGAGGGGTAGAGCCTGTCGGCTGCGTTGATGAGCAAGGGAACGCGACGGACGACCTGATCGCGCTCGGGCAGCCAGTTAACGGCGCCGATGCCGGTTGCTGCTTGCGACAGACGCGGCAACGAACCGACGCCGCCGGCAAAGGCCGGTGCAAAAAGCTTGGGATCGTCGCCGGCGACGGCGAAGGGCGCGCGCGGTTCTGCGAGTTGGCGTGTGACGGCGCGCTCGCCGGCAAATCCCAACACGACGGGGGCCTTGGCGATGGCAGCGGCGAGAACATCGTCGTTCGACGGCAGCGCGGCGGCCTTCTCGGAGAGTGGTTTGAGATCGGGAAAGCGGGCCAGTTCGCGGGCCACGTTGGCGGCATTCCAGCGGTCGGGTTCGGCCAGGATCAAGTCGATCGTGATGGTGCGGGCGCCGGCCGCCGCCAGCAGGTCGATCATTTCGGCCAGACGGGTGCGCGGCCACGGCCATTGGCCAAGCTCGGCCAGCGAGGCTTCGTCGATGTCCACGATGCGGACGGGGAAGGCGGGATCGATGGCGCGGGGAGCGTTGGTCAACATGCTGTCGAAGACGGCAAGGCGCATGCGGGCGACCGGAGCCGGGTCGAGAATGCGCAGGAGGACGGCGGCTGCGAGTACAAGCCCCATCAATCCGACGTACAAAGGCTGTCTCTTCCCCACCGCCCGACCCATGATTCCGCGTATTCCTAGTAACGCTTTTCCCGGCATTACCGCCAGTTGCCAAGTTATCCACAGGCGACGTTAGACTCACTTGGAATGTAACGCAGGGGTGTCACGTTCTCCTGGCATCTGCATGATGCGGACGGTGGAAATGTAGTGTGCGTAGCGTAAGCGTGTTCGAGTACCGGCTGTCCAAGAATTGCAGAATGCCTCGTCCCGGAAGTACTGCGTAGCCCTCGACGAGGCCAAATGGCCGGGTGGACCTCTTGCTAGAGGTCCACCCGGCTTCGTTTTTGCCGGTGCTTGTGCAACGCCGGGGTGACCGCGCCGCCCGAAGCATGTATGAGGGGCCGCAGCGGTGCCGGGCCCGCACTGTCTCCACCCTCACACGAGGGCCGATCCCCCGGCTGCAACCTCTACTCCAGCGACGAGGCGGGATGTGTCCGACGACGCACGCACAGACGATGAACTGACGGCGCCGGCCACGACGGCCGCAGGGCAGCCGGCCAGCGGCGGTCCGGTATCGGTGCTGCAGCGGGAGATCGCGCGGCGGCGGACCTTCGCGATCATTTCACATCCCGACGCGGGTAAGACGACGCTGACCGAAAAGCTGTTGCTGTTTGGCGGTGCGATCCAGCTTGCCGGTCAGGTGAAGGCGAAGAAGGACAAGCAGAACACGCGCTCTGACTGGATGGCGATCGAGCGGGCGCGCGGGATCTCGGTCGTCACGTCGGTCATGACGTTTGAATACAACGGCGCGGTGCTCAACCTGCTCGACACGCCGGGCCATGAAGATTTCTCCGACCAAACCTATCGAACGCTGACCGCCGTCGACAGCGCCATCATGGTGATCGATGCGGCCAAGGGTATCGAGAGCCGGACGCGCAAGCTGTTCGAAATCTGCCGTCTGCGTGACATCCCGATCGTGACCTTCATCAACAAGCTCGACCGCGAGACGCGCGAGCCAATCGAGTTGCTGGACGAGATCGCCAACATCCTGGCGCTCGATACAGCCCCGATGAATTGGCCGATCGGGCGGGGACGGGAGTTTCGCGGCACGTACGATCTCTATAAGCCGCGGATCACGCGGCTCGACGACGAGGGCGTCGATGTGCCGGTGTCGGGGCCGGCTGACGCGGTGTTCGACACGCTGCTGACGGAAGACGGCGCGGTGGAGCGGTGGCGGGATGAAGTGGGACTGGTGGCGGCGGCCTGCAATCGCTTCGATCTCGACGCCTTTCGCCATGGCACTCTGACGCCGGTCTATTTCGGATCGGCATTGAAGAATTTCGGCGTGCGGCATCTGCTAGATGCGTTGGTGCAGTTTGCGCCGCCGCCGCGCAGCCTGAAGGCGGCAACGCGCACGGTGCAGGCGGAAGAGCCGCGCATGAGCGGGATCATCTTCAAGATCCAGGCGAACATGGATCCGAACCACCGTGACCGCATGGCCTTCATGCGCGTCGTGTCGGGCAAGCTCAATCGCGGCATGCGGGTGAAGATCGTGCGGACGGAGAAGACGCTGGCGCTGGCCGCGCCACAGTTCTTTTTTGCCCAAGATCGCTCGCTGGCCGAGGAAGCTTATGCCGGAGACGTTGTCGGCATTCCCAATCGCGGAATGTTACGCATTGGCGATGCGTTGACCGAGGGCGAAGACATCACGTTTCTCGGCATCCCGAGCTTTGCGCCGGAGATCTTGCGCCGCGTGCGGCTCGAGGATGCGATCCGCGCCAAAAAGTTGCGTGAAGCTTTGATGGAAATGGCGGAAGAGGGCGTGGTGCAGGTATTCAACCCGATCGATGGATCGCAGCCCATCGTCGGCGTCATCGGAGCGTTGCAGCTCGACGTGCTCGCCGACCGGCTGACGAACGAATACAACCTGCCGGTCGTGTTCGAGAGCTGTCCCTACGAAGTGGTGCGGTGGATCTCATCTGACGATCCGGTGGTGCTGGACGCATTCCTGGCGAAAAACCGTTCGGCGCTGGCGACGGATCTCGATGGCGATCGCGTGTTCCTGGCGCAGAGCCAGTTCAGCCTCGGCTGGGCGACCGACAAAAACCCGGCAATCCGGTTCCAGGACATCAAGACCAACGATGGGCAGACGGCGGGCTGACACGTTCACCGCTGCGGATAATTCATCACAGCAGGAATGGCGCGTCTTCTCAATGACCTTAATACCTGTTGTGGGTGATGCTCAAGTCTGGGCTTAAATCACAGGCAAACGCTTGATTTTCCATCATTGCGGTAGGAAGAGGCGGTCGCGGGCCCAATTCAAAGCAAGATCATGTTCAATGTAGCCCCAAGCGCTCAGAAGACTTCGAACCTCGCTACATGATGTGCCAAAGCGCTCAAGCTGCGACTCTTCAAGCTCGCATACGATTTTTGGCCGGGTGCAACGGATGGTCCGCGCCGCGCCCTGCAGCACCAATAATTCAGCGCCCTCTACGTCTATTTTTATCAGGTCGCATCGCTCTAGGTTTAGATCATCAATCGGAAAACCTTCGATCTCGCCTCCGTCGATGTTAATCGAATTTTGACCGCGGTTACCTTCAATTTTCAATCCCACCCTACGTCGAATGTCTGTAGCCGCCGCTCTGTAAATTTGCTCAAAAGTTCCGCAGTTTAGAACGCATGCCGCGTAGCAGTCTGGGTCGGGCTCAAATGCGATCACATGGCCTTCAGACCCGACCCACTCTCTATAAAATACAGTGTGATCGCCAATGTTCGCACCGACGTCCACTATCGTGTCACCGGGTTTGATAATTGCTCGGAGGTACGGCAATAGATGGTCGAAATCTAGAGATCCGCGCTCGCGTATCCACCCCGGGCGCAACTGGTCGCCAACTACGACCCACACTCCGCAGTTGAGCAACTCGATTGCCATACCGTCTCTCTTAGTAGTCGTTGAACACTAGTTATTGCGGCTTCTCGAAGCACGCACAACAACAACGTTGATTGGCTTGGCTTCTCACGTAGTCTTGGTCACGAAAAGAACAGGTTATGCGTCGTGCGATCGATGCGCTCTCTATAGACGCGATCATGAGTGAACCATTTGGAGGCATGGGTGCTTGACCAAATTTGCATCTTCACAAGAAGCTATAAATCCGACTTTCCATTATTACCATACCTCTATCGTAGCCTAGACAAGCACGCAAAAGGCTTTGCCGAAGTGGTTCTTGTTGTTGAGGAGCAAGATGCGGTCGATGCCAAAAAGCTTGTGCCATCTTGGGTGTCACTGCGGACGGAAAAGCATTTTGCACATGGCACAATTCAGCACAAATATACGAAGCTTACGGCTGACAATCACACTTCAAAGAATTACGTCTTTCATATCGATTCTGATTCATTGTTCGTAAGGTCGCCAAAAGAAATTGATTTGTTCGCGAGAAAAAAGCCAATCTTAGAGATAAAAAAGTATTCGGATATACTCGCTTGGCAGGACTCGGAGGAACACAAAGATCAGCTTCGGTCTTACGTAATCAAAAACGTTCTTCCGAATGCGCTCCTCGCCGACTTGCGAGGAAACGGCGTCGCCAATGCTGAGCAATGGTTGGCTGAAAATCTAGAAATTTGGATCGGAGAAAATTTTGATCTTTGGTTCGATCGGTGGTTCGAGAGATGGAAAAAAGCTTTTGGGTTAGATGTGTGGCGAGAAGGAACTGAATTTGCCATTGGGTTACCACAACAGTATGAGTACAGCTGTCGGCCTGAAAAAGTTTATCCTCGGGACGTATATCCGCTTGCGCGTCAAATAATAGAAAAAAAGCACGAGGTTACGTTCGAAGAATTCATCGTCAATCGTGTAGGGGCGCAGAGAGAAGGAGTTCCTCGCCAGAAATATTTTTCTGATTTGAACTTTATTGGCGCTGTTCTGTACCACCACATGTTCGATGCTATCGAGTGGGTCGATGTTGTCGAGAATGCATCCATTGTTCGATTGCCCATCGTAAAGCAGTTCATATCCTATGACATGCTCACTGACGGCTATTTGACTAAAGAGGCTGTCGAGCTTTTGGAAGAGGCTCTTGCTTAGAACAACTTATTTCATGCGAGTATCACAATGAGTACAGAAAGACCGGTTCTAATTACTTCGCTTATGCCCAAGCTTTCGCGATTGCAAAAAGGCTCAGAAGTTGGAATTGAATATCAGCGCGCTTGCGTCAAATCATGGCTTCGCACAGGATTTAAGGTAATTTCCGTTAATCCCGCGCAAGAAATAGATGAGCTCAAAAAGACGGGGTACGAGGTTGAATTTTTACCATCGCAGAATGTTGGTGCGCCTCAAATCATGGAGCTCGTTAGAGTAGCTGTAGAATCGAGGGCCGAAATTTGTGGGTTCATTAACTCCGATTGTATGCTCTTTGATGAAGCGGTGCGTCGCACGGCATTTATCGAACTTAGACAGGGTGGCGTGTTCCTTCTGGGAGAGAGAGTGGACGTGAGCCCTGAGAGCGGTGCATCTATGCCGTCATGGGCAAAAGGTTTCGATTTATTTTTGTTTAGACCGCATGATCTAATAGCGATGAAATTATATTCAGGATATTCGCCTTATCGATTAGGCGATCCTTGGTGGGATTATTGGTTTCCGCTGGTGGCCTGCTCTAGTGGCCTAAAACTCAAAAGATTTGCGCTACCAGTAGTCTCCCACATCGATCACGCAAAAACTGGAATTATTCCCGGTATTTGACAAATGGGCTCATTTTTAAGGACGAACTCGTTAGGTTATCCGCGCAGACGTCGGCAAATACTGATTTTGTGCGCTTTGCCGAGGCGGCTCTAGTTGGACCATCTGAGGATATCGGGAAGCTCGCAGAATTTACCTATCGCTGGCTATGGGATAGCCCACCGCGGAAGCTTGTTGGGGTTTTTTCGGACACGGGTGAAGTGATCGAAGATTATTGTTCTAAAGCAATTGCCGTAACGCGGCTCGTACAGAGTAACATGCCCCTCCATCAGCTTGGTGAAGCAGAAATAGAGTCGTTAGATATAGCCCTAAGGCACGCGCGAAGCGTTTTCGAAGCTGAGTTAAAAACGCGACAAATTACATTAATTACCTCACAGAATTCAGCAGCTACTTTGCAAACGTCCGAAGCGGATTTGAAGTATTCAGGATCGGTGTTGAAGGAAATTGAGAAAACCATTAGGCGTTGGAACAGGAGGCGCTTGCAGTATAGAAGGCTTCGTCGAGAGACCCGATAGCATGCTCTCACCGCTATCATGTCGGTGATTTGATTGCCGCTAACGATGATGCCGCGTGTCGGCTTGCCCAACAGGGCGGGGGTGTTTCCTTAAGCACCTCTTCGCCACTTGCAGACTTGAAAAGACTGCGCTGGATATTCGTTTTCGGACATGCCCGACATAAAATGACTTATTGGTCTGGGATCTAGCTGCTGTGCGGGTGACATCATGCAGGGTCGATCGCCAATTTTAGCAGCGATGAATTGGAGCTTCAGCCATTACAGCAAGGGTCCGGTTCGATAGAGCGTGATGCGCAGGCCGCCGTGGAGAACCGGTGCCGCGGTCAGCGCGAACGGCAGGCCTGTCGCGTGCGCGAGCGTTTCGTCGCTGGTGATGAGGCCCGCACGCCAGCCGGAAAAGCGCGTCAGCAGCGTGTGGCCGAATGCGCGATAGAGCGGGCGAAGCTTTGCCGTCGCGCCGATGCGATCGCCAAAGGGCGGATTGACGATGACGAGCCCCGGCGGGCCTTCAGGCGCGATCAGGTCTTCGATTGAGGTCTCGGAAAAGTCGGTGAGGGCTGTCACGCCGGCGCGCTCGGCATTGGCGCGGCTCATGCGGATCGCGCCGGGGTCGCGGTCGCGGCCATAGAACGTGAGCGCGGGCGACGTGGCGGGACCGGTGGCGCGCATTTCGTTCCAGGCGGCTGCATTGTAGGTAGCTAGTTGCTCGAATGCGAACGTGCGCGACCGGCCGGGTTGCAGGCCAGCGGCGATCTCGGCGGCTTCGATGACGAACGTGCCGGAGCCGCACATCGGGTCGAGAACGGGTTCGCGGCCATCGTAGCCGCATTGGCGCAAAAAGAGGGCCGCCATCGTTTCGCGCATCGGCGCCTTGGCGACCGCTTCCTTATGGCCGCGCTTGTGCAGCGGATCGCCGGACGTATCGACAGCGATGGTGCAGTGGTCGTTGTCGATGCGGGCTTTGATGACGACGGCCGCGTCATCTGAGATAGGTGCGCCGATTTCTGACGTGATGGCGCGTGCGATGCGTTCGGCGGCGGCGCCCGAATGATAGATGCGCGACGCCTTGCAGGTGGCCTCGACCCGGACCGGTACGTCGCGGCGCAGGAAGGTCTTCCACGGCACTTGCCGAGCGCGGGCGTCGAGCTTGGCCAAATGTACGACGCGGAACGCATCGATGCGGGCGAGGATGCGGCTCGGGCCGCGCAAGACGAGATTGGCCCGCCAGACATCGGGCCAGCCGCCGTTCAGCACGACGCCGCCGGGGACCGACTTTGCCTTGAAACCGTGGGCGCGCGCTTCGGCGCACAGCGGGCCTTCGAGGCCCGGCACGGCGACGAGAAAAATTTCGAAGGCAGGCGAGTTGGTCATCTGCGCTCGGCTGGGGGATTGGGAATCTGGGTGGGTATCTGGTGGTAATTGTATTAGGGGTCAGACCCCGACACCCGATGTATTAGGGGTCAGACCCCGCACTCGCAGTCGGTCACGCAGTAGGGGTCAGACCCCGCACTGATCCCCACTCACTGCAGGGCGATGAGCTTGGCGCTGTCGGTGAGGAGGTACATGCGGCCGCCAGCGACGATGGGGCCGATGTAGGACCCCGACCCGATGTCCTGCTGGCCGAGTACGCGGCCACCGATGGGATCGATCGCGGCAAGGAGGCCCTTCGACGAGACGGCCCAGAGTTGATTGCCGGCCAACACCGGACCCGACCACGCGCCGCTGACCGGCAACTTCGTGGTCCACTGAATCTTGCCGTCACGTTTCGAGATGGCCATAGCCTGGCCGCGGGTGTCGACGATGAAGACGCTGTCGCCGGCAACCCAGGGTGTCTGTGTGCCGGGCGCGTTCAACGACCAGATGCGTTCGCCGGACTTGGCATTGGTGGCGGTCATGCGGCCAGCGTGGCCGATGGCGTACACGACGCCGTTTTCAATGGCGGGGCGGGCGGCGTCGGTCATGGAGGCGAACTGACTTTCCGAGCGCGTGCGCGTCAAGCTTTCCGACCAGACGGGGCTGCCGTCCAGAATTTTGAGACCCAGCACGTCACCGGTCGGATAGGGCACGGCGACGACTTCACCGTCCACGGCGGGGCTGGCGTTGAGAGACAGCGAGGCCTGGCTTGGAAGGCCGCGGGCGGACCACAATTCGGCGCCATCGAGCCCCGACAGGCAATAGATGCGGCCCTCTGTAGTCAGCACGAAGACGCGGTCGGCGACGGCGGTCGGTGAGGAGCGGACCGGGGCGCTGAGATTTTTCTCCCACAGGCGCTTGCCCGTCGCCGGATCGAGAGCAATGACGGCGCCGAAGCCGGTGGCGCCATAGAGGCGGCCATTGTCAGCGGCCAGACCGCCGCCGTAGCCACCGCCATCGCTGCCGCCGAGTGAGAACAGGCTGCCTGTTGAAAAGCTCCCAAAGCCGCCGCCGGCTTGAGCCGTTTCGACGGGTGTGGGGGCCAAACTCTGGCGCCACACCTGGGAGCCGCCGGAGGTTGAAAACGCGGTTGCGTTGCCTTCGGCATCGAGCGTGAAGACGCGCTCGCCATAAACGATCGGGCTGGCGATGATGCGGCCCTTGCCGCTTGATCCGGAGCCGGCACTGGAGCGCCAGACTTCGCGCGGAGCCGCGGACAAGGCGAGATTGCCGACGACGTTCGACGGCGTGCCGCCGGGCTGGGTCCACTCCTGATTGGCAACGGGAGCCGGAATGACGATCGGCGCGGAGGCGTCGGCGAGTTCGCCAGCAACCTTCTCATTCGCCGGCATGACGGCAATGCGGCGGCCGGGCAGCGGCTCCTGTTTTTCCTTGAATGGGTTCAGCTTGCCGACATCAGGCAGGCTCGGCATGCTATCGGATGAGCATCCCGCCAGTGCACAGGCGCTCAGCCCGACGAGGGCGAGCGCGCGTGGCGTGCGGCGGGTGAGAGCCATTCCGATCTCCTACTTGCCTCCTGTCGCCGGCGCTGCGGCGTTGGAGGGCGTTGATTGTTCCTTGGCAGGCGTTTGCGGCGCCGCCGGGGCAGGGTTTTGGGCCGCGGCGGCAGGCTTGCCGGCACCTTTTGCGGCGATGGCGCTGAGGATCAGCTGAATGCGATCAAGGGCCGCCCGCGGGGTTTCCGGGTCGGACAAGAGCGGTGTCAGCTGGTCGCGCGCCTCGTCGAGTTTGCCGGCCTTGAAGGCCGCCGAGCCGAGCAGTTCGCGAGCCTGATAGCGCCAAGCCGTCGAACCCTCCGCCAACGGCTTGAGCCGATTCTGAAGCTCGGTAAAGTCGGCCTGTCCGAGCCGCAGGGCGGCGACCTGGAGGATGGCGAACGACTTGATGTCGGTATCGGCGGTGGGGCTGGTGGCCAAGGCCTCGAAGACGGCGATAGCCTCCTGGGGGCGGTTGGCCTTGAGGTGAATGCCAGCCAACTGCAGTTGCGCCAGAGAGGCGTAACCCGCGTGCCCGCCTGCAATAATGGCCTGCAATGCCGTCTGCGCTTCTTCGGTTTTGCTGGCTTCGGCAAGCTTGATGGCGTCTTCGTAGCGCGCCCCGCTTTCGTCAGCAAAGCTGCGCTTGCGCTGCTCCCAAAGCTGGTAGCCTCCGACGGAAAGAACGAGAGCGGCAGCCGCAATCAGCAGATACGTTCCATAACGTTCCCACAGCTTTTCGAATTTTTCGCGCCGCAGTTCCTCGTCGATTTCGCGGGAAAGCGCGTCGTTCTTGTCGACCATTGCGGGGAATTTCCTTCAAAGTGGCGTATCGGGCGCATTGATAGTGGCTGCCCGGCCGCGTGCAAACCGATTTCTCGCCCGTCACTCGCCCGTTTCTCGCCCGTTTCTGGCCCATTGCTGGGGCGCTCGCCAATGCGGCAGTGCCCACCTCGGTCGCTTGTGACCGGCTGGCGGGGTCAACTCTAGCGCGTAGAGGGACTTTTTGCCTTTTTGGGATGCTTTGATGCGTCGGCCGTGGCCGGGGCTGGGTCGTCCGCATCTTTCATGGTGTAGGTGTGGGCGCGCTCCGGGAAGCGGCGGGCGCGAACTTCCTCAGAATAGGATTTGATCGCGCCTTCAATGGCCGCGCCGATGCGGCCAAATTCCTTGACGAATTTGGGCACGCGCGGACTGAGGCCCAGCATGTCCTCCATGACCAGGATCTGGCCGTCACAGGCCGCGGAGGCGCCGATGCCAATGGTCGGTATTGGAATTGCGGCCGTGATCCGCTCGGCCAAAGGTTCGGCAATGGCTTCGAGCACGACGGCAAAGGCCCCGGCCTCAGCCACCAGCCGAGCGTCTTCCTCGATCGCTGCCCACTCGTCGCGGGTGCGTCCCTGAGTTTTCCAGCCGCCGAGTACGTTGATCGACTGCGGGGTCAGCCCGATGTGGGACATGACCGGAATGCCACGGTCAACGAGGTAGCGGATGGTCTCGGCCGTGCGGCGACCACCTTCGAGCTTGATGGCGCCGCAGTCGGTTTCCTTCATGACCCGGGCGGCATTGCGGAAGGCAATGGAGGGGCTCTCCTCATAGGTACCGAACGGCATGTCGATGACCACAAGAGCTTGACGGGCGCCGCGCACCACCGCCTTGCCATGCATGATCATGAGTTCCAGCGGCACCGGTACCGTGGTCTCGTAGCCGTGCATCACCATCCCAAGGCTGTCGCCGACGAGGAGGAAGTCGCAATACTTGTCGGCAATGGCGGCGGTGTGGGCGTGGTAGGATGTGAGGGCCACGATCGGGCGGACGCCTTTCAGAGCGGCGATATGCGGCGCCATCAGGCGGGTGGTGGGCTTTTGAAGAGACATTTGAGCCGGTTTTTTCGAATTGGTTCCGACAGATGAAGGTCACGGCCGGCCAGGATAACCTAGGCGCTCGGCCGGTTTAATTCCAGTTTGTTCCACGGGTGAGGTGAAGCCTGAGGCACCGAGCGGGGAAATCCTCCCCGTGTGCGGCGTGGATGGGATGCCACAGGTGTCACAGGTTCGACATGTCCGGGTCCGGCCAGGATTGCGTTTGCGAGACCCAAGCTGCTAACCAGAAAGTGACAAAGCGCCGTTAATTGTAAGTATCGGTGTGGTTATCGCAGGGGTGGATGGGGTCATGGTGTTTCGCGTTCCCCGCATCAAACAACGGCTCGTGGGCTTTCGGGGCGAGCGATTGCGCACGCTTGCCGTCGCCGCGGGTGCGCTTTATGCCATCGTGGGGTTGGCCGTAACCCCGGCGAAAGCTCAGTTCTTCTTCGATTACGGCTATCAGCCGCGCTATGTGGTGAAGAAGCCAAAGCCGGTGCGGCGGTCGCCGCCGGTCGAGGCGACCTACGATCACAGCGGCATTGAACGGGGCAATAAAACCAAGGAAACGGTCGCCGATCGGCAACCCGATGGGCAGGTGGTCGTGACCGTATCGCTGCGCCGGCAGCGCGTGTCGGTGTGGGACAAGCACGGGTTGATGATGGAGGCGCCGATTTCGTCGGGGCAGCTTGGTCATCCAACGCCGACCGGGGTCTATTCCATTCTTGAAAAGAACCGCACCCACTTTTCGAATCTCTACGACAGCGCACCGATGCCGAACATGCAGCGGATCACGTGGTCGGGCGTTGCGCTGCATGCCGGTGTTCTACCGGGGTACCCGGCTTCGCACGGCTGCATTCGGCTGCCGAACGGATTTTCAAAGCGGTTGTTTGAGGTCACGCAGATGGGCACGCGGGTGATCGTTGCCTACGATCCCGTGCAGCCGGTGGCGTTCGAGCATCCCGCGCTGTTTGCTGCGTACCCGGAAACGTCGGCTACCGTGCACGCGATGGTGCCCGGTGAAACGCGCGTTGCCGATGCGTCCGATCTGCCGCACGGCGGACCGCCGACGGAAGTCGGCAGCGTGATCGGTGTTTCGACTGCGCTGGCCAGCCAGACGCCGCCCTTTGGCGACGCAATCGATGTGTGGCGCGCCGAGCGGCGAACGGAAATGGAACGCCTCGCGGTCGCAGTTGCGTCATTGCGCGCGGAGAAGGAAAAGGCTGTCGCCGCGGCGTCTGAAATCGTCAAGGGACTTGAAGGACGCAAACTCGCCGTGCGCAACGCACGCGTTGACGCCAATCGCGCCGCCGCAGACGCGCGGACAGCCGCACAGGCTGCTGCTGCGGCCAACGCCAAGCTGGACAAGTTTGCCAAATCTCTGGTCCGCAAGACGGCCTTCACACCCGGAGACGTCAAGGCCGCTCAAGCTGACGAGGACCGGCTGGAGACCGCCGCCCTTGATCTGGCTGATGCGGAGGTGGTGGCGCGCAACAAAGCGAGCGCGGCTGCGGCGGCCCTCATTGAAGCGGAGCGTGCGATGGCGGAAGCCGACAAGGATCGCGTTGCGGCGGCCAACCTCGTTCGTGCCGCGGACGACAAGCTTGATGCGGCCGTTGATGCGGATGCAGCCGCCAAGCGGCGCGAAGCCAAGCGTAAGCAGCCGGTGCATGTTTTCATCAGCCGCAAGACGCAGAAAGTCTATGTGCGCCAGGGTTACGAGCCGATCATCGAGGCGGCAGTCAAGATCGAACGTCCCGATGAGCCGATGGGCACGCATGTGTTCACGGCGCTGGCTGTCGATCCGATCCAGGCCGATGTGACATGGTCGGTTGCCTCCATCGCGTCGCGGCCTGTCGCGGACAAGGCGGCCGGTGGCGCGAAGAAGGACCGGGCGCAGGCGTTCGACGAGGCCGAGCTTGCGCTTGCGCAGGCGCGGCGCACACAGACGGCGGATGCTGCCTTGCAACGCATCGATCTTCCCAGCAATGTTCGGCTACAGATTGAGGATGTGATGAAGTCCGGATCGTCGCTCATCATTTCCGATCACGGGCTCAGCAACGAGACCGGGAAGTTCACGGACTTCATCGTTCCTCTGCGCTGAGGCGTGTGA
>JALHMJ010000010.1:99962-114213 GCA_022844105.1 Hyphomicrobium sp. | reverse complement strand
CCACCTGCTCGACCGCGTGACGCGCGACGGCATCATCGAGGATTATTGCGGCGTGCGCATCTCGGCATCCGGCCGGCGCTTCCTGATCCGCAACGCCGTCGTGTGGAACCTGACCGACGATCGCGGACGCCCCGCAGGTCAGGCCGCACGTTTTGCAGAGTGGGAGCCGGTGGGGTGAGCGGTGGCGAGACCGAGGGGTGCTGCCACTTCTCGCTGGTTGGAACAGATTAGCTCGCGCGTTGTGAATTGGAGCACGGGGGCCGCGCGAGCTTTACTGTGGCACGGCTGATCACACGCTCATCCAGCCACCGTCGACCAGGAGATCGTGCGCGGTGATATAGCGGGCTTCGTCGCTGGCTAGGAATACAACGGCCGGGCCGATCTCCTCAGGGGTTCCGAGGCGGCCGAGCGGGGTCGCGTCCATGTAGAGTTTGGCGAAGCCATCGAGCGCCTCCTGCGGTAAGCCCATCTTGCCGATAAAGGGTGTCGGCACGAGACCCGGGCTGACGGAGTTGACGCGGATGCCCTTGGGCGCAAGCTCGGCAGCAAATGTGCGGGCCAGCGAGCGAACTGCAGCCTTGGTGGAGAAGTAGACGCTGCCGGTGGCGAGGCCTTTGCCGTTCACTGATGATGCATTGAGAATAACGCTGGAGCCTTTACCGAGAAGCGGCAGCATCGCTTTGACCGTGAAGTAGACGCCCTTCACGTTGACATCGAACTGGTAATCGAAGAATTGCTCGTCAACCGCCTCGAGAGGAGCGAACGAGCCGACACCGGCGTTCGCGAACAGAATGTCAATCCGGCCGCCCGCCCTGGCTTGGACCTGGCCTGCAAGAGCTGTGAGTTCGGCGAGACTGCGCACGTCGGCCCTAACCGCGACAGCGTTCGGACCGAGTCTCGCCGCAGCATCCTCCAACCGGCCTTTGTCGACGCCTGTGATGACAACGGTCTTGGCACCTTCCGCAACGAACTGTCGTGCGGCCTCGAACCCGATGCCGGTGGTCCCGCCAGTGATGACGGCGGTCTTGTCATTCAATCTGCCCATGATGCTTCTCCTTTTATGGACTGATTAGGCCAGAAATAAGCGCGCACTTCCCTCGTGTCAAGAAATTATGTACAGTACAGTCCAGAACGGAGGGCCGTGACTGTGACTCCACATAAGCGCGAGCGCGGCCGACCGCGCGGCTTCGAGATCAGCCATGCGCTCGATCAGGCGATCGGCGTGTTCTGGGCGTGCGGCTATGACGGTGCGGACCTCGACGCACTGACCAAGGCCATGGGCATCAGCCGATCGAGCTTCTACGCCGCGTTCACCGACAAATCCGAGCTTTTCCAGCGGGTGATTGAGCGCTATGCGGAGACGCTCGGAGCGCGCCCCGTCGCGGCGATGGAAACTGCCCCTTCGTTGCACGAGGCGTTGCGCCGCTTTGGCAAGGCCATTGTCGATCTAGCCCACACGGATGACGTGCCGCTCGGCTGTCTGGTCGCGTGTGTTGGAGCGGAAAAGGCTGCGACGGATCCCAAAATAGGCGCTCTGGTCTTGCAGATCATCGCCACGACGCAGGAAAGGATCGAGGCAGCGCTTGCATGTCACGCTCCGACCGCTGTCGCGCGCGGGGCTCATTCAGTCGCGGCGAGCCTGTGCGTCGCCTTGATGCAATCCTGCGCAATCAAGGCTCGGGTCGGATTTCCGATTCAGAAGATGCGATCCGAGGTCCGAGCCAACTTGGCGACGATCGAGGAAGCGCTGAGCGACTAGGAAGAGCCCTGGACAGGACATCGAGGTGCTGGCGAGCGGATTGTCTCGTCGTCCCTGTGTAGGGTGAGAGGTCTTTTGGAGCGTGGCGCTGAGGCGTTCGGCTTGGCGACAGGTGCGCCGAGCGGCCCTAACTGCCGTGGACAGCGCTGGCGGCAAAACTCGTCAGTTTGGGAGGAGTGTTACCTAAGTCTTAGGAACGTTCTGTCACCTATGTGTCCGGTATGGACATAATTTGATTGGTCGGAGCGAGAGGATTTGAACCTCCGACCCCCAGTCCCCCAGACTGGTGCGCTAACCAGGCTGCGCTACGCTCCGATTCGGCCCCTTGTGCCCCGACCCGGGGGCGAGGTCAACGCCGGATTTGCGGCGTCATCGGGCGCGGACAGTACGGCGGCCAGCGCGGCCGCGTCTGTCGGCAGGAACCTCACCGACGGCGGCGCGTGCGAACGCGGCATCGCAGCGGCTGCAAAGAGCGCGGGGCTCACCGCCACATCGTGCACCCGGATCGGTTCGTTCGATATTGGGGATGAGGTTGCGGCTTCGACGAATGATTGGTCCCGCGGCCGTCCCCAGATGCCCAATTTAACCAACGTGCGGCCGATGCCGCGCCCGTCAGCTTTGCCCCAGGCTTCCAGTCGCGCCCAGGCCTGCAACACGCGGTCTTCATCTGAACCGGGTAAATCCGCGCCGTCACCGAGAGCGATGGCTGCGGCGATGATCATCGCGCGACGGCGCTCATCGAGGCGCACGGTACGAGTTGTTTCCATATCGACGCCGATCACTGTCGCGCGGCCGATGCCGATCAGCGCGCAGCCACCGGGCATCGCCGGCCCGATGGTGTGAGCGACATTGAAGTCGCCGGGCAGTTCATCGAGGAACGGTTTGCCGTGCGGGCCGGTGCGAAACGGGGTGCGAGCAAAAGTGCGGCCGAATGTGCGTGCGAGCAGACGGCGCAGCGTCATGCGTGCGATCCGGCGCGGGCCGTCGAGCGCCTCAAGTTCGGCTGTCGGCGCGAGTGGGTCGTGGGCTTCCAGCGCCGCCATTGGGGCGGCAAGATGCGCAAGATCGGCAAACCAGAGTTCGATGGACGGTCGTCCGGTCATTGCGGACACACGACGGCTTTCGGCACGGCGTGGCGCACGGCTTTCAGGCCCGGCTGGCGCGGACGGTCTGCGGGACGGATGCCATGTCTGCTTCGCCAAGCAGCAAACGGCGGCACGCTTCCAACTCGACGATGGTGCTCTGGACCAGCGTGTGGAGGTTGACCGGCGGCTCGGGTGCGCGCACCGGCTTTACGTCCGGAGCCTTTGACTTTGCCGCGCCGGGACCGTTGGCTGCCGCTGGGACGGCGGCTGCATCTTCCCTGGCGCGCAGGCGACCCTTCGTTTTGTCCGACGCTGGGATGTGAGCGAAGGCCTTCACCTGGTCGACGCCCTGCTCGCGCAGGATTTTCTGCACACCCTTGATGGTGTAGCCTTCCGCGTGCAGCAGACGCCGAATGCCCTTCAGCAGATCGAGATCTTCGGGACGGTAGTAGCGGCGGCCGCCGCCGCGCTTCATCGGCCGGATCTGCGGGAATTTGGCTTCCCAGAACCGCAGCACATGCTTTGGCACATCGAGATCGGTTGCGACTTCGCTGATGGTGCGAAAGGCTTCGGCTGATTTGGCCATATAGAAAGTCCTTCGATCTAACAGACGCGCGCGACGGCTTGCGTTCAGCCGCGGACAAGCGCGCATAGTATCGCGCGCACGCACCTGCGTCCCGCTTGATTGATGTGAACTGTGTCGGTGATGTGGACAAAAACCGTTGGTGCATGTCGAGAGCGGTCTCGCATGGCGGCACAGCTTCAATAGGCCGGGCGGAAATTGTTGTTCAGATACGACGACATGAGCCGCAGCGGTGCGGCAGGGCCAGGCGCGCTGCTATTCGGCGGCCTTGCGGCGCATGCGGCCGGAGTTGATGCGATCCTTCATGATGTTACTCGGCCGAAACACCAGAACCTTGCGCGGCGTAATCGGAACTTCCTTTCCGGTCTTGGGATTGCGGCCAACCCGCTGGCCCTTTTGACGGATGCCGAACGATCCGAAGGATGACAATTTCACGCTGTCGCCGCGCGCCAAGTTGAGTGAGATTTCACTCAAGACGAGTTCGACGAGATCTTGCGATTCGTTGCGCGGAAGGCCGACCTTCTTGACGACCGCCTCCGCCAGATCTGCTCGCGTCAACGTTTTACCAGCCATGTGATCCGCGCCTCCCCGCAAATTTCGCACCCTTCTTTCGCGTGGTGCCGAGCAATGCTAGCGGGAGCAGCGCCACCGGTCAACGAGGAGCGAAGCGCAACATCCTGAAACTAAACACTTATCCGAAACGTGCTTACCGCAGCGCAACAAAACCGGCAGCCTGCGGTTGCAAAATCACCAGCGGACCAGCACCGCACCCCATGTAAAGCCACCTCCCATGGCTTCCATCAGCACCAGTTTGCCCTCCTTGACGCGGTGTTCGTCAACGGCGGCGGCAAGCGCCAAGGGGATCGACGCCGCCGACGTATTGCCGTGGCGGGAGAGCGTCATCATGATCTTGGCCGGGTCGACGCCGAGCTTCTTGGCGATGCCGTCGAGAATACGGGCATTGGCTTGATGCGGCACGAAAAGATCGATTTCATCGGCGGCATAACCAGTGGCGACAAGGGTTTCCTCGATCACGCCGGAGATTTTCTGCACAGCGTGGCGAAAGACCTCGCGCCCGTTCATGCGCAGCTGACCGACCGTTTTCGTGGAGCCGGGCCCACCGTCGACATAGAGGAGATCTTCATAGCGCCCGTCGGAGCGGATCAGCGTGGAGAGAATACCGCGATCCTCGCGTGTTCCATGCTGCGGTTGGGCTTCGAGGACCACCGCGCCGGCGCCGTCGCCGAACAGAACGCACGTGGAACGGTCGCTCCAGTCCAGAATGCGCGAGAAGGTTTCGGCGCCGATAACCAGGGCACGATTGAATTGGCCCGTCTTGAGGAAATTGTCGGCCACTGTCATCGCGTAGACGAAGCCGGAACAAACGGCCTGGATATCGAATGCAGCGCCCTTGGTGATCCCGAGCCCATGCTGAATGCGGACGGCAGTTGCCGGAAAGGTCTTGTCGGGCGTCGCCGTGGCGCAGATGACGAGGTCGATCTCGACCGGATCGATGCCGGCGCGCACGAGGGCTTGCCGTGCGGCGGCGATGCCGAGATCAGACGTCAATTCGTCATCGCCGGCGATGTGACGCGAGCGGATTCCCGACCGCTCAACGATCCATTCGTCGGTCGTATCCACGATCTTGGCCAGATCATTGTTGGTCACGACGCGCTTTGGAAGATGCGCTCCCACGCCGCGAATGACCGATCGGATGACTGCCACGCTGATGCCTCTTCACAAGGTTCTGTCCCGTAGCGGCATAGGCAGCACGCGAGGGAATTATCGAATTGCCGCCGGAATCACATGCCCGACGCGGCTTTGTCCAGGGTGTGGTGGAAGCCGTCGAGATCGCTCCCGAGCCGAACCAAAAGCCCGCTCTCAGCCATCTCGTAGCCGAGATCGACGGCGCTCGCAAAGCCCAGCGCGTCGGTGCCGCCGTGGCTCTTCACCGCGATGCCATTGAGGCCGAGGAAGGTGCCGCCATTGACGCGGCGGGGGTCCATCTTGTGTTTCAACACCTTGAAGCCGCCACGGGCGAGCAGCGCACCGGTTTTGGCGACCCACGAACTGGTCATGGCGTCCTTCAGATACTGCCCAATCTGGCGTGCGGTTCCTTCCGCCGTCTTCAGCGCTATGTTGCCGGCAAAACCTTCCACGACCACGACATCGACCTTGCCCTGGCCAATTTCGTCGCCTTCGATGTAGCCGCGATAATCGAATGGGAGGTCGGTCCCCTTCAAGATCGCATGCGCTTCCTTGACTTCATCGCCGCCTTTGATCTCCTCCACGCCGACGTTGAGCAGGCCGACGGTCGGCCGTTCGACATGGAAGAGCGCACGGGCCATGGCCGCGCCCATCAGCGCGAATTCGGACAATTGCTGCCCCGTGGCGCCGATGTTGGCACCAACGTCGAGCACGATGCATTCGGACTTGATCGTCGGCCAAAGTGCGGCAATGGCCGGCCGCTCGATGCCGGCCATCGGCCGCAGCACCAGCCGGGCCATCGCCATCATTGCGCCGGTATTTCCGGCCGAAACCGCGGCGTGGGCCTCGCCCATTTTCACGGCTTCGAGCGCCAGCCACATGCTCGATCCCTTGCCGCGGCGCAGGGCCTGGCTTGGCTTGTCGTCCATGTTGACGGCGAGGGACGTGTGCACGATCCGCGACTTCGACTTCAAAGCCGGATTGCGATCGAGGACCGGCGCGATACGGGCCTCGTCGCCGAACAAGATAAATGAGAGTTGTGGATGCCGAACGAGGGAGAGGGCGGCCCCCGGAATGATGACATCGGGCCCATGGTCGCCGCCCATGGCGTCAAGCGCCAGCGTTCGAGGTTCCACCATGGGTTGAGGTCGCTTTTCTGATGCAGGGCCCGTTCTGCCGCTGCGCGTGGGCCCGAATGGCCCCGGCTCTTCCCTTCGCAGCGGCGGAACTTTCGCGCAAAATAGCCCGCGCACGTCAGCTGACAACCGTTAATTCGGTCGCGCTGGCCTCGATTGCTGTTTTACCACGCTCAACCGGGATCTTTGAGTTTCTTCAGCGCGGCAAACGGATGCGATGCGGCTGCAGCGGCGGCGGCTTTCGCATCGGTCCAGTCGAGTTCGGCGTCTGGCGCGCGCGGGTATAGATTGAGCCCCGCCGCCAACGTTTCATAAAACAATCGCCCGACTTCAATGCGGTCGTTGACGATCGGCTCGACTTCCGGCGCGGACAGAATTTGAACGTCGCCGTCCGCTGCCTGGTCCTCGATCTCACGCTTGAACTCGATGCTGAAACTTTCTGCAACCCGGTCGGAAACCGGTTCCAAGGAGATCACACACGCTTGTGTGACGGCCGCGTCGAGGCCGCCTTCAAGCCGAAACACGCCGCCAGCGATCGCGGTTATATGATAGGTGGCTTCGAGTGCTTCGCATGACAGCAATCCGAGCGCTGCCGAGAGTTCGGCGCGTTCAGGTTCTGTCGCCGATCGTGAGTGTTTCAGACCGCGCTCGGGAATTTCGGTCGTAGCATGTGACCAGTCGAGCGGGTTGCGTCCAGCCGGGTCGGTCATGGCAAGCCTCGCAGTGAAAATTCAAGGGGGACGGTCATGCCGATCCATCAGCTTGGGAGTTGTCCCGACAGCACGCGCTCAACCGGCGTCGCTGCGAGGCTATGCGTCTGACGCCGGACATCGGCGGCAAGTCCCTCTGCGTCAAGTCCCGTCTCGGCAGCTGGGATAAGACGCGCCAGGACTGTGGTGAGTTCCGATGGATCTTCTGACGCCAGCGCAGCGCGATAAGCCTCGGCACGGTCATAAAAGGCGCCGGCTGCCTTTTTGACTTTCTTCGGTACGGTCAGGTCGCCGACTCCCATTTCGCGCATGTTGTCATCCATGTCGGTGACGAAGGCTTCGATCAGAGCCTGCGAGGGGGGGCCGAGCCGTGGATCGGCGCGCAACCGTTCCAGGACGAGAAAGAGATGCAAAACAAGTGCTTCATAGCGGCCTTCCGGGCTATCGGCGATGCCAATCGCCGCGTAAAGACCGGGCCGGCGCGCGAAGGTCACGACCGCGCCATAAAGCTCAGATGCTCTACGGCGGCTGTCGGAACGGTTGAAAAGCCAAGTCAGCATGGGGGTTGTTCCATTCGCTCGCTTCGGGGTTGGTCGCCGGCACCTGTGCCAGTGCTGATCGGGCTTGGATAAGTCCTATCGTTGGCGGCGCGTACCGGTAAATAGCCGTGCAAACCCTTGTTGTGCCGCGTTGCCAGTCCAGACTCCGCCAGTTATGCGCAACCATGGACAACCGCTCCGCATGATTCCAAGGACCGCACCCAGGATTTCCGTGACCCGCAAAAAGCTCCCATCGCAGTCGCACCGGCTCCACAGGCTGATTGCTGGCGCTGTCGTGGGCGGCATATTGGTTGTGGCGGGCGGCTGCGCCGAACAGATCACCAAGCACGGGCAGTTGTTTCGCGACAGCGATCTGCAGCAGGTGCAGCCCGGCATGGCCCAGGAGCAGGTCAAGCTTGCGCTCGGCACGCCCACCTCGACCACGACGACCGGTTCGGGGCAGGTCTACTATTACATTTCAAGCACCATGTCTCAGACCGCTTTCTTTGCACCCGACGAGGTCGATCGCAAGGTCATCGCCGTCTATTTCAACGAGACCGGAACTGTGCAGCGCGTCGCCAACTACGGTCTCAAGGACGGCAAGGTCTTCGACTTTATTTCCAGCACCACGCCGGCGCCGGGCGGCAGCGAAGACGGCATCCTGAAACAGCTCTTCCGCAACCTCGGACAGAAGCAAATCTTCGGCGAATGATGTTTTCGTGCGCCGGGCGACTCCCCTTGCGGGGAGCCGGCCGAAGGCTGCAAGTGCGCCGGGCGACTCCCCTTGCGGGGAGCCGGCCGAAGGCTGCAAGTGCGCCGGGCGACTCCCCTTGCGGGGAGCCGGCCGCCCGGCGGGAAAAGGCGGGATTACTGATGCGCGAGTACGGCGAGCATCAGGAGTGCCACAATGTTGGTGATCTTGATGGCCGGGTTCACGGCCGGACCGGCCGTGTCCTTGTAGGGATCGCCAACGGTATCGCCCGTGACGGACGCCTTATGCGCATCGCTACCCTTCAGATGCTTGACGCCGTCCTTGTCGACGAAACCGTCCTCGAAGCTCTTCTTGGCGTTGTCCCACGCGCCGCCGCCCGAAGTCATCGAGATGGCAACGAAGAGACCCGTCACGATCACGCCGAGCAGCATCGCTCCGACCGCCGAGAAGGCCGCGCCCTTGCCGCCGATGGCATTGATGACGAAGAACAGCACGATCGGTGACATGACCGGCAGCAGCGAGGGGATGATCATTTCCTTGATCGCCGCCTTGGTCAGGATATCGACCGCGGTGGCGTAATCAGGCTTCTCGGTGCCCTTCATGATGCCGGGCTTGGCCTTGAACTGGCGGCGGACCTCTTCGACAATCGAGCCTGCCGCGCGGCCGACGGCCGTCATTGCAATTCCGCTGAACAGGTAGGGGATCAAACCGCCGAGCAGAAGGCCGACGACGACGTAGGGGTTATCGAGGCCGAAGTTGATCTCGACGCCCTTGAAGAACTGGTAGCTCGTCGAACCGGCTTTGTTGGCCTCCGAAATGAAGTACTGGAGGTCGTAATTATAGGCGGCGAAAAGCACCAGGGCGCCAAGACCGGCGGAGCCGATCGCGTAGCCCTTGGTGACGGCCTTGGTCGTGTTTCCGACCGCATCGAGCGCGTCGGTCGAGCGGCGGACTTCCTTGGGCATGCCCGCCATTTCGGCGATGCCGCCGGCGTTGTCCGTCACCGGGCCGAATGCGTCGAGGGCCACGATCACGCCGGCAAGACCGAGCATGGTCGTCGTGGCGATGGCGGTGCCAAAGAGACCGGCAAGGTTGAAGGTGATCAGGATGCCGGCGACGATGACGATTGTCGGCAGCGCGCACGCTTCGAGCGAGACGGCGAGACCCTGGATGACGTTCGTGCCGTGGCCCGTGACCGAGGCCTGGCTGATCGAGCGCACCGGGCGATAGCCGATGCCCGTGTAGTACTCCGTGATCCAGACGATGAGGCCTGTCACGCCAAGGCCGACGAGACCGCAGAGCATGAGGTTCATGCCGGTGATGTCGAGGCCCTTGGCGGTGCCGACGGACTCATAGCCGCCGAGCACATACTGGGTGGCAAGCCATAGGCCACCGACCGAAAGCAGCGCGGAGGCGATGAGGCCCTTATAAAGGGCGCCCATGATCGAGCCGTTCGGGCCGAGCTTGACGAAGTAGGTTCCGATGATCGAGGTGACGATACAGGCCGCGCAGATGGCGAGCGGGTAGACCATCAGCGCCAGCAGGTTGGGCTGGCCGGCAAACAGGATTGCGGCCAGAACCATGGTCGCGACGACTGTCACGGCATAGGTTTCGAATAGGTCGGCGGCCATGCCGGCGCAGTCGCCGACGTTGTCACCGACATTGTCGGCAATCGTTGCCGGGTTGCGCGGATCGTCCTCGGGGATACCGGCTTCCACCTTGCCGACGAGGTCACCGCCGACGTCGGCGCCCTTGGTAAAGATGCCACCGCCGAGACGGGCGAAGATCGAGATCAGCGAGGCGCCGAAGCCCAGCGCGACAAGCGCGTCAATGACGTTGCGGCTGGCCGGTTCGTAGCCGAGATAACTGGTGAGGATAAAGAAATAGACGGCGACGCCGAGCAACGCGAGGCCGGCGACCAGCATGCCCGTCACGGCACCGGCCTTGAAGGCGATGTCGAGCCCGGCGGCGAGCGACTGGGTGGCGGCCTGGGCCGTGCGGACGTTGGCACGCACCGACACGTTCATACCAATGTAGCCGGCGAGGCCCGAGAGCACCGCGCCGATGAGGAAGCCGACCGCGACGGCCGGGCCGAGGAGCGCCCAGGCGAGGATGAAAATCGCCACGCCGACGATGCCGATCGTTCGGTACTGCCGGTCGAGGTAGGCTTGCGCGCCTTCACGGATGGCGCCCGCGATTTCCTGCATGCGCGCGTTGCCAGGATCGGCTGCCATCACTGTGCGGATGGTCACGGCGGCGTAGACGCACGCCAAGAGCCCGCAGGCGATGATCGCCCAAAGAATTTCCGTCATTCCAAAGTCCTCCCCGTCGGCCGAAAGCCGATCGATTTTGTGTGGTTTCACGGGCGCGGCCAGCGCAACGCATCCGGCTGTAGCCCGCTTTGAGGCATCTCCGCCCCGTGAGTCGCGGCCGGACCATGCCAAAAGAGACGCGCCGGCGCAACACGGGTGGCCGTGGCATTGCGCCGACTTAAGTCGTAATTTCCGCTGGATTTTTGCGGTTCGGCGCGCCACAGCGGATGGAATGGTGCAGCCGGCTGGTGTAGCAGAGGGCGCACACGGGTAAGGGGCGTTGCCCGGGCACGGGTCCACCAGGGAGCAGACGGTGAGCATTCTCGAATACTTGACGGCGGGCCATGGCGGCCAAGTGGTCGGCAATCTGGCGCAGAGTTTCGGCCTTGACCGGCGGCAGGCCGCGGCTGTCCTGGGAGCCGTGGTGCCGGAATTGGCGCGCAACATGGAACGGCAGTCGTTCAACCGCGGCGGAATCGCCGATCTCGTCGCCGCCCTCGGTCGAGCCGATTATGCGAAAGTCCTGGCGCCCGATGCGCCGTTGACGTCGCCTGGCGTGACGGCGGCCGGGATCGAGGCCTTGGATACTCTGCTGTGGTCGAAGGACCGGAGCCGGTCGGTGGCACATCGGGCGGCACGCGAATCCGGTGTCGATGAAGCCTTGATCGGGCAAATGCTGCCGGCCATCGCCGCCAGTTTGATCGGCGGCATCGCCAGCAAAGCCGAACCTGCACTGGACCTCATCGGGAGCGCGGTTGGCACACCCGTCGCCAAGGCGGTGGATTTGGACGTCGGAGACCAGCGTCCGCTGCCAATTCCGGGGCAAATTCCAGGTCTTGGCCGCTCCAACAACCCCTATGGCGATCTGTCCGATGTTATCCGTCGCGGGGGCACGAAAGTCCCCGGCGACGTCACGAGGCGGGCTCCACAAGCCCCGACAGGTGGCGGAATCGAGCTGCCAAAGGGCGGTGGCAGCCTGGACAAGATCATCCGCGATATCCTGGGCGGGGTTGTCGGATTTCAGAGCAACAGCGTCATCGGCTGGATCATCAGGTATTTCCTGGTCCGCTGGGGCTGGAACTTTATTCAAGGGATTTTGCGCCGCCTGCTGGGTCAGCGCTGAAACGGCAGCTCATGAGACGTGAAAAGAGCCGGAGCGTGGGCAGCGCTCCGGCTCTTTTCTGGTTGTGTATGCCTTACCGGCAATATTCGATCTGTGCGTTTGATCCACTTATTCAGTCAGACAGAAAGAGAAGAGAGAGAAGAGAGAGTATGGAAAATAGAGAGAGGTAGCCTTACGCGAAGAAGAAAACGTAATCGTTACCGGCAGGGGCGCCCTTCGATCGAGCAACTGACCCCGCCACCTGAATTTGAGCACGAGACGTTCCGGCTCGCCGCGCGCTGGAAGCGTGACCAGTCCGAGCCGTACTCGAGTGCGGCGAAGCTCTGCCACGAGCCGACCGCGTCGTTCAGAGCCGCCTTTTTTGTCGATCCAACGCCGCTGCCGTAGTGCCAATGATCGATCTGACACAGCTTGCCGCTTTCGCGGCGAACATCGTGGATAGTTTGAGCGAGACCGTTGTCATCCGCATAAGCCGGCAAACCGGCCGACGCAAACAACCCACAGACTCCGACAAAAAGAGCTATATTCTTCAGCATGTTCGTGCTGCCTGCTCAAATACGGTGGACAACTTATCTGAAGGATCAACCGTGACAGATTCATCGCCGTCGTTCGAGAGCCTGGATCAAACAAACAGAAAATCCATCCGCGCGCGGCAAACGAGCAACACGGGTTGCATCAGCTTCGCAGCGTGGGCAACGCATCACGGTCGCCACATTATTTCACCGCGATCACGCCGATTTCCACCAGCATGCGCGGGTCCACGAGCTTGGCTTCGACGGTGGCCCGCGCTGGCGCGTCCTTGCCCCCCATCCATGCCGACCAGGCTTCGTTGACGGCCTCGCGATGGCGCACGTCGGCGAGCCAGAGGTTGGCGAAAACGACCTTCGATTTCGACGTGCCGGCGAGCGCCAACAAGCGATCGATTTCGGCCAGAACTTCGGCGGCCTGCGCCTTGGCGTCCGCGTCGAGTTTCGCGGGCACGATGCCGGCAGTAAAGACGAAGCCATTGGCCTCGACAGCCTTGGCATAGACAGCGTTGGCCTCGTGACGGACGATCTGCATGGACGTGACGCTCCTTGGGGTTGTTCAGACGCGCGGTCTCATAGCAGGCGACTTGCACCAGAACCAGACGATGCGACGCCGGCGTCAAAGCAGCGGCGCGTTAGCGATGCGGCTCCCGTCCGCTTCGAGGGCCTTCAACGCAACTTTGCCGTCGCCGCCCACCGCAAGAACGGCGACGATACGCTTCTCGCGCACCTGGCTTTCAATCGCTCGGCCGGTTCCTTCGGGGATGTAGAAGCGCTCGATCCCGTAGCGGAGACGGCCGATCATTGCGCTTGTTTGATCGGGACCACGTCGAACGCTGTCGACGACAGCCTTTAGAACGACAGTCGCTTCGCCTGTCGGCGTGGGTGGCGACGCGGAAATGCTGCTCAAAGTCCAATCCGCCGGCGCACTGCTTTTCAAAAGCGCATAGACCGTGTCACCCTCGCGAGTGCCTTCTGGCAGCGCGACGTCCGAGCCGGTGCTGAAGGCGTAGCCCAGCACGACATAGTCGCCGCGGAAAACATCGCGCGGATCGACCGGAATGACCGCGGCGCGGATCTCACGCCCGGACGACAGCAGGGAAATTCGATCCCACAACATCCAACCGACGGCCAGAGTTTGCAGAGCGGCTGCGGAGAAAAGCGCGGATCGGAGCGAGAGGGGGCGGGGAGGCATCATGACTGCAACTCCTGCGCATCGCGGTGCTGATGCAGGCGATAGGCAAAGTAGGCCAATCCGGCAACGACGAAGCCGGCGGTGAGGAAGAAAACGGAAGACCCGAGGAGCGAGCCGACAGTCTGGCCATAGATGCCCAGTATTTCGATCGAGAAGCCGATGTAGCCCAGCCACAGCGCGAGCCGGTCATCGGCTGCCAATCCCCACCAGATGGCTGCGAGGGTCACGGCCAGCGCCAGCACAGCCAGCAGAATGAACAGGGCGGTCGACGGTGACTTTAAGAACTGCAACGCGAAAAGGCCCGCGAAAATCACAAGCAGCGCATAGACCAGAGCCGCGCGCCAGACGATGGCGAGGCGCGGGATCTTGACCAGACCCAGCGCGGCGACGGCGCCGACGATGGTGCCGGCCATCACCACCGCTTCATGCCCGCCGTTGGAGTGGTGGATGTAGCCGAAGGTGAGGATGAAGCCGCTGAGAGCCAGCCCGGCGAGATGCACGCCGGGTTGCCAGCGCTGCCAGAAAAAGGCGGTCGCCACCAACCCCCATGGGACAAGATACGGCCAGTGCATGGCTTGGCGCAGTCCGGTTTCCCAAATGCCCCAGATGGAAAACAGCACGAGCGCAAACGTGAGCGCGGGATTGGACCGGACCAGTACGCCGGCCAGAAATGTTCCCGCTGCCCACAGGAGCACCGCGTCCGGCGCATGGCCGTCCATGTGGTACATCTGGGAGACCAGCATAATGCTGGCGCCGTAGACGCTGCAGCCAATAAGCACGGCGGCATGGCCGAACGCTTCGTGGCCGCGGCGGAACAGTGCGTCAGCCAGAAGGTAGGACGACCACAACATCGCTGCGAGAAG
>JALHMJ010000010.1:0-99862 GCA_022844105.1 Hyphomicrobium sp. | reverse complement strand
ATGCTGGCGCCGTAGACGCTGCAGCCAATAAGCACGGCGGCATGGCCGAACGCTTCGTGGCCGCGGCGGAACAGTGCGTCAGCCAGAAGGTAGGACGACCACAACATCGCTGCGAGAAGACCGAGGCGAAGCAGCCGCGGCATGTCCTGCCAGTTGGCGGCAACGAAACTCATGACGGCAAAGCCAATCAGCACTGCCGCCAATATAGCCAGCGCACCCGGCAGACCGACGCCACGGCTGCGCGCGGCAACGTCCGCCCGGATCGACCGCTCGGCCTCAGCGCTGATCCATCCAGCCGCCTGCCAGCGCTGGAGATCTTTCATGAGCCGGCTCTGATAGCCCCACATTTTCGCTTTTTCCTTCGCCGCATAACCGGATGCAAGCTACCGATCCGACGGTAATGAACTATGTTCAAGGATGCACGTGTTTTACGGCTCGATTGTGGCGGGCCTCTTTTGTGAGAAAATCAAAACGAAAAAAGAGCGTGGCACAAGGTGCCACGCTCTTCATTGTGTCTTCAACGGCTGCGCGATCAGGGCGTCGGCGCCGGAGCAGGAGCTGGTTCTGCCGGGGCAGCGGGGGCGGGTTCTGGAGCCGGGGCTGGGGCAGGCTCGGCCGCAGGAGCCGGTGCAGGTTCGGCAGCCGGGGCTGCTGGCGCTGACACAGGCGCGGGCGTATCGGCACTTGGCACTGGCGCCTTAGGCAGAACCAGAACGTAAGCGAGAATGGCGGCGGCGGCCGCGAGCAGGATCAATGTGAGCGCTTTGCCCATCGTCGTCTCCAATCAGGTTCAATAACTGTCACATCGCTGTCTTAGGTTATCTTTCCCGCCTTGGCCAGAGATTGAGCGGACCTGCTCATTCGCACCTGCAACAATAAAGACGAATGCTCGACGGCGCCGGGCGAACGAGATCATACTGCCCGACAATCCTCCCGACGGAGCCCTTTTTTCATGGATCTAGATGCCGTTTTTCTGGCGCGTCTGCAATTCGCGTTCACCGTCGCGTTTCATATCATTTTCCCCAGCTTCACGATCGGGCTGGCGGCGTTCATTGCCACGCTGCTTGTGCGCTGGCGGCTGACCGGCGAGGAGCGGTTCAATCGCTTGGCGCGGTTTTGGACCAAGATCTTTGCGGTCAGCTTCGCGATGGGCGTCGTCTCGGGCATCGTGCTGTCCTACCAGTTTGGCACCAACTGGGCCGGTTTCTCGCGCGCGACCGGCAATGTGCTGGGACCGCTCATCGGCTACGAGGTCCTGACCGCCTTCTTTCTCGAGGCATCGTTCCTTGGAATTCTGCTCTTCGGGTGGAACCGCGTGTCGCCGAATTTGCACGTGCTTGCCGCCGTACTCGTTGCCGTCGGCACGTCGCTCTCCGCGTTCTGGATCCTTGCGGCCAATAGCTGGATGCACACGCCAGCGGGCCACATCGTTCGCGACGGAATTGCCTATCCGGAAGACTGGCTCGCAATCATCTTCAATCCGAGCTTTCCCTACCGCTTCTCGCATATGTTCACGGCCGCTTATCTCACGACATCGATCGTCGTTCTCGCGGTCGGCGCGCGCTACCTGATGCAAAAGCGCTTCGAGGACGAAGCGCGGACTATGGTGCGCATGGGCCTTGGAATGGTCGCGGTGCTGGCACCACTCCAACTCGTACTCGGCGACCTGCACGGCCTCAACACGAAGGAGTATCAGCCGGCCAAGCTGGCGGCGATGGAAGGGCACTATGATAGCAGCAAACCGGCGGATTTCTTGCTGTTCGCCCTGCCCAACGCTGAGAAAAATGGCAACGCCTATGAGGTGAAGGTCCCGATCCCGGGGCTGGCCAGCTTCGTGATCACGCACGACTTCAAAGGCACGTTCAAAGGTCTCAACGACTATCGGCCTGAAGACCGGCCGCCCGTTACACCGGTGTTTTTTGCTTTTCGCGTCATGGTTGGATTGGGAATGTTGATGATCCTGATGGGAAGCGTCGGCGCGTTTTTGTGGTGGCGCGGCACACTGTTCCAATCGCGCGCCTACCTCGGTCTCGTGCAGCACGCTTGGCCGATGGGGTTCATTGCCATTCTCGCCGGTTGGTGGGTGACGGAGACGGGCCGCCAGCCCTGGCTTGCAACCGGCATCCTGCGGACCACCGATGCGGTCTCACCCGCCATCACGTTCAACGCCGTGCTGACAACGCTGATCCTGTTTGTCGTCGTTTATACGGTCGTGTTCTCGATGGGCGTCTATTACATCAACCGCCTGATCGACAAGGGCCCGTCCGGGGCCGCCCAGAAGCCGCCGCATGGACAGCCGACGCGGCCGCTCTCGGCGGCGGAAGAAGCGACGCGCGAAGCCATTATCGGAGCCCATTGACATGGTCGAGATGGCAAGCGGCGAGGCGATGGCGACATGGCTGCCGATTATTTGGATCGGACTTTTGGGCACGGCGATTGCGATGTATGTCGTGCTTGACGGGTTCGATCTCGGTATCGGCATCCTCTTCCCCTTTTCACCGGAGGAAAATGATCGCGACGTGATGATGAATTCCGTGGCGCCTTTCTGGGACGGCAACGAGACCTGGCTGATCCTTGGCGGCGGCGGGCTTTTTGTGGCTTTTCCCCTCGCCTACGGCATCATCATGTCCGGGTTTTATTTGCCGGTGATCATCATGCTTCTGGCGCTGGTCTTTCGCGGGGTCGCGTTCGAGTATCGCTGGGTCGCCAAGCCCGATCATCGATGGTGGGATATTGCCTTTGCCGGCGGATCGATCACCGCCTCGTTCATGCAGGGCGTCATTCTCGGTGGTCTGCTGCGTGGATTGCCCGTGAAGGACGGGCATTTTTCTGGAGGCATGCTCGATTGGGTGCAGCCTTTTCCGCTGTTTGTTGGTGTCGCGACAGTCGCCGGATATGCACTGCTTGGCACGACATGGCTGATCATGCGCACGACCGGCGAGGTGGCCGCGCAGGCGCGCGAGCAGTCGCGCGTTCTATTGGTGGCGGTGCTGGCCGCAATGGCCGCCGTCAGCCTTTGGACGCCTCTCACCGATCCACGTATCTGGGAGCGGTGGTTCACGCTGCCAAACTTTTTCTATCTGTCTCCGATCCCACTCCTCACCGGACTGGCGGCGCTCACGGTCTGGCGCGGGTTGGAGAGCGGTCGCGACAGCACACCGTTCCTGGGCACGGTGGCGCTCTTTCTTCTCGGCTTTGCAGGATTGGCAATTTCGACATTGCCTTATGTCGTTCCGCCGACATTGACCATCTGGGAGGCTGCGGCGCATCCCTCGTCACAGCTGTTCATGCTGATCGGCACCGCCGCACTCCTGCCCCTGATCCTTGGCTACACAGCATTCGTTTATTGGACGTTTCGCGGCAAAATAAAACCCGGCGAAGGCTATCACTGACCTCGCCGGGTTCGACGCGAACGGATCTACGCTGAACGAACCTAAGCTGAATACATGTGTGGTACTGGCAGCTGCAGTCCCTCAAGAGGACCCTGTGCTGCCGCGCCTGACTCAGCGAACCATGTGGCGGGAAACTCGTGTGATGCGGGGGGCGAGTTTTCGACGGTGACGCGAAAAATTTTCTTATCCTCAGGGATGGTACAGGCCGGTCCCGGGCTTGCGTCAAAGAGGAAAGCTACGTTGTTCATCTCGCGGGCTCCGATGCAGGTCGACGGGCGTGCATAGTGGCGTACAGACGATTGATTGGCGTACAGTCAGTTGAACCCTCGCCGCGATAACGTCGCATCCCGAACTTTGTTCCCTAAAAACATGCAGCGATGAGTGAATTGACCGTTGCGGCCATGCGTGGGATAGGCTCGACAAATGCAAAATATCAATCCCATCCACGTCATCGGCGGGGGCCTCGCGGGATCGGAGGCTGCTTTCCAGATCGCATCCGCCGGCGTGCCCGTTGTGCTGCACGAGATGCGCCCTCAGCGCATGACCGAAGCGCACCGGACCGAGGGCCTTGCCGAACTTGTCTGCTCGAATTCATTCCGCTCGGATGAGTGGGAGACAAACGCGGTCGGCCTGCTGCATGAGGAGATGCGTCGCGCCAACTCCGTCATCTTAGCGGCCGGCGACCTGACCAAGCTGCCGGCCGGCGGCGCGCTCGCGGTCGATCGGGACGCATTCTCGGCCGAAGTGACACGACGGCTTGCGGCGCATCCTAAGATTACGATCGCGCGCGGCGAAGTGGCAGGCCTGCCGCCCGACGCGTGGGACAGCGTCATCGTCGCGACGGGACCATTGACGTCGCCGGGCCTCAGTGCGGCGATCGCAGCGCTCACGGGTGAAGCCGAGCTGGCATTCTTCGATGCGATCGCGCCGGTCATCCATGTCGATACGATCGACACCTCGATCGTGTGGCGCGCGTCGCGCTACGGCAAGACGGGGCCCGCCGGTACCGGCGCCGATTATCTCAACTGCCCAATGACCAAAGCCGAGTACGAAGCTTTCATCGATGCGCTGCTGGCGGCCGAAAAGACCGTATTCAAGGATTGGGAGGCTAACACGCCCTACTTCGATGGCTGCTTGCCGGTCGAAGTCATGGCGGAGCGCGGCCGGGAAACCTTGCGTTTCGGGCCCATGAAGCCCGTTGGCCTCGATGATCCGCGCACCGGCCGATGGCCCTATGCCGTCGTGCAGCTGCGACAAGACAATGCACTGGGTACACTGTGGAACATGGTCGGCTTCCAGACCAAGATGAAGCATGCCGAACAGGTGCGTGTGCTGCGCATGATCCCCGGCTTGCAGAATGCGGAGTTCGCGCGCCTCGGCGGCCTGCATCGCAACACGTATCTTAATTCGCCGCGCGTGCTCGATCGCTCGCTGCGGCTCAAGGCAATGCCGCGCCTGCGTTTTGCGGGACAAATCACGGGCGTCGAAGGCTACGTCGAGAGCGCGGCGATCGGTCTGCTCGCCGGGCGCTTTGCGGCCGCGGAACGGCTGTCACGCGCGGTTGTCCCGCCGCCGTCGACGACCGCACTCGGTGCGCTCCTCGATCATATTACCGGTGGTCATATTGTGGTCGAAGACAGCATAAGCGGCGACGCCGAGATGCCTCGCCCGCGGTCCTTCCAGCCGATGAACATTAACTATGGCCTGTTGCCACCGCTCGACGATGCGCCGCTCACAAACGCCGACGGGAAGCGGCTGAAAGGGCCAGAACGCGGGCTGGCGAAAAAGAAGCTGCAGTCGCGGCGTGCGCTCGCGGACCTGACGCAGTGGCTTGGCGGAGACTTGTCGAGTGCGGCGGCCGAGTAGGCCCACAACACTTGCCCGATTGCGACGTGAACCAGCGCAGATTGTGCGGCGCAGCAGAAACCGAGCCCGTCTCTCGACCAAAGGACAACTGTTCCGCCCGTGTCTCAATAGATATAGCATCGCGCTTGGCTAAGAGAAGGCCGCCCCCAGTCGCGAGCGGACGGGATACGGCCCAAATAATCAAAACCGCCGAGGAGGAAATCCATGCTTCAGAAAGCGCTGAACGAACTCGCCCAGCAGATCCGCATCCGCGCCAAGTATGACAACTTTATCGGCGGCACGTGGGTGCCACCGGCCAAGGGTCAGTATTTCACCAACATCACGCCGATCACGGGCAAGCCGCTGTGCGAAATCGCCCGCTCAACCGCCGAAGACATCGAGACGGCTCTTGATGCCGCCCACGTCGTCAAAGAAAAGTGGGCTCGCACCTCGCCGGGCGAACGCGCCGGAGTTCTCCTCAAGATCGCCGACCGCATGGAGCAGAACCTCAAGCTCCTGGCCCTTGCCGAGACGCTCGACAACGGCAAGCCTATCCGCGAAACGACGGCCGCCGACGTTCCGCTCGCCATCGATCACTTCCGCTATTTCGCCGGCTGCATCCGCGCCCAGGAAGGCTCGATCGCCGAGATCGACCACGATACGGTCGCCTATCACTTCCATGAGCCGCTCGGCGTCGTCGGCCAAATCATTCCGTGGAACTTTCCGCTGCTGATGGCCTGCTGGAAGCTTGCTCCCGCGATCGCCGCCGGCAACTGCGTCGTCCTGAAGCCGGCTGAACAGACACCCATGAGCATCATGGTGTTGATGGACCTCATCGGCGATCTGCTGCCGTCGGGCGTCCTCAACGTCGTCAACGGCTTTGGCGTCGAAGCCGGCAAGCCGCTGGCTCAGAACAAGCGCATCGCCAAGATCGCGTTCACGGGCGAAACCACGACCGGCCGTCTGATCATGCAATACGCGTCGGAGAACATCATTCCCTGCACGCTCGAACTCGGCGGCAAGTCACCCAACATCTTCTTTGCCGACGTTGCCGACAAGGACGACGCGTTCTTCGATAAAGCGCTGGAAGGCTTTGCGATGTTCGCCCTCAACCAGGGCGAAGTTTGCACCTGCCCGTCGCGCGCGCTGGTGCATGAATCGATCTACGACCGCTTCATGGAACGCGCGATTGCTCGCGTGAATGCCATCAAGACCGGCCATCCGCTCGATCCCTCGACCATGATCGGCGCGCAGGCCTCCAACGACCAGATGGAAAAGATCCTGTCCTACATCGACATCGGCCGCCAGGAAGGCGCGCAGGTGCTGGCGGGCGGCGAGCGCAACCGTCTCGACGGCGAACTTTCCGACGGCTTCTACGTCAAGCCGACGATCCTGGCCGGCAACAACAAGATGCGCGTGTTCCAGGAAGAGATCTTCGGACCGGTGGTCTCCGTCACGACGTTCAAGGATGACGACGAAGCGCTCGAAATCGCCAACGACACGCTCTATGGCCTCGGCTCGGGCGTGTGGAGCCGTGATGGAACGCGCGCCTACCGCTTCGGCCGCGCCATCCAGGCCGGTCGCGTGTGGACGAACTGCTATCACCTCTATCCGGCGCACGCCGCGTTCGGCGGGTACAAGCAGTCCGGCATCGGCCGCGAGACGCACAAGATGATGCTCGACCACTATCAGCAGACCAAGAACATGCTGGTGTCGTACAGCCCGAACGCGATGGGCTTCTTCTAAGCCTCACGTCGCTAGCTCGAACGAAGAAGGCCCGGTCGCTAGACCGGGCCTTTTTTATTGGGTGGGGCCACGGCAAAGCCGGTGGTGTTCTATGGCGGATGACAAAAACCTCCCGAGAATCAACTTAAACTGCGAACGTCGCTTCGCTCGCCTAACGTAAGCAACACCTCTACGACGTTATGAGCGGACGGACTTGCTCCGCCCCCAGTGGCGAGACGGCGCGTAGCTGGAGTTGTTTTGGCAGACGGGTCAGTTCCACATTTGGAGGTTTGAGTGCCTGAATCATATTCAGACGCCGCTTTGCGCCATTCTCAACATGCGGATTATCTCGCGGATGGCGGACATCTCGATGGAGCCGGCTATCTGATTGGATTTGCAGTAGAATGTGCAATCAAGCATGCTGTGGCTTCAGTTCTATCCGCCGCAAGCGTATCGCATGTACATTTGCCAGCTTTATTGGAAAAAAGCAAAAAGGCCCTTCAAGGCCGTAAGAAGCACTCGCTAGTGACAGTTCTTCATCAACCCCAGTTCATGCAGGACTGGTGCATCGATGTCCGCTATGCCGCTGACGGTTCAGTGGATAAGAACAAGTATGATCGCTGGCGTCTGGATGCAAACCGGGCTTTAGGAGCCGCAGGACTGAGGCGAAAACAATGATGACGTACTATGATGACGCCCTCCCGCGATTTGCTGCTGTCGTAAAGGACGCGCTTGGTGATGCGATCCTCAATCACGCATTTCTTCGTGACGCAACCGGGCGATTGACTTTCATTGTTTTGGAGAAATTGCACCATGATGTGTGGGAAGCAATTCAGGCAGGCGCCAAAAAACTGACCCCTTGGGTAGATAACGAAACGCCCATTGCGACTCCGGATGACCTCTTTGACAGTTCGCTAGCGCTTGCTTCTAGCAGCTTCCCAGAATTTTTGAGATCAATCTATTTTACAGGCTTTGTTCGCGTCATTGAGCGCCGAGTAGTAGGCCAAGACTGGCTTAGAGCACCAACATCTACAATCACAAGTCTTCCACCAATCGCTGTTTTTGCTAGTCACAAGGGCGGAGTAGGCCGCTCCACCGCATTAGCAATTTCGGCTGCTGCACTGTCCGAAGCTTCCTACAACGTTTTGGTTGTCGATTTAGACGTTGAGTCTCCTGGTCTCGGAACAATGCTACTGCACGAGGCGCCACGATTTGGGACTTTAGATTACTTCGTAGAATCGGCCGTTCAAAAACCTAATTTTAGCCTGCTTGACGATTTGATCGGCACGAGTCGCATGTCGAACGGTGGACTAATCCATGTAGTTCCAGCAGTCGGAGTTGAGGGTCAAACAAACCCGCAGAATGTCCTTGGCAAAATTTCAAGAGCGTACGTCGAACACATTGGAGACGATGGCCAGACGGTATCCTTTCTGGATCGCACTCAAGCGATGGTTCGCGAACTATGCGCCCGCCAACGTTACGATGCCGTTTTTATAGACGCACGAGCTGGTCTCAACGAGGCGACAGCGGCCGCAGTGCTTGGCCTTGGCGCTGAAGTATTGCTCTTCGGCGTCGACACTCCGCAAACCTTCGCAGGTTATAAATATCTGCTTGCACATCTCCAGCGGTTCCGACCGAGCGAATCGAGTGAAAACGATTGGCGCTATCGACTGCGCATGGTCCACGCGAAGGCCCAAGGCAACCCTACCGCCCAAGCAGCCTTTAGAACCCGATCTTTTGAGGTGTTCTCAGATACACTATATGATCTAGAAACTGGCATTGAACCTGCCGCGCTCAACTTTGATTACGATGACCCGAACGCACCGCATTACGCATGGCCAATTTTAAGCGATACGAACTACGCCGAGTTCGACGCAATTACCCGAAAGGATTTATTTTCAAAGCATTCATATGACCGAACTTTTGGATTTTTTGTCGAGGCGCTGAGAGATAAAATCGGGTTGAAATCGTGAAGAGAAATAGTAATCAGACCAGCGATTTTCAAGCACTGCGAGAAGCCATTGGCGGATTGCAGCCCGGCGCAGCGCATCAAGCAAACAAACTGCCAGAGCTGGATGATATTTTTGCACCGCTTAGTCATGCAAGCGCACTGGACCCTCAACGGTCATTGGTAATCGGCAATCGCGGCGTGGGGAAGAGCTTTTGGTCATCAGTTCTCACGCATGAGAAAAGTCGGGAAAAAGTTGCTACATATTACCCGCGCTTAAAACTGGATCGTATTCGAGCTACTTTGGGATTTCACGAAGCTGCGGGAAAAGATTCAGGTCCCGCCCCTTCAACTGCGGTACTTTCACAGCTGTCAAACGACGGGTATGAGCCAGAGAAGATTTGGCGAGCCGTGTTGTTTATTTCTCTAAAAGATTTCATTGGCGTGCCACTGCCGACAGATCTTAAGCGTGTGATCGACTGGGTCCATGAAGACATTCAACGCAGTGAAGCTGCCCTGCGTCGAGCAGATGAGTACTTTGCCCGTAAAAAGCAATTATTTCTTCTGGTTTTCGACGCCTTGGACCGTCTTGGCAAGGATTGGGACGGCATCACTCGGCTCACTGAAGGCATTCTGCGACTCGCATTGGACATGCGAGGCTTCCGGGCAATGAAAGCCAAGATCTTTATCCGAACTGACCAAGCGAAAGACGACTCAATCTTCCGCTTTGCTGACGCTTCAAAAATCCGGTCCGACGAAGTCCACCTAGTCTGGCGCAGGGGTGAACTGTTTGGGCTACTTTATAGTCATCTGGTAAAAGACACCTCCGTCCGAGGAGCACTGTTTCGCGTCGCAGGGCGAGAATATTCTCGCGAGCTTGTTGAATTGCTGAAGAACGACGAAGAGGTTCAAGAGCAATTTTTCTATAGCCTCGCTGGTGAGTTCATGGGGGCGGGCCCGAAGCGGGGCCGTACATACTCCTGGCTATACGACCATCTGGCAGACACATTCGGCGAAACGAGCCCTCGCAGCTTCATAACAGCCGTGCAGAGGGCCGCATTGTTTACTCCAGTTCCAATCTCGTCAGCAGTTGACCACAACGGCATTCGGGCAGGAGTCCAAGACGCATCCAGAGTACGTTTGCAACAACTCAAGGAAGACTATTATTGGATTGACGCTGTGATGAAGGCCCTAGATGGCCTTGAAGTGCCGTGCGATCCGTCGGTATTTACCGAACGATGGAAGGAGCGAGGAACCATTGGCGAACTTGAGGCAAACGCTCAAGGAGAAACCTCAAGGCTTCCATTGGAGTTGGTCACCAAGAAAGAAACTCCAGAGGAAGCTTTGTTGCGGGCCTTACGCTATATTGGTGTCGTTGAATTCCGCACGGAAACTAGGATCAACATGCCCGATATTTTTCGGGTCGAGGCGGGAATCAAGCGGCGAGGCGGAGTACGGCCTCCATCTGCCAAAAAGAATTAATAGATCTGCACCCGGTCTTTTGGGCCAGCAGTCCGTGCTGCATTTTGCCTTCACTGACCTAAGCCAGCCGGGCCGCAGCCATTTCGATATGCGCCTTAAACGTGGTCATGATGTGTAGATGGTGAAATCTTCGCTGCTGCTCGGCAACCATTTGGAGAAAAGGCGGATAATCATCCCCCCACACATCCGCCCTTCCCTCCCGACCCGCCGCTGCCTATGTTCCACCCAACCGCACCGCCCCCCACCCATGAGGCCTTCCTTTGTCGAGCCCTACACTCCGGTCCTTGCTGCAGCTTCCGGCGGAGCCCGCGCCGCTGTCGAAGTCGGCGTTGATCCTGATCGACTGCCAGAACACGTATCGCGAAGGCGTCATGCAGCTCGAAGGCGTCGAGCCGGCGCTGGCCGAGTGCTCGCGCCTCCTCACCCGTGCGCGCGCCGCGGGGACGCCCGTCATTCATATTCGTCACGACGCGGGGCCTGGCTCTCCCTATGACGTGACCGCTCCCATCGGCCAGATTTCCGATCCGGTCGCGCCGGCCGGGGACGAGAAAGTCATCACCAAGACGCTGCCGAGCGCGTTCGCCGGCACGGACCTCGATGCGGAGTTGAAGCGCCTCGGCGTGACCGATGTTGTGCTCGCCGGGTTCATGACGCACGTGTGCATCAACTCGACGGCGCGGGCTGCCTTCAGTCACGGGTACCGGCCTACGGTGGTGGCGGCGGGGACCGCTACGCGCTCGATCCCCGATCCGAGCGGCGGCGACGTTCCGGCCGCGGCCCTGCACACCGCTTCGCTGGCCGCGTTATCCGATATTTTTGCAATCGTGGTCTCCGACAACAGCAAGGTGCCGACATGACCGAAGCTCTTCAGCGCGTGAGCGCGACGCCTGCCGCGCTCGAATTGATTGCCAAGATCCAGGCCATGCACGGTGCGCTGCTGTTTCATCAGTCCGGCGGATGCTGCGATGGTTCGGCGCCGATGTGCTACCCGCGCAACGAATTTCGCGTCGGGGCGCAGGACATCTATCTCGGCGAGATCGGCGGGCAGCCGTTCTACATCGGCAAAGCACAGTTCGAGTACTGGCAGGACACGCAGCTTCTCATCGACGTCGTGCCGGGCCGCGGCTCCGGCTTCTCGCTGGAAGCCCCTGAAGGCGTCCGCTTCCTGACGCGCTCGCGCGTTTACTCGGAAGCGGAATTCGAACAGCTCGGCCAGATGGGTCCACCCCCCAATGGCGTTGATCGCCCCGTCGCGTAGTCGGCCGTTCAAATGCCCGTTTTTTAAGCTGATCGCTGGCCTAGCCATCATGCGGTGCGCTGACACCTTCGAAAAAGCCTGCAATTACAGCGTCACTGGCTTTGGCACGGCGGCTGCAATACCCCGCCCATAATGCATCTAGGGTTCCGGCCGCGCAGTGGCAGCGTGGTGACTGGTCCAAGAGATGCGCTCCCGGATGTGCGGCAACGCGCGTCCGGAGCCACGGCGGGACAAAAGCCCGGGAGACCTGTACCGCGAGGAGCTTCGGCTTTCGGACGGACGGCCTCCCCTACGCGCTTCGACCACGCGCATCCCAGGCCCCGTCTGATCTTCGTTGCCCTCCGGATCTATCAAACGGTGGTGACAAGGAGATCCCCATGACGAGCCGCCCATCTAAACTTGGCTTCGGCCTTGCGGCTTTGGCCGCACTGGCACTGCCACTCGCGGCACCGGCCAGCGCCGCGCCGAAGAAAGAATTCAACGTCTGCTGGACTATCTATGCCGGCTGGATGCCCTGGGGCTATGCCGGCGACACCGGCATCGTCAAAAAGTGGGCCGACAAGTACGGCCTGAAAATCAACGTGACGCAGGTCGGCGATTACGTCGAATGCATCAACCAGTTCACGGCCGGTAAGTTCGATGCGGCCACCTCCACGACGATGGATGCTCTGGCCATTCCGTCGGTCGGCGGCGTCGATACGACCGTGCTGATTGCCGGCGACTACTCGAACGGCAACGACGGCATCATTCTGAAGGGCAAGACCAAGCTCGAAGACATCAAGGGGCAGAAGGTCAACCTGCTGGAGTTGTCGGTCTCGCACTATTTCCTCGCTCGCGCGCTGTCCACCGTCGGCCTGACGGAGAAGGACATCACGATCGTCAACACGTCCGACGCGGACTGGGTCTCGGCCTACAAGACCGGTGGCGTGTCGGCGATCGTTGCTTGGAATCCGATGCTGGCGGACATCGATTCGGAAAAGGATGCCAACCTGGTCATCTCCTCGACGTCGTTCCCGGGAGAAATTGTCGACGCGCTGATTTCCAACACCGCGTTGCTGAAAGAGAACCCCGACTTTGCCAAGGCGCTGACGGGCGCCTGGTTCGAAGTTGTCGCTCTGACCGTCGCCAAGACCGACGCAGGCAAGGCGGCACGTGAATCACAGGGCAAGGCCTCGGGTACGGATCTGGCCGGGTTCGAAGCCCAACTCGCGACCACGAAGCTGTTCACGACGCCGAAGGAAGCGCTCGAGTTCATTGTTGATCCCAAGGACAAGGAACGCTTCGACTACGTGCGCAAATTCTCGTTCGAGAAGGGCCTGTTCGGACAGGGCGCCAAGAGCGTCGACGACATCGGCGTCGAATTCGCCGACGGCTCGGTGCTCGGATCGAAGGACAATATCAAGCTGCGCTTCACGTCTGAGTATCTAAAACTTGCCGTCGACGGCAAGCTTTGACGGACTAAGTTCCGGCGCGGCTCCTGTCCCGCGCCGGAACCTCATCGAAGTCTTCCCGAACGAGGGCCTGCAATGCCATCTCATTTTCAATCACTACCGATCGTCGACATCAGCGGTCTTTATTCCGCCGACCCTGCCGCCCGGCAGCGCGTCGCGGACGAGATCGGCGCTGCATCACGCGACAGCGGCTTCCTCTACATTGTCGGTCATCCCATCCAAGTCGAAACACGTGCGCGCTTACTGGCCGCGACCAAGGCTTTCTTTGCCCGCCCCATGGACGAAAAAATGCGGGCCTATATCGGGTTTTCGCAATCGCACTCGGGCTATGTGCCGCCGGGCGAGGAAGTGTTCTACGGTCAAAAGCCGGACCGCAAGGAAGCCTACGATGTGTCCGTTGATATTCCGGCGGATGACCCGGAAGTGCTCTCCGGGCGAACGCCGATGCTGGGACCGGTTCAGTGGCCGGATGATGCAGAGTTTAAAGCCGCGGTCGGCGGCTACTACACAGCGGTTGCCGATCTGGCGTTGACATTGTTTCGCGGCTTTGCGCTGGCGCTCGACCTGCCCGAACATTATTTCGAAGCTTATCTGAAGCGGCCACCCAGCCAGTTGCGGCTCATCCATTATCCCTATGCGCCCACCGCGCCGGCCGATGAACCGGGGATCGGCGCGCATACCGATTACGAGTGCTTTACGATTTTGTGGCCGACGGCTCCGGGGCTGGAGGTCATGAACGGCGCGGGAGATTGGATCGACGCGCCGCCGATTGAAGGCGGGTTCATCATCAACATCGGCGACATGCTGGAGGCGTGGACCAACGGGACCTTCGTTGCCACCTCGCACCGGGTGCGCAAAGTCAAAGAAGAGCGCTACTCGTTTCCCTATTTTGCCGCCTGCGACTATCATACCGTCGTCAAGCCGCTGCCGCAGTTCATCACGCGGGGCGAAAACCCGCGGTGTGAGCCCATTGTTGCCGGCGACCATCTGCTGGCCCAGACGGCGCAAACTTTCCAGTACCTGAAGCAGCGGATCGAGGCCGGCACGTTTCAATTGCCGGAAGGCGCGCGGAAGCTGTCGAGTTTTGGCCAGGAAGCGATCCACGCGAGCGACGCTCAATGACGCTGGACGAGATCGCCGCTGCGGCGATGGCATTCAACACACTGCGCGTTCCTGCCTGGGCGCTTGGCTGTGTACGGCGGCGGTCGATCACGTTCGGGACCGGCGTGGAGGATGCGCTAACGCGCGTGTTCTGGGTGCAGGCGCATGGGATGACGGGCGATCTTCGCATTCATCCCGCGCGCGTCCCTTTGCCCGCCGGCACCGACCTTGGATCGCTCGATCGCGAAACCCTGATCCTGCTCGCCAGCGTCGAGGGTGGCGTTGCCACGACCTCATGGAACGAGCCCGTCATGTCGTGGGCCGATTGGATCGGCTTTCAGCCCTACGACAAATATCCCGAGCCCGGTATCATGCGCCGCGTTGGTGACTGCATGGTCGAATTCGCACCCTCTGGAGCCTACGTCGAGGACTGGCGCTTCCAGCCCAGCGCACCAGGCCTGCTTGCGGCGCTGCGGCTTGAAGCTGAAATCGACGGCACCGGGCATGAACGGCCGCGAGCCGGCGGGCTCGTTGTCGCCGGCGATTATGCCATTCGCACCTTCGCGCGGCGCGACGAGTTGCTCGATGGGACGCGCGCGCAGGATTTTGTCCGGACGAGCGCCGACCCTGTCGCCGCTCTGCTCCGCGTCTTGGACTGCGTGACAGATTACATGGTCCGAAGCGAAACCGGCTGGACCATCGAAGCGTCCACCGATCCGCGCCGCGAAGGCAGCACGGTGGCGCTGATCGGCGCGCTCTCCTCCGGCCCTGACGCGACGGTCGTTGAAGCCGTGGCCGATACGCCCGATGTGAGCCGCCGCCGCTGGCGCATCGACAGCCTCGAAGCAAACTACGATTTCAACCAAGCCACAGTTGTTTCGCAGGAAAGCCTTGATTGGCTCGCCCGCGAGGCCGACACACTGGTTGATCCGCTCACGACAACCTTGTCACGGAAGGTGGCCTGATGCGTATTATCAACCGGCATCCGAGCCGCGCGGTCTACGTTCTGCTCGCCGCCTTGCCGTTCATCGCGCTGGCCGTCGTTTATAGTATCGGCAGTTACGAGCGGCTCAGCGTCAATCCTGCCGACAAGATTCTTCCTTCCGTCACCCAGATGATGTTGACGATGAAGGAATACATGTTCGTGGCGGACAAGCGAACTGGCCACTACCTGTTCTGGTCGGACACGGCCATCAGCCTGTGGCGGCTCGCCTGCGGGATGGCGATTTCGATTGCGATTTCTCTGGTCGTCGGTGTGGCGGCCGGTTTCATTCCGTGGATCAGGGCGCTGGTCCAGCCGTTCGTCGCTGCCTTTTCGCTGATACCACCGATCACGATACTGCCGATCCTCTTCATCCTCGTTGGACTGGAGGAGGCTTCCAAGATCACACTGATCGCGGTAGGCACGGCGCCGCTCATGTTGCGAGCCGTCGCATTGGCGGTGGAGGACATTCCGCGTGAAATGATCGTCAAGGCGCAGACGCTTGGCGCATCGACGTGGCAGATGGTGACGCGCGTGGTGCTGCCACAGGTTCTGCCGAAGCTCATTGTCGCGACGCGCTTTGCGCTGATCCCGGCGTGGATCTTCCTCATCTCGGCGGAAGCGATCGCCGCCGTCAGCGGGCTTGGCTATCGCATTTTTCTCGTGCGCCGCTTTCTCGCGATGGATGTGATCATTCCTTACGTCATTTGGATTACGCTGCTGGCGTGGATCATGGACATTTCGCTGGCCATGCTTCAGCGCCGCCTCTTTCCCTGGTTCCAGCCGGAGCAGAAATCATGACCGCCGTCGTTCTGGAAAAAATATGGAAGGAGTACGGCGATCAAATCGTGCTCGAAAACATCGACATTCGGATCGAGAGCGGATCGTTCGTCGCGTTGGTCGGACCGTCGGGTTGCGGTAAGACCACGCTTTTGAAAATGCTGCTCGGGGAAGAAAAGCCCACGACCGGGCGCATCCTGCTTGACGGCACGCCGTTGAAACCCGAACCCGACTGGGATCGCGGCGTCGTGTTCCAGCGCTATTCGGTTTTTCCGCACCTTACCGTTCTGGGCAACGTGCTCGTCGGCCGCGAGTTCGAACAGTCACTCTTTTGGGGCCGGCTGTTTGGCGATAAGCGCCGGAGGGCCATCGAAGATGCACGCGCGCTTTTGAAGGCCGTTGGTCTGTCGGATCACGAAAACAAGTTTCCCGCGGCACTTTCGGGCGGCATGCAGCAGCGCCTAGCGCTGGCGCAAGCGCTCATGCGCAAGCCAAAAGTGCTCCTCCTCGATGAACCTTTCGGGGCACTCGATCCCGGCATTCGCGCCGAAGTGCATGCCGTGATGAACGAGTTGTGGATGGCCGAAGGGATCACGGTCGTGATGGTGACGCACGATCTGTCCGAAGCCTTCCGGCTCGGCACCCGCGTGATTGCGCTCGAACGGCGCCGCAACAGGCCGGAAGAAAAGGAGCGCTACGGGGCGACCATCGCGCACGACATTACTGTGTGGCCGCCCAAGAAGCAGAATGTCCTCAACGGCAGCGCCGCTGCCCTTGCGCCTACCAGCGCTACCCTGTCCGCGAGCGCCGCGCTGCATTGATTGTGCCCATCTCGATCGGGGACGGCCCCGATCGAGCCCGCCTCAGCCCGGGACGACCCGGACGATCCGTGCCGCGACGCACGTGCGCGGCCAAGCACGAGGGAGAACCCGCATGTCCGCATCAATTCATGCCGACACGCTCACGTCCGGCAAGCACTGGTCATTCGTCCTACGCCGCCATACGCGCCTGCGCCTCACTGACATCGACGGCGGGGCCAACGTCGGCATGCTGTTCTACAATCCGCAAAATCTGACCGAGCGCTACAACGCGCCCGACACACTGAAATGCCAGCACACCTTCCGTCTGACGGCCGGTCACTGTCTCTATTCGGATATGGGTCGCATCTTCTGTTCCATCGTGACGGATACGCACGGATGGCATGATACAGTCTGCGGCAGTGCGACGAAGACAATCGTTGCGGCCAAGTGGGGCGAGGCGACCTACCAGACGCACCGCAACGAGCGGCACCAAAACGGCCTCGACAGCTTCTTGGTGGAAGCTGCGAAATACGGCATGAAGCGCCGGGATCTTGCGGCCAATGTGAACTGGTTCAGCAAGATTGCGGTGAACGAAACCGGACGCATCGCGTTCGACGCTGCGGCCGCGAAGGCCGGCGCGATGGTTGAGTTGCGGTTCGAAATGGACACGCTCGTTCTCTTCCATTCGTGCCCGCATCCGCTCGATCCCTCCCCCACCTATCCAAAGAAGTCGATTGGGTTCGAAGTGTTCGAGGGACCTGCGGCGGACCAGACAGACGCTTGCCGTCTGTCGGCGCCGGAGAACGGTCGCGGTTATGAGAACAACCGCATCTTCCATGCCTGCGGCTGTCATTGAGGGGGGCGCGGCAGATGATCAAGGAAAGCATTCTTTCGTCCAACACGGCGCGCGCGCGCAAGGTTGTCGCGGCCGGTGACTATTGGATGGATATCGTTCGCAAGGGTGAAACGTTCCGCATCCTAGATCTTGAAGGCAATCAGGCCGCCGACACACTGTTCTTTAACGCGGATGATCCGCATGAGCGTTACTCGGCGTGCGACACCATTCGTGAGCAGGGCAACGTCTTCATCACTGCCGGCACGGTTCTCATGTCGGACCTTTGCCGTCCTATGTTGACGGTGACGGCCGATACGGTCGGGCGCCACGACACGCTGGGCGGCGCGTGCGCCAGCGAAAGCAACACGGTGCGTTACGCTCTCGAAAAGTTCTCCATGCACGCCTGCCGCGACAGCTTCCTCTTGGCGGTGGCGGAGAACGAACAGTTTGGTCTCGACAAGCGCGACATCGCTCACAACATCAATTTTTTCATGAATGTGCCGGTGACCGCCGAAGGTGGTCTCACGTTCGCCGATGGGCTCTCGGCCCCGGGGAAATACGTCGAGATGCGCGCCGAGATGAACGTCATCGTGCTCATTTCGAATTGCCCGCAGCTCAATAATCCCTGCAACGCCTATAACCCGACCCCGGTCGAGGTTCTTATTTGGAACGCTGGCGCATGAGCATGTTCAAGAAAGTTCTGATCGCCAATCGCGGCGCCATTGCCTGCCGCATCATCCGCACGCTCAACCGTATGGGGATCGAAAGCGTCGCCGTCTATTCGGAAGCCGACCGCCATTCGCTGCACGTGGCGATGGCGACGCACGCCGTCTGCATTGGTCCGGCCGCTGCGGCGCTCAGCTATCTCAATGGCGCGCGCATTCTGGAGGTCGCGCGCGAAACGGGCGCGGAGGCAATCCACCCCGGTTACGGATTTCTTTCCGAAAACCCCGAATTCGCTGAAAGCTGCGGCCAAGCAGGGATCGTCTTCATTGGCCCGACGCCGGATCAGATGCGCGCCTTCGGGTTGAAGCACAAGGCGCGGGAACTGGCGTTGGCCGCCGGCGTGCCGCTCGCGCCCGGCTCAGGGCTTTTGACCGATCTCGAACACGCGCGCGCGGAAGCTCTGCGCATCGGCTATCCGGTGATGCTGAAAAGCACGGCAGGCGGCGGCGGGATTGGGTTGCAGCTCATCGCAAGCGAGGCCGAACTCGCGCCCATGTATGAGCGCGTCGAGCGGCTGGCGCGCAATAACTTCAAGGATGCGGGACTCTTTCTCGAAAAGTACGTGGCCCGCGGCCGTCATATCGAGGTGCAGCTGTTCGGCGACGGCCAAGGTCACGTCGTGGCGCTCGGCGAGCGCGATTGTTCGGCCCAGAGGCGCAATCAGAAGGTTGTTGAAGAAACTCCGGCACCGGGCCTATCGGAGGCGACGCGGCGCGAACTGTGGGCGACAGCCGTCGCGCTCGGCCGATCGGTGAATTACGCCAGCGCAGGGACCGTTGAATTCCTGCACGACAGCGATACGGATGCGTTCTACTTCCTCGAAGTCAACACGCGGCTTCAGGTCGAGCACGGCGTTACGGAGGAAGTAACCGGAGTCGATCTCGTTGCCTGGATGGTCCGTCAGGCGGCCGGCGATTGCCCGCCGCTGGACCAGAATCAGATTTCGCCGCGCGGTGCGTCGATCCAGGTGCGCCTCTATGCGGAGGATCCGGGGCGTGGCTTCAGGCCTAGCGCCGGTCTCTTGACGCAAGTCGAATGGGCGCTGGATGCACGGATTGAGACGTGGGTCGAAAGCGGGAGCGAGGTGTCGCCATTCTACGACCCGATGATTGCGAAAATCATCGTGCGGGGAGATACGCGCCCGGAAGCTTTGGCCAAGCTGCAAGCCGCTCTTGGTGCAACACGGATCGGCGGACTTGAAACCAACCTCGATTATCTCCGCCAGCTCGCCGCTTCCGATGTTCTGGCGAAGGGCCAAGTGCTGACACAGACGCTCGGCACATTCGCTTATCATGCGCCGACGCTGGAAGTTGTCGTTCCGGGAACGCAAACAACCGTCCAGGATTGGCCCGGCCGCACCGGATACTGGGCGGTCGGCGTCCCGCCATCCGGACCCATGGATCATCTTTCGTTTCGCTACGCCAACAAACTAGCTGGCAATGCCGAAGGCGTTCCGGCTTTGGAAATCACGCTGGCCGGACCAACGCTTAAATTTAACACCGCTGGCGTTATCGCGGTGACAGGGGCGGCCATCCCGGTTTCGATCGACGGCACGGCAGTCCCGATGTGGCAGTCGGTCGCCGTCGAGGCTGGGGCGACGCTCAAGATCGGAACGGTGACGGGAGCCGGCGCGCGGGCGTATCTCGCCATACGCGGTGGTTTGGATGTGCCGCTCTATCTCGGCAGCGCTTCAACATTCACGCTGGGTAAATTTGGCGGCCACGGCGGCCGCGCCCTGATGGCCGGCGACATCCTGCACGTTGCGGCGCCCTATTGCGCCGAGCCCCCCACGATTGCATCGACTGCCGCGTTGGCTGCGGATCTACGTCCGCCGATGACGCATCGCTGGACCGTCGGGGTGCTCTATGGACCACATGGCGCGCCGGACTTCTTTACGCCTGACGATATCGAGATGTTCTTCAGTACCGACTGGGAGGTGCACTACAATTCAAATCCGACAGGTGTGCGTCTTATCGGACCCAAGCCGCAATGGGCGCGTCGTGACGGCGGCGAGGCCGGACTGCATCCAAGCAATATTCACGATAACGCCTACGCGATCGGTTCTGTCGATTTCACCGGCGACATGCCCGTTATACTCGGACCGGATGGGCCGTCGCTGGGCGGATTTGTCTGCCCGGCCACCATTGTTGCTGCCGAACTTTGGAAGCTCGGGCAATTCAGGCCCGGCGACAAAATTCGCTTCGCTCGCATCACCGCCCAAGATGCGGCCTATCGGGAAGTCCTCCAGAACGCCGAAATCGCTGAACTCAAGCCACCGCTAGCGATTGAGCTGCCGGATGCCGCAGCGCTCGGTGCCGATGATTGCATCGTTGCCGTGCGCCCAAGCCAGAACGGGCTGCCGCGCGTCGTCGCCCGGCGCGCAGGCGACAAATATCTGCTGGTCGAGTACGGCGATCTCGTCCTCGACCTGGAGCTGCGCTTTCGCGTGCACGTGCTCATGGCGCGATTGGAAGACTTGCAGCTTCACGGAATCCTCGATCTGACGCCCGGCATTCGCTCCCTGCAAATTCATTACGACAACCTGGTGTTGCCGCTCTCGCAGCTCCTTGAAAAACTGTCCGCGATCGAAGACGGCATGGGGGATACCGGCGCGATCGACGTGCCGTCGCGCATCGTTCATATGCCACTTTCGTGGGACGATCCGCAGACGCGACTTGCAATCGAGAAATACACACAGTCGGTGCGGGCGGACGCACCTTGGTGTCCCTCCAATATCGAGTTCATCCGGCGCATTAACGGGCTCGACAACATCGCCGACGTCAAGCGGATCGTCTACGATGCCAGCTATCTGGTCCTCGGCCTCGGCGACGTTTATCTCGGAGCGCCGGTCGCCACGCCCGTCGACCCACGCCACAGGCTTGTTACGACGAAGTATAATCCGGCACGGACATGGACGCCGGAAAACGCCGTCGGCATCGGCGGTGCCTACATGTGCGTCTATGGCATGGAGGGGCCGGGCGGCTACCAGTTCGTCGGCCGGACGGCGCAAGTGTGGAACCGCTTCCACGTCACGCGTGAGTTTGAAGCCGGTAAACCGTGGTTGCTGCGCTTCTTCGACCAGATCCACTTCTATGAGGTCAGCGGCGAAGACCTGCTTGCCTTCCGCGACGGCTTCCTGCAGGGCAAGGCTGGCATTCGCATCGAGGAGACGACGTTTTCGCTGGCCGCCTACCGGTCGTTTCTCGCTGAAAACGCAGATGCCATCCGCACCTTCAAGACGACGCAGCAAGCCGCCTTCGAGCAGGAGCGCGCGCGCTGGCAAGAGAGTGACCGCGCGGGGGTCATCATCAACGATGCGGGTGCAGTGGACGTGGGCGAAGATTTGCTGGAGCCAGGCCACACGGCCGTGCAAAGCCCGGTTCCAGGCGCGGTGTGGAAAATAGCGGTCGAAAAGGGCCGCCGCGTCGCCGCCGGCGACGTTCTGGTCGTGGTGGAATCGATGAAAATGGAAATGCTGGTGCATGCGCCGAGCGATGGCATCGTGCACGAATTGAAATGCGCCGAGGGCCGTGCGGTCTCCCTCGGACAGACGCTCGTCGTTCTGGCGGAGATCGCGGCATGATCATCTCGCTCGATATCGCCACGCTGGCACAAGCCTACGCCACCGGCACACTGACGCCGGAAGCGGTCCTGACGTGCATCTATAACCGCATCACCGTCGAAGGCGAGGCGCCGGTGTGGATCAGCGTCGTGCCGCGTGCCGTCGCGTTCGCCAAACTCAAGGCGGCGCCAAAGGGTCCGTTGTGGGGCATTCCCTTCGCGGTCAAAGACAACATCGACGTTGCCGGATTGCCGACGACGTGCGGCTGCCCGGAATTTGCTTCCACGCCGAGCCGCACCGCGACGGTTGTGGAAAAGCTGGAACAGGCCGGTGCAATCCTCATTGGCAAAACAAACCTCGACCAGTTCGCCACCGGTCTCGTCGGAACGCGCTCGCCCTACGGTATTCCTTCCAGCGCATTCGACCCCGACTACATTTCGGGTGGGTCCAGTTCCGGCTCGGCCGTCGCAGTGGCGGGAGGTCTTGTCTCCTTTGCGCTCGGCACCGATACGGCCGGGTCGGGGCGCGTGCCTGCCGCTTTCAACAACATCGTCGGTTTGAAGCCGACCAAAGGTCTTCTCAGTGCGCGCGGCGTCGTTCCCGCCTGCCGCACCCAGGACACGATCTCGATCTTTGCCCTGACCTGCGCCGACGCAGCGCGCGTTTGCGATGTCGCGTCGGGCTTCGATGTCGAGGAGCCCTATTCGCGCGCGCCACCACGCGGACTCGACTACGAACCCTTGCCGAATGGCCTGCGGATCGGCGTACCGGCTGAACCGCTCGACTATTGCGGCGACACCGAAACCGAGCGTCTTTATGGGCTTGCCATTGAGCGCCTGCGCGGGCTCGGCTGTGACATCGTTGCGTTCGACTTCGCGCCTTTCCGTGAGGCGGCGGCGCTGCTTTATTCCGGGCCGTGGGTCGCCGAGCGTCTCGCGGCGATCAGAGACTTTGCGGCGCGGTCGCCGGCCGCGATCAATGAGGTTGTGCGCGGGATCATTCTTGGCGCCGAGCGCATCTCGGCGGTCGCCGTGTTCGAGGGCCAATACCAGCTCGCGGAGTTGACCCGCCGCGCAGAGGCGGAATGGGCCAAGATGGATGCGCTGATCCTTCCCACGGCACCGACGACCTACAAAATCAGCGACGTCCTGGCCGATCCGGTTCGGCTCAATTCCAACCTCGGACTCTACACCAATTTCGCCAATCTCATGGACTTGTCGGCGATTGCAGTGCCGGCGGGATTTCGGGCGAATGGCTTGCCCGTCGGTGTCACGATCATGGGGCGGGCCTTCGACGATGCGCGACTCGCCGTCGTCGGTGATGGGATGCATCGAACGCTGGACGATGTCCGCCTTGGGGCTACGTCAATGCCGCTCGCCGCGACACCGGCCATCGCAACGAAGCCATCGAAGCGGATCGAGGTTGCCGTGGTCGGCGCACATCTGACGGGACAGCCGCTCAATTGGCAACTGAGCGAACGCAACGCCCGGTTCGTGCGTACGCACCGCACGGGGCCCGGATACAGCTTCTATGCTCTTGCCAATACGACACCGGCAAAGCCCGGCCTCGTCTATGACGGCAAGGGATTGGGGCACATCGAAGTGGAAATCTGGGAGATGGATGATGCGGCGTTCGGGTCATTCGTTGCGCTCATACCGGCACCCCTCGGCATCGGCACAGTCAAGCTGGTCGATGGCGCTCAAGTGAAATGTTTCTTGTGCGAGCAGCACGCGGTTCATGACGCGGAAGATATTACCCGCCACGGAGGATGGCGTACGTGGATCGGTTCAAAGAAGGCCTAGGTCCCGACTGTTTGGCGTGACTTCCACCAGCGCACAAGGTTCACTTCGGCTTGCCGGCGCAAGCGGCGAATAACGGGCCAATCGACTGACAGGATGACCAAGCCGAGCGGCAGCATCCAGATGCCGAGAATCGGCAGGAAGCTGAATACACCGCCGACAATGAACGCGATGCCAAGCAACGTCCGCGCGATTCGTGATCGGGGCAGATTGCGGCGCCGTTCGCGGACCCATTCCGACAGGTCGGCTGGCTCCAGCGAACTCGGCAGATAGCTGCCTTTCTGCGCTCCGTTTGGACCGTTATCCCAAAACCATGCCATGAACTAGCCTTTCAAGCCGTCGGCTTCGTTGCTTAGGTTTCACGCAGATGAACAAGGCTTGACGAGGACGAATGTTCCCCGTCGACTGCCTACGTCGCATTTAATTTTGGAGCAATGATGTCAGCCAAAGCGTGCGCGGCTTGCCTCCAGGGTGTCTTCGAACGTGCGCAGCCCGGTGACCGGAGCACAAACGAGGGCTGCCATGTTCCCAGGTTTGTGCTCGTTGCGATACATCCGCATGTGCGCCTTGGGAATGTTTTCCCAGGAAAAGACCTCTGACATGCACGGATCGACGCGGCGGTCGATGACAAGGCGGTTAGCGAGCGATGCTTGATTGAGGTTGGCAAAGTGCGAACCCTGAACGCGCTTCTGGTGCATCCAAAGATAACGCGCATCGATCGTCAAATTATAGCCCGTGGTGCCCGCGCAGATGACGACCATGCCACCGCGCTTGACGCAGAATACCGAAACCGGGAACGTCGCTTCGCCGGGATGCTCGAACACCAGATCGACGTTGTTGCCTTTGCCGGTAATGTCCCAAATCGCGGCGCCAAACTTGCGCGCTTCCTTGAACCAAGTCTGATATTCAGGCGTGCCGACCTTCGGCATCTGGCCCCAGCAATTGAAATCCTTGCGGTTCAACACAGCACGCGCGCCGAGCTGCAAGACGAAGTCGTTTTTGTCGGGCTCCGACACGACGCCGATCGCATTCGCGCCAGCGGTGGAACAAAGTTGCACCGCCATTGAGCCGATGCCGCCCGATGCGCCCCAGACCAGCACGTTATGTCCCGGCCGCAGGGTGTGCGGACGGTGACCGAACAGCATACGATAGGCGGTGGCGAGCGTGAGCATGTAACAGGCGCTCTCCTCCCACGTGAGATGCTTCGGCCGCGGCAGCAGCTGGCGATCCTGGACGCGGGCGAACTGCCCGAAAGAGCCATCGGGTGTTTCATAACCCCAAATGCGCTGCGAGGGCGACAGCATCGGATCGCCGCCGTTGCATTCCTCGTCGTCGCCATCATCCTGGTTGCAATGGACGACGACTTCATCGCCAACTTTCCAGCGCTTCACCGCCGAGCCCACCGCCCACACGATGCCAGCCGCGTCCGATCCCGTGACGAGATAGGGCGCGCCGTGAACGTCGAACATGGAAATCGGCTGGCCGAGGCAGGCCCACACGCCGTTATAGTTGACGCCGGCGGCCATCACGAGGACGAGCACGTCGTGGCTGTCCAGTTCCCAGGTTGGCAGCACCTCGATCTGCATCGCGGTATCGGGTGGACCGTGACGCTCGCGGCGGATCGACCACGCATACATAGATCTTGGAACGTGGCCGAGCGGGGGGATCTCGCCCACTTCGTACAGATCTTTCTTGGCAGGCAGAACGGCAGGGGCTTGCATTCCAAAATCCGTTGTTACGGCAGTTGCAACGTGGGCCACGGCTCGCTCCTGAAGGTCATCACGGCAGAGTGTTGCGCGGGAATGGCCGGCATGATCACGAAAACCGGCGAATTTCCGTCGCGGCGCGTTTAGAGGCGGCGGAAGCTACGAGATTGCTGCAAATGCGAGAAATGAAATGTCTTCATGTGCATCATTGCGTTCAGAAATGATTGCATGATTTTTCATCAACCCAGGCAGCGCACGATGTGGTCTCGCAATCTGGCCACCGGTGGCTTCAGGCTGGGGCCGGATAACAGAGCGATCTCAGTATCTTTCAGATCGGGCAACGGGCCGCCGTCGATGACGTGAAGCCCACTCGGCACCATTTCCTTTGGCAAGACGGAGATCCCCAGTCCCGCCTGCACGGCCGCGATAGAGCCGGCGAGCGAACCGCAGGTGTAGGCGATGCGCCAGGGCCGGCGCGCGCGATCGAGCGATTCGGTGGCGCGCTTGCGGTAGACGCACGGTTCCGGCGATACGACGAGCGGCAGCGCGCTTTTGCCATGCACGTAATCATGGTGGCCGGCGACCCACACCAACGGTTCGCGCCAAACACGTACGCCGCCGCTGCCACTCGACCGTTCGCGCTTCAACAGCACAATGTCGAATCGCCCGGTTCTAAAGCCCTGCGCGAGGTTGAGCGTCAGATCGCACGTGACTTCGAGTGCGACAGACGGGTAGGCTTGGATAAAGCGGGCGAGGATGTCGGGCAGATGCTGAGTCGCGAAGTCTTCCGGAGTTCCGAGCCGAACGGTCCCGTGCATCTGCGGTTCGTGCGTCAAGGAGACCACCTCGTCATTGAGGTCGAGGATTTTTTGCGCGTATTCGAGCACCGCTTCGCCTTCCGGCGTCAATTCGACCGAGCGGGGATTGCGGTCAAGCAGTCGCTGCCCCAGCGCATCCTCCAAGCGCTTGATTTGCAGCGATACCGTCGACTGCTGGCGCATGAGACGCTCTGCCGCGCGGGTGAAATTTCGCTCGGCGGCTATGACCGCGAAAGTGCGGAGCAAGTCGATATCGAGGTTTATGAGGGTTTTCGGCATGGCCTGACCAAATGATTGACAAGCCTGATAGTAGGAACCTCAATTATCAATTTCCAGTAGCCTCACGATAGATTTATCCGGCCGGTCCGACCCGCGATGTCGCACTGCAACAATTGTATTCGGCGCCTGAAACACAGACAAGGAACCCGACGCATGGGGTCAGCATTCGATCTAGCCGTTGCCAACCTCCTGTCGCCGATGGTCCTTTTTTTCGTTCTCGGCCTGGTCGCCACGCTAGCGCGATCCGATTTGTCGATCCCGGAATCCATCGCCAAAGGCATGTCGCTCTATTTGATGCTGGCGATCGGCTTTAAGGGCGGCGTGGGTGTCGCCCAGCATGGGTTTGAAGCCAAACTCGGCCTCGCAATGCTGGCCGGCATGGCACTGAGCGCGATCATCCCGTTGATTGCCTTCCGGCTGCTTGTTGTGACGAGCAACCTGCCGCGGGTCGATGCGGCCGCCGTCGCCGCGCATTATGGCTCGATCTCGATCGTTACTTTTCTAGCCGCCACGCAGGCCTTGGAGGCCAGCGGCATCACATTCGAAGGCTACATGGTCGCGGTGGCGGCAGCGATGGAAACGCCCGCGATCATGGCTGCGCTGTGGCTGGCGCACACCGGCGAAAAGCGCATGGACGCGACGACGCTGCGGGAAGTTCTTCTCAACGGATCTATTGTGCTTTTGGTCGGAGCCTTCGTGATCGGCATTGCGACCGGGGAGCAGGGCATGAAGGCGATATCCGCCTTTATCGTCGACCCTTTCAAAGGCATTCTCTGCCTGTTCCTGCTCGATATGGGTGTTATTGCCGGCCGCGGTTTGCGTGAAGGTCGCAAACATCTGACTTGGCCCGTGATCCTATTCGGTCTTTACATGCCACTCATCGGCGCAGCGCTCGGCGCCCTGGCTGCCCTCGCCGTTGGACTTTCGACGGGGGGAACCGCGCTCATGATCACGCTCGCGGCCAGCGCTTCCTACATCGCCGTTCCCGCCGCGTTGCGGCTTGCCCTGCCGGAGGCGCGGCCGGCAATTTACCTGCCGCTATCGCTCGGGGTCACCTTTCCATTCAACCTGACGATCGGGATTCCGCTTTATCTCTCGCTCGCGACAGCTCTCCACTGAGGATACGGTCATGCAAACTTATCCCAAGAAGCGTATCGACATCATGGTCGAGGCTCCACTGATGCAGCGCGTGCTGTCGCTCCTCGATCAACAGGGCGTCAGCGGCTACACCGTTCTTTCTGCGCTCGCGGGGCGGGGCAAGGACGGCGCCTGGCATCGCGACGGCGTCGTCGGGCGTGCCGGGGCCTTGGTGATGATCATCTGCATTCTTGATGAAACGCGCGTCGACGAGGTTCTCGAACCGCTGTTCAAGCTCGTTTCGCGGCAAATCGGCGTCGTCACGTTATCGGATGTGCATGTCATCCGGCCCGAACACTTTGCTTGAGGCCGCGGCTACTCGAATTAGGTTTGAACAGGCCGCGCCAGAACGACGAGCAGATTATCGTCGAAGAGAGAGGCTTTATTGCACCGGCGGTACGTGAAGCCCGACTTTGCGGCCAGAGCGCGCAGTGATTGTTCGGTGAAATAATTGACGTGATCGGGAAATCGAAAGCCGCACCAATTGGCTCCCATGATGCGACGGTTCAGCGACCCGTAATTGGGCACGCGAACGTAAATGGCGCCACCCGGTACCAGCTTGCGGTAAGCCGTTTCCAGAACGGGGACAGGGTTTTCCTCGTGCTCAAGATAGGATCGCATGACCATCGCGGTGAAAAACCCGTCAGCGAAGCTGTCGAGCGCGGCACGCGCTGGCGCGCACACGACATAACCGCCGCGCGCCCGGAATTTTTCGTCCGCCTTGCGCGCCAGGGCTTGGGAAACTTCGATTCCGAACGGCGTGACGCCGTCGGGAAGCCGGCAGCTGCCGCCACAGCCGATGTCGAGGACGTTGCCCGATTTGCCGATGGTCAAGCTGCGATGAAATCTGTCTTGGAGTTTACCGAACTTCAATCGCCAGCGTGTCTTCCTTTCAAGCCCACTCCAGGCCCGCTTTTCGCGCCGTTCTCGCTCGGCCACGAATGTCTTTTCCCAAGCGAAATTATCAACAAGGGCCGCTTCGCCGGGCACTTCGTGCAGAAAGACGAAGCCGCAGCTCCGGCACGACACGACCGGCCATGCGCTGGTTGTGTATTGCGGCAACGGCGTCACCGCCGTACCGGAACATACTGCGCACGCGCGAACGATATGTTCCCCGCTTGCGGTGCCGTGGCAGGCGTGGTCCGACTTGGAGGGTTCGTTAATCAAAGGCCCGGCCAAGTTCATCCCCTCGGTTTCCAGCTCTTCGCCTGAGTGAATGCCCAGGTTTGAGCGAAACGCTAGCCAAAGTCCATGACCACCGATTGACGATAGACATAAGTCGCTGCGTAACCGATGAATTGGCGTCCTTCCAGCGCTTGGCCATCGCCCCGGTCCGGCACACCAGCATCGTGCAGATGATCGCATACCGAACCGACATCGACGGCCTAAGGGCGGTCTCAATCATTGCCGTGCTTCTGTTCCATGTCGGGTTCGATGGATGGTCGGGCGGCTACGTGGGCGTCGATGTCTTCTTTGTAATCTCCGGTTTTCTCATCACCTCGCTTATTGCGGCCGATATAGACACCGGGACCTTCTCGCTGGGCCGCTTCTACGAACGACGCATCCGACGTCTATTGCCCGCAACCATTCCCGTCGTCGTTTTCACCGCACTCTTCGCCGCCGCCTTCTATACGAGCGAGCGGTTTTTCGAGTACGGCCAGAGCCTCATTGCTTTCACCACCTACACGTCAAACTGGTTCTTTTACGCAACGCGCGGCTATTTCGCTGGCGCGGACGCGACGACGCCACTCCTGCACAGCTGGTCGCTGGCCGTCGAAGAGCAATTCTATCTCGTTTTTCCTCTTCTTTTGCTCGTTCTGGCCCGCCGCCCCGGCGTCAGACTGCGGGTGCTGGCCGGTTTTGCCGCCGTCAGCCTCGTCTATGCGCAAATGCTGCTGCGCGATGGGCAGTCAGATCTCGCCTTTTATTCCACGTTGGCGCGCATCTGGGAATTGCTGGCTGGTGCGCTGTTGGCGCTGTCGCCTGCTGTCACCGAGCGGCTGGCACCGTACGCGACAGTCTTGCGTGTTGTGGGCCTTGGGCTGATCCTTGGGCCGGTTGTCACGTATGGGCCGGCGACCGTCTTTCCCGGTGCGGCGGCTCTGCCACCGGTTGCGGGAACCTTGCTACTGCTGGCCGCTTCGCCCGTGCGCGGGGACCCAATCCTGCGCCTCCTGCAATCGGCGCCAGCGGTCTACACCGGAAGGATCTCCTACTCGCTCTATCTTTGGCATTGGCCGATCATCGGGCGTTGAATGTCGTTGTGTTCGATCCCAACGATTTGACGAAGGTCATCGCAATCATCCTCAGCTTCTTGGCCGCGGCACTGTCGTATCATGCCGTCGAGATGCCGTTTCGGCGGCGCACGTTACTCGCGGGCCGACAGGCGCTTGCCGTGCTGCTGGCAGCCACAACCGTGGCCGGTGTAACGTTCGGTGCCCTCGTCTGGCAGAGCGGCGGTTGGCCCGGCCGATTGCCGGCCGGAGCGGAAAACATGGCCGCAGTGGCATCTCAACACATCCCGGATCCCGAGCAGTGCTTTGTGACCGGCGCGCAACCCAACCGGTTCTGCCATGCCGCCAACGGCGGACCGCTCGACATCGTCCTCATCGGCGACAGTCATGCGCAGTCGCTGATGCCGGCTGTGCGCCAGTTCGCGCAAGATCAGGGACTGACGGCCGGATTTGCATTGCGTGCGGATTGTGCCCCGCTCGTCGGCGTCTGGCGGGAAAAGGACGTGCAGAAACTTTGCCCGCAGTTTGCAGAAGAAGCGATGGCGTTTCTTGCTGAGACGAAGCCGCGCATCGTCATTCTTGCCGCGCGCTGGTCCGTTTATACCGTGACGGGGCGTCAGCTTTATGCCGATCGTGATCGCGTGGCGAATGATCGGGCCACCAGCCTCGCGATATTCGAAGCCGGGCTCGATCGCACGCTACGACGGATCGCCGAGACGGGTGCGGTGCCCGTCGTCGTCGAACAGATGCCGGAAAACGCCGGCGATCTGCCCTCCTCGTCCTTGGTTTTGATGCGCCTTGGGCTGCCGCTCGACACGGTAGCGGCGCGGAAGTCGAAGCATCAGAAAACGCAGCACGTCATGTCCGATTTGCTGCGACGGGCGTCGACAAAGTTAACCTTCGTGAGGATCGATCCGGCGATCGCTTTCTGCCCGGCGGAGCGCTGCACTGTCGAGGCCGGCGGGCGACTTCTCTACTCCGACAACGATCATCTCAACGTCGATGGCAGTCTTTTCCTCCTGCCTTATCTCTCCGACGAGCTTCGTAAAGTCCTGGCGCAGCGACCAAGGTCCTAAGACCTTGGTCTGACGAGCCCCCGACTTCGGCCGCCTTGATCCGCGCGACGTTCGACCGTGTGAGACGCGCCATCCCTATGAAAGTGTGAACACGTGTGCTGAGGCGCGACAAACGCTCGCACGCAGCGACGGCCTTGCAACAGTTCGCGTCTTCACGCCTGCCCACGGAGATTTCTCATGGTTACGATGATCCGCAGCGACCTCGACTTCATCCTCGCGCAGATCAAGATCGCCGAGGCGGATGCGCGTGGAGAACAATTGCTTGGGACGTACCTTCCCAACTCCGAGCTGCCCTGGGGGCTGCGCCGTGTCGACGGTTCAAACAACAACCTTACCCCCGGACAAGACGGCTACGGCGCTGCCGGTGAACTTTTCCCGCGCACCGACCCCGCCGTGCGCCCCAATGAGCAGGATGGTGATAGCCTTGCGTTTGGACCTCCCGGCCTCGGTCAGCAAGTTCTGACCAACACGGACTACGGTGTCATTGCCGCCAACAATCCAGCGATTACGCGCGGCATCCAACCCGGTGACGTTGTCGATGCCGACCCGCGCATTATTTCAAATTTAATCGTGGATCAGACCGCCAACAACCCGGCGGCGATCTTCAAGGCCCTGCAGGACGCCGGCCTCAGCAACGCGGATGCCTTCACGCAAATGGGTGTGCTCACCGCCGCCGTGCAGGCGGTGCAGGATGCCAAGGCCGAGGCGCAGGTGTCAAACGCTGCGGTGACGACCGCGCTGGCGGAGCAGAACGCAGCCGTTGTTGCCCTCAATACGGCGATCGCCGATGCCAATCCGACGCTTGCCACGCTTGCCGCGTATCAGGCGGCCGCCGCAGCAGCAGCGCAGTTGTCGGCGGCCGTCGCGCTTGTCACATCGACCACCCAGGCCCTCGCTATTGAACTCGTGGCAGGCCCGTCAGATCCAAACGATGCCATCGCGCTGGCTACTGCGCAGAGTGCCGCTGCGGAACTCCTGGCTCTCGCCACCACCGTACTCACTTCACTGCAGAGCGATATCAACGTTCTGCCTGCCGACGTCGCGGCGGCACAGGCGCTCGTCGACAACATCACACAGGAACTGACGGAGTCTTTGGGTTTCATCAGTGCTGGCAACGGCATTACCAACGCTGAGAATGGCATCGCGGACGGCGTGGCAGCGGCTGTGCCCGGCACCTCCGCTTTCGCAACCACTCTGACGGCGCAGATCGAAGCCACGCTCGCGAGCCCCGCACTGACGAACCCCGGCGTCGTGGCGGCCCAGGCGGCTCTGGACACCGCCGAAGCCAACTATGCGCTGGCCCTCACCCAAGCTGCCGCCGATAGCAACGCCGTGACGTCGGCCTCGACCGATCTGCGCGACACACTGACCGACTTCGGCATCACGCTGGAAGAAGCCCCGCTGCGTCCCGGCGAAACGACACCCGACATTCTCAAGGCCACGCTCTACATCGGCAACGTCGCGGCGGACGAAGGCCTATCGGCTCCGTTCAACGGCTGGATGACCTTGTTCGGCCAGTTCTTCGATCACGGCCTCGATCTCGTCGCCAAGGGTGGCTTCGGCACCGTTTACATCCCTCTGCAGCCCGACGACCCGCTTTATGTCCCCGGCTCTGCAACAAACTTCATGGCGCTGACACGGGCCACGGTGAATGCCGCCGGCGAAGCCACCAACCTCGTCACGCCGTTCGTCGATCAGAACCAGACCTACACATCACACGCTTCACATCAGGTATTTTTGCGTGAATACGAGCGCGTTGCAGACGTAACCGACGCGACCGGCCGCCTACTCGATGGTAATGCTGCTTCGGGCAACGGACTGGCGACTTGGGCCGACGTGAAAGCCGAAGCTATTGCCAAGCTCGGCATTCAACTCAGCGACATCGACATTCACAGTGTGCCGCTTCTGCGCACAGATCCCTACGGCAACTTCTTCGCCGGGCAGAACGGTTATGCCCAGGTCGTGGTTGAAGTGACGCAAACCGTAACCACGGTCGATGGCCCGCAAGTCACCAGAACCAATGTTTTCATTGAGGGTCGAGAGGGCGGGCTGGACATTCACGCTCTCACGGCAGCCGACTTACCGGCTTCATTCGTCGCCATTGAAGGCGCAACAGTCACGCTGAGCGTGGTTCCGACTGGCGTCGCTTTCCTTGACGACATCGCTCACAACGCCAACCCAGGCGCCAATGAACAGGCCGACAATGACAGCGCCGTTGGCCTGACCGGCAGCAACACCGGCTTCTACGACAACGAATTGCTCGATGCGCATTACATCACCGGCGACGGGCGCGGCAACGAGAACATCGGCTTGACCGCCGTCCATCACGTGTTCCATTCGGAGCACAACCGCCAGGTCGACCTCATCCAGAACCTCTTGATCGATGAGGCCACGACCGCACTCGCTGAACTCAGCGCCGCCACGGACCCAGCCGAGATTACCAACGCCCAGGCGATCGTCACTGAAAAGCTCGCGTTCTTGAACGAATGGCTCGATACGCCGCTCTTGCAGGCCGATCTCGCCACCGCCACGGTCGCGACCGTCGACTGGAACGGCGAGCGCGTCTTCCAGGCCGCGAAGTTGCCGACCGAAATGCAGTACCAGCATCTCGTGTTTGAGGAATTCGCGCGCAAGGTGCAGCCGGCCGTCAACCTGTTCAATGACTACGATGGGACGCTGAACCCTGCGATCCTGGCCGAGTTCGCGCACACCGTTTACCGGTTCGGTCACTCGATGCTGACCGAAACCGTCGATCGGTTCGACGCCCAATGGAATTCGCTTGGAACGGGTGGTGTAACCGGCGATCAAATCGGCCTTATCGAAGCCTTCCTCAATCCGCTTGAATTTGCGGCCAGCGGCTTCAATGCGAACACTGGCTTAATCACTGCCGAGGAAGCCGCCGGCGTGATCGTCCAGGGCATGACGCGGCAGCGCGGCAACGAGATCGACGAATTCGTCACCGAAGCCCTGCGGAACAACCTCGTCGGCCTGCCGCTCGACCTGGCGGCAATCAATATCGCGCGCGGTCGCGAAACCGGCGTGCCGACGCTCAACGCCGCACGCGCCGACTTCTTCGAAGGCTCGGGCGACACGCAGGTGAAGCCCTACGCGAGCTGGTTCGAGTTCATGCAGAACTTGAAGAACCCGGCGTCCGTCATCAACTTCATTGCCGCTTACGGCACGCACGACACTATTCTCGCCGCCGATGACGTCGACGCTAAGCGCGCCGCAGCCACGCTGCTTGTTCTGGGCGGCGCGGGCGCTCCGGCCGACCGCCTCGACTTCCTGAACGCAACTGGCGAATGGAGGCCGGCAGGGTCGGAGGGCAACGACGGGCTGATTGGTGGCGTCAACAACATCGATTTCTGGATCGGCGGCTTGGCCGAGAAGAAACTTATCTTCGGCGGCATGCTGGGCTCGACGTTCAACTTCGTTTTCGAAGCCCAGCTTGAAGCGCTGCAGAACGGCGATCGGTTCTATTACCTGTCGCGCCTTGCCAACTTAAACCTCACAGCGCAGCTCGAGAACAACAAGTTCTCCGAGATGATCCACCGCAATACGACCGCAACGCACCTTCCCGGTGATGCCTTCGCGCGGCCCGACTTCTTCCTGGAAGCCGACATCTCCAAACAATACAACGCTGACCTCGGCGTTGGCATTGACCCGACCGGCGCACAAATCGACATCGATCCTTTCCTTGGCGCCGCATCAGGTGGCGGCACGAACGGTGCGGTGCTGCGCACGGACGCCGATAGCGACGGCATCGCGGAGCGCCTCGAATACACCGGCGCTGAACACGTCGTTCTTGGCGGCACGAGCGGCAACGATACGCTGATCGGCGGCAAGGGCGACGATACGCTTTGGGGCGATGCCGGCGACGACCGGCTCGAAGGCGGCGACGGCAACGACTTCATCTTCGGCGGTGACGGCAACGACATCATCACCGACCTGTTCGGCATCGACGAGATCCGGTCCAACGGCGGGGACGACGTTGTCAGCGCCGGTCGCGGAATTAAGCTGATCATCACCGATACCGGCAACGACTGGGTCTGGGGCGGCGTCGATGACGATGAAGTTCTCGCCGGCCAGGGTGATGACTTCGTCAATGGCGGCGACGGCGCGGATTTCCTCATCGGCGGCGAAGGTAATGACTGGCTGGAATCGGGCACCGAAAACGGCCTGATGCTCGGCGACAACGGCGACCTCGTGCAGGGCCTGCCGATCAAGCGCTCCGTCGATAGCCGCGTCGTCGGTCACGACGTGCTTGTGGCAACTGGCGGCAACGCCGACTTCGACGCGGAGACCGGCGACGACGTCATGGTTGGTGGTCTTGGGACCGACCGCTTCTTCGGCCAGTTCGGGTTCGACTGGGCCACCTATAAGAACGATCCCTTCGGCCTCGAAGCCGATATGAATGTGCGCCTCTTTGCGCCGCCGACGCTGCCAGCCTCGCCGGGCGCGATCCTCGATCGGTATGCACAAACTGAAGCGCTGTCGGGTTCTAGAAAAAGTGACATTCTACGCGGCGACGACGAAATAGATCTTGCCGCGGGTGCTGGCCCGGGCGCTCTGGTCGATGGCCTCGATCACGCCCTTTACGACTTCAACGTCGACCTTGTTCGCGGCCTCGACGAATTGCTTGGCGCCATCGACGAAGCCGGTGCAATTCGCTTCTCGGGCGGCAACATCCTGCTCGGCGGCGATGCCAGTGACATCATCGAAGGTCGCGGCGGCAACGATGTCATCGACGGCGACGCGTGGCTCAATGTTCGCATCGCCCGCGTTGATGCCCAGGGCGCCGAGGTTGAAACCCAGGACACAATGGCCGGCTACCAGGCCCGCGTTCTTGCTGGGACCATCAAAGTCGCCGAACTCCAGATCGTGCGCGAGGTCCTCGATACCAGCAGTGATATCGACATCGCCGAATACTCCGGCGTGCGCGCGGATTACGACGTCTCCGCCGCGGATGCGGACGGCTTCGTCACCGTCACGCACCTCCTCCGCGATGCGACCGGCGCCATCGTTGTCGGTGGGATCGGCACTGACGGCGTCGACAAACTCAAGAACATCGAGCGCCTGCTGTTCTCCGATCAGACCATCAAGATCACGGACCACGTCAATTCCATCGCGACCGGCGCTGCGACCATCACCGCGAGTGGCCCGATCCAGCCCGGCACGGTGCTGACGGCTTCGTCAGCGGGCATCGTCGACGCCGAAGGCGTCGGCCAGATCGTCTTCTACTGGCAAGTTGAACTGGTGCCGGGTTCCGGCGAATTCACCAACATTCAGTCGATCGTCGCCGATGAGTTCGCGCCCATCACGGGACCAACCTTCACGTTGACGGATGCAGAAGCCGGTCTTGCCGTTCGCGTGCTGGCCCGCTTCAAGGACGACCAAGGCGTTTTCGAGACCGCGGTCTCGGCATCCACCGCTCCGGTCGGCGGGGCTGTCGGCGCGCTCGTCATTCCTGACCCGGCTGCAACGCTCGGCCTCGATCTTCAAGGCGTACCTGTCGATGGTGCCCCTCTCGACGCTGGCACGATCGGCATTCTGGAAGACCTCGCTGCAACCAATACGACCGCTGCTGGCACGCCATTCACCTTCACGGCAGACGAACTCCTGGCCAACATCCGTGCAGCTAATCCGGGCGCGCCACTCTCCATCGTCGGTGCAGGTGGCATCCCGATCGTGAGCGTGCGGCTCATCGACGGCGATCCGCTGCCAGGAACGCTCACTTTTGCCAACGGCACGTTCACCTTCACGCCCGCGGCGGACTTCAACGGCGGCGTCACGTTCCAATTCGACGTTCTCCCGGACAACCCGGTCGCTGGTCTTGCACCGTTCCCGGCCGAGGCGACACTCGAAGTCATCCCGGTCAACGACGCGCCGACGGGCATCGAGCCCGGTGTCGGCGCCGAGATCATCGGCGCTGTGACAGCAGGGTCGATCATCGCTCAACTTGGCACTCAAGACGTTGATCTAGCCGACCGACCCACATTTACGGTCAATGCCGGCAGCGATCCCGGCCTTGCTGTGGATGCGCGAGGCGTCGTCACTCTGGTCGCGGGTTTGGGCAATAACCAGACCAGGACACTGAACCTTACGGCGACCGATGAGGTTGGAGCATCCGTCAACGAGACGATCCGCGTCATCACCGGTCCAGGCGGCGCACAAACCATCAATGGCAACGCCGGAGATGACATTATTTTCGGCCTGGGCGGCGCCGATATCCTGAACGGAAACGGCGGCGACGACATGCTGATCGGTGGCGCTGGCGCTGATCGGCTCAATGGCGGAGCGGGCAATGACACCGTCGTATGGACGGTGGGCGACGGTCGCGACGTTGTCGACGGTGGCCTCGGCGGCACGGATACGTTCGTGGTGAACGGAGACGCCACGGCGGAGACCTACACGGTGTTTGCCGCTGCCGACTGGCTCGCTCTTGGCGGGAATCGGGCACTGACGAGTGCGGCCTCCGACATCGTCATAACGCGCGGCGGAACGGGCAACGGCGCGGTCGTTGCAGAACTCGATGAGATTGAAGAGATCGTCATCAACACTGGTGCCGGCAACGATACGGTGGCCCCTGTCGGTAACTTCAATCCGACGAACCTCTCCTTCAATACGATCACGGTGCGCGACGGTGGTGGCCAGGACCGGGTCAACGCCACTGGCCTGACCTCCGCGCACCACATCGCGTTCTTCACAAACGGCAATGACGACACGCTAATCGGCGGGCGCGTTCAGGATGAAGTGTTCGGCTCAGCAACCGGCGGTGCAGCACCGACGGCGGAGTTCTTCTTCACCGGCAGCGATATCGCCGAACTGAAAAAACTCGTCCGAGGGCAGCCCTCGGATATCGCGGAAGATGGGGCATCGGGCATCCGCGACTTGGAAGGCACGGGCAATAACGTCGCCAACCCTGGGGCAGGCGCGGCCGACCAGCCTTTCATCCGCCTCACCGACGCACGGCATGGTGAGAACGGCAGCGTCAATCCGATCCACGACGGACTTGATCCGCGCACGATTTCCAACATCATCGGTGCTCAGGAAGCCAATCTCCCCAAGAACGCGTCCGAAGCCAACATCCTCTTCATGGCCTTCGGACAGTACGTCGATCACGGCCTGGACTTCCTCAACAAGGGCGGCAACGGGACGATTGCGATCGGTTCGGGCGCCGACAATCCGGCGGACCTCACGCGCGGCGAGATCTCGGGCTACGATGAGGACGGCAACCCGCAGTACCTCAACAAGGCTTCGCCATTCGTCGATCAGAACCAGGCTTACGGCTCAACCGAAATGGTCGGGCAGCTCCTGCGCGAAAGCAACGGCAGTGGCGGCGTCGGCGCGCAGTTGCTGCAGGGGGCAACGGACCCATCGAACGCCAACTTCGATCTGCTGCCGACGCTGCGAGAAGCGCTGCTGCACCACTGGAACGCCGACACGGTTTTCCACGATGCCGGCAAGGCGGGTGACGGCAAGACGCTGAAGCAGATGTATGCCGGCCTTGTCGATGCCAATGGCAACTTCGACGCCGCGATCCTGAAGTCCGTGAACGAGAACTTCATGGGCTCGGGCTTCCAGCTTGTCGGCGATGCCAATAACTTCGCCAACATCCTCGACCACTATGTGGCCGGTGATCTGCGCGTGAACGAGAACTACTCGCTGACGTCGGTCCATACGATCTGGGCGCGCAACCACAATTATCATGTGGACCGTCTGCTCGAGTCGGGCTTTGACGGCACGCAGGAGGAACTCTTCCAAGCGGCCAAGATCGTCAACGAGAGCGAGTACCAGCGCGTCGTCTTCAACGAATTCGCCGACTACCTGCTCGGCGGCTTGAAGGGCGGCGGCGATCACGGCCACGATGAGTACAATCCCGATGCCACCGCACAGATCAGCCAGGAGTTTGCAGCCGCCGCCTACCGATTTGGTCACTCTCAGATCGGCCAGACGATCACCATTCTTGACGCGGACGGCAATCCCAAGAGCGTTAATCTCTTCGACGCCTTCCTCAATCCGACCAACGACGCCTCGGCGTTCGGCGGACCCGCAGGACTGGCGCAGCTGGCTCAGTACGGCTATGTCCCGCAGCCTGGCTATGAGCAGATCGGTGTCTCGAACATCATCGGCGGCATCGTCGGGCAGCAGGCCGAAGAGGTCGACTTCAATGTGGTGGATGCGGTCCGCAACGACCTCGTCCGCATTCGTGCCGATCTGTTTGCCTTCAACGTCGCGCGCGGCTGGGATGTCGGGCTTGGCACGCTGAACCAGGTCCGCGCCGGACTATTGGCCTCGACCGACAAGTATGTGTCGGAAGCGGTCGAACTTTCGGATGCCAACCTGCAGCCCTATACCTCGTGGGAAGACTTCCAGGCTCGCAACAACCTTTCCAATGCGGTGATCCAGCAGTTCAAGCAGGCCTACCCGGATCTTGTCCTCGATACGCAGGCCAAGATCGACGCCTTCACGGCGGCCAACCCGGACATCACGCTTGCCAACGGTAACACCGTGAAGGGCATCGACCGGGTCGACCTTTGGGTCGGCGGCCTGGCAGAGACGCACATCAACGGCGGCGTCGTCGGCTCGACCTTCTGGGTCATCCTGCACGAACAGTTCGATCGTCTGCAGGAAGCCGATCGCTTCTATTACCTCGACCGCGTCAAAGACAGCGACTTCTATGAAGCTCTCAAGGAACTTGAGTTCTCCGACATTGTCGCCCGCACCACGGGTCTGACGAACTTGCCCGACGACATCTTCTCGGCCACCGACAGCCCGAGCGACGATGCGTCCAACGGTGGTGACGGCGAGCAGGAGACGGAAGGCGAAGGCTCGGGATCGGGAACCGGGACGGAGACCGAGACGGAAGACGAAGAGAATGACGACGACACCTCGTCCGAGGGCGAGGACGACGACGAGACCACTGTCCCGACACCACCCACTGGAAACGGAACTGGAACTGGAACTGGAACTGGAACTGGAGCCGGTACGGGCACCGGAACTGGAACTGGCACCTCGACGTCTGCCTTCGTCGTCTATCTGGGAACCGCTGCGTCCGACACCGCGTTCGGTGCCGGGCTCGACGACCAGCTCTCGGGCGGCGACAAGGACGACAATCTGTTCGGCTTTGCCGGCGATGACATCATCGCGGGTGGCGACGGTGACGATCACCTCGACGGCGGGGCCGGCAACGACAATCTCGTCGGCAACGTCGGCGACGACACGCTCAAAGGTGGCGCGGGCAACGACGAACTCGACGGCGGCGCGGGCGATGATCGCATCGACGGCGGCGATGGCGGCGATACGGTGTACGGCGGAGACGGCCGCGACGTCATCAAGACGGGCGCCGGCAACGATACGATCTTTGCCTTTGACGGGGACGGCAATGACGTAATTGACGCCGGCGATGCGGCAGGCGACAGCGACACACTCGATATGTCCGCGATCTCGGGCAATATCACCGTGTTCCTTTCGGCCACCGGCACCGGATCGGCGAAAGTAGCTGGCGGAGATAGTGACTCGATCAAGGGCATCGAGAACGTCATCACCGGCTCGGGCGACGACGTCATCGTGGCCAGCACCGATGCCAACCTGATGGAAGGCGGGCTCGGCGACGACACCTTCGTCTTCAACTCAGCGGCGGCCGCCAACGGCGACACGATCAGCGATTTCCAGGACGGCGACCTGATCGACCTGACACCGTTGTTCGCATCCTTGAACCTTGGCGACGGCAGTCTGTCGACTGGCGCCACATTCAACGCTGCCGGTGAGTTCCGTCTGAAGGTGCAGGGCGAGGACACGATCGTCGAGGGCAATGCGGACGCCGATGCGGACGTCGAGTTCGCCATCCGAATTCTCGGCCGGACGGACCTGGAACAGAAGGACTTCGCGTGAAACTAAAACGCGGCGGGGCGATTGTATCGCTCCGCCGTGTTCGGCATGATGATTGCGAGATGATCGCGAGATGATCGCTAGAATTGTCGGGAATTGCGGGGCGTGCCATGCGTAAAAAAACCACTCGTCAGGTATTTGCCAAAAAACGAACGCCACTGGATGAAATGACGGGTGTGAGGAATATCCTCATTTTCGTCTTCGCCATTTCCGGCGTAGTTAACGTGCTGGCGCTTACCGGCTCGTTTTATATGCTCCAGATCTACGATCGCGCGCTAACGAGCCAGAGCATTCCGACCCTCCTCGCGCTTTCCGGTCTAGCGATCGCCCTGTATCTCATTCAAGGCATGCTTGATGTGAGTCGTTCGCAGATTCTCGTCCGGCTTGGCGCGCGCTTCGACCAGAAGCTGGCGCCGCTTGCGCACCAGGTCGTGATCGACATGCCGCGCTTCGGCTTCTCAAATGCTGAGGCTAATGAACGCGGTCGCGACGTGGATACGTTGCGGAGTTTCCTCGGCGGCCAAGGTCCGATGGCCCTGTTCGATCTGCCGTGGATGCCACTTTATGTGGTGTTCGTTTACGCACTGCATCCAATTCTCGGGCTGCTGACCATCGGCGGCGCGCTGATGCTGACCGTGCTGACCATAGTGGCCGAGGTTCTGACCAAGAAGCATAGCGCAGCTGCCCAGAAGGCGGGCGTTGCGCGCGCATCGATTTCAGACAGCCATTCCCGCAATGCGGACGTCATTCGCGCCATGGGTTTTTCATCGCGCGCCATTGCCCGCTTTGAGAAGATCAACGCAGAGCATCTCGCTCTACAGACCAAGACCAACGACGTCGCCGGAACACTCGGCGGCATCTCGAAGGTTCTGCGCATGATCCTGCAGTCGGCGGTTCTTGGCGTCGGCGCCTATCTCACGATCACTGGCGATTTGTCGGCGGGCGCCATTATCGCCGCCTCTATCGCCTCGGCGCGTGCGCTTGCCCCGGTCGATCTGGCGATCAGCCAGTGGAAGAATGTTGTTGGTGCGCGCCGAAGCTATGCGCGTCTCACCGAAACGCTGACATCGCTTGATCAGGAAAAGCCTCCCGTTTCGCTGCCAGCGCCAGAACAGTCGCTGAAAGTCGAGCGGATCACCGTTGCAGCACCCTCAACCGGTGCCGTTGTGTTGAGTGATGTCAGCTTCGAACTTGTTGCCGGGCAGGCCACTGGGATCATTGGGCCGAGCGGGGGAGGAAAATCGACCCTCGTTCGCGCCTTGAGCGGCGTGTGGCCGCTGCTGCGCGGGCACGTGCGCCTTGATGAGGCGGATTATGGGCAATGGGTTCCCGACGATCTCGGACGGCACATCGGGTATCTGCCGCAAGATGTGTCGCTGCTCGACGGGACCATCAGCGAGAATATCAGCCGCTTTGAGCCAAATGCCGACGGACGCAAAATTCTCGCTGCCGCCAAATCGGCCGGCGTGCACGAAATGATCGTCCGGCTGCCGAACGGATACGAAACCGAGCTCGGCCCGAACGGCACGGCGCTGTCGGCCGGCCAGCGCCAGCGTCTCGCGCTGGCTCGCGCACTTTACGACAATCCTTTCCTTGTCATCCTCGATGAGCCAAACTCAAACCTTGATGCTGAAGGCGAGGCTGCGTTGACTGCTGCCGTGCAAGGCGTGCGCAACCGCGGTGGTATCGTGATCGTCGTGGCGCATAGGCCGAGCGCTCTGGCCGCATGCGACACGATCGGTGTCATCCAAGCGGGCAAGCTCGCCGCCTTTGGACCGAAGAACGAAATTCTCGGTCAAAACGGCATCGCTAAGGTCGTCGCGGCTCGTCCGGCTCAAAAAGCCAAGGGTGTGGCGTAAGAGAGAAAGTTGGCTGCCATGGCTCACATCTCGGACCAGTACCTGAAGCTCAACGACGACGGCAGCGCGCGTCGCAAGCATGATATCGAAGAGCAGAAGGAACGGCGGCCAGTTTTCTTTTCCGTCGCCGGGCTCGCGGTCATCAACTTTTTCGCGTTGATGAAAACGATCTGGTACGGCGATGAGCGTCAGCATGGGCCGTCGTCACATCCTCGCGGAGGTCTCCCAGAAGACGTACAGCAGCAGAATGTGGTCGATGACGACGCCTTGATCACTGAGCCCGGCGATGGGGTCGCGCAGGGCCGCGCTGCAGCCGATGACAGTGGCGAGGCGACATCGCCGCGCGTGACGCACGGATCGGGCCTCAAGTTTTCGTTGAGCTCGCTCGATCTTAATTTCACCGACACCGGCGCCATCGCGACGGCAAGGCTCGGTGCGCCATTGGCACCGCCGGTTAATGACAACATCCGCCTTTACGGTGCGACACCCGGATCGGCCATTGTGCTGCCCGACGAAATCCGCGGCAGTGGCGGCGGCGGTAGCGGCGGCGCGTCCGGCAGCGGCGATGGGAGCGGGCAACCCGGCGCTCCTGGCGTCGGAAGCGGCGGATCGACGGGGTCAGGTGGATCGACCGGTTCAGGAGGATCGACGGGTTCAGGTGGATCGACGGGTTCGGGCGGATCGACGGGTTCAGGCGGATCGACGGGTTCGGGCGGATCGACGGGTTCGGGCGGATCGACGGGTGATCCTCGTCCCGCCAACCGGCTGCCGACCGTATCAAACGTGGTGCTGCTGTCGTCGTTGATGATCAATGAAGCGCGGTCATTTCATTCAGGCGACTTTCTCCAACACGCCTCGGACGCAGATGGCGACGCGCTGCAGATCGTCAACCTGAAAGCCTCGGTGGGGCATGTCATCGCCACGCCGGCAGGTGAGTGGCTTTATATCCCCACCTTCAACGACACCTCTGTCGTAGAATTTACTTACGAGATCAGGGACGCCGAGGGTGCCGTCGCGCAGAAAGCCTATCTGCCATTGACGGCACTGGTTCACGCCCCGCTGCAGGGCACTGATGGTGACGACGTGCTTAACGTCGCGCCGATCGACACGGTCATATCTCACATCGTGGAGGCAGGAAGCGGCAACGACACCGTCCGCACCGGGTCTGGCGACGATATCGTCTTCGCCGGCGACGGTGATGACACGATCTATTCGGGTGCTGGCAACGATGTGGTTTATGCCGGCGCCGGTCACGACATCGTTCATGCAGGGGACGGCGACGACATTATCGAAGGCGAGGCCGGGAACGACACGCTCTACGGTGAAGCGGGCAACGACAAAATCGACGGCGGCGAGGATGCCGATTTTGTCTCCGGCGGAGACGGCGACGACACGCTCACTGGCGGCGCGGGACAAGATGTGGTGCTGGGCGGCGATGGAGATGACCGCATCATTGCCGAGGCCGGGGACGGCATCGACCAAATTGCCGGCGGCAGCGGCGACGACACGTATGTTGCAGCCGAGATGGACGGCGCCGAAACCGTCGATTTGGGTGAAGGCAACGATCTCTATGTTGCGGCCAGCGGTGATGGCTCGGATACGTTTTCCGGCGGCGCGGGCGCCGACACCTATATCGCTGCCACGGCAGACGGCAACGATACCGTTGAAGGCGGCGCGGGTGATGACCGCTTCCTGGCTGCCTTCGCGGACGGGGCGGACCAATTCAAGGGCGGTGAAGGTTCCGATGTCTTTTTCGCGGTCGGGGCTGGGAGCGGAGACACGTTCGACGGCGGTGCTGGCTCCGACACGTACGATGCATCCCGCATCGACACGGCCATCATCGTTGATCTGTCGGCGGGACTTGTCACTCTGCTTGACGTGCCAAACGACCAGTTCCTCTTCGAAGTGCCGTTCGACCCTGCAACTGACCCTACACCGGCCGACACGTCTCAATTCGACATCCTGAATTCTGTTGAGAACGCCGTTGGTGGGAGCGGCGACGATCTCTTCATCGCCAGCGAGACAGTCAATCTTTTCACCGGCGGGGAAGGTGACGACATTTTCGTATTCCAGACGGTCGCGTCAGCCGGTTCGGGGCGTGGCGGACGCGACAAGATTCTCGATTTCGATGTCGGCGACCGGATCAATATCGATCACATCAGCAACGAGTTCGAGCAACAATTCAATCAGGTCTTTGAAGACCCGGATATTCGGAAATTCGTTCTCATCGCCCAAAACCAGGAATTCACCAAACCAGGGGAAGTTCGTTTCAAGTACGATGCTGAAGAGGATACTACGATCCTTGAAGGCAACATCGACTTCGATGCCGACACGGATTTTGAAATTGAAATTCTTGGACTGCACGATTTGAAATACGAACAGTATGTGTATGCCGCCTAGGTTGCGTAGCCGTCCCCACGTTTGAAGAAGCAAGGAGCATTCACGATGTCGCAGCCGAAAGAGCAGGACAGCTTTTCGCTGAAGTACCACGTGATCTTTGCGAGCCTTGTCAGCGTCGCACTGATCGTGGGACTTGGCGGCTGGGCTTATACGGCAACGCTCTCCGGCGCCATCATCGCACCGGCCACCTTCGTCGTCGAACGCAACGTCAAAAAGGTGCAACATAACTTCGGTGGCATCGTCGCCGAGATCAACGTCCGCAACGGCGACCGGGTGAAAGCCGGACAGATCCTGTTGAAACTCGATTCAACGCAAATCGGCGCGGAGCTTGAAATTGTCAAATCGCAGCTTCTTGAACTCAAGGCGCGCAGCGCCCGGCTCGTGGCCGAACGCGATGGTTTGGACAAAATCGTTTTTCCGCCGGACCTCTTGACCGTGGGCGACGCCGCCAAGGCGGCGACGGACGGTGAGGTTCGCCTTTTTGAGGAAAACCGCCGCACGCGCGACAACCAGAAGGAGCAAATGCGTTTACGCATCGGCCAGCTCAACGAGGAAATTTCCGGGCTCAGAGCGCAGAAGGAAGCCAAGGGCGCCGAGCGCGAGCTCATCAAACGCGAATTGGCGCAGATCCGCGAATTGCAGGACATGAAGCTGACGCCCATTTCACGCGTTTATTCAATGGAGCGCGAGGAGAGCCGGCTCGGCGGAGAATTCGGCGGGCTCGTCGCGCAGATCGCGCGCGCAAATGGCCAGATCAGCGAAATCAACGTCGAGATTATCGGCGTCGATGAAAACATCCGCGCCACTGCCCAGCGCGAATTGCGCAGCATCGATGCTCGCCTCTCCGAGTTGCAGGAGCGCGAAGTCGCTGCGCGGGATAAATTCAAGAGGATCGATCTGAGAGCGCCGCAGAGCGGGTTTGTGCACGAACTCACGGCCCACACCGTCGGCGGTGTCATTACTGCCGCCGAGCAGATCATGGTAATCGTGCCGGAAGAAGATAATCTCAGTATCCAAGCCAGAATTTCACCAAAAGACGTCGATCAGGTGGTCATTGGCCGTCCCGCGCGGCTGCGGCTCTCGGCCTTTAATCAGCAGGTCACGCCAGAAGTACCGGGGCATATCACGCATGTTGCGGCGGACGTGACCGTCGATCCGAAGACTGGCGAGAGCTATTACATGAGCCGGCTTGAAATGGACGAAAAGGAATTGCGCAAGTTCGGCGAACTGAAACTCGTGCCTGGCATGCCGGTGGAGGTCTTCATGTCGACGGGCGACCGTACGGCACTCTCATACCTGACCAAACCGTTCACCGACCAAGTCAACCGCGCTTTCCGCGAATGAGCCGGCAGCCCGCCAACCTACTCCCTCTTGGGCATGTCGCTCATGGCCGCCTCGACTCGGTTGCGGGCGCGCAACTTCTGCAGAACACTCGTCATGTAGTGCTTAACGGTCTTTTCGCTGAGGGCCAGTTTGCGCGCGATTTCCTTGTTCGTCAGTCCCGCCTTCACTTCGACGAGGATCTGCTCTTCGCGGACCGTCAATTGAACTTCCGGTTCCTTCGGTTGCGTTCGCGACGTTGCGGTGCGGCTCTTCGACAGAAGACGCGCCGCCAGGTTTGGCGTGATGTACGTCTCACCAAGGCTGACGGCTTTCAGCGTCGCGATCAGATCGGAACCCGATATGCCCTTCAGAATATAACCGCACACACCCGTCGACATCGCCGCAATCACGTCGTCCTCGCGCTCCGAGACAGTCAGAATCATGACCTTGATCGACGGATAGGCAACGCAAATCGTCTTGGCCGCATCAAGTCCACTGCCGGGCATCGAAAGATCGAGGAGCATCATGCGTGGACTTCGCTCGTTGGCGATCCGGACCGCATCGTCGGCTGACCCGCCGGTTGCGATGACGTCGAATTCAGCGCTACCCTGAAGTGTTGCGACGATGCCGTCGCGCATCAACGGGTGATCGTCGACCACGGCAATGGTGATCTTGTCGGTCATTGACTTTCAATCAATCGGCTGAGCGGGACCGTGAGCACGATTGTCGTGCCTTCGCCCCGCGTGGATTTGATTTCGAATTCGCCACCGAGTGTTTCGATGCGATGGCGAAGACCGAGAAGTCCCAGTCGCGACGTCTTGCTGAAGGCTTCGGCCGGATCGAACCCCGGTCCTTGGTCCGCAACTTCCACGATCAGGCTTTCGTCACGGGATTCCGCGCGGACCGTCTGTCCTTTGCCGTCGGCGTGACGATAGCCGTTATTCAAACCCTCTTGAACAAAGCGAAAGAGACAGACTGTCCATATCAGAGGCATTCGATCGGGCACTCTGCCGATGTGGCATAGCACGTTCGTCTGCGTTGCTGACATGAAAGTGTTGGTGGCAGCGCCGATGATGTCCGCAGCGGACCGGTTGGCCAATTCGGGCAGAGCCAGTCCCGTGGAAATGCTGCGGATTTCCGCCAGCGCGTTCTGCGTGGCGGAGCGAACCGTTTCCAGTGCCGAGGCACGCGGGATTTGATCGGGAGGCGACGGTTCCGCGGCGGGAGCGGGAGCCGGCCGACCGACATCGTCAAGGCGCAGCAGCGCCAGTGCCAGGAACTGGGCGGGGCCGTCGTGAAGGTCGGCGCCGATGCGCCGGAGAAAATTCTCGTTGATTGCAATGCCTTCCATTTGCGCATCCAGCAGTTCTTTGCGCAGAATTTCGTTTTGCAGATTGAGCCGCACCTGGGCCGCGAAACGCTCACGCAAGTCGTTGTTCTGCGCCTTGATCATTTCGCTGGCATGTTTGATGAGCCCGAATGTCAACCCGAAGATCAGCAACGTGAAGGCTGCGACCACCACCCAGGTGTCTCGCCGGCTCTTTTCCAATAGCTTTTCAAGTTGCTGCGGCTGCTCAAAATAACCTCCGATGGCGATAATTTCGTTCGTCCCGAGCTTGTGAATGGGAGAAAATATCCGGTAGACGCCCTGCGCGTCGGGTACGACTTCCGCGACAATGCCGTCGCTAGCGTCGAACTGCTCGATCTCGACGTTGCCATTAAGCGCCGCAAAGTATCCTGCCGAGATCTTGTCCATCGTCCCGATAAGACTGCGATCCTGCGCATACGCGATCACACCGTCACGACGCCAAATGGCGATGCCGCTCAATTTCTGACGAACGGCTTCGTGGGCCAGAAGGGCGTCAATTTCGGTAATCGAGCGCGGCGAAATTTCCGACCCGGTTGCCAATTCCTGGACCAGCGGTTCAATCGAGCTGTCCATGAACATCGCGGCTGAATGGGCCGAATGCTGGCGGACGGCATCGGCGCTGCGCTGCGTTACCCAGGTGCCAAACAGCAGCATTCCGATCTGGAGAACAAGTGCCGCAAAAACGATGAACGTGGTGACAAGGTTGTTTGCGTCGGGCAGGTCGCGCGACCGGTCGCGGAATGTTTCGCTGCCTGTGGCAGGAGGCGCATTTTGAATGTGGGCCGCGGCGCTTTCAGAATAAAACACCATCGTGCTGGAACCGGTAAAGCGCTGAAAGACTGCTTTCATTCAATGATAGCAGAAGACTATCGCATTATCACGTGTTAGGCGCAATTAACGTGACGTAGGCAACGGCTACATAAGCCGCTGGTTGCCGTGACATCGAGCGGACATGGTTAACGGAGAAAGACCAGCCGGGCTGCTTCTTGCCGGCGGGCGTTCCCGCCGCATGAGGGAGGCTTTGGGCGGTGACGGCGACAAGGCGCTGCTCGATCTCGCGGGGCGGCCGATGATCAGCCATGTCATCGCACGGCTCGCGCCGCAGACCAGTCGCCTCGTCATCAACGCCAACAGTGATCCGGCTCTTTATGGCGGCTTCGGGCTTCCGGTGGTGCCGGACCCGATGGCCGGGTTCAAGGGGCCGCTGGCCGGAATTCTGGCCGGGTTGCGCTGGTCAATGGTTCAATGTCCCGCCGCGACGCACATCGTCAGCGCGTCCGCCGACGCGCCGTTTTTGCCCACCGACCTTGTTGCAAGATTGGAAGCGGCCTTAGACGGCGCTTGCAACGCAATCGCGGTCGCGCAGTCGGGCGGGCGGCTGCATCCCGTGATCGGTCTTTGGCCTGTTGCGCTCGCCGAAGACCTGGAGGCGGCTCTCGAAGCCGGGACACGAAAGGTCACGTCATGGATCAGTGATCGCGGCGCCGTCGCGGTCGAATTTCCTTCAGTAGACATCCGGGGGCGTGTCGTCGACCCGTTCTTTAACGCGAACACGCCGGGTGAACTGGCGCAAGCGCGTGAACTGCTTGCCGGCTGACGGTGTGCTGATAGACAAACAGCTATGGATCGCCAGCGCCCAATTTCGGTCATCGGCATCGCGGGGTGGAAGAATTCCGGCAAGACGACGCTCGTAGAGCGGCTCATCGCAGAATTCACACGACGCGGGCTTCGTGTTTCGAGCATCAAGCACACGCACCATGACATCCGCGCCGAGGCCCCGTCTTCAGACAGCGCCCGCCACCGGCGAGCGGGGGCTTGCGAAGTGATTCTAGCAGGCGATGGTCCATCCGAACACCGGCTCGACGACGTCATCGGGAGGCTGGCCCCTTGCGATCTCGTCATTGTCGAAGGGTTCAAAGCGGCGCCGATCGCAAAAATCGAGGTGCGCCGTGCAGCACAGCTCGATCGTCGCGAATTGGCGCCTATGGATGCCAGCTTTATTGCTGTCGCTTCCGATTACGCGACTGATCCCGGCAGTCTGCCGCTTTATTCACTCAACGACGTTCCGGCGATTGCCGACTTCATTACCCGAACGCTGGAGTTGGCGGTGGGGTCCAACAGCGAATAGCCTGGGTGGACAAGTTAGAGCAATTCGATGCCGAAGCGGCGAACGACGACTGCAAAGAGCGCGAAACTTGCCATCGTTATGACGACGCTTGCGGCCATGGTCGGCCAGAAACCGATGCGCGGCAAGAGTACCGGAAAGAGCAAGAACATCGGGAGCGTGGGCACGACATACCAGAACGTGTACCAGGCGTGGTTCGACAGCTTGGTCTCGTCCTGGCCTTCGGCCCACAGCCAGATCAACGTCAAAACCGTCACCAGCGGCAAAGCCGCGATCAACCCCCCGGCCTTATCGCTGCGCTTGGCGACCTCTGAGATCAAGACGACGAGGAAAGCCGTCACGGCGTATTTTGTCACAACCCAAGTCATGTGAAGCCTCCAGGCTCAGCCCTCGAAAAAGTGACACAAATTCCGGCGGAGCGGCGCGCGACTGAGCACGATCGCCGGGCTGTGGCCGCTAGGCCCCACACCACTGTTTACCGTCCGTGGCCCGTTGCAGGGTGTCATTCGACTCGCCCATCATACCTCCCGTGTCGACGCTGCGGAGGCTCCCATGAAGTACTACGCGAAGGTCGTGCGGTTGCGGCTTGAAGTGGCCTGTGTCGAGATCGAGGGCGACGACATCAAAACCGGCCAGGAGGCGGCCGATCGGGCGCTTGACGCGGCAACGGCCGATGATTTGTCTTGGCGCATGCTGCCCTACGACACCGAAGCCTATGCTCCGCATGTTGAAATGCTGGTGTCTGATCCGGATCTTTCGGAAGCGGGCGAGACGGCCACCGTTATCCGCCGCTGGATGCGCAGTCCGGAATCGTCCAATCAGGATCGCTACCTCGTCCTCCATGCCGATCTTGAGACGGGTGAGGGCCGGACCATTCTCCAGCCCTGGCTTTCAGAGGCCGCCGGCCTTCCGCTGGCCGATCTGTGCGGCGAGTGGATGGATGATCTGGCGGATTTGAGCGAAATGGCTGTCGAGGCGCCGCGTCCTTCGAACGGATCGGCGATCATCATTCCCTTTCCTCGGCCCGCACCGCGCAATGAAGGGCCATCGCTCAGCTGATCCCGGTATCGTTGGATGGCTTTTCATAACCCGAGTTCACTCAGTCCCGGGTGATCATCCGGACGTCGTCCTTGCGGCCAGCGAAACAGGCGTTCGCTTTCAACGATGGCGAGATCATTTATGCTTGCGTAACGCTTGCGCATCAGGCCGTCGGCATCGAACTCCCAGTTCTCATTGCCGTAGGAGCGGAACCAAAGGCCCGCGGCATCATGCCATTCGTAGGCGAAGCGGACCGCAATTCGGTCATCGGCAAAGGTCCACAATTCCTTGATGAGCCGGTAGTCGCATTCGCGAGACCATTTGCGCGTCAGGAACGCGATAACCTCTACACGGCCACGGGGAAATTCACTCCGGTTGCGCCATTGAGTGTCGACGGTGTAGGCAAGGGCAACCCGCTCTGGATCGCGCGAGTTCCATCCGTCCTCAGCGAGGCGCACCTTGGCGATTGCCGTTTCTCGGGTAAAGGGCGGAACCGGCGGGCGAGCGGTGTTCGTCGTCATCAGTGCCACTCCTCGATAGTTAGAACGATACCTAGGATATACGCATGAGTTTGCTTTTGCCGAAGCGGCGTTCTCTTTTGGCCGACGACGACGTGATGGGTGATTTCATCTTATGGCAAGCGGCTGGCCAGCGCACGGCGCTGATTTCTCTGGTCGCCATCGACGGGACGACGCCGCGGCCGCTCGGTGCGCAGATGGCCGTTGCGGTCAGTGGAGCGTTCACGGGATACATGTCTGGCGGCTGTATCGAACAATCGATCGCCCAGGACGCGGTTCAGGCCATTGCAGAGGGCCGGAACAGACTGGTGCGCTATGGCAAGGGGTCGGCCTATTTCGATCTCCGATTGCCATGCGGCAGCGGCCTTGATTTCTACATCGACCAGAGCCTGCCGCCAGCGCTCGTTGCGCGCGCTGCTGGCTTGCGCAATGCGCGCCAACCGTTCGTGCAGACCACGAACCTGACCAGCGGCGCGACGACATTCGAGACGCTCGATGGTGAGGCGGCGACCGCGCTACACGGCGACGTGTTTTGCAAGGTGCATCTGCCGCTGCCGCGAGTCGTGCTGATCGGCGGCGGGCCGGCGCTCGTCGCGATTGCGCATCTGTTCGCTGCGGCGGGCTTGGATCTGGAGATTGTGTCGCCTGACGAGACCGCATGTGCGGAGGCGGCGGCCGCGGGATTATCGGTTCGCAATCTCATTCAGACGCAAGACATCGCAGCAAGCCAGATCGATCGTTATACAGCGACGGTCGTTGCGTTCCACGAGCATGATTGGGAAGCACCGGTCCTGTCAGAGGTGCTGCGATCGCCCGCTTTCTATATCGGTGTGATGGGTAGCCGCAAAGCGCATCAGAACCGCGTGCAGCGGCTGACGGACATGGGCGTTTCGCCGACCCAGATGGCACGGCTGCGCAGCCCCATCGGGCTCGTTCCGGGTGCGAAAAGCCGGGCGACGCTTGCGGCCGGCATTCTTGCCGAAGTCATGTCGGAAGCCAAATCGGCTGGACTGTTGGCCTAGCGTGGTCTCTCATTCGCGCAGTGCGCGGCCGACGTTGTCGATAAAGGGCTTGAAAAGATAGCTCGCGAGCGTGCGCGAAGCCGTTTCGACGTGAGCCTCGACGGGCATTCCGGGCAGCAGCCGCAGCGGCGCGAGGCGGGCGAGTTCGGCCGGCATGACGGATACGGTCACGCGATAGAAGGACTGCCCGGTCTTTTCATTTGCCACGGTCGACGGCGATATCTGGTCCACGGCTCCTACTATCTGAGGTGTCGTCGCCTGGTTAAAGGCTGGAAAGCGCAGCATCGTCTCCTGGCCGATGACCACCTGATCGATAGCGGTCGGCTCGACCGCGATCTCAACATCAATGCCGCTGTCGTTGGCTATGATTTGCATCAGCGTGGCATTGGGCGGTATCGTTCCACCGACGGTGTTGACATTCATCTCGTGCACGACGCCGCTGATCGGCGCACGGATGGCGACGCGCTCGAGCTGCTTGGCCGTCGCGGCGATCTGCTGGGACAGGTCCTCCACTTCGGTTGCCGTTGTGGACAATTCGGCCAGCACTTTTTCTTTGAAGGCGCGGTCAACCTGAATGATGCTGATTTCGGTTTCGCGAATGGCGTTTTCGACACGCGCCAGTTCGGACGCGTGCTCTATGATCTGTCCCGTCAAATCAGATTTCATGCGTTCCTGGCTGAAGACACGGGACTTTGTCGCGATGCCTTTTTCGAGCAATTCATTCAGGCCATCGAGTTCGTTCAGTACCGTCTTCAACTGTTCTGTCTTGGCTCCGATCAAACCTTCGAGGCCATCGGTCTGATTGTCGAGCTGCCCGATTTTCTCATTGAGCTTTTCTATCTCACCCCTGCGGCTCTGCTGGCGGGCTCGGAACAGGTCATTCTGGCGGTCGCGATGAGATGCGTTGTCGCCCAGTTCGAACGAGCGGGAGAGCGTCATATCCGGGGGACCGATGTCCGCCCGGTCGTCGCGTTCGGCTTCAAGGCGGGCGCGTCTGGCCAGCGCTTCACGCAGCCGGTTGCGGTAGATGTCGAGATTGGCGCGCAGCATCGCATCGTCGAGCCGAACCAGAACGTCGCCTTTATGGACCTCATCGCCGTTGCGGACTTCGATGGACTTGATCAGGCCGCCGTCGAGATGCTGCACCAGTTGCGGTTTACCGCGCACGACGATCTGACCGGCGGCAATCACGGCACCCGCCAGCGGTACGACGGCCATCCAGCCACCAAGGCCGACGATCAGTACGATGAACACGATTGCCGCGGTCCGCAACGGCGTTGTGTAGTCGGAATTGACCGATGCACTACCAGACGCTTTGTCCGCGGGCGATGTTTCCATCACGCGCGGGCCCCGGCGGCAAGCGGGCGCGTGACCTTGCGCAGCACGTCATCCTTGTTGCCGAATTCGACGACCGAGCCATTCATGAGCATCAGGAGCTTGTTGACCGCTGCAATCGCACTCGGCCGGTGCGCCATGACGACGACCGCCGACCCGGATTGTCGCAAGCGCTCAATCGCAACGGCGAGCGCCGCGTCACCGTCAGCATCGAGATTGGAGTTGGGTTCATCGAGAACGACGAGGCGCGGGGCACGAAAAACCGCCCGTGCCAGCGCAATGCGCTGCATTTGCCCACCCGACAGCGGCGTCGCGCCATGGCCGGCTGAGGTTGAATATCCTTCGGGCAGGCGCAGGATCATCTCATGGACGCCGGCCAACTGCGCTGCGGCGACGATATCCTCGTCGAGCGCATCGGGATCGAAGCGCGCGATGTTCTGCTGCACGGTGCCCGCCAGAAGCTCGACGTTCTGGGGCAGATAACCGATATGGCGTCCAAGTAGCGCGCGGTCCCACTGTTCGAGAAGCGCGCCATCGAGGCGAACTTCACCACCATCCGGCCGCCATGCACCGACCAAAATGCGCGCCAGTGACGACTTGCCGGACGCACTGGGTCCGATGACGCCGACGGCATCGCCGGGAGCAAAATCAAAACTGACATCTTTCAAAATGAGGCGGCGCAACTCGGACGCAACCCCGGCCGGAGCGGGTGCGAACTTCGTCAGATTGCGAACGCTCATCGTTGCGTTCGGTGCGGGAAGACGCAGCGGCGGCGCGGGTGACGCCTCGTCGGGTAGAATGGTCGCCAGCCGCTGGAAGGCTTGGCGCGCACGCACCACCGATCGCCAGTTGCCGATGACTTGATCGACCGGCGCCAGCGCGCGGCCGGAGATGATCGAGACAGCGACGATCATGCCCGCCGAAATTTCACCGTAAATGGCAAGAAACGCGCCCAGACCGAGCACGGCCGATTGCAGCACCATGCGAATTGCTTTTGACAGCGCGGAGATGATCTCGCCGCGTTCGCCCGCCTGTTGGGTGAGAGCGGCGCCATCTGCGTGCATGCGTTGCCAATGGTCTGCAAGCGCGCCCAGCATGCCCATCGGCAAAATGGTGTCGGCGCTGCGGTGCACCTGATCGAGGAAGCGTGTTTCGATCTGATCGAGTGCCGCCGCGTCGTCCAGCGACGACCGCGTGACCCGTTCGTTGACGAGGGCCAATGCCGTTACGAGAACTGCACCGGCGAGCGTGAGCCAGCCGAGCCAAGGATGAATGATAAAAACGAAGCCCAAATAGAGCGGGATCCAGGGCATGTCGAACAATCCGCTGAGCGCGGGACTGGACAGAAAGTGACGTACCGTCGACAGGTCGGCAAGTGGCCGGGCGACCGCGGGCCGATCCTCGATCGAGCGGCCGAGCCATGCCGTCAGCGTCGGGGGACCCAGGCGCTGATCGAGCCAGAAGGACGCGCGCGACAAGGTCCGTGAGCGCAGAAATTCGAAGACGCCCCAGAAGGCGTAGAGCGTGGCGGCGAGTGCAGACAGCGCCACCAGTGTCGGTACCGACTGGCTGGCCAGCACGCGGTCATAAACCTGAAGCATGAACACGGGGCCCGTGAGCATGAGCAGGTTCAACGCGCAACTGACAAGAGCCACGCTCCAGAAAACCGAGCGCAACGGTCTGATCGCAACCTGAAGCGTCCCCCGGTTCCGACTGGAACCCGGCGTCCGGCGTGTCATCGAGTTGGCCACTCCCCCTGACTGCCGGTTAAGATATGGCAGCCGGGAGACTTAGTCGCATACACTTTGCGTTGTCTGGGATAGCGGCGGGGCCTCGTGCGCTCAGGACGCGGCGGCCGGAGTTTCGAGGCGCTCCAGTTCGTTCACGGCGCGCAAGGCGAGAGGCGTCAAACCTTCGCCGCCAGCTTTGACATGCTGATAGATGTGGGCCCGCATGCGCGGCTCCCAGAATTTGCGCATGTGATCGGCGGCTACGACGACGGCGCGCTCGTCGCCTTGGACGAGGACATTGCGCACGATCTGATTGACCATCATCACGAGCTTATCAGACGTTTGCATGCAGGCCCCCTTCCGTGCGCAGGCGAACCGGACGTGTTGACCGAGCCGGTTCGGCGGCCACGCGCTCGGGATGGGTAAATATCTCAAAGGCGTCGCCGCGTGCAATGCCGACGAGCGTAATGCCAGCGGCGTCTGCCGTGCGCACCGCAAGCGCGGTCGGCACCGAGACCGCGACGAGGACCGGGGCGCCCATCTGCGCGGCCTTCTGCACCAGTTCGACGGACAGGCGGCTCGTCAAGACGATGATACCAGCTGCTGCGTCAATCGCCTTGCGCGCCATTGCGCCGGCGAGTTTGTCGAGGGCATTGTGGCGCCCGACGTCCTCACGGACCATGACAAGTCCCTTGTCGAGCGTCCAGAAGCCGGCGGCATGCAGCGCTCGCGCTTCGCGGTTGAGTTTTTGCGCCGGGGCGAGCGACGCCATTGCCGCTTCGATTTGGACGGCGCTGACCTGCAACGTCGCGGTCACAGGTTTAGCTGCGGGCAGAGCCTGCTCCAAGCTTTCCACGCCGCACAATCCGCAACCGGTGGGGCCTAACATGGCGCGGCGGCGGACCGCGAGCCGGTGTCCGGCCCCTGGTGTCATCCACATGCGCAGTTCGAGGCCGAGGGGCTGCTCGACCACATCCAAGCTTGCGATGTCGGAAACGCGATCGATCTTGCCTTCGGCCAGGCTGAAGCCGAGAGCAAAATCCTCCAAGTCCTGTGGGGTTGCCATCATTACCGCATGGGTGGAGCCGTCATAGACGAGAGCGACAGCCGTCTCCTCCGGCAGCACCCGCGATGAGGCGGACGTGCTACCGGCGACGACTTTGACACTTTCGACCCTGGCGAGCGGCTCGGTCATCGGTTACTCCGCCGCTTCGGCCGGCGCGATGCGGCGGCTCTGATCAGCAAAGTCCATGTATTTCTTCTGATAGTCCGTCGGTCCGTTCGACGGCGCGACCTGCACCGCCGTCACCTTGAACTCGGGGCAGTTCGTCGCCCAATCCGAGAAGTCGGTGGTGATGACGTTCGCCTGCGTCAGCGGATGATGGAAGGTCGTGTAGACAACGCCTGCCGCCACACGATCGGTGATGAGTGCACGCAGCGCCGTCTCGCCGGCACGGCTGCGCACCGTGACCCAATCCCCATCCTTGACGCCGCGCTGTTCGGCATCGTGAGGGTTGATCTCAAGCCTATCTTCTTCGTGCCACACGACATTGCTCGTCCGCCGCGTCTGCGCGCCGACATTGTATTGCGAAAGGATGCGCCCGGTGGTCAGGATCAGCGGATAGCGTGCGCCGGTGCGCTCATCGGTCGGCACGTATTCGGTCAGCATGAAGCGGCCGCGTCCACGTGTGAACTCGTCGGTATGCATGACCGGGTAGCCGAGCGGGTGATCTTCGTTGCACGGCCACTGGACCGACCCATGCTCGGCGAGCTTCTCGTAGGTCACGCCGGCGAAGGTCGGGGTCAGGGCGGCAATCTCGGCCATGATCTCTGACGGATGGACGTAATTCCAGCCGAGGCCCAGCTTGTTGGCGATCAGCTGTGTGACTTCCCAATCGCCATAGCCATTCTTCGGCGTCATGACCTTGGTGACACGCTGGACGCGGCGCTCGGCGTTGGTGAAAGTGCCGTCCTTTTCCAGGAACGTGCAGCCGGGCAAGAAAACGTGCGCATAGTTGGCGGTTTCATTGAGGAAGAGATCCTGCACGACCACGCATTCCATCGCGGCAAGACCCGCCGAAACGTGATGCGTATCGGGGTCGGACTGCAGAATGTCCTCGCCCTGGATGTAGAGCGCCTTGAACGATCCCTCGACTGCCGCGTCGAGCATGTTGGGAATGCGCAGGCCCGGTTCCGGATCGATCTTGCACTGCCAGGCGCTTTCAAACAGGGCGCGGGCGGAAGCATCCGACACATGACGATAGGCGGTCAATTCGTGCGGGAATGAGCCCATGTCACAGGCGCCCTGCACATTGTTCTGGCCGCGGAGCGGGTTCACGCCGACGCCGGGACGGCCGATGTTGCCGGTCGCCATGGCGAGGTTGGCAATCGCCATCACCGTGGTCGACCCCTGGCTGTGCTCGGTGACGCCGAGACCGTAATAAATCGCTGCATTGCCGCCGGTGGCGAACAGCTTGGCAGCGGCGCGGATCTCGCCCGCATCGACGCCGGTGTAGGGCTGCATGGATTCGGGCGAATTGCGCGGCTCGGCGACGAAGGCGGCCCACTCCTGGAACTCGGCCCAGTCGCAGCGCTCGCGCACGAATGTCTCGTCGATGAGCCCTTCGGTGACAATCACGTGCGCCATCGACGTCAGCAGCGCGACGTTGGAGCCGGGCTGCAGAGCGAGATGATGCGCGGCTTCGATGTGCGGCGAGCGCACGATATCGGTGCGGCGCGGGTCGGCGACGATGAGCTTGGCGCCGGCACGCAGGCGCGCTTTCATGCGGCTTGCAAATACCGGGTGACCGTCGGTCGGGTTGGCGCCGATCAGGAGAATGACGTCGGAATGTTCGACCGAGTCGAAATCCTGCGTACCGGCCGATTCACCAAAGGTCGACTTCAGGCCATAACCCGTTGGCGAATGGCAAACGCGGGCGCAGGTATCGACATTGTTGACGCCAAAGCCTTGGCGGATCAGCTTCTGGACGACAAAGATATCTTCGTTCGTGCAGCGCGACGACGTGATGCCGCCCACGGAACCGCGACCGAACTGCGTTTGCACGCGGCGGAATTCGGACGCAACGCGCTCGACTGCTTCTTCCCAGGTGGTCTCGCGCCAGGGGTCTGTGATCTTGTCGCGCACCATGGGCTTCAGGATGCGATCGCGGTGCGTGGTGTAGCCGTAGGCAAAGCGGCCCTTGACGCAAGAGTGGCCGCGGTTGGCCTTGCCGTCCTTCCACGGCACCATGCGCACGACTTCTTCGCCGCGCATCTCGGCCTTGAACGAGCAACCGACGCCGCAATAAGCGCAGGTCGTGATTTCCGAATGCTCAGGCTGGCCGATTTCAATCAGGCTCTTTTCCGACAGCGTTGCCGTGGGGCAAGCCTGCACGCAGGCGCCGCAGGACACGCACTCGGAACTCAGAAAGTCTTCGTCCATGCCGGCGGACACGCGGCTGTCGAAGCCGCGGCCCGAAATCGTCAGCGCGAACGTGCCTTGCACTTCCTCGCAGGCACGCACACAGCGATTGCAGACGATGCACTTGGACGCATCGTAGGTGAAGTAAGGGTTCGACGTGTCCTTCTTGAGGAACAGCGGATTTTCGCGCGCGGCAACCTGATCGAACACATGGTTCTCGCCTTGATAACCGTAGCGCACGTCGCGCAGACCGACGGCGCCGGCCATGTCCTGCAACTCACAGTCGCCGTTCGCAGCGCAGGTCAGGCAGTCGAGGGGGTGATCGGAGATGTAAAGCTCCATCACGCCCTTGCGGATGTTCTTCAGGCGCGGGGTCTGCGTCTTGACCTTGATGCCGGGGGCGACCGGCGTGGTGCACGATGCGGGCGTCCCGTTGCGGCCTTCGATTTCGACAAGACAGAGGCGGCAGGAGCCGAAGCTGTCCAGCATGTCGGTTGCGCAGAGCTTGGGGATCGTGGTGCCGATCTCCATCGCCGCGCGCATGATTGACGTGCCGGCGGGTACGGACACTTCAACGCCGTCGATCGTCAGCGTGACCATCTGCTCCGACGAGGAGGCTTTGGTTCCGTAGTCGATTTCTTTGATCAGCGTCATGGATCTCACTCCGCGGCGACGGGCAGCTTTTGCACCCGGCCGAAATCTTCAGGGAAATGATTGAGCGCGCTCGACACGGGATACGGCGTGAAGCCGCCCAACGCGCACAGCGAACCGAACTTCATCGTGTTGCAGAGGTCCTCGACGACGGCGAGGTTGGCCTGCGTATCGTGGCCGGCGATAATCTTGTCCATCGTTTCGCGCCCGCGCACCGCTCCGATCCGGCACGGCGTGCACTTGCCGCAACTTTCCGCGGCGCAGAAGTGAAAGGCGAATCGCGCCTGCTTGGCCATATTCGCCGTTTCGTCGAACACCACAACGCCGGCGTGTCCGATCAGGCCGTCACGCGCGGCAAAGGCTTCGTAATCGAAGGGAGTGTCAAAGTAGCCGCGGGGGAAGTAGGCGCCCAGCGGCCCGCCAACCTGCACGGCTTTCACGGGGCGGCCGGAATACGTGCCGCCGCCGATGTCATCGACGAGTTCGCCAAGCGTGATGCCGAAGGCCGTCTCGAACAGGCCGCCATGCTTGATGTTGCCGGCGAGCTGGATGGGCATCGTGCCGCGCGAGCGGCCCATGCCGTAATCGAAATACGCCGTCGCGCCATCGGACAGAATGAACGGCACCGCAGAGAGCGACAAGACGTTGTTGATAACGGTCGGCTGACCAAACAGACCCTTGTGGGCCGGAAGCGGTGGCTTGGCGCGTACGAGACCGCGCTTGCCTTCCAGGCTTTCCAAAAGCGAGGTTTCCTCGCCGCAGACATAGGCCCCCGCGCCCATGCGAACTTCGAGATCGAATGCGTGCGGTGAGCCCGCCACCGTAGGTCCAAGCAGGCCAGCAGCGCGTGCATGTCCAATCGCTTGATTGAGAGCGATCTCGGCGTGCGGGTACTCCGAGCGCAGGTAGATATAGCCTTTGGTGGCGCCGACGGCGATGCCAGCGATCGTCATCCCTTCGATCAGAACGAAGGGATCGCCTTCCATGATCATGCGGTCGGCGAAGGTGCCGCTATCGCCTTCGTCGGCATTGCAGACGATGTACTTCTGCTGGCCCATCGGGGTGTCGTGGACCGTCTTCCACTTGATGCCGGTTGGGAAGCCGGCGCCGCCGCGGCCGCGCAAGCCCGATTTCGTCACTTCGTCGACGATCCCCATCGGTCCAACGGCCAACGCACGTTCGAGACCTTTATAGCCGCCATGGGCTTTGTAATCGGCGAGCGAAACGGGGTCAGTCAGTCCGCAGCGGGCAAACGTGAGCCGTGTCTGCTTCTTGAAAAACGGGATCTCTTCCGTCGGACCCAACGCGAGCGGGTGCTTGATTTTTGCAGCACCTGCCTTGGTGAGTGACGCAACGATCTTGGTTGCATCAGCCGTCGTCATCGGACCGAAGGCGTAGCGCACGCCCGCATCCTCGACTTCCATCAACGGCTCGATCCAGAGCATCCCACGCGAACCGTTGCGAACGATCTCAACGGCGAGCTTCGCCTTCTGGGCGGCCTGCTGCACGGCGGCCACGACAGCGTCGGCACCACAGGCTACGGCGGCGGCATCACGGGGAATGAAAATTCTAATCGTCATGCGCCGGCCTCCGCAAGGATCTTGTCGAGTTTTGCCGTATCCAGGCGGCCGATAATCTGTCCGTCGACCATTGCCGAAGGAGCTGTTGCGCAAAGGCCAAGGCAGTAGATGGTTTCGAAAGTCACGCGACCGTCGGCCGTGGTTTCGCCGCAGGCGATGCCAAGCCGATCCTCGGCGTGTTTGACGAGGCTCTCGCAACCCATCGATTGGCAGGCTTCCGCGCGGCATACCTTGAGCACGGTCTGGCCGGCCGGCTGGCGGCGGAAGTCGTGATAGAAGGTGATCACGCCATGGACTTCGGCGCGGCTCAGGTTCAATTCGTGAGCGATGACTGGGACGGCTGCTTCCGGCACGAAGCCGAACGCCTCCTGAACCGCATGCAGGATCGGCATCATCGGGCCTTCCAGATGTGTATGGGCGGCGACGATGGAACGCGTACGTTCCTCGCTCCAGGGCTCATGCACAGTCATTCGGATCGGCCTCCCGCTCAGCATTATGGATGATTTGCATATAGCTATGGCGACAGCCGGCCCCAAGGTTCAAGGCCCGTGATCCGTCGCTTGATAGGGAAAGCCTATCGAAGCCTCAAGATGGGCGTCCAACGGCATCCACCGTTGTCGGAGCGTTTACTTTCGGCTCACGAGCGCGGCATTTGCGGCTTTCAGGCCACGATCGCTGTCCTGATCGTCTGGCTCGATCGCAAGGGCCTTTTGATAGGCCTTGGCCGCTTCCGCCGGCCGGTCGGTGTTCAAATAAGACCAGCCGAGCATCCGCCAACCCTTGGCATCCCCCGGTTCCTGCTCAAGGCGAGCGGCCAGTTTGCCGATCATCGCGTCAACGTCGGGCATGTTGGCTGGCCTCGCAGCGGGTGGACCAGCGGGCGATGCGCCGTCGATTGTATTCGCATAGGCGCTCAGTGATGCCAGATCAGGATCGGCGCCGTCACCGCCCGCCAGGGCCGCGTGAACCTCAGGGCCGGCTGGCGGACTTGAAGCGGCAATGCCGCCGGTTGTCGTTACTTGCGCAAAGCAGGATATCGCCAGCGCCGTGAGCGCCGCCAAGGTGACACCGGCGATCGGCGACCCCGCCGCGACCCAGCGCCCGGCGAGCGTCGTCACGACGCGGCGGCCACGATCTGGGGATCGCAACAGCAAGAGGACCAGCGCCAGCATCGTAGCTGCGGTGCCGATGATCGCCGGGACGTGAAGCTCTGTCATGGTCAATCCTCACTCTTTCAGTTGCTCGGCTTCGTGATCATGGCGCACGCAGCTTCGTCGACATCACCGGCGTGACGGCGCCGTCGATATGATACTTGTGGCAGAGGAGGCAGTCCTGGCGCGCCTTGCTGCTGGTGTGACAGGTCTGGCAGACGTCTTTCTTGATCGCGCCGAAAGCGGGCACGAATGTGCGTGCGTCGCCTTGCTCGTAGCTCTTGAGGTAGGGCTGACCTTTTTCGAGGCTGTGGCACGTCAGGCAACCCCGTTCGTCGGTCATGCCCAAATGGGGCTCATGGATAAAATTGGTGAAGCGACCTTTTTTGCTTTGCGCCGAGGGTTGAGAAAAATTGACCGCGCGCCCTTTGCCGGCGATGTCATCGACGGAATGACACTTCGTGCATGCGCCTTGCGCGTCTTTGCTCGTGAGAACATCAAACACGGCCGCGGCCGGGCTCGTGGACCCTTTCGGCGCCTGCGGTCCAGTCAGGAAAAGCCAGGAATAGAGAAACTTGTCCTTGTGCCCGATCGGCCTGTAGGAAATGGCAAAGTCTTGGCGATACCAGCCGCCGTACTCAGCCCAGCTTTCGGGATCAACACCGCTATCAATTGCGATCATCGGGGCGCCACCGTCAACTGGCGATCCTTCCGTGGCCGACACCGCTCCCCCACCGGCCGTACCGAGCGCCGGTCGGGCGGTTGATCCCGCGGCCTTTCTCCGTTCCGTCAACTCGCGACGTTCTTCATCGGTCGGAAACAGCAGATCATCTTTTTTGTCGCTGACTTTTTCAGTGCGTTCAGGGCTTGCGGCCGGCACGACGTCGCCAAGACCGGCGCGCATCGGTTCAGATAAAGTGCGCGCCGTCGACGGCACTGGTCCGCTCTCGGTATTGTCTGCCGCACCAGCCGTGTCGTTCGCGCTGTCGGGTGGGGGCACCGTCGCGTTTGGGTCCTTGAACATCACGCAAGCGCCCAGGACGCGCAGCACGCACGTCGGCGGGTCGAGCTTGACCTTGTTGGCCGCGACTTTGCCGTCGCCTTCGGGCTCAGCTTCCGTGTCGGTCGCGACGGGCTCGGATACGGCGTCACTTTGCTGCGCTTCCGGGGGCGGTGGTTCGTCCGCGACGGGCGGGCTCTGATTGCTCTGAGCCTTGGCGGCAGCGGCGGCCGGCGAAATCGGACCGCCTGTAATTTCCTGCGCCAAATTCGGCAGCCACTCCTGTTGGGCACCTAAAATGACGTCGCGTGGCAGACTTGCGGTCAGGTCAGCGACCAGCGACGGGCTCAACTTTGCGCCTGTTGCGATATTGAGATCGGCGAGCACATCGGAAGCTTTGCCCGAGATCAGTGCATGCACGAGCCGCTTGATCTCCCAGGCGAGATCCGTCACCGTTTTGATCTGATCGTCACTGGCGGTGCTCAGGTCCTGCAGATTCACGTTCGCGACCGATGCCATCAGCGCGCGGCCCTTGTCGTTGCGGCCGATCATGACTTTCATGAACGGCGTCAGCGCGGCATCCGAATCCGGCCACTCACCGAGTGGAGCCTTTTTCTTGGCCAAGGTTTCAAGATCGAGACCGGGTAGCGACAGGAAGGCCACGCCCTTAGGGCCGCTGGCGCGGGTTTTGCCGGTGATCTGGTCGAGGTGGCAACCCGCGCAAACTTGCTCGAATGGCATGACGGACATGACGCGCTTGTCCGCGCGGCTATCGTGGCAACTGGCGCACGTTTCTGGAATTCGTTTGTCCGGCTCCTTCTTGGCAATTTCCGGATAGTGCTTCCCGAAGTGACCCGCGTGATCGTAGATGATCGGCGTGCGCGTCTTGAACGGATACGTGTCGAAATTCGGGTGGCTGCCGTCGAAGCTGTCGAACTTGACCACATGGCACGAGCGGCACTGCTCGTCTGATATCCGCTTCAGATCAAATTTGCCGCCCTGATGTTCTTGGTGACACGTTGCGCAGAACAGGCCGCCTGAGACGACATCCTGCATCGGAAACGCGACGCTCTGGGCCCGAGCGGACGGAGGCAGCGCTCGCCCGGCGGCGATCTTCGTCAATCGTATTGTGCTCTCTTGCAGACGGTCCGCCGATGCGCCGTGGGCATTGAACGCGGTGTCGGGCATCTTGTGACACGTCAGGCAGGCTTTGCTGTCGGCGCGTGGATCACCGGCGACAAGCCCGTGGACCCAGCCGAGCTTTCCGGTGCCACTTTTCGTATGACACGCGCTGCACGCTTCGATGCCGCCGTGCGCACTCGTCATCGGACCGGGCATCAGAAACCTTGTGCCGGCGGAAAAATAAAACGCCATCGCCACTCCAAGGAGCGTCACGAGCGCCAGCAACTGTGCGGCCGTATCGCGCCTCAGCTTCAGCATCACCAAACCCCCGACGCGTAGGCGTAGGCGACGACCACGTGCAAAATCGAAAGTACGATGAGCGCGTAGGTGACGGGGACGTGTACGAAAAAGAGGCCGCGGGTCAGAGATTGCTGAACGCAGGCGAAATCAAGCCGGTCCTTTTCGACAACCAGTTCCCGGATGGCGGTCAGCTTGTCCTTGCTTTGCGGATCCACGTAGCGGGCCAGATCTTCGATCTCACCGGTCAGTTGCTTCAGCGGCCCCTGGGACCGAACCAGATGGGCCGAGACATTGCGCTGGCCGGCGAAAAAATCGCGCAGGTGGGTGGTGTAGAGATCCATGATCCAGGCATCGTGCGGCGGAACTGGCAGACCCAGCGCGGCGCTGGCCGGATCGGCCCTGGTCACAAGTGTTTGCAGTTTGCGCGCCAGTTCGGCGCGTTGTTCGGGAATGCGTTCAAACGCCGTGCGTTCATCGACAATTCCTCTGACCTTCACCGACCACGCCAAGTATGCGCCGAGCACACCGCTGAGCGTGACCAGCACGAACCCCGTCCACAACATCCATTCGAGCGCAGTTTCAGGCAGTGAAAGATCGCAATGAGATGCGAATGCGGCGATCAGCAAGTAGCCGAGAAGGACGTGGACTTTGCGCCAGCGCACCGCGGACTTTGGCGAAAGGCCGCCCGACTTGACCGCAATATGAAAGCCGAGCTGCAGGATCATGCCGCCGGCAAGAATCCACCCATCGAGATAGCGCGGATCGCGAAGCGCACTGCCGTAGAGCCAGACGAGGCCAAAGAGGCCGGCGGATAGCGTTACGATCGCAAATGCCTGGCCCGTATATCTGCCGAGCATCGGGCGGCGGGCACGCATCGGCGGTGCAGCGCTTCTCGCTACCACCTTTCCCATTGCGGCGCCCACGTCACTCATGAACCCTTGTCCCATCATCAGTCGTCGCGCGGCGATCCTGATCGCGTCTTCAGTGAATTGCCCCGGCGGTTCGCGCCTTGCCTTTCTGCTTGTCCGGTCCGGGGATCAGACCGTCGATGCCACCCAACGTCTTGCCATCGTATTTCTCCGTGATCGATATCACCAGCTTGGATACGCCATCGGCTGCTGTCGTGAGTGCAGATGCGTTATCGAGCTTCAGCGCGGCGGAGTGGGCGAGATCAACCATGCGCGCGATCTCGGGAACTGTGGGAGCCGCCTTGGCAACGGCGGCGAGGCGGTTGCGCGCATCGTCGGCGCGGGCCGCCATCTCGAACGCGTAAGCTTTCCTGACCGTCGCCTTTGCGATCGCACGCAGCGCGGTTTCGAGTTCGACGCCGAGGCCGACGACATAGAGCATGCGTTTACGAGCAGCATCAGCGGGAACATTTTCTTTGCCTTTCGAATGCCACGTGTTGTGGCGCACTTCGCCCTGCGACCAGGAGACGAGTTCGAAATTGCTGCCGGCACGATGGCCTCCTTTGTTGACGAGATCCTCCTGCGGCACGACGTGGCAGCCGTAACAATTTTTTGCGATCCGATAGATGTCGTGCGGCCGGATCATTCCCTTGGCTTCGGCGAGCTTCCAGCGCGCCGAGGCTTCCGCCTTGCTTTCGGTCAAAGCGGTTTTGCCGCTGTAGCCACTGTGGACCTTGATCCAATCCTGACCGGCGCCGTGGCAAGATTCGCATGAAATGCCCGATATAACTTCCGCCGCCGAACTCTTCTTCTGCACGGTGAAATGACAGCTAAGGCACAGGCTTTCCGATTTGACGCGGCGCACGCCCATGGTCTTGGCGATTTTGTCGGCGCGGACGGCGCGCGGCATTTCACGAAACGTTTTGAAGTGATGCGTGCTCTTCCAGGCCTCGACCTCCTGCTTGTGACATTCGGCGCACGCGTTGGCGCCAACGATCTTGCTCGAATCGTTATCGGCGGCGCCGTAGGCCGCAACCGTGAACATCGTCATGACGCCGCCCAGAAACAACAAGCCAGCAAGCCCTGACGCAGGCCGCTGCGGCCGGGCAGACGGACGGCTAGGCGCGCCGTGCATCACTATGAGATCTCATCTTCACGTCGTTCATACTGAAGGCCGCCACGGGTTCGGCGCGGCGGCTGACAGGCCACGGCAGCCATCCAGCTATGCGCGACGCTTGTGGGTTGCCCTCGGCACTTCCACGCGCGGCAACGAACGGATCGGCGTAGCAGACAGCACCGGCCTTGGCCGCAATCGCTTTCACGGCTTCGACCACGCCGGGGGCGCCGCAGGCATAGAGCACGTCACTTGGCAGCAGGATCGGAAGATAGTCGGTCGGGCGGCCGGGCATCACCGCCTTGGGTAGATTGTGCGCCGAGCTGCAGACAGGAATGATGTGAACATTGGGGAAGCGGGCGAGTTGGGCCAAGGCAGGCCCCATGTAGAGGGCATCCAGGTTGCGCCCGCCGGCGATGATCATCATCAGGCGCTGTGGGTTTTCGCGCAACGCCGCAACGGCGATCGACCAGATCGGTGCGAAGCCGGTATTGGTCGCGACGAGCACCATACGGCTGGCGGCATTGGCACGATAGTGGGCCGAACCGTAAGGTCCTTCAAGAGTGACGGGATGGCCAATCGTAATGCTCTTGCCGAGAGCGTCGGTCACTCCGCCTGGGGCCATGCGACGAACGTGGAACCAGACGAGCCGCTGGTCGCGCGCGGTCTGTAAGGGAAGTGTGATGCTGAACGGCCGGCTAGGGAAGCCCTTGAATCCCACCTTCGCATACTGACCGGCGTGGTAGGGCAACGCGCGCGTTGTCCGGATGCCGACCTCCATGACTTCCGCCGACAACGGGCGGAGCGATGCAAGCGTGCCCGCAACCGTGCGGACGCCTTGCACATCATCTCGCTCAAGCGTTGCATCGCCGGCAATACGGCATTGACAGGCATGGACAATGCCCGGCTCCGCGCCCTCGCCGCCGCGCACCGAACCCGCTACTAGTCGCACACAGCAGGTGCCGCAGTGTCCGGCGCGACAATTGAATGGCATCGCGACACCATTTGCCAGCGCCGCATCGAGCAGCACTTCACCTGGGCGCGCACGGAAGCTCTGGCCATTGACAGTGATGACGTGGCTTGGAGGCATTAACCCATCCTGGATTGATGTTCGGATTTGCGAGCGGGCGGCAGCAGTGCGGGCCACTCACTCAGCAGCGGCTCGTCACGACCGGTATAACCGGCACCCATTGCAGCGAACGCTTCAAGTGGAGAGAAATTCCAATTTTCCTCCGCCTATATTTATTCATTTTGATGTTTGGCCAAATATTGGTCCGATAATGGCGATACTGTGATTGATGGCTGCAGCGTTTTTGACCGTTCGCACAACTTATTTATTCCAACTCTTATTAAGCATAATTAAAAAATTCGTTCTGCAAAAAAGCGATCAATGTCCCGTCGACCGCATCGCGCAGCGATCCTGCGATTGCAAGATCCAAACTTTTCCTTTTTTATCAGATGGTTGGCTGTTGGCTCACACCACTGTCCCGCCGGGACTATTTTCACCTTCTGACAATTTATATGAAACGATTATTTCATTGGATCACGCCTTGTAAGGCGCGTTGGTCTCAGTTTTTGTACAATAAGACGGCCATATCACGGCCAATATCCGGAGGTTAATAAATTCTGTCGTCTGGATTTGCCTGCCATATGCGGCTTGGATATGCCGAACGTGTAAATATCTAAATCCTTGGGGGGATTGATGATGAAGTGGTCCGTTGGCATTAGAGCTTTTTCATGCGCGCTTGCGAGCGCCGTTCTGATGCCGGCCCTACTCTCTTCTGGCGCGTCGGCAGAGCCAGAAGGCACCGCTCAATGGACGACGGACGTGCGGGCGGATGAACCCGTTCCCAAGCCACCGGAGCATGACAGCCTGGTCAATGACGAGACGCTCTATCCGACGGCGGCGCAATGCGGCGAGTGTCACAAGCAGATCTATGAAGAGTGGTCGTCGTCGAATCACGCCTATGCATCGATCTCGCCGATGTTTCACAAGTTTGAGCAGAAGTTCCAGGAACTGACACAGGGAACTGTCGGTACATTCTGCGTCCGGTGCCATCAACAGGCCGGCACGCAGCTTGGTGAAGCCCGGGAATCCCCGCTATGGGCCCGCAGCCAGATCGCACGTGAAGGCGTCTCCTGCATCACCTGCCACCGCGTTAAAGAGCAGTATGGCAAGGTCAACGGCGAGCGCCGGATCGAGCCCGGCAAGATTTTCGAACCGGTCTACGGCAGCGGCGAACAGAGCGTCATCAAGGACGTCATCGCCAAGAAGGATACCTACACCGTCGCGACGAGCGAGGGAGAGCGGGGCAATCAGATCCACCAAGGCATGATTGCAAACGATCAGATCACAAAATCGGAATTCTGCGTCAGCTGCCATCAGGTCGCGGTGAACCTCGGGATCAAACTCGAAATCGTCTGGGATCAATATCGCGATAGCCCGGCTCGTAAGGCAGGCGTGACCTGCCAGGATTGCCACATGGGCAAGGTCCCCGGTCAGCCGAAGGGCTACTCGACCGCGCCGTCGGCAATCGTGGGGGGCAAGGAAGTCAACCCGGGGCGCCGGCACGCCAATCACCGCTTCATCGGCCCCGGTTACTCGATCGCGCATCCGGGCATCTTTCCGCACAATCCCAAGGCCAAGGATATCAGCATCGCAGACTGGCTGATGTTCGACTGGCGGGCAGGCTGGGGCTCGACAAAGTTCGAGGACAAGGTGGCGGCCGGAAAACTGAAAGTGACATTCCCGAAGCGCTGGTCGGATGCGCTTGATCGTGAAGAGGCGCGCGAGATCATCGACGAAAACCTCGCCAAGCTCGACGAACGCGACAAGCTTCGCAAGCAGGTGATGGAGAACTCGAGCAAGATCGACGGGCCATTCCTCGACGGCTCACCGACGATCGGGGCGGATCTCGGATTCTCGTACCGAATCCGCAACATCAACACGGGGCACAACCTGCCGTCCGGCTCACTTGGCGCGCAGCCGCAGCTTTGGGTCAACGTTGCTCTCGTCGATCCGGATGGGCAGAACATATGGGAATCCGGCTATGTCGACCGCAACGGCGACGTCGCCGATCTGCACAGCCTCGATGTCGCCGCGGGCACCATCGCGACGGATCAGCAACTGGTGCATTTCCAGACCAAGTTCCTGACCACCAACGTCAAGGGGACGGAGCGGGAAATGTACCTGCCGGTCAACTTCGATATCGACCCCCTGCCGCATCTGCGTCCGCCGGGCGTTCCAACAACCGTCCTCAACCATCCGCCACTCGTGCGTATGGAAAACCATTCACTCCCACCCTTAGGAGAAAAGGTCGCCAAATATAGCGTGCCGGGGAATCTGATCACCAAACCCGGCAAGTACAAGCTCGCCTTTCGGATGCGCAGCCGCGCCGAGCCGATCTACTTCATGCGCTTCGTCGGGGCGACGAAAGCAATGGAGCAGAGCATGAACGAGCGGATCATGAATATTCACTCCTTCGCGGTCGACGTCGACGTGAAGGGCTAATTCCGACGAACCGGTAGTTTCGGATTGAATTCCACCGGGAATTCAGACTTGCGGGTCCGAAGCCTCTCCAACGACCTCTCGTCGGCCGGGCGCATTCGCCGGCTTGGGGCACGAATTGGGAGCTTCGCTATGACGACGAAAGCCGAGCCTGCCAGCATTTTTTCCGTGGCGCGATCGACGACCGCCATCGTGGCGCTCGCCGCGGGCGCGAGCCTTGGCGTCAGCGCGACACGTGCCGATCCCGCCATGAATACCGGTACCGATGTCTTTGGTACCAACGAAACCTGGATTGCAAAGTCGCACGTCAACGGTCCGCAAGTGGAGGCCGGGGAGAGCGAGCAAGCCAAGACCTCTGGCACCGCCTCGCATGGAGATGAAAGCCAAGTTCATGCAGCGTTCCGCGAGGGGCCGATATACGAGCAGACGTATGATGCCGGCGAGCAAGCCGAAATCTATGGCGGCAAAACCGCGATCGAGCCGCCGCGTCCGGCTCTCGAAGTGGGCCGCGAGCAGTACACCTCGGGAATGTATGACGGAAGCAGCATGCTTTTTGGCGAACTCAATCCGCTGCTGCCGGGTCTGTCCATTTACGGCGACTGGCGGACGGCGGTCGCCTACAATCAGAACAACGGCAAGGATATCGCCCAGATCGCAACGCGCTTGAACCTCGATATCGATTTCAAGATCACAGGTACGGAGCGCATCCACGCTTTCATCACGCCGCTCCAGAAGGCGAACGTCGAATTCACGCGCTATGAGTTCGGCGGCAGCGGCAGCAATGGTCAATTCAACGACGAACTTGATCTCGACCCGCAAACGCTCTTCTTCGAAGGCGATCTTGGCTCCATCTATTCTGGCGTCTCGGGACAGCCGGCAAGTTTTGATCTGCCTATCGTCCTGGGGTTGTATCCGCTGTTCCTGCAAAACGGCATATGGGCCAACGATGCAATTCTCGGCGGTGCGGTAACGTTGCCGGCGAAGAACATGCCGGAATTGGGTCTTTCCAATTACGATGTGACGTTTTTTGCGGCGTTTGACGACGTCGACAACGCCAGCGTGATCGGGGCCGATGGCAAGGTCGACAACAACAGCGCCAATCTCTACGGCGTCACGACTTTCATCGATGCCTTCGACGGCTACATCGAGGCTGGCTACGGCGTCGTGCAGGGCCGGGATGAACAGGACGATCTCCTGGTTCACTTTCTCACCGGAGCCTATACTCGACGCTTTGCCAATACCGTCTCCAACTCTACTCGCCTTTTTGCCAATTTCGGCGACGACGGCAACAACGGCTTTGCCGTCATATCCGAAAACAGCCTGGTTACCAGTCTGCCAAGCACCCTGCTGCCATATGCCAATTTCTTCGTGGGTGTCGATAATCCACAGCCGCTTGTCGATGGTAACGGCGCCGGCATCCTGAAGAACGTCGGCATCAACTTCGAAACCGATGCTCTGACCGGTTATCCGAAATTGGACGACACAGGCTCGAACGCGTGGGGCGGCGCGATTGGCCTGCAATATCTCTTCAATCTGGATCAGCAGATCGTTTTCGAACTGGCGACAGTTCAACCGTTTGAAGACGACGGCATCGGTGCGAAGGATTCGCAGTACGCATTCGGCTTTCGCTACCAATTGCCGCTCGATCGCGCCTGGCTTTTGCGCGCTGACGCGACGTATCAGATTCAAACTGGCGCGGAGGATAATTTCGGGTTGCGGACGGAATTGCGGCGGAAGTTCTGATGCGGGAGAGCGGCCGCGCCGTTGCGGCCGCTCTTCGCTAACGGCGCTAGCGCTTCGGGCGCACGATGGCGTCGATCTCGATGTCGATTTCGTCAGCGACCATGTCGGGATACGACACCATCTTGAAAGCGCTGCGCGAGATCGTCGTGGTTGCCAGGAATTTTTTGCTGCCGGCGCTGTATTTCAGATTCGGATCATCATGCGCCGTCAGGGTCACATTTAGCGTCACCGGCTTGGTGACGCCGTTGACGGTAATGTCGCCGCTGATCTCCGCCGCATCCGTAGTGGTCGGCTTCACCGATCGGCTACGGAAGGTTAATGTCGGCTCGGCTTTGACGTTAAAGAAATTCACACCCTTCAGTTCGTCATCGATGATCGGCTGTCCGGTTTCAATACTCGCTGTCGCGATTGTTGCGAACACCTTGCTTTTTTCCGGCGCCTTCGCATCGAACTCCAAGAGCCCCTCGACGCTGCTGAACCGGCCGCGCTGTGTCGAATACCCCATGACATAGGAGAAGCGGACTTCGGTGCGTTTGGAATTAAAGACATAATTCTCGGCACGCGCCGGATGAATGTGAGCGCCGGCCAACAACAGAACGGGCACAACGGCACTCCAGCGTTGAGCATTTCGCATCCTATCCCCCTTTGGGTATCCGCAGCTCGTGCCCTCTTTTGAATGTATGGCATTTTGATTTGTCGAAAATGCAGCGGTCCTGCCCCGGTATAGCCGGGATGATCAAGCACAATTCCGAACCGCGAGGAGACAGCCGAAGGCGGGAGGATCGAACATGGCGATAACCGATACGCCGACAGGCTACGGCAGCGTATCGCGCGCATTGCATTGGACAATGGCGGCTGCGATCATCGTGCTTTTCGGACTTGGACTGTGGATGGTGGGCCTCGACTATTACAGCCCGTATTATCAATCAGCTCCGGACGTGCATCGCAGCATCGGCATTCTCGTGTTCGTCGCGCTTGTCCTGCGCTCCGGCTGGAGGCTCGGAAACGTAAAGCCCGACGACAGCGATCTTGCGCCTTTCGCGCGCACCGCATCACGCGCGGTTCATCGCGCGTTCTATGTACTCTTGTTCGTACTTACGATCAGCGGCTATTTCATTTCGACTTCGGACGGCCGCCCTATCGAAGTGTTTGGATTGTTTCGCGTGCCCTCGGCCATTCAATCGGTCGGGCTTGAGGACGCCGCAGGCCTCGTCCATCGATGGACGGCGTATGGCATCATGGTGCTCGCGAGTGTTCACACCGCTGCCGCGATCTGGCATCACGCCTTCGAACGCCGGCACACGCTGAGCCGGATGTGGTCGGGGCCCGCCTGATCAAGCATCCAATTCCATAGCAAGGAGACCATCCATGACGTTTCGCATACCGAGCCTGGTCGTTGCGGCCGTTGTCGCGTTCATCGGACCCGCATCGGCGGCCGACTACATTATCGACACCAAGGGCGGGCACGCTTCGATCAATTTTCGCATTCCCCACCTCGGTTACAGCTGGCTTGTGGGCCGCTTCGACACATTCTCGGGGTCGTTCAGCTACGACGCGACGAACCCGGCGGCGGCGCGGATCTCGGTGGATATCGATACGGCAAGCCTCAACTCGAACCACGCCGAGCGCGACAAGCATCTGCGGGGACCGGACTACCTCGACACGGCGCAGTTTCCGAAAGCGTCGTTTGTCACCACGTCGATCACGCCCAAGGGCGCGGGCAAGGCGGACATTACCGGAGACCTGACGCTGCGCGGCGTGACGAAGTCGGTCACCATTGCGGCCGAGGCTGTCGGTGGCGGGGACGATCCCTGGGGCGGCGTTCGCCAAGGGTTCAGCGGACGGACTACACTCGTTCTGGCCGACTTCGGCATTGTCAAGGAACTTGGACCGGCTTCAAAGCAAGTCGAACTCGATTTGCAGATCGAGGGGGTCCGCAAATAGACGACCTGCAAACGCTTGCCGGTCACGGTCCGCGTCTGGCCGCCTCGATCGCGGCAATGTCGATTTTTTTCATGGTCATCATGGCGGCGAATGTGCGCTTGGCTTCCTCGCCGCCGGCTGCGATCGCCTCGGTCAAGACACGTGGCGTAATCTGCCAGGAGATGCCCCATTTGTCCTTGCACCAGCCGCACTCGCTCTCATGTCCGCCATTGCCGACAATCGCATCCCAATAGCGGTTGGTTTCTTCTTGATCGTCGGTTGCGATTTGAAACGAAAAGGCTTCGTTGTGCTTGAAAACTGGCCCTCCGTTGAGGCCAAGGCACGGTATGCCGGCAACGGTGAATTCGACGGTGAGGACGTCCCCCGCCTTGCCGGATGGATAATCGCCCGGCGCCCGATGAATTGCGCCGACAGCGCTATCGGGGAACGTGGCGGCATAGAACCGGGCCGCTGCCTCGGCATCCTTATCGTACCAGATGCAAATCGTGTTCTTGGCCATCGAGACTCTCCGTCGTTTTACCCGGCCCAAAGAGGCCGATAAGATGCACTAGCGTACCCAATCGCCTGCGGCATGAACAGTTCCAGAAAAGATTGAGCGGGCGACTTGGATTGTGGATGCTTTTCGGTGACGATATTTTCAAAAGTATTCAATCGTGCCGTAACAAACGGGGTGGAACGTGGGCGATGCCGGTCTTTTGTTGGGCGGGTTTGCGCTGCTCATCGTCGGAGGTGAACTTCTGGTACGAGGAGCCGTCGCTGTTGCCGAACGGTTCGGCATGTCGCCGCTCCTTATCGGCCTTACTCTCGTTGGATTGGGTACCTCCGCACCCGAACTCGTCACCAGCGTTCAAGCGGCACTTGCCGGTTCTCCCGGCATTGCGGTCGGCAACATCGTTGGTTCGAGTATTTCCAACATCCTACTCATCCTCGGACTATCCGCGCTTATCACGCCGATGGCTGTGCAGTCGAACGCGCTGCGTCGCGACGGCGTCGTTGTGGTCGGCGCCGCCGTGCTGTTTGCAATTGTATCGTACGCACACGTCCTCGACCGCGTGACCGGCGCGGTATTCGTTGCCCTTCTCGCGACATACATTATTTATGCCTATCGCCAAGAGACCAGCCCGTCTGGCGCCTCGGACGGCCACACTTCGGGTTACGAGAAGGCGGAGGCCTATAGCGAACTTCACCGCCTCCCGACGCACTCTGGCGACGCAAGGCCATGGGCGGAAAATTTCGGGCCGGTGATCCCGCTACTGATAGCTTTCGCCGGACTTGCAGTCGTTGTTCTTGGTGGCAAACTGCTTGTCGATGGCGCCATCGGCATTGCCCGCTTCTATGGCATGCCGGAAACCGTTATCGGGCTTACCATCGTCGCGATCGGTACGTCGATGCCCGAGTTCGTCACGTCGGTCGTCGCCGCGATCCGCAAGCACAGTGACGTCGCGCTCGGCAACATCATGGGCTCGAACATTTATAACATTCTGGGGATTGGCGGTGTGACCGGTCTCATCCAGCCGACCGCCGTTCCACCCGAGATTGTCCGCTTCGACAATCTGGTGATGGTCGCTGCGAGCGTCGCTATGTTCGCGTTTGCCTCGAGCGGCAATCGCATCGGCCGTCTCGAAGGAGCGGCCCTTCTTGCGGGCTATCTTGCTTACATTTTCGTACTGCTGCCAAAGTGAGCCCGGCGGCGCAGGGCTTGGCTCACGGCGAAGGCTTTATGTCCACGGTTACCCGCGGGATCTGGCCGGTAAAGCGAGAGGACGGACCGGCGCCGAGCGCTTCGACGACGGGCGTATGCAGGTCGATCCCGACGTCCGCGGTCTCGTCGGCCGAGAACATCAGCGGCTGCGTTTGCTCGATGCGGCCTTCGCGAACTTTCTGATCGTTGACGTACAGCCTGCCCGTGCCGCCCTTGCCAAAACCGCCACCGTCATAGGCGAACTCGAAGCGTATCGTCGCCTTCCCCTGCGCCAGCGGCTTGTCCGCCGCGATCGTGTAGCGTTTAAGATTGAGAAAGTTGTAGTCATAGGCTGGCACGCCATCCTTGACGTACAGCGCCCAACCGCCGAAGCGACCGCCCTGAACCAATATCGCGCCTTGCGCTCCCTTCTCTGGCACCACGACATCGGCTGTGATGGTCAGCGACGTATTCTTGACGTCGATGAAAACGTTCTCGGACATACCGGTCATCCCTTCGGAAAGGGTCAGTGACGTGCGGCCCGCCATGACGTCTGGCCGCCCCGCAAGCGCCGGGAGTGCCCGCGCCAGGGTCCGGTCATCAATAGGCAATACAAAGTTTTTGGTGGCCTCGGACATGAACAGCGGCTGCAGTTCAGCCAGTTTCTTGGGCTCTTGCGCCGCCAGATTTTTGGAGAGACTGAAGTCCTGTTTGGTGTCGTAGAGATCCCACGTGCTGTCCGCCAACGAGCTTCTGGGCTGCGATTCCCACGGCGCTCTATGAATCACTCGGGCCAGCCACCCATCGTGATAGATGGCCCGATTGCCGAACATCTCGAAATACTGGGTGGTGTGGCGTTCCTCGGCGCCGGCATCCTTAAACGTGTACGTCATGCTCACCCCGTCCATCGGACGTTGTGGCGTACCGTTGACGCTTTTTGGTTCGGGGAGCCCCACGGCTTCGAGAATCGTCGGCGCGACGTCGATGACATGGTGAAACTGGGGGCGCACCGCGCCATTGCCAGGCACCCCGCCCTGCGGCCAGCGGATTGCCATGCCGACCTTCGTGCCACCGTAATCCGAGGCGACCTGCTTCACATACTCATAGGGCGTCCCGAAGACCTGGGTCCAACCGGCCGCCATATGGGGAAGGGTTTTTGGTCCACCCCAGTCATCGAAATGCTCGAGCAATTCTTCCACGCTCGGCTCGACATTGTTGAAATAGGTGTATTCGTTGAGTGTGCCGTTGCGGCCGCCTTCTGCACTGCTGCCATTATCGCCGGCCACGAAAACCACGAGCGTGTTGTCGAGCTGCCCCGTCTTGCGGACCGCCTCGATCAGGCGACCGATTTCATGGTCCGTGAATTCTAGGAACCCGGCAAACACCTCCACCTGCCGTGCGAACAGACGCTTCTCATCGCTGGTGAGCGAATCCCAAGCGGGAATGGCGGGCGCCCGGGGGGTTAGCTTCGTACCCTTCGGGACCACACCGAGCTCGATCTGGCGTGCCAGCGCCTGCTCGCGCATCTTGTCCCAGCCTTGGTCGAACTTACCCTTCCATCGCTGAGCCCATTCCTCCGGCACATGGTGAGGAACCCGCACCGCTCCGGGAGCGAAATACGCGAAGAACGGCCGGTCCGGCGTCAAAGCTTTTTGAAACTTGATCCAATCAATGGCCTGATCGGTCATGTCCGTCAGAAAGTTGTAACCCGGGCGCTGCGGCGGTTCGATACGCGACGTGCCTTCAATAATTGCGGGCGACCAGTGGTTGGTTGAGAAGCCGATAAAGCCGTAAAATTTATCGAAGCCCTGACCCGTGGGCCACCGGTTGAAGGGCCCGGAAACGCTCGTCTCCCAAGGCGGGGTCTGATGCCACTTGCCGAAGGCGGCGGTACTGAAGCCGTTCAGCCTCAGCATTTCCGCCAGCGGGGCCACTTCATTGGGAATTTGGGTCGTGTTGCCGGGAAACGCAGTGCCCGACTCTGCAATGCCGCCCATGTTGGCGACGTGGTGATTGCGACCGCTGAGGAGCGCCGCGCGCGTCGGAGAGCAGGTCGCCTGAGTATGAAAGTTATTATAAACAAGACCCTCTCGAGCCACCATGTCAAAGCTGGGTGTCGAGACCGGGCCGCCGAACGCACTCGTGCCAGCAAAACCGAGATCGTCGATCAGGATCAGCAGGACGTTGGGCGCGCCTGCCGCCGCTTTGACCTCGAAACGCGGCGGCGGAGTAGCGTTGCGGACATCGAGTTCCGTGGACACGGGTCGGGGTGGCTCGGCCAGCGGCAATACGGTCCGATCCGGTTCAGCAGACGCTGCTGGAACGATCGAACAGCCAAGCGCCACGATGCCAATCAATGCGGTGAAGCCGGTCCATGCAGGATCGGATCGCTGCGCAGGGATGTGCCCCTCCAACCGCGTGAATTTCATCGCCGCTCCCTTGTGATGACCGATGCGCACGCCGGCATTTCCCAAAAGGACTGCGGTTGGCGCAGAATACAGTCCGCGCACTCGGCCGCCTGGCGCAGACCACGTGCCGGACCATCCATAACTTGTTAGCGCGACACGGAATAGAAAGCCACTATGCTTTCGTGAGAGGTGGCGGCAGCTCAATTCAATTGTTTTTAGTCCCGATGCAGAACTTGAATTGCCCGTCGCAATTTTGCGCCCGTCTTAACCGGTCCGAAAAACAGCAGTCACAACTCCATACGCCAGAACAACGCCTTAACGGCCAATCCGCGCAAAGCCGGGGGGCGCCGTCAGTCGCTGCGCCGGTCGGAAAGTATCCTATGAAAACTCTCGTTATCGAAATGGGAGTGGCAGACCTACAACAGCCTGAGTGAAGGGTTTCGCGTAACGTACTTGCTAAAGTTTTCAAACGTTCGAACAGGTGGGGAATGAGACATAGAAAGTCGAAATTGGCGGCGTTTGCACTTTTGCTGATCTCGTTGCAAGCGGTGCAGAGTGGCGAATTGCAGGCCGCTGACATCGGTTCGACGACGCCGCATGGCGCGGCCAACGGTTGGAACTTCTCATTTACGACCTACGGTTGGCTTCCTTGGATCTCGGGGGATTTAACGGTCAAGGGACGAACGTTCGATGTGGATGTTACCCCGGGGCAGGTGATTGATGCGCTTGACTGGTCAGGAATTCCGGCTTGGTTCAGCTATGCGGAAGCGCGCAATGGCCGTGTCACTCTATTCAATGATATTGCCTATGCGAAACTTTCTGGCTCAGGCGACTTTGCGAAAACTGGACCTGGTGGCGCCGCGACGCTGAGCGGCAACGTGAGTGCGGACTACGAACAGGCCATCATCGAAGTCGGCGCCGCCTACGAGATCTGGTCTGGGAACCACGCTGGCTGGGGGCCCTCAGCATTCGACGTCTTAGCGGGCGGGCGTTATTGGCACCAGGACACGACGATATCGGCAGACGTGTCCTTAAACGGAAATCTTGGCCTTGATCTTGAAGCGGGCCGCGTCTTCGCAAGATCAGGATCGGTGGACTGGGTTGATCCATTCATCGGCGCGCGACTTCGGCAACAATTGGCGCCGGGACAGAACCTAACGCTGCGGGGCGACGTGGGCGGATTTGATGTCGGCAGCGAGTTTTCTTGGCAGGTCATCGCGACCTACGACTTTGAAATGTGCGTTTCGGACAATTACGTGATCGACGGCTATTTGGGCTACCGCGCGCTGTCCGTTGATTACTCGCAAGGGTCGGGCACGAACCGTTACGCAATTGACGCGCTGCAGCAGGGGCCTGTCGTGGGGGCAAAACTGCGCTTTTAATTTCCGCAGCTCGATTGTTCATCGACATTAAGTGCGGTTTGCATTCGATCCGTCGCGACCATCCATTCGCGGCCACGCTCCCGGGAAAGGCGAAGTCGTGGCGGCTCTCGATCGCCTTGCGACACTGACTTCGGTGATCGGCTTTCGACCGCTTGCGATTGAGCCTCCCGAGTGCCAATCTCCGCTGCAATTGGCAGGGGATGCGCATGAGCTTATCAATCGATCGACGCGGCTTTTTGATCGGTTCGACTGCCGCGTTTATTTTTCCACGCGATGTGTCGGCTGCGCGATCCGATTGGTATATCGGGAAAATTCCTGATCGGCCGTTCGATATCAGATTGGTCGACAAGAAAAAGATACCTGAGCGATTTCAGCGGCAGTCGGTGGCATACTCTGGGCGTGAGGTCGTTGGAACAATTCTCATCAATAAACAGGAGCGGATGCTCTATTACATTGACAGGCCGGGGAGCGCGATCCGTTTTGGAATAGCCGTTGGCCGCGATGGCCGGCGCTGGAGCGGTGAAGCGATCATCGCTCGAAGGGCGAAATGGCCTGGTTGGACGCCAACCGCGAATATGAGGCGGCGTGACCCGACGCTGCCGTCCCATGTGCCTGGAGGACCCCGCAACCCTCTGGGCGCGCGAGCCCTTTACCTTTATCGGGATGGCCGGGATACGCTCTACCGCATTCACGGGACCCACGAGCCTTGGAGCATCGGCAAGTTCGCATCGTCCGGCTGCATTCGCATGTTGAATGAACACGTTTTCGAGCTCTTTGGGACCGCACGCGACGGAGCCCGGGTTATCGTTCTGTAATGGACGTTTGACTAAAACCGAACACGGTACGCGACAGATCAATTCGCTGCTAACCCGCACCAGTTTATTCGTCCGGTTTGCCGGGTTTTGATGCTTAACAGAGTACGAGGTTTTCAATGACAGCGAGGAGCGGAGCAGTTCTGCACGGGTTTGCGGCTTTGTTGGCCTGCAGCGTTGCCGGTTTCGTCTGGACCCCCGGTGCAACCGCTTCTTCGGGACAATGGCGTGCGGGCGGTCATGAACCGTCGTGGTCCCTCTCTCGGACAGGCGGAGAAATGACGCTTGAGACTGATTTCGGCGCCAATCGGGTCAGTTTTGCAGTGCCGCCCGCTGCAAAGGGCGACGACCAGATGGTTCGCTACGTCACATCGGTTGGCGGCCAACCGCTCGAGGTGGCCGTGAAGTCCGAAGTCTGCGTCGACACCATGACCGGAATGCCGCGACCTGAGCAGGTTACCGTCACACTCGGAAAAAAGAAGCTAACAGGGTGCGGTGGGGACCCTGCCAGTCTTCTTCAGGGACGAGAGTGGACGGTCGCCCGTCTTGCCGGGCAACCGGTTCTTCCAGTGCCGCGTATCACGCTGACGTTTGCAACGGATGGCAGTGTAAGCGGGCTTGGATCGTGCAACCGATTCAATGCGGGCTACACAATGACCGGCGAAGGACTTTCGATCAGCAAAGGCATGTCGTCGATGATGGCATGCGAAGAACCTGTGATGAAACAGGAGCAACTCTTCCTCGAATTGCTTGAACGCGTTTCGCGGTTCTCGATCGCGGCCGACGGCGCGTTGATCCTTCACAGTGACGGGGACCGCACGATCATCACCGCGACACCATGAGCTGGCCAGTTCCAAAATCCCGGTGGGGTTTTGCGGCAAAAATTTGGACGACTGGCCCGCTGCCCCACTCGTCACACTCTGACAATACATCGTTGCGTGCGAACCCAACCACTCGCTGGGATAAATGACGCCACTGAAATCGCCGCTACCGCAGCGATTTTCATCTTCAGCGCGATATCAGTCGGCTGTGTACTCGCTGTGGGAATGAACCGGCGCGATACTCCGGTCGTCATCTTCGAAAGCGGTGTGAGAAACGTCGGAGTTGCTCTCATCCTCGGCGGAACCATACTTGGCGGCCAGGAATTCGGTTTGTTTGCCCGCTTTTTCAGGTTCTACGTCGCCGTCGAAGTCGTGATCATGCTGACATACGCGAGGCTCATCGCATCTCAACGCCGTGACGAATTGGCGTGACCGAGCCAACCACGGCCCTGGGCCGTCGCTGCGATCTCAGCGATCCGTTCGGCGGAATTCGACGCGGCGGTTAATGGCCCGGCCAGCCAGCGTCGCATTGTCGGCCTTGGGCTTTGACATGCCATGGCCGACCGATTGCAAGCGGTTCGCCGCGACGCCGTTGCTGATCAACGCCTGCACGACGGATTCTGCACGTTGACGCGAGAGCCGCATGTTGTGTTCGGCTCCGCCGGTCGAGTCGGTATGGCCCGCAATGAGAATGGTCCAGCCAGGATTCTGCTGCAGCATCACGGCGATTTCGCGCACCAATTGCGCCGTCTCGGGGCGCAATTGAGATTTGTCGAAGTCGAACAACAGGCCATAGACGTCGTAAGTGCCGAGCGTATCGAGCGCTTGCCTCATCTCGGATTGCAGCCCAAGACTGGCCACGATGCGTGTAACCCGGTTCGTTCTAGGCCTTCTTTCCCAGCTGAAGTTTAGCGTCGATTCAATAAGAACCGGGTTGTTGACATCGTTTGCGACGACAAACTGGCCGGTTCCGGTGCGATTGCCCGAGCCGCAGTTGACACGCGCCTGAACCGTCGGCACGTCCAATATTCGATCCTCGATGATCACCGGCACTCTCACATCGACGCCGGTTGCCACCAGATTGCACTCGATCCGATCGAGATTTTCGGAGTGGATGAGTGTGAGATTGGCCCTTCCGGTCGATCTCAACTCGCGAAGGATGTCCGACGAAAGGCCAAGCGACGTCGAACCTGGAATGACCGTTGGCATTCTTGTTGAATACCCAAGCACATAAGTCCGGGCCGATTGCCGGTCGCGAATAAGGATATCGCGGCGTGTAAACAGGCCGCGTGTACTGCTGTATTGAAGACTGATGGCCTCGGGAGTGGCGGTGATTATCTCTGTTCTGGCATCCGCGTCTTGGCCGAACTCGTTGGTAAAATTGGTCGTGAGCACCTTACCAGGGTGCATGATAAATGGCCCGGCACCTTGCTGCGCGTTCGCTCCGCCCGGCATGACTGCGAATAAAAGCGAACAAACACAGAGAAATAGAAATCGCTCAGGGCGTCCAAATTTTCGATGGGCTTGTGCCAGGAGACATTCGAAACGGATTTCTATGATGTGTGCGCCCACTGCACTGTCCGCTGGAACGGCTCCTGGAACGTTTCTTTTTGTCATAATGCTCGGTCCCCAAACGTGGCCATTCCCGGCAATTCTTCTGCATGACCATCAACCGCGTGTCACCTCCCATGTCGACGGCGACACGAAATATTTCGCTTGATTCGCTCTATCGTTGCCGTGCAATTGCATTGAAACCGTTGTGACAATTCACATCCTGCGTTCTGCAATACAGAAACAGCATTATGATCGAACTCTTCGAATATGCCCTTGCGCTTCATGCCCATCGCAATTTTTCTCGGGCGTCCAAGCAGTTGGGCATTTCTCAACCGACACTGACCCGAGGTATTCAAGAGCTTGAGAATTCGCTTCGCGCAAAATTGTTTGACCGGACACGCAATGGTGTTTTCCCGACAGCAATCGGTGAGATCGTTATCGACCGTGCACGGCAGATATCGCGATGTGTCGAAGACCTCAAGAATGATGTGCGTGCCCATGAGGGCCTCGAACGAGCTGAGCTGAAAGTGGGGGTCGGGCCTTTGGTTTCGCAGACGTGGATGCCCGACGCCGTCATAGCTCTGCTTGCCAAGCATCCATCAGTCGAAATTCACGTCTCGACCTACGAATGGTGGGAATTAATTCCGCAGTTAGTCAGTCAGAACATCGAACTGGCGATTGGCGAAATCGTCGAAGACATTCAGCGTCACAGTGAAGTCTCGGTGATACCGCTGCCGCCACGGCCACTCCGCTTCTTCTGCAGACGACACCACCCCGTTACGAGCCTGAAAAATCCGACCATTGGTCAAATTGGGGAATATCCCATGGCGGGGACCAAGTTGCCGCTGAGGGCAGCCGAGCATTTTGGCGGCACCCGTCTACTCGGTAAACTTGCGCCAAACGGCATGTACTTCGAACCGCAGATCTCCTGCCAGACCTTTGAAGTTTGCCGGCGCATCGTCAAAGAAACAGACGCCATTGGGATTGCTCCCGTCGCTCAGTTGACACACATCAATTCCAGCGAAGACTTTTCCATTATTCCCTTTGATGTGCCTAGCTTGAAAACAAATTACGGAATAATGCATTTACGCGACCGTTCGCTGAGCCCGAGCGCTAGGGCTTTTGTCGATCATTCGGTGACTCTTGAGAGAGCATATTTTGGGTCAAAAGAAACGCGAGTACGGAAGGGCGGAAAGAACAATGTTCGATAGTCCGCCTTTCAGGTCTTCAAGAGAGATCAACCCTACGGCGCAGAGGCGGAGCCTTGGGCTGGTAAATCAATAATCTGCCTCGAACCAGAAGTGATGGAGGAAAAAAATGAAACGCATGTTAAGTGCTGCCGCATTCCTCGTTGGTCTTGGTGCACTCTTGATTGGAGCGCACGCTCAAGATGAACGTTCCACGCCAATTGCGCCCCCGAAAACGTTGGGTGATGAGGGTAAGCTGCCGCCCACGGCAAAGGGTGCAGCACCGGAAATGGGCGCGACGGCCCCCGCCGAAATCGGCACACGAAAGAGAATGGGTGACGAGGGCGCGCTTCCCGCCACCAAGGGCATGAGCGGCGCGACCCCCGAGATGAACGCTCCAGCCAAACCGCCTGCGCAATAGTCATTATCCCAAGTGGCAACAGCTTGGCGGCCGGCAAGCCGCCAAGTTGTTGAAACAGCCCAGCGGACGCTTCTTCTATCGACCTCAATTTGAGCGGGAGTCCACCATGACGACCAGACGCCAATTTCTCGAAACTATTCCGGCGGCGGGCGCAGCATTTGCAATTGGGTCGAGTTTCATTCTTGAGGGAAATACGGCGCGGGCAGAGGCGGCCGAGCCGCTGGCCGGGCATTTTCATCCGAAGGGAAAAGCGCCTTCGAAATTCACAATGGACATCTTGCAGAAGTCCAAAGCGACGCTCCCCTTCCACGATACACAAGACCTCGACGAGCAGAGGAAAGGACTGATCGCAGAAATGAAGGATCTGCAGATCAAGGCAGATGCCGGTCATGTGGCGTGGGACATGAAGCGCTTTCAATTTCTGGACGAGCAGGACGACTTCGACAGCATTCACCCTTCGCTGCTGCGTCAGTCCAAGCTGAACAACAACTACGGCCTCTACGAAGTCATGCCGGGTATTTATCAGGTCCGCGGCTTTGACCTTTCCGACATCACCTTCGTGCGAGGCAAGACGGGATGGATCGTTTTCGATCCGCTCGTTTCGGCGGAACCCGTGCGTGCGGCCTGGAAACTTTTCCAGGAGCACAAGGGCGAAGGCCTGCCTGTTTCAGCGGTAATCTATTCGCATACCCACGGGGACCATTGGGGCGGCGTCCGCGGTCTCATTGATGAAGCGGACGTGCGCTCGGGCAAAATCGCTGTCATCGCGCCGGCCGAATTCATGTCGTTCACGATTTCGGAGAATGTCTATGCCGGCAACGCGATGAACCGCCGTCTGTTCTACCAATATGGATTGTTGCTGCCAGCCAGCCCGCATGGGTATGTCGGTCAGGGCCTAGGCCAAGCCGTTTCGGCTGGTGCGCCCGGGCTGATCGCGCCAACCCGCTTCGTTACTGACTCAATCGAAGAGTTCGAGGTCGATGGCGTTCGAATGATTTTCCAGAATACGCCGAATACCGAAGCGCCTCGCGAGATGAACACCTACATCCCCGACATGAAGGCGCTCTGGATGGCTGAGAACGTCGTTTCTTCGTTGCACAACATCTACACCTTGCGCGGTGCTCCGGTGCGCGATCCGCTCAATTGGTCGAAATACATCGGCGAGGCCCTGTACCGCTTCGGTTTCCAGGCCGAAGTTATGTTCGCCTCGCACCACTGGCCGCGATGGGGCAACGCCCGCATTCAGGAAGTGCTGCGGGCTCAGCGCGATCTCTACGCCCATATGAATAATCAGGTGCTGCACTATGCCAATCAGGGCGTGACGATCAACCAGATCCATAACGTCTATGAATTGCCCAAGAGCATTCTGCAGCAATGGCATTGCCGGGGATATCATGGGTCGGCGGAGAACAATGCGCGCGGTGTGATCCAACGCTTTCTGGGATACTGGGACTGCAACCCTGCGACGCTCATTCCCTTGTCGCCCGAAGACTCCGCCCCGCTCTATGTCGAGATGATGGGCGGTTCAGCCAGGATCATGGCCAAGGCGCAGGAGTTGCACGACGCGGGGCAATATCTTCTCGCTTCGGAGATCATGAACAAGTTGGTTCAGGCAGAGCCCGCCAATTCCGATGCCAAAGATCTCCTGGCCGACATTTTCGAACAAATTGGATACCAGCAGGAAAACCCGGGGCTGCGAAACAGCTTCCTTGCCGCTGCCTACGAATTGCGCTCAGGCATTCCGCAAGGCGAAACCGCCAGCTCCAGCTCGCCTGACGTGATCCGGGCGATGACGACCGAATTGTTTTTGAACTTCCTGGGCATCCGCATGGACAGCCGAAAAGCCGAAGACATGCGGTTTACGATGAACCTGATCACGCCGGACAACGGGGAGAAATTCATCGTCGAACTGGAGAACGCGACCTTGACCAACATTCAGGGCTATCAAGCGGAAAAGGCGGATCTGACGTTGACAATAAATCGGGCCGATCTTGAGCTGACGATGATGGGCGCAAAAACTCTGGAGGCGCAGATCGCGGAAGGCAAGGCGACGTTCGACGGCGACATCTCGATCCTGGGCAAACTGGCCGCCACGATGGTCGACTTCGATCCACGCTTCGAAATCATGCCCGGCACCAAGGCTCGTACTGCCAAGCTCGCTCATACGGACGCCTATCAGGCTATGCCGGAGAAGATCATCGCGGAATGATCATTTTCCGGTCTATCGTCGTCGGAGCGCCGCTCGCGCTTTGACGACAATGAATTACTACGGAGCGGGAACACGAAGTCGGAAATTACCATCCGCGTCGGGCAACGACGGACTGCCGCTGAGTGCAGGATCATTCAAATCCCGAGTGCCGGTTTGCAGTTCCCATTTGTTGCCGGGGCCCACCGGAACGGAATTGTGAGCAGGTTTCTGCACCGGCTGCGACGTGCCTTGATTGGCAACCGGCGCGGACAACTTAGGGTCGATCTTCAGTCCGCTTTTCAAGCCGCCGGCATTCTCGTCAATGGCCGAACCCGTGGCGGGTGCAATCTCGATTGACGGTGTCGGCAGGCCTTGCGCGCGGAAGTATTGCAGAGCTGCGGGATGCAATGGCGCAATCAATCCCTGGGTGCTCATTTCAGCCGGAATCAGACCGGCAAATGCAGGAGCGGCGTCACGGATACTTTGCAGGTTCCCGAACACGGCGGCGACGACGTCGAGGACAACGCGATCGGGCACCTCAGCCCGGGTGACAACGGCTGAGCGCAGGCCGACTGTTGGAATCGGTTTGTTGTTTCCCTTGTAGGTGCCGGCCGAAATCGTGGCAGGCCGGTAGTAGAGCAGCTTTTTTGTCAGCCCGTCGACCGCCTCTTTCGGGACGGGCAACAATTCAACAGGGCAGGCTTCCGTGGCCGCAGTGACGATGGGCGACGGGTGGCCAATCAGGTAGGCAATGGCATCGACCTGGCCCGCGCACAACGCCGCCGATTGTTCGCCAACCGCGACATCAACCAAATTTTTCCGATCCTCGGGTGACCAGCCGAGGACATTGAACAAGGCCTCCGCTGCCTCCCGGGTTCCCGTTCCAATTCGTCCCGCGCTGAACTTCTTTGTCTTTAGATCGGCAATACTCGCCAGCCCACTGCCGGCGCGAACGAGCACCGTGAAGGCCTCGCCGTGCAAAGAGAAGACCGAGCGAAGGTTCGAATCTGGGCCCAAAGTCGCGAACAATCCACCGCCGGTGACAACGTTGTACTGGACGTCGGATTGCACGATCGCGAAAGGAACTTTGACACCATCAAGCGCGAGAATGTTGGCCATCGAACCGCGGCTGACCAAGACAGAACAATTGGACACCGATGTCGGCGATCTGGCGGCAATCGCTTTGCAAATGGCTTCGCCCGCTGCGTGGTAGAGCCCGCCTGTATTGCCGGTCGAGATCGCAACCGGATCGGCGGCTTCCGCTGCGCTTCCGGCGGCGGCATAAGCGAAAAGAGCTGCTGCCGAAAGTGCAAGCCAACGTGTCATGTCATCCGCCTTGTGGAGATTTGGTCGAGGGGACCGCGTTTCAATTTCATTTATGTCTTCCATTCAACCGAGAAAACTGCTCGTTCGCAAGTAACCGGGTTCTATTTTATCGCATGGCTCACAGCCCAACGGATATCGAAATAATAACAGCAACCGTCGACGCATAGAGAAGGGCAATGACCGCGGACCAGATCCGATCGGTCCGCGATATTGCCGCCTCGCTGCCGTTGCTGTCGCCGCGCCACGACGCCCGTACGACCCGAAGAAGGATGAGGATGATGAAAGCGAAGGATGCGAGATAGATTTTGTCGATCATCGTCAGATAGTCGACGTCCGGCTGGAAGCGGCCACTCGCAAGTTGCAGCGCCACGAGAGTGAGCAGAAGCGTTAGAAGAGCGGTCACACTGAGACCCACACGGGAATCGATATAAGCCGGGCGTATCCAAAGGATCAGGCCTGCACACGCCATGATGAGGAGAATTGGTAGAAAGGTCTTGACCGCCAGCGCGGTCAGAGGCCGCTCAATCGGCACGATCAACGTGGCCCGCGAATAATTCTCCGTCGCCCCGACCGTCGGATTGCCGAAATTTGTCGGATAGAGATTGTCCCTGATTTGGAGCCGTGGCTGGCCGATCTTGAACCCGGGAAGATAGATCTCTGGAGAGAGTGTAATCGCGTTCGAATCCGGGACGTACGTGAGGAGCCCCGAACCCAGCTCCGAATCCTCCAGCTCGATCCGAAGTTCCTGCTTGTCGAATGGATAGTTGCCAATGGCGAGCTTGGTCGAGAACCGTCCCTGGTTGCGCACAACCGCATAAAACGTCCCATCCGGCAGCGCCTTTGGGGATTCGTAGATTTGATCCCGCACGTGCGCGTTGGGCGCATAGCGGTTCATGAACTCCAACGATTTAGAGGGGTCGATGTTTTTGTCGCGCCAACGGAACCAGACGTAGACGTCGACCGAATAGCTCTGGGTGCGAAAGTCGAGTTCCTGGATATCGTTGATGTAAGCGCCGACGATAACCTCTCGCGCATCGCGTGGAGCGGTTGCAGCAACGGGTTCCGCCAGCGAAGATATCGCCGACATCAAAGCCGCGCCGGCCCAAATACCAAGAAACAAAACGATATATCGGATGCAAAGAGCCGCCGGTTTCTGCGGGCGTGCGGTAGGCATTTGGACGGGGACCTCGGCGTGACAATTAGAAAGTCTAATCTCCTTTTCGAGTGGGAAAAATCAAGCGCTTCGATTGCGCGCCTCGTCAACTCAGGCGACGGTGCGTCCGCAGCGCAATTGCAAACCGGTTTGAGTTCTTGTGCTTTGTTTTGCGCGGTGCCCAGACGTGCGCAACCTCGCATCCGGCGCGGGGCCACGTCGGTCTGTTCGATTGTTCCAACGGGCGCTGTTGGATGAACCTTTGATGGCGCCGGTGCGCGATTTTCGCGGTTAGCTAAGAGCAAACAGCGCGTTCCATCGACGATGTTGGATCAAATTTGCTGCGTCGCAGCAGCGTATTTCTTCGACCACGAACGTATTGACAGCGTCCTGAGAGTGTGAACTCTACTTGACATGTCAACATGTCTATTAGCGGTGACAGCTTCTCAGGGTGGGGTCAGTCGCTCGTGATCAGATATCGCGTCATGCAGGCGGCCCTGTGCAGGGTCGGGAGAGAACCCCACGTTCGTGGGTTCCGGCACGAGATGAGTCGTGCCGGTCAGAAGGGAGAAGTTGGCTATGGATAGCTTGGACGATCCAAACAGGGTCTGGCCGACAGGCCTGACCATCAAGGAATCAGAGGCACTGCATAAACATCTGATTGATGGCACGCGTGTCTTCGGCGCGATCGCGCTGGTGGCACACATCCTCGCCTATCTCTACACGCCGTGGATGGGTTAAGGGAGAACCGTTATGAACCAAGGACGAATTTGGTGTGTGGTCCAACCCACGATCGGGTTGCCGCTGTTTCTCGGCAGCGTCGCTTTGACGTCGCTGGCGGTGCACACGGCGGTGCTGAATAACACCTCGTGGATGGCCAATTTCTTCAGTGGCAAAGACCTGGCCGCCACAGCCGCAGTCAATATCAAGGGAACATCGCCCGTGGTGTTGAAGACGGACGACGGCAAGGCCGCCTTCGCCGTGAACATCACTCCGGCGGCGGGCGACAGCTCGTCGTTTGTCATCAAGGTGGATCGCCTTCCCGGCGACCTCGCCTTGGCGGGCTCACCCCCGACCGTGAAGTAATCGCGCTGCAGCCATGGTGCGAACCTGAGGCCCGGGGCTCGAAGCCCGGGTCTCAGGTACTTCCAAGTACTCAAATCGCAAGCTGGTTTTCGGCAACTGCGGGTCGCTTCAATCATGAACCGCGTCAGTCAAAAGGTGATGAGGTCATGGGCCGTGCTTGGGCCCCGATTTTTGCCGTTCGCAGATGTGGCGAGCGATGAGCTACCATTATCACGCCTCTTGCGACTGTCATTGATCCAGGTTTCGATCGGCATGTCGTTGGTTCTGCTGGTCGGCACACTCAACCGCGTCATGATCGTGGAACTCGGAGTTCCAGCGTCGATCGTCGGCGTCATGATCGCGTTGCCGGTGCTGTTCGCCCCGTTCAGAGCGCTGATCGGCTATCGCTCCGATACCTATAAATGTGTGCTGGGTTGGAAGCGCGTTCCTTACATCTACCGTGGCACGATGCTGCAATTCGGCGGCTTGGCCATCATGCCCTTCGCGCTGCTGGTGCTGGCTGGAAAAGGACATTCCGCTGATGCACCGGCGTGGATCGGGCTGTCGGCAGCGGCCCTGGCGTTTCTGCTCGTGGGAGCGGGACTTCACACGACACAGACCGTCAGTCTTGCGCTCGCCACTGATCTTGCGCGGCCGGAGGACCGGCCCAACGTCGTTGGGCTCATGTACGTCATGCTGCTCGCAGGATCGGTCGTGAGTTCACTCGTCTTTGGCGCTCTGCTCGTCGACTTTTCACCGGGGCGGCTTATCCAGGTGATTCAGGGATCGGCGGTCGTTACGATCGTTTTGAATGGGATCGCGCTGTGGAAACAAGAGGCGCGACGGCCGCAGGCCGACACCGAGAATGACGAGCAGGACCCAAGCTTCCTGGACGCATGGTCGCGTTACATTCAAGGCGAGCACGCGCTGCGGCTCCTGGCTATCGTCGGATTGGGCACGATGGCTTTCAGCATGCAGGATGTGCTTCTCGAACCGTATGGCGGCCAAGTTCTGGCGATGAACGTCAGCGAGACGACGCGGCTGTCGGCGACGCTTGCGGGCGGCGGACTGATCGGGTTTGCCGTGGCGTCTTATGTGCTCAGTCAGGGAGCGGATCCGTTCCGGATGGCTGGGTACGGCGCTCTGGCGGGAATCGCTGGCTTCACAGCGGTCATCGGTTCGGCCAACGTGAACTCGCAAGGCCTGTTCGGCTTCGGAGTTTTGATGATCGGCCTGGGCGGCGGCCTGTTTGGTCACGGCACCCTGACAGCTACGATGAATTTCGCGCCCAAGGATCAAGTCGGCCTGTCGCTTGGAACCTGGGGGGCGGTTCAGGCCTTTGCAGCTGGAATAGCGGTCGCTTTGGGAGCCATGCTGCGAGACGTGGGATATCATTGGGCCCCGGAACTCGGCGTGGCGGCCGGCTATCACACAGTCTATGCGATCGAGGCAATACTCCTGATCGCGACACTTGCGGCGATGTACCCGCTTTTTCAAAGTGGCCCCGCAGTTGGAACTGAAAGCGCACCATGAGAATTATGATATCGGAGTAATCCGGCGGGCTGGGCCTCTAGCGAGATGGACAAATCATGCAAACAATCAATCGTTTATATGCCAACGAAGAGAGCGCCCGCAAAGCATGGGATGAATTGAAGCGCCTGGGCTATGCGGACAGCCACATTTTCACGCCGACGTCCAGCACTGGCGGGTCACCGGCCGGCGCCGATGACGTAATGGAAAAAATGGTGAAGGCGTATGTCGTGCGGAGCGAGGCTGTCATTTACGCTACCCGCGTCAGCCAAGGTGCGAGCCTTGTCACCGTCCACGCGCCATTCTCCGGTGGCCAACTTGCAACGTCGGTCTTGCACAAGCATACGCCAATCGATTCTGGCGTGCCGGAGCCTGTGTCTTCAGTGCGGCTTTGGGACGAGGCCGCCCCCCTATCGAGCGCGCTTCAATGGCCGGTTTTTGCAAAGACCGAGCACCCTTTCGAAGCCATTACAGGAATTCCATCGCTGATTTGCTCGAACTACAGTTCGAACACTCCCGTGCGACCGGATGATCCCGCTCCACTTTCGGATACGTTGGGATTGCCGCTGTTGTCGGATGATCCAACACCGTTGTCGACGCGCCTAAATCTTCCAGTGCTGATGAAGAGTGAGCCGTTATTTTACAAGTAGCCTGTTTTTTAGAGAGGCATGCGCTGGCGGTGAATGGGTGGCGGAAACGTTGCGCGAGACATCGTGCGGCGGGACCCGTCCGATTTACTTCATCGAATTGAGCGCCTGCTCAAGAAATTTATCGAAGGCGTCGACAGTGATGAGACCTTGGCGCGGAAACTCAATGTCGGTGATGATGTAGAGGGCGAGAGACATAGCCGCCGCGAACGTCACCATATGGACGATGCTTCGCTTTTCGGACGCACCCATGCCAAAGCCGGCGAGCAGGGAACCGCCTAGCCCCAATCCAAACAACATGATGTAAATGATCCGTGGTGGATGCCTCTCATTGGCTCCCGCCCGCTCTCGCGCGGCGTCGTAGGCTTCGTTGAGCGCCGGGAGGATCAGGTTGCACGGCGACGTCGTGGGTGCCCGACTGCAGGCTGCAACCGCACCATCCCAAAGCTCTGTTCGCACCTTGGATATGTTTGCCAATTGCGTGGCATCATAAACCGAGGCGTTTTCGACGGCCGAGAACCCGATCGGTAGGCGATAAAGCTCGATGCGTCCAGAAACGTACGTCCTCAGCTTCGCTCTCAATTCGGTCTTCGAGGATTCTTCGAGCATTTCGAGACGATCGTAAGCGGCGCTGACGGCATTCGCCTCGTGAATGATGAGGGCGCGACGCTCGTCATATCGTTGCAAGGCACCGGACAGAGTGAACGCCAGCAGCAAGCCCATCAATGCAAAAACGGCACTTTCGACGGCACTCAACCCGGCCATAGCAGCACTGCCTTCGGCAGATAATCGCCGCGCCCCCAATCGGCGGCCGAATTCCATGATTGCGAGCGATCCGGCAAACATGGCCAACGCGACCCCAACTGCGAATATCAAAAACAGCATGCGTACAGCCTCATCGCTCATTGCTATTGTCCCCCGTTGTTAAGGGCACTTACTGCACAAATTGCAAGCGACGTCCATTTGGCGTCTTCAATCGAGATCCTTGAGCGCCGCGAATGGGCTTCGGGGCCAAAACGCATTGGGTTTGCAATCCATTCCGCTCGCACCACTTAAGATTGGCATGATGGACATTTATTTGGGCCCCGCTATGCTTGTTGAGTGGGACACAGGGCCCGATCGAAATTAGAATTTGTGCGGGAGTTGTCAGATGGCGATTACAAAGAAGCAAGAAGCGCGCGCGCTCAGTTCGGACGAGCAGGAACTCGTCAACAAATCGCATCACCCGGACGTCCAGAATCTTTCCGACGAGGAATTGCGTAACCTTGTAAAGCTCGTCCGAGAGCGCCGCGATCGCGCACGGACAGAAGCGAGCCGTCGTCGCCGCGAGATGCGCGGAAAGGCGTCACCTAAGGGGGCCACAGCGTCGCGCGCCGAGGATGGTTCGAAACTGAAGCTCGCGGTTCTTGCTATGGCGATGCGGCGACTGAACAGCGAACAAGAGCGGCGCCTAAAGATGGCATCACGCCTCGCTCTCGTGGAGAACGCGCACAAAGCGCTTGAACTCAAAAATCAGGCGGCAGAAGCGCGCGTTGCTCCTGTGAACTCCCGGCACGCTCACGCAGGGATGCGCAGCAAGCCGAGCAGCCGGAGGCAGAACCTGATCCGCCCCATGGAATTGGGTCGGCTTCGCCAAGCGGCGAAAGTTGCGCAGGCAAAACGCGATAATCGGTAAAGCCTAATCCCGGTCCCGTAAGGTCAAATGACCGGGTCAAGCGGACCCAAGATCAGAGCGCCAGACTGCTTGAGCGTTGAGGAGGCGCGAGCTGGGGCGGCGGATTTTTCGAACCAACCGCACCCCAGCTCGCGTTCGAAGTTAACGTTTAAGCAGTCGCAGGATAAATAGGACCAAGCAGGCTCCGATCACGGCATTCAGAATTTCACCGAGCATGCCGCCGAGCACGAATACGCCAATGCGAGGCAGCAGCCAGCCGCCGACAATGGCACCGACAATACCAATGACGATATCACCGACGAGTCCGAAGCCGCCGCCCTTCATGATCTGACCGGCAAGCCAGCCAGCAATCGCACCAATCACAAGCCAAATAATCAGAGATTCGATAGCCATTTGTTGTTCTCCATCGAGACAACGCGGCACAGAACTGCTTGCGAGGGCGAGCGCCTACGTTCAGGCACACGCCACAGCCGATACTCTGGACAGTCATCGAAACTACAGTGATTTGCGAACTTCTCCTACCAGCAAGGCGGTCGTCCGCGCTGGACCGCGTCGAGCGGCCGAATCCAAATTCGTTCCGCACAGGACGTATTCACGTAGAACTGAGTGTGACGGTTGGTGCATTTTTTTCGAAATGACATGAATTGGAACCGGTCCCCCAATAGCGACGCCCCGTTGACCGTGGCGGTCCAGGTTTGGCTCGGATCGGAATTTTTACAATGTCGGGACCCTGCAATTCAGGTAAAAGCGCAGCGCTATTTGGCACTTTGAAAGTCCGCGGCATGAAATGCTTACTCACAGCCGATCTCCATTATTCGCTCAAGCAATTTGACTGGCTGATGCGCGTCGCGCCCCAGTTCGACCTGATCGTACTGGCGGGTGATCACCTCGACACGTTCTCCACGGTTGATGGCCGCGCGCAGATCCTGGTTGTCTCCAAGTATCTGGAACGGTTGGCCTCGATTACAAAACTCGTCATTTCGTCGGGGAACCACGATCTCGACAGTCACGATAGCGCGGGAGAGCGTCGCTCAGAGTGGCTCCAAAAGCTGCGCGCCGATATTCCGACCGATGGCGACGGGCTCTATATCGACGATGTTCTTTTTACGATTTGCCCCTGGTGGGACGGGCCGCTCGCAAAAGCACGCGTGGCGGAATTGCTCGAACGTGACGCGCGTAAGGTACGCAGCAAATGGATTTGGATTTATCACTCTCCGCCAGAGGGCGCGCTGACCGCGCAGGAGTTGTCCGGCACTCTGGGCGACGCGGACCTCTCGGCATGGGTTCGGAAATATCAGCCCGATCTGGTCTTTTGCGGACATGCGCACAACGCGCCGTTTTTATCCCGCGGCTCCTGGATCGACAAAATCAACAAAAGCTGGGTCTTGAACGCTGGCCATCAGATCGGCGACATTCCAGCCCATATCATCATCGACATAAAAGCAGAGGCGGCGATGTGGTCGTCCCTGGCGGGAGCTCAGCTTGCGGACCTCACTGCTGACCGTGCCGCGGCCGTCTCACCGCTGACCAAGCCACCTGCCTGGCTCACAGCACCGAGATCGCCGGGCTGAACCCATCCACTCAAGGTCAGCGCGCGACCCCACTGTCGCGGTCGGAGCCGAGCCTGGGGGCGGTTGCCTGCTGGTGCTGCGTCATACTGGCGATGATCGCGTCCACCATGACGAAATGATCCTCGCCCTTGTCGGCAAACTGCTGTTTCAGATCACCCAGATAGGTGCTCAGCATGTGCAGTCTCGCCGCGAGCACTCTTGCGACCTGGAAAATAACCTCCGGGCTCGAGCGCAAGAAGTCCGCGCCATTGTCAATGACGTGGACCCGCGTCGCACGCCGCGCCACCACGCTGGCCATGTGGGGCTTATCGAGCAGCAGTGAAAGTTCGCCGAAGACCGCGCCGGGTGAATCCGCGACCGCGACTTCTGTTCCGTCGCACATGATCGCGACTGCGCCTTCGATCAACACCAGAAGTCGGCCGGATTTTTCTCCTTGCGCGAGGAGGACCGCATCGGTTTCGAAATTCTTTTCGGGGTAGCCGCTGCACAAATCGCAAAGGTTCATTGCTGCGTCGGTCCTATTGAGACTGTCCGTATGCTAACACATTGTCAGGGCCTTGGCGAAGGTCACACACTTTGGCGGGCGAACCGACATTCACCGATGGCGCCTGATTTTCAGGTTCGATAAGATGTGCGTCGCCGACCGGCCAATGGCCCGATCCAAAACCCTGGTGTCGCAATGGACCGCTTAACTCTGACAATCGCAATCCTTTTACTCCTCGCAGGCCCGGCAGCGGCTGGCGGCCTGGGAGAGGCAGGGGAACTCGAACATGCGCGAGCAAATGCAAGGGCTGGAGGGCCCGTCAGCGAGCGCGACGCTGAACTTTTGGAACGCTATGGCTGCTTGAGCGGCACGAATAACGACTTTTGCCGGCGCCTTGAGAACAAACCGGTTACCAAGTCTCATGAAAAGCGTCCCAAGAAGAACTAGAAGATCGCCGCCACCGCTCTTGCAGCACCGCGTTCTGCTTCGAACTTAGTAACCGGTACTCAGTCAACCTGAGGAGCGCGCCATGGAACACGCGCGAATTGAACTCCTGCAGCGGATGCCGATTTTTGGAGGGGTTCGAGCGGACATCCTCCAATTCGTGCTCGGCTACTGCCCGGTCGTGGCAGCCGCAAAAAATGAACTCTTCTTCCATGAGCACGACCAAGGTGACTCGCTCTTCGTCCTAGAGGAAGGCCGAGCTGCCGTGCTGAAATCCTGGCACGGACACGATCATCTCATTCAGATCCTCAAAGCGGGCGACTGTTTCGGCGAGTTGGCGGTCATCGACCATTGTCTTCGCAGCGCGACCGTGCGCGCAGAAGAACCCTCAACCGCGATTCGCATTTCCGCCGCCGATCTCTACCGCGTGTATGCGCAGGATCTGAAGCAATTCACACTCATACAGATGAACATGGGCCGGGAAGTCTGTCGCCGACTTCGGGATGCGAACGATCGCCTATTTGGTGCGCAAATGGGCGCGGTCGACAGAGACATCACTCCAGTCTTCCTGGCGTAAGAAGCCGTGCCTTGAGCGCGCGCGCTCTAGCGCCACAGCTCTTGCCTTTCCACTTCATTCAAACGCCTGATCTTGCCGACACGCAGTTCTTCATCGCGGGAATAAAGCGCCGCGCTTTCTTTTGATCAGTTCACATGAGCTACTGCGGCTTGGTACCCGCAGTGCGGTTCATGTCCTCCAAAACCCAATCGTAGACCTCAACGCTTGTTCGAATGGCTCCAAGGCGAGGCGCGCTTAGATCGAGGATCACGACTATGACTGCCGTCCAGACTGCCGTGAGAACGCCAGCCATGATGTGAGGCCGCTGGCCTTTGAGCCCGAGTTGATAACCGAGCGCCCCCATCGATGAATGGGCCAAGACCATGAGCAGCCAAAACAGACTTTGTGGAATTCGGTTGTCGTGGGCGAAGCGCTCAGCGGTTCCCAAGTCAAAGACTTCATTGAGCGCCGACATCAACGAGACGACAGCCGGATCCGTTCTGGCGCGGATGATTGCCGTCATGTCAGACCAAATCTCTGATTGGAGCTGCGAAGTTCGCTGGTTGATCTTCTGCAGTATCTCAGGATTTCTTGGAGCTTGAACGTAGTCGCGTCTCACCTGCACATAGTCTTTGAGACGTTTGGCAATCGCGGAGCCGTTGGGATGTCCCACGGCCTCGGCGCGCAACCACGCTGTGCTGATCGCATTCGCCTCGTCTAAGGTCCCTTGACGGCGTTCGTCAAAGCGCGTGCTGCCAAACGACAGCATGAGCGCCAGCACGAACCCCAGCAAGCCGATCATTCCGGCGACGACCAGTCCCACGCCCTCGGCATCGCCAGTGCCCCGGAGCGCACTTTGCCGTTTTCCCAGCCAATTGCCGAACTCACGCGCCGCGACCTGGGTAGCAAACAGGAGAATGGCAAACGCAAACAGGCTCCAAGTCGCCAATTGCGCAAGTACGTCCATTTCACTGCCCCCGCGACCGCGCCCTCGAAAACGCTTCTCAGCTTCTAGGATTCGACCGCACGGGGATACGCCCCATTTCCGACCGCGGAATCCAGCAGACACGACCTTGATTTAATTTTGTTTCTTGGTGGGCGAGCACGGGCTCGAACCGTGGACCCGCTGATTAAGAGTCAGCAAAAAAACGTGTATTTTCAAAGGGGTTTGGAAAATTATTTCTGCCAAACCGGAGGCAAGCGGCACTGATTTAATTGGAGAATTCCGAACGACTGCCAAACTCGATTTCAGTCGTTGAGGCCTCGCAAATTCCGTGAAACGAGCACCGAGCGCTAGCTCTTTTTTCCACTCGGGTCTCGGGGAAGAATGATAGGGAGTTTCGGCGCCGACCATTGAGGAATCTGGATTGTCAAAGGCGGATCGCCAACCTTCTCAGATTTTTTGAGTAGATCCTTATCGAAGGTATTGAACAGAGCTAAACCGGCATCGACCGCAGTCGCTACATGAAGTGCGTCCTTCGGGTCGACGCCGAAATCCCAAACGTACCCGCGAGCAGCTTCAGCAATCCGTCGGGTTATGTTGCGAACGACTATGTAATCGTTCCTAAAGAAGGCCTCTACCTTCTGCTTGTCCGTGGCGGGTATCTTCTTGCGCCCGCGCACTGCTAGAACCTCAGCAATTGTAAGTGCAGAGGTTACTATCTGAATTTTCCCTTCTTCTGCTGCCGTCAGGACTTCCAGGCAAGCGGCCTCTTTGTCAGGCTCTGCCTGCAACCAACCCAGAAAACAATCGGAATCCCAATACCTAATTTCGCCGCTCACGATGCCTCTCGCAGCAATCCGTGAACATCGCGGAACGACGGTATTTTCTCGGCGGAAGGAAACGCCGTCAAGTCGTCGACCGATATGCTAATTGCCCTTCCATCCTTGCGGTATTTGATCCGCCCATACACTTCGACCCGGCTGCGAAAGTTCGACATTGCCACGTCCAGCAAGTGCTCAGGAATGTAGCACCTGACAGCGTTCTCTCGCAGCGGTTCATGCACGACGAAATGCAAACCGCCCTTATCCGTAACGGCACGAAGCTTCCCCTCTATCGAGCCGTAGTCTTCATGCTCGCCAGCAATCAGGTCGGCGATGTTCGCGACAGACTTGTGGGTGATCCTGATAGGTTCTCGCTTGGCCCACACTCGAATGTAGGTGTTGTCAGTGTCACTAGTGCCGGCGATTTCGGCGAGCTCGCGCAAACTTTTGACAGCGCGATCTGAAAAGTACTTCGGCTGAGCGGCTCTGTCTTCCAATTGAACAAGGCCTTGCGAAACGGCAGAAACGATCTGGTTCACTACCTGAGGTGGAAAGCCAGGTTCGTGATTTACTCCGATTAAATTGCTGCCTTCTTTGACTTGCACGCGCCACCCAACAGCGCTCTTCTTCCCTGCGACCTTGGAAGAAACCTCGGTCACTATGGCAAAGAACGCACGTACGCTTCGCAGGAACTTGTCCGGCGACACGGCACTGCCGTCGATCTCGAGCGTGAGATCGGCGCTTATCTCGCTCTTGACAGCCAAAGTAGGACCTCCAAATCGCCGATGATTCTACCGCGAGAATGTTTAGCGAACAACTCGCAGCTATCATGTTCGATCCAGTTCATGAGGCCGCTTACGATCGGCTCACGGTGGCCCGAATTATGGCGTCAAGTTGTAGGAGAAAGAGAGTCAGCTGCGCAGGCAGACGATCAGGGAAAAGATTTTCTCTAACTGTGGGGTTAGATACCGGCCAAGCCGTTCGATGGGTACAAACTTAGAACGACGTTTCTTAGCAAAGTTGCCAAACATGCCAAACAGGCTGCCAAACAATTATGGAAAATTAGGGGCTAAGTCGTTGATTTTATTGGTGGGCGAGCACGGGCTCGAACCGTGGACCCGCTGATTAAGAGTCAGCTGCTCTACCAACTGAGCTACTCGCCCACTCGCTGCTGGAGGCGCACCAATCGCGGCTCCAGAACGAAA
>JALHMJ010000009.1:58585-124646 GCA_022844105.1 Hyphomicrobium sp. | reverse complement strand
GTTCCCGCAGGATACCGATGATCTGCTCTTCCGAAAACCTGCTCTTACGCATCGTCCGTCTCCTCTCTGGAGGTTACGGACTCTACCCAAATCTGGAGGAAATCCAGGGTCTCAGGTCACAGCATAGAATTTGATTGAGGTAGTCGACGCGGCGCTTTTCCCGTTCCTGGCGCTTGCTAGCAAGCTCCCGTCGACGCGCCCACTCAGCTTGCCGTCTGGCTTCTTCGGCCCGTCGCTCACGTTCAGCAGAACGCGTGGCAAGCACAACTTTCAGGCCAGCGACGATATCGGGCAACTTTCTTTCCAACGTCTGAGTTTTGCCGTCGCCCCAGAACTTTCGAACGCCATAGTCCCAGCCATCAACCTGGAGAACAAGCTGCCCGGACCAAACCGTATCGAATTCAGGGTACGCCTTCGAATAGAAGTCGATGGAACCAGCATTGCTGGTTCCATGGCGCCAGTATTGCTCCTGTTTCTTTAATCGCTTTTCTTCAGCGGCAAGCTTGGCTAGCGTCGGCACATGAGGCACGCGTTTTGAGCGCTCGATTATGCCAAACAGCACCTCATCTTGACCCTGGATCACACGCACATGCTTCCCAGCTGGTTGCGGGGCTAGGTTCTCCTGGCTCAGCAACTCAAGGAGAGCATCCAGCAAGCCGATAACTCTTTCGGTACTGGCTTTAGCAACCACGACCCCGCATTCTCCCTCGCCTTGAGCTCGGATGCTGCCGTTGATGTGGGGTTTTGCTTTGCGCAATGTCCGCGCTGTCGCGCGAAGGGCCATGTGAAGGTGACGCAGGTCCTTGCCCAGCGTTATGTCAGGGAATTCGACCGGCTGCTCCCGTTTCTGGATTTTCGCAGCGGCGATGATGTCACGAGCAACAGCAGGCAACCTCGATGTCGCCCCCTCGATTTGAATTCGATCCGATCCGGGTTCGCTGGTGGCCGGAAGTGGCAATTGACGGACGGTGTGACCGGCAGCCTTTTTGTTCCAGTACCCTTGAGGCGTGGTAGGTATTTGATGCCGGCGACAGATCTTCTTGAGGCCCACGTCTGAGATGCCTAGCTCTTGCCCGAGGGTGCGCATCGGCTTTGACCAGACCAGCTCATATAGTTCGGAACGCGTGAAGCATTGTTTGGACATCTTGCTCTCCGCCGGGTAGGGCCTGACGGCATGCTGCGATTGCCGATCGCAGCCTTCAAGTGAGCATCAACAACGACGCTTTTGACCTACATTCCGGTCGTCGGCAACAGTTGGGCCTGAGGAGTGAAGATTCGACTATAAGGGTAGCGAAAGAAAGGTCTGCCATGACGAGTGAGCTGCAGCTTCTTGCCCTCTGCACCGATTACGCGCCTCCTGAGAAACGCAAGCGTTATGCTGAAGGTGGCGTTGAGCGGCGTCTGACAGAGGCTGCTGTAATGCTCGCGATTGCGCATTACCTTTTTTCTCAAGGCGCCCACGAGGTGACCGTCTGCCCAGATGGAGAACACGCTAAGCGCTTTGATATTGTGGCTTGGCTGGAAAGGCACGGCTACGGTGCCGAGAGGCGGGGGCGGACAGCCTATGGAGGCGTGTACACGCGAGGTGAATCAAAATTGATCGTTCACCCAAAGTCTGGAATGGGCGATGTAACCGCCGTTATCAATGATCGCCGCGTGTTCGTTGAATGCAAAGGCGGTACTATCAACTCGAAGCATTCGGGTAGGCTTTCCCAGCTGCGCAAAGGTCTTTTGGAAGCAGTGGGTGCGCTGTTGATTGTGCCGGAAGACGGCTCTCGCCAGATTGCGGCTGTGCCGCGCACCGCGCTGACGCTGAACATGGCAGCCAAACTGGCAACCCGATGTCACCAAGCCGGAATCGAGATTGCGCTGGTTCACGAAGACGGCTTGGTGACAATAAGGTGAGCGGCGCCGGCCCAGCAATCGCCCTTTTTTTCCTTGCTGTTTTTAGGCAAACTCTATTCGTCAGTCGGTCGGTGTATTGAGCACTGCAATGCGATTGACATTGTCAAGGAAATCGAGATCGGCGTTGCGGCCGAACTGACCGCCGATATCGCGCTCCAGGGTATCTGCGAATACATCGAACCGTGGATTCTTACGGGCAACGTCAATTAGCCGTTGGGTAATTTTAAGGCCGGACATAACAGGCCAAAGACCCCAACTCAGAACATCATTGGCGATATCCAGAGTAGCATCGGCTGTATCAAGATGCAGGTTGCGGCGTTCGCGAGTCATTTGACGGTCATGAAGTTGCTTTTCGAGCCGCTGGATTTCGGAGAAGCGTTCCTCAACCGGCAAATCGGCAAGGCGTGAGATCAGTGCACGACCAGAGAAACGAACAGATCTCCGCCCAGAAATGTCGAGTATGTCGTCGACGGAAGTGTGCTTCGGAAATGTAAAGATAGGTAGCGGAGGCAGTACGGATTTTCTGCTTTCTTTTCGCCGTTCGTTAACCGCCCACGCGGCTGAGACGCGAGAGTTGAACGAGCGGTAAAAGTTTAGACGCTGTCCGATCGCTTCCCGTGCCGGATGCCAACCTTCCAAGCCATCTGACGGTGCGATAAAGGTTGCGCCGAGTGCGTGCGCAATGTGAACGCCGTCGGCAGCACTCATTGCCTCAAGGGTAACGTCCTTGCCGGCTTCACGCTCGATCTGATGGGCAAGGACTTGACCAAGTCCGAACGAAGGAATGGCAATAAGGCCTCTATCGAGAAGAGGCCTTGGACATAACAGCCGTGCGCCAATCGGCCAGAGAAGCAAATCCTGGACTTCGCGTTCGGGTACGCCGAGCTCAGTAGTAAGTGCCCGCGCAATCAGCGTTATGGTTAGTCGATGTTGCGGCTGCGAGAGAGTGTATTCGTTGGCTGTATTGACAAGGTCGCAAGCGAATAAAGCGGCACCAGCTAGGCGACCAATAATCGCGGTTGGCGAGCGCTCGTAAACTTCCTCGAGCCATCGGATATCTGTTCGCTCCTCTGGTTGCCGGAGTAGCAGCCGAAGCCGCCCAGCATCAACGATACGAAGTAGGTCGGCCTTGTCGAGCCCTTGGCTATTCCAGAATTGTCGATTTGTGCCATCGGCAATTGGGGGCGATAGTAGTACCGTATCATACAAAAGCAGTAGCTGACGTAGGTCTATGTTTGGAAACGCTGAGCCGTCGACGTAACAGCACATTCCTACATCGCTCATTGAAGGATGTTCATGCACATTATGTCGGCCAGCAAAGATCGAATCGATGTTCGACCAAAAATATTGCTGATCGAGCGTAACGAAGGCGGGCGCGGCAGAGCGCAGTCGTGCGGCGATGATTGTTAAGCCATCGGGCGGTGAAATGCGTGGCCGTTCAAGGTTGGGGTCAGCAGTGGCAATATCGATTGGCCAACCGGGCATGAGAGCTGCAAGTTTGGTTTCGACGAGCACTCTTTCTTCAGAACTGAGGTTGCGTGGAAAGCGAAGGGTCAATATTGGGTGATTTTCGTTGCCGGTGCCGAGGATCACGGGGAGCTCAGGACAACAAGATGCTAAATAGTTCGTGAGATCGAATGCCGTGAATAAGTAGCCCTCGAAGCCCTTTGTGAGGTTCTCATTCGCGATTGGTTCAATTTCGCGAATGAACTGTCGGGGTAGTGTATTTGAGAGCGACACGGGAACTGTGACTGGACGAATGGAATTGTCGAAGAATTTGGCGATGTCGTCTGCAGGCTGCAATTCGTATTCGAAGACTATGGAAAAATTCTGAGGTGCAATCTCGAAAACACGGGTTATCAAATGCGGGTAGTGCGCTCGTAAGAGAACGTCTGTTCTGCGAACGAACGGCGACTGATCGGGATAGTCAGCCATTACGCGTTTCCCATGGTCACTCTTCTTTGGCTTTACTTGCGTCACTGCAGCATCGGCGGATCATGCGCGGCTTAGCCGCTTTTTTGCCGGTTGTTCGGCCATTCCACCGGTTGTTCGGCCATTCCAGAAGTTAAGCTGGCCTTCAGCTTTGAGGTATAATCTATTCGGCCAAGGTCTCAACGACCGCCATCATGACGGGTGAGGCGACCGCGTTACAAGCAACTTTGACGCTAGGCAGCTTTGAATTCTGCGTGCCAAATTGTGATGCCGCCCTCGCTGTCAAGAAATTTCACTAAATTAGGAAGGACTTTGATGGCGTCCTTTATAGCTGCGTCCCCCGGCCTGACATCGAACGCTAAACCGGCGAAATGTCTCGACAGCTTAACACGTTGGGCATCTGTCCATCCGGTCATAATGTTGGAGAGACCAGCAGCAATACTCTGCCTGCTTGTCACAGTGGGATTTTCGTCAACCCATTTCTGCAAAGTGTCGCGCTCATTACTGGCGGCATAGGTTTGCACAATCCATTTGCGATTGACCACGACGTTGCCCGCCATTGCGTCAGCTTGATCGGAGACTGACCGGCGCCCACTTGTGAAAACTACGGTAGGGTGATCAGCTTTAAGCCGTTTCGCGGCACTCGCAGCATGTTCGGCAAGATCAAGCTCAGCCAGGTTGAGTTCTGCGGAAACTAGATTGCCATTCGAAAGAGCCCGATGCTCGAGCAAGTCGGCAATGGGATCGTCGACGTGATCTTCTGTCATGCGAGGTCTCCAATAGTAGGACGAAATAAATTCGAAAGCTTGCTCGTTCCATGCCCTCATGACCGCTCACACTGCAAAGTCAATCGCGGATATATCCAGCAGCACCCGGCGACCCGGACCGGGATCGAGCGTTGTCAGCTTCAGTCGCAGTCGCAGCTTTTGTGACACGTCTGGTGGAATGCTAGTTCCGACCAGTGAGGCAAACTTTGCGTAAACGGAGTTCGCGACGTCGCGAGCAGTGCCACCTCCGGGCTTGATGTCGATCGGCAATAGGGAGAACGGTGTCACGGCGTCAAGCCTACCACTATGCCATTTGAGCGCCGCGCCCACCTCGATGTTGATCGAGGATAAGTCGACGCCGAGCAGCAGGCCGGTGAAGAAGTCGCGCAGCCCCTCCTCAAGAGAGTGGCCGGTCAGGTCGAAAGTCAGCGTCGGCTGCCAGACGTTGGAAGCCCAGCACTCTAGCGGCGACTCGACAGGAGCACATTCGTAGATAAGGCTCGGATTGGCTTTGTGCTCGTTCACCGGCCCGAACGTCTCATTGCGCAGCAGCCGTAGCGCGGTGCGGTAGTTGCGGACCGGTGCGGTGCTGGTAAGCACCGCGTTGTTGTTGGCCGCATCGGCGAGCGCGCTCACGGTCACGGTCTGTGTATTTGCAGCCGCGCTCCAGGCGACACTGATGGGGCCCTTCATGATCGCGAGCCCCCCCCGATCGGCAACCGGCGTGGTGTGCTGCCACTTGATGGCGAAGTGATCCTTCGGTTGGGCTGCCGCCTCCAGCGCCGTCATGGCGGACGCGGCCGCCAGCGTCTGGCGCAGGAAGCTCGCGAGATCGGCAGTGGTTTGCAGCCGATCGGGCGCTCTGACGTCGCTAAGACGGTCTTGCAGCAGCTTGAGCGCTACGAGGCAGTTGAGCAGCGACTGCGGCCGCCATTCGGCCGTCTCCGCCATAAGCGGGTTCATGGTGCCTGAGCCTGTGGTGGGCTCATTGTAGCGCACGGTCACGTGCACGACGTCGTTCGAGCTCGGATCGATCAAGCCAAAGATGAATCGCCAGCCCCACCTCACCAGCAGTGAAGCATTCGACGTGGTGATCGGCGGCGGCGCCATATTGAGCCATGGCAGCAGGGTCTCGGTTGCCTTGATCACCGGCTTGGCCGGAAATCTCCGATCGGCCACAGGTATGAAGTCTGACGGCGGGCCCTTCCAGGCCAGCTGCTGCGGCACGACGAGCTCGAGCCAAGCTCCCTGGTTGAAAAGATTCTTTTCCCTAGGTGCGCCTTCCTTGAGCGGTAGCTGAATATGGTGGATAAGTACCTTGATTGCATCGAGGCGCTGCACCGCTTTGAAACCCCGAGTGCCGGGCGGGAGGTCGTAGAGAACCGTCACCTTGCTGTCGCCGCCGCCAATCAGAACATTGGACACGAGCGGGCGCGGCGCAGTGGAACCTCTCTCGAAGAATGCCTCCACTTTCCCTTCGAAAGTGAGAATCTTGTCGCTGGCAGCCTTGGCAAGCGGAAGTTGGACGACCGTATCGGTATCGTAGAACGCGTTGAGGTTGCCAAGAAACGCATCCTTGCAGGCCCGCACAACGCCTGCCTGCTCGAGCCCGTCGGGCGTGTCGTAGAGCGGCACCAGATAGCCGGGCCCGCCATCACCTTGGAAGCTCGTGAGAGTAAGCGCGATCTGCTCGCGCTCGGAAAGAAGTTGACGGGCCGCAGTCGCATTGCCGCGGTCGGTCATCACCGCGAGCGCAGTGCTTTCCTGCTCGACCAGGCGGAACGCCACCCGGCCAAGCTCGTCGAGATCCTGGTCGATCACAGTCTGCGCGACTATCGGATGCTTCCTCCAACAGTCTGGACCGCTGGACGTGCAGGTCGCGGCGAAATCCGGGACCTTGAAGCTTTCGGTTGCGAGCTTGTTGCTCAACGGACGCGCTGTCGCAAAGGACCAGTCGATATAGCTCGTTGTGCTTGGCGCCGTCGGGAAGAACTTGTTCGGCACGAACCACAGCTCGTGCTGGTTGAGGCGGTTGCGCAGAAAGCCAACCTGCATTTTCAGCGCGGTCGCAAGTTTTTTCTGAAATGCCTGCGCGATCTCGCGGAATTCGTCGTGCGTAGCTGGCACGCCAGCGGCCGCCTTGGCGGTCGCCGTCTGAAGATGGACTGGGCTGCTGGCAGCGCTGATCTGCGATTTGATCTGCGCCGCCAGCACCGCATCGCCCGGAAGATCAGCGTCGGCCGGACGGTAGCTCGCATTTGTGCGCGCGATAGTCAGCCGCGGCCCTGTGACCGGCGATCCCGGATCGGCTACCCCGTCGAACCGTACGATGTTGTCGACCATGCCGTTGCAGGCGATTGCCGGGAACACCATCACCAGCACATCGGCATTGTCCACCTTGTTGTCATTCTCCTGATCGATCCATTTGCCGATCTGATCGGCGAGGTCGGCGGGTTTCAGCGTCACCGCACCGCTAACGACCGGTTCGGCGGAAAACGTCACCTCGACGTCGGACTTCGCCCCGAGGAGCTGAGCGCGGATCTCGTTTAGGCGCTTGATACGCGGTCGCTTGTCCTCGCGCGAGTCAAGGAAGCGATACTGCATCTCCAGATACAGATAGGGCTTGCCGCTCTGCTGGACCGGATAGGCCGCAAACCGGATGCCCGGCCACTCCGCCGGCGCGATCAGGGCATCGGTGTAGAATAGCCGACAGCGCACCGCCGGCCCGGAGGCGGCATCAAACTGGTTGCCGAACACATCGCGGAAGCCCGGCGTTAAGGTGATCTGGCTGCGGGCCTGATCAGCGATGCGCCAATAGGGCGATTGGGTTTTCTCGTCGTAACACCGCAGATTCGCGCGAAAATGTCTGACCACGGTGCCGGCCGCGGCCACCGTGGTCACGGCACTAGTGGCGGCGCCAGAGCGCAGCCCAAGCGCCGCAACGTCCCCCGTGTTGAAATGGTGCGAGCTTGCCGCAGCGCTCGGGCTCATGCGCTCGAACGGCTCGCCGTTGAGCGGGTTCGACGGCGATATCGCTACTACCTTGTCGGCCGAATTAACCCCGACCCGCTGACCGGCACCGTCGATCGCCGAATAATCCACCAGGCTGATGGTGCCATAACCGAATTTGTCCTCGGGGGTGGTCGGGTTGTCTGTCTCGGTGCGAGTCCAGCCGAATAGCACGTTGCCGGGCGGCACCGTTGGCGCGATCTGGATATGATCGAGGCCATTGAAGCGGATAGCGTCCGGCAACTGCGCGCCCGCGCCGATGAGCGCCACCGCGTTGGCGGCACGCGGCAATAACGTGCTCTCTTCTTGTTTGGTGTCGGGATCAGGCCGCGCCTTGAGCACGATGCTCAGCACCAGGGTGTCGGCCTGAGCCGGGGCCGTCGCGGTGCGCAAAAAGTATCCGCCCGAATTGGTGATGCTGATCATTTGCAGGAGGCGGACAGCGTCCTTGTCTTGATCCGCATCGCCGCCCGAGATTGCCACAAACGGCAACCCCGGCGCCGCCGCCGCGGAGCCTGTCCTCAAAGCGTTCTCGCCTGAGCGCGCCTCGCGAGTCAGATTAGTCCGGATGAGGGTCCAGTCGTCGAGCGCTGCCGGTGTGCCGGAGGCGGTATGCGAAAGCGCGAGCGCAATCGCCTCGATTTCGGGCGGATTGGGGTCGGCGGCCGCCGACAGAAAATCGTCTAGCAACCCGAGTCTGTCGAGGAAATAGCGGTCGCCTTGCGGGGTGCCTTCAAGTTCGAAAATCTGCGTGCCGGCCGGAAGCCCGGGGGTTGGGGGCGCCGGCTTGATCTTGAAGCGCAGCAGGATCGCAGGCTGCCAACCCTCACGCGCCATCGCGGTCATTCGGTTGTTAGTCGTGTCGAAGCGGGTAAGCGACACGTAGCTGTTGCCCGCCGGCGAAACCTCGGCGAGCGCCGAGGCCGATAATTTGACGAGCTTGAGCTTGCGGGTCGCGCCCAGCGTCGCCGGATCGGGCACCATTACGTCGATTGTGTCCTCGGCGGGAAGCGGGATTGGGAACGAATACGAGTGCTGACTGAAAACCCAGGTCGGGATCGATCTGTCCGCAGCGAGTGTCAGATATTTAGCCCGGTTCGCCCCGAGAGCATTGGTCATGAAGGTCTGGCTCGCGATCGCGTCCGCCCGGCTGATCAGCACGGTCGTGGGTGTCCCGGCACCGGCCGAAAACTCGAAATTCATCGGCCCCGAGGCCGGCAAGTCGACCCTGATTTGCTGGGCGGTCGCGACGGTGGCCGGCCGGGTGTGACCGGCATTGTCGGTCACCCGGCTGCCGTGCAGAAAGGTGCGCGACAGGTCGCGGGCGATACCGTCGAGGCGGGTCTTGGGGCCATCTACCATGGTGTTTTCCTGTTCAGAGCGCTGCAAACATCTGCTGCCAGATCTCGGCCCAAGTCAGCGATTTGCGCGGGTCATTCGGCGGTAGTGATCCTGTAGGGGTAACGGTTCCGTCGGTGTTACGCACATAGCCCTTCGCCTCAATCAACCTAGCGATCTCCGGAATGACGGTAGCGATCAGTTGGCGGCAGTATTCGGTAAAGGCCGCGTCGTGCGCGGGCATCGCTTGGTGATCCTGAGGTGAAATCACGATCGCGGGCGTGCCTTCGACAGCGCGACCTCCGCCGATCGGCGCGCTGCAGAAAGTCACGCCTGGCCATAACGGCAGGGCCGCGAAGATGTCGGTCGCCCCGCTCGCGAGCGTCTTCAGTCTGCCGACGAACTGTAGCGGCACGATCGCAAGCAGCGTGGCAGCAAATCCGTTCCAGAAGCCGCTGTCGCGATCGCGCAACGGCTCGCGGAATTGGTTCACCCACCTTAGAGACAGTACGGTTGCATTGATCGCCGCCGGGCTGGTGCCAGGCGGCAGCAGCACCCAGCCGACCAGAAAGCGGGCGAGATCCGCGAAGGCGTTGTCGGGCGCGTCGACCTGCAAGAGCATGGTGCCAACCGCGCAAGTCTTGACGCCGCCGCTCTCGCCGACGTCGGCCGCGTTCGCCATGCAGGGCAGCACGGTCGCATAAAGGTTAATCTCGCGCGCTGCCGACCAGTAGCGGTAGGCCGGGTTCCAGTTGAAACTGAAGGACAGCGGGCTGGGTAGCAGCATCGGAGCTTCGTTCGCCGCGAGCACCGCCGCGTCGTAGGGCCCTTCGTCCCTGAAGCCCGTGAGCGCTTCCTCGTAGTGCCACGTGTCTCTGAACGACAGGGGGATCGTGACGTCGACGCAGCCGATATGGATCTGGACCTCGATCCTAACTTCGAGCCCAATCTCGGCGAAGATGACAATCGGCAGAGTGAGGATATGGTGCTGGCCGGCCGCGTCTCGGCCGAGCACACGGCAAATCTCGAGGCCGACCTCGACATAGGCGACGATATGTGCGGACGCGCGGATGATGGAAAAATCGACGGTCGCCCGGATGTCAAGCATCAGGCCGACATAGCCCTTCATGGAGTAGAGGGTCGGACTGAACAGGTCCGCGCCCGGCCGATAGGCGATCGCGCCTTCCAGTCCGCCGAACACAGTGATCGAGGCCTCGGCGTAGAGAATCCCCAAGGTGAAGCTGCGGCCGATCCCGACTCGCGCCGCGAAGCCGAGGCGTAGCGTGGGTAGGTCGTTGAGCTTGTTGCTATCGGGCGCTGTAAAGCCGAAGCCGCCCTTGAAGGCGAGAAGATCCGCGGCCGCCGCCGAAGTCACGCCGTAGTAGAACCCGCCGGAGCCGAGGAAGATCGCGATCTCGACTTGGCAGCTGCGCGAGAAGTCGTTGTTCCACGGGAAGCCGAAGTCGGCCAGGAAGCCGCCATCGGTATGAATCTCAAGGCGGAAAACCGGGAGACGCACGCTCGCGACGCCGATCTGCATAGTGCGCAGAGCGCCCGGCAATGTGTACTCGATGGAGAAGATGCCAAGCTGGCCGTTGACGCGCCGATACATCACGTCGAGCTCGCCGAACGGGGGGATCTCGACCGCGATGCCGTAAACCGCCGGATCGGAGATTGCGACCGCGACCTTCAGCTCGCCATCGTAGTTGCCGACCACGCTCCAGTTGTCGTTGTTGGCGTCGCCAACGAGGGTGCAGACACCCTGGGTGGGGCCGCCGACATCAATCAGCGTATCGCGGAAGTCTTTGACGACCGCTTTGATGTCCGTGGCGCCCGCGCTTGGCAGCTTTAGCCGATAGCCGCCGCCCACATACCAAGTCCCCTTGTTGACCCCGAAGGCCCAGCTCGGCTTGCGGCGCGAGTCCACGGGAATGAAGATGGCGAACGAGGTGTCAGCTTCGGGCCATTCCTTGCCAAGCATAACGATCCGGGCGTTGACCGCTTGGATGGCCAGCATCTGCGTTTTACCCTGGCCGTCCTTGCAGACCACGAGATTCAGCTTCTTCGCCCGCAGGCGGATGAATTGCTGGATGCCGATATCGATTCCCTCGCCCTCGCGGGTCGGGAACTGAATGCCGAAGGCGAGCCCCTTGTTACTCCCACCGCCCCAGCCGATCAGCATCGGAAACTTCATGCCGCGCAGGTCGCCGGCCAGCTGTCCGAGCGAGCCGAAATCGAGCTCCATCATAAAGCCGAATTGAAATTTAGTGCCCAGCCCGCCGAAGTTTATCGGACTGAAATGCATATCCTCGAGGTCAAGCAGTTGGCCGAGCGCAACGCTCATGCCCTTAAGCTTCACCGGCAGCATCGACAGCAGCGAGGGCTTCTGTCCGAAGTCAATGTCAGCCGAGATGCCACTTGGCTTGAACCTGAACTTGAACCCGCTCAGGTCGAGACGCCTAAAGCTGTACTCGAAACCGAACGAGGACAAGCGTATCCGCTCGACGCTGAACAGCGGAACCTGGGGAAGTTTTTCGCTAAGCTCAAGCGTTCCGTCGATACCCACAAAGGCGGTGATCTGCTTATCGTCGCTTGCCACGACCCCCAGCTGCGCACGCGTGACGGTGAGTTGCTTGAGATAGGATTCGGGGGGAAAGTTGACGACAAGCGGGGTCGGGCTTACCAGACTAAAAACGTCCTCCGTGCCGCGCCGTTCATAGTAGCCGTCGAGTACAAGCTTTTGAAGCGCGCCAGTCGAAGACAGGCTGTCCCAGAACAGATGACTGAAGTGGATGAACAGCCGCGCGCTGAAGTCGGCGATCTGGCTATTCTCGAAGGTGATCTGGAGCGAGTCGACCACGAAGCGGTATTCGCGTCCGCCTTTGCCGCTCGTGCCGGGCTCGACGTCGTCTGTCGTCGGCTTGCCCGGCTCCTCTCCGATCTCCATCTGGGCGTAGCGGATCATGCCGAAGGCCGAGCCTGGCCGACGGGGTGAGGCGGGGTCCGAGGTCAGATCGGTCTTGGTGGCCGGAAGCGCATTGAGCCCGAAATAGGGCGCTCTAAGCTCCGGCTTTTGATCGCCGTCCTTTTTTGCCAGTCCCGGCTTGAGCGCCTCGATCAACGGCGGCTGTTCACTCACCGGGAAATTGAGGACCAGCACGCCCTGCCAGTTCTCGTCGTCCCAGATTGCCTTAAGCCGCTTGAGATGATCGGGAACCGGCTTGCCCTTGGGGAAGGGCGACCAGTCATCAATTTTGCTTTTCCCTTCGGGCGCGAGATCGGACTGGCAGGCCCAGCTGGCTGGATCTTCGAGCAACTCAGCAACGCTTTTGCCTCTGAAATATTTAAACAGGATGGCGTCGGCGAGCATGCTCGTGTTCGTGAACGGACCGGCACCGGTCGTCAGAATCTTGAACGCGAACGGAGTACGCGCATAAAGGGTCGCCGAGGGAGTCACCACATTTAGCGCGGCGGCGCTCGGCTTGCGCATTACGACAAACAGCTGGGGTGAAAGCAGAGCCTGCTGAAAATCGCGGAAGATGCGAGCCTCAGTGTTGTTGATCGTCAGGCCAAAGTCGACTCTCGTGTTGTCGGCGCTGTCGGGATTGCCGAAATAGAGCCGCGTATAGGAGGTGCCGTTGGCCGCGACCTCTGCCAGGATGCCTTGGGGAGTAACGGCGAGTTCTTTGGCGGCGGCAGCAAGATGCGGCGGCGCTGCCTTCGGAGACACATGCTTGCGTCTGTACTGCGCCAAATGGCTCAGCTCGAAGCGCGCGAAGTCGTCATACGAGTAGCGGCCATCGAGGTATCCGGCATGAGGAAACACCGGCAACGGCGTTAGAGCGACACCATATTCCTTGCGCCTCCGCCGCAGATGGTCGGGATTGTCGCCGGGCGGCGCAACGAACATCGGCGCTTCGGCGGACTGGGAGTGAAATTTCACATCCGTGTCGTTGCCCGCCTTGACAAAGCGCACATGCGCGGTGTGGACCGCGCCTTTGCCGTCACCCAGCAGATCTCGGTCGACCGGAGAGCCGGTCTCATCGCGCCGCAGGAACGCCGGCTGGCGCGCCACGAACTCGATATGGGTGACGTCGTTATCGGCACCGAGCTCAAAGAACTCGGTGGTGGCCGATCCGGCCAAGAAGTCGCGGCGCGAGACATTGAGATCGGAAGCCGCAGCGGCGGCGAGTGTGGGCGCCGCGCTCTTGATTTTGAACAGCCCTTCTGGATGAAAGATCAGGATACCACTCGAGGCCACCGTCTGGTCGGCGTCGATCATATCGTGCAGGAAACTGGCGCGGGCAGCAGCGCCCGCGGCCGCGTTCAGCAGAAAACGGTCGCCAGTTGCCGAAAAAAAAGTCGAGTGGATGTCGGCGGCGCCGAATAAAATCCTGGAATTGAGCTTCTCATTTGCGAGCCAGCGCGGGTGTTTGACGCTGTCGCGCGGGTCGATATGAACGGAGCAGACGTCCCCGCCGCTGGCGGATGGTATTACCTTCTGGACAACCCGCGATCGCCAGACTTGGCACGGCACACGGTCGTAGCCCTGAGGCGGCAAGGTGACGGGCGGTGCCACATAGGCAATCTGGGTGCGCGCGACAGGATGTGCGCCGGCGTCATTGGTGGTGGTCCAGGGAATTTTGAGGCCAATTGATCCGGCGGCGTAGCCGCTGCCCGCATCGAGTGCGACGGTCAGCACCGCGTCCGAGCCCGCCACCCCATCGACGCTCCAAGCGGCGCCACCGGTCGCAAGGTTCAGGGTGAGATCTTTCTCATCTGAGGATGCCGCGATTGTGAAGTCGCTCAGCGATTTCGGAATGGAGCCGCTTTCGAGCCGCAGCCTGAGGTTGCCCACATGTGCGAGCACCCGCGCGTCCGTGCCTTCTGGAAACAGGAACGTAAAGGTGCTGCCCGCGAAGGTCTTGTCGCGCCAATAGACCAGCTTGCCCCAAAACCGGTCAAAGGTGCCGGCGGTGACTAATTGATCGAGCAGACCGGGAAGTGTGGTTAAGTCGAAGTTTTGGCAGAACAGCAGCGTTCGCCGCTTGGGATTACCGCCGGCGCTGCTCCAGGCCGCTAGAAGGGGGGAGAGAGAAGGATAGCTCGCCGGCGCGCCCGCCGGGCCGGCGAACACAAAGAGGTGGTCCTTACCGCTCGCCGCATAGGCTACAATGCCGTGGCTAGCGTAATATCTCTGGTAAGGAGATGGCATGAAAATCGTCTCCTTCAAGCAAGGCGGCGTGATCCAGAATACTACTCATCGTGGTGTAGAAGCGGAGCAGCAAGCGGGTCGGACGGGCGCTCTCGGCCGGCACCGCCCGCACTAGACGAAGCAGCGGCTTCGAGCCGGGTGCAGCTTCGACGTTCAAGCGCGAACCAAGCAAGGGCCCGAGTGCCTGGCCGACACTGGTGAAGTGCACGACGCCGTCCTCGACTATGCGCCCGTCGAGGCTGAAGCGGTTTCTCAGTTCGACGAAGGTCTTGGCCGCGAACACACCGTGCAGATATGGGCCGCAGAGGCCGCGCTCGCCATCTTTTCCGCGTCCGGCATTGAGCAGGCGCTTCCACTCGGAGGCGACGTCAAGCGGGTTGTCGCATGCCAGAATCACGAATTGCCGCGTGAGAATCTTATACTCGTCCTTCGGATCGACGTTGCTGCCAAGCCCTCCTTCGGTTTCGAACTGGCCGATGCGCAGCCAATTGTCTGGCTTGACGTAAGCGGCCGGCGTTAGCAGGACGAGGTGGCGTGGCGCTTGCCGGGCAAGGTGGTGGCAATTTGTCGGATCCAAGCCGGTTCGTGCCGGCCCGGTGAGGAGATAGGGATTGTGCAGGTCGAACATGTTATAGACCGGCATCACCCATTTCGGAAAAAGGTTGCGCAGGCGGTCCGAATAAGGAAGCGTCGCTTCTTCCGGCAAGGGCGGGTCTGGGTCCACGCGCGGAATGTCTGCGATGGTGCAACCGGGTGGGGGATAGAGATGCATTCCCCTTGCATCTTCGAGGATTTGGAGCCGAGTGTTACCGCCAGACGTGGTTCGGCTGTAGCTCGCGTTCACGGTGGCTGGGCCGCCCGTCCCCGTATTGTCGGGATAAAAATTGTTATTTCCCCAGGTGATGGAAAGCTGCTGGCGCGGGAGAATCCGGGTCGCAAACATTTTGGTATCGAAGGCGCTCAGCGTTACCGGCGCGGGCGGATTGAGATAACGGGCGGCAAATTGCTCAAAACTCGCCTCTTTGAGAACGTGATCTTTCCAAAATACCTGAAGACTGTCGGTGGACTCGGGCGAAGAGCAGCCAAAAAAGCAGATTTGGCGACTTAGCCATCTCACGTATTGCTCTTGCAGCTCTTTGAATTCTTCCCAGTCGAGTTGATGAATTCGAGAAACGGATATGGAGTCGATGTCGATCACAAGATCTGTGCCCGAACTCTCAGTCTTTATTTGTATAGTGCGGTCATCATTCGATGCAGAAACATAGACGAACGTACCCGCCCTAAACCCACTATCCCCTTGAAGGAAATTCTGGATTTTGGCGAACACAGGGCTTCGCGAGTCGCCCCTGAGCGGCAGCGACGGAAAGACGAAGGCTTGCGCTCTGCCATAATTGATTTCCCGGCGCAGTCCCCTTTCGTCCCCACTATCGGCAAACCAGCTCGATGGCACCACGTCGAAAGTATTTAACGATTCCGTGAACGTGGAGACGACGGTGCTGTCGCGAAGAGATGTCAAACCACATCCCGGCAAAAAGGCTACAATTATTAAAGCGAATATTCGAACGATCCAAGTCATATGAGAGGGCCCCTAGCCACGCCTCAATTCGCCCGTTGTGTTCCAAACATGAACGAGAACCTCTGGTTTATGTCAGAGCTCAAGAATTTGATATCGGCCCTTGAGTTACGAATTCTTGGAGGTCGCGTGCCCCTAGCAAGATACACCCTCGCAACACGCGGGCCGTTTGCAAAAACGATGGTCCTTCCGTTGCCTACCTTACAAGCTTTGACGGGTACTGAGTTAGGCTATCAGCAGTAGGCACCTCTACACAAATCAGAGGTTTTGCAATTGGTGACCAACAAGCGGGTCATACGCGCAATTGCGCATGTGTGTGGCTGTCTTGCACCAGTACGGTTTGATTGTGGCGCACTTTCGTCGCGATCGAAAGCGTGGTGCAATCGCTGCGTTGTCGAACTTGGCCGCGGGCTGCCGGATACTGTCAAAGAACTCCACGGCCGAGACGCGATCGAAGAGGATCATCAATAAAGCTGCTCGGCTGCCGGATTAACGGCACGGCCAGCCGCGCGCCACCCTCTCTCCCCGTTGCTGCCATGGTAGTCTCAACCGAGCGCCTGGGAGAGTTGGGTCCGCTTCAAACACCGCATCATCGAGGCGCGCTCGATGTTCGTACTATCGCCACAGAGACGGAGTCTGGAGGAGTGAAAGCTGTAGACCAACTTTTCCAGATCAGCGGGAATTCCATTGAAGCGCCGCTCAAGACGCAGGATCCGATCCACTTTGAGAAGGCTATCCGCTCCCACGCAAGTTTGGTACCCACCCGCCCGGCATTGAAGCTCTTCCAGAGCTCGGTCTCTTTAGAGCTGCTAATTTGCGAGTATCATCTTTAGTTTTTGAAGCTACAGCTGATCCCATAACTTTGCTGCATGGCGTGCTGCGCCCTTGGCCGGCTGCCTTCTTGTTCCAGTAGCCTTGGGGCGGAGTCGGGATGTCATTGCGACGGCAAACCTTCTTGAGGCCGCACATCCGATATGCCGAGCTCTAGCCCGAGGGTGCGCATCGGCTTTGACCAGTCTAGGTCATACAGTTCGGAACGCGTGAAGGATTGTTTGGTCATCTAATACTCCGCCAAAAGCATCTGACGGCATGCTGCAATCGCTCGTCCGACCTCTCAAAACCCTGCGATCAGCCCCCTGTTAGCCGACTACAATTCCCTGGTGCGGCCATGGTGTTCCCTCATAGCTCGGCAAAAATTCCCTGTTATCTTTTACGGGAATTTTCTGTCTAACTGGCTGTAAAGCCGAGGATTTGTCAACGGAAGTAGCGAAGTTGGTGCGGGAAAAATTGCAAAAAATCCCTGTTTTTAGCTCAGGGCTGCTCAGACTGGTTCGCCTCAGACTGCGAGCACAGCCAATAAAAATTCGCAAATAATTGATTTTATTGAAAAAAATTTTAGGTCTGTGGTGCTGGCTGGTTCGAAATCGGTACCAACTGCTCCCACAGATCGCGATCGACACCACATATGACACCACAAGCGTCTCTATCGAAGCGATGCTATGCGCCGAACAGTTTCTTCAATGTTTGCGATGCGCTTGGAACGTTCGATGATTTGCGCGCGTATCCACGCGAGCCACTCCGCGGTCGTTCGATCGCAGTGTATGTTTGTTTTTCCATTTCATTTTGTGCGAATGTTGTGAGCAGCTGCTCGACGAGTTTCAATTCGAGCGCTTGAACCCGCTGCGCGAGACACCGAGCGCCTCGCAGATGAGTGTGACTGGCCAGATCCTCCGATGCTTCGCGATGAAGGAAAACATCATGTGTGATCCTTGGCGAAGTAGGCCGCGGCTTTTTTTTGTATGTCGCGCGCGGCTTTCAGCTTCTGGACTTCGCGCCGCTGCCGCTCGATCTCGGCCTCAACAGGCTTCATCGTCCCGTGGCCCGGAAATGCCTGCGCGGGATCGGAGGCAAAATCCTTCGCCCACTGACGCAGGACGTTCTCATGCACGCTCAAGTCTCGCGACGCCTGGGCGATCGATACGCCCCGATCCCGAACCAGAGGCACAGCCTCAATTTTGAACTCTCGCGTGAACTGACGCCGACCCATCACACGCCTCCAGACTCACAAAGCCACCTTAACCAGGTGTCCGTGAAACCGGCAGCAGCTCAACGCTGTTTTGACGGAGGAGCGGATGTCTGGCAGTCACTCAACCAGCTTCGCTTGATGAACCAGAGCCAGTTGATGGTCAAAACCCGATATTCACCTCACAATGGCTTTGCGAGGGCTGGTTAAGCCATGGTGAAGCATCAAGCCAAATGGATTTAGGCCCAACTCAATCCTTCATATATTGCTGCGCAGCCGGAACCTGGTCTCGACATGCGTTGGTCAGGGTTGCTTTGTTTTTCAAGAGGCAATCGTAGATGCGACCACCGCCGGCCGGCACGCTTGAGCAGTATTGCAGGATATCACTGGAGCATGTTTTCGCTAGCGCATTGAGCACTTTCATCCGGGCACCAAGATCGTCCGAGCCCAAGTAAGCGGTCATCCGGCACCGCGCGGGGATCTTGTCTTCGTAAGCTATCAGACACGCGACGATTCGATCTGACCCGGGGGTCACAGTCGAACAATAGGTTTTGATCTCGGATGCACAGTCCGCGGCTAACTTGGCGGACTGCTGTCCGAATGCTCCGGATGAAGTGACCATGACTGCAAGCACGGCGAATGCAATTTTCCTCATAGCCCAATCCTTATTCGACGCTTTGTGTGGAACTCGTTATCAGTCCCCGCCCGAGAGGACTGCTGCTGGATCTGCTGTGACGGGTGGAGCGTAGAATGTCAGCTTTACCGCTTCCATGAGTAACAGCGGTGGCGCCATTTGCGTGGCAAATTCCGTGAGCCGCGACTGGAACGCCGCTACAATTTCCGGATGCTCGCTGGCGAGATTCTTCGTCTCTGCTGGATCCCTCTTCAGATCAAAGACCTCCACTTTTTGAGGAAGTGACGCTTTCCAGACGAGCTTCCAATTTGCGACGCTGATAGCGCCGCCAAGCGGATCGACGTTGTAGAGCACTTCCTTGCGCGGTGATTGCGCGCCAGTACTCACTGTTTGCCACACGTCTGTACCGTCTAGTCGCTTGCACTTTTCTGTGCCGCCTCCCGCCAATTTGGCGAACGTCGGAAGCCAGTCAGTGACGTGGATAGGTTCGTCAACGACACCAGCTTTGATGCGGCCAGGCCAATTGGCAAGTGCCACAACACGAGTCCCGCCCTCATAAAGTGTTCCTTTGCCGTCACGATAAGGCCCGTTGCTCGCCGGCAAATCACCCGTCACTTTCGTATCGCCTGAAAACAGAGACGAGCGGACCCCCCCGTTGTCGCTGGAAAAGACGATTAGCGTGTTGTCTCTCATCCCTCTTTTTTCAAGAGCTGCCACGAGCTTACCGACCTCGTCGTCGATGACGGAAATCATCGCCGCGTACGCCTTGCGATTTGGGTCGGCAATTGACGGATAGCGGTCGAGATATTCCTGCGGCGCCTGGAATGGGGTGTGGGGCGCTGTGAAGGCAAGATAGAGGAAGAATGGGTCTTTAATATCGTGAGTTTTGACCACCCGAACCGCTTCTGCACCAAAGAGGCTGTTGTCGAACCCTTCCTCTTCAATTGCGGTATCGTCGCGATACCAGTCGGCGACGCCATGCGACTCATGCAGGAAATGGTCGATCTCACCGACCGTCGCACCGTAGAAGGAGTCGAAGCCACGATGGTTCGGCCAGAATTCCTTCTTCGCATGCCCCAGATGCCACTTGCCGCTCATATAAGTTTTGTAGCCGGCATCCTTCAATACTTGTGGCAGCAAAAACTCGTCCTTTGCGAGTGAGTAGGTGCCCGCCCCAGGGATGACACCGACCTGAAGCCCGTAGCGCATTGGGTAGCGGCCGGTCATGAGCGCCGCTCGCGTCGGTGTGCACATCGGCGCGGTATAGTGGCGTTCCAATTGCACGCCCTCCGCCGCAAGTTTATCGAGATTGGGGGTTTGGATATCGGAGCCATGAAATCCGACATCTTTCCAGCCGAGATCATCCGCGAGAATGTAGATAATGTTTGGCTTGGTGGGCTCGGCTGCCTGCAAGGCACCACTCAGGAATTGTGATAGGGAAATGCAGGCGGCGGCTACCAAGAAAAGCCAAAAGTATGGGGGCACCATCGGCGTCGAAGACGTAGGCCTCGCAAAATGTTTGTCCATTCGATCCCCCGCAGCCGTAGCACGGCGAGAAACCTAGCAGGCTCCCGTCCGGCGCGACTAGGTCAATTTCATTCACGCAACGATTTCTCTGCGGGCTAAGTCGCGCGTTGGTTGCGGGAGCGGCGGTGGAGGGTTTGTGAGGGCGCCTCTCCAAACATCGTTCGATACGCCCTGCTGAACCGGCCGAGATGCCAGAAGCCCAAGTCGTATGCCACATCGTGAACGCTGACTGTCGGATCGGGATGAAGCAGTCTCTGTCGCGACAAATGCAGGCGCCTTATCTGCAGATACTCTTTGGGTCCTATCCCGAGTATCTGCCGAAACGCTCTGAAGAGCGTTGGCTGGCTGATGCCCATGACGCGGCACAGATCCAACACGTAAACAGACTCGGTGGGACACTGTCGCAGATAATCGTGCACCCGTTTGACCGTCTGGACGTGGCTGCGTTGCGCTCGGTTCACAGCAGACTTCGTCGCCAACTGTGTGTTAGCGACGGCAAAGAGCTGGCTCAGCAGAGTCTGAGCAATATTCCGAGCGGTAGCTCCATGATTGAGCACTACCGGTGAACGGTCGACGAACTGGGCGACCTCATGAAGAAGTAACTTGAGACTGTGTAGATCGGTGTCCTTGCTCGTGACCCGATGGCGCTGTCGCGACTTTGGTGGGTCGTCGTCATCAAAGAAGACTCGATAGAGATCTGGCAGCGTGCCGGAACTGGGAACGACATAGGCTAGGCGAGCTCCACTCCGCGCCGTGATCGCAAGCTCTCCGCCAGGGAGGTAAGCAGCAACGCTGCTCGAATCTGCAGGCATTCCCAGGTTGAGTGATTGCTCGTCGCTCAGAGCGACGTGAAAACTGACGCTATCCTCCGCCGTGTCGCCAAGAGCAATGCAGCCGCCCACGGGCATGGACGTGAGATGCAGCTCAAGTTCGGGAAGTGTCACGATCGTGAGCCCGAATTGAAGCAGGCCGGACGCCGTTTGCATGCACACCACATTCGACTTAGACAGTGCCTTTGAAAAGGCACCTGCATCGTCAAAATTCATCGTGGTCACAACTGTCGTGTTACCGCCCGCCACGAAATCCATATCCTTTTTTTTGCAAGCGAAGAACCCGACAACAACGCTCGCACACCGGCAGCAGCAGATCAATTCCCGTCGATTCTCAGGCCGTACGGCCCGACGTAGTGTGCCGCCCCAACCGGCTGGAATCGAGTCCCATGACGCCATGGACGCCGCACGCGGTGTGAGCTGTGCATGCTGCGGAATCCAGCCCTTCTGCTTCTGCCTTGCAAAGGCTCGCTCGCGATACTTGTCCCAGCCGTCGTCGAATTTGCCTTTGTATTTGTCTGCCCACTCCTTCTGCACCTGATGCGGACCGTGCGATGCCCCCGGTGCCCAATACATGAAGAAGGGTTTTTCCGGCGCATAAGCCTTCTTTTCGCGAAAATGGCAGAACAGTACCGTCATCGCCCGCCTTGGCCGTCGGTGCACAAATGAGACCAGCTACCGCGACACCAAGTGCCCACTCCTTGAGATGCCCCACGCCTGTCGCCAGACCCGCCTTGAAACTTTGCGCTGAAACCATCAAGACACGGCGTCTCCTCACTCAAGACCTCTGAATGAATGCCAATTTGCCTAATCTAACATCGAAATCCGCTGCGAGTTGTCGCCTGGACGACAATTCTTCTGCTACACGTCAATATTCCGCAATCAGCGCCGTTTACCATCCGAGGGGCAATTGCCGTGACCCGGAAAAATGATGTTCCGGCACGAGGCACATACTCGCAATTGAGCAGGGGGACATGGTTCGGAAGTCTTCCGCCATCACTGGCGCAGACGCTCTTAGAAGCCGGGCGATCGGAAGAGTATCAGGCGGCGAAGGCATTTACCCCGAAGGCTCTCAAGCCCAGGGCTTGTTTGCCGTACTGGACGGCGCCGTGCACTTTGAAAAATTAGACCGGGCCGGCCATCGTGTTCTATTGCACGTCGCTCCACCAGGCTTCTGGTTCGGAGAGATTGCAACGGGAGGCGGGGCAACAACCATGGTCACCGCACGCCGATATCGTCATGCCCGAGAGCGGCGGTGAGGGCGTGATTGTGGCTGAGGGAGGGGCGTCCGCTGGCTTTGCCCTGTACGTGCAGAACGACAAACTCGTCTACCACTACAATTGGTTCGATGAGGATCGCTCCATCATCACATCCTCTGAACCTGTTTCGCCGGGCAAATCAACGGTCTGTTTCGAATTCGCATATGATGGCGGTGGCCCAGGAAAGGGAGGCAACGGGGCATTGTTCATCAATGGAATGAAAGTCGGTGATGGACGCATCGAAAAGACGGTTGAGGCACGCTTCGGCATCGACACCTTCGGTGTAGGAACCGATACCGGCTCACCGGTCTCAAACACCTACAAGCCCCCCTTCGCCTTCAACGGCGAGGTCACGGAGGTCACGATTGATCTTGGCAAAATGTAGAGCAAATGTCGTAGCTTCCACTTCGGTACAAGGCTGCGTTTTGTAAGCGCCAATCTTTGGATCCCCTCGCAATTGATCTAAGTCAGTTAACAATAAAAGCGGCAATGGTAACGCTTGCAGGATGCTAATGCTTATTTACAATCGTTACCTAATGGCAGCTCCCGCGCGGGCCGCGATCTATTTCTAGAGTCCAGGAGGTGGGCGTGCTCAAATTCATCGTTCGACATATTTCCGCGGTCGCATGCGTACTATTCGCGTTGACCGGCGGCGCCGTCGCGCAAGGGAAACAGCCGAATATCCTGGTTATCTGGGGTGACGATATCGGCACCACCAATATCAGCCATAACAATCGGGGTTTGATGGGCTACCAGACGCCGAACATCGATCGCATCGCGAAGGAAGGCGTGGCCTTCACCGACTACTACGGCCAGCAGAGTTGCACGGCGGGCCGCGCGGCCTTCATCGGCGGTAATAACCCGTTGCGCACGGGTATGACCAAGGTCGGCGTGCCGGGGGCAACCGAGGGATGGCAGAAGGGCGACGTTACGATGGCGACGGTGCTGAAGGCGCAAGGATACGCGACCGGTCAGTTCGGCAAGAACCATCAAGGTGATCGCGACGAGCATCTGCCAACGATGCACGGGTTCGATGAGTTCCTCGGAAACCTGTATCACTTGAACGCCGAAGAGGAGCCGGAAAACGAGGACTATCCGCAAAGCCCAGAGTTCCGGAAACAGTTCGCTCCTCGTGGCGTTCTGAAAGTCACGGCTGACGGCAAAGGCGGGCAGACAATCGAGGATACCGGTCCGCTGACGAAAAAGCGGATGGAAACCATCGACGATGAAACCGTGGCTGCGGCCAAGGATTTCATTACGCGCCAGGTCAAAGCCGGCAAGCCGTTTTTCTGCTGGTGGAATGGCACCCGCATGCACTTCCGCACGCATGTCCGACCAGAACACCGGCACAAAGGCAACGACGAATACACCGATGGCATGATCGAACATGACCTCCAGGTCGGCGAACTTTTGCAGTTGATCGACGAACTCGGCATCGCGGATAATACGATTGTCCAGTATTCGACCGACAACGGTCCGCACTTCAATACATGGCCCGATGCCGGAAACACGCCGTTTCGCTCGGAAAAAAACTCCAATTGGGAAGGCGCCTATCGCGTCCCAGCATTTATCCGATGGCCCGGTACGTTCCCGGCTGGCGTAACGCTCAACGGGATCGTGTCACATCAGGATTGGCTGCCGACGTTCGCTGCAGCTGCTGGCGCCCCCGACGTCAAGGAGAAACTCCTGAAGGGTGTCGAGCTCAATGGCAAAACCTATAAGAACCACATCGACGGTTTCAACATGCTCGACTACTTGAGCGGCAAAACTGACAAGTCACCGCGAGAGGGCTTCGTTTACGTCAACGACGATGGCGACATTGTCGCCATTCGCTGGAAGGACTGGAAGATCGTCTACAAGGAGAACCGTGGGCAGGGTTTCGGCGTCTGGCGCGAGCCATTCACCAACTTGCGCGTCCCGCTCGTTTTCAACTTGCGCCGGGACCCCTACGAGCGGGCCCAGCACAATGCCAACGTTTACGAGGATTGGGCTCTCGACCGTGTCTTCATCATCTTTGGTGCAACCGCGATCGCGACGAACTTCCTCTCGACATTTAAAGACTACCCTCCGAGCCAGACACCGGGGTCGTTCAACTTGGACACGGTGAAAAAGAAGATGGAAGACGCGTCGCGAATTGAAAACTGATGTGCTTGGAAGCTGATGGGCCGCCGCCTTTATAAGCGGCGGCTCTGTTTCCATTTGCTCCAATCGCGTTTAACTATACTGCGCTCCTCACGCACTGCTCTTAAACTTGAATCTGTTGCGTCATTGATGCGGCCACAAGCGGCCGGAAGAAGTGGAGAACCAAATGAAAGCTCACGCTAAGTGCTACAGGACGGCGTGTCGAATGGCGACAGCAGCCGTCCTCATCGCCGCGAGCGTTTCCGCCGCATCGGCGCAAGGAAACAAGCCGAACATTCTCGTCATCTGGGGCGACGACATCGGGCAATTCAACGTCAGCGCCTTTAATCGCGGCATGATGGGCTACAAGACCCCCAACATCGACAACATCGCAAACGAAGGCGCGCTGTTCACCGATTGGTATGGTCAGCAGAGTTGCACCGCGGGACGGGCGGCCTTCGTGACCGGGCAATCGCCCATCCGTACGGGCCTCACCAAGGTCGGGCTACCCGGCGCGCCTGAGGGTATGAAAGCCGAAGATCCCACAATTGCAACGTTGCTGAGGGCGCAGGGCTACACCACGGGCCAGTTTGGCAAGAACCACCTGGGCGATCGCGACGAAATGCTTCCAACCAACCATGGGTTCGACGAATTCTTCGGCAACCTCTACCACCTCAATGCCGAGGAAGAGCCGGAAAACCCCGACTATCCGAAGGATCCGGAGTTCAAAAAGAAGTTTGGCCCGCGCGGTGTCATCCATAGTTTTGCCGATGGCCGCATCACGGACACGGGACCGCTGACCCGCAAGCGCATGGAAACGATCGACGAGGAGGTCACGGTCAAGGCGCTGGACTTCATGGATCGTGCAGCCAAGGAGAAGAAACCCTTTTTCTTGTGGTGGAATTCCACCCGCATGCACGTCTTCACGCACTTAAAGAAGGAGTCGGACGGAAAGACGGGACTTGGTATCTATGCCGATGGCATGGTCGAACATGATGGACAGGTCGGGGAGGTTCTCGCCAAACTCAAGGAACTCGGGCTCGACGAAAATACGATCGTCATGTACTCGACGGACAATGGAGCCGAAACTTTTACTTGGCCCGATGGCGGAACCACCGTGTTCCGCGGGGAAAAGAACACGAATTGGGAAGGCGGATATCGCGTCCCGACCGTGATTAAATGGCCGGGCGTGATCAAGCCGGGGACGGTCGTCAACGACATTGGTGCACACGAAGACATGCTGACGACGCTGGTCGCGGCCGCTGGTGACAAGTCGGCGAAAGAGGACCTCTTGAAAGGCCGTAAGATCGGCGACGTCACCTACAAAGTTCATCTGGACGGTTATGACCTGGGACCTGCCTTGAAGGGCGAGGCCGAGTGGCCGCGTAAGGAGTTCATCTACTGGACCGATGATGGCAGCGTGGCAGCCCTTCGTTACAACAACTGGAAGGTCACGTTCCTCGAACAGGAGGCTGAAGGGCTGCGGGTTTGGCAAGACCCCTTCAAATCACTCCGTGCGCCGTTGTTGACCAACCTCCGCATGGATCCCTTTGAGCGCGCGGAACACGAAAACGCCATGGGATACCAGCGTTGGTACATGGAACGGATGTTCCTCATCGCTCCGGCTGGGGCGTACGTCGGTCAATGGTTGCAGAGTTTCAAAGAGTTTCCGCCCCGCCAGAAACCCGGCAGCTTCAACCTGGACCGCGTCATGGAAGCGGTGATGAGCAATCCCGGAAAGCAGTGAGTCCTGAACGCACTCACCGCCGGGCCGCACTCGAGTAAGTTGTTTGCGGCCCGGCAGTTCTAACGGGGGTTTCTCGATGAAATTTTCAAGACTTAAGTTTCCAATAGTTGCTCTCCTGGGTTGCTTCACTCAGGAAGCATTCGCCGCCGACCCGCTTCCGTCCTGGAACGACATTGGGCCGAAACAAGCCATTGTTGCCTTCATTGAGAAAGTGACCAAGGAAGGCTCGCCGGATTTCGTACCGGTCTCTGAGCGTATCGCGACGTTTGACAATGACGGCACGCTCTGGTCGGAGCAGCCGATGTACGTCCAGGCGGCGTTCGTCTTCGATCGCGTCAAAGCCTTGAGTAGCGCTCACCCGGAATGGAAAGAAAAGGAGCCCTTCGCTTCAATTCTCAAGGGTGACCTCAAAGCAGCCTTGGCGGGCGGGGAACGCGCGATTGCCGAACTCGTCATGGCGACCCATGCCGGGACGACCACCACCGAGTTCAGCCGGATCGTGAAAGATTGGATGGCCACGGCCAGACATCCTAAAACACACAAGCCATATACCGGGATGGTCTACCAGCCGATGCTGGAGCTGCTCGCCTATCTCCGGGCGAACGGCTTCAAGACCTTCATCGTTTCCGGCGGGGGGATCGAGTTCATGCGACCGTGGACCGAGGAGATCTATGGTGTTCCGCCGGAGCAGGTGGTTGGGTCCAGCATAAAAACCAAGTTCGAGGTGATCGACGGCGTGCCGACTTTGGTTCGTCTGCCGGAATTGAATTTCATCGATGATAAAGAAGGAAAGCCGGTCGGGATCAATCAGCACATCGGTCGGCGGCCAATCGCAGCGTTTGGCAATTCGGACGGCGATTTGCAGATGCTGCAGTGGACGTGCTTGGACCGCCAGCCCAGATTCTGTCTTTATGTGCATCACACCGATGGCGAAAGAGAAGTTGCTTACGATCGAAAGTCCCACGTCGGAGAGTTGGACAAAGGCCTCGATGAAGCCGCGGCGAAGGGCTGGACGGTCGTGGACATGAAAGCTGATTGGAAGGTCATTTTCACGAATTAAAGGGATCATCCCATTCCAGAATGTGCATTTTTGGCAACACCAGGAGTTTCCTGCACACAAAACGCGAGTGAGGGCTGGTGGAGGCCAGCTGATTCGCCCCATTGATTACAGAGTGATTCTGCAGATTGCCGCGAGGTTGTCTCGACCAGAAGAAAACTCCATTCTGAGGGCCATTCGAATGAAGCGAGCACTCGCCATAATCGGAGCCGGATTGGCCATCCAAATCGGGATCAATGCAGAAACCGCCAAGGCAGCCGAAGGCGCCACAGGATTTTATTTGCTCGGTTCGAAGACGAGCATGGCCGGATTCATTCCGCCGCCAGGGACCTACGTTTCGGACCTTAGCTATTACTATTCAGGCAGCACAAACGTCGATCTTGAGTTTGCGGGATTGACATTGTCCGGTGGCGTTGATGCGGATGCCTACTACAATCTCCCAGTGGGAATTTGGGTCGCGCCAGGCAAGGTCCTCGGAGGCAACGCGGCCTTCACCGTCATGGCACCCATTGGCTGGAAGGACGTCGAAGCGCAAGCGACCGCTTCCGGAGGCGGCGGAGCCATCACGGGACGCATTCAGGACGACGACACAGCTTTCGGTGATCCCGTTGTCGGTGCGGCCCTAGGCTGGCACGCGGGCAACTGGCACTGGAACATAGGCACGCTACTCAATATCCCGGTCGGCTTTTGGGATCGCGGAAACTTGTCGAATATCGGCTTCAACCGCTGGGGGCTCGATGTCACGGGTGCTGTGACATATCTCGACATGACATCGGGCATCGAATTGTCCGGTGCTGCCGGATTCACCTTCAATGGCGAGAACTCCGACACGGACTACAAGACCGGCACCGAATTCCACCTTGAGGCTGCCGCCGTGCAGAACTTATCCAAGAGCTTCGGGATCGGCATCAACGGCTACTTCTATGATCAGGTGACGGGCGACAGTGGGGACGGAGCCCGTCTCGGTTCCTTCGAAGGCCGCGTGGCGGCTTTGGGGCCGGTGGTCAATTGGAACTTCTCGATCGGCAAAATTCCGGTCAGCACGAGCTTCAAATACTTCCATGAATTCGACGTCAAGAACCGCCTGGAAGGTGACAGTGGATTTTTCACGCTGACCATGCCTCTGTCTGTGGCCGGACATTGAAAGCCAGGAGAGATCCACCAGTCGCTCATGACGTGCCTGGCATGGCGATGTCGGACAGTCCAGGCAAACGGGACCCGTTCCAAAAACGAATGTGCTCAATACATCTGAAGCGGCAAGTTACCGTTAGGACCGAGCAGTAGGCCCCAAATCTCGCCGTCACCGACGGTGAAACGATCCTCAATGGCTGGCTTCGATCCGATAACGGTCGTCGCCGCATACGTTCCAGCCGCAAGGTTGAGCTTAGGGCCCGTCGGCTTACCGGTTCCTTCTCCCGGTCCAAGTTTATATGTTGTCCCGTTGATCGTAACGGCGGCCGGTTCGTCCATGGCGTTGCCGACAACGACGGTCGCCATCCCCTTGTTTGGCAGTAGGCCAGATTTTTCTGCTTCGGCCGTTTTACGAAGCACGAGATCGGACCCCGTGCCTTCACGCACGTTGGTAACGGCCAACTCGGCGCGGCCTTCGGGGGCGTGGAAGACGAGGACCAACTTGTTCGGCTCAGTGCGTGCCAAGCCGGCGTCTTCGATCCAACCCAACTTGCCAAGTTCTCTTCGGTAGAACGCAATAACGGTGGCCATGCTGGCCGAAACTGTTGCGTGCGCCTCGACACGAAATTTAGCGTCTGTCGCGACCTTATCGATGAATGGTTTTGGAATAGGCAGCCCATTTGCATAGGCAGCAACGAGTGCTGTTTCGGCCGTGGTCTCTACTTTTCTGGTCGAGGCGCCATCATGGGGATCTTCAGCGGAAATTTTCAGTTCGCTACCAAGAACCTGCGAACTTGGCGGCGTGTCGATGGGCGCCGCCGCAGTCCTAGAGGCGAGATCGTCCGCGCCGTCGTAAGCGGCAGAACAGACAGTCGAAGCGGTCATGCCGACTGTGCAAGCGGATAAAATTGCAGCAATGGCTCGGCGCGCAGGACGACGCATGACTGGTGCTTTCAGCTTTGCAGAGGTAGGTTTGCGCTGTCGGTAACGACCCCATCTTCAAACCATGAAAGGCTCGCAACGGGATGCTGTCTTATCAAGTGTAGTGAATGCCATGCTCTATATTCGTGGCGGTTAAGCCAATCTAATCCGCGCACTGACGTTTGGCTCATTTCGCTGAGATCCCTAGCTCGGCTGGATGCGAGGTTCCCGAATTAGTGAGAAAGATCCAGCCGTGGAATTGCAAACCTACAGGCGCTCCTTCAAGCTAAAGAACGGTGTCGCGATCACGTTGCGTGCGATCCGCTCCGAAGACCGGGAAGGCTTACGCACAGCCTTCAGTCACCTCGACCCAGATACGATTTATAAGCGCTTCTTCGGTGCCAAGCGGGAATTGAGCGAAGTGGAGTTGACGGCTGCCACTGAGGTCGATTTCGACTCCGTGGTCGCCCTGGTTGCCGTCCTCGACACCATGCCTGAAACGATCATCGGAGCCGGCCGCTATGTTCGCTCACCCCAACCCAGTTCACGCGTCGCAGAAGTCGCGTTCACAGTCGCAGAGGACTACCAGGGGCTCGGCCTTGCAAGCCTTATTTTGCGCGAATTGAGCGCCATCGCTTTGTCTGCCGGTGTGGCGCATTTCATCGCCGAGGTTCTGCCTTACAATATTGCGATGCTGCAAGTCTTTCGTCGTAGCTCACACCCGATGTCGAGCTTGATCGAGGACGGGGTTGTGCGCGTGACATTAGATCTTTGAATTGAAAGCTAATTCTTGCAAATATCATGCACTCGGACATTGCCCGAGGATAAAATCCGATAACGGTGCATGCACTGCATGTTAGGTTTGAATATTCTTTATTGACTTGCATCAATAACGCCGCTTGAACGCGCTGATATCGAGCAAAAATAGCGCAAAGGACACGAGCGTCGGCGCCATTTGTAAAAGTCGCAATCATTCGCTGCTAGATGAAGAGAGGGAACTGCACCCATGTCCAACATTATCAGCCCTAAAGAGTTGAGCCTCATTAGCAGCGCCGCTGACGACGCGAAGGTCGACGAAGAACGTCAGGAGCGTGAGAAGAAAGGTAAGCAGAAGAAGGAGCTTCAGGACGCCTTCATGTCTCAGGACCTTCATCCCGAAGTTCGCGACCGGGTGAACCAGGCTGTGCGCCGCGCCGCTGAGCAGGGCCTGACGCAGCTTCAAGTCATTACCTTTCCGGCCACGTACTGCAATGACGGCGGACGCAGGATCAACAATCTAGATCCAAACTGGCCTGATTCCCTCGAGGGTTTCGCAAAGCGCGCTTACGAATTCTACGTGCGCGAATTAAAGCCGCTCGGTTACAAACTGCATTGCGAGGTCGTCAGTTTCCCCGGCGGTATGCCGGGCGATGTCGGCATGTTTCTGAAGTGGGGCTAGAGCCCTGGATGGGGCGAAGCTCGCCACCGGAGACACGAACTACGTCAAAGGTGCTTTCCGTTCTGATGATTTTTGTCCTCTGACGCGTCCGGCTGTCTGTCCCTGCCGATCTATGGGAGCCTGGCCTTCGGCTTCATGCGCATGCGACGAATGTCGCTCTCGCGATCAACACTGTACTCTTTGCGGGCATCGCGTTCCTCTGGTTTCTGGGTGCACTCCGCGACCTCCTCGGCGCAACAGAAGTTAGATGTTCGCGGCCCTATTCTTCGGCGGCGCACTTTTATTCCTGGCGATGCTGTTCGTTGCGTCCGCTCTGATCGGAAGTGTGACTCAGATCAAGGTTCGCTCGACGTCCAGGATCTATTCAGGTGATAGCGGCGATATCGGATTGGCAGATAGCGGTCTGTTGCCCACGAAGCCGAATGATTTTTCTAATTTGTGATGGGGTGACTATGACCGAAGGTCAGCATCCAGCCGCGCTGGAGTATATGCCGTGGTTCATCAGTGGGCCGCACGAGGGTGATGCCCTTTACGTGATCACGACGATCTGTGTGATTGCCGCCATTGTCGGACTCGGAATTTTATTCTTCACTCTCCATTCGCTTCCCGAACGCCTCGGTCACAAGAAAATGCAGTTCGAGGTGGTGGCCGTCCTCGGCCTTTTGTCTCTGTTCACTCACGTGCACGCATTCTGGGTTGCGGGTTTGCTGCTCGCCCTCGTCGACCTGCCCGACTTTGTCGGCCCATGGAAGCGCATAGCCACGTCATTGGAAAAAATGTCGAACATTGAACGGCCGCCGGAGGACGGTGTGCAGCCCGGACTGTCCGGGAGCGAAACCCGCCCATTTCTACGATCGGCCGCCGCTCAGCCACAGGAAATATGATCCATGCTTGAGCTGACCCTCTGTTCGCTGCTCACGATCCTGCCGGATTATCTTTACCGCCGCTTTTACCAGGGTAAGGAGTGGGGGCGTGAAATCACACTTTATTCGGTTTGGTACGAACTCCGCTGGGGCATTACCGCTTGCATCATGCTGACGGTGCTGTTGATCACCGTTGTTTTCTACAACCACCCAGCAACGACGAACGTCGTTTCCTTTTTTCGCACGGTGCCGATCCTTCCCGATACAGCGGGGCGTGTCTCAGAGATCTACGTTAAAGTGACTGATCAAGTGAGCCAGGGCCAAAAGCTGTTCAAACTCGACAGCGCCAAACAGGAAGCCGCGCTTGAGACCGCCACTCGCCGCGTCGAGGAGGTCGATGCCGCCATGGTCATGGCGAAATCGGACGTGGCTGCCGCCAAAGGACAAATCCAGCAGGCGCAGGGAGCTTTGCAGCAGGCGATCGACGAACTGCGCACCAAAGAGGAACTCGTCGCGCGTAATGCGGGTGTCGTCGCCGCGCGTGAGATCGAAAAACTCCAGGTGGGCGTCGATGCGCGCAAAGGACAAGTCGCGGCCGCGGATGCTGCCCTGCAGGCAGCAGAGACACGGATTTCGACCCTTCTGCCGGCGGAAAAAGCCAGCGCCAGTGCCGCCCTCGATGAGGCGCAAGTTACTCTCGACAAAACGGTCGTTTACGCCGGCGTTGACGGAAACATCGAGCAGTTTGTGCTGAAGGTAGGAGATTTCATCAATCCCTTCATGCGTCCAGCCGGCATACTCATTCCCTCCCTTGGCAGCCGAAAGCGCCAGCTCCACGCCGGTTTCGGCCAGATCGAGGCGCAGGTATTGAAAGTCGGGATGGCGGCGGAGGCGGTCTGCTATTCGAAGCCACTCGCGATCATTCCGGTCGTGATAACCAATCTGCAGGATTTCATCGCCGCTGGTCAATTCAAGGCAGGGGAACAGCTCGTCGACCTGTCACAAGTTAGCAAACCCGGCACGCTCCTCGCCTTCCTAGAGCCGATGTACGAAGGCGGACTCGACGATGTCACGCCGGGGTCGAGCTGCATCGTCAACGCCTACTCCAACAATCACGATCGTATTCAGACAGAAAAGAATTTCTTCAAGCGCACCTATCTGCATATCGTGGATACGGTGGCTCTGGTGCACGCGATCATCCTGCGCGCCCAGGCGATCTTTATGCCGTTCCAAATCCTGGTTTTCGGGGGCGGACATTGAGGCATCTCGTTTCACATCAACCTGAACGGTGACGACATGAAAAAGAAGACCGCGAAAGATAACGACGGCGACCGGGAGATCGAGGCGACCGAGAATGAGGAAGCCGCCGGCGGACCTCTTAAGCGAAAGGCTTACGATAAGGAGCTCAAGAAGCTCCATGTCGAACTCGTGAAGTTGCAGGAATGGGTGAAGCACGAGGGCAAAAAAGTGTGCATCGTGTTCGAGGGCCGTGATGGTGCCGGCAAGGGCGGTACCATCAAAGCCATTACAGAGCGGGTGAGTCCGCGAACGTTTCGTGCCATTGCATTGCCTGCGCCGACCGAGCGGGAAAAGTCACAGCTTTACGTCCAACGCTACATCCAGCACTTTCCCGCCGCCGGCGAAATCACCATCTTCGACCGAAGCTATTACAATCGCGCGGGAGTGGAGCGCGTCATGGGCTTTTGCACCGACGAACAGGTGAAGAAGTTTCTCGATGCCGTTCCAGGCGTCGAAAAGGCGATGGTGGAGTCGGGCATCATCCTGCTCAAGTACTGGCTCGAAGTCAGTCCCGACGAGCAAACCCGCCGCCTCGAAGCGCGCATAGATGACGGCCGGAAGGTCTGGAAGCTCTCGCCGATGGACATCAAGTCTTACACGCGCTGGGACGACTATACGAAAGCGCGGGATGAAATGTTTCACGCCACCGATACCGCCTGGGCACCGTGGTATGTTGCCCGCTCGGATGACAAGAAGCGCGCTCGGCTCAACATCATCCGGCACCTTCTGAGCAAGATCCCTTACGAAAAAGTCTCGCGAGATAAGGTGAAGCTGCCGAAGCGATCAGTAGACAAGCCAAAGGAAGGTGACGAATTCAACTTCCGCTTCATACCCGAGGTCTTCTGAGCTGGTCCGGAGTTGCGGTCAGGGCATCGCGGCCCGGGCCATGGTCTTCCGCAAGACTTCGAAAATAACAGCGGTTGACCAACCAAACAAAAGCACACCATTCATGGCTGTCATGGGCCCGAGAAGCCGCCACCTCTCCACTGGAACGATATCTCCGTACCCGAGTGTCGTGTAATTCACGAACGCGAAGTACAGGTGATCCGTGCCATTGGGGACGGCGTCGACGAGACCATAGGCCAAAGACCACACTATGATCTCGCTCATATGGGCCACCATCAATACGGAAGCCGTCGCCGCCATCACGGCGATGAGCAACAGATCGGGCCGTGCCGCGGCCTTTGCAGCTGCTGCCTGAGAGGCGCGAACAACTGCGGTCATAATGAGAGCGTGAATGACGATATTGCAAATGCTGATGGACCCACCGAACAGGAACTGGCGCAGCATGGATCCCTCCTTCGCACAAAACACATAAGCATGAGATGAGTTCGTTGGGATGATATTGCAGGGTCGACTATCTTCCCCACATCAACCTTGAGACATCGTGTTTCTGTCAGAACATATCCGGCCCGACCGCTATGCCATTTTGCCATATCAAGGACTACGGCTGCGAGCGCAGAGTTCGGCAACCTCTGCATGATAACGTGGGCAGATGACGCAGACTGCTCATGGAGCGGCGTCATCGGGCTTTGGTGCCTTCGATTGGGACCGCGCGAATTCATCGAGGGCATCCGCCACGGTCACGAACCGGTTTGCTCTCCCGATCCGCTCTTCCAGCCCTTCGCTGTTCAAACGGTCACGAACACCCGCGCGCGCTTCGACGACCTGCAGTCGGACGCCAAGAGTTCGGAGTTCGTCAGCCATTCCGGCCAGCGAATGGGCGCTTTGCAGATCCACATAGGGTGCCGCCGACAGATCGAGTACGACGAGCCCGGGGGTGTTGGTCTCCCCACGGACCCGAGTGAGGATGGTGTCGCAGACGTGGTCGATATTGAAGTAAATCAGGCTCGCTTCGGGCCGGATGATCAAGGTGCCAGGGATCGCCTCGTTATCCGTATGTCGCTCCATGTCTGAGAAACGGCGTGTGCCAGGGATGCGGCCGAGCACAGCCACGTGCGGTCGTGAGGCGCGATGCATGAGCTGCACCAGAGAGATGATGGCGCCAATCATCACGCCGCGCAGCAGTCCGGATCCCAGCACGCCGATGAGCGACGCCATCGCCACGACGAAGTCGGGACGGCTCGCTCGCCAAAGGTGCCGCAGAGCCTCAGCCTGAAAAAGGCCAGCGACCGCCATCAGGACGACGGCTGCCAGAACGGGCTGCGGCAGGGCGCTCAGCTGATCCGACAGGAAGAGGATGACCAACAGAATGAACAGCGCTGCGAACGCGCCCGACAGAGGCGTGCGAGCGCCACTGCCTTCATTGACCAGCGACTGGGACATGCCGCCGCTGACGGGAAATCCGCGCCCCAATCCCGCGGTCAGATTGGAGGCAGCAAGCGCCAGGAACTCCTGATTGGCGTCGAGCCGACCGCCATGTTTGGCGGCGAACGTCCGGCCGATGGCAGCCGTTTCGACTGCGGCGAGCAGGAAGCAGGCGATCGCCAGCGGCATGAGGGCATTCAAGTCCGACCAGTACACCTGGGGCCAGCCAATCGCCGGCAAGCCTTGGGGCACTTCACCCAGAAGCTTGACGCCCTTTGCATCAAGGCCGAGCAGTGCCGAAGCAGCGATCCCACCCACCACCACGAAAAGCGCAATGGGCTTGTTGGGAAGCATGACCTTGCCCAGTACGAGTGCCACCAGTGCCGCAAGCCCGACACCGAGGGAGGCCGAGTTCGTCTCACCGAGATGCTTGATGAAATTGCCGCTGTTCTCCCAGAAGTCTCCATGTGCCCCATGGATGCCGAAGAGCTTCGGAAGCTGCGTACTCGCCAAGTAAAGCGCTACGCCGCATTTGAAGCCCACCATCACGCTTTCGGAAATGAAATTGACAATGGCGCCGGCGCGAACGGCCCATGCGATGAAGGCAATGACCGCCACGAGAATGGCCGTACCCGCAGCAAGCGCACCGAACCGGGATGCGTCGCCGCCGGCGATATCGGACAGCGACGCACCGACCAGCAACGAAATTGCGGAGGTCACCGTAATCGCTGTGTGGCGGGAACTGCAGAACAGCCAGAACACGAGCCCCGAAAAGAGGCAGGCATATAACCCCGCCTGGGGCGGCAGATTGGCGAGCGAGGCATCGCCTAGCCCGGCGGGAAGGAGGTAGGCCGCAAGCGTGAGACCGGCGATCAGGTCACCGCGCAGCCAGGACGTATCGTAAGTGCGTAGCCAACTCAGGGCAGGAATCCACCGCCGCAGGTCGAGATCGCTGAGTTTGATACCGGTATCCATGCTGCCCTCTCGATCTGATATTCACCCCCGATCACCTAGCGGGTCGTAGCGAATGCGTAGTTACCGCTGAGTCTTATCCGCCCAGAGCGATGGTGATGGCCACGAGAAGAGCGCCGAAGAGAGCAACGCTCAGTCCGGTGACCCAATATGGCTGCCACTTCATGTGCCGGCCGAGTCCAGTGCCCACAATAAACAGCAGGATCACGGCAATGGCGTTCGACGTTCGCAATGCGATCCCGACGTCCGTCATAAATAAGAACGGCAGGGCGACGGGCAGAGTAGAAAGGAAAACCAAAAGAAAGATATGGACAGCTCCGCGAAGGTCATCTGCTGTGGGTGCCGCCCGGCGCGGTGAGGCGGGCATTGTCCGAATGACACCCGCGAGGCGGTCGAGATCGGACGTATTGAACACTTGATCGACGCCGTCCGGGAGGTTGTCGATCAGGAGCCGTCGCGCTTGAGGAGCGGAGACCGAGGCGATGTCCAGGGCCAGGCTGCGCCGTTTTTCGCGCGATACGATCTGAGCAAGCAGAAACATCGCGGCGTCGACGAGGCCCCAGGCAATGTTGCAGCCCAGTGCGCCTGCAAGCATCGTCATCACATCGGCGCGCGTACTCGAAGTGACGCTGATCGTGCAGGTGAACGTGAGCGCCATGATGAGACCGAACATGATCTCCGACGAGCGCTCAATGGGGTCCAAGCCGGTGCGCGATTCGGGAATGTCGGAGTGGCGCGCGGAGCGTTCTGCGTCTTGCATTACGGTACCTCGCCCCGTCTGCTTTGAGCCTGAAATCGATGGCTCACTCCTAATCTGCGAGTCTTGATGCAGATCATGATTTGTCGGATTGCTGTCAGCTGCGCCATTCAGTCGGCCAGTCATTTGCCAATGCGGAGTGTTTTGATCTTTAGCACTTCTAAAGGTCAGACGGTTCGGTAAGCATTGGGGTCGCTCAACCAGAGCCCGTCGGCAACTCCGAAACGAGTTCAAGGTTTTGCGCAATACAGCCGAATTGCTTTTTCTCCGTTATCCGCAAAAGCCCTCAAGCTCCTGCTCGCTAAAATAGGAGCCGTTCAATCGGGCAACCCTACTTGAACAGCGACGTCAGCGAGAACGTCGAAGCGACGATGACCGGAGGAGCTTCCGCGATCTGCGGATGGGGTTCATCGATGTAAACGTTGATCCCCATGGCGCGGCCTTCCTTGATCAGGCTCGCAACATAGGTCCACCCCTTGGGTTCCAGACCGATACAGGCTTCCGACATTTCGCCCTTGAGCCGCACGTGAATGGCGATATTGCCCCGCGCCAGGATCGCCTTCGTGTGCTTGGGCGTGAAACGTTCCTTGCTCCACAGCTTGCGCAGGTAAATCCCGGCCACGCTGCGTTTGGTTTTCGGCCCCCAGCTGACGCGATGCTCCGGATCGTTGGCGAAGGTGTATTCACCGGGCGGCAATGGCCCGATCGCACGAGCCGCGAAGCAGTCGGGATCGGGATTGTTGCGGCACACGTCTCGGCCCGACAGTCCCCACGTGATCGTGCGGCCGTTCACGTCTGCGGTGTCCGCAATGGCAAACAGTCGCCCGGACTTGATGGTGTAGCCGAGCCGGATCTTCTTTGCCGATGCGGGCAACTCGTGCACGACGTCGTCATAAGGATTGCAGATTTCGCCGCCGGTAAGCTTTCGTGCGTAGCCGTTGATGTGCACCGTCACATAGTCGACGCCATCGGCGCAGTCCCACTGCGGCAGCGCTGTTTTGCCCGCAAGGCTGATGATCGGCTCCGGTTTCGCGGGCGCTGGAGCGGGTTTCACGGCCGCATCGACGTGCGGCTTGGCGACGATGCTCGGCTTGGTCGCCGGTGCCGGTGGGGTCACCAGCGGCGAAGTTCTGAGACGCTCGCATTCTTGCGATAATTTCGGCGGTTGGATCTGCGCGGCTGCCAGCCTGCGCGCGGCGGACCCATCCGCGCCCTCTTGAATGTAAGCCGCGATCAGGGCCTGCTGCACCGCGATCTGCTCGTCCGACAATTCAAAAATGCAGTGCTCATAAATCTGGTCGCCAAGCTTGCTGAAGATATCGGCGATCTCGTCGGCTGCCGGCGCGAAATCCTTCGGGGCCTTCGCAGCCGTTGGCTCGGCCGAGCCCTGGCTGGCCGAGAATAGGACCATGCCCGCGATGGCCGCGACAACGATTTTATGGGCTTTGCTCATCAGGCAGCGACCGGGAAGACCTCATTGACCGTCAATTCTAGCCGCTGCACGCAGGCTTGGCGAGCACGTCGCCGGAGTGCTGCACGCAAAGGTGAAGTGGCAGCCGTCAGCACTAACCGCCTGAATTAGGCCGTTTGGCGACCTGATAGTGGGCAATATCCTACGGGTGCAAGTCGGGTCCCCATGGCGTCTGGCGCTCTGGCGACATTTGAGGTTCACTGCAGGTCGAATTGTGCGGAGCCGGCGGGATCGATAAGTGTATGGCTGGGGCTGAAAACGTCTGGTGCGGTCTGGCAGCGGTGCTCGTCGCGGCCTTCGCCGTCGCGCCGGCATCCGCCGCTGAGCAAAAGGCCGGACCTGCCCAAACGGCTGCCGGCGAATGTTCTCAACTGACCGGAGTGACCGTGCTGGCGACGCCGTCGTCGCCGTGGAAAGGCGCGCCGCTGCGCGTTGTGGCCGTGGCCGAAGAGGCCTTCGACGCCGAGTTGGCGCTTCACGCCCCCGACGGCGCCATTGCCGCACGCGCGCCAGCCCGTCGTGGCGGGCCGCCTTATTTCTGGCTCGCCGAAATCCCCGAACCGATGGCAGGAGCTTGGCAGGCCAAGTTGAAGCTGGCTGAACCGCAGGCTGGCTGTTCCGTCATGACGATACCGGTCACCGTGAAGCGCGCGTCCTCCGGTGGACCAGGACAATCGACTAAAAGCGTCTGGCCGATCCGCGCCGCCTGGGACCGCGATACAGAGAACCTCTACTCCGCGTGGATCGAAGCGTTGTTCGATGCGCCGCTCGATGCCTCCCCTTCTTGGCCGGCGTTGCACGAAGTCTTGCGCGATCCGGCGCGAAACCTGCTGTTCAATCATTTGGGACTGCGGGAAGACGAGAAGGGCCTCGTCATCAAACCCGATTGCGCCGACCTGCCGTATTTCTTGCGTGCTTACTTTGCATACAAGCTTGGCCTACCGTTCGGCTACTCCAAGTGCACGCGCGGCGGTCAAGGAAAGCCGCCCGCCTGCGTCGCGTGGTGGAATATCGAAAATTTGGAGCCGCCGCCAAAAGAGCCGGTGGCGGCAAGCCAACCCGGATTGTTCGGTGGCTTTTTCGACACCAAGCCCGTCGCCGCGCCGCCGAAGCCAAAACCGCAAGGCCCCGTCCAGACCTTCGGCACGTACATGTCCGACACGATCGCAAACGCCGTTCATTCAGGGTCCGGCCGCCCGCCCGCGTCCGCCGATCGCACCGATTACTATTCGATCCCGCTTACCCAGGCAGCCCTCCGTCCGGGCGCGGTGTATCACGACCCCTACGGCCACATCCTCGTGATTGTACGCCGGGTGCCGCAGACCCCCGACGCGGCGGGTGTGATCCTCGCTGTTGACGGCCAGCCGGATGGAACCGTTGCGCGCAAGCGGTTTTGGCGCGGCAACTTCCTCTTTGCACAAAACCCGGCCCTCGGCAGTCCCGGCTTCAAGCGCTTTCGCCCGATCGCCCGGTCGAAGTCGGGGCTGCGTCTCCTCACGAATGCCGAGATCGCCAAAAATCCGGACTACGGCGACTTTTCCATAGAGCAGACCAAACTCGGCGTTGAGGAATTCTATGATCGCATGGACGACGTCATGTCGCCCGCACCGCTCGATCCGCAGCGCGCGCTCCTGGAAGTGATCACAGCCCTCGAAGAACAGGTGAACGCCCGCGTCACGTCGGTTGAGAATGGGCGCAAGTATCATGCGAAAGGCGGTGGCGAAGTCGCCATGCCCAACGGCCCGTCGATTTTCGAAACAACGGGCGCGTGGGAGGATTTCGCAACGCCCTCGCGCGATCTTCGGCTTTTGATTGCCATTGATGTGGTGCGCGGTTTTCCAGATCGCGTGGCGCGCCGGCCAGAGCGCTATGCCATGCCGACAGGCAAGTCTCCAGCCGATGTGAAGGCCGAACTCGAAAGCCGGCTGGCCACTGAATTATCGGCGCGGAAGTTCACCTATACGCGCAGTGATGTTTCGCAATGGTCCCTGGCACTGGCCGATATCGTTGCCCGCTCGGCGGATCTGGAGTTGGCCTACAACATCAATGATTGTGTCGAAGCGCGCTGGGGTGCGCCAGTGGGAAGTCCCGAGGCAGCAACGTGTCAGCGGCGTGCACCAGAAACTCAGCGAGCGCGAATGGCTGGCGATTATAGAGCCTGGTTCAGTGAACGGCGCCGCCCACCCCGCGGGTAGATCGAAGCTCTGCTCTGGAGCGATAATCGAGGCAACGTGAGCCATCGGGTATCGCTTGTTGCAGACAAAATCGGATAAGACCGCAAACGACCAGCAGGAAATAGGATCGGCGGCATGTCTACGCCCGAAAGCAATACCCAGACCGCGCCCAATCGCGAGCTTCCCGGTCATTACAATGACCTCGCTTCGGCCCTCGCTCATGCCTGGGCCATGATCGGGCGCGGCGTTGCCGATCGCCGCTCGGCCTTCCATACGCCCTTTGTGGCAACCGTCGACGAGGCGGGAGAACCCAGCCAGCGCGTCATGGTGTTGCGGGCCGCCGACAGCGCCGCTCGGACCTTGCGCCTGCACACCGACCTGAGATCTGCCAAATTGGCCCACATTGCGCGCCATCCACGGGTGTCGTTGGCCTTCTACGACAGCGCCGCGAAGCTGCAATTGCGCTTGAGTGCGGTGGCGCGGGTTCATGCAACGGATTTCGTCGCTGATGCGGCTTGGCTGGCGTCGCGGCCGCAAAGCCGGTTGTGCTACGAACAGCCAATTTCGCCGGGACAGCCGCTCACCACTCCGCTATCTGAGTGGCCGGCTGATGAACGGTTTGCAAAGGGCGACGACGGCCGCCCGAACTTTGCCGTCTTGATAGCTGAGGTCGACGTCATCGAGTGGCTTTATCTGGCCATCGAAGGTCATCGCCGGGCACGTTGGACCTGGCAGACAAACGGATGGCAAGGGTCGTGGGTCGCCCCTTAAGACACGATTTGTCGATCCAGGGTGAAACCAATCGGTGGCTACGCCGTACGTCGTCTGCTGGCGCTGAAAATATCCCATGACAAAAGAGAAAAAGGCAGAGGGTTCCAATCGATGATGAAGACACTGTGGACGTCGGCCGCCGTGATGTTAACTCTGGCGTGTGCCGTGCCAGCCGTCGCACAAGACATGCTCGACATGGTCGATTTCACGTCCGATGCCTTCACAAAGGCCGAGATGAGCCGCGCCGACATCGAGGTGGCGTTGCTCAAATTGAAGCCCGGCGAAAAGCTCGATTTGACCGGGCGGGCCCTCAACGGTCTTGATCTGTCGGGGATGGATCTTCGCCGCACGACGCTGCAATCGGCACGGCTGATGATGGTCAATTTGAAGGGAGCCAATCTCGAAGGCGTGAACCTCGACAGTGCCTGGTCGATGAATTCCGATCTGACCGCCGCCAATCTCAAGGGTGCCAGCATGTTCGGCACTCAGTTTGTCGGCTCCAAACTCGACGGCGCCGATTTGTCCAACGCCCGCGTGGCTGGCAATTTCTCCAAATCCAGCATGACCAGTGTCAAGCTCGACGGCGCCGACCTGTCCGCCGATGAGAAAAATCAATCGATGGGATTGATGCGCGGCACCTTCCAATCGACAAACCTCGAGGGCGCCTCTCTCAAAGGCGCCAACTTGAAGCGTGCGATGTTGGAGTTCGCGTCGCTGAAAGGGGCCAACCTCACGGGAGCGCTTCTGAATGAAAGCGAAATTGCCGGTGCGGATCTGACCGGCGCCGACGTCACCGGAGCTGATTTTTCTGGGGCCGACGTCAACTCCACACGGATCGCTGCAATGAAGAACGCAAACGCGGCAATCAATCTCGACAAGGCGAAAAACTTGGATAAAGCCTACCGCAATTAATCAATCCCTGAGGACCATGCAATGCTTCGCCGTTTCATCTCACTCGCCGGCTTATTGATCATGTCCGCTGCATCCCCGGCGCTTGCTCAAGACCCGTTCCAGGGTCTCGATCTCACGTCGGACGCGTTCACAAAATCCGAACTGACGCGCGAAGAAGTTGTTGCGGTCATCGCTAAAGGCACGCCCGCGGCGCCCGCTGATCTGTCCGGCAAAGCCCTGAACGGGCTGGATCTGTCAGGCGTCGATTTGCGCGGGGTCAATTTGCGCACCGCGCGATTGAATAAAGCCAATCTGAAAGGCGCCAATTTCAGCGGCGCGGCCCTCGACGCCGTATGGGCCATTGAAGCCAATTTTACTGGCGCAAACTTCGCCAACGCCAGCTTGATCGGCGCTCAGTTTATCAAAGCCCGCTTTGACGGCGTCGATTTTTCAAAAGCGAAGGTCAAGTCCAACTTCGCCCAGGCGAGCATGGTCAAGGCACGTTTTGACGGCGCCGACCTGTCTCCGGGGAAGAAGAACCAGCGAGCGATCGTCAAGCGCGGATTTGAGGGTGCTACACTCGACGGCGCCTCGTTCAAAGGTGCCAACATGGTGGAGGTCGACTTGGAGTTCGCATCTCTCCGTGACGCCGACCTGCGCGATGCGATCCTTGCCGGCGCCGATCTCTCCGGCACGACCCTGGCCGGGGCCGACGTGGCCGGCGCGGATTTCAATGGCGCCAATGTCGATAGCGCCAAATTCGCCGGCATCAAGAATCTCGCAGCCGCGAAATCGTTCGACACGGTTCGCAACTATGACAAGGCCTATAAGGAATAGGGCAGTTACAGCGGCACGGAAATGATGGCGCGCAACCCGCCCATCGAGCTTTCGCCGAGCGTTACAGAACCGCCGTGGCTTTTGGCTATATCCCGCGCGATGGCGAGGCCTAGGCCGGAATTTGCGGTGTCCTGATTGCGTGATTTATCGATCCGGTAGAAGGGCCGGAAAACGTTCTCACGTTCCGTGGCGGGAATGCCGGGCCCGTTATCGTCGATCTCGACGCGCAACGAGTTGCCCTCTGTTGCGGCGCGGATGATGATCCGGTCGCCATATCTGACCGCGTTGGAGACCAAATTCGTCACCGCGCGCTTGAAGGCATTCCGCTTGAGCGGCAGCACGAGATCCTGCTTGCTCCGCCGCATCTTCAGTTCGATCGGCGTGCCGTAGGTCTGTGCTTCCTCATGCACCTCTTCCAGCAGCGTCCGCAGATTGGTCGGCCGCGCCTCTTCGCCACCGTCGCCACGCGCGAAGGCCAGATAGTCCTCCAGCATGTGCTGCATCTCGTTGACGTCGCTGCGCAAGGACCGCGTTTCGGCCGACTCGGGCAGAAACGCAAGTTCCAGCTTGAAGCGCGTCAGGATGGTGCGCAGATCGTGGCTCACCCCGGCCAGCATCGTGGTGCGCTGTTCGACGTGTTGCGTGATGCGATCGCGCATCTCGATGAACGACTGTGACGCCTGCCGCACTTCCCGCGCCCCCCGAGGGCGGAAGTCATCGGGGAAGGGACGACCCTTGCCGAATGCATCGGCGGCGTCCGCAAGCCGAAGGATCGGCCGGATCTGGTTGCGCAGGAACAGAATGGCGACGGTCAGCAGAATGATGGACGTGCCGATCATCCAGAGAAGAAAAATGTGCGAGTTGGAGGCATACGTCTGCGTCCGCGTCGCGATGAACCGCAGGATGGCATTGTCGTGCTTGACGCGAATTTCAACGAGCCGCTCCTCACCCAGCGTATCGATCCAGAACGGTCGTTGCACATTGCGCGAAATTTCCTTCGACAGCGCCCGGTCGAGGAGATCGAAGAACGGTTTGGGCGTTGGAGCCGGCAGATCGCCGGGCGGTAGGATCTGCATGGTCAGATTGAGCTTGTCGCGCGCCAGTTCGATCAACCGCGTGTTCGCGGTCATGTCCTTGTTCGTGTCATAGAGCTCGATCAGCGCCGCGATGTTGCGCGCGGTTGCCTCCGACAGCCGGCGCGTCACCGACTGCCAATGCCGCTCCATGAACACGAACGCTATGACCCCTTCGAGCACGACGATGGGTGTGATGATGATGAGGAGCGCGCGAGCGAACAGACCCTTTGGCAAGGCTTCGGCAAACCACGACGAAGCCGCCGCTCCGGCTTTCGCATAGCCCACGCGCCACGCTTTCAACCGCGTTTTGGCCTTCTCCGTCGGCGCGTCGAAACGGGCAACCATGAATGCGCTCAATTGTCAGTCGGTATAGAGGATGTAACCTTTGCCGCGCACCGTCTGCAGATAAATCGGGTTCGACGGGTCGCTTTCGATTTTGCGCCGCAGGCGATTGATTTGCACGTCGATCGCCCGCTCGCTGCCGGTGCTGTCATCGTTTGACAGCTCATGGCGCGGAATGGGTGTGCCGCGGCGTTGGGCGAACTGGCGTAGAAGATCGCGCTCGCGCTCCGTCAACTTGATCGCCTCGTCGTCGCGCTTCAATTCCCCGCGTGAGATGATGAACGTATAGGGTCCCATCCGTATTTCATCGACGGGGGCATGCGGACCGGGCTGACCGCGGCGCAGGATATTGCGCAACCGAAGCAACAGTTCGCGCGGTTCGAACGGTTTTGTCACATAGTCGTCGACACCGATTTCAAGCCCCTCGATCCGGTGCTCCGTTTCGGCCCGGGCCGTGAGCAGGCATACGGGTACGCGCGACGTCTTCTTCAGGTCCTGCGCCAGCGACAAACCACTTTCCCCGGGCATCATGACATCGAGCAGAATGAGATCGAATGCCAGCCCGCGCATCGCGGCCCGCGCGGTGGAGGTGTCGGCGGCTGTCGTGACGCGAAATCCGTTTTCGAACAGATAGCGCGCCAGCAAGTCACGGATCTTCTGGTCATCATCGACGACCAGAACGTGAGGGGCATCGTCGGGCAGCGGCTCGATCCGCCGTGCTAAACTGTTGGTCATGCCTCGTGGCCTCGCTCAGGCTCTGGCCCTGATGAATACTGGGCTCGGGTTTAAATCAGCGCCCCGTCAGGGCTTCTATCTGGAAAAGAGGGTCAGGTCGCGCCAGTTTTGGCGTCCGTCTCCCTGTGTTCCGCACACTTGACGAGGCTGCACACCTGATCCCGTTCATGCGGCTCGATCATGGCGACAAGGAAGCGGCGTGTGACTTCGTCGGCCGAGCCCCCCGCCTCCTTGAGGGCATGGGCGATCCGGCGCACTTGCAGTTCGGTCAATTTGTCGGTCAACCGCACGCCTTTTAGCGTCAGGTGGAGGCGCCGCTCCCGCAGATCGTCGGGGCCCGGCCGCTGCGCAATGAAGCCCTTTTGCCTCAGCTCCTTCAGCACCCTTGCGAGGCTTTGCTTAGTGATCTTGAGGATGTCCAGCAGCTCGGCGACCTTCAGGCCGGGATTGCGGTGCACGAAATGCAAAACACGGTGATGGGCGCGGCCAAATCCATAGCGTTCGAGGACCGCGTCGGGATCACCTGTAAAATTGCGATAGGCAAAATAGAATAGTTCCATGAAGCTGACGAGCGCCGGATCGACAGGCGCAGTCGGCCCCTCGACCCCAGGTTCGGAGCCTGTAGAGGTCAACTCTGGGCGATGGTGCGAATTCTCCGCATTTATGTCAGCCATGTTGACTTATTTGCAGCCGATCGATAGACGTGGCAAGTCATTTCGCGACGAAATTCGAAGACGTAACCTTGCGCGGTCGTCCGCGTGCGCGCCGCTTGCAACGGACGACGATCCGGGTCCTGGACCTCAGTCCGCCGTTCTTTCCAGCGCTGAAAAGGCCGCTTCGCTTCGCGCTGATGCGGCGCCGTCGTCATGAGGCATGCGCCGCCGAGCAATGAGGAACACGAAGAATGGCCGATCTCGTCCCCTACCACGATCGTGACGGTTTCATCTGGTTCGACGGAAAGTTGGTTCCCTGGCGCGAGGCGCAGGTCCATGTTCTGACGCATGCGCTGCATTACGCCAGCGCGGTTTTCGAGGGCGAGCGGTCGTACGGCGGCGAGATCTTCAAACTGCGCGAGCACACGGAACGGCTCATCGCGAGCGGCCGCATGCTCGATTTTGATATTCCTTATACGCCTGACGAAATCGACCAAGCCTGTCGCGACGCGCTCAAAGCCAATGGACTGACCGACGGATACATTAGGCCGATCGCTTGGCGCGGCAGCGAGCAGATGGGCGTGTCGGCCCAGCATAGCACGATCCACCTCGCCGTCGCGGCGTGGAACTGGGGCTCGTACTTTGATAAGTCCGAGCGCCTGAAAGGCATCCGCATTGGCCTCGCCCACTATCGCCGTCCAGACCCGGCGACGATCCCGTGCATGGCCAAGGCGACCGGCCTCTACATGATATGCACCATTGAAAAACACCGCGCGGAACGGGCTGGCTATGCCGATGCTATGATGCTCGACTACCGCGGCCACGTTGCCGAGTGCACCGGGGCCAATATGTTTTTCATCAAGGACGGCGAGATCCACACGCCGACGCCGGATTGCTTTCTCAACGGCATCACACGTCAAACAGTGATCGATCTGGCGCGCCGCCGCGGCATCAAGGTGATCGAACGCACGATCATGCCGGACGAGTTGGGATCATTCGCGGAAGTGTTCATCACCGGAACCGCGGCAGAAATCACGCCCGTTCGCGAAATTGGCCCAAATAGTTATACGCCCGGCCGCGTTTGTGAATTGCTGCTCAACGACTACATGGCCGAAGTTCAGCCCAAATCGCGCGCCGCCGCCGAATGACCGCTGGCGATGCGGTCGTCATCATCGGCGGCGGTCACAACGGATTGACCACGGCCGCCTATCTGGCCCGCGCCGGCCTCAAGGCAATTGTGCTTGAAAAGAATAGCGTCGCCGGCGGCGCGGCGCTGACGGAGGAATTCCATCCCGGATTTCGCAATTCGGTCGCCTCCTATACGGTCAGCCTGCTCGACCCCGGCGTCATTCGCGATCTCGATTTACACGGCCACGGTCTAGAGATCATCGAGCGCCCGGCCGCCAACTTTCTCCCCATCGACGCCACGAAGGCGCTGTTCTGGCCCTATGGACTTGAAGCAAAACAGAAGGCGCTTGCTGAGTTTTCGGTCCGCGACGCAGCCCGCTATCCCGCCTACGATGCAGCACTCGAACGGGCAGCGAGCGTTCTGCGCGATCTCACGCGCAAGACGCCGCCCAACGCCGGCAACGGTTGGCTCGACCTGATCAAAGGCGCGCGAATCGGCCAGCGCATCCTTCATATGCCGCTCGAAGACCAGCGCCTGCTGGCCGATCTCTTCACCAAGAGCGTCGCTGATTTTCTCGACCCGTGGTTCGAGAACGATCACGTCAAGGCGTTGTTCGCGTTCGATGGCATCGTCGGATCGTATGCCGCGCCGTCGACGCCCGGCACGGCCTACGTTCTCTTGCATCACTGCTTTGGTGAGGTGAACGGCAAGAGCGGTGTCTGGGGCCATGCCGTCGGCGGCATGGGGGCGATCACGCAGGCCATGGCGCGTGCTGCTGAGAAAGCCGGAGCCGTCATTCGAACCGATGCGCCGGTTGCCCGCGTCATCGTCGAGGACGGCCACGCGGTCGGCGTCGAATTGACGAGCGGCGAAATCGTGCGCGCCCGCGCGGTCGCCGCCAACGTCGGCCCCAAGCTCCTCTTCCGCGATCTCGTCGACCCAGCCGATATCGACCCTGACCTTCGTGCTCGCTTCACGAACATCAAAACCGGGTCGGGAACGTTCCGCATGAACGTGGCCTTGTCCGAGCTTCCCAATTTCAACGCCCGTCCGGGGACGGATCCAGCCGCCCACCATGGCGCGGGCATCGTCATCGCGCCGACGATGGCCTACATGGAGCGCGCCTACCTCGACGCCCGGCGCGACGGCTGGGCATCCCAACCCGTCGTTGAGATGCTGATCCCGTCCGTGCTCGATGCGACGCTCGCCCCCGCGGGCCATCACGTGGCCTCGCTCTTTGTACAGCATGTAGCCCCTCGACTGCCGGACGGGCGAACTTGGGAAAATCCAGACGAAAAGCAACGCTTTGCGGACATCGTGATCGAGACGGTGACAAAGCACGCGCCGAATTTTCGCCGCTCGATCCTTGCGAGGCAAATCCTGTCGCCCCGTGATCTGGAGACCCGTTTCGGACTGATCGACGGCGATATTTTCCACGGTCAGTTATCACTCGATCAGTTGTTTTCCCTGCGGCCGGTGCTGGGCCATGCCGATTACCGCCTTGCCATAGGCGGTCTATATCTGTGCGGATCGGGCGCCCATCCCGGCGGCGGCGTCACCGGACTGCCCGGCCGCAATGCGGCACGCGAGATCATACGCGACCTGAAGGGCTGGTTTTGAGTTGACGGGTGCCGATCCGTTCGGCAATCGGAACGTATTACCACCCACCCCGTCAGCAACAGGACAATCCCACCCGATGGACGCTTCCCGCTACCGCGCCCTCATGCGCCATCAGGCGGGAGCCGTGACGATCATCGCGGCCGGCCACGTCGGCGCCCGCGGCGGGCTGACGGCCACCGCGTTCTCCTCCCTGTCCGACAACCCGCCGACCGTGCTCGTCTGCGTGCAGCGGCGCTCCGGCACGCACGCTGTTATCGTTGCCTCGAAGGCCTTCAGCGTCAACATACTGGCGCACGAACAACAGGATCTGGCCGAGCGCTTCTCCGGCAAGAGCGGTGTCTCGGGCGAACAGCGCTTCGCAGCGGGCGCAGTGTGGGAAACGCTTGTCACGGGCGCCCCCGTGCTCGTCGGCGCGTTGGCCAGCCTTGATTGTGAGTTGCTCGACGAGCACGCGTTCGCGACGCATTCGATTTTCATCGGACGCGTGGTCGATGGGCGCTTCCGCACGGAAGGCATACCGCTCCTCTACTTCCGCAATGACTACTGGGACATTGGCGGGCGCTGAGGCGTCACTGCCGGACGAAAGGGTGATTGGGGTGCGTATCTCCGCCAGTTTATCGCTCGACGAGCGCGACATCGAGGAACGTTTCGTTCGCGCTTCGGGTCCTGGTGGGCAGAACGTCAACAAGGTCTCGACGGCGGTTGAATTGCGCTACAACGTTCGCCACGGAACGCTTCCGATCGCTGTGCGCGACCGTCTGATCGGGCTCGCCGGCCGGCGGGTGACGGACGAAGGTGTGCTGGTGATCCGCGCCGACCGGTTTCGCACCCAGGAGCGCAACCGCGCCGATGCCCGCGATCGTCTCGCCGATCTTGTGCGCCAAGCGCTGCACGTTCCCAAGAAGCGCATCGCCACGAAACCGTCGAAGGCCGCCCGTAGACGCCGGGTCGAGTCCAAGGTCCAGCGTGGCGACGTGAAACGCCTGCGCCGCCCCAACCCGGATTCAGATTGAAGCCCATGCCACGGTTTGCCGCCAACTTGAGCCTGATGTTCACCGAAGTCCCGTTTCTCGATAGGTTCGAGGCGGCGGCGAAAGCCGGCTTCAAAGGCGTCGAGTTCCTTTTTCCCTACGCGTTCGACAGCGCCGAAATCCGCTCTCGGCTCGATACGCTCGACTTGGAAGTCGTGTTGTTCAATCTGCCGCCGGGACATTGGGACGAAGGCGAGCGCGGCATTGCCGCCGTGCGCGGACGCGAAGACGAATTCGCAGCCGGCCTCGACCTCGCGCTGCGTTATGCCGACGTCCTCGGCTGCCCCCGCCTCCACGCAATGGCCGGACTTGACGTGCACGGTTGCGATCGCGACGTGTATCTGCGCAACCTGCGGCTCGCAGCCGATTGGGCGCGCGGCGATGCGGTCGATATTCTGATCGAACCCATCAACACCTTCGACATGCCGGGCTATTTTTTGACGACGACGGAAGCGGCGCGCGACATTCTCGCCGACATCGATGCCACCAACGCCGGTCTTCAATTCGATCTCTACCACCGCCACCGTATGCAGGGGGGCGTCTTGGAAGCGATAGCCGAATTCGCATTTTTGACGCGACACTATCAATGTGCCAGCCCGCCCGATCGCAGCGAACCTGCTTGCGCGCCACTCGACTACAAATCGGTATTTCAGGCCATCGACGCTTCGGGTTTCGCCGGATGGATCGGCTGTGAATACAAGCCCCGGGCGGCAACGATCGATGGCCTCGGCTGGCCCGCCATATGCGGCGTCACCATCTAGCCTCTGTGGCCCGCGATCCGCACCGGCGCGGTAGTGGTGGCGTCATCCGCCCCCAATCGCAAGCAACGGCCTGGGCGATCGAACGATCAAGTGGCATAGTCGCCAGCGGCGGGGCCAGGGGCTCCCGGCTTGTGGGGAGTAAACGGATGGTCCGGCGCATATCGATCGATCGCCGCACGTTTGTGCGCGGCACCGTCGCGGCGATGGCCGTTCCGGCGGTCGTGCGCGTTCTGCCGGCAATCGCAATTGCGCAGGACGCTCTGCCCGGGTCCGGTCCGACATCGCCGGTGTGGGGCGAACTCGGACGTCTCACGCTTGCGGCTCAAAAGAAGGGCATCGCGGTGCCGCGCATGTCGCTGGGCCCGGAAAGTCTCACCGACGATTTCTCAACCACGCTGCCCGCCATCGTCGATTTCATGGACAGTCTCGACAGCGCCATTTCCACGGCAAGTGCCGACACGGCCGACGCAGCCGAGGACTTGAAATCGGAAGCGAGCGAACTCCTCGGCAAAGTACTTGCAGCCGAAAAACTGCCGCGCGAAGCACCGGACGAACCCGGACAGCCCGGTGCGGCACCGACCATCAAGGCGCCGAAGTTCGAAGACGTGGCCGAAAGCTATCGCACGCTGTTTCGCACCTGTGAGATTCGCTCCGACAAGTCGTCCGAAGTGCGTTGGTACACCGATAAACTCGCCGACCCGTCACGCCGCGAGCGCTACCAGAAGATCGAGGATGAAGTCTGCGTCCCTTGGTACTTCGTCGGCATCATTCATGGCATGGAGTGCGGCTTCGATTTCAACAAACATCTGCATAACGGCGATCCGCTGCGGTACCGCACGGTGCAGGTGCCGAAAGGCCGGCCGGAAACATGGAGCCCGCCGACTGACTGGCAATCGAGCGCGATCGACGCGCTTCGCTACGACAAGTTCGCCGATTTGACCGATTGGGATCTTGCCCGCACGCTTTACCGTTGGGAGGCTTACAACGGCTGGCGGTCGCGCCTGCTCTACAACATCAACACACCGTATCTGTGGAGTTTCTCCAACCATTACGCCAAAGGCAAATTCGTTGCCGACAACGTCTGGGACGCCAACGCTGTCTCCAAGCAATGCGGCGCCGCTGTCATGCTGAAAGTGCTGGTCGAGAGTGGTGTCATCGGCCAGCTGGCTTGATGGTTGGAGAGGTTCGGGGTGCGGGCTGGGGTCAGACCCCAGCTTGGGGTCTGACCCCACACTTTACCCCACATTTCCGGCAACGGTTACGAACTGCCGTAGACGAGCCCCACGGCCTGTTGCGCCGCCAGCACCTGATCGCAATCGCTCTCAGTGAAGCCGGACCCTTTCTTCTGCGTCAGGTCGAGACACGATTGCAGAAATCCTTCCGCTGCCTCGACCAGCGTTGCGGTCTGGTTCAGGTTGGCGGTGAGCGTCCGATAGGTGAGATGCGCGAGTTTCTGCCGCCCGAGTGGCTTCACAGGTGTGCCGCGGTGCGTACCGCCTTCGCCGATGAGGTAGGCGAATTTGTTTAGAATGCCGCTGTTGAAGTGCACGCAGCCGTTGTCGTTGAGCCAAGTCGTGGCGCAGATCGGATCATCCGCGGTGACAATGTCGCCGAAGGTGTCGGGCTGGCCGCGGTTGCTGGATGAAAACGGTTGGCTCTTGTCGAAGAGCGACGTGCCGTCGGCATTGGTGAGATTGGGATTGGCGAGTGACCGCAATGGCCGGTCCATTGTGTAGCCTGGAGCATCCTCGCCCAGAAGCCAGTTGGCTTTGCCGGACTTGGCGTAGAATTCGATGAGCGCGCCGAAAATGTCGGCGATGCTTTCGTTCACCGCGCCCGGCTCATCGGAATAGACGAGGTTGGCTTCGTACTGGATGATGCCGTGCACCATTTCGTGCGCGACAATATCGACGGCGCCTGCATAGCCCGGCCCGAACACCATCACGTTCGGCTTTGGACAATAGTAGGATTTCGACGGGCACCAGTACGCATTGCGAACGCTGCCGTAGCGGACATAGCTTTCCAGCGCGCCGCCACCGTTCGGCCCATCCTGATCGTTGTCGTCGAAACTGTTGCGACCGAACACGAGAAAGAAGAAGTCGCGAACCGCGCCGGTGTAACGGAACGCCTGTTCGGCGTCGGCCGGGATCGCTTGCCCTTTCGCCTTGCCGCCTTCATCGACGATGGCCGCGGTTTCCGTCAGGTTGGAGGAATCATAGATGCGCCGGATCAGTCCCGTAGGTTTGTCGCGATAGAAGTGAAAGACGTCGCCGGTCTTCGCGTCAACGAACAGCCTGAACGTGTCGATCGAGACCAGCCACGCCAGGCGCGCCCCGCCGACGACATTGGCGCGCAGCAAAGCTGGATCAAACACCACAACCTCGGCGGTGGCGGGCGTTGTCTGTGGATTGGGGCCCATCGGCAGCGGCGGGGCGGCACCCGTCCCGGCGCCCTTCAACAAATCTGCAAGACGCTTGCGCGCAGCAGCCGTCGCATCGCTTTCGCTGATGTCGGGAACGGTCTTGTCCACCTGCGCCGCCGACGTCGAGCCTTGGTATTTCGTCACCCCCAGCGTGTTCTCGACCGTCAGCCGCGCCGATGAGCCGAAAACCTTCACGCCACTCACGCGCTGCTCGACATTGGCGATGTACCGCGACGGAAAATCCGGATCTTTGCGCCGGCCTATGTATTTCAGCTCAGCCTTTTTACCCTTCGCCGGCAGTGCCGCCGTGATGCCGCTCGTCTCCAGGAATGTCTCCACGACGCGCCGCGTGTCCGCCTCCGATTGTTCGGCCGGTCTGGCGCCCGCCGCCAGCGAAGTGGCGTCCGGCTTGAAACCGCTGATGCTGCTCGGCAGGCCGGTCGCCGGATTGATGACGACCTTGAGATCTGGATTGTTCTTCTTCAGGTCCTCAACACCTTTACCCACATCGATACGCACCCCTTCGGCAGGCGCCGAGGGAACAACGGTGCCGGCGTCCGTCACCGGCCCTCCGGCCGCAACCGTGGCCACGCCTCTGCTCACGCCCTCCGGCACGACCGCCGGCCCTGCGTCCGCGCCGGCGGGCAGCGCGAGTGCCGCGATGACCGCTCCATCCTTGCGGCGGCACTTGATCGGTGCTTCCGCTTTCGCATCATCCGCCGAGGCAACAAGACTGTGGGCGATCCGAGCGCTGAGCCCGGTCTCCGTTAGCGCCGCCTTTAGTTTGTCGGCACTCTCGACCCAAGAGACTTCGATCGGCGCGATATCCGATTTCAAGAACGGCAGCCGGGCAGCCTTGGCTTCGCGCACCGTCGCTTGCCCGTCCCCGTTGAGGTCGATGCGCGGGAAGTGGCATTCATTGTCATCTACCGCGCCGTCGCCGTTGAGATCTTCGCTGAACGCGGCCTCCGTTGATGCGGCCGCTTCGATGGCCGCAAGGCTACGCGCAAAAAAGCGGACGTCGGCCGCATCGACGGTCCCATTGCCATCCACGTCTGCCAGGCGCTGACGAACGGCTTGCGAAACGGTAGCAGCCGCCCCGATCGCATCGATACGCGGCGCGCGGACCTCGTCGGCGGCAGCCGGAACACCGCTCTCCTTGAGCGCGGCGATGATCTCCTCGGGCGTCTTCTCCGGTGCCAGTTCGAACAGCAGGCCGGCGAGTGCCGTAACGTGGGGGGCTGCCTGCGATGTTCCCGAGCAGACGCCGAATGGCGACGTCGTACCGCCCAGCGTGCTCATGATGTCGACGCCCGGCGCCGAGACATGCCCGCCGCTGTTGGAAAAGCTGGCTCGTTTGCCGTCCCGTCCCGTGGCTTCGACGACGACGATGTTGCGCACCGGGTCACCGCTGGTCCAGGCGTAGGTACCGGCCCACGCGAACGGCGACGCCCACCGGGCAGCGAGCGGTTTGTCCAATCCCTCGCTGTCGTTGCCGGCTGCCACGACGAACAGCACCTCGTTTTCCACGAGCTGCGCCATCGTCCGAATGACGCTCGCCTGATCGGCAATGTGCAGCTTGAGACCTTCGACATCGTCGGGATCGGCGTCGCCGAGGACGCCGCGGGCGACAAAATTATAGGCGAGGCTGACGTTGAGCACGCGCAGGTTGCCGCCCCGTTTGATGTTGTTCGTCAGGTAGACCATCGTGTTCTTCAAAACGTCCGAGAACAGCATAGCCTGAGCCTGCCAATTCAGATCGGCATCGAGATTTTCGCGCTCGCCGATGAATTCCGCAGCGATTGCGACGGCTTCCAGTTCGGGATCGGGAACGATGCCGTCGATGCCGGGCGCGGCACCCTGCTTGGCTCCGATAATGCCGGCGACGTGCGTGCCGTGGTTGGTTTCGCAGTCGGGCCGCACGAGTGGCGGACGATAGGCGCCGCGCGCAAGCGTATATTTGACGTTCGCATTCTCCGTGAAGCCGACATCGATGATGCCGATGGTCGGTCGCTTTGCGTCGGGGTGCGCCGCCCGGTTGCGCTCGATCAGCGACCACATGGCCGGCATATGGATGGCCTTTAAGCCCCAGTTTCCATCCGGTGTCTCGCCCGGCTGCCATCGCCAAGCATAGGACTTGTCGCCGATCTTGATCTCGGCACCCGACGGCTTGGGCAGCGATTTGGTGCCGATGAGACTGTCGACGAACGCAGCCCCGACCGTCGGCTCCTTGCGCAGGGCCTGCACGAGTGGCGGATCGAGGATGATATCGAGTTTGTTTTGCGGCGCGGCGCTTTCCAGATTGCGGCTCGGCGCGGGATTATTCTGCTCGACGGAGATGACGCCCAGTTCGCCGATCACCTTGGTGATCGTGAGGTCATATTTTTTCAAAAGAGCCTGGATCTGCTGTTCCGTTACACTCGGCTTCAGCTGGATCATGTAGCTGTTTTTCTTGGCGACCGGCACGTCTGCGGTGCGCAGCACGCTGGTCGAGGCCGTCGCCGGCGCGTTGCGACCTGCTTCCCCAAGCCCACCGGCCAACGCCGGTGAGCTGAACGGCAGGAGCGACGACGACTTACCGCCCCACACTTTCTTTTTGATGCTGTCATACCAGCCGTCGGTGCCGCCCTCGCGTTTCCGCTTCAGGCCCTCGGCGTCGGGCTTCACATACTCGAAGTCGTTGGGCTTCTGCGTCGGCGCTTGCGGAGCCGGCGAGCGCGTCACGCTTTCCGGCACCGGCTTTGATGCGCCGCCCGGCTCGAACTTATCTTCGAGGATGTTTTTTAGATTGTTGTAGTCCTGCTTCTGCGCCAGCGCCGCACCGGGGCAAACCAGTGCCGCCACAAGGGCCGCAGTCAGAAATGTCAAGCGGGCGGTCATAAAATCACCTCTTCGGGGCACGATGGCCATCAATTGCGCCACTTGGACCAAAGTCCCGAAACGCCATCCTTCATCCACTGCCACCAGCCTTTTTCGGCTTCGGGAGCGGGAGCAGGTTCGGGAGCCGGAGCAGGCGGTGGAACAGGCTCGGGAGATGGAGCAGGAGCAGGTTGTGGTTCAGGAGCCGGCGCCGGTTGCGGCGCGGGTGCTGGCTCAGGAACTGGAACAGGAGCCGGTTCAGGTTGCGGCGCGGGCGCCGGCTCCGGTGCCGGAGCAGGGGGAACAGGCTCAGGAGTTGGCACGGGCCCGGGTGTCGGCACCGGAGTGGGCGTTGGCGCAGGTGCGGGCGAAGGCGCCGGTTCGGGAGCAGGCGTTGGCTCGGGCGCGGGAGCCGGCGGCGGCTCAGGTTCCGGCGCGGGTGCGGCACCGATTTCATACCCCGCATCGACAACCAGAATGCCGTCGCCCGTGGTGCCGGGATCAAGCCCCTTGTCTCGCCGCAACGCGGCAATGAGTGACGTGAAGACCGGCACATAGGCGGTGACGGTTTTATCGCCGGCCTTGATTGTCTGGCGCGCCTGAAAGTGCAGGTGCAGGCTCGTCGATGGCGAGCCATTCATGTACTTGGAGACTTTGCCGAGGACCTGCCCTTGCTTCACCGATTGTCCCGCCTTCACGACGATCGAGCTCGGATGCATGTGGAGATAATAGTAGTCGGTCCCGTCCTTGGCCTTGAGCTGAACCGTCGTATTCTTGGTCACGTTGGTGATGGTGCCGTCGACGACGGCCACCGCCTCCCACGCGTTATCCTTGAAGGTCGGCGGGCGGATGTCCTGACCCTGGTGACCGGCGCCCGCAGGGCAGAGCGGCATCGCCCACCCGCGCACCTCGCAATAATTGTCGCGCTGTTGCATGGGATCGAAATTACGCCGATCGCTTTCGCTGCCACCGGCGGCTCCCTTGCCGCCCCATCCGCCGCCGCCATAGCCCCAGATTTGTGAGTTCATATGCGGATAACGGCCGTCGCCCAGCTTCAGCGGAAAAATGATGTTCGGCAAATAGACGAACCGGTCGTTGGAGCGGCCGCGGCCTTTGTCCTTGTCCAGCACATTGCCTGGAGGATAATAGGCAAACTGGGGCTTTGCCGGTTCAGGCGCCGGACCAGGAGTAGGTGTCGGGCTGGGTGTGGGTTCAGGTGCCGGTGCAGGCGTCAACTGACACTTGGCCAATTGCAGCCGAGGCTCACGACCATTTGCCGTCGCAGCATCTGATGCGCATGCCGGCGCATTGTCGAAGCGCCGCTGCGATGGCTGAACCGGCGCGTGTGCGCCAAGTCCCTGCACGACGGCATGGCTCACGAGATCACGACCCGCGAGCGCCACGCGCGTTGTTTCGTTCGCGGCCGTGACGGAGCACAGCACCGGCGTGCACACCATGAGAACAACGACGCTGACTCTGCGGATTGCGGTTTGACGAAACGCCACGACAACTTCCCCCTGTCCGCCACCAAACCGCTCGATCATTCGCGGTCCGGCTCTCGTGCCCATGCACTTATGCCCAATCAATCCAGTCCCGCAACGCACCGTCCACATCCGCCGTCGCGTCGCCCGCCACGGTCAGGTCGCCGGACGCGCTCCGCTGACGATCGCCTCCAGCATTTGCTTCTGCTTCGCCGTCAGACGGGAAGCCGTCGCCGTATCCGAGAGAATGGTTCCAATCCGCGCCGCCAGTGCCGGCGGAAGTGAAGCGGGCAGCGCAGCGGCCGGAAGCGCGGGCTCGCGCGTTGCCTCGAACGCTGCCCCCGGCGTTGGCTGTACGCCGCTCAGAAAGGTCGGCCCGATCCATAACTTTTTGGTCCAGTCGCCTTTGATCACGATGTTGAACAGCAAATTCTGCACATCGACGGTCTGATCGATGAGACGGCGCGGCACGACGACATTGCCGACGGAACGCAGCCCCGCCGTCGGCCCGCGAAGCGTCAAATCCGGTGCCGATTGGACCGTGCCTGCCTTGATTGTATAATTGGCCGTCAGTTGATCGACCGGAGTGCTGCGCGAGCGCGTGTAGCCCCAACCTTTGTAATTCCACAGCTCCGCCACCATGGCGCCGATGTCCCAGCCGCGCAGCTGACCCTTCTTCATGTCGATGCGCGCCTTGCCGTCGAGCGTCGAGACAAGATCCGCCAGCGACCGCCCCGTCGCGCGCATGTTGATATCGACCGTGGACGCTCCCTCAAGCAGCGGCTTGCCGGCCAGTTCGGTGGTGATGGGTTCGGCATCGACGTTGACGAGTTTCAGGCCGACCGCCGCTTCGTGCGCGGCACCGCGTGCCTTCAACTCGATCGTACCCGAGCCGGTGCCTTGGCCGATGGCGATTGTCTCGATGTTTGCGGCAAGCTCACCGTTGGTGAGGTTTGCCTTCACGTGCGCGTTGGCGAGGGGGACTTGGCCGAACCTCAGGCTCGCCACCGACACGTCGAGATCCAGATCGGCCGATCGCAACGCTTTGAGGTCGATCGGCGCTGTATTCCAGGACTTTTCGGTCGGTAAAGCTTCTGGCCCGGCGGCGCTTTCCAACACCACAGTGGCAGGCGGCTTCTCGATGGCATCGAGTTCGGCCGCCAGTACATCGAACGTCGTTGCAAACCCGTCATCGTCCGCCACGCTCTCCAGCACCGCAGCCGCAGCAGCCGGCTGAGATCGACCAAGGAGCGCGTCAAGATCGAGCCGCGATAATGTCAACCGTCCGCTGACGCGCGGTCGCGGCCCGTCAAATGCCAGATCGCCGTTGAACGCGCCCGTGCGCCCGTCGGCATCGAACGTCGTATCTGACAGCGAAATCTTTCCTGCACGCGCCGCGACGGTACCTTGCAATTGCCCGGGCCCCAGAGAAGTAAGGGCGGGATGGGTGATCCCAAGCTTTCCAGCAAGTGTTCCGATCGTCTCTGCTTTTGCGGAAACGGCCCCGGAGTACGATGTCTCCGGTCCGAGATTGACCGCGCCGTCGAGACCGGCCGCAATGCCTTGCCCCGTAATCGAACCTTTGAGGCCGGTCGATCGGCCGGCCATGGCTTCACGCAGGCTCGCCAATGTCAGATCGTAGCTCAGCGGTGCGTCACGCAGGACGAGCGTTCCCGCCGCGTGCGCCGCCGCAGCGTCCGGCGCGGCTTCTGCTTTGAAGGCGAGGGCGCCAGCTGTCACCGGTACGCTGTCGCCGAACCCGAGCCACTGTGCCAGCTCGCGCGCTGACGGGCTCGTCGCATCGATTTCGCCGGCCAGCATGGGCGACTCGCCGATGGCACCTTGTCCCGATAATCGCGCCTTCAAAATGCGGCTGTCGATGACCAGCGCCAGCGTCGTCATCCGCCCCGCCAGGGCGGCCGCCGCATCCGACACGGCAAAATCAAAGCGCAACGGTTCGTTGTTGTAGGCCAAGCTCCCTTTGGCGGCCGCACCGCCGTATTTCGCATCGGCCGCGAGCGCCGCCTCGATAGCGTCAAGCCTGAGATCCGTCCCGTTGCCCTCATCCTTGAACAGAAACGTCCCGTTGTGCACCGTTGTCGGCGGAACGGGCAACGCCGTGACGGTGTCCGTCGCACCGGTCGCCGCCGATGGTGACTGCCAATTCCCCGCACCGGACAAGTCTCGCACGAGGTTGACGACCGGGGCATCGAGATCGAGGGATAGTATTTCTGGATTGCCGTTGAGGATGGATCGCAACGGGACACGCGCGGTGATCTTCCGCGCCATGAATGGCGACGTTCCCTTGGTCCGTCCCGGTCGTCCGACATCGACGCCCGTCAACTCGACCGTCACGATTTCGCGCAAGACGTAATGTGAACTCTCGACCGTCAATTCCCGTCCGGTCAGTTCATGCACTTTGCGCTGCAGAAGCGCCGTGAAGAAGAATGCCGGTGGTGCGAAGGTGAGACTGGCGACCAGCAGAACGAGAAGCCCAGCGAAACCGCCGACGACCCATCGCCAGCGAATGCCGCTGCGGGGCGCGCGCCGCACGTCAGTTCCGGTTGGTTCGGTTGTCGCCATCAGAGCCCCCAGTGGCGCTATTCTAGCCGACCCAGTTGGTCACTGTCATGTCATGCTGATTGAGAGTGGCGCATATCGGTCACACTAGTGACGCAAGCGTCTTGATGGATGCGACCCAGGCGAGCTAAATGGCACTCGCGCCACCGTGGCAGCGAAGAGAGGATATCGTGCTCAGTTTCCCTTATCGCCCGCATCGCGCAGTCATTGTGGCGGCGGCCGCTGTCGTCGTGGCAGGCTCATCGGCGCTCGCCGACGACACTCTGCTCTCCGTCGACTGGTCGAACACTGAAATTCAATCATTCGTCGCCGCAAGAAAAGATGAAGCGGCGCGCGGCCTTGCCCCCGCCGCTCCGTCACGGCTCGATAAGGTGAAACTTCCCGTTATCGGTTTTGAGGGCGCGCCGGGCCTGGTTCAGAATTCGTTTCCCGGTTTGGGTCCGCAGCCCGTGGGCACGCGCGCCGTCCACACCGATGAAACCAACCCTGTGTGGTACCAGATTGTCGACACCTACGGTGACGTCTCGGTCAGCGTCGCCGCTGATCTGCGCGTGCAGCACACCTTCGCGGCCGATTATCCCATTTATCCGACGACGGCACCCGGTGCTGCCGCATCGGCCGGCCCCGACGTCTCTGTCTTCGACGGCGCAGACGAAGAGGGCATGGAAGGCTCGATCGCGGAATACACCGTCACCCGGTTCGGCGTGCCTTATACGGTGACGATTGAATGTACGGCCGCCACCAAGGCGCAATGCCAGGACGTGGCTCAGATCGCCAAGGACAGCGCCCTTCTCAAGGTCATCGCTGCAACGCCGCCCGGCTGAGTGCGCACGATCAACTGACGATGTTATCTGAAATCTTGATCCGCGCATCTGCTGACGGCTGGGCCAGATCGGGCCCCTCGGGACGCCCCATCGTCATTGCGCGGATCGCGCCGTTCTTCGCGCCTGTGATCATATTGGCGGCGATGAGACAGGCACCCGCCTCGACGTCGGATGATACGAGGATACCGCTTCCGGCATCTCGAATGATGTTCTGCGTCACGAGGCAGTTGCGCATATAGCGGCCCCAGCCGACCATGATCCCGCACGTCGGCGCGCCTTCCACGACGTTGCCGGACACGATTGTGTCTGCTTCCACTGCGATGCCTTCACCGCGCTTGTCGATGGCCTCCTTCTCGCGCCGATGAAGATTGCGAATGAGGTTGCCTTCGATGACGGCGAGTCGACCGCCCTCGTTGAAGTTGGTGACCGAAATGCCGGTTGCCGCGCCGTCAATGAGATTGTTTGCAACGATCGCACCCTCGAAGCCGAATTCGACATAGAGCGCCACTTCGCCGATGCGGTGCACCGAATTACCAAGAATTTGAAAGTTGGATGCGGCATTCCCACGTACGGCCGAATAAACGCAGTCCGTGATCCGGTTGCCCGTCACCAGGACTCCGCCGGCGCGAAAGACATTGACGCCGTTGCCGTTCTCTCCCGTTCCCCCGCCCTTGGCTTCGATCCGCGCAATCCGGTTCGCTGATACAAGCGTGCCGTCTTCGCCGGCCGTCGTGCGCCAGACCTGGATGCCGTTGTTGCGGCAGTCCGAGATGTCGTTATGCGCAATCTCAAGTCCCGTGGCATCGATACTGCGCAGGCCCGCCAGCAGAACCTGCTCGATGGTGCAATCGCAAATTGTCCCGCCGGAGCGGATCAGTGTCACGCCGTTGGCGAGTGAGCGGCGCACGGTGACATTTGTGATCCGCAGATTCGCACAATCGGTGAAGCGGACGAGAGCCGCGTCTTCGTCCGCTTCGAGCGCCCGGCTCGCACCATCAAGAACAAGGTCCTGGAGACGAATCCCATCACTCTTGTCGGCGACAAGAAGTCCGGCCCCGCCACTGAATTGCAGCGTCGTCAGCCCATGCGCGCCGATCAGCGCCGTGCCGGGATAAAGCGTGAGAGGTCCGGTCCGTAACACGCCGGCAGGCAGCAGAACGGGTCGCCGCTCGGCCGCGGCGCGATCAATCAAGTCCTGCACAGTGGCCGTCTGTTCGTCGTCGGCGTTGGCAAGCAGCGCATGGTTCGCCACCGACCCGGGCGAGACCACGTCCCGGCGCGGACCGGCGTGCGCGGCAGCAGTCGCGGCGGCGGCTGCACCGAGCCCGATCGTGCCGGTCAGCAATGAGCGACGGGTGGGAATCATGGTCGATATCCGCATGAAGAACGCACTGCCGGCATGAGCCGATCGGCGGCACAATGCGATCTGTCGGGCTTATGGAGTAGGGCGACCGGTGTCCAAATGCACCACATTGCTCTCCGGCCCAAGGACGTCCGAAAAGTGCGTCACCTTGTTTGAATCACAGACATACAGCCACTTGTTGTCGAACAGTTCGCCATCGCGAATGTAGCCGAAAACGGCGCCTTTTGCGCCCCGCCAGAAAAGCTGCGGCGGCAGTGCTGTGCCCGATTTTTCCCAATTCGGTTCGATGAATTCGTCAATGGTTTTCCAATGTATCATCCGTGTCTCCACCTAGTTTGATCCGGCTGCGGACTGTTGCACGTGCGTTGGTACACCGATTTGGGCCCAAATACGCCACTCACCACATGAGAAGTCGGGGTTGTGCGGCAGAGCCTCCCGCGCCCCCATGCACATTCGAACAAATACGTAGTCTCAGCGGAACGTGCCTGCGGCTCAGTTGTTCTGCCGGTATCCCACACGCGCTCAAGTGCGCAGAACAGCAGAAGGAGGTCCTCTCATGAGGATAGGTGCGGTAGCAGCGGCATTGCTCGTTGCGGCGGGTACGACGGTTACCCAGGTCGAAGCCCGCGAAGGCGGCGGTCATGGTGGCAACGGCGGCGGTGGCGGCAGCATGTCCGGAGGCGGTGGCGGAGCCCGCACGGGTGGCGGCGGGCGTATGGACGGTGGCGGCGGAGGCCGAATGGACGGTGGTCGCGTGGGCGGCAGCGGAAATTACAGTGGCGGCGGTGAAGGGCCACGTGGCGGCCTTCGCGGCGGCGGGTCTGAAGGTTATCGCGGCGGACAAGTTGATCGCGGCGGCGGTGGTCGTCATTACGGCGGCAATTGGAATGGCGGCGGCGGTTATGGCTACGGCGGCGGTCGCAATCACCACCGTCGCGGATTTTATGGGTACGGTTTCGGCCCCTCTATATACCTGAACGGCGGCTATGGGTATGGCGATAGCTGCGGATGGCTTTATCGGCGTGCAGAGTCGACCGGCAGCCGGTACTGGTGGCGCCGCTACGAAGATTGCATCGACTAGCAACGAAGGGTCCCGGAATCGGGACCCTTTTTCTTGTCACGGCGGCCACTCACCGGCCCGGCCGCCCCGTCTTCTTGATCCGTCCGCGGCGTGATTTCGTCTCCGTGGGATCGTCGATCTCGATCGTACGCGCGGGCAAGCGCGGCTTTGCGGGCAGCGTCGTGCCCGACTTCACCGGCCCCGACTTCAACGGCAGCGAGGCATGCGGCCCCATTTCGTCAAGCGTCGGCTTATGCGGTCCGCGAATGTTCTCTCCGAACGCACCGGCTTTCGTTCGCGGATCAACGACAATGGTCCGCGCCGGGAGCGGCCGATCCGTCCCCGGCCCCATCTCGTCCAGCGAGGGCTTCTTGACGCGACTGCTATTCCCGCCCGGCGGCCGGCTCTCCGCAGGAGAGTCGCCGGGCGTCATCAAAGGATTTCCCGGCGGCCGGCTCTCCGCAGAAGAGTCGCCGGGCGTAACCAAGCGACCAGAGTCGCCGGGCGGCGCACTCAATAAATTACCCGCAGCACCATACTTCTTGACGCCTCGATAGCCGCCCGTGCGGTCATCGATCTCGGATTGGCGGGCCAGGGGATCATCGGCGATGGCCAATTCCGTCTCGCGCAGCCGTTTGATTTCATCGCGGAGCCGCGCCGCAGTCTCGAACTCAAGATCAGCGGCGGCGGCACGCATGCGCCGCTCCATGTCCTCAAGTGTTTTTCCAAGGTTGTGCCCGACGAGCGGCTGATCCGCGAGACCAGCGTCGACCGTGACATGATCCTGTTCGTAGACGCTCGCCATGACGTCGTGAATGTTCCGCTTGATGCTTTCGGGTGTGATCCCGTGGGCTTCGTTGTACGCGCGTTGCTTGTCGCGGCGACGGTTCGTCTCCGCGATGGCGCGTTCCATCGAGCCCGTCATCTGGTCGGCATAAAGAATGACGCGACCATCGACGTTGCGTGCCGCGCGGCCAATCGTCTGGATGAGTGACGTTTCCGAGCGCAGGAAGCCTTCCTTGTCCGCGTCGAGAATGGCGACCAAGGCGCACTCGGGAATGTCGAGACCTTCGCGCAGCAGATTTATGCCAATGAGCACGTCGAACGCGCCAAGCCGCAAATCGCGGATGATTTCGATCCGCTCCAGCGTCTCGATGTCGGAATGCATGTAGCGGACCCGGATTCCGGTCTCGTGCATGTATTCGGTGAGATCCTCCGCCATACGTTTCGTCAGTGTCGTAACGAGAACGCGATGCCCCTTCTTTGCAACTTCGCGCACTTCCGCCAAGAGATCGTCGACCTGGTTCTTCGCCGGACGAATTTCAACGTCCGGATCGATAAGTCCCGTCGGACGAATGACCTGCTCGGAGAAGGTACCGCCGGTCTGCTCCAGTTCCCACGCGGAAGGTGTGGCCGAAACATAGACAGATTGCGGCCGCATCGCATTCCACTCCTCGAAACGGAGCGGACGATTATCCATGCAGGAGGGCAGACGAAAGCCATATTCCGCCAGCGTCGCCTTGCGCCGGTAGTCGCCGCGGAACATGCCGCCGATCTGGGGAATGGTGACATGGCTTTCATCGGCGAAGACGAGCGCGTTGTCGGGCAGGTATTCAAACAGTGTCGGCGGGGGCTCGCCCGGCGCGCGGCCGGTGAGATAGCGCGAATAGTTCTCAATGCCCGCGCACGATCCTGTTGCCTCCATCATCTCCATATCGAACGTCGTGCGTTGTTCGAGGCGCTGCGCCTCCAGCAGCTTGCCGACGGCATAGAGTTCATCGAGGCGTTGTTTGAGTTCCGTTTTGATGTTCTTGATCGCCTGCTGCAGCGTCGGCTTGGGCGTCACGTAATGTGAGTTCGAGTAGACTTTCACCAGCGAAAGGTCGTCGGTCTTGTTGCCGGTCAGCGGATCGAACTCGACGATGCTTTCCACTTCGTCGCCAAACAGCGAAATTCGCCACGCGCGGTCTTCGTAGTGGGCCGGAAAGACTTCGACCGTATCGCCGCGCGCCCGGAACGTCCCGCGCGTGAAGGCGGCTTCGTTGCGCCGGTAATGCAGGGCAACGAGATCGGCGAGCAGCTGGTCGCGCGATAGCCGGTCGCCGACCTTCACCGCGAACGTCATCGCTGTGTAGGTCTCCACCGAGCCGATACCGTAGATGCAGGAAACGGACGCGACGATGATCACGTCGTCGCGTTCCAGCAGCGACCGCGTCGCCGCATGCCGCATCCGGTCGATCTGCTCGTTGATCGACGATTCTTTCTCGATGTACGTGTCCGTGCGCGGGACGTAAGCCTCCGGCTGGTAATAATCGTAATAGGAGACGAAGTACTCGACCGCGTTGTTGGGAAAAAAGCTCCGGAACTCGCCGTACAGCTGCGCCGCGAGCGTTTTATTCGGCGCCAGGATGAGGGCCGGCCGCTGCGTTGCCGCGATCACCTGCGCCATCGTGAAGGTTTTGCCCGAACCCGTGACGCCGAGCAGAACCTGGTCGCGTTCGAGTTCATTGATCCCCGAGACCAGTTCCGCGATCGCGGCCGGCTGATCACCCTTGGGCTCGAATTCCGAGACGATCTCGAACCGGATGCCGCCCTCGCTCTTTTCCGGGCGCGCCGGCCGGTGCGGCACGAACTCGCGCGCCACGCCAGCAACGATCGGATGCGAGGCCATCATGGGCTGCCGGAGCAGGATTTCCTTGGCCCGGTCGCTGCGCTCGTCCGGCTTGGCGAGCAGCGCGTTGAGCATGTCCGAAATCGAGCTGTCACCGGCGCGCGGTGGCAGGGGGCCGGACGTGCGAAGCGCCGGCAGCGTCGAAGTCCCGGGAATGTAGGGGGTTTGCTTCGGCTCGCCGAAGCCGGGCGTGCCCGCGGCTGTCTCTGCCGGCGGCGCGGCAGGTTTCCCCGACCGCCCCCGTGACGGACGCGCTTTCGGCAGATCGGATTTGGGTGGGCGTGACATAGGTCGAATATGGTCCGGATGGCGCTACGTCTCAAGAGCACCGGCTTGCGGCGGCAGGAATAGCGGTTTGAACGTCCGATCTGGTCTGATCTGTTCTTTGTTCAGCTCCCACACGCCGCGTCGCAGATCGCATGGCGTCAATCAGTCGTATAGGGCGTAGCTGTTGATTGCGATGTCATTCGGCGTCTCGACCGATCCTGAATTTGCTGAGGTTTCATCATGCCAACTTCCTCTTGCCGAATCGCAATTCTGCTTGTGCTCACAACTGTTGCGTCAGCGGCAGGGCCGGTTGCTGGCGCTAACGCCGCCGCCGCGGTTAACGATACGGTCGGACCCGTCGTCAGCGTCACGCCGGGCTCGGGCAAGATTGATGGCGAAGTCAGAGCCTCGATGATCGTTGCGGCCCCGGCGGCTGCCATCTACAGCGCCTTGATCG
>JALHMJ010000009.1:2147-58485 GCA_022844105.1 Hyphomicrobium sp. | reverse complement strand
TAACGATACGGTCGGACCCGTCGTCAGCGTCACGCCGGGCTCGGGCAAGATTGATGGCGAAGTCAGAGCCTCGATGATCGTTGCGGCCCCGGCGGCTGCCATCTACAGCGCCTTGATCGAGTGCGCCAAGGCGCCGGAGGTTTTTCCATCGCTCAAGAGTTGCCGCGTGGTCGAGGGCCAAGCCGGGCAGTCTTGGGACATTCGCGAACATAAGGTCGCGAGTTGGGCAAGCTTTCTCCCCGATATGCGAACCGTGTTCCGCTCCGAATACGTCCCCAACCGAAGCATAATGTTCCGTCTCATCGCTGGTGATTTGCAGCATCTTGACGGCGGATGGAAGCTCGAGCCCGTGACCGGGGGAACCCGCGTGACCTACGAAGCCCGCGTCGGATTTAATGCCTTCGTCCCCGGGTTCCTCGTGCGCCAGTCGCTGACTGCCGACGTGCCGAAATTCATGGCCGCAATCCGAGATGAGTCGGTGCGCCGCGCGCCTGCTTTCGCGGACGCCAAGTTTTGACCCCACCGACTGACGGCGAAGTCTTGATGCGGATCAATAAACGGGAATTGCAAAACCCGTTGAAGTGTTTACCACCCTCCGAAGCCTGGCGGCGGCCGCTGAGGCTGCAACGGAAGGCCGGAGAAATATGGCACACACCCGGGTGGCGCTGATTTCGGGCGGCAATCGCGGCATTGGTCTTGAGATTGCCCGACAGCTGGCGCGCAAGGGCGTGCTAATCGTCATTGGCGCCCGCGACCTGGCAAAGGGTGAGACGGCGGCGGTGGCGATCCGCGATGACGGCCAGCACGCTGAAACCGTGCAGCTCGACATTGCCGACGGCAACTCGGTCGCGGCCGCCGTGGAGGAAGTCGTTCGCCGGCACGGTCGCATCGAAATTCTCATCAATAACGCCGCCATATTGATCGATGGGCCGGGCGGCTTCAAATCCAGTTTGTTCGAACTGAAGGCGGAAACGGCGCGCCAGACCTTTGAGACCAACTTGCTCGGACCGTTGCGCCTGACGCAGGCCGTGGCGCCGATCATGGAACGCAATGGCTATGGGCGCATCGTCAATCTGTCGTCGGGGGCCGGGCAATTGTCCGACATGCGCAGTGGCTTTCCGGCTTACCGGATGTCGAAGACCGCTCTCAATGCCCTGACGCGCATTACCGCTGCCGAACTCGCCAGTACCAACATCAAGGTCAATGCCGTTTGCCCAGGGTGGGTGCGGACCGACATGGGAGGTGCGGAAGCGGAGCGACCCGTAGAAGTCGGCGCTGAAACGCCCGTCTGGCTGGCGACACTTCCCGAAGACGGTCCGACCGGAGGCTTCTTCCGCGATAAGCGGCCCATCCCCTGGTGAGATGCCGCGCCGTGCGATTAACGCGCGACCTACAGGCCTTTGACGACGTTGCCGACCATCAGGACGAAATACGCCGTGATCGCCAGCCAGAACTCTTGGTGCGGCAGGTGGCGTGGGATGGGCAGAAACTGCAGCTTCGTCATGATCGCGAGGAACGCGAGCAGAAGCGAAATCATAAAGATAATCACAGTCGGCGGATTGAGACGCATGCAAGTCCCCCGGTCGCAAGGCCGGGCGTAAGCGCCCCGGCTCCGCCCCGGTCGAGACAATAGGCGGGGACGCCTCGCCAGCGCAATCCCGGCGACCCGATCAGGCAGCAAGGTGTGACTTAGAGCGCGCGGTCCAGCGGCGGCGTAATCGTGGTCAAGCCCCGGCCTTCGGCGTCGACGGACAGCCGCACTATACCGCTGTCAGGTTTATCGACGCGGCGGCCGGTGATATCGAAACGCGCCGAACGCCCGTCACCTGTGTCAATCCGAGTGGCAGCGCCGCCAGCTTCCTCGACGGCGACCACATCGATGATCTCGCGATCAGAGGGGCCGAAATTGACAACCACCCGGTCTCCGGCCGCAACGGGAGCCGTCCACGCAACGCGAGAAATATTTTCTGCGTCAGGTGCCCGCGTCAGCCAAAAGCCTTCCGAACCTTCTTCGTAGGCGCGGCTCGCAATGGCGGTTGCCGGCCGAACCGTATTTTCGGCCGCCATCAAACGGGCCTCGGTCTCAGCGGCGAAGGACAGGCCGCGCTCGAGTTGCGCGCTTGGATTAACAAAGGCAATGGCCCCGGCCAGAGCAAAGACCGGTGCAAGCACGACGGAAGCCGCGAGCCCCCGGCGAACGGTGTTAACCGCGATCGCCGCGCCCGAAACAGGAGGCTGGTTCGAAGTCGCTTGACCGGCCATGTGTTACTGTCCCTGTGAACCGAACGCTTATCCACGACAAGCGGTTCGGTTGCCAAATTTTCGTGACGTTATCGGTACGCCGAGCGACGCCGGCCGGATCCCCGCCGATGCAACGCTTCCTCCGCATACACGCGCCGGACGTGACGATACAAGGCAAGATTGAAGGCCATAAACAGCGAAAACATGGCAGCCATCAGCGCCAGCGGCAACCAGCGTGTTTCGGCGAGGGTTAAAACCGCGGCCTCGACGGCGCCTGCTGGTGATGTCCCGCCGACGATCGCAATCATTGCCAGCGAAAACAAACCAAGACCCATGAGAATGTCGAGCGTGAAACGACGCCCGTTGATGCGGAATGATCCGGTCATGTTTGTGCCCTCCATCTGCTTCGGCATCCGAATCGGATGCGCTACCTTTGCTTGGCAGTCATTACCAACCGGTGACGTGGCGTGGGTTGGCCGGGAATAAGGCGATGCGCGGGCATTTTGTAACTGAGCTCAACATGTTGCAACCAGAGCGCAATTGCCGAAATGCGCACCAGTTGGCCCTCTAATCCGTCATCTCAGTCCCGACCAATGGGCGACTTGCGAATTGCTGCACTGCGGCGTAGCTTCCCGGCCGCTCGCGGAGCGCAGTGCGCACCCACATCCACCCGGTTACGAAAGAATTGAGCCATGGGCTTTTTCGCCGACAGCCTGAACCGAATTCAGCCCTCCGCCACCATTGCCGTCTCGACCAAGGCGCGCCAGCTGAAAGCCCAGGGCCGGGACATCATTTCCCTCTCCGCTGGCGAGCCGGACTTCGACACGCCGCAAAACATCAAGGACGCCGCCAAGCGCGCGCTTGACGAAGGCAAGACGAAATACACCGACGTCGACGGCATCCCTGAATTGAAGGCGGCGATTGTCGCCAAGTTCAAGCGCGAGAACGGGCTCGACTACAAGCCGGCCAACGTGTCGGTTGCAACGGGCGGCAAGCAGGTAATTTATAACGCTTTATTGGCGACCCTTAATCCGGGCGACGAAGTTGTCATACCCTCACCGTGCTGGGTGTCCTACGCCGACATCGTGTTGCTCGGCGGCGGCACGCCCGTGTTCGCACCGACCAAGGCGGAGGACGGCTATCGTCTTCGTCCCGAAGTGCTCGACAAGGCCATCACGCCGAAAACCAAATGGCTGATCTTCAACGCGCCATCAAACCCGACCGGCGCCGCGTATTCGCGCGAAGCCTTGCAGGCGCTGACAGACGTGCTGATGCTGCCGAAGAACAGTCACGTCTGGGTGCTCACCGACGATATCTACGAGCACCTGCTCTATGACGGCTTGAAGTTTTTCACGCCGGCGCAGGTGGAACCCGGCCTCATCGATCGCACGCTGACCATGAATGGCTTATCGAAGGCCTACTGCATGACCGGCTGGCGTCTGGGTTATGCGGCCGGGCCCGAAGCCCTGATCAAAGCCATGTGCAAGCTGCAGAGCCAGTCGACATCGAACCCGTCGTCGATTACGCAATGGGCAGCCGTCGAAGCATTGAACGGCCCGCAGGGGTTCATTGCCGAGAACAACAAGAAGTTCCTCGAACGCCGCGATCTCGTTGTTTCGATGCTGAACCAGACCAAAGGCCTGCATTGCCCGAAGCCCGAAGGCGCGTTCTATGTTTATCCCTCGTGCGGCGATGCCATCGGCAAGTCGACGCCGAAAGGCACCGCGATCAAGACCGACGATGATTTCGTGACGGCGTTGCTTGAGGAAGAAGGCGTGGCCGTCGTACAGGGTGCGGCGTTCGCTGGCAGCCCGGCTTTTCGCATCTCTTACGCGGCCTCGACTGAAAGCCTGAAGGAAGCCTGCACACGCATTCAGCGCTTCTGCGGCAACTTGAAATAATGCGCCTGCGGCGCCGGCATCAGGGTAGCCTGCCGCCGGCCGCAACAATCCCGCCGATCACGAGTGTCGCAGCAATGCCGAGCAACACGAGGGCGCGCAAAATCGGCCGCGGGAGTGGAGCCGCGTCGGCTCCATCTTCGTAGGAGCCCGCCGGCTTCTTGCCCGTGACCATGGCGGCAATGAGTGGCTCGCGCTTCACGACGCTGTAATAGACGTTCGCCGCGATGTGGACCGCGATCAGGGCCAGCAGAACCGGCTCGAACATGATCCGGTGCCAGCGCGTGAACACCTTCGCCCATGCTTCGCCAGCATACTTATAAAGCGGCCCTGTGGCGTTGTCATTGTGTTCGAGCGCGAACAGACCCAGTGTCCCGATGACGCCGACGGCGCCGATCAACAGCACTATGAACAGGCCGCCGAGCGGATTGTGGCCGAGGAAGTGGCGGGAATTCCCGCGAACGAGGTCGCGAGCGTAGCTAAGCGCTGCTGCCGGTCCGCGCACAAAGGTGGCGAAGCGGGCCGACCCTGGACCGGCAAACCCCCAAAGAATGCGCCAGACGATAAGTGTCAGAAGCGCAAGCCCGTTCCAGCGATGCCAGACGAGACGCGGGTCCTCCAGTTCCTCGGAGTATTCAAAGCTCACCCACGCCGCCACAATAAGGGCGACAAGGGTCCAATGGAAAACCCTCGTCGGCAGATCCCAAGCGGCGATCCGCACTCTGCCCTCAACGCGTTCTGGCATTGGATATGATCAAATGCTCTGCCGGCTTGGCGTCTCAGTCTTTCGGCTTGCGATACTTCTTGTGGCAGCCGCCGCAGTTGCCCATGACCTTGGGCCATTCGGCTTCAAACGTATCGGCGTCGGTGATTGAAGCGTCCGCGGCTTTGGCCGCCGCGGCGAGTTTAACAAAGCGCTCCTCGAAATCAGCCTTGTTCTCCCAGATGACCGGCAGCGCTTCCGTCTTCTCGCCTTCCTTGCTGTCGTCCGGGAACAGCTTGGGCTGCAGCGCTGCCTTTTCCTGGAACACCTTGATCGCATTCTTGACGGCAGCGAGATCGAAATCGGCTTCGCCCTTGAGCATCGCGCCGGTCGGCTTAGCCGCGTCACCCAGGGCTTTGAAGTTGGCCTGTCGCTCTTTGATAATCGCCGAATTCTGGGCGATCGCGGCGGCGGGAACGGCGAGCAGCGTGGCTGCAATCAAAACGGCACGAAGCATGGCTGAAATCTCCTGACAAAAAACCGACGACGGCAAGGGTGACCGCTCGCCTGCGCAAGGTCAACGCCTTCCAGCGATCAATGGATCTTTGGCAGGTCAATCTAATGGATTTTCGTCCCATGCGGTGGACCGCTGGACACATGCAGAGCGTGCAACTCTCACTGCACCTCGCAACATGACATCAGGATGACATCAGGCCGGAGCGCGGCTCTGTAGCCAAGTGGTCACCGCTGGCGCGGATGGCAACCAGGATTTGAGCTTGGCAAAATAGGCTGCCGCCGCCGCTGACAAATCCACGGTCTCTTCCACGACGACCGTTTCCGGATCGGTCTCGGAGGCGTCTTGCGGGGGGATCATTGAAAACCCTGCGGCCCGCGCCGCCAACATCAGTTGGTCGTCTGTCATGACAAGTCCTGGCCCGCTACGCGATACAAATACCGGATGTTGCCCCACCCGTACGGGATGTTTCCAATCTGATTGCGACGTGCCGATCACAACAGACGGAAACAGCTTCGACAACAAACGATCACAATTCATAGTTGGTGCGTTGGCACCGCACGTCAAGATTAAACACGAGCATTTGTTTCTATTTACTTGCGTTCGATCGAAGTTGTCTCGCAATGCAAAATATTAATCGGTTAGATGGAGCCGCTTGTATTGCGGCGCAATGCGGATAAACGCCTATTTCGGTCAAACACATTGCAGCGCGGCATGAGAAGAAAGCGCCCGACGAGTGTCCCCGTCTCGCACGTTTACGTGACAGCCTCTTGCCAGCCAGCCTCTGCGGCGCGAGCATCGCAACGATCGCACGCCTTCACGAGGCGCTAAAGGCGCGCGACAGCGCCCTCAGTCGCGCCTTGCTCAGCCGCCGCCGGTGATCCGGCACGAGCGGCAAAGGAGGACACCATGGGGAATTTGGAAAACCCAACCGGCGGCCCGGCATCGGGCCGCAGCAGCCGCTGCATTGCACTGGTAGGCCCGTATCTCTCCGGCAAAACGACGCTGCTCGAAGCCATTCTCGCCCGGACCGGCGGCATCAGCCGACAAGGCACTGTCGCCGACAAGAGCAGCGTCGGCGACGCCAGTCCCGAAGCTCGCAACCATGGCATGAGCGTTGGCCTCAACGTGGCTGATGTCCAATTTCTCGGCGACACGTTCACGTTTATCGATTGCCCTGGATCGGTTGAGTTTCAGTACGAGGGTGCATTGGCTCTAACCGGCGTCGACGCCGCCGTCGTCGTCTGCGAACCCGACTTGAAACGCTTGCCTGCTCTGCAGTTGATTTTGAAATCGCTGGAAGACCGTGGCATCCCCCATTTCCTGTTCCTGAATAAGATCGACAGCGTCTCAGCATCCCTACGCGATATCATCCCGATGCTGCAGCCGGCGTCGTCGCGGCCTTTGGTTCTGCGCCAAATCCCAATTTGGGAAAACGGCATTGCGACCGGCTTCATCGATCTGGCCTCGGAGCGGGCCTATGTCTATCGCGAGCATGCGCCGAGCCAGATCGTGCCACTGCCCGATGACCTTGCGGCTCGCGAAAAAGACGCCCGCTTCCACATGTTGGAGCAACTCGCAGATTACGACGACGCCCTCATGGAGCAACTGCTGTCGGACATGCAGCCGCCGAACGACCATGTGTTCAACGATTTGACCGCAGACCTGCGCCAGGGCCTGATTTGCCCGGTTTTGATTGGCAGCGCGGAAAACGGCAACGGAATTTTCCGCTTGTTGAAAGCGCTCCGTCACGAAGTTCCGTTCGTCGAAGACGTCGCGGCCCGGCTCGCCGCCGATCGCGCCAACAGCTCAGCCATCGTGCTCAGAAGCTATCACACCGGTCATGGCGGAAAGCTGTCCTTGGTCCGCGTCTTGAAGGGTGAGATCGCCGATGGCGCCACACTCTCGGGTTCGAGCAGCGGCACAGAACGGGTGGCTGGTATCTTCACATTGCGCGGCGAAGAACCGGTCAAACGGGGCAAGGCCCGCGCCGGCGACACGGTCGCCCTCGGCCGCCTGGATTCAATTCGCGCCGGCGAAACCGTCACGACCGATAAAGTCCCTCTCGTTGCGATCGTCGTCCCTGCGCCACCCGAGCCAGTTCTCTCAGCCGCTATTGGCTTGCAGGATCGCAAGGACGAGGTGAAGTTGTCGTCCGCGCTCGCCAAACTCGTGGACGAGGACCCCTCTCTGGTCGTCGAACACCCCCAGGACACGCACCAGACGTTGCTCAAAGGCCAAGGCGAGATGCATCTTCGCGTCGCGTTCGAGCGTCTCCAGCGCAAGCACGGCATCGCGGTCGAGCATTTGAAATGCCTCGTTCCCTACAAGGAAACGATCCGCAAATCCTGCGAGGTCCGCGGCCGCCACAAAAAGCAATCCGGCGGTCACGGCCAATTTGGCGATGTCGTCATCCGCATCGAACCGTTGCCGCGCGGCTCCGGCTTTCGGTTCACGGATGTGATTGCAGGCGGCGTGGTGCCCAAGCAGTACATTCCCTCGGTGGAAATCGGTGTGGCGGATTACCTGAAGACCGGACCGCTTGGCTTTCCCGTGGTCGATATTGCGGTCACCCTCACCGACGGTTCGTTCCATACCGTCGATAGCTCCGATATGGCTTTTCGCCAGGCCGGCCGCCTGGCCATGAGTGAAGGAATGCCGAGTTGCCAGCCTGTCCTGCTCGAACCCGTTAACTGGTGCGAAATCGCCGTCCCCACGGAAGCAACCGCGCGCGTCAACGCGATCATTTCCTCACGCCGCGGCCAAATTCTGGGTTTTGCCGCGCGCGACGGCTGGCCGGGCTGGGATATCGTCACCGCCCATTTGCCGGCCGCCGAAATGGACGATCTGATCGTGGAGCTGCGGTCGGCGACCTCAGGCGTCGGGACCTACAGGACCCGCTTCGACCATCTGTCGGAGCTCGTTGGGCGCCTTGCCGATCAAGTCCTCGCCACACACCGGCACGCGGCGGAATGACGAACCGCGCTGGGCGCTGGACCGGGCCCTCGGACGTGCGTCAATCGTAGAGAAAAAACGGATCGCTATCGCTGTTCTTTTTCGCCGCCGGCTTGGGCTTCTTTTGCGCCTGCGTCCGCGGCTTTGCGCGCTTGGACTTCGCCGGCACAGGTGCGACGGCCACGGGCGGCTGTGGGGTCGCTGGACCGACCGTAACAGACGGCGCAGGTTCCGCCGCCGTCGGGTTCAGCACCGGATCGCCCGACGGGTCGCCAATGGACCCCGTGGTGGCGGGTGGAACTGCCAGCGGCGCTGCTTCCGCCGCAGCGATTGGGGCGGCAGCCGGAGGACCAGCGGCAGGAGCGTCAGCGACAGTCGCGGCGGGATGAGCGTCGCGCGGTTGCGCCAGCTTGGTTTCCAACGCCTCACGCAGCGTTTTTTCGCGCGCCAGTTCCTCACGAATTGCTGCAGCGACGCGCGCCGCCTCCTGCCGGGCGTGCGACTCTCGCGCCAGCATTTCTTTAAGTGACGCGCTCTCGGTTTTGTCTACTGCCGCGGCAGGCGCGGTCGGCGTCGCCATGAAACGTGGGGCGGGCTTTGGGGCGTCGAGATTCGACAGTCCTGCAACCGAGGCCAAGGCCAGCACCGCCACGGCCCCACCCAACACGGCCTGCAGGCGCGAGGGCCGTCCGGTAAACTGCGGTTCGGATGCTGCTTCCGGGCGGTTCAAAACGGCGGCCGGCCACGGTGAATAGGCACCGAAATTCCAGACGTGGCCCTCCGGGTCACGCGCGGCATAGGCGCGGTCCCCCGCTTCGTCACTGCCGAATTCGAGGACGATCTCCGCCCCTGCGTCGCGTGAATGTTTGAAGTGACCTTCGACGTTATCGACCGCGACGTACACGCTTTGCGTGCCTATCCCGCCGACTTCGTCGGGTTGCTTCATGAGACTGTCGAGCACCGACTGTCCGACCGGTCCCAGCATGACGATGCCGCGCCCGTAGGACAATTCTGCGTAAGCCACGGTGCCGTCGGGATCGGTGATGATGCTGCGCCGTTCAAAACCGAAGGCGTGCGCGAGCCAGTCCACGGCGGCGGCCACGTCGCGGTATCGGATCAACGGTACGAGCCCGTTCGACGTCATTGATCAGCCTTGCAAGCGAATGCCAACGGAGCCCGCACACTACGGGAGAGATGGCATCGCTTCCCGGCGCCGGGAAAAAATGTTGTGCCCCGCTGCCTTCTACAACAACGAGCGAATCGACAATGCCCTCTCTCATGAACTGTGACGGATCGGTGCCCGGAGCGCTAGTGCGTCCGGGCACCTGTGGATTATTCCGTGAAGCTTATGTGGCAAGGCGCCGGAAGCCCAAAAAAGGCTTTGCAATCAATACGCGGCTTGGTTCGGCCAGAGCTGATGCAAGCGAGCGTCGCGCCCGCAGCCGCTGCGATAGAGCTTATATCGCATCGGATTCGTCTTGTAGTAATCCTGATGATAATCCTCGGCCGTTGTGAAAGTGCCCGCCGGCAGAACTTGAACGGCAATTTCTAAACCGTTCCGGTCGCGCGACAAGGCTGCTTTGCTCGCTTCCGCCGCCGCCTTCTGCGCTTCGTCATGCACGAAGATGGCCGGCCGATACGCTGCCCCGCGGTCGCAGAACTGCCCACCGCCATCGAGGAAATCGACGTTGTGCCAATACGTGTCGAGCAGGGCGTCGTAACTGACCTTCTTCGGGTCGAAACGCACCCGCACAGCTTCGAAATGACCTGTCAGGCCACTGCCGACCTGATGATACGTCGGGTTGGGTAAGGTGCCGCCCGTGTACCCGGAGACAACCTCGGTGACACCGGCGACCTTCTCGAAATCCTTTTCCGAGCACCAGAAGCATCCGGCAGCGAACGTGGCTTCTGCGATTCCAGCCGGAACAGGCGTCAGCGGTGTCTGCGTATCCTCAGCCATGCTGAGGCCGATGCCGGCTCCGGTCACGGCAGCGGCCAGCACGAGGCGGGCAAGCAATTTGTAGATCATGGCGCTATTCCTTTGATGAGATTGTTAAACGCCAGACTTGGGCACGAACTTCATTGCGACGCCGTTCATGCAATAGCGCTTACCCGTCGGCGCCGGGCCATCTTCGAAGACGTGTCCCAGATGGCCACCGCAGTTCGAGCAGTGCACTTCCGTGCGCGGATAGATCATCTTCCAGTCGGTCGAAGATCCGGTCGCCTTATCGATCGGCTGGAAGAAGCTGGGCCAGCCGGTGCCGCTGTCGAATTTGGCCTCGGATGTAAACACCGCCTGGTCGCAACCCGCGCAGTGATAGGTGCCCGGAGCATACGTCTTGTCGAGCGGGCTTGTGCCGGCGCGCTCGGTTCCATGCCGGCGCAGCACGTAATACTGATCCTTGGTCAGGATCTTCTGCCATTCTTCGTCTGTCTTGGTCACGGGAAACTCCTGGTCGGCTGCGCTGGCCGGAGAGGTGTGGCGCGTCAGGCCGGCTGCGGCAAGACCCAGCCCAGCAATGGTGAACTTACGACGGTCGAGCATGAGACGGTTCCTTGTCTTGAGGCCCGGTCCGGACGGTGTCCGGAACGCAGGCCCCATCGATTGCGATAAACTCTATACGGCATCGTCCGATTGCAGGTTTCAGCCGCACGGGCCTCATGACACGAAGTTCATCCAACGCCGTCGAGAAGGCTATCCACGGCAATGGCTTCCGGCGTGATTCGGCACCTGATGGCGTAGGCTTCGACCCCCGCGGCCCGGGCGGATGCCAAGGCGTCGGCATACTTCGGGTCGATGTCCCGCGCCGTCTGAAACCGCAATGCGTCGCCGCGCTGAATGAGATAGACCATGACGGCGCGGTGTCCCGCGCGCCGCATATCGGTCAATTCCGCCAGATGCTTGACGCCGCGCTCAGTGCGGCTGTCGGGAAACTCCGCCAAGCCCGGCTGGCGCAGCAGGTGGACGTTCTTGATCTCGACGTAGGCGCAACCCTTAATCGGATCTTCGAGTAGAATGTCTATCCGGCTCGACTGGCCGTATTTGACTTCGCGGCGCAACGAGGCATAGCCGGCCAGCGGTTGCACGAAACCCTCAGCGATGGCCTCCGACACGATGCCATTGGGATGGCTGGTATTGATGCCGACGAACGTGCGCGATGTGCCCGTGCCGAGTTCGACCAGTTCCCAGGTATGGGCATATTTTCGCGTCGGGCTGGCGCTCTGCGATAGCCAAATGGGCAGACCCGGCTCGGCAAGGCCCATCATGGACCCTGTATTGGGGCAGGTGGCCGTAATTTCTCGCCCGTCGTCGAGAACCACGTCGGCAAGAAACCGCTTGTAGCGCTTGACCAGCCGGCCACGCAGGAGAGGGGTTTTGAACTGCATGGCGTAGCAATACTGGCGCCGGGGTGCGGCCTGCAAGCCGGTTATCAGCGCCCCGCCGTCGGTGCTAGAATCCGGCGCCGCAAGTCTCAAATAGAAAGTAACCCGATCGTGACCCTCGATCCCAGCGTCACCGCCGGCCTGCTCGTCATCGGTGACGAAATCCTGTCCGGACGGACCAAGGACAAGAACATCGGCACCATTGCCGACCACCTGACCGCAATCGGTATCGCTTTACGCGAAGTGCGCGTGGTGGCCGATGTTGAACCCTCGATCATTGAGGCGGTCAATGCGTTGCGGCACCGCTACACGTATGTTTTCACCACCGGCGGCATTGGCCCCACGCACGATGACATCACGGCCGATGCAATCGCCAAGGCCTTTGCAGTTTCGATCGACGTCGATCCGCGTGCAGTGGCGATCATGAGGCCGGCCTACGAGAAACGTGGCATCGAACTCAACGCGGCCCGCCTGCGCATGGCGCGCATCCCGGCCGGTGCCGATCTCATTGTCAATGAGGTCTCCGTCGCGCCCGGATTTCGCATCGGCAATGTCATCGTCATGGCTGGTGTGCCGTCAATTATGGAATCGATGCTGCACTCAGCCACCGCCGTCCTGCAGACCGGCGCTAAAGTGGTGTCGGCGTCCATCGTCGTTTCACATGCGGAAGGCGAGATTGCCGAATTGTTCGCGGCGCATCAGTCGCAATGGCCTCAAGTCGCGATGGGCAGTTATCCCGCATTCAAGGATGGGCAGTACGCGACCGACCTCGTGCTTCGCTCGACAGACCCCGTCGCACTGTCATCCGCATACAACACTTTGACCGCCAAACTGTCCGAGTATGGGTTCAGTTTCGTCGTTACATAACAGAGCGTTAAATAAATTCCCTCCCAATAATTGAACGTCGTTCGTCAGCTCTGCGCTGCGACGACTTGAGAACTCGCGGGCACGAGACTTGTTTGCTCTTTTGCACCGCAGCAACGGTTAACGGTTGAGCGAGCGGGGCGCTCATGGCCGGTGTTTTGGTTCAACGGGTGGGAGTACCCCGATGTTTGGAACGAATTTGGCGGCGTCCGTCGGACGCCGATCCGCCGCGCGGGCGTTCGCCTCGTATGCAGCGCTGGCCGGAACCGCGCTGACAACATCGTTTGCGTTTGCTCCCGGCGCCGAAGCCAAGGGTCCGGGTCGGACCTACTGCTTCTACAAGACATGTCACCGAGTGAAGACGATTGCCGAAACGCAAGCGCTCGTCGGCCGCGATATGAAAGTCGTGGCGTCCCACTACGACAGCTGCACGAAAGACCGCTTCAATCCGTGCGGACTGACATCCTCCGGCGAACGCTTCGCGCCCGAACGCGCCGACAATGCCGCCAGCCCGGAACTTCCCGACGGCACCATCGCACTTGTCTGGTCGAAGTCATCGCGCGAGGCTGTGATCTTGCGCATCAACAACGCCGGTCCTTACTGGCGCAATCGCAAACTTGATCTATCGCGCGGCGCTGCGCGCAAGCTCGGCATTGCCGGTGTGGGCGAAGTCTCGCTGCGGGTTTTGAAGGCTCCCACGCCGACCGAGGCGCGCTATTCAAAAAATCGAAGGTACGATCCCGTCCCAGGTCCGATCGGCCAGTTTGCAAGTCTCGATGCTGCACATGCCGCCATGTCGATCATGGTAGCTGAGAGCAAGGGAAATACGGTCGCGCTCGCAGGTCTCGCCCCGCCGGCGGCTGGCGGCGATCCGGCGATCGACCTCGCGTCGGCCTACACGACCCCGCTCGTGCCGCGTTTGACGTTGCCCAACGGTGCTTTGGCAAAAGCGCTCATCGCTCAGTCGACGATCGAGCATAAGACTGTCCTGGCGTCCCTGCTGCCCGCAACGGACATAGCACCCGCGCAGCCGGCCAACGTAGACATCGAAGCCGTGACGCTGCGCGTCACGCCAACCCCGGTCGCCCGACCGCAGCGCATCCGCGTGCGTGCAGTCGAGGTGAAGCCCCTCGCGTCAGATCCGCTGACAGTGATCGCCGAATTGGTGACCTCTGTCGTCGCTCCACCCCCGCCGCCCGCTCGGCGAACGCGAACGGTTCGCAAATCGCCTGCTAAATCGACGACCGTGAAAGTCGCGGCGGATACCGTCAAGCGCCCCGCGGTCAAGCAGGCGGCGATTAAAGTGGCGCCGTCGCAGGAGTTCCGCGCCGGTTTCACGACCTATGCCGAGGACCGCCATCGCCATATTGCGACGACACCGGCCGCCGCGAAATCCACGCGCAAAGTCGCGCGCGCCAACGGCGCCGGAACTGGCCTCAGCGGGTCGCAGTCCGAGGGCGCGGCACCCTCCAAGCAAGCTCTGGCCGGTAAAGGGCGTAAATCCGCCTCCCTACGCAAGGGTGGCGGATGGCAATCATCAGCGATTGGGGATGAACTGCATCGGCGCCCGGCTCTGACCTTGCCGTTCCCGCCGGTTCCAGCCGGTGAATGGCGCAATGACGACAGTCGTCCGAGCGCGCCTCGTTTTCGGGTTCACCCCTCAGCGCTGGTCTAGGGCCATACTGCTGCGCACCGCGAGGAGAGCCTCGCGCAAGGAATCGACTTCGTCGTCACTGGTCATCTCGTTATCAGCTTCGCTGGTTGCCGATTTTGCTGCGGCCGTCGAAATGGGCGCGGCGTCAGGGTCAATTTCGTACGGCAACAAATCCGGTTCGACAATGATGTCGCTGAACAGATCGAAGTGCGTTTCGAGCGTGTCGAGGTACATCGCAACCAGATCGAGCAGCGTGCCGACGCGAATCCGGCCGGCCACCAGGAAGTCATCGCTGAAGTTTATGGCTTGCCCTTCGTGTGGGCCGGCGGCGTCCTCGGCGATGAGGCCGCGAGACCGCAGAAAAGCGACGGCCCCCCGCCCGCTTTCGAAATTGACGGCGGAGGGGTCGCCAAAATCAGCGACGGCTTCGATCAAGATGGCCGTGCCGGCATTGTAGAGCCGGGCGATGGTGGCAAAACGCGGATCGCGCTTGGCGATTTCTTCCGACCGCTCGCGCGATTTCAGCACTCTTGCGACGAGCAACTGCTCCAGCGAGCGAACGGTTTCGAGTATGGCGCGCTGCTCGGCCCGCGCATCAGCGATATCGTGCCCGTCGCGCCCCGCGCCCGTTTCCCATATGAGAACCGGTTTCGACATATCCTCCCCTGCCGCTAAAGCGGCGTCGAGGTTGTCGGCAAGCAGATAAACGTTAGGTGGAATGTACGGCATCGGCACGGTCATCTCGTTGCACCTGGCTTGAGCCAAATGAGCGGAGCGCAGCGAAGGCGCGCGATCACGCACAGGGGCATGGCATATTGTGCCTGATTCTTCTGCGGCCTAGCGAGATGCAAGTGCCTCTTTTCCACATGCTCCCGCGCCGTGCTGCCGGCTCCGCGTCAGCGGAGTCGCACGGCGCCACCAATCAAGAAACGTCCCGCGCCGTGCGGCCGGCTCCGCGTCAGCGGAGTCGCACGGCGCCACCAATCAAAGGCAGCGTTCGGGGTCAGACCCCTTTTGGAGCGTTCGGTTTTGGGGGGTCTGACCCCGGGTTCCCCCTTTTGAGGGGTCTGACCCCGGGTTCCCCTGACCCCGGGTTCCCCCCAATCAACTTACACCGGCCTTCGCCTTGCTCTTCTTCGCGGCAGGCTTCTTGGCTGCGGGCTTTTTCGCTGCAACATTGGCGCCGGCCGCGGGTTTGGCTGACTTTTTGGCCGCAGTCTTGGGCGCGGCCTTACGTGCGGGCTTTTTGCCCCCGCCCTTGGCAATGCGCTCTTCCAGCAAACGCACCGCGTCTTCAACGGTCAAGTTTGCCGGCTCGGTACCCTTGGGCACCGTGGCATTGACCTTGTTGTGGCTGACGTAGGGACCGTACTTGCCGTCCAGCACTTCGATCTTGCCGCCTTCCGTGGGATGTTCTCCCAGATCCTTGAGGACGGTTCGCTGCGCGGCTCCGCGGCCAAAGCGTCCTCCCGCGCCTTTGCCGGCCCGCTTGTCGGCCAGCACCGTCACGGCGCGGTTGACGCCGATCGTGAAGACGTCCTCAATCGTTGCCACGTTGGCGTAGGTGCCGTCGTGCAGGATGAACGGGCCGAAGCGGCCGAGGCCCGCCATGATCGCTGTCCCGGTCTCCGGGTGCATCCCGACCTCACGCGGCAGCGACAGCAACTGCAATGCTTTTTCCAGATCGATGGTGGCCGCGTCGATGCCTTTGGGGATCGAAGAGCGCTTCGGCTTTTCTTCCTTCGAGCCTTCCCCGATCTGTAGATACGTGCCGAAGCGCCCGTTCTTGACGAACACCGGTAGCCCGGTATCTGGATCAAAACCCAATTCGCGCTCGTCGCCCGCCCCACCTTCGCCGCTGGTCGTAAGCTGACGCGTGAAATTGCAATCGGGGTAGTTCCCGCACCCGATGAACGCGCCGTTCTTGCCCGAGATTTTCAGCGACAGCCGGCCTGTGCCGCACTTTGGACACTGGCGCGGGTCCGACCCGTCGCCCTTATCGGGGAAGACGTGCGGACCAAGCATTTCATTCAGTGCTTCTAAGACGTCGCCGACGCGCAGGTCCTTGATCTCGGCGACGGCACCCGTGAAGTCCCGCCAGAACTCGCGCAGCATTTCTTTCCAGTCGAGTTTGTTGTCCGAGATGAGATCGAGTTTCTCTTCAAGCCCGGCGGTGTAGTCGAACTCGACATACTTCTTGAAAAAACTCTCCAGGAAGGCCGTCACGAGCCGCCCCTTGTCCTCCGGAACGAGCCGCTTTTTGTCAATTCGGGTATAGCCGCGGTCGACGAGCGTCGCCATTGTCGAGGCGTAGGTCGAGGGCCGTCCGATGCCCAGCTCTTCCATGCGCTTGACCAGTGTCGCCTCCGAATAGCGCGGTGGCGGCTGCGTGAAATGCTGCTCGGCGGCAACGTCCTTGTCCGTGACGCGATCGCCTTCCGCGAGCCCCGGCAAGCGGCGGCTGTCGGCATCGTCGTCCGCGTCGTCCTTACCTTTTTCGACGACGCGCACCCGGTCGTCGCGGCCTTCCTCATACACTTTGAGAAAGCCGTCGAAGTTGATGATCGAGCCGGTGGCGCGCAGCATGTATGCCTTGCCGTCACGGCCCTTCACGTCGATGTCGGCGCTCGTCTGTTCCAGCTCGGCCGACGCCATCTGGCTCGCCAGCGTGCGGCGCCAGATCAGCTCATAAAGAGCCGCCTGATCGCGGTCGAGATAACGCGCGACATCTTTCGGCCGCCGGGCGGGGTCTGTTGGCCGGATGGCTTCGTGAGCCTCCTGCGCGTTCTTCGCCTTCGATTTGTATTCGCGGATGAACGGCGCCACATATTTCTGCGAAAACTCGCGCGCGATCATCCCGCGGATGGCGTTGACCGCTTCCGGAATGATCGTCACAGCGTCGGTTCGCATGTACGTGATGAGACCGGTGGTCTCGCCGCCGATATCGACACCTTCGTAAAGGCGCTGGGCGATTTGCATCGTTTGCTTGGCCGAATAGCCCAGCTTGCGCGAGGCATCCATTTGCAGCGTCGAGGTCATGAACGGCGGATAGGGGTTGCGCTTGGCCGCTTTCTTTTCCAGGCGCGAAACCGTGAACTGGCCCTTTTCGATCGCCGCGACGATGGCCTTGGCGTTCGTCTCGTCCTTGATGTCGAGTTTTTTCAGCGTCGTGCCGTTGATCGCGGCGACCCGGGCCGGGAACGCCTCGCCCTTCGCCGTCGTCATCGTCGCTTCGATGGTCCAGTACTCATCAGTACGGAACGCTTCGATTTCAGCTTCCCGGTCGCAGACGAGACGCAGCGCTACTGACTGAACGCGGCCAGCCGAGCGGGCTCCCGGCAATTTGCGCCACAGCACCGGCGACAGCGTGAAACCGACGAGATAATCCAGCGCACGGCGGGCGAGGTAGGCCGAAACCAGCGGCTCGTCGATGTGCCGGGGTTCGCTGAGAGCGGCCAGAATGGCGGGCTTCGTTACCGCGTTAAAGGCGACGCGCTCGATTTCCATACCCTTTTTCAGGGCCTTCTTGGCGCCAAGCACTTCCAGGATGTGCCAGGAAATCGCCTCGCCTTCGCGATCGGGGTCGGTCGCCAGGATCAGTTTGTCCGCATCTTTCACCGCGTCGGCGATCTCTTTCATCACCTTGCGGCCGCGGCTGTCGTCCATGTCCCAGTGCATCTTGAAGTCTTGGTCAGGCTCCACCGCGCCGTCCTTGGCGGGCAGATCGCGCACGTGCCCGTACGACGCGATCACCTTATAGTTCGCGCCGAGGTACTTCTTGATGGTCTTGGCCTTGGCAGCCGACTCGACGATCAGGACGTTCATGCCGTGCTTTCTGTGAAATGCGGTGCGCGGACGGAAGCCGGGACAATTACAGATTGCAAAAACGTGCCGACTTCGGGGCGCGATACATGGGAGATCGCGACCCGCCTGTCAAACCGCGGCCCCGCGCCTTTACCCTGAAGTGGGGCGCTGACGAGTACCGGACACGCTCCCTAAGTTACGGAGGAGACGCGCAATTTTCAGCCCGGCAGGTCGCGAAGGTCGCGGATCGCCGGCATGAGCGCATCGAAATGGTCGATGATGCGGTCCGGTGACAATTGGCTGACGGGGACGTCGGTATAGCCAAAGCTGACCGCGATGACGGGGATGCCGGCCGCCTTGGCCGTTTGAATGTCCACACAACTATCGCCGACCATCAAAGCCCGCCGGGGATCGCCGCCAGCCATGCGCACGGCTCCGAGCAAGTGATCGGGATGCGGTTTGCAGACCGGGAATGTGTCGCGACCGGCCAAAGCATGAAAGTGGCGGTCGAGGTCGAGTGCGGCCAGCAGCGAACGCGACAATCCCTCGCGCTTGTTGGTACAGATGGCAAGCCTCGCCCCGTCCGCCGCAAGGGCCTCGATGGCAGCCACGACACCGGGATAGGGCCGGCTCTCGCGGGCGATGTTGCCCTCGTAATAAACAAGGAAAAGATCCAGCAGCCGGTCGATTTCCGCGTCCGGCAGCGCTTGGCCCGAATGATTGAGCCCTTCGACGATCATCCGCCGCGCGCCGAACGAAATCCAGGGACGTAAGAGTTTGGCCCCAACTGGTGCGAGGCCGATGTCCGACAGCGCGTGGTTCGTCGCTCCGACGAGATCGGGCGCGGTATCGACGAGGGTTCCGTCGAGATCGAAAACGGCAGTCAGGTTATCCATGCGCCGCGCCTATAGCATGAGCATCCACTCAAGCTCATAGAAAAGATGGGCTTTCCGCGATCCATCAGCGACCGGTGTCGACGGTTTTTTCGCGGCCATTTTGAACGCAGCCGTGCTAGGGAAGTCGCGATCCGGCCGCACCAGCCCCAGGAAATCCTCGCGATGACCCCAGACATTATGAAAATCTCGGCCGCGGTCCGGGCGCTGGCCTTCGTGGAACCCGGCATGCGCATTGGCCTGGGAACCGGTTCTACTGCGGCCCAATTTATCAATCTTCTCGGCCAGGAAGTGAAAAAGGGCCTGGATGTCGTTTGCGTGCCAACGTCCGAAGTTACGCGCGCTCAAGCCCTTGCCCTCGGCATACCGCTCACGACACTCGATGATGTGCCCTTTCTTGATCTGACCATCGACGGTGCCGATGAGATCGACAAGGAACTGCGTCTAATCAAGGGCGGTGGCGGAGCGCTCCTGCGTGAGAAGATCGTGGCGACTGCCTCCGATCGGATGCTGGTCATTGCCGATGAAAGCAAGCTCGTCGACACGCTAGGCGCGTTCCCGCTGCCAGTCGAAGTCGTTCTGTTCGGTCTCAACGCAACGCGCAACATGATCGAGATGCTCGCCGCCGACGCCGGCTGCCAAGGCGAAATCCGGCTGCGCATGAAGGTCGATGGAACAGCCTTCAGGACCGACAGCGGCAACGCCATCTTCGATTGCCATTTCGGCCGCATCGATGATCCCGAAAGCCTCGACGAGGCGCTGAAGTTCATTCCCGGTGTTGTCGAAAACGGACTGTTTCTCGGCATCGCCGATGCCGCCGTCATCGGCGGGCGCGAAGGCATCAGCGTCCTCTCGGCCACTTACGGTGAGGAAGCCGAAGCCGGTTGAACTTGATTTTCCATGGAAAGGCGAATGCCATGCAACGGCCGCGCGGAACGATCATTGCTGCGATACTTGCCCCCATTGCATTGTTCACGGCGTTTTCCGCCGGCTATGTCATGGCCGAGCCGGAAAAACCCTCCGCTGCCAGCCTGTCCGCCGCGCACGAACTGATCGTGGCGACAGGCGCATCGAAGCAATTCGAGGCCGTCGTTCCCATGATGGTCCAGCAGCTGGAGCCCATCCTCCTGCAGATGGCGCCCGGTAAGGAGGCGGAAATCAAGGAAATCACGGGCCTCATCGTGAAGCGCTTCGCCGAACGCAAATCCGAGATGATGGACATCATTGCCAACGTCTATGCAACGAAGCTGACCGAACCGGAGATGAAAGATCTCACCGCCTTCTTTTCAAAAGGCGCCGGCGCAGCTTTTATTGCCAAGCAACCGGAAATCTTGACCGAAAGCATGGCCGCCGGCCAGCAGTGGGGCCAGAAGATCGGCATCGAGATCGAACAGCAGATCCGTGAGGAAATGCAAAAGCGCGGCATCAAGATTTGAAGTCTTCCTGACCCAGTAAGTTTAATGACCAACTTCGACTTCGACCTTTTTGTCATTGGCGGCGGATCGGGCGGCGTGCGCGCCTCGCGCATCGCGGCCGGTCACGGCGCGCGTGTGGCTATCGCCGAAGAGAGCCGTTTCGGCGGCACCTGCGTCATCCGTGGCTGCGTGCCCAAGAAACTGATGGTCTACGCCTCCCGCTATTCCAGTGACGTCGCCGATGCACGCGGCTTTGGCTGGACCATTCCCGAAGCCGTCTTCGATTGGCCATTGCTGATCGCGGCCAAGGATCGCGAAATTGCCCGGCTCGAAGACCTCTATCGCAAAGGTCAGGAAATAGCCGGCGCGACGGTCTTCGACGAACGCGCCGTCGTGGCGGGGCCCCACGCTGTCGCGCTTTCGAGCGGCCGCACGGTAACGGCCGGCAAAATCCTGATCGCGACCGGTGGGCTGCCCAACGTCGATGGCCTGCTGCCCGGCGTCGAACACGTCATCACCTCAAATGAAGTCTTCGACCTGAAAGCCCAGCCGCGACGGATCATCATCGCCGGTGGCGGATATATCGCTGTCGAATTCGCCTCGATCTTCGCCGGTCTCGGTTCTGAGGTCACGCTCATTTATCGCGGTGAAAAGGTACTGCGCGGCTTCGACATGGGCTTGCGCGACAGCCTCATGGAGGCCATGGCCGCGCGCGGCATCCGCCTCGTTATGAGCGATATCTTCACTCGTATCGAAAAGCGCGAGGCATCTCTCGTCGGCACCACACTCAAGGGCGAAGTGCTGATGGCCGATCAAATCCTGTTCGCCATTGGCAGGTCACCGAACACCAAGGGGCTGGGACTTACCGAAGCCGGCGTAGCGCTTGATGCGCTGGGCGCCGTTACCGTCGACGAGCGCTCACGCTCCAGCGTACCCAGCATCTTCGCCGTCGGCGATGTCACCAACCGCATCAACCTCACACCCGTCGCGATCCGCGAAGGACACGCGTTTGCCGATACCGAGTACGGCGGCAAGCCCTGGTCGGTGAACTACACGAATATACCGACAGCCGTCTTCACCACGCCCGAGATCGGCACGCTCGGCCTCTCCGAAGATGCCGCCCGGGCGGCCGGCATAAACGTGGACATTTATGAAACCCGCTTCCGGCCCATGCGCAATGTCCTGGCCGGCCGCAACGAGCGCACCCTTATGAAACTCGTCGTCGATGCCGCCAGCGATTGCGTTGTCGGCGTCCACATTCTTGGGCCCGATGCCGCCGAGATGGTGCAGATGGCCGCCATTGCGCTCAACTTGAAAGCCACCAAAGCCGACTTCGACCGGACCATGGCGCTGCATCCGAGTGCCGCGGAGGAACTCGTCACCTTGCGCACGAAGCGCTGATGCATCTTTCGCTGGCGCTGGAAATTATTAAGAGAGGCCCGTTCAATGCTCCGCCTGCACGACAAGATTGCGCTCGTCACGGGATCGGGTAACGGCATTGGCCGCGCGACTGCTGAACTTTTCGCCGTGCAAGGTGCCCACGTTTGGGTCACCGACGTCGACGGCGCGGCGGCGGAAACTGTCGCCGCCGGAATTGCCGCCAAGGGTGGGCAGGCAACGGCCGCCGCCATGGACGTGTCCAAGGGCCAGGATGTGTCGGCGGTGATGCGCCGCGTCACGGCCGACCACGGGCGTCTCGATATTGTCGTCAACAACGCAGGCCTCAACGTGCGCGGCGACTTCCGCCACATGACCGACGCCGACTGGGTGAAAATCCGGGAGGTGAACCTCGACGGCGTCGTCCGCGTCGCCCGCGACGCATTCGACCTGATGCGCGCCTCCTCTGGCGCCTCGCTGATCAACGTCGCCTCGATCATGGGCAGCAAAGGCTTGCGCCAACTGGTTGGTTATTCGGCAACCAAGGGTGCCGTCGTGGCGCTGACCAAGGGGCTCGCGTTCGAATACGCGCCCTTCAAGATCCGCGTGAACACCCTGTCACCGGGCTACATCGAAACCGCGCTGACCGAGCGCATCTTGCGCAACCCCATTTTCGAGAAATGGCTGATCGATCGCACGCTCCTGAAACGGCTTGGAACGGTCGAGGACATCGCCAAGGCGGCCCTCTTCCTCGCTTCCGACGACAGCGCATATATGACGGGGGCAGAGCTTGTCGTAGATGGCGGGATGACAGCGTCGCTCTAGCTTGCTGCGCCGCAATACGGCCACACCGATATGATGCCAAGGCCTTGATATTTGGAGGCCCTTCCCGATGACGATGCTCAAGATCGCGCGCGGCGGCGGCAACTGGACGAGGCGCGTCGTGGCCGCCGGTGGCGTGATCGCCGCTGCATTGACGCTCAATCTTACAGTCGCGCGCGCCGATGTTTATGACCTCGACCCCGAACACACGGAGGTCCGCTTTTCCTGGGATCATCTGGGTTTGTCGCGCCAGAGCGGCCGTTTCACCGAGCTGAAGGGCATTGTGAATTTCAATCCCAACAGCCCCGCCACCAGCACCGTTGACGTCACGATCCCGCTGCGCTCCATCCAGACCGGCGTCAAGAAACTCGACGAACATCTCCTGAATTCGCGCGAGTTCTTCAATCCCGACACCGATCCGGACATCACGTTCAAAAGCGTCAGCGTCACGCCCACCGGCCAGCGCACGGCTGAAGTCACCGGCGAATTGACGGTGAATGGCATCGCGCGCCCCGTCGTCCTCGATGTCATCTGGAACTTCTCCGGCGAACATCCCCTGTCGTCGATCAATCCGACGTACGCCGGCGTCTATGCCTCCGGCTTTTCGGCCAAGACGCAGATCCGCCGCTCGGACTTCGGCCTCACCCGAACGATCCCTTTCGTCTCCGACGAAATCCGCATCAGCATCGAAACCGAAATGTACCGCCGTTCACTGCCAATTGTCGCCGATCCCGCCGACACGCTGGACCCGGCCCGCGACACGGCCACCGCCAACGACACGATGCCCCCGCCACCCGAGGTGCCAACCGGCATCCCCGCGTTACCTGGCGTCGTCGACCGCATCCCCTGACGCCGTGGCTGGCGCGTCCACCCATCGTTGATCCTGCATCCTGAAGGCATACGCCCGGCTGCTTTCACACTGGAATACTTTGTCGTATAAGACCCCCCGAACGGTCGGGATCGTCGCAACTTGCGCAGGCTGTAGGGCCGGCGCGGGCGATTCTGATATTTTCTGTTTCCCGGAGAGGCGTGACATGGCCGCGAATTGGTCACCCGAGAGCTGGCGCACAAAGCCAATCGTCCAAGTCCCCGATTATCCCGACGCGAAGGCCCTGGCCGACGCCGAGGCCCGGCTTGCGACCTTTCCCCCGCTCGTCTTCGCCGGCGAAGCCCGTGACCTGAAGAAGACGCTGGCGCAGGTCTGCGGTGGCCACGGCTTCCTGCTTCAGGGGGGCGATTGCGCGGAAAGTTTCCTTGAGCACCGCGCCGACAACATCCGCGATTTCTTCCGCGTCTTCCTGCAGATGGCGATTGTATTAACGTACGCCGGCGGCAGCCCGGTCGTGAAGGTCGGCCGCATTGCCGGTCAGTTCGCCAAGCCACGCTCATCGCCCTCTGAGAAGCAGGGCGATGTCGAATTGCCGAGCTATCGCGGCGACATCATCAACGGCCCGGAATTCACGCCCGAAGCGCGCATCCCCGATCCGCAGCGCCAGATCGAGGCCTACCGCCAGTCGGCCGCCACGCTGAACCTGATCCGCGCGTTCGCCACCGGCGGCTACGCCGATCTCGAACGTGTGCACCAGTGGAACATGGGCTTTGTGAAAGACAGCCCGCAGGGGCATCGCTATCAGGAACTTGCCGACCGCATCACTGAGACGGTGGGGTTCATGCGCGCGTGCGGCATCACGAGCGAGAACACCCCGCAATTGCGCGCGACGAGCTTCTATACGAGCCACGAAGCCTTGTTGCTCGGCTACGAGGAAGCGATGACCCGCCGCGACTCGACCAGCGGCGACTGGTACGCCACCAGCGGCCACATGCTGTGGATCGGCGATCGGACACGCCAACCCGACCACGCCCACGTCGAATATTTCCGCGGCATCAAGAATCCCATCGGCCTGAAGTGCGGACCGACGTTGGAGCCCGATGGACTTTTGAAACTGATCGAGACGCTTGATCCCAAGAACGAACCGGGCCGTCTGACGCTGATTTGCCGGTTCGGTCACGACAAGGTCGAAAAGCATCTGCCCAAGCTGATCCGCGCGGTCGAAAAGGCCGGGCGCAAGGTCGTCTGGTCGTGCGATCCCATGCACGGCAACACGATCTCCGCTGCGACCGGCTTCAAGACGCGGCCGTTCGATCGTATTCTCAAGGAAGTTGAAGCCTTCTTCGATGTGCATCGGGCGGAGGGCACTCACGCCGGCGGCATTCACGTCGAGATGACGGGTCAGAATGTGACCGAATGCACGGGCGGCGCCACCGCCATTTCGGAAGCCGAATTGCAGGACCGCTATCATACGCATTGCGATCCGCGTCTCAACGCCGATCAGGCGCTGGAATTGGCGTTCCTTGTTGCCGAGCGCATGAAGCAGGAACGCCACGCGCGCACTGTCGCCGAGCCAGTCCAGGCGGCGGAGTAACCGGCATCAACCGCTGGCTCGCGTCGGCAGCACCGCAGGTTGATCAACTCTGCGGTGCTGGCTTTTTCGACGACAAGAACCAGTAAAGTCCAAGGATCCCGGCAATGAGAACGCCGGCGATCAGGGGCGCCTTGACGTCCCCCGTCGCGATCCGCACGATGATCAGCACGACGCAGAACACGCACCCGAGCGCGGGCACAAAAAGCGGCACCTCGAACTGGCCCACCGGCTCACCGGCCCGCCGCTTCAAAACGATGAGCGACGCGTTGACGATCGCGAACGAAAACAAAAGCAAGAGCACGGTCGCCGACGCCAGATCCTTGATCGTCGCCGAAAACATCAGCGGAGCAAGGATCGCAAACAGGATCAGAATGGCGATGTGCGGTGTTTGCCGGTCCGGATGCACGCGCCCCACGATAGCCGGTAGGAGACCCTGGTTCGACATGCCGTAGAGCATCCGTGAGGCCGTCACGTAATTGACGAGCGCCGTGTTGGCGACGGCGAACATGGTGATTGCGACCAGCGCAAATGCGGGCAAGGCAGGCGCTGCTTTCTCCATCACCGCCGCCAGCGGCGCCGGTGCCAGTGCAAGCTCGTGGTACGGCACGACGGAGACGACGCTGATCGCAACGGCGATGTAAAGCCCGGTCGCCAGCAGCATTGCGGAGACGAGTGCGATCGGAATGGTGCGTTCCGGGTTCTTCACTTCCTCGGCGACGTTGTAGGTGTCCTCGAACCCAATGAAGGCAAAGAAGGTGAGGATCGAGCCCTGTAGGATGAGCAGCGCCGTGCCCACGTCTGCCTTCTCCGGTGGGGTTTGGAAATAATCGACGCTGCCCCAATAGCTGAGGCTGACGGCGATGACGATCAGGAGGCCGGTGGCCTCAACGACCGTACAGATAACGTTAAACCACATGCTCTCGCGAATGCCGCGAAAAACGACACCGGCCATGAACATAAGGAAGCCGAAGGCCAGCGCCTCGACCGGGATGGTCTCCCAGCCAAATAGCTGTGCCAAGTTAACAGAGAACACGCGCGATTGCGTCGCCACCGACGTCAGGCCGGAACACACCAGCGCCAGCCCAACCAGGAACGAAAACACAGGCCGCCCGAAAGCCCGCCCGGTCACGTAGGCCGCACCTCCCGCCCGTGGATAGCGCGATCCGAGCGACGCATAGCTCATGGCGGTCAGCAGGGCCGCACACAGCGCCGCCAGGAAGGAGAGCCAGACCGCATTTCCGACGATGCCCGCCGCCTGCCCAATTAGCGCATAGATGCCCGATCCCAGCATACTGCCGAGGCCATATAGGGTGAGTTCGATGGGGCCGATCGCCCGTTTCAATGCCGGTTGCGAACCATCCGTTGCCGTATTGCTCAAACCGGTCTCCCTCTAATCCCCACATGCAGCTTAGTCAGGTTTGTGGCAGCATCGAAACCTGTCCAACGGAGTTGTCGCACACCATGTTGCATTATTTGCGCTTCGCCATGCTGTGTGCTGTTTTGGCTCTAACTGGCCTTCTGGCTGTTTCCCCGGCTTTGGCCCGTATTCAAGACGGCTCGGCCGATGTCTGCTGGTCGCCGGACAACGAATTTCCCGTCCCCTGCAACGACGACGAGGATTAGGCGCTTTGCCCCGTGGACCCTGGACGGCAAGCGCCGTAAAAGCCCCGCATGACCTCACCCGCCTCCCATCTCAGGATCGCTCTGGCACAACTCAATCCCGTCGTCGGCGATATCGCCGGCAACGTTGAACGCCTGCGTGCCGCCCGTGCCGAGGCCGCCCGCCTCGGCGCCGATCTCGTCGTCTTTCCCGAGCTCTTCATCACCGGCTATCCGCCGGAAGATCTCGTGCTGAAACCGGCGTTCCGCAAAGCCGCCTTGGATGCCGTCGAAGACCTCGCGCGCACAATGGGCCCAGGCCCTGCCGTGTTGACGGGAACGATCTGGCCGAAGGAAGGCGACACCGAACCTGGCGTTTACAATGCGATCGTGCTGCTCGACGAGGGCGAAGTGAAGGCCATGCGCAGCAAAGTCGAACTGCCGAATTACGGCGTGTTTGACGAATTGCGCGTGTTCGCGCCGGGGCCGCTGCCAGGCCCGGTCATGTTCAAGGGCGTGCGCATCGGCGTGCCCATTTGCGAAGACATCTGGAAGGAACAAGTCTGCGAATGCCTGGCGGAATGTGGCGCTGAACTTCTGATCTCGCCCAATGGCTCGCCCTTCGATTGGCCCAAGCCCGATTTGCGCATGAATGTCGCGGTCGCACGCGTGACCGGTACAGGCCTGCCGCTCGTTTATCTCAACCTCGTTGGCGGCCAGGATGAATTGGTCTTCGACGGCGCGTCGTTCGTGCTCAATGCCGACCGCTCGCTCGCCGTTCAGATGCCGGCTTGGGAAGAGAACATCGCGGTGACGGATTGGGTGCGCGCGGACGGGCGCTGGTCGTGCAAGACTGGCGCGCGCGCCGCATTGCCCGAAGGCGATGCCTCGGCCTACAGCGCCTGCGTGCTGGGCCTGCGCGACTACGTCCGCAAGAACGGCTTTCCCGGCGTCGTCCTCGGCCTGTCGGGCGGTGTGGATAGCGCCCTTGTTGCGGCGATCGCTGTCGATGCACTGGGGTCCGAGCAGGTGCGCGCGGTCATGCTGCCCTACCGCTACACGTCGAGTGACAGCCTTGAAGATGCGGCTGCCTGCGCCAACATCCTCGGCATTGCCTATGATGTCGTCCCCATTGCATCACCGGTCGACGGGTTTTGCGATGCGCTGGCCGACCTTTTCACCGGCCGCGACGCCGATATCACCGAGGAAAACCTGCAAAGCCGCGCCCGCGGAACGATCTTGATGGCGATCTCCAACAAATTCGGATTGATGGTTCTGACGACCGGCAACAAAAGCGAAATGTCCGTCGGCTACGCCACGCTCTATGGCGACATGAACGGCGGCTTCAATCCGATCAAGGATCTCTACAAGGGCGAAGTCTATCGCCTCTCCCGGTGGCGCAATGCCAATCGGCCGAATGGCGCGCTGGGTCCAACCGGCCGCGTCATCCCGGAGCGCATCCTGACCAAAGCCCCGTCGGCCGAATTGCGCCCCAACCAGACCGACCAGGACAGCCTACCGGACTACGATGTGCTCGATGATATTCTGTTCTGCCTTGTCGAAAAGGAGATGCCGCTGGCGGATGTCGCCGCCCGAGGCCATGACCTTGCCACCGTCTGCAAGGTCGAACGACTGCTTTATCTTGCCGAATACAAGCGCCGTCAGGCCGCTCCCGGTGTCAAGATTTCAGCCCGTAATTTCGGCCGCGATCGTCGCTACCCGATCACCAACCGTTTTCGCGAGAACGCCGACGCCCGGCCTGCACATGCGGCGTCGATGAAGATCGTGCCCCCGCCCGCCGATGGCGGCGACCGTTGATAAGGCGCACCCCATGACCCCGCATCTCCGCTTTGCGCCAAGCCCGACCGGCTACCTGCACTTTGGCAATCTGCGCACCGCCGTGCTCAACTATCTCTTCGCCAGAAAACACGGTGGAACGTTCCTGCTCCGCCTCGACGACACCGACCGCGAGCGCTCGACGGATGCGTTTGCCGTGCAAATTCGCGCGGATCTGACATGGCTCGGCTTCACCTGGGACAGCGAAGCCAAACAATCCGACCGCACGGCCCGCTACGATGAAGCGGCGGCGCTTTTGAAAGCCAGCGGCCGCCTTTATCCCTGCTACGAGACGACCGACGAACTCGACCGGCGCCGCAAGCGCCAGCTCGCCGCCGGCCGCCCGCCCGTGTACGACCGCGCCGCACTCAAACTCACGCCAGATGACCTTGCCCGTCATGACGCGGAAGGCCGCGCGCCGCATTGGCGTTTCCGGCTGGTCAACACCAAGGACGCAGCGGACGTGACTCCCGAGCCGACGAACGTCGCCTGGGACGATCTGATCCGTGGCCATCAGACGGTTGATCTCGGCTCACTGTCCGATCCCGTGCTGATCCGCGAAGACGGCACATTCCTCTACACGTTTACAAGTGTCGTCGACGACATCGACTTCGCCATCACGCACATCATTCGCGGTGAGGATCACGTCACCAATACCGGTGTGCAGGTCGATCTCTTTCGTGCACTGAGGGCGAGCCCGCCGGCGTTTGCCCATCATGCGCTTCTCACCGCTGCGGGCGATCTCAAAATGTCGAAACGCTCAGGCGACATGGCGTTGATGGGAAGCCGCGATCTGGAGCCGATGGCGGTCGCGAGTTATGTCGCCCTGATTGGAACGTCCGACGCCATTGAACCGATGCGGTCGATGGACGAACTGGCCAGCCGTCTCGACCTGTCCCACGTGTCCACTTCGGCCGCGCGGTTCGACCTGCAGGAGCTGCGGGCGTTGAATGCCCGGTTTCTCCACGCCACCCCATACGCCGAGGTCGCCGATCGCCTGCGCGGTATGGAGGTCGGCGGCGGTGAACCGTTCTGGCTGGCGGTGCGCGGCAACGTCACGGTGCTGGCCGATGCCGCTCAGTGGTGGGCGGTCGTCAACGGGCAATTGGAACCCATCGTCGAAGAAGCCGGCCTCCTCGCAAAAGCCGCCGAACTATTGCCGCCCGAACCCTGGGACGACACCACTTGGAGCACATGGACCAACGCCGTCAAATCCGCGACAGCGGCCAAAGGCAAGGCGTTGTTCCATCCGCTGCGACTTGCCCTCACCGGATGCGACAGCGGCCCGGAACTGAAGCTGCTGCTGCCGCTGATCGGCCGCGACAAAGCCCGCGCCCGACTCTTGGGCCACACGGCATAACGACGACAGCGTGTACGCCCGCTATTGCGGTGTGATCGTCTCGGACGACCAGCCCGCGCCCGGCGTGCCCTCGGCTGCCGTCGTGGCTGGCGGCGGTGCGGTAACCGGGGTGGCCGGCGGCATCGGCGACACCGCGCCCTGTTGCTGCGGAACGCCGCCATTCCCCGGCGCCGCTGCATCGAATTCTTCCGGCTTGCACGAGCAGCCCTGCACGTATTCCTTGCGATACCGGAACGCCGATTTCATCGATGTGTAGGGCGTGTTCGTCTGCGCGCCCACCATCTGCTCCACCGATCCGCCGGGATTTTGGTAATAGTAAAGCTCCGTCGGCGCGGCGCATTTCGACGTGCACACCTCCGCATCGCGCTCGAAGTGGTTCGGCAGCGTCGAAAAACTGACCGGGAAATAATAGCCGTCGCACAGTCGCACGCACACCGTCCGGTACGTGGCATAGGGCAGGCTGGAGAACGAATTACCCAGACCTCCACCGCTGCCGCCGCCATCTTCATTCCACAGCGACTGGAACGGATTGGGGTCGGCTCGCCGCGCCTGCTGCTGATAGGTGGCGCCGCAATTGTTGCGCGCCAGTTCGCGGACGATCTCGTCGGTATAGGAACGACCCATCGATGAGATCAGCTGATTGCGCTGGTTCTCCAAATCCGTGCGCTGCCGCTTCAAATCGTCCGTCTGCCGCGAAAGCTCGACGCATTTCTTGGTGTTGCGCAGCGTCTTGGAAAACAGGAAGTACTCATAGCAGCCGTTATCCAGGCTCGACTGCGATTGCCTGAGCTGTTGATCCACCTGTCGCAATTGCCCCTCGACCATCGGGATCACATCGCGCGATTGCCCGCCGGTCTGGGTCTCCTGGACAAGGCGCTGTTCAAGCTGCAGACAGATGGGCGAACGTCCACCGGGCCCCGGTACGGCTGCGGTGCCTGGAACCGGTGGCCGCGCCGCCGTCTCCGGCGGCGGACGCCACACCGGCGGCGCCTGTTCGACCGGCTGGCGAGGTTTGGGCTGCTCCCACGGCCAGGAAAACTGGGCCGCCGCTGGCCACGCCGACAGTGTCAGCGCGCCAAGCGCCAGCATCGCCGGCAAAATGCGAAAGCGGCGTGGAGAAGTCGCGATTCTTTCGTACCTGCTCGTCATTTCTCCGCCGGCTCAGTCATACGGGTTACGGCGGCATCCTTGCCAAGTCTTTGATCGATCCGGAACTATGGCATAGGCGCGCAATAGGGAGCAAATGCGGCGCAGCGCACCATCAAAACTCAGCCCGCGCGGCCATCATCTTGACGGCGCCGGAACGCCGCCGCATAAGCAGCGCATGGCAACGCGCATCCATTCGAGCAGCATAACCGGCTGTGGCTGCATTATCATTCCGGTCTAGGCATCACGCCGGCCGCGCGACCTCGTCTACCCGCCATCGAGGAGAGACAGAGCTCAGCCCCGCCGGTGAAGAGGGGCACTGTTTCGCATGTCACTGAGGCTCTACAACACACTGACGCGCCAGAAGGAGCCGTTCGAGCCCCTCGATCCGGCGAACGTGCGCATGTACGTCTGCGGACCAACCGTCTACGACTTCGCCCACATCGGCAACGCGCGGCCCGTGATCGTCTTCGATGTTCTGTTCCGCCTGCTGCGTGAACTCTACGGCAAGGATCACGTCACCTACGTCCGCAACATCACCGACGTCGACGACAAGATCAACGCGCGTGCCGCTGAGCGCTTCCCCGATCTCGCGCCCGAGGTCGGCATCCGCAAACTCACCGACGACACCGCCGCCCAGTTTCACAAGGACATTGCAAGCCTCGGCGTGCTGCCGCCGACCGTCGAGCCCCGCGCAACCGAGCACATCGTCGAAATGGTCCAGATGTGCAATGCGCTCGTCGCCAACGGCCATGCTTATGTCGCCGCTGACCATGTCCTGTTCGATGTATCGTCGATGCCCGATTACGGCCGGCTGTCGAACCGCTCGCTGGACGAGATGGAGGCCGGTGCCCGCGTCGAAGTCGCGCCCTACAAGAAAGGGCCGATGGATTTTGTACTTTGGAAGCCGTCAAAACCCGGCGAACCGGCGTGGCCCTCTCCCGCCGGCATCGCAGTCCCCGGCCGTCCCGGCTGGCACATCGAGTGCTCGGCTATGGCGGGACGGCACCTCGGCAACGTCTTCGACATCCACGGCGGCGGCATCGATCTGGCGTTCCCCCACCACGAGAACGAGATCGCCCAATCCCGCTGCGCCCACGGTACCGACATCATGGCCCGCGTCTGGATGCACAACGGCTTCCTGCAGGTGGAAGGCGAGAAAATGTCGAAATCCCTCGGCAACTTCATCACCATCAATGAGCTGTTGGAAACAAAGACGTTTGGAGCCAATCAGTGGCATGGCCGAGTGGTTCGCTGGGCGATGCTGGGCACGCATTACCGACAGCCCATTGACTGGACCGTCGACAGGCTCGTGCAGGCTCGCGCAACACTTTTCGACTTGAGCTTTCTACACGGGGCTCCAGTCGCGGACGCGCCGCATCCCGAAGTCATCGCCGCACTATCGGACGATTTGAATACGCCAAGCGCTATTTCGATCATCCACGGGCTGGCAAAGTCAGCGCACCGGAATGCAATGTCCGCTTCCATACTCAAGGCGACGCTGCAGTTCATGGGTCTTTATGACAACGAGACGCAGTCTGACTTGAACCCCGGCTATCAAGTTCGAACGGTCGATAGCGTCAAGGTCGATACATTGATAGCCGCCCGTCTCGATGCGCGCAAACGCAAGGACTTCAACGAAAGCGACCGCATCCGCGACGAACTCGCGGCCATCGGCGTGACCCTGAAAGACACGAAGAACAAGGATACGGGCGAAATCGAGACGACGTGGGAATTGGCGCGGTAAAGCCATCCCTCTCCCCGCGTGCGGGGAGAGGGTTAGGGTGAGGGGCAGCTGCTTGCGCCGAAGTTAGGGGTCACCGAAGTTAGGGGTCAGACCCCATACCGGGGTCTGACCCCAATCACGAGACCCCAATCACTAACCTGTTGCGGAGATACGGAAGATGACGACGGAATCGAAAGCGGTGCGCTGGGGTCTGCGGCTTGTCGGCATCGGCATGATCCTGACGGCCCTCGCACTCGCCGCATGGTCGTTCGGCCTGTTCGAACTGGCTTTCCAGGAGACCAAGGGATGAGGAATGCCTCGAACGTCGTCACCCGGTCGATCGCGCGCCTGCTCGCGCTCGTGGTCGTGGCGATCCTCGCTCTCATCGCCGCCGTGCTGACCGGTCTGATCCCCCTGAGCTTTGCCCCATGACCACTCGGCCCATGACCGGCGTCAGCAATCCGCTGCGGCCCTTTCTGCCGGCCGACACGCTCGCCCTGCGCGAACTGTTCGCTGCCAGCATCGAGGAATTGACGCAGGAGGATTATGATGAAGATCAGCGCGCAGCCTGGGTCGCGTTCGCGGAAGACGCTGACGCATTCCGCGAGCGCCTTCAGGATGCAACGACCTTGGTTATCGAACGCGACGGCGAGCCGGCAGGATTTGCTTCTCTGAAAGAGAACACCATCCTCGACATGCTCTACGTTCACCCTTACTACGCAGGCGAGGGGATCGGTTCAGCGCTCTGCGACGCAATCGAAACGATTGCCAAGGGGCGCGGCGCGGCCGCGATCACGGTCGAGGCCTCCGAGACCGCGGTCGGATTCTTCGAGAGCCGCCACTACGTGGCGACGCAGCGCAATTCCGTCGAGCGCTTCGGTGAGTGGCTTCAGACCACGACGATGCAAAAGAAGCTTGCCGGCGCAGCGGCCACGACGGACGCCAACGAGGCAGAAGAGGACGAAGCCGATGACCGGCAAGACTGATGGAAACGACGCCGGTCCGCCGTTCGCGCGCCACGCGATCTATTATCTGATCTTGAAAGTCGCCGTGTTGGCTGCGGCCGTGGTGCTCGCGCTCAAGGTTGCAGGCCTTTGGTGACCCAGATGATGAAGGAACGCCTGTACTTGTTCGACACCACGCTGCGCGATGGAGCGCAGACGACCGGTGTTGATTTCTCGTTGCCCGATAAGCGCCGCGTCATCGGCGTGCTCGACCAGCTTGGCCTCGACTATATCGAAGGCGGCTATCCCGGCTCCAACCCGACCGACACCGAACTGTTCAGCGACAAGCCCAAGCTCGCGACGAGCCGCTTCACCGCGTTCGGCATGACCAAGCGCGCCGGCCGGTCCGTGTCGAACGATCCGGGCTTCCAGGCGCTGCTGCAGTCGGCCGCCGACAGCATCTGTCTCGTCGCCAAGGCCTGGGATTATCATGTCCGCGTCGCGCTCGGCATCACCAATCAGGAAAACCTCGAAGGCATCGCTGAAAGCATCAAGGCCGTGGTCGCATCCGGCAAGGAAGCGATGCTCGACTGCGAACACTTCTTCGACGGCTTCAAGGGCAACAAGGCGTACGCCTTGAGCGTCGCCCAAACCGCGTACGAAGCAGGCGCGCGCTGGGTCGTGTTATGCGACACCAACGGCGGCACGCTTCCCCATGAGATCGAAAGCATCGTGACCGAAGTGGCAGCCGTCGTGCCCGGTGCAAATCTCGGCATCCACACCCACAACGACACGGAGAACGCCGTCGCCAATTCTCTGGCGGCCGTGCGCGCCGGCGTTCGCCAGATTCAGGGGACGCTGAACGGCCTCGGTGAGCGTTGCGGCAACGCCAACATGACATCCATCATCCCGACGCTGCTTTTGAAGAGCGAATTCGCCAATCACTTCGACACTGGCATCACGGCCGAAAAGTTGCGCACGCTGACGCACGCCAGCCGCGTCCTTGATGAAGTGCTGAACCGCGCGCCCGACCGCCACGCACCCTACGTCGGTGAAAGCGCGTTCGCGACCAAGGCCGGCATTCACGCCTCCGCGATTCTGAAAGAGCCGGAGACATATGAGCACGTGCGGCCCGAAGCGGTTGGCAACGAACGCCGGCTTCTCGTTTCCAAGCAAGCTGGCCGATCCAACGTGCTGGCGGCTCTGGAACGCTTCGGGCTCGCATCGGAGCGTGACGACGACCGCATTACACGCCTCTTGGAAGAGGTGAAGGCACGCGAATCGTCGGGCTATTCTTATGAAGCGGCCGAAGCCTCGTTCGAATTGCTCGCGCGACGCATGCTTTCCAACGTTCCGCAGTATTTCACCGTCGACAGCTTCCGCGTCATGGTCGAGCGGCGCCACAATGCCGTGGGCCATCTCGTCACCGTCTCGGAAGCCATCGTGAAGGTCCACGTCAACGGCGCGGCCGAGCCGCTGTGGTCGGTCGGCGAGGGCAACGGTCCGGTTAATGCGCTCGACCAGGCGCTGCGCAAGGATCTGGGCCGCTATCAAAAGCACATCAACGCTATCGAACTCGTCGATTACAAAGTCCGTATCCTGACGGGGGGAACGGAAGCCGTAACCCGTGTTCTGGTCGAAACGCTCGACACGCTGACGGGCGAACGCTGGATCACCGTCGGCGTCTCGCCCAACATCATCGACGCCAGCTTCGAAGCGCTGCTCGACAGCATCAACTACAAACTGTTCCGCGACGGCGCTATCGCCACCTGACCCTGGATCGCGGTGGCGTCCACGCCGGTGAACAGCTATAGGACGTGTCTCGAACCGGAGACCGCTATGATCCGCCAGCCGATGACGCTGTTGGCCGCTTTTTGCGCCGCCACCCTGTCGGGTTTTGCATTGGCTGAAGCGGCTGACATCACGGCCAAGGACATTGCCCATTCGCTCTTTCAGGCCAAGGGAAAGCCGATCGATTTCTCGGGCAAGGACCTCGCCGGTCTCGATCTGGCGGGTTTGGACTTCAAAGGCGCGCGGCTATCGAACGTCGACTTGCTCGGCGCCGATCTCTCCAACGTCGTGATGCGAGGTTCTGATTTGACCGGTGCGCGACTCGACCGCACGACGTTGACGCGAGCCGATTTCACCGGTGCCACGCTCGAGAAGGCGACCATTCTGCGCCCCAGCATCTATTCCACATTCACCGTCGCCGACGCGAACTGGACCGAAGCCCCGAAGTTTACCGGCGCCAAGATGGCGGGTGCCAAGCTGTTTGGCCGCTTCGACTTCTCAGACTTCAAGGGCGCTGATTTGAAAGGCGCGCATTTTACGAGCCGCGATCCGCGCGACGAGAATACGTCGCTCGCCCGCGCCGGCCTATTCAGCGGTGACTTCGATGATGCCGACCTTGAAGGTGCGGACTTTACCGACGGCCGGCTCGCCTTTGCGACCTTCACCAACGCCAACGTGCGCGGGGTGAGGTTTCGCGGAGCGGATCTGTCGCGCGCCGACTTCAGCGGTGCCGATGTGACCGGCGCTGATTTCACCGGTGCCAATCTTGACGAAGCGAAATTTACCGGCGCCAAGGGCTTCGATCTGGTGCAAGGCCTCGATCGGGCTGACAACGCCGAGCGTTTGATCCGCTAACGCACGCGCGCGCTGTCAATCCTTGATCAGCGTCGCTGCCGCCGCATCCGGTGTCAGAGTACCGGCCAGAACCCGGTCGGCGAGATCGTCGAGGCGGCCGGCTTCGCCGCGCCGAATGCGGGCTGAGACAAGATCGGCGGCCGCCCGTGCAATCAGATACCGCGCGCGGCGGCGGCGGCGAGCCTGCGCGCCCGTTGCTCGCACCCGGTCGCCGACAGCGTTGATTGCATCCAGAAGCTGACCGACGCCGTCGCCCGAGAGGGCCGACGTTTTCAAGAGCGGAACCTTGTCGCTGATCGTCGCGCGGATCGAAAGCGCGCCAGCGAGCTGCTGCATGGTCTGCTCGGCACCGGGTCGATCGCCTTTGTTGACGACGAGGATGTCGGCAATCTCTAAAAGCCCCGACTTCATGGCTTGAATGTCGTCGCCGAGCCCTGGCGCCGAAATGACGACGCGCACGTCGGCGACCTCCGCGACGTCGATTTCATTCTGCCCGGTACCGACGGTTTCCAGAAGGATGAGGTCGAAACCCGCTGCGTCGAAGGCATCGATGACGCGCACGGCAGCCGGCGATAATCCACCCAGATAGCCGCGTGACGCCAGCGACCGCACGAACACGCCATCATCATCGAGCGCGGCGGTCATTCGAATTCGGTCACCGAGGATCGCGCCGCCCGAAATCGGGCTGGAGGGATCGACCGCGATGACGGCGACCGTCTGCCCCGCCGCCCGCAATTCGCGGATGAGCGCGTTGACGAGTGTCGATTTGCCGGCCCCCGGCGGCCCGGTGAATCCCGCCACGAGCGCATGACCCAGGTGCGGCTGCAGAGCTTGCAAAAGCTCAGGTGCGCGGCTCGACAACCGCTCCAGCTCGGTCACCGCTTCCGACACGGCGCGGCGGTCACGCGCGGTGACGCGGGTGATGAAGTCACGCAAATCGGGAGCCACAACGGCCACGTCACGGGTCATGCGACCGCTGTACGTGACACCGCAGCAGCGCGCAACAGGGCGCGGCTCCGCGTCCACGGCCAGCTAGAGCGCCGGCTTCCAAGCTTTTTCGCCGGGACGCGCATCAACCGAGGGGGGTGGAGCAGGCGCCTTGCGCAACAAAGGCTGCTGCATGTCCTCCCGCCGGGAAAAATCAAACGTACCCTGACGGTTCTCGTTGTCGTCGTCATCGTCATCGTCATCGTCATCGTTGTCGTCTTCGCGCTCGAACCGCTCGTCGTCGTCCTCATCATCGGCCCTAGGCTGCCGCCGGTAAGGGGCTGCAAACCGGCCATCGCGGGGAAAAACATCCACCCGGCCGTCGTCGTACTCACGATACACCGTCTGAGCCGAGGCGGGGACCAGACCACACGTGAGGGACAGCGCGGCCAAAGCCATCGCCGAAATGCGCAGCGTTTGCGGCCGGTGGATCATCGAGGGCGCCATGGCGGGCTCCTGGGTGCTGTTCGGGTCACGCGCCGCGACGAGATGGAGATGCCAACTGCGGCGCAACGGGGTTTGAACGCTATTTCCGGCAGTATCGCGGCCAACCCATGAACGCCCGATGAATACAAGATCGTGCGAATCCTCAAGGAATCACATCTTGCCAGAGGTTGCCCGTCAGTACCACAGACCCGGCCAGCGATAGCGTGGCCGCAAAGCCGCTGGCCCCATGCCGACAAGCGACACCATCGGCCGTTCCACGATCATCAGGCGATCGGCCGAAGGCGCCTGCGCCAGATCCCTGAGACGCGCGACCCGCTGCTCCGACGGCGGATGCGTGCGCAATAGCGAAGGCTGCGGCACGCGCCGGGCCGGCACGGGCGGCGTCAGGTCTTCCCAAAAATGACCCGTATAGGTCTCGACCCGCCGCAGGGCCGACGCCAGCCCGGCCGGATCACCCGTCAACGCCGCCGCCAGCCGATCCGCCTCGTATTCCCGCGCCCGCGACAGAGCGAGCTGTAACAGGTTGAGCGCCGCCGGCATTGAATAGAGGACCGCGATCGCCAGCCACGAGATCAGCGGCCGCCCGGTCATATACGCCACGCCGTTGTAAGCGGCCATCGCCAGCGCCAGATACGCCAGCGCTTGCAGCATGCGCGCGGCGACATCGGCAAGTCCCATGATCCATAAATCGCCATTGCGGATATGGCTTGTCTCGTGCGCCAGCACGCCCGCCAGTTCGCGCAGCGTCAGTTGCCGCACCATGCCTTCCGAAATGGCGATGGCCGGACGCGACGGCGAGCCGACCGCAAAAGCATTCAGCGTCAGACTGGGGATCAAATAAAGATCGGGCCGCCGCAACAGCCCAGCCCGCCACGCGAGCACGTCGACAAGGCTCGACAACTGGCTATCGTCGGGTGGCACGATGCGGGCCGAATAGAGGCGCATCAAAGCCTCAGCCGGGAGCCGCGGCGCAATCGACGCCAGCGCGACGAGGATGATCGCGACGAGTGTGACGCCCAATAGCCCCGCGATCAGATAAGCGCTGAACCCCGCCGCAACGCCAACGCCGGTCAAAAGCAGGAACGAGTGCGCGACGTTGTGCGATGAAACATTGGCGGCGCCTGCCGTCGTGGAGACGTCGAGCACTTTCGCCGTGCGACCGAGCGCGAGACCGGGAAAGACGTTTGAAATTCCGCCGGACAGTCCCATCAAGCCTCACAGGAAAAGGGGCGCGGGCGGGCGTCTTCGAACACGTCCGCCACTTTGGCCAGTGGCATCGCAGGCCACGCACCATTGCCACACAACAACGGCTCGCCGTGAGGCTTATTCCAGCGCAGCATGGGTGCGGCCGGCTTCGCCAGCTCTAAAACTTCGCCAGCACTGCGTCGTCGTTGGCGGTTGCGATACCGGCATCAAGTACGCCGAGCAGCGCCGGCACGATGTCGTGGGCGTCCTGCACAACCTTAAATCGAACTTCGAGGCCGGGACGAATGAACGTTTCGGTCCGCATGTGCGCCAGCAGATTGAGAAACGGCGACCAGAAATCCGCGATATTGGCCACCACGATCGGCTTCGAATGCTGACCGAGTTGCGACCACGTCAGCTGCTCGACCAGTTCCTCCAGCGTGCCGATGCCGCCGGGCAGCGCAACGAATGCCGACGAATGATCAAACATAAGTTGCTTGCGTTCGTGCATGTCGCGCGTGACGATTAGATCATCAACGTCTTTCAGCATAAGTTCGCGTTCGGTGAGAAAACTCGGGATAACACCGGTGACGTGGCCGCCGGCTTCCAGCGTCGCGCGCGCCACCTCTCCCATCAGTCCCAAACTGCCGCCGCCATAAACAAGGCCGAGGCCCGCTCTCGCCAATGATTGCCCCAGAACGCGCGCGGCTGCCGCATACGCCGGATTGGTCCCATGCCCGGATCCGCAATAGACGCAGACGGAGCGGGCGGGCCGCTGCCCATCCGGCAACGTCGACTTTACGGTTAATGCGCCATTGACTGTCTTTGTAGGTCGCGATCTGGTTGATTTCATCTGTTGTCTTCTTTTTCACTCCGGCCCGACCCGCTAACATGGAGCCGTTAAGTGGGAAAATCGAGGCAAGGCTAAAGTCGTTCCGCAAAGAGTGACCAACCCCGTCTGACCAATCGGGCCTGCTGCCCCACGTTCGTCACCGACGTATATCAGAAGTGGAACGCGAGGATGACGGCGTCCAAGGTATGGCCCGTGGAATGGGCGCCAGGAGTATTGCGCGTGGCACTGCGACCCGGACCTGTATGGACAGCCGTCATGACGGCGATGCTGATCGCGCTGCCGCTGTCCGCGGCCCGCCCCGATACCTTGCAGCGTGCCGAACCTCCGACGATTGAGAAAGTCGTGATCGCCGTTGGCGGCAAATCGGAGATCGAAGGCAAGGGACGGTCAGGAAATGTCGTGCGGCTCATGTCTAACGACGCCGAACTCGGCGTGGCGACCGTCGCGGCAAACGGCCATTGGCGCGTTGCGCTGACCGCCGGCCTGACGCCCGGCACCTATCATATCCGCGCTGACGCCTTCGCAGGCAATGCGCGCCCACCGGTCGCCGGCGACGAAATCAGGGTAGCAATTCCCGTTGGATTGAGCCGCAGCGCCGTCGTGGCCTACGATGGTGAAACAGCATCGGCCGGCAGTGAGACGCGCCGCCGCGCCGAGGCGTTGGCCGAAGCGGCCGGCAGGGCTTACGACGTTATTGTCACAACGCCGGCCCGTAAAAATTCGAACCTGCCAGAACCACCCGCTCAACCCGATGCGCCCGCCGCTGGCGTGCCTGAGAGCGGCGCACTCTTGGTCGTCATCGACTGGCTCAAAAGATCGGCACGCGTTTATCGCGAGGACGTGGTGGCCAGGCTTGCTGTACCGACCGGCGACGGTTCTGTCGCTGAACGGGCCGAAGCCCCGATCAGCGCAAGCGAAGCGGCAAAGGCGATCGAAACGCAGCGCGCGGCGGCCGAACAGCGTCGCATCGATCTCGCCGAAGCCCAGACCGTTCAGCAAGCCAAGGATGCGGAAAAAGCCAATCAAGAGGCGGCGCGCACGGCATTGGCTAAAGCGCAGCGGGCCGAAGAGTTGAAGCGGCGCCAAGCGGAAGAAGACAGGAAGATCGCCGAAGAACTCGAGCGATTGAAGAAGGCGCGCGAAGAAGCCGACCGCAACAAACAAAAAGAACCCAAGCCGGCGCAGAAAGCCAACATCACGATCGAGCGTTTCTATCTGCCCGGCGAGAAAAAGCCGCGCGACGCGAACGGTCGGGGATCAGATGCGGCCGTTGCATTGCGCGATGGATCGCGCAATGCGAGCGATGTGACGGACAAGGACCGGTCCGCGAGCGCCTGTCAGGATGGCCGGGTGACTCAACGCAAGGGTCGCCGCTGGTACGTCACCGGCGCCAACGATACACTTTGGGATATCGCCGAACGCTTCTATGGTTCGGGACAGGCTTATCCGCGAATTTATAGGGCCAACCGCAAGCGGCTGGCCAGCCCGCATGTCGTTCGTCCGTGTCTGGCGCTGCGTCTTCCTGGGCGAAGCCGATATTGACCGGGTCCGGAGCGGCCATCTGTCGCCCTTAAGCGGCGGTGATTGGTGGGTAATCGCCGCGCCACCATATGACAGGTGGAACTCTGCGGATGCCGCCGTTAAGGTCCTGCGCAATCAGCCAGCGCGCTCTACGTGAGCGGTGAAGCTTGCCCGACGCATCAACAACGATAATCCCAAGGCCACTGAACGAATGAATGCTCCGATCACGACGCCGCGCGTGGCTCCGCCGACGGCCAAGGCCGAAAGCCCCAATCTTCTCGGGCTCTCCTCCACCGCGGATCACTGGACGGTTTTCAAAGGACTGCTGCCCTTCATCTGGCCGGAGGGTCGCCCTGACCTGCGCCTCAACGTGGCGCTGGCCTTTGTCATGCTCGTTGTTGCCAAGCTGGTCACGATCGCCATTCCGGTCATCTTCAAATACACGACCGACTGGCTGACGGCCGACGCGCCCAATCCGAACACGCTGGGCGCCGGTCATCTGGCCATCGGCGCGTCGGCGCTCATTCTCGCTTATGGCGTCGCACGCGTCGTCGCGATGGGCCTGAACCAGGTCCGCGATATTCTTTTCACCAAGGTCGGGCAGCATGCGGTGCGCTCGCTCAACAATCGAACGTTCGAGCATTTGCATCGCCTATCCCTCCGCTTCCATCTGGAACGGCGCACCGGCGGTCTTTCGCGCGTCATCGAGCGCGGCACCCGTGGCGTCGACTTGATCTTGCGGATGGGCATTTTGCAGCTCGCACCGACCGCGCTCGAATTGCTTCTCGTCTGTGCCCTGCTGACCTTCTATTTCAATTTCGGTTACGTGATCATCCTGCTCGTGACCATCCTCGCCTACATGTGGTTCACGTTCGCCGCCTCCGAGAAGCGCATCGCGATCCGGCGCGAGATGAACGACAGCGACACCGATGCCAACACGAAGGCGATCGACAGCCTGTTGAATTTCGAGACGGTCAAATATTTCGGCAACGAAGGTGTCGAGAGCCGCCGCTTCGACGTTGCCATGCAGCGCTACGAGAAAGCGGCGGTGAAGACATACGCCTCGCTCGGTTACCTCAACACAGGGCAGGCACTGATCTTTACGATTGGCATGACGCTCGTAATGTGGCTGGCCGCTCGTGGCGTTATCGCCGGCACGCACAGCCTCGGCGATTTCGTGATGATCAATGCGTTGATGATCCAGCTTTACATGCCGCTGAACTTCATGGGCATGGTCTATCGCGAAATCAAACAGGGGTTGGTCGATCTGGAGACGATGTTTGCGCTGTTGGGCGAAGAGGCGGAAGTCAAGGATAAGCCCGGCGCCAAGCCGCTGCACGTGACGAAGGGTCAGATCCGGTTCGAAAACGTCGCGTTCGCCTACGAGCGCGACCGCCAGATTTTGAAGAACGTCTCATTCGAGGTGCCGGCTGGCAAGATGGTCGCTATCGTCGGCCCGTCGGGCGCCGGCAAATCCACGATCTCGCGCATCCTGTTCCGCTTCTACGACATCCAGTCCGGCGCGGTGACCATTGATGGTCAGGATATTCGCGACGTGACGCAGAAATCGCTGCGTGCCGCGATCGGTGTCGTGCCGCAGGACACCGTGCTGTTCAACGACACGATTCTCTACAACATCCGCTATGGCCGCCCCGATGCCTCCGATGACGACGTCATCGCCGCAGCCCGGCTTGCCCAGATCGACGAATTCGTGAAGACACTGCCGCAGGGCTATCAAACCATGGTCGGCGAACGCGGATTGAAGCTGTCGGGAGGCGAAAAGCAGCGCGTTGCAATTGCACGCACGTTGCTCAAGGCGCCGCCCATCCTCATGCTCGATGAAGCGACGAGCGCGCTCGACAGTCATACCGAGAAAGAGATTCAGGACGCGCTCGACCGCGCCACCCGCGATCGCACCACGCTGGTAATCGCCCACCGGCTTTCGACCATCGTGCACGCCGACAACATCATCGTGCTCGACAAAGGGGAATTGGTGGAACAGGGCACGCACGCCGAACTGATTGCCAGGGACGGACTTTATGCCAGCCTGTGGAGCCGGCAGAGGCAGGCGGAGAAGGCGCGCGAGGAATTGGCCCTGGCTCTCGAGGAGGCCGAGCGTGCCGGCGCGCTGCGTCCGGCAGACGTGGTGCTGCCAAGGTCCATCTGAACGCCTTAACCCGCCGCTGAAATCTTTGCGCTAGCTTTGCCTCCGTCGGTGCGAAGGTTCACGGCATGTTGGCACAACTCAGACAGGGACTAGTGACAGCACTGCTTTTCGCAGGAGCAGGCCTGCGCGTGGTGATCTTTCTCGTCTGGTCGGCCATCAAGCCGCCGCTCATGGCCGCGCTGCAAGTCGTGTTGGCCCTTCTTGTCCTGTTCGAGGAATGGGGCTGGAAGCCGCTTTCACAGGCGCTGGCGTGGCTTGCCCGCTTCCGGCTCATCGCCAAGCTTGAGGCGCACATTGCGGCCTTGCCCCCATATGCGGCGCTGTTCGTTTTCGCACTGCCGACAGCCATCCTTTTCCCGCTGAAGCTCCTGGCCGTCTGGCTACTGGCCAACGCCTATTTCGCCACCGCCACGGGCTTGTTTATCGGCGCCAAGATTGCCTCCACCGCGCTCGTCGCCCGCCTGTTCATCCTGACACGGCCGGCGCTGATGCAAATTCCGTGGTTCGCGCGCGCGTATCACCGCTTCATGCCGTGGAAGGACCGCCTATTCGCCGAAATCCGCGCCTCGTGGGTGTGGCGATACAGCCGTATGGTCAAAACCCGCATCCGCCTTGAGGCGAAGCAGGCGTGGGTCAAACTCAAGCCGCAGATGCGTTCGCTGGCTCAGCAAATGCGCGGTGTATGGTCGAGCTATTTTGGCAGGAGAACATAGAGGTAGGCGATGTAGCCGGCGAGGAGGGCTGAGCCTTCCAACCGGCTAATTCGATGTCCGCTCCAGGCGAACGCGAGCATCGCCACGCTTGCTGCGATCATCGCGAGATTGTCGAAGCGAGCTATTTCGGCCGGGACCGGCGTGGGCGAAATGAGCCCCGTCAGGCCGCCGATGCCCAGGATGTTATAGATGTTCGATCCCATGATGTTGCCGAGCGCGACATCTGAGTGTTTGCGCAGAGCCGCAACGACGGATGTGACGAATTCCGGCATGGATGTGCCGACGGCAACGATGGTGAGGCCGATGATGGTTTCCGACAAGCCGTACGAGCGGGCGATGCCGATGGCACCATCGACCAGCAGCTTGCCGCCGACGACGACAATTGCCAAGCCGCCGAGCGCCATGACAATCGGTAGGATCGGGCCAGATGCGTCGGCCCAGGATTTAGCAGCACCCTGATGTCGGATGGGGCCGTCGTGCAGTTCGTCGTAGGCTTGGGCTTTTTCGAACGCGGACGTATGACCGTCGGCCAGCGCGGCAGGTGCCGTCTCCTGGCGGTAGGCGTAATAGATGTAGGCGACCAGCAAGCCGACGAAAATGAAACCGGCCACACGGTCGAGGGCATGGGTGTAAGCAATAATCGAAAATAAGCCGGCGGTCGCAACGACCACGAGGCCGTCGCGGCGTAACGCATTCGATTGAACGGCGATGGGCGTGATTATTGCGGATAGACCGAGAATGAGCAGGATATTGGCGATGTTTGAGCCAACGATGTTGCCGATCGCGATCCCAGGTGAGCCGGCCAGCGCGGCCTGAATACTGGTGACGAGTTCAGGTGTCGAAGTGCCGAAGCCGACCAGTGTCAAACCGATAAGAAGTGGTGACATCCCAAATCGCTCGGCGACCGCGACCGCACCGCGCACCAGCAATTCCCCACCAATCACGAGCAGTACGAGCCCGCCCAGCAATAGACTGATATCCCCCACGTGCCGTCTCCCCATTACTATTCGCGCACCATATCGCTATCCCTCGTCAACGGCAAAGCGGCGTCTAGCCGAGATTGCAACGCCGGGAATGAGAATGAACGTCTGCGGCATCGGCGCGGGCGACGCCGAAAGGCGAAGCATCTGTGGCGTGTCCCGCGACCCTCGGCTATGGAGGGCCATGACCCAATCAAAACCGATCCTCATTGCCGGCCCCACCGCGAGCGGCAAATCGGCTCTTGCCCTGCGGCTGGCGCGTGAGCGTGGCGGCGTCATCATCAACGCCGACAGCATGCAGGTTTATGAGGAACTGGAAGTCCTCTCCGCCCGTCCCTCGCCGGCCGAAGTGGCCGAACTCCCGCACCGTCTCTACGGCCACGTTCCGATGCGCGAGGGCTACTCCGTCGGCCGCTTCGTGCGCGAAGCTGAAAGCGTACTGGCCGAACTCCGCGCCACCGGCGGCCTGCCCATCTTCGTCGGTGGGACCGGCCTTTACATGAAAGCACTGCTCGAAGGTCTCTCGCCGATCCCGCCAATTCCGCCCGCGATCCGCGAGCACTGGAGGGTGGAGGCCGACCGGCTCGGACCGGCAAAACTGCATCGCAAACTGGCCGATCTCGATCCCGGCACGGCGGCGCGGCTCGCGCCAACCGATCCGCAACGCATCGTGCGCGCGCTCGAAGTGTTCGACGCCACCGGCCGCCCGTTGTGGCAATGGCAGAACGAACCCGGCACCCCTGTTCTTAATCCCGATGCCACCGAACGCATCGTTGTCATGCCCGACCGCGCCACGCTTCACGATCGCAGCGACGCCCGGTTTGACCACATGATGGAGCAGGGCGCGCTGGACGAAGCTGCCCGTATCGCAGCGCTCGATCTCGACCCGGCGCTGCCCGGTATGCGGGCGCTGGGGCTGCGTCCGCTCATGGCGCATCTGGCTGGTCAGATGCAACTCGATGCTGCCGTCGAAGAAGCCAAAGCTGAGACCCGTCGGTACATCAAACGGCAGGCAACATGGATATCCGGCAATATGAAGTCCTGGAACGCCATTTCTGCGCAATAAATGGAATGTCAGGCGGCTCAAATCGTCGCGTTTATTAAACGCTTACCTTGACCGGGCATTCTGCGACCACTAGTTATCCCGATCCGGAGCGCCCTGACCGTTTAAGGAGCAGGAGCCCGAACTCAACGCATGGCGCATGAGAGGCACGACGATGGCACGCACGATGACAGGCGCCGAAATGGTGGTGAAGGCGCTGGTGGACCAGGGTGTCGAGCACATCTTCGGCTATCCCGGCGGCGCCGTGCTCCCGATCTACGACGAACTTTTCCAGCAGGATAAGGTCCAGCATATTCTCGTGCGCCAGGAAGGCGGCGCGGTGCATGCTGCTGAAGGTTACGCGCGCTCGACGGGCAAGGTCGGCGTCGTGCTCGTCACGTCCGGCCCCGGCGCCACGAACGCGGTGACGGGTCTCACCGACGCGTTGATGGATTCCATCCCGATCGTTTGCATCACCGGCCAGGTGCCGACGCATCTGATCGGCAACGACGCGTTCCAGGAATGCGATACGGTCGGCATCACGCGTCCCTGCACCAAGCACAACTGGCTGGTGAAGGATGTGAACGATCTCTCGCGCGTGCTGCACGAGGCGTTCCACATTGCCCGCTCGGGACGTCCCGGTCCCGTCGTTGTCGACATCCCGAAGGATATCCAGTTCAAGCCGGGCAACTACACCGGCCCGTCGAATGTCGCCCACAAAACCTATCGCCCGAAACTGAAGCCGGACGCCGGACCCGTCGCCGAGGCGGTCGATCTCATCGCGTCCGCCAAGCGTCCCGTCTTCTATACCGGCGGTGGCATCATCAATTCCGGCCCCAAGGCGAGCCAGCTTCTGCGCGAACTGGTGCGCCTCACCGGCTACCCGATCACATCGACACTGATGGGGCTTGGGGCCTATCCCGCCTCCGACAAGCAGTGGCTCGGCATGCTCGGCATGCACGGCACCTATGAAGCCAATTGGGCGATGCACGACTGCGACGTGATGATCAACATCGGCGCCCGCTTCGATGACCGCATCACCGGCCGCCTCGACGCCTTCGCCCCGTATTCGAAGAAGATCCACGTCGATATCGATCCGTCCTCGATCAACAAGAACGTGCGCGTCGACATTCCCGTCGTCGGCGATTGCGCCTACGTGCTCGAAGAGATGCTGCGCGTCTGGAAACAGAAAGCGCCGCAAATCGACAAGGCGGCCATCAAGACGTGGTGGAAGCAGATCGACGGCTGGCGCGCAAAGAAGTCCCTGTCCTTCAAGCACGTGAAAGACGTGATCATGCCGCAGTACGCCTGCGAGCGTCTGTATCAACTGACCAAGGACCGCGACACCTACATCACGACGGAAGTCGGCCAGCATCAGATGTGGGCGGCGCAATACTACAACTTCGAAGAACCCAACCGCTGGATGACGTCCGGCGGCCTGGGAACGATGGGCTATGGTCTGCCGGCGGCGATCGGCGCGCAGTTAGCCCATCCCAAGTCGCTCGTTATCGACATCGCCGGCGACGCCTCGATCCTGATGAACATTCAGGAATGCTCCACCGCCGTGCAGTTCAATCTGCCGGTGAAGGTGTTCATCTTGAACAACGAATACATGGGCATGGTGCGCCAGTGGCAGCAATTGCTGCACGGCAACCGCCTGTCGCACAGCTACACCGAGAGCCTGCCCGATTTCGTCAAGCTCGCGGAAGCTTATGGCTGGCGCGGCATGCGCTGCGAGCACCCGGACGATCTCGACGATGCGATCTTAGACATGATCAACACCAAAGTGCCGACGATCTTTGATTGCCGCGTTGCCAAACTCGCCAACTGTTTCCCGATGATCCCATCGGGCAAGGCGCACAACGAGATGCTGCTCGGCGAAGCCAGCGAAGAAGCCATTGAGAAGGCCATCAGCAAGGAAGGCAAGGTGCTGGTTTGAGATCGAGCGCAGCCGCCTTATGGGCTTGCCTGTTTGCCATGGGCACAATGGGCCACGCGAACGCGCAGACGGCTGCGCCCGTTGCACCTGGGCCACCCGCGCCAAACGCTCCCGCGCCAGGCGCCACCGCACCGAACACGCCGCCTTCGACCCCGCCGATCACGTGGGACCGGACGGCGAATATCAAGGAAGCGGCCGTTCGCATCGGCACGATCCAGCGCACGAAAGGCGCCGAAGCCGCCATCAAGTTTATCGATGCGTGCTACCGCACCCATGGTCTCGCGTCCCAATACTCGGCCGCATTCGAAGGCTGCATTGCGCAGGACTATCTGGAGAGCAAGCTGCTGACCCGCATCTACAGCCGCCTTCCGCCCGATCAATTGAAGAAGATCGGAGCGCCCACCGCCGATGCGATTGCCCAGGCCATGGGCCGGCGGGTGGTCGCGGCGTTCAACCAATACAAGGTCGGCACCGTCGAGGCCGAAGCGGTCCGGGCGGAAGTCGACAAGCACGGTTTCCCGGTTTTTCTGAAAACAGTTTTCCCCAATTCCGCACCCGAGATCGACGGCGTGACCGGCAAACGCGACGAGAATGACCAGAACAAAGAGAAGAACTGAACGCCATGGCCAATCCCAATCCGCAAAGTCATTACGTCGGCCCCGGTGTCGCGCAGGACGAGGTTTCGCGCACGCTGTCGGTGATTGTCGACAACGAACCCGGCGTGCTGGCGCGCGTCATCGGCTTGTTTACGGCGCGCGGTTACAACATCGACAGTCTCACGGTCACCGAGACCGAACACGAACGGCATGTTTCGCGCATCACCATCGTCACGCGGGGCACGCCGGCGGTAATCGAGCAGATCAAGCATCAGTTGGAACGACTGGTGCCGGTGCATCGCGTTCGAGATCTGACGGGCGAGGGTGTTTCACTCGAACGCGAACTGGCCCTGGTGAAGGTAGCGGGCAAGGGCGAAAAGCGCATTGAGGCGTTGCGCATGGCGGAGATCTTCCGCGCCCAGGTCGTCGACACCTCGACCGAGCATTTCGTATTCGAGATTACCGGCAAGGCATCGAAGATCGAAACGTTCCTCGCACTCATGCGGGAATTGGGGCTCGTTGAGGTGAGCCGCACCGGCATCGCTGCGATCGGGCGGGGCGCGGCGGCGATGTAGCCGTCCGCACTCTTGCTGCCGCCGATCAACCCTTCTTTTTGCCGACGTACAGGTGGGCGGCATCAGCCGCGCTCTTGGTGAAGGTAAAGGTGTCCGCGTCCGCGGCAATTTCGGTGTTCGACGCGGTCCGGAAACCGGGCGTCGCAGTCTTGCCGGGATAAAGCGGAATGGCCGTTGGCTTGGCCGACATTGTGATCTGGAACGCCGACAGGCGCGCCCGGTAAAGATCTTCGCCGATACGGTCGCAGCGTTCCGCGCCTTCGGCCTTCTCGCAGGCGGCGAGTTTTTTGTAGGTCACTGCCGCCTTATCGTGCTCGGCAATCGCTTTTTCCAAAAGAGTGATGCACTGTTCGAATTCGAGGCCGGTGTTGTCGGCGCAATCAACGGCCGAGACAACGATGAACTGTTTAACAGCCTCCTTGGGCGTCGTGGGCTCAGAACTGCCACAGCCGGCAAGCACTAGACCCGCAACGGCAATCGCAAACACCCTAAACTTCGGCAGACGCTTCATGGCTGGAATCCATCGATCGCTGAACTCAGTGGCGAGGTTTAACGCAACTCCGGTTGCAGTTCCGTTAACCGCGCGATAAGGGATGACCCGGACGATCCACCGCGAAGCCGCGAAATCGGCATATGTCGCAGGCGGCTACCGCCGTCAGGCGTTGCCGCCGCCGCGAGGGGGCGTGTAACGTCCGCCCGCATTCGGATGGGCCTAGTCCACGAAAGGCCCCCGCCCCGCAGTCCTGCAGAACGTGGCCGCCACGGACTGTGATCCTTAAAAACAAGCCGAGCCGTCCAAGCCAGAGCCATCCAAGCCAGAGCCATCCAAGAGAGAGCCCATGCGCGTCTATTACGATCGTGATGCCGACCTGAACCTCATCAAGACCAAAAAGGTCGCCATCGTCGGCTACGGCAGCCAGGGCCACGCGCACGCGCTGAATTTGCGCGACAGCGGCATCAAGGACGTGGCCATCGCTCTGCGCAAGGGCTCCGCCTCTGCCGCCAAGGCGGAGAAGGAAGGGCTGAAGGTCATGGACGTTGCCGACGCGGCCAAGTGGGCCGACGTCATCATGATGCTGACGCCCGACGAACTGCAGGCCGACATTTACCGCGACCATCTGCACGCCAACATGAAGAAGGGCGCCGCCCTCATGTTCGCGCACGGTCTCAACGTGCACTTTAACCTCATCGAGCCGCGCGAGGATCTCGACGTCGGCATGGTCGCGCCGAAAGGCCCCGGCCACACGGTGCGCGGTGAATATCTGAAAGGCGGCGGCGTGCCGTGCCTGATCGCCATCCACCAGAACAAATCGGGCAATGCGCACGACCTGTTCCTGTCCTATGCATCGGGCGTCGGCGGTGGCCGCTCAGGCGTCATCGAGACGACCTTCAAAGAGGAATGCGAAACCGACTTGTTCGGCGAGCAGGCCGTCCTCTGCGGTGGTCTCGTCGAACTGATCCGCGCCGGCTTCGAGACGCTCGTCGAGGCGGGCTACGCACCCGAGATGGCTTACTTTGAATGCCTGCACGAGGTGAAACTGATCGTCGACCTCATCTATGAGGGCGGCATCGCCAACATGAATTATTCGATCTCCAACACGGCCGAGTTCGGCGAATACGTCACCGGCCCGCGCATCATCACCGCCGAAACGAAAGCCGAGATGAAGCGCGTTCTGGAGGATATTCAGTCAGGTCGCTTTACGCGGGACTGGATGCTCGAATGCAAGGCCGGTCAGCCGAGCTTCAAGGCAACGCGACGCAACAACGACGCCCACCAGATCGAGGAAGTCGGCGCTCAGCTGCGCGCCATGATGCCCTGGATCGGCAAGAACAAGCTCGTCGACAAGGGCCGCAACTGACATCTGCTACACCGCACAACGAAAGCTCATGGACCTCGCGTCCATGAGCTTTTTTATTGCTCATGGCGCGGCTTCCGCCCGCTCATAGACGCGGTTGCCGATGATCAGCAACGCTGGCGCGGACGCGTCTCCCTGCATGCCGAAAACAAACGCGCGCTGCGGTTGTCCCGCGATGCTGACGCGCGCCGTCCGCATGCCGATCTCGTAATTGCCGCTGGCGACACGGCCCCCACCTTTCAAAAGCAGGCTGCCGTCAGAGTAAAACTCGATCGCGTCGGCGAGAACATCGCTCGCCGTTCCGCCAATGGCCAAATAGCGCCCCGACAGGGTCAACGCCGCCGGCGCCGCCACGGTTTTGGCCGGCCCGGCAACGGCGGTCCCCTGCGTGCCATCGCCGAAAGCCACCGCATAAGCCTCCCCATCCCGCTGCCAGCGACCCGTTCCTGGACTGCCGGGTGGTCGCGTGTCGGGATCGAAGTCCGCCGGTGCCCGCGCTTCGCTTTCAAAGACGCGGCCATCTTTCAAAAGGAGCGCGGTCAACGAGACAGGTTCGCCCGCAGCCTCCGGTTTGCCGCCGTCGAATGAAAACCGCAGAAAGTGGATGACGTTTTCCACGCTGTCGTCGGGAACGGCCGGGTCCTCGACCGCCGGCAACGGCGGCACGGCCGGTCCGGCATCGAAAGCCGCAGGCAGAGCTCCCATCTGCGCCGTCAGGTCGGCGTTGACGGCGAGGCCGTCGGCCCGCCAACGGTCGACGAGGCCCCGCGCCGCGCGAAGCTGCGCGTCGTCGTCGGCCATCGCGGCCGGCGCAACGATGAAAAAGAGCTGCATCCGCTTGCCTGTTAGCGGATAGCCCGTCACCTCGATCCGCCCATCGTCGCCGTCGTCGAGTGTCACGGTGAATGGTATCATGAGGCCTGCAGCCACGCCGTCGGAGGCGGGCAGCGGCACGGGCTCGCCCGCCGGCCGAGGTTCCCCGAACATGTCCTCGATCAGCGCTGGCGCCAATTCGATGATGGCCGACCTGATGTCGCCGTTGGCCGGTGTCGCTGCCGGCGCGACGATCGTCAGGCTGCCCTCTGGCGAGGCGGCGGAAAAAATCGCAATGACATCGGTGACGGCTGTCGTCCAGCCGGCGGGGAGCGGCCCGAGCGGCCCGGTGGTTTCGGCTGGTTCGGCCCGCATCGGCAGCGGCCAAAGACAGACGAGCAGGGCGGCAAGACACGCAATCGCCCGCCTCGTCGGACGTGCAAATCGCCGCGCATGCCGTCGTATTGGCCCCACCCTCATTCCCTCAATTAAACCCACCCGACATGATGCAGGATATCATGGCAAAATATCGCTGCGGGCCACGGCGGTGGCGCAGGTGACAAGATCAACCGGCCGTCGTAGGGCTGCGGTATCGGACATGATCCGGTCCGGCAGCCGAGGCGGCCAAACGGCCGGGCGCGCCTACATCGTCGGGCAGGCGGCAAAGGAAAGATGTCGTGACAGCCGGGACAGACGAGGCGCCAGCCAAAGTAACGCCGGTCGAAGACTGCGACTTGATGGTGACGGACCGAGTTTGGCCGTTCGCCGCCGACCGGGCGTCCGAAATCGACGCCCATTGGCAGCGCCGCTGCGCCGAGAGCCCATCGTTGTTCAATGGCCGTGTGTACATGCTGTCCAGCTACACGATCGCCGATGGCCGGTTGACCGGCAAACTCTTTCCCGTGCAATTCAAACAGTTCCTCTATTGGAAGGACCAGGGTGCACCGGACGCTTCGGTGTACGACGTTTTTGGCTCGGCGCTGATCTGCTCCAGCGACGGCGCAATACTTCTCGGCCGCCAGCGGGCAGGCAACGTCAATGCCGGGCTCTTTTATCTACCGGGCGGTTTTATCGATAGCCGCGATACATCGCCCGACGGCCGCGTCGACCTCAGGGCAAGTGTCTTGCGCGAGGTGCGAGAGGAAACGGGTCTGGCTCCGCAGATGCTGGCGGCCAGAGACGGCTACCTCGTGACGACGGTCGGCCGCCAGGTCTCGATAGCTGTCGACCTGATCGGCGATGCCGATGCCGCGACGCTGCAGGACCGCATTCGCCATGCCTTCGGCGCGGACGCAGAACCCGAGCTGGAGGAGATTGTAGCGGTGCGCTCCTGGGACGACGTAGCGGCGCTGCCCGTGCCGCATTACGCGCGCGTCCTGCTCGCCCATCTCATGCAGCGCCGACCAGATGCCGGAGCCTGACGCGTAGCCGGCCCCATTCCGCTTGGCCCCCATTCCGCTTGGACACGGCGATTGAATGAGCTAAGTGCCTCCCTTGTGGGACCATGAAGGCAGGGATCGATGCGGCTCGCCTACAGCACCTTGGATGTTTTTACCGACCGCCGCTTCGGCGGCAATCCGCTCGCTGTCGTGCATGGCGCAGGCGGGCTCAGCGACGAGGAGATGCTGGCGATTGCGCGCGAGTTCAACCTGTCGGAAACGGTTTTCATTCTGCCGGCGGAAAACCTCGCACATTCGGCGCGCATGCGCATTTTTACTCCCGTCAAGGAACTTCCCTTCGCCGGCCATCCGACCGTCGGTACGGCAGCCCTTCTGGCCGAAAACAAATTTGGTCAGGGCCGCGACGCGGATGCGATGATCGTGCTGGAAGAGGGCATCGGAACGCTGCGCGTCGGCGTCCGGTTGCGCAAGGATCACGCGCCTTACGCAGAATTCGACGCACCGAAGGTGCCGGTGGAAGCCGGATCGCTGCCTCCGATCGACGTCCTGGCGGCGGCCCTTGGTCTGATCCCAAGTGAGATCGGCTTCGAGAACCACCGGCCGGTCTGCTATGCCTCAGGCAACGCTTTCGCCTTTGTCCCCATCGCCTCGCGCGAAGCCATCGCCCGCGCGCGGATCAACGGCGCACACTGGGCCCCGGCCTTTTCCGAGCAGGGCCTTGTCGGCGCATATCTTTATACGCGCCAGTGCGAGCACACGACATCGTCGTTCCACGTGCGCATGTTCGCGCCCGACGCCGGCATACCGGAAGATCCGGCAACCGGTTCGGCCGCGGTATGTTTTGCCGGCGTCATCGCCCGTTTTGATCGACTACCCCAGGGAACCCATCGCCGGATGATCGAGCAGGGTTTCGAGATGAGCCGGCCAAGCTTTGTGTCGCTCGTTCTTCAGATCGACGGTCAAGGTCTGGAAGGCGTGCGCATCGGCGGCCATTCGGTGCGCGTCAGCGAAGGCACCATCGAGGTCTAGGGTGCATCCGGGGCATGCGGGGGGCATGCGGGGTCAGACCCCGCGTTTGGGGTCTGACCCCAACGCTCCCCCCAACCCTCTTCTCAGACCCGCCGGCCGACAGTTTGCAGTGCATTGTCAACCATTTCGACATATTGTAACCCTTGGCGCAGTTCGGATCCGAGTTTTAGGTATGTCGATGCACGCCCACAAGGCTGGTCGCCCGTTCCCCTCTGAGGTGTTCGCACCCAGGGTGGCCCACGGCTGCGCTCCAGCCGGCGCGTTGAGAACCTTGCCGCTGCTGCTCCTTACTGGCCCCTGAGCCGGTCCGCTGCCGATGATCGGCGGCGATGGCTTAGGGGATGACCAGCGAGCCGACGGATCATCATCGCCCGCGCGCCGCGTGCGCCGCAGGGCAGGACATCAAGGACCAGATATCATGACGACCGCCAACACCGCCAAACCCGACCGAGTCGTAATTTTCGATACCACCCTGCGTGACGGCGAACAGTGCCCAGGCGCGACGATGACATACGAAGAGAAGCTGGAGGTCGCCGACTGCCTCGATGCGCTGGGCGTCGACATCATTGAAGCCGGTTTTCCGATCGCCTCAGACGGCGACTTTGAAGCGGTCAGCGCCATTTCCAAGCGCGTCCAGAACGCAACGATCGCCGGTCTCGCCCGCGCCATCAACGCCGATATCGACCGCGCCGGCGAAGCGGTTCGCCAGGCAAAGCGCGGCCGCATCCACACATTCGTCTCGACCTCGCCAATCCACCTCGAATATCAGATGCGCAAATCACAGGCAGAAGTGCTGGAGATCATTGCAGCCACGGTGGCCCGCGCCCGCAATCTGGTCGACGACGTCGAATGGTCGGCCATGGACGCGACCCGTACGCCGATCGACTATCTGTGCCAGTGCGTCGACGCCGCCATCAAAGCTGGCGCAACCACGATCAATCTGCCCGATACGGTCGGCTACGCCACGCCGCAGGAATATTTCGAGATGTTCCGCGCCGTACGTGAGCGCGTCGCCAACGCCGATCAGGCGATCTTTTCCACCCATTGCCACAACGACCTCGGCCTCGCCGTTGCCAATTCGCTGGCGGCTTTGAATGCCGGCGCACGCCAGATCGAATGCACCATCAACGGGATCGGAGAGCGGGCCGGGAACGCTGCGCTGGAAGAGATCGTAATGGCGATCCGCACCCGCGCCGATGTTCTTCCTTACGAAACCGGAATCGACACGGCGATGCTGTCGCGCGCGTCCAGGCTCGTGTCGGCCGTGACCAATTTTCCCGTCCAATACAACAAGGCGATTGTCGGTCGCAACGCGTTCGCCCACGAGAGCGGCATTCACCAGGACGGCCTGCTCAAGTACCAGCAGACCTACGAAATCATGACGCCGGAATCGGTCGGCGTGGCGAAAACCTCGCTCGTGATGGGCAAGCACTCGGGCCGCAATGCCTTCCGCACCAAGTTGCGTGAAATGGGCTTTGAATTGGGCGAGAACGCCTTCGAGGACGCCTTCAATCGCTTCAAGGCTCTGGCCGACCGCAAAAAGCACATCTACGACGAGGACCTCGAAGCGCTCGTCGATCACGAGATTGCCCATGCGCACGACCGCATGAAAGTCGCGGCGCTGACCGTGATCGCTGGCACCGTCGGCCCCCAGGCCGCGACTCTGACGCTCGATGTCGACGGCACACCCTCCACCGTGCAGGCGCAGGGCAATGGGCCGGTTGATGCAACCTTCAACGCCATCAAGATGTTGATCCCGCATTCGGCGCGCCTTGAGCTGTATCAGGTCCACGCGGTCACCGAGGGGACCGATGCTCAGGCGGAAGTGTCGGTGCGTCTTGAGGAAGACGGCCGCGTCGTCACGGGCCGCGGTGCCGACACCGACACCATGGTCGCCTCGGCCAAGGCCTATGTGGCCGCGCTGAACAAACTGATGGTGAAGCGCCAGAAGGTCGCCCAGGCGCAACAGCTCTGAGCCACCGCTGCACCCCCTCTCCCTATCGCCTTCGATGGGGAGAGGGTCGGGGTGAG
>JALHMJ010000009.1:0-2047 GCA_022844105.1 Hyphomicrobium sp. | reverse complement strand
GTGGCCGCGCTGAACAAACTGATGGTGAAGCGCCAGAAGGTCGCCCAGGCGCAACAGCTCTGAGCCACCGCTGCACCCCCTCTCCCTATCGCCTTCGATGGGGAGAGGGTCGGGGTGAGGGGCAGCAGCTTGCTGGATCGAAGATAGGTCCGCCTGAAGGAGTGCAGGCAAGTGCTTGCGAGCTTGCGAGAGCAGTGCGGATGCTGCCCCTCACCGGTCCGGACTGCCCCTCACCCTAACCCTCTCCCCGCACGCGGGGAGAGGGGATGCGCCGGCGTCACTTCACTCCGCGCGCCGGGCGAGAAGTGGGGTCAGACCCCAAGTCGGGGTCTGACCCCAATACCTCCCTGACCCCAATACCTCCCATTACCTCCACGGCCGGCTCTGCTTCGCTCCGCACGCCGGAATGACGTCAGAGGGTGGGGGGACATCGTGGACGTGGGGACATCGTGGACGTGGGGTCAGACCCCAAGTCGGGGTCTGACCCCATTACCGACCCCCCAAGTCGGGTTCTGACCCCATTACCGACCCCATTACCACCCGCCCGCGCCGTGCGGCCGGCTCCGCGTCAGCGGAGTCGCACGGCGCCACCAAAAACGTCATCGGAGCAAACTGGCGCTTCGTACGCGGCCGCGCTAGGGATGGGAGCAGGCGGGCGCGTCACGGGTGGGCCGGCCGACGAAGCTCACCGGTTTCCCGTCGGGCTTAATGCCCTGCGGCGGGGCATCCGGCGCGCCATGCGAGTAAGGTGAATGCGTCTCCCTTCGGTCAGTGCTTTCGGCGAAGACATTGCCATCGACCTTGGCACGGTCAATACCATCGTGCACGTGATGGGACGCGGCGTCGTCATCGATGAACCCTCTATTGTCGCTGTCCGCACCGGCCCCGGTCACCGCGAGGTGCTGGCAGTGGGCCAGGCGGCGCACGCCATGCTTGGCCGCACGCCAGGATCGATCGAAATCATCCGGCCGTTGCGCGACGGCGTCATCGCCGATTTCGTCGCGACAGAGGAGATGCTGCGCCAGTTCATCAAGCGCACCCGTACCGACTTTCTTGGACTGCGCCGCCCGCGCATCCTGATCTGCGTTCCCGCCGGCGCGACACCCGTCGAACGCCGCGCCGTCTATGAAACAGCCGTTCAGGCCGGCGCCCGCAAGGTCTTCATCGTCGAGGAGCCGGTGGCTGCCGCCATCGGCGCGGGCTTGCCGATCGACGATCCGATCGGCTCAATGGTGGTCGACATCGGCGGCGGGACCACAGACATCGCCGTTCTCTCCCTCGGCGGCGTCATCCAGTCCCGCTCGCTGCGCATCGCCGGCAATGCCATGGACGAAGCCATCATCCGCTACGTCCGGCGTGATCATCAGTTGCTCATCAGCGAAGCCAACGCCGAGCGCATCAAGATCGAAGCCGGCTCCGCCTCGCGCCGCGTCAACGGCGCGACAAGTGAGATCCACATTCGCGGCCGCGATCTGCGCACCGGCAAACCCAAATCGACGATCCTGACGCCGCAGCACATTGCTGAAGCGCTTGAGGAGCCCGTTCAGGCCATGGCAGAAATGATCGAGCGCACGCTGGAAGATTTGCCGTCGGAAGTCTCCAGCGATATCTGCGAGCGCGGGATTTATCTGACCGGGGGCGGCGCTCTGCTGCACAAGCTCGATGAAGAATTCGCCCGGCGCGTTGGCGTGCCGTTCGCGGTGCCCGAAAATCCGCTGCACTGTGTCGTGCGCGGCTCGGCCAAGCTTTTGGAGAACGTTGCTGCTCGCCAGCATCTCCTGATCCGGCCATGAGGCGCGCCATGTGGCCGGGCGTTTCGCCCTGAATTCCAAAAGCTTGACAGGCGCACAACGAACCCTCGCCCGGCCCCTGGACAGCGGCGTCCCCGGGTGCTAGATGCTCGCCCGCGGGTCCCTCAACGGACCCCGTTTCGTTCTGGAGCCGCGATTGGTGCGCCTCCAGCAGCGAGTGGGCGAGTAGCTCAGTTGGTAGAGCAGCTGACTCTTAATCAGCGGGTCCACGGTTCGAGCCCGTGCTCGCCCACCAA
>JALHMJ010000008.1 GCA_022844105.1 Hyphomicrobium sp. | reverse complement strand
ACGGCCCCACACGAGCCTCAACGGGCTCACCCCGAACGAGTATGCAAGCCGGTCCAACGAGGACCATAACCAGAACGGAGTCTACTTATAACCGAGTACCAATCGGGGGGAGGGTCACCTGATCCATATCGCGGGCAAGACAGTGCTCCACGGCCTCAGCAATGGCCGCTTTGAGCCTATCTTCACTGAGGTCTTCTATTGGGACGCTAATTGTCGCTATTTGATCATGAGCGGTCTCAATCGCACAGGTGAATTCACCCGACGTCTTCAAACACAGTAGGATTTTCGAATAGTCCCGCACGCCATGCGCGAACTTCAGGAGGACCCTATCGATATCTGAGTGCTTTGTTTCAAGTTCACCCGTGACAAGACCGGCATATCCATGCTGCTTAAGCATGTCATCGATGACCCGCACGATTGTCGCGAGCGCCGCCTTTCTTTCTCTCCAGATCGCTAAAGATCTCTCGCGCTGGTTCTCGCGGGCGGCGAGCTCATCGTGGAGCTTCTGGCATTTCTGGTCGCGCTTAAGGGCGGCATTGACGATGAATGCCTCCAATTCCGTTAGCGGGTCATTCGATAGTTTCATCATCACGCACCTCACATGTTCGTGCGGAACTCGACCCGCCGACAGCAATTAACGTCTAGTCCAATCGGATGGCCCAAAAAATTGCCCCAACTTTTGGTCAGGGCACTCTCTTTCAAGCGCTCACACTTGTTCCAATTTAGTGGCCGTGACGATGACCGCCATAGTGGCCGTCGTAGCCGCGGTGCCGGTAACCAGGACCGAAGTAGAGGTTGATGCCCGGACTGTAGGTCGCCGGCGATGGCGATTTCTCATGGCGCGAGGTTTGCGGCGTCGGACAAGTAGCGACTTGCTCCAACGTCAAGGATGGTGCGAGGCCACAGCCGCCGTCATTTCGCCAGTGAGCGCTCGTGTAGCCGAGTGGGCGACATCTCCGAGGCTCAACATTCCGACCAGCCGCTGCTTGTCGTTAAGTACAGCCAGCCGACGCAGCTTTTTCTGCTCCATGATGCGCAGTGCATCATCCAGGTCGTCCGTTTCGCGACAATGGATAATGCCTTCTGTCATCGCGTCGCGTGCGGTCAGCTTTGTACAGTCCTTGCCGGTTGTAACACCCCGGCAAGCAATGTCGCGATCCGTGATCATGCCGATCAGTTTGTCGTTTTCTCCGATCGGGATCGAGCCGACATCGAGGCCTCGCATCTTTTTGGCGACTTCGGGCAGCGACGTATCGGGGCTAACCCAATCGGCACCTTTGTGCATGGCATCTTTGACCTTCATTGGGTCTATCTCCATTGGTCCAATAAAAACGATCTCTTAGTCTAGAATAGCCAATCTGCCAGTGCGCTGATCTGAGTTAACGTAGGAGTTGATGCATGCCTCCCCGAGACAAAGCAGCCGAGGCATCCCGTCGATGCCTCGGCTGTCAATAACTCCGAATCCTGAATCAGTTGACGCTGGCGGCCTGCCACTTCCACTCGGGAGCCGACTTCAGCTGCTCCTTCGTGACATTCACCCGGGCCAGCGGTGCGTTGTTCTTATCACGTGACAGCTGAACCGAACTGAATTCGACGGCGGCGTGGCGCTCACCCATACCGAGAAAGCCGCCGACACCGATGACAACAGCGACGACCTTGCCGTCGTTGTCGAACAGGATTTCGTTGATGTCACCGATGGTCTCGTTAGCCACGTTTGTAACCTTCAGGCCCATCAGATTGCTGGAACGCCAATCGCCGCGCTCAGAATAGAACTTCACCGCAGGAATGGTAGTTGTCGCGGCTGCTTGTGGGGCTGCTTCAGTCTTGGGAGCCGTGGTCGCGGTCTCAGCATAAGCGGGGACGGCGATAAGCAAGGCTAGGGCCGTAGCGGCCAAAAGAGTTTTCATGAGTGTTCTCCAGTGAATGAACGTTGATGAATTTTCAGATGATCTTTTCGTTCCAGTTTCTGTTCGAAAGTGCCCGTGCCTCAGAGCGAGTTCGACCAAGTATCGAGTTCCTTCTTGATCTGATCTTTGCCGTAGCCGTAACGTTCCTGGACTTTGCCTTCTAACTGATCGCGCTTGCCGTTGATCACGGCGAGGTCGTCATCCGTGAGCTTGCCCCACCTCTCCTTGACCTTTCCGGTCAGCTGCTTCCAGTCACCTTCGATGCGGTCCCAGTTCATTTGGGTCTCCTTTATGATGATTTCGATTTTGCGGGATGCTTCAGTCCGCTCCTACTGCGAGCGTGTTTGGTGCTATGCGCGTTAAAACCGGTGAGGCTTCTGCCTCCAATCAGGAGACGCGGAGATGGCACCGATTGTTCCAGCTCTTGGACAATTTAATGTACTCGGGGTCGAACGTTGCAGACTCGGAAAATACTCATGCGGCAGTGATCCAATGGCCATGACCCAGGACTGCGCCAGCGCCCACTTACCTCGTGTAATTGTTCAGGCTGCAGTGACCGCAGATTGCTGTGTGCATAAGGGCGGCCATCGACCTCGAGCCCGTCCTCGCCGCGATCGCGGCGCGATGATTGTCAACGGTTCGCTGACTGATACCGAGGTCAGCGGCGATGTTCTTGGCGGGGCTCCCGGCAAGGATGAGGTTCAAGATTTGATGTTGTCGATCGGTCAGACTCGCCACCCGAATGGCCGATAGCTGCAGAAATTCTGTGATCCTTGCGATCCCCTCGAATGAACCGAGAGCCCGCTGGACACTTGCAAGGAGCTCTTCACGGCCGACCGGCTTTTCGATGCAATCGACAGCTCCGACCTTCATCGCGCGAACGGCCATAGGCACGTCGGCTTGTCCACTCACCACGATCGCGGGAATTGGATCACCCATTCTTCGAAGCCGCTGGATCAAGTCGATGCCGCTCATCCCGGGCAACAGCGCGTCGACGAGAAGACAGCGCGGATCGTGAGGTTGGTACGATGCCAGAAAACGTTCACCGGTCGCGTAGGTCTCCACGGCGTAACGCGACGGGCGGCTCCGATGAAGCCGCGAAGTTCAAGCGGTAAGATAAGGAGGGGCGCTACCGCTCAACAGCGGCGCCGTCTCTAATTGGCGCAACATGCAACGTTTAAACAGTGCTTCGGGTCCCGAATGGACGCATCGGCTGGATAAGCTGCGAGCGCTTGGCTGAGGCGTCCTCCTTAGAAGGCGGCATTTCATCGCCCTAACGGGCCGCTTTATCGCCGCCATTCGAGCCCTGATTTCGTTATGCGAGAAAGCGAGCACTACGCGATCTCCAGCTCATAGGACCAACATCGCCAATGCCGCCGCCGCCATCACCGCCGTGGCGAGCCAGCCGACGACCATGAGCCCGCGCGGGGCGACGAAACGACCAAGATGCCTGCGGTTCGAGACCACGATCATCGTGGCCACCATCAGCGGCACGGCGATCACGCCGTTGAGCACCGCACTCCAGAACAGCGCCTTGATCGGGTCAATCGGCAAAAACAGCATCAACAGTCCCAAGCCGAAAGCCAGCGCGATGACGCCATAGAACGCCGTGGCGTTTTCTGGTTTTTGTTCGAGGCCAATGCGCCAGCCGCGCAATTCGCCGATCGCATAGGCGGCGGACCCAGCGAGAACCGGAAGCGCCAGCAACCCGGTGCCGATGATGCCCAGACTGAACAGCAGGAAGGCGAACTCGCCAGCGATCGGCCGCAGAGCCTGCGCGGCATCCGCCGAGGTTGCGATATCGGTAATCCCATTGGCATGCAGCGTAACGGCTGTTGTCAGGACGATGAAGAATGAGATCAAGCTGGAAAACCCCATGCCGATAAAGGTGTCCCAGGCGATCCGGTCGAGTTCGGCCGGTGCCTGCTGGGGGTGATCGAGGAGCGAGCCGTCGCCGGCCAGCATCTCGTCTTCCACTTCCTCGGCGCTTTGCCAGAAAAACATGTAAGGGCTGATCGTGGTACCGAATACGGCGACGATCGCGATCAGGGCTTCCCGCGAAAAGGCAACCTGTGGCCAGAACAGCCCCCGCACGACCGCGCCCCAGTCGATAGAAACGGTGAACACCACACCGACATACGCGAACAGGCTCAGCGTCAACCATTTGAGCACATGCACATAGCGGTGATAGGGCACGAAGACCTGCAACAGCATCGAGCCTGCCGCGAACGCGACTGCGAAGGCGGTTTCGCCCCAGCCTAGAACCAGCCGCGCCGCCGCGCCCATCGCGGCGAGGTCAGCGCCAATGTTCACCGTGTTGGCCACGAACAACAAGGCAACGATGACATGCACCAGCCAGCGCGGCAGCACGCGCGCCATGTTGGCAGCGAGTCCCTCGCCGGTGACACGCCCGATCCGCGCACAGATCGTCTGGATCGCCGTCATCAGCGGATAGGTCAGCGCAATCGTCCACATCAGGTCGAGGCCGAACTGCGCGCCGACCTGCGAATGGGTGGCGATACCGCCCGGATCGTCGTCCGCCGCGCCGGTGATGAGGCCGGGACCGAGCCGCCGAAACCATGAGATGCGCAGCGGCCTGGTTTCGCTCATTCCGCGGCCGCCTCTACATATGCCAAACGTGCCATTCACTAACGAAGAGCTTAGAAGCACCATTGCCTATATCATGCCGCTGCGAAACACCGGACTGACTTCAACGCAGCACCACTGTCTGGCGGCTTTTTCGGCTAGGGAGAGAATAGTAATGAGAAAATGGAAGACACACGTGGCCACGGCGTTGATGGCAACTGCTGTAACAAGTCCCGCCTTAGCACAGTCGGTTGTCACTGACCCCGGCAGAGGAAGGGAAATAGCGGAGAGCCTTTGCTCGACTTGTCACATTGTGGATGCCAGCCGGGGCAACATCGCCAAGTCTGATATTTCCAGCTTTTACTCCATCGCTAACAAGCCCGATCAATCTCAAGAGCGTTTAGCCGGAGCGATCATCTTCCCACATCCCGCAATGCCGAAGGTGTCGTTCACCAACAGCGAACTCCGAGATGTCATTGCCTACATCATGTCCTTGAGGACAGCGAAGTGATGAGGTCGCGTAATTTCGTTCGGTTCATCAGGTCTTTGCACATTGGCAAAGGGATATGTGGTGGAAAACTTACGAACCCTTCGATCAGTTGGACCCGGACGAGCCACTCGATGCTCCGCTGCCCGACGAGCTTCTAACAAGTCCCTTGTTACAGGCTGCCATCCACTCGTTTTGATCAATGGTGGCATCGCCGTCGGGGTTGGCGGCTTTGAAGTCACTTACATATGCTGCTGACTGCGACTTCGTCAAACCAGTGGCACCCGAACTGTTTGCCTTCTGCCAGAGGCTCGTGCATTCACTTTGGCTGAGTTTGACGGAACCCGCAGCGGGCGAAGGATTAGCAGGGGCTGTTGTCTGTGCAGCCGCAGCGGTTGCGCCGAGACAGATTGCGGTAATAGCCGCAAGCATGGTTGGTTTCATCGGGTGATCCTCCAAATTGTTTCATGATTATTATGTGTGCTGTACGTGTGCTCTAGTCGCCAGCACATCATAATGAACGCATTTAAGGCCTAGCCGTTCCGACATTTTAGTTTGAATGGTGAGCTAGACTCACCGAATTTTGTATTCGAACGAATGCTTGGCGAAGCGCTCGTAACGCATGAACCCCGCATTCACAGCGACACCATGATCGAGTCGCTGACCGTGTTCGTTTGTGTCCAGGTGCATCAGCCAACAAAGCTGCTTCGCGCGCACAAACCGCGCCCACGGTTCTTGTCAACGAATTAGACGTTCGCACCTTTAAAACTGTCGTTCCGGTTCGCATCCTGCTGCAGCGATTGAGATCTGCGCGTGCTACAATTATTTGAGAGGTGGCGTCGCCGTCCCAAGAATGCTGTCGATACCTTTCGTGTCTCTTTTCAACACGGGGCCTGGAAGCAAATCAAGGAAGCCCATTGGTCGAACGTCCGATGATCGGAAGGATACCACATTTGCGGCAAAATGCTTTTTACGGACAATCCGGTGGTGTTACCGCAGTCATCAATGCCTCGGCCTGTGGTGTAATCGAAGCTGCACGGCAGCAAAGCGCCAAGATTGGCAAGCTTTTCGCGGGGCGCAACGGGATCATCGGTGCGTTAAATGAGGACTTAATCGATACCACCGAAGAGAGGAACGATGCGATCGCTGCTCTGCGCCACACACCAGCGGGTGCGTTTGGTTCGTGCCGCTTCAAGCTCAAGGATTTCGAAGGCGACAGGCGCTCATACGAGCGTCTGATCGCCGTTTGTAAGGCTCACGATATTGGCTATTTCTTATATAACGGTGGCGGGGATTCCGCCGACACCTGCATTAAGATCTCGCAGTTTGCAGAGAGGGTGGGCTACCCGCTTCGATCGGTCCTCATTCCGAAAACCATCGACAACGATTTATTTGGCACGGACACCTGCCCCGGCTTTGGTTCTGTAGCCAAATATGTTGCGGTGTCGACGCGAGAAGCTTCCTTCGATGTGCGCTCGATGTCGCGCTCATCTACGAAAGTCTTTGTCTTTGAAGTTATGGGACGCCACGCTGGATGGATTGCTGCAGCGGGCGCTTTGGCGGCCGATGAAAACAACGACCTTCCAATCGCAATCGTTTTCCCCGAGATCGCGTTCGACAGCGCCCGGTTCATCGCCAGGGTCAAAGCTATGGTCGACAGCTACGACTATTGCACAGTTATTGTCTCGGAAGGCGCCAGGCGAGCAGATGGTCGGTTCCTCGCTGACCAGGGTACAAGCGATGCGTTTGGGCACAAGCAATTGGGTGGGGCTGCTCCCGTCGTCGCCCGAATGCTGAGTTCAGCCCTTGGGTACAAATGCCATTGGGCAGTTGCTGACTACCTCCAGCGTTCAGCGCGCCACGTTGCATCTCGCACGGACGTCGATCAGGCCTACGCGGTAGGCAAGGCGGCCGTCGAAATGGCAATCGCGGGTGAGAACGCGATCATGCCGGCGATCGTGCGGACATGCGGCGAGCCCTATACCTGGACAATCGGGAAGGTGTCCCTCGCACATGTTGCCAACGTTGAGAAGCTATTGCCGCGAGAATTCATTTCTGCAGACGGATTCGGCATTACCAGTGCGTGCCGCGCATATCTGCTGCCCCTGATTCAGGGCGAAGACTATCCACCCTACGAGAACGGTTTGCCGCAATTTGCTACGTTGATGAACAAATGTGTGCCAAAGCGGCTGGAGCCATTTGAACTTTAGTGCATTTCGACTTTTTAGAATTGCCTGACGAAGGTTAAACCGATCAGCGCCGGCTGAGGCAGGACGATCTCGCTGACCGGAACACATTCCATTCGCTTCGACATCCGGCCCTTGTCGCGAAAGGCAGCCGTAAAAGACGCAAACTCACCCGCTCGGCACCAGGCCGATGCCACACTGCCGCAGAGATTGACTCCGCCCCAAGCGCCGGTCGCCAATACGAAGTTGCCACAAACGCCCCCGAACAGTTCGCCGAATTCCAATGAGAATGCGGTCTGGTCAAACGGCTGGCTGGTCGCGGCGCTTAGAGCCAAGCCAGAAATTCTGTCTTCGACTGACACGGCACCCGATGTGGTGTGCTCAATACTGCCCCGCTGCTCCAAAACTCCTAACGTCACGTGCCCGGCTTCCGTCGCGACCGACTGCCAACCGGTGGTCGTTTGAAGCAAGAGGGCAGCGCCGAAGCCTGTCCCGACGTTCACGACGAGGCGGGGTCCGCTAGTCGGGTTTGACACCGCCACAACTGGTAGGAGGTCTTCTGAAGTCAGCAAAGGCACGGCGTACGCGGTCGCCTCCAGATCATTGAACAGCGCGACCGGCCTGCCGCCAATTACGGCGCTGACGGCATCGCGCTCTATCGTCAAGGGACCATTTGTAAGCGTGACGCTCCCCGACTCCACTGGGCCGGCAGCAGCAATTGCGGCGCCCAGCAAACTCTCGCGATCATCGAATTGCAGCCAGAATTGCTGCAACGCCTCCGGCAACGAGGTGCAGCGCGCGGTCGCTTCCAAGCTCAAATGACTCAACTGCTTTGGTCCGTCGCTGCGTGCGATGCGAATATTCGTGCCGCCGACGTCGCAAACGATACACCAACTTGTCATATCTCCACGTCCCACGAAGACGACAGCAGCCGTGCCGCGTTGATGATACCGACCATCGAATAGGTCTGCGGGAAGTTGCCCCATGCTTCACCCGTATCGGGCTTAATATCTTCAGACATAAGGCCGACGTGATTGCGGCTTGCAAGCAACGTCTCAAATATGGAGCGAGCATCTTCCTGCCGCCCGGAACGCGCCAGCGCCGTGACTCGCCAGAAGGCACAAATGTTAAAAGCGGTGTTTGGAGGACCAAAATCATCCGGAGCCTCGTACCTCATCATGAACGCGCCCCGCCCGAGGGTCTTTTCTAATACGGAGAGCGTCGAGACAAAGCGAGGATCTTTCGGGTCTATGAAGCCAACCTCTGCCATAAGTAGAACTCCAGCATCGAGAGTCTGGCCTTCGAAACACTCGACGAACGACTGACGCTTCTCCGACCATGCGCGCTGCAAAATGACCGCCTGCATCGCCTCGGCTCGTTCTCGCCAATATGCGTAGCGATCGTGCAGACCGATATGATAGGCAATCCGCGCAAGGCGGTCGCACGCGGCCCAGCACATGAGACTGGATGTTGTATGAATTTTGGCGCTGAAACGGAGCTCCCACATGCCCGCATCCGGCTTGTCGTAAAGTTCCATCGACTGAAGTCCCGCTCGCTCCAGCAGCTTGAATTCGATCACACTCGGCTGGTGTAGCAATCTGCGATCTAGAAAGGCCTGCGTCGCCCCCAGGACGACATTCCCATAGGAGTCGTGCTGAAAATGCTGGTATGCCTGATTGCCTCGACGAACCGGCCACATGCCGCGGTATCCTTGCAGGCTCGAGACGATGTGTTCAGTCAAATCGCTTTCCAATCCGACGCCATACACCGGCTGGATATGCCCGCCGTTGGTTGTTGCCACGACATTCATGAGCCAGCGGAAGTAATTCTCCATGGTTCGCACAGCCGAAAGACTGTTCAGAGCCCGCACGACGAAATATGAATCTCTTAGCCAACAATAGCGATAGTCCCAGTTCCTCTGACTATGTGGCGCTTCAGGTATACTCGTCGTCACCGCAGCGACGATCGCGCCTGTCGGCTCGTAGGTGCAAAGTTTGAGCGTGATTGCGGCACGGATAACGGCTTCTTGCCATTCGAACGGAATGGCCAAGCGATGAACCCATGCTCGCCAGTAGAACTCCGTGTGCTCAAATTCAAACCTCGCGAACGCGCTGACCGAATCCGTCAGCGACTCATCCGGGCCGAGCACAAAGTTCATGGGTTCGTGCAAATTGAATGTCGTGCCGCCAAGAATGTAATCGATGGGTGCATCTGTCGTCAGACGCACTGTAAAACGCGGGCCAACGTAGCGGATATGGTTGGAGCCATATGTAATCTCGGGTTCAAGCGCCCCGTATTCAAAGCTGGGACGTACCAAAACTGCAATGCGTGGCGTGCCAGATATGGGGCGTATGGTTCGAACGAGAGTTTGCGGCCGATAGGCACGTCCACGCGATTCGTACCGCGGAGCAAAGTCAATGATCTCGACGGCTCCACTCGCCCCCCTCAAAACGGTCCGCACGATGGCGGTATTCTCGATGTATGACTGTTCGACCTCGTGCACGTCCTCCATCTTGATGGAGAACACACCATCCGTTGGACGGCCCAAAGGCGCACCCAACAGCTTGTGAAAAACGGGATCGCCGTCAAACCGAGGCAGGCAGTACCAAACGATGCAAGCTTCGCGATCGATCAGAGCGGCAATACTGCAGTTGCCTACCAGCGCGAGATCCAAAATCTTACCCTCAATGTCCTTGAGCACTCAGAAGCGGTCCGACCCGACCCATCGTTGCATGCATGCGCGCCGATCTAACCCGTGCGTGCGATGCTTCGCATTGCGAAACGTGCAGCACGGCAAGTGGTTCGTGGCATCCGGCACGGCGCAGTTGTAGCACCTGTGTTCTAGACACCGGTATCGCGATCGCGAGTGACCCGCCTGTCAGGCAATTCGCATGCGGCGATACGGAACCTTAACAGTGGCCATGTCGTTTAGCCGGGGATGTTGTCGGGAGATCTTTATGCGGATTGCGCAAGTCGCCCCCTTATCCGAGGCAGTCCCGCCAAAGCTTTATGGAGGGACAGAGCGGGTAGTATCGTGGTTGACGGAAGAGTTGGTTCGCCGAGGGCATGAGGTCACGCTCTTTGCGAGCGGTGACTCTCAAACCTCCGCTCGGCTGGTGTCGCTGTGCCCACAGGCCCTGAGGCTATCGGGCATCAAAGATCACCTCCCCATGCATCTCGTGGCACTGCAGCAGGTCAAACGACTGGTGGCGGACTTCGACATCGTCCACTTTCACCTCGATCTCATTCAATATCCCGTGTTTGAGGAACTGTGCAGCAAGACTGTTACGACCTTGCACGGGCGCCTCGACATCAGCGATTATCAGCCCGTCTACCGAGCCTTCCCGCAAATGCCGCTGGTATCGATTTCCCAGAAGCAGCGCGAACCCATGCCAAAGACAGTTCGCTGGCTGGCCAACATTCCGCACGGGCTACCTGCCGATGGCATACCGTTTTCAAACAACCCGCAAGACTACCTTGCATTCATTGGCCGCATTTCTCCAGAAAAGCGACCAGACCGCGCTATCGAAATCGCGATCAAGGCAGGTATGCCGTTGAAAATCGCCGCAAAGATCGACCACGTCGATGAGGGCTACTTCGCCGACGTGATCAAGCCACTTATGGAACATCCATTGGTCGAGTTCATTGGCGAAATCTCGGAAACCGACAAGCCGGCATTTGTCGGTGGTGCAAAAGCGTTGCTATTTCCTATCGACTGGCCAGAGCCCTTCGGCCTCGTGATGATCGAAGCGATGTCCGCCGGCACTCCGGTGATCGCGTGGAAAAATGGAAGTGTTCCGGAGGTCATTCGACACGGGGTATCGGGCTACATCGTTGACTCCATCGAGGGAGCGGTTGACATGGTGCGTTCCATCGATCGTCTCGACCGACGCATGGTCCGCGATGAATTCGAGAGCCGTTTCACGGTTGCAACCATGGCCGAGCGTTACGAAGAGGCCTATACTTCGCTTCGTTCGGCCGGCACGGTAAAAGGGCGCGCAACCGTTGGCACTTCTGAGCCGGAAGACTTGGCTGTCGCCTGATTCCCGGTGGTAAAATGAATGTCGTTGATGGTGACCCCGAGACATTTGATATCGGTGCGGCTGCATCGCTGACAGCCCAACCGCCCAAGGTTCTCAAACACGATGATCTCTTCGCGGTCTTCGATCATTGGGGTGACTGCGGACGGCGGCGGAACTCACCGGAAGGCTTGTATTTCAACGATACGCGCTATGTATCGCGATGGGACCTACGCCTTGATGCCGACAGGGTGCCACTGCTGCTGTCGTCTATCCATGATGATGACGGTTCGGCGCTGACCGCGACCCTCGCCAATCCGACGATGCCCGACATGGCGAAAGACTTGATTGGCATAACGAGGACGAAGTTCCTGTGGTCGGGGTGCTGCCACGAGCGGATCAGTTTGCGGAATTACGATGTCCACCAGCACAACGTGCGACTCGATGTTCTATTCGAGGCCGACTTCAAGGATCTGTTCGAGGTCCGGGGCACGGCGCGGGCGCTGTCTCCCCACCCGGCCGTGTGTCGCACAACCATTGACGGGTTCGTTTTTGAGTACACCGGGCTGGACGAGGTCTGCCGGAAAACTGAAATAGCGTTTCGCCCGCATCCCGATAAGATTACACCGGGACGGGCGCGCTTTGACCTGACACTCCCTGCCGGCGGCACCACCTCTTTGGTCACCCGCGTCCGATGCGCAGATGATAAGTCTCGGCCCGACGACAGCCGAATTGTCACGGCATATCGCGCTAAGCGCCGCGACGCGCAGCGCAAATCCCAAGGCATCGCAACGGTTGCGTCGACCAACGGCGTTTTCAACAAGCTGATCAGCCGCTGCACCAGCGACGTCTATACCCTCCTCGCACGAACGCCACACGGCCTATATCCCCATGCTGGCATTCCCTGGTACAGCACGGTGTTCGGCCGAGACGGCATCATAACTGCGCTCTTCATGCTGTGGGTTGACCCCACGATCGCCCGGGGCGTCCTGCTGCATCTGGCGGCCACCCAGGCCACCCGTGTTGATCCACTCTCGGATGCAGAGCCCGGAAAAATTGTTCACGAGCAGCGCCTCTGCGAGATGGCCAACACCGGGGAAGTGCCGTTCGGAAGCTACTACGGGACCGTGGATGCGACGCCTCTGTTCGTGGTTCTGGCGGGGGCGTATTGGCGTCGCACGGGTGATCGTGCGACGATCCGACAAATCTGGCCAAACGTTCAGGCGGCCCTCGGCTGGTGCGAGCATCACGGCGATCGCGATGGCGAGGGTTTCGTCGCCTACCACCGCCGCACGCCGACAGGGCTCGTCAATCAAGGGTGGAAGGACAGCCACGACGCCGTGTTCCATGACGACGGCCGCACCGCGCACGGACCCATCGCGCTGGTCGAAGTCCAGGCCTATGTCCATCAGGCCTACGGGCAAGGTGCAAAGCTGGCGGAAATGCTGGGCAATCACGATGCGGCAGAACGCTACCGTTCACGCGCCAACGCACTCAAGTCCATTTTTCATGATAGATTTTGGAACGGCGAGCATGGCACCTACGTCCTGGCTCTCGACGGCGAGAAGCGCCCTTGCTGCATCACCGCATCCAATGCTGGCCAAGTGCTAATGAGCGACTTGGCGCCCGACTATGCAGCGCAACGTGTCGGCCGCACACTCATGGGTACGGATATGTGGAGCGGCTGGGGCGTGCGAACGCTTGCAACCGGCATGCCGCGATATAACCCCATGTCGTATCATAACGGGTCGATCTGGCCGCACGACAATGCCCTCATCGCGCTCGGCCTTGCGCGGTATGGCATGAAGCGGGAAGCGTCACGCATCTTCGAGGGGTTGTACGCCGCTCAATCCTATCAGGCGGACAACCGTCTTCCCGAATTGTTCTGCGGGATGCCCCGTCGTCGAGGCCGCGGACCGGTGTCCTATCCAGTTTCCTGTTCGCCGCAAGCGTGGGCGGCGGCGGCGCCGTTCGCACTGCTCTCAGCTTGCCTGGGGCTCGAGATTGACCACGACATGAACACTCTCACGTTCAAGCAGCCCTTATTGCCGGATATGCTGCAGGAGATTCGACTCGGTGGCATCCGGGTCGGAAACAGCATAGTCGACGTTCGCTTGCTGCAATCCGATGGAGGCGTGGCTGTCGACGCCACGCGGCGATTTGGCGATGTCGTGGTCAACGTCACGACATAGCAGGCTGATCGTACGTGATCCAAGGCGGCCGCCCACTACGAAATCCACGCCAGGCCACGGTGCTCGGCGCCGGCAGTTCCTGGTCCACAGCCGGAGCCATCATCTCGGTCCACGAGGCGAAGCGGTCCCGAAATTGCGCAGCGCATCGTCCTCGACCTGAATCCGATGCAACAGGAGCGACGCATTAAGCAGCGAGAACACGAGCGCGAACGTCCACAAGCCGAACGCCGCCGGCAGCACCAGGATCTCGGCGGACACCACGGCGTAGTTTGGATGCGACAGAAAGCGATAGGGACCACCCGTGACGAGCGGCGCTCCCGGCAGCACGACGATCCGAGTTGTCCAACGTGGGCCCAGCGTTGACAGGACCCATAGTCTCAGCACCTGAAGCACGAGGAAGACTGCGAGCCAAGCCCAAGAGGGCGACGTGCCGCTTGCCAGCAGCCACAGCCCCCCAAGCCAGGCGGTGTGCAGGCTAACGATGAGCGGATAGTGGGCAGCGCCGTGCTCCACGCCGCCTTGAGCAATCAGCACCGCTGTGTTGCGTCGCGCCAATAGGAGTTCGCCGAGCCGCAGCAACGTGACCAGCGCGAGCACGGCGACGGACAGTGGATCCAGACCTGTGCCTGAGAGCGTCATGCTGCTGCCTCGAGCGTCACAGTGCTCAGTGTGAAGCCTGGACCCAGCGCCATCAACAATGCGCGCTGTGGAAGTCCGCTGTCGAGCACCGTCTTAAGCACGAACAGCGCTGTTGGAGCCGACATGTTGCCATAGCGAGCGAGCACGGCGCGCTCCGCATCGAGGCTGCCCGTTGGCAGTGCAAGAGCACACTCAACGGCCTCGATCACCTTGCGTCCACCTGGGTGGCATATAAAGCGGCCGATATCGCGGCGTGACTGGCCCTGCCCGGCGAGGATGCGATCTACCGCGGCTTGCAGGTGCGCCTCCGCGAACGGTGGGATCGAGCGATCGAAGATCACACCGAAGCCGGTGGGATCGACGCTCCATCCCATGATGTCGAGGGTGTCGGGCCAGGTGTGCTCGCCGGAGTCGACGACAGTGGCAAGACCATTGGCGGGTTCAGCACGCACGACCGCGGCCGCCGCCCCGTCTCCGAACAGGGCCAGCGCAACGACGTTCGCCTTAGTTAGCTGATCGAGCCGGACGGCGAGCGTGCACAGCTCAACGGCCACGAGCAGAACAGTGCTGCCGGGCCTCGCGACAGCAAGCCGTGCGGCGATCGACAACCCGGTCACGCCGCCGGCGCAGCCGAGCCCGAACACTGGAACGCGAGAGACCCCCTGGGACAGCCCAAGGCTGGCAAAGGCTCGCGCCTCGATGCTCGGCGTGGCAACCCCCGTCGACGAGACAGTGACGACGGTATCGATATCAGCGGCCGTAATGCCGGCCTCCACGATGGCGTTGTGCGCTGCCTCGATGAACAAGTCGGTGGCTGCCTCGAGATAGACGGCCGATCGATCGCTCCAGTTGTGCTCAGTCTCGTACCATACCCCAGGCCTCACCGCGTGGCGCGTCTCGATCCCGGCCGTATCAAATACCGGCGAGATCCGCTCGAACTCTGGAAAGCGAAGTCCGAACATCCGCCGAGTGCGTTCGGCGATCTCGGCTTGCGACAAGACATGTGGGGGCACAGCCGTTGCCAGGGAGATAATGCGGGCGATTGATTGCATGTGTATCCCGAACCCGAACTGAGCGCCGCTTCTAAGGTCTAACGCGTAATCACACATCGCGATCACGTCGGGCGGCCGATGCAAACCGGCCGCCCTGGCACTCTTGATCGAGTATCTAAGCTAATTTGAGTTAGTTTGCTGGCGGCATAATCACCGCGTCAATGACGTGGATGACGCCATTTGACGTTTCGATGTCGGCCTTAACGACTTTAGCCTTATCGATCATGACGTCTTTGGTTGCGTCGATCGAAATCTCGGCACCCTGAACAGATTTTGCCTTCATGGTTTTGCCGGCAATATCAGCGGCCATCACTTTCGACGGCAAAACATGGTAGGTGAGAATGCCGACGAGCTTCGACTTGTTCTCCGGCTTGAGCAGATCTTCCACTGCACCTGCCGGGAGTTTTGCAAAAGCCTCATCGGTCGGCGCGAAGACCGTGAAAGGACCAGCGCCCTTAAGCGTATCGACGAGGCCGGCCGCTGTGACGGCAGCAACGAGTGTACTGAACCCGCCCGCTCCGACCGCTGTATCAATCAAATCTTTCATTACAAACTAAGCTCCGGTTGAGGCAAACAACGCCACGATAGCGGCAGTCATTGCAACACATCGCTCCATGGCTGTCGGTTCCCTTTGTGCAGACCAAAACGAAAACGTCCGGTTGACGTTACTGCCCCACGTGTGTCGCAGAAGACAGTTTGCGGACGTCAGCAGGAGATCGAACGGGTAGTAGTCGATGTTAGACCTGCTCAATGCGATTCCAGGGACGATGAAATAAATAAAAAATATTTATCGTCGCCTTTGATGGCTGGGCTCGAAAGGCGTGATAAGCGGCAATATTTCTGACAGCAAGGCATCTGCTCTGAACGCTAAATCTCACGACGTAAACACGCAGACCTTGAGCGAGATTAACTCCGAACTTGGTCGGGATCGGCCGGCGTGCTGCGGGTCCTGGGTCGCGTAATGACAGTCGCGAGCCAACCGGTCGATCTCTAAAATAAGAGGTTCGTAATCGAAGATGTGGGCCATGGAATCGTCTTCGATCAGGACAAAATCTGGATCGATGGCAAGGGTCAGGTCAAGGACATGCGCCTGCGGGACGACATCGCCTGGACGGTATGTTCCGATCTGCGTCTCGATCCTGAGGTTCCGCAACGCGATCGTACTGCGACAGGCCGTGGTCGATTCTCCGATCCCCATTGAGGGGACGACGTGCGCAAAAACCAGCGCATCCATCAAGCGCGACTTCGGCTGTTACTGCGACGGGTTTGCTTCACATGACGGAAGCATCACGTCACATCGTTGAACGGTCACACGCGGCAGGTCGATCATGCGGCAGGTCCTCCGGCAAGGCGGGCCAACACAAAGCCAGCAAGCACGATGTGGACCAGCGTGATCCCAACCGACAGCCCGTGCAGCACCTTGAACCGCGTCTTTGCCCCTATGTCGGTGGCGCGATTGATCGCAGGCATCAGGACCTGCCGGGTTGGCAGTGTGGTCACCGCAATGGCTGCCAGAAGTCCTGCCGCCAGTGGATCGTACGGCCAGGCGAGCGCCGCCGCCGCCGCCGCGGTGCCCATGACGAACAGATAGAACAGAGGAAACGCGCGGCGGATTGTTGGCCCGGCCAGATCCGGTGGCAGTGCGGTGAACAGGAAGGCCGCAAAGCCAAACGAGTAAAGCACTATGCCTCCGAACAGGAGCGCCGTGGTCAGAAGCGCTGCAGTCAGCATACATGTTCTCCTGGTTTACGCGCGATACCCATGTAGAGGATCGTGGTCAGTGGTAGCGGCCCGAACGTCAGATCAAATCGCCCATTCACTCCGCGCGGGCCAAGTCCGGTCATAGGGCCGGGCACCAGACCCGCGCCCTGCATCGCGACGTGTAATTCGCGCGGTTTGATGAAGAGTGCCGGATCATGCGTGCCGCGCGGCAACAGACGCAGCACGTCCTCGGCGAGAGTGATCGTCGCAAGGCGTGCGATCAGGGTCCGGTTGATCGTGTCGAAAAAGAATAACCCGCCCGGTCGCAAAACGCGCGTGACCTCGGCAAGCACACGGTTCAGATCGGATACATGCTCCAGCACATCGACACAGACCGCAGCATCGAACCCAGCGTCGGCGTAGGGCAGGTCCTCGCCCTCGCCCACGTCATACTGGATGGCCAGGCCCACGGCACCAGAATGGCGCCGGGCGGCCTCCACCGCGCCGGAAGCGGGGTCGATCCCCGTGACGCGCGCCCGCCTCATCGCCAGCGCCTCGGCCATGAAGCCCCCGCCGCATCCCAGATCGAGCACGTCCTTACCCGACCAGTCGATATGTCGGTCGAACCATTTCAGCCGACCCGGCACGAGATTCTTGAGCGTGCGCACCCAGCGTACCTCATCCGACCACCACTGGTCAGCCGCCCGGTCATAAATCGTCAGGTCATTGCGCATCGGCTCGAGTCCTTGGCTTGCGTCAGGCGACGTAGGGCACCGAACACGGTTGTGCAATTGTATTGGAACCCGTCTTGAGAGTGCGCATAAGACCGTACACCTGCGTTGAGAGGCCGGCCAGCGCATGCCGATGGCGTACGAATAGAACCTTGAACTGCGGCTTCTAATCCGACCCAGCAAAGCAGATGCGGCCACGCGACAGGTCAACGACCCAATGGTGTCCTGCGGCGTCACCCACGCCAGCACCATCACCACACCGGAACAACCCAGCGCAACAGCCATGGGACGCCATGCTTCCGGTCACTGCGATGCAAGTCAACATCTTCAGCATGACTGTTCAAGGCAGATCGCAGAGCGAGCGAAGCGCTGCAGCCAAGAACTTCCATGACGGCCGCGCTTGACCGTTTCCAGACTGATACATCGAAGAGCACCTCTGTGATCAGCACGGGCTCATCCATTCGACGCGTGCGAATGCCAAGCTGCGCCGCGCGGACCACGGAAAGCGCGTTTGGCTGATTGCTACCTGCGCAGATCGTCATTGTCCCTTCATCGAAATGGTCGGTGCTCTTCGTAGATTCAACGAGAGTCCTCGACGCCTTCCTTCATCTTCTGGTATCAAGAATTGCAGAAGGCTAAGCGCGGCCATTCGACGGCTTCCCGTCAAGGTACCCGATGTCTCTCATCGCTAAGCTTCAGCACCGACAACAGCCTTGCGGCTTCGGACTGATGCACTGGCCCAAGATCCGACGACCGCGCGGTCTGGCCTCGAACAATGGCCAATTTGGAATGTGCCGACCCTTAGGAGTTGAAGCTATGAAAAACTTCGTTGCAATCGCACTCGCCATCGCGGTGTCGGTGGGATTTGCAGGTTCTGCCTTTGCGCAAGATCCCGCTGCCGGTGAAAATGTGTTCAAGAAGTGCCGCGCCTGTCATCAGATTGGCGAAGGGGCGAAGTCGGGAGTGGCGCCCCATCTGAATGGCCTGATCGGTCGGCTGGCTGGTTCAATAGAAGGTTACAACTATTCTGCAGCCAACAAGAACTCGGGCGTGACTTGGACCGAGGATGCCTTCAAGAAATATATCGCCGATCCGAAAGGTTTTATGCCCGGCAACAAAATGGCATTCGCCGGGCTGAAGGACGCGAAAGATATCGACGACCTGGCCGCCTACCTGAAACAGTACGGTCCCGACGGCAAGAAGATCTAATCTGCAGTGGATGAGCTGCGAAGAGACTGCAGGTGGCCTGTGCCGACGATCAGCACAGTCCACCACCGTGAGGCTCATGGGCCACTGCGATGCGCCCGCCAAACGCGCTTCAGGAGGTCAGCAGTGGTGTGTTGATCCGAGACGCGGACGGATCAATCCGCCGCCACGTCGAGAGCGATGCGTCTCTGTCGAAGCAAGGCGCAAATCGGCATGTTTCGATAGGTCCACCGTGTTCGCCCATGGCGTCGTCCATTGGAGCCAAATTCCACATGACACCCCGGCGCAGAGCGAGCGAACTCGGGGCGGAGAGTGCCTTCGTCACGCGCCCGCTGACCTGCGCGCTCGTTATTCCCACGCTCAACGAGGCCCATACGATCGGCGACCTCCTAGCGGCTCCCACCGCCCACGGTTTCGACGAATTGATCGTTGTCGACGGCGGCAGCACCGATGCAACGTGCGCCCTCGTCGCGGCCGTCCCTGGTGTGCGCCTAATCCACTCCGCCATTGGCCGTGGCACTCAGCTCGATGACGGCCTTCGTGCCGCCCGCACCGAACTCATTGTCTTCCTTCATGCCGACACCGTCCTGCCGGCCGGCGCGCGCGACGCGCTCTCAGCGGCAATGGCCGATCCTCGTGTCATTGGCGGCGCCTTTCGTCTGCACTTCGATGATCCGCGGTTCTGGCTCCGATTCTATGCTTGGTGGACGCGTTTCGATAGCGCGGTGACCACGTTCGGCGACCAGGCCATCTTCTGCCGCCGTCAGTCGCTGGTCGACGCTGGCGGCCTGCCACACTGGCCGATTCTCGAGGATGTCGAGTTGCGCCGCCGGCTCCGCGCCGCGGGCCGCTTCGTCAAACTGCGGATGGCCGTCACCACCTCTGCGAGGCGCTTTCGCCGGCACGGCGTCGTCTGTCAACAGCTTCTGAACGCGCTGATCGTCATCGCCTTCTGGCTTGGTGTGTCGCCCGCGCGGCTTGCTGGCCTGTATCGGCCGCAGCGTATCGGCTGATCCGTTCACACGCGCCATGTGCCGCCCCGCCCAAACGACAGCCGCCTGATATGAGGCTAACGAGAACCTTGCCAGCTTGAGTTACCGACGGTCACGGCTGCCAGAGAGGCTTCGATCAGCGATCAGCGGTCGGCATATAGCCTGTCATTTCGAGATACCCGCGACCGGGTTTCGTTCCGTCGAAAGAGATCGGGCCCTCCCAATATGGAAATGCTGTTGCCATCCAAGCGTTCTCGTTGAGCGCCTGTATTGTGACATCGACCCCTTTTCCGGGAACTTCGACGCGCCAGCGGATCGGTAGCGAGCGCTGTGCGACCACGGCATTTCTGAGCGGCGTCACCGCGATCGCGCCTCGCTTCAAGGGCTCGGCGACGCCGTCTGCACTGATCCAGGTCCCCGAGGTGAATCCCGCTCCGCCATCGCGCAAGCGAAACCCCATCAACTTTTCGCCGCCGTCAAAATGCATCGAAAACCAGTCCCAGCCCACTTGATCGGCCGCCAGTGGCTGCGAGGACCACTCGCGATCCAGCCATGCTTGCCCTGTGACCGTCACGGGACCACCCGGTAGCGTTAATTCACCTGTCACACGATAGAACGGCTGCGAATAATAGTAGCTCGCTTGGCCCTTCTCCGATTTCAGCGAGTACCCGCCGTCGCCATGCGCAACGAGCGGGCGATCTGAATCGAGCTTTAAATCAAAGGCGAAGTCTGCGCCCGCAGCGCTAAGATCGAGTGCCGACAGCGCATCGGCGTTTGCAGCAGCGCGGCTTTTCATGCGCCACGCATCGATCCAGGCTTCGAACGGCGCAGCGGTGACGCCCGCCTGACCAATGCCGCCGCGCGCAAAGCGTTCGGCGACATGGTGCCCATCCGAAGTCGTGATTGCCGCATGCCCCATCCACATCTGCGGGCTTGCCCAACCTGTTGCGCCGTCTGTTGCCAGCGCTGATCGAAAGAGTGTCCATTGGATGCCGTATCGGGTTCCGTCAACCGCTTGCAAATTTGCAGTGACATACCACCACTCGATGCGGAAGTCGTTGTGCGCGCCGTGATCAGCGGGAAAGCTGAAACGCCTGCCGGGTACTGGCATTGTGAACCCTTCGGCACTGGTGCCAAGTCCAGCGAATCCTTGCGCGTGCACGGGCGTGGACAACGCCAAGCTGAGACAAAACAGCAATGTCTTAACGCTCATTTGCAAAGACCCTCAGCAATTCGGACGGTGCGAGCCTTGAAAGCCACCAGGCCGGCAGTGCGGCCGCAAGCGCGGTCGCAAGGATGGACAGGACAGCGAGACGTAGCCATTCGGCTGGAAAATAGTACATCGGCAAACGCCATCCAAACGCTTCGACATTGACGATCGCCAGCAAGATCCAAGCGAGGCCGAGTCCGAGCGGCAGGGCCGCGATCGCAGTCAAAATGGCTAGAACGAAGCTCCGCCAAAGTTCCATCACAGCCAACCGCCGCCGGGTGACACCCATCGCCCATACCGGCGCCACCTGCGGCAAGCGCATCCCCGCAAGCGTCAAGAGGCTCGCAAACATCGCGAGTGCTGCAACAGCGAGCGTCAGAACATTCAACGCGCCAGTGACTTTGAAGGTCCGCTCAAAGGTCTGCAGTGACAATTCCTTTGCGGTCGTCTGGTCGATGATGTTCTGCTCTGGAATCCCAAACGTTGAGCGGAGATTAGCTGCCAAGTCTTGGGCTTTTTCAGGCGAAACGCGAATCGCGTAGCGAAGCCGAGAGACGTCCGGAAAAAGCTCAGTCAACTTGTCGACGCCGATGATGACCTGGGCGTTGGGGTTGCCATAGTCCGAATAGACGCCTGCGATGCGCGTTTTATAACCACCTGGCAACGTTATGGTGTCGCCGACGTTGAGCGTCTTTCGCCGCGAGAGCTGCTCATTGATGAGAGCACCATCACCGCTCGCAACCACCTGCCAGACGTTGGGCGACGCTGTTAACATCGGCCACTTATCGCGATAGGTTGCATGGTCGGCGATGCCGAAAATGGCGGTCCGCATGCCCTCTACCTCGCCGTCGACGTTCCAGATCGGCAATACGGCATCGCTTCGGCTCGCGAGCCACGTGCGAACCGCGGAGGCTTCAGTGTCATCACGCGTCGCAATGTAAAGTTCTGAGGCAAGTCGCTGTTCGATCCAGCCGACAAATGTCTGGCGGAAACTTGACACCATGGTCCCGACGCCGATGTTTGCTGCTAGCGCCAGAAGCATAGCAGTGAGCGCCAGAGATAAACCTGGAAGCTGTTGGCGCGCATCGGCCCAAAACCACTGCGCAATTGCGCTCTTCGAAAGCGCGCCACCGGCGCTCAAGCCCGCCAGCAAAAGGGCTGGCAGCGCCATGGCCGCGCCAAGCAAAAGGGCTGCGAGCAGTGCGAAGCCCGCCATGAGCCCAGACCCATAGCGAGCGATAATCGCAGCCGCTGCCAACAGCGCAGCGGCGGCCACCAATTGCCAAATGATGGTTTGCCGCGAGGCCTGCGCCCAGGCGCGCGGCTGTGCTGACGCCAGCAATGGCAATCGCCACACTCCGAACAACCCTTGCGCCGCTGAAATTAAGGTGCCGAAAACGGCGATCGCCATACCCAGCGCCCACGTTTCGGGTCGGACCACGATCGCACCCGGTACGCTTGCGCCGTAGAGGCCGCGCAGCGTTGCCGCGACGTCCGGCAGCAGCATGGCCGCGATGGCGTATCCAAGTGCCACGCCAACCATTCCTGCGAGAACTGCGAACGTCAGCAGTTCTAAGCATACTACGCCCATCAGTGATCGTGCCGGCACGCCAAGCGCGCGAAGCGTCCGGAACATCGGGCGGCGTTGTTCAAAAGCGAGCCCGACCGCGGAATGAACAATGAAGAGACCAACAGCGAAGGCAAGAAAGCCAAATGCTGTCAGATTGAGATGAAAGCTGTCGGTCAGCCGCGCCAAATCACCTGTCTCGTCCGGAGCGCGCTCGATCAAGTCCGGCGCGATGTCGGAAAGCGCCGCGCGGCGCTGCGGTTGTTCCGGCCACAACAGCAATCGCGAAATCTGGCCCGGCGCACCGAGCAAAACCTGTGCCTGACCAATATCAGTGATGACCACGCCTGATGGGATGCCGTCGATTGCGCGAAGCGGTGGCGTCGCTTGTCCGGCAAGTTTCGTTGCAGTCTCGGGCGAGACGTAGAACACGCCCGGGGGCGAGATGAACTCTAGAAGTGCACCGCTCGCTGCAATATTGACGGCTTGAGCCTGCGGTGGCGTTGTCAATGGATCGATGCCGAAAACCCGTAGCCGGTGTTCGCCGAAGCGCTTGTCACCTTCGAGAACGGGCGAAACCAGCCATCCGGCCCGCCGCAGCGCGACATAAATCTTTTGATCAAAGCGGCTGCCGTCCTTTCGAAGCAGTGTCGAAAGCTGGTCCTGGCCAAGCGTGGCCGCGGCACGGGCATAACTCGTGCGGGCCTCGCTGTTGATGGCTTGCACGGCCGACCACAATGCAGTTGCGAGTGACAAACCAACCAGGAGCGTTGCCAGTTGCACCGGGTGCCGCCGCCAGTGCGAAAGAAGTGCGGTGAGCGCCGTCTTCATTGTTCAAACCGTCCAGCATGAAGATGCAGGCGCCGGTCCAGTCTTCCTGCCAAGCGTTGGGAATGCGTCGCCATCAGAAGTGCTGACCCGGTTTCCGACACGAGTGACAGCATGAGGGCGAGCACGGTATCACCGGTCGCCTCATCCAAATTGCCTGTTGGCTCGTCGGCGAGGATCAGACGCGGGCGTGCCGCAAGAGCCCGTCCGATGGCAACGCGCTGCTGCTGCCCGCCCGAGAGTTGTTCGGGATAGCGCCGCAGAATTCCGGCAAGGCCGAGGCGATCGGCGAGATGGCGCTGCCATTCCGGGTCATTACGGCCGGCAAGCCGCGCGTGGAACGCAAGGTTGGCGGCGACATCGAGCGACGGGATGAGGTTGTATTGCTGAAACACCAGCGCGACCGTCTCGCGGCGCAATGCGGCAAGCCCGGTATCATCGAGCGCCATCAATGCATTTCCATCGATGTAGATTTCTCCTGTATCCGGACGGTCGAGCCCCGCCACGAGATACAAAAGCGTGCTTTTGCCGCTCCCGGACTCACCCGTAAGTGCCAAGCTGACACCGCGATCAAGGTTCAGATCGATACCATGCAGAACATGGACGGGTCCTTCAGCCGTTGCGAACGACTTTTTGAGTTGCCTGACGTCTAGCAGCATGCGTCACGCACTTGGACATTGCGCCAACACCTCATGTCTCCGCAACCTCCCCTATGCGTGGCATGGCATGTGCGTGTTCCCGCGCGGCTGTCATGTTCAGGAGCAAGTCCGCTCCATAGACTTCGTGAACCCGTGCGATAGGTCCATGGTTTGCCGTCAAGACCGTCGCGTGTAATTCTAGGATCGGCGTGAACGCACGTACCGTGTCATCTGATGCCAACGTATTCTGCGCAAGCATGGCGCGTGCAAACGTTGTCCGGCGGGACGGACCAAGCGACTCGACGACTGCACCAAATGGAAGATCGGTAGAATGCAGCTGATTGCGCAATTCGTCAGGCAACAGGTACGCTCGATAGACGATGGTGGCCTCACTCAACACGCGTGGCCCGCAAACGAGGTGGACATGCCGGGTCGCAATAGTGCCTTTACGTGTCGCCCCGGCATTGTGATAAGTTTCGCTTATAACTTTCGCTCGAATGGTGTCGGAGCCCATGCCTCGAGCGGATATCCAAGCCGCCAACGCCGAAGTCGCGGTCGGAAAACTCATCAGGTGGAGATAGAGCAGACGGACGGGTGCGATCAGCCTCTTGCTCTCGGTGGTATTCGAAATGATAGCGGCCATCTCGGCTACCTTCAGCTTGACTAAGTTCGAAGTGCAGCGATGAAGTCCAGCATCCCACAGATCGGCGGTCGGCCGGAGCTGTCAATGCTGCCTGGAGCCACAGGTGACACAGTTTTCAGTTGAACGGCTTTCCGGAAGCTGCGGATGAGGCATCCATCGCCGCAGCCCGCAACCACCATGAATTCTAGTCTTCGGCTGGCCACTGGCGTTCCCTGCGCCGCTCAGCCCTTTCCTACGCGAAGAGAGCCGCGTCCACCATCGACACCGATAATTTGACCCGTAATCCAGCTGGCCTCAGGCGACAGCAGAAAGGCCGCCAGGGCAGCACTGTCTTCGGCATTGCCAAGCCGCTTTAGGGGATGCAGGTCGGCGATCGCCTCGGCTATTTTGTCCGATCCAGTGAGAGAGGCGGCCATCGGCGTGCGGGTCAGGCTGGGTGCGATCGCGTTGACGCGCACATGCGGCGCCAACTCTGCCGCGAGCGAAAAGGTCAAGCCAGAAACGGCGGCCTTGGCCGGCCCTATGACGGCGTGGTTTGCAAAACCCTGCGCAGCCGCCACGGATGAGAACAACACTATCGAACCAGCAGCAGCCTTAAGCGCGGGTGCTGCGTGCTTCACCGCCAGAGCCGCTCCGACCACGTTCAACCGATAGGCATTGATCAGGTCCTCTTCGGTCACCCGTGTCAATGGTTTCAACGGAATTGATCCGACTGCGTACACAAGCCCGGCGAGCCGGCCTTCTGGAGCGACTGTGGCGATCGCTGAAGCAATACTGGCCTCATCGAGTACGTCGGCCGCAATCGGCATCGCTTCGATCTCTCCCGCAAATGTGCTCGCTCTCTCCATGCTTCGTGATGTGATGGCGACGCGTTTTCCGGCTGCCGAGAGACGACGTGCCAGTTCCCCGCCGATTCCATCGACGCCGCCAAATATCAAAATGGGATCGCTGTCGGCGTGATCGGGCATAGATATTCTTTGAAGAGGTGAAAGAAAATTAGGGGCGTCGGCCTACGTCAATTGCGCAGGGTCGCGCGGAGCATCCAGGCATCCTTCTCATGCTGTGCAATCAGACCCGTCAGAAGGTCTGCTGTAACGACATCTTTGGCACTCTCCGCAGCTGCGATGACCTCGCGCATACGGCGCACCACCGTCTCATGCTGTCGCACAAGATCGCCGATCATGCTTTCGGCCGGCTGCGACTGCGGAAGATTGGCGACGCCCGTCGGGAAACCATTGACGTTGACTGCGGGCTTTCCGTCGAGGGCTCGCATGCGTTCCGCAATCTCGTCGACGGCAGCGAATAGGGCCGTGTACTGAACCTCTGTGAGTTTGTGCACGGGTTCGAACAGCGGCCCTTCGACATTCCAGTGATAAACGTGCGTGCGGATCATCAAGGAATACTCAGCGTCAAGGACGTCAGCGAGATGCCGGACGATGTCAATGCGGGCCACTTCCGCGAGGCCATTCTCGAAATCGGGCACCGTTGCTGCCATTTCGAAGGTTTCCTTTTTTGACGGGGCGATACTGGTCAACACGATGCCAATGTTTGAGCACCGCAGGCGACGAGCCAATGCAGTAGTAACGCTACCAGCCCCACACTGGATCGGACCAATGAAACCGAGGTGGCAAATCGCTGCGCTATGATGCTTGCCTGTCGAGTTCCTCCTGAAGGAGCGTGACGGAGCCATGCTCGGCGTGACGTCGAAAGATCATCCGCACAGTTTTGGCCTAGGCCTTGTGAATGGCCAGCTTCCGATCCCTGGCGTCGTATCCGAGCGGGACATTCCCGCCCATCCACATGCCCTTGGCCTTCGACGCCGCGATCTTGTCGCGGATGCGTTCGCCCGCGATCTCACGCTCGAACTGGGCGAATGAGAGCATCATGTTGAGCGTGAGACGGCCCATCGATGTTGTGGAGACCGCTGCGAGGGGCCGAGCGGACAAGTTACAGCCGACGGCCAACCGACGATTTTTACCAAGGCACAGTGCGGAGAAGTCACTTTATGTTTTTCATTTTGCTACTGCGCTTTGTCCAACCAGCCGACCTAGCTCCAGAACTGAATCAAAGTGCCGCGAAAGCCTGCGGTGATGTTTCGAGCAGAATGCGAATGCCTATCGCGCAGGTCGCCAATCCAATCACGACTTGGAGGCTACGGTTGGCAAAGGTTAGCGAGCGTGCCGTCAGCGTAATGGGAGCTGCGATGATGGCTGATAGAACCGCCATGCCAATCGCCGTTCCGGTGCCGAACGTCACAATGTAAGCGATACCCCACCACGGCGACTGAAGTGTTGCGGCCGTCAAGACTACCAGCGCGGCCGATCCCGCCATGCCATGAACAAGGCCGACGATCAGCGTGCGCCAAGGCAGCTTCTCCGCGTGGACGTGGGCATGATTGCTTTGAGCATGCGGCGTCGGATCGGCCTTATGACTATGGGCGTGAAAGTGCTGGCGCCCGCCGCCATGGCTATGGCTGTGAAAATGGATCTTGTCCGTCCAGACGCGATAGAGCACGTGCAGACCAAGTCCAATCAGCATCATGCCGACGGCGAATTCAAGTTGCGCCGCGACGTTGTCCGGCATCGACGTACGCAAGACGAGACAGGTGCCGCCGACAAGCAGCAAAGTCAGCGTGTGCCCGATGCCCCAGAAGAGGCCGTGCATGGAGATGGCGCGAACGCCACTTCTGCGGCTCGCGAGGCTGCTGACGGCTGCCACGTGGTCGGCCTCCGTCGCATGCTGCATGCCGATCAAGAACCCGAGACCCAAAGTCGAAAACAGCATCGCCGTGTTCCCTACAAACTCACGAGGGTCAGCTGCCGGCTGAGCCAAGCGTACCAGTCAGTCATGCCGGCGCCGGTTTTTGCAGAGACCTGGATGATCTCAACCGACGGATTCACTTGGCGAGCGTAAGCCGTTGCCTTGTCCACATCGAAATCCAGATGCGGCAACAGATCTGTTTTGTTGAGCAGGAGAAGAGATGATGCACGGAACATGTGCGGATACTTGATCGGCTTGTCTTCGCCCTCCGTTACCGACAAGATCGCCACTTTGGCTTTCTCACCGAGATCGAAAAGAGCCGGGCAGACGAGATTTCCGACGTTCTCTACCATCACGACGGAGCCGGGCTTTGGCTTCAACTCGCCCAGCGCGCGTTCGATCATGTCGGCTTCCAAATGGCAGCCGGTGCCCGTATTGACCTGAATGGCTTGCGCGCCGGCGGCGGCAATGCGTTCGCCGTCATTGGCTGTTGCCTGATCGCCTTCGATGACAGCTATCGGCAGCTTGCCGTTCAAATCTCGGATCGTGCGCTCAAGCAGAGAGGTCTTGCCCGATCCGGGCGAGCTGACCAGATTGAGCATCAAGACTTCGCGTCCGGCAAGCCAGGCTCGGTTGCGGGCCGCCAGCGCATCGTTCTTCTGCAGTAACGACTGCTGTAAATCGACACGACCGTGGACATGCCCGTGATCATGATCATGTGTATGATCGTGATCGTGGTGATGATGGTCGTGGTTGTGCGCGTGGCTATGATTTTGATCGCGCGAATGGTCGTGAATGTGCCCGGCATCGTGCAGATGGCCAACGATGCTGCGCCACACTTCGTGGACTTTGCCAGTTTTGAGGTTCGTGATGGTCGCCTTGGATCCATCGGAACACCCGCAATCGGTGCACATGATAGCTTTCCTTTCTAACGCTACGCGGAGGCACTTGCCCGGTGTTCACTGGTTTCGAACTCAAATTCTCGCACTTTGAGTTCTTCACCCGCAATGCGCTCGATATCGCGACACCCGCATGCGCACGGTGTGTAGAGAGCTGGTGTCGCGAACTGCGTGGCGCAGATACGGCACCGCCCTAGGCCTTCAATATCGCGAATATCGAGGCGAGCACCTTCGAGACACGTGCCTTGCGCCACGACGTCGAAGGAGAACCGGATAGCCTCGCTCATCACGCCCGACAAACGGCCAACGTCCAGGGCAACGCGGGTGACCCGGCGGCCGGCCGCGTGCTCGGCAACGATGGCGACGATGTTGCGGGTGATGCCGAGCTCGTGCATGTCAGCAAATCCTCGGCAATTGTTCGCCGACCAGCATGTCGACGATACGGGTTCCGCCAAAAACGGTCTTCATGGTCACGCGACCGGGCTCACCGGCTCGGACTTCGCCGATGACCGTCGAACCTTCTCCAAAAACATGCGTCTGCATCGCGGCAATTGCTGCTGCCGCCTGATCCGGCGGTACGATGGCGACGATCTTGCCCTCATTGGCCAGGTAGAGCGGATCAAGCCCGAGGATTTCGCAAAAGCCCTTAACTTCGGGCCGAATAGGCGTTTTCGTCTCATCGATCTCGATGGCGACTTGAGACGCGTCGGCAAACTCATTCAACACCGTCGCAACGCCCCCCCGCGTCGCGTCGCGAATGGTGCGTGTGCCCGGCGCTGCGGCGAGCAACGCATCAATGAGACCGTTCAAGGGCGCGCAGTCGCTTTCAATCGGACTGTCGAGCAGCATGTCGCCGCGCGCGCCGAGAATGGCTGCACCATGGTCGCCTAACATGCCGTTGACGATGACGATGTCGCCCGGGCGGGCGCGATCTGAACTCAATGCATATTCAGGCCGAATCACGCCAATTCCAGTGGTCGTCAAGAAGACCTTGTCGCATGCGCCCTTCTGGACGACCTTGGTGTCGCCGGTGACGAACTGAACGCCAGCGTCTCGCGCCGTTTTGGCCATCGACTTTGCGATCCGCCGCAGCAGGTCCAGCTCCACGCCCTCCTCGATAATGGCAGCACACGAGAGATAGAGCGGCTTTGCCCCGCCGACGGCCAGATCGTTGACTGTGCCGCACACCGCGAGTTTTCCAATGTCGCCGCCGGGAAAGAACAGCGGATCGACAACAAAGGAATCCGTTGTGAACGCAAGCCGGTCGCCATGCTTTGCAAGAACCGTCAGGTCGATGCGGGCCTGATCCTCCATAGGGGCAAGCAGACCGTTGTCAAAGGCTGACACAAACACGTCGTCGATCAGATCCTTCATCGCCTTGCCGCCACCTCCGTGAGCCAGGGTCACTTTGGCGACGTGAACTTCTCCAAGGCTGCGTCGGCGGGGCAGTGGCATGTGATTCATGACGCCGCCTCATACTTCTTCACGCCGCCATACTGATAGTAGGCCGCGCATGCACCTTCGGACGATACCATCAGCGCACCCAGCGGCGTTTCAGGTGTGCACGCGGAGCCAAACACCTTGCACTGCCACGGCTTGATGACGCCTTTCAAGACCTCCCCGCACTGACACGATTTAGGATCGGCGATCTTGATATTGGGCATCTTGAATTTCAGCTCGGCGTCGAATTCGGCGTACTTTTCGCGCACCTTCAGTCCGGAGTGATCAATCGAGCCCAGACCGCGCCATTCAAAGAACTCGCGCAGCTCATAGACTTCAGACACAGCCGCGAGAGCCGGCGAGTTGCCGTCTTCGGGCACAATGCGCGCGTATTGGTTCTCGATTTCCGCGCGGCCCTCCTGGATCTGCTTCAGCACCATCCAGATCGATTGCAGGACATCAAGGGGTTCAAAGCCCGCCACCACCATGGGCCGCTTGTAGTAGGTTGAGACGAATTCATATGGTCTCGTCCCGATCACCATGGACACGTGGCCTGGCCCCAGGAATCCATCGAGTTGCAGGTCGGGGCTATCCAAAATGGCCTTGATGGTCGGGACTATGGTGATGTGGTTGCAGAAAAGGGAAAAGTTTCGAATACCATCGGCCTTGGCTTGCAAAACCGTCAGAGCAGTTGACGGAACGGTTGTCTCAAAGCCGATGGCGAAAAACACAACCTCACGATCCGGATTCTTTTTAGCCAGTGCGAGCGCATCCATCGGCGAATAGACCATGCGGACGTCGGCGCCATCGGCCTTGGCCTGCAACAGACTGCCTTTGGAGCCTGGAACACGCATGGCGTCGCCGAAGGTTGTGAAGATCACCTCGGGCCGCTTGGCCACGGAAACACAATCGTCAACCCGACCCATGGGCAGTACGCAGACAGGGCAGCCTGGCCCATGTACGAGTTCAATCTCCTTTGGTAGCATGCCTTCAAGGCCGTAACGGAAGATGGAATGCGTGTGCCCGCCACACACCTCCATGATCGCAATTGGCCGTTCCTTCGCAATCGGGATGGATTTGGCGAGCAGCCGTATCTCGTGAATCAGAGACTTTGCTTTTTCAGCATCGCGGAACTCATCAACGTATTTCATGCGGCAGCTCCTTTGCTCGCGGCCGATCCGCGATCGTCGGCAAGCAGCGTGTGAACCAGATCCCAAAGAATGTGATAGGCAATGACGTGACACTCCTGAGTGCGGTGGATCGATTGCGACGGCACGACGAGGCAATGATCGACGACGCCCGTCGATTTCATCCGTCCGCCATCGCCACCCGCCAATCCAATCGTGATGATCCCCATTTCCTTGGCCTTGGAAAAAGCCGCAATGAGATTGGCGGAGTTGCCGCTGGTTGAAATGCCGATAAGCCCGTCGCCCGCGCGGCCCTGCGCGATGATCTGGCGGACGAACACATGCTCGAACCCAATGTCATTGCCGACAGCCGAGATCATCGCCATGTCGGCCAGCAAGTTTGTGGCCGCAAGAGCGGGCCGGCCGGCGGTGACCGGGTGCACGAATTCGACGGCAACGTGCGAGGCGTCGCAACTCGATCCGCCATTGCCCATCGAGAAAAGGCGGCCGTTGTTTCGGTATATGTTAGCGAGAGCCTTGGCGGCAGTGACGAGCACCGGCCCGCACGCACCGAAGAATTCGGCATTGGTTTCGCGGCTTTCGCGCGCTTTTTCCGCAACCGAATGCAGGAGCGCGGCGTCGACTTTGACCGGGTCTTGGGCCCGGCCATGTAGAAACGGATAGAGGCTTGAAAGTTCTTGTTCGTTGGCCATCGCGATCTCCTACCTCAAGCCCGATAGCCTCATGGCTTCGATTTCAGCTTGGGCTTCTCCGAGTTCGGTCAGGATTTTCATGGTCTGCGCCACTTCAGCTTCATCGATCCGGCTCATGGCGAAGCCGACGTGCACAAGCACCCAATCGCCGACACATGACGCAACCGGATGCTCATCGGAGACGATGCACGCGATGTTCACCTGCCGTTTGATGCCGCTGACTTCTACCGTCGCCAGTTTTTTCGTGACGTCGTCGATCTTTACGATGCGTCCAGGGATCCCGAGGCACATGAGATGTTTCCTCCAACGTCTTTGTTTTCTTTTTTGTCGAGCACTTGCGCAGCGGCGATCGCGACCTGGCCAAGTGCCAGGCCGCCATCACCGGCCGGAATTATTGATTGCGTCAGAACGTCGAAGCCTTCTGCCCTCAGGTGGGTCTCGGTCAGCTCGAGCAGAATGCGATTTTGGAAGCACCCGCCGCTGAGTGCGATCGTATCGAATCGAGGACCTGCCTGGCTATCGCGGTTTGCAAGCTTTACCGCCATGACCGAGATCGCGCGAGCCAGGCCGCGATGAAACCGTGCCGACATGACATGAACCGGTGTTTTGAGAATCAGATCGCCCAGAATGGCGTTCCAGACTGCCAGTGGCTCGATGTAGGGCAGATTTGAGCCCTTCAGCCGCGGGATTGCAAATGGATAGTCGAGCGACTCATCGCCATTTCTGAGTGTCGTTTCATCCGCCACCGCTTCGAGGAGCGCCGCGGCTTCTCCCTCGTAGCCCTGCTGTTCGAAGCACAAGCCCATGGCGGCCGCAGCCGCGTCGAAAAGGCGTCCACAGGATGACGCCTTGGGCGCATTCAAATTGTCGCGCAGCATGGTGTCGAGAAGTTTGCGCGGCTTGGCATTCAAGCGTTCGAATATGCCGAGCTCGGAAAAGTTCATCGAAAAATTCGCCCAGCCCATCTCGGCCATCAAGTGGGCATAGAGATTGCGCCAAGGTTCGCGCGAGGCCTGATCGCCTCCCAGCATGGCAACGGGCTTGAACGTCGCCATGCGCTCGAAGCTCTTGTAGTTAGCGAGCAGAAACTCCCCACCCCAGATTTCATTGTTTTGGCCGTAGCCAAGCCCATCCAGCGCAATCCCCAGAACGGGCTTTGCGTCGAGCGCTCGCCCATTTTCGACGAGACAGCTCGCGATGTGCGCGTGATGGTGCTGAACGAGACACAAGGGTGCAAGCAGCGTCCGCGTTCGTTTCGTCGCCAGACGCTTACTGCGATAGGCGGGGTGGAGATCGGCAACGGTAATCTGCGGTGAGGCGTCGAAAATGTCCTGGTACAATGCAAGTGCCTGCTCGAAATCGCGCAGAGTGGCCGCATTATCGAGATCACCGATGTGCTGTGACAGGACCGCCGCGCCGTTCTTTGCCAAGCAAAACGCAGATTTCAAATCACCACCGAAGGCCAAAATCTCGGGGTGATGTTCGAAACCCGGCGGCAGGCGTATGGATGACGGCGCATAGCCTCGGGCGCGGCGGAGGACGCGCAAGGAGCCAGCCGCAACGCGTACGACTGAATCGTCCACGCGATTGATAATGTCGCGGTCACTCATCAATGCATACGGTGCGATGGCTTCCAGCTGATGCTTGGCATCGGCATCAGAAATGACTTGCGGAGAATTCGAAACATTGCCCGATGTCATCACAACTGGGCGGGTCATGCGTCGCAGCAGTAAGGCGTGCAGTGGTGTCGTCGGTAGCATGAAACCGAGCGTGTCGAGACCTGGCGCGATCTGCTCCGGCAGCCGCTCGCTTGTATATGACCTGAGAAGCACAATCGGCCCGGCTGGGCTTGTCAGCGCTCGTTCTTCTTGTTCGCTGACATTGCAGTAGCGGCGAATGACGGTCAGATCTCGAGCCATCAGTGCGAACGGCTTGCGATCGCGCTGCTTCAAATCGCGAAGCCGTTGCACAGCTTCTGCTCGCGTTGCATCGCAGGCGAGGTGAAACCCGCCGAGCCCCTTGATGGCGATGATCTCGCCTTTCTGGATCAGCCCCAAGGCACCATCGACGTCGTCGAGCATTGAAGATTGCTCGAAACTGAAGGCTTTGCCATCGAAGCGAATGAGGCGCGCCTTGGGTCCGCAGAAATGGCAGGCCGTCGTTTCAGAATGAAAGCGGCGGTCGTTCGGGTCGTGGTATTCGGTAGTGCATGCTGGGCATAGATCGAACGCGGCCATGCTGGTCGATATGCGGTCGTATGGCATGCGTTTAACGATGGTCAACCGGGGGCCACAGTTCGTGCAGGTTGTGAACGGGTAGCGGAAGCGGCGGGAAAAAGGATCGAAGACGTCATTGGCACAGTCGGGGCAAAGTGCGGCATCCGGTGCGATCTGAGTGTTGGTTGTGCCATGGCCGCTTTCGCCAATCTCAAACGATGACGGCAACGGACCATCGTAGTCGGACACTTCGAGGCTTTCGACCGATGCGAGAGGCGGTGGGTCTTTCTCCAAGCGCGCCAGGAAGTCCCGCATCGAGGCCTCACTACCCTTGGCGCGGATCAGCAGGCCATCGGCGTCATTGAAAACGATGCCTTCAAGGCCAAGGTCGCGTGCGTGTCGCCAGACCATCGGCCGGAAGCCAACGCCCTGCACACGACCACGGATACGGATCTCAACGGCGCAAGCAGCCGATGGCATCACGGGCGTTGCAGCAGTTCTCATGGCGCTGCCTCCCAAAGCAGCACCCTGTTGTTGCCGCTATCGGCAACGACGAGCGTATTTTGCGAAGCCGAAACACCATACGGCCAGCATAAACTGTTGCGCCGCGCGACACCCCAGCTGCCGTTCTCGGCCTTGTCTTGGAATGTCCGTTGGCCGGCAAGTCGGCGTGCCGGCAGGTTCATTTTCAGCTGTGCAACGTCATATCCAACGAGGCGGGAGTTCGCGGTGTCGGCCGTAATCAAGTCATCGCCGATAACTGCCAGACCATAAGGCATATTGAGCGCGGCGGACGTGGGGTAATATGCGACTTGATTGTGGTCGACGCCCGAGCAGTCGCTTTGGCCGAGAACGAACGAACACGGCTCGCCATTGCGCACCGGCAGGTGGTCCCACACCATCACCCGGTTGTTGCCGGCATCGGCAACGAACAAGCGGTCCGCGTGAACGGCAATGCCGTGCGGCCAGCGCATGCCAACAGCGTCGGGTGCGCGGCCAGCGTTCTCGTCTCGGGTCACGAAATCGGTTTCGCCCAGCACAAGATCGGCCGGCGCTCCGTTCGATCGGGGAATGCTGTTCCATTTGAGAACCCGGCGATTCCCGGTATCGGCGACGTAAAGCGCGCCGCTGTCAATCGCGACGCCGTAGCACCAGTTCAGAGTATCGGCCTTTGCTTCGAGGGTACCGCGATTGGCGAGCACTTCTGAGAAGTTCGACTGTCCCAGCACGACATCGGCAGGTTGATTGGAACGTGTTGGGTATGTGTTCCAGATCAGAACCCGGTGGTTCCAGGCGTCTGCGACCGCCAATACGCCTTCGCTCGCGGCCACGCCGGTTGGCACGTTGAGGGAATGTGCGTTGGCGATTGCCTTTGCATTGCGGCCTTCCGACATGAAGTCTGGCTGACCAATCACAAGATCCGCTGGCGCACCATCTCTCGCGGGACACTGTGTCCAGATCAGCAAGCGATGGTGGCCGGTATCGCAAACGAAAAGCGGGCCGCCGGGGCCGGCAAGCGTTGCTCCGCGCGGACCAAAGAGCGAGTCTGCCGCCGGACGTATCGGATCCGCGAGCCCATCGGATGGTGACTTTTGACCCAGCACGACGCGCGCGCCACCCATTTCCAACAAGGCTTCAGGACTGACTGTCTCGTCAGCATTGAGCGTTCTGCGAACCGGGCTGAGTGACACGCGCATGGCTATGATTGCAACCTCACTTCAACCCGGTTGCCGATGACGCGCACCGAATGCGGCTGCAGTTGAACGGCCGGCGCGGTTAAGCATTCGCCGCTAGCCAGGTCGTATTGGAAGCCATGATATGGGCACGTGATGATGCCATTCACGACTTCCCCGTCGTCGAGGGCGAGACCCAGATGCGCGCATGAATTCTGGAAACATGTCACGATGGATCCCCGCCGCGACAACAGGATTTTCTCGCCGTCCAGAACGATCGCTTTCACGCCGCGTTCAGGAATATCTTGAAGCTTCACCGCAGGCTGCCACGAACCGCCCGACCCCAGCGCAAACGGGCTGACAAAGCGAACGCTCTCGCCTCCCTCCGTCGTTGCGCCGGTTCCCTTCACCTGCAGGATTTCGGTAATCTCAGGGCATGCGTCTTCAACGGCCTTTTTGACGCCGGCATGAAATGTGAGCTGAGAGGCGGGGCAGCCATCGCACGAGCCCGTGAATTTGACTTCGATGGAAGGGGGCGAAATCGACACGAGTTCGACATCACCGCCGTGCGAGGCGAGCATGGGGCGGATGCTCTCGAGTGCGGCTTCCACGCGCTCCGTCAAACTCGGCTTGATGATGCCGTGCCGGCGCAGCACCGCGTAGACAACCTCATCGCTGACTGCGGTTTTCATGGCAGCGAGTGCTGCCGGTTCGCGCTTCAACGCCGCGACCAGCCGCCGGATCGCTTCGCCATTCAGCGCTTCAATCGCCAGGCCGTAAGCCTTTACGGCGCCGCGCGGCGTATCTTCCCAACCCTCGAAAATCATCTCGAGACGCTCGATGTCGCCAGCAAGATGGGCGACGTCGTTCCGATCACTCGACATCGCTTCGGTGGCTGTCACAACATCCTCACCGGTACTTGAGATCGCGGAAAAGATAGGGCTGAACGGCACCGCCCAAGAACCCCGCAGCCGCGGCGGCGACCCATAGCGGCAGCCCCACACCTCGCGTCATTGCCAGAAAGCAAAGCACGGTGAAAATGATGCCGACCGCCAGTTGCAGGTTGGCCTTGCCCGGTTCGGCAAACAGTTTGCCGCGGAGGAAAAGCCCAATCGAGTTTCGAACCATGTCTATCATGCGATATTCCTCAACCGATGAAGGCATACACGAGAAGTCCGAGCGCGACGCCTAGCGTGCCCGCGACTTGGCCGTAGAAGGATCCCATGAAGGCCGCGAGCTCAAAGCCGAGCGCCTTACCGCCCGTCAACACACCGCCAAAGGCACCACCTGCCAACGACGCAATAATCCCGGCAAGCAGCGCTAGTCCCGCTTGATCGAGCGGCAAGTTTCCCATCATCGCTTTAGAGCTCCTGACATCTGGTTTTCGGTTTCAGTGACGATCATGCGGCTGAGAGGCGTTGCCGCTGATTGAGACGACAGAGAGAGACTCACGTTCGATCTGGTCAATGGCCTCGGCGACAATTCGGGCCTTCTCCAGTTCGCCGGCTGCGTTGTAGATTTCGCGCGCCTCCGCATAGAGCTTGCGCGCCTTGCTAAGGTTTTTCCTGTTGCCCGCGTCGGGATCGGACACGTCGTCGGGCAAGTTCCACAGGCAATTGGCCTGATTGGAAATCGTATTGGCAAATTCAAGCGGCATCGTTTCGCGGGAGCGTACCTTCAGCGCTTCGTCATAGGCTTCGAGCGCTCGCAGATTATTTTCGACGACATGGCTTGACGACGCATACTGCAACGCATTGCCGAGATTGTTCTGCAGCATCGCGTATTCGGCTGGATTGTCGATGAGATTGACGACCTTCAATCCCTCTTCGAAGGCCTGGACTGCGAGCGCTTCGCGCATTTTCGCGCGCTCGTCGGTAAAGGGAATTGAGAGAAACGCGGTCGCCAGATTGTTCTGTAAAATCGCATACTCGGCCGGGAATTTGATCCGGTCAAACGTGCGCAGCGATCGCTGATAGGCCGCGATAGCATCGGTGATGCGGGCCTTATTGCTCGCGGCGAGGTTCTGCAGCACAAGTCCCAGGTTCATTTCTGCTTCGGCAAGTTCTTCAGCCTCGCCATGGGCGCGAATAACGGGAACGGCCTCATTGAGCGCGTCGCGCGCCAATTCTAACGAGCGTGTGCCGCTCTCCGGCAGGGATTGAAGCGCGGTCGCTTTGCGGGCGCGAATGCGTGCCGCCAGCAGCGCGTGTGTTGCCGGGCAGATTTCAAGCGCGCGATCATAGAGATTGACGGCGGCAACAAGTTCATCCGGGGACCGCGGCTTGATCTGAAAGCCGATGGCAATTTCCATCAGCATCTCGGCTCGCTCTTGCGGGCTCGCCGTTTCTGCGCCTGCCGCAGCCAACGCCGACCGAACCTGCTCGTCAACGCCGACTGCCACCTGACCCGCCTCCCACCATGGCTATCTCTGCGGACAGCTCACTTAGTCAGCGATGAGAAAAGCAAATTCTCACCGATGAGTCTATCGAAATTACATTTTGTAAACTAAGTTAGCAGTCGAAGACGCTCACGGCGACCAGCGCTGCGCGCTCATCATTCCATGTCGCGGGCACCGTCATTTCGATTTGGTCGTCAATGCCATGGTCGCGAAAAAAATCGGCGGCTTGCACCGCCCGGTCGCCGGCCGCGGTGCGAAGCTTGATGACATAGCCTCCGGCAAATGGATTGCGGACCGGCAGCACAACGAGATCGTTGCCGTCACGCAAGAGGATGACGTTTTCAAGTGTATTGAAGAAGCGCTCATAAACCTCGCGCGTGAAATACAAGGCGCCGCGCCGGACGGTCAGAAGGCAGATGTCGCTCATGTCTAGGGACCCGAGACAATCGACAACACGGGCGTGGCCGCGATGCGGGCTTGAATTTTGCGAGCAACTTTTTCGGCAGCTTCGCGCACATCTGGTGACAGGCCGATGCCAAGGTTGAGGCTGCGCGCTTCAATAAGGTAGGCCGTCACGTCCTTGGGAAAGTCCTCGCGATAGATTTTGCGGCCGGCATGAAGCGCGTGGTCCCATCGAAAATCATGGAGATTGAGGGATGGTTCGTGACGGCTTTCCACTTCATCGCCTGGAACCTCAAAAATTGCGCCAGGATCGGTTCCTGTGCTGCAGCTGTCGACAACGATAAGCGAGGTGCATCCGCGCGCGGCAAACATCACTGCCATGCCATCGGTTCCCGCATCGAGCAAACGTACATCAGAGCGCGATCGTACCGCTGGGGTTGCGTGAAGGAGGCGAACGACTTCCAACCCGACGGCATCGTCGGATCTGTTGGCATTTCCGCATCCGATTACTGCGATCATGGCGGGCGCGGCCTTACACGAACTCGATCACTCTAGAGGCGCTAGACGTCGCTTTAACAATGCGGCTCGGTAGGAAGATCCAACTCCAGCAGCGCATCGCCCGCCGCTCTGGACTGCGCTGTCATATCCTCCACAACCGGCACGACCATTCAGGTTCGACAGGGCAATCGAGTTCCGGCAGTTCGCAGTACTTGCGATGAACAAGATAGTACATGCACGTTTCGCAAGGCTGTTCCAGGCCGCCGTGTTCGATCGTGTGGTTTGTGAACCCGCCGATGACCAGGCGAGATGTGAGGCTGCCGTCGCTCGCCTTCAGGCGGCCGATAATGTCCTGCACCTCTTCATGCGAGTCTGCACGAGGGAACACCTCGGTCTTAAGCCCTGATGCAAGAAGAACCCTAATCTCCTCACGAATTCTATCGTCGTTCGCATGCATGTCTTCGTCCACGGCGCACCTCGAAGTCATTGGGACCCAAACGACGCGTTCAAATTCTCCACAACCGGCACCACCAGTGCGGTTCGACCGGAACAGCCAATTCCGGCAGATCGCACCACTTTCTATGCACGAGATAATACATGCATTCCAGGCAGCGCTGCTGCTCTGGGCCATATGGATGATCGACAAAGCCACTGATGACGAGTTTCGATTCCAGATCGTCCGGTTCAAGCTGGCGGAGTTCGGCGAGGATTCCACCGAACTCCTTTTCCGTTTCTGGGAAAGGCTCTGTTTGCGTCTTCAGTCCGGCTGACATCATGTCAGCAATGACTTTGAGGACGGCCTCGTCTTTACCATTCGCGCTCATGTCCCCACCTTCATCTCTGGCACGCGCCGTTCTCCTGAACCGGCTGTTGCAAAGTTTTGCCAACAAACGATTCAGGAAAAGGAAGCCAGACCTCAGGCGGTCCGGAAGCGAGCGAGTTGCTCGCCGGTCTTGGCGTCATATGCGTGTACTGTACAGACAAGGCACGAATCATACGATCGGCAAACATGGCCGACTTCGACGGGATCGTGTGGATCGGCGATCGGTGTGCCGATGAGGGCCTCCTCGATTGGACCGCGTGCGCCATCCGACGTCCTTGGTCCAACGTTCCACGTGGTTGGAGCGATAATCTGGTAGTTCTTGATCTTTCCGCCCTGAATTTCGATCCAGTGGCACAGGGCGCCGCGGATGGCTTCCGTCGCCCCCCATCCGCGGCCGTCTTTTTCTGTCGGCTTGATGTACCACTGATCCTTGAGCTTGAACTCACGAAGAATGCGCTCGGATTCCCGGTATAGCTTCACACCCTCGTGCATGCGGGCGAAGTGACGAAGCATGACACTGGCACCACCCAGATTGTTGTACATATCGAGCACGAGGGGATCGTAATGCTGCCAGGATTCGCCGTGCTTGCCGCCTGCAACAAGCTGGCGCGATAGCGGACCGGCTTCAAGCCGCCCGTCTTGCGAATGCATGACCGCCGACGCCCACGAATACTTCCCGTTATGATCGATCGTATTTTTCTGGATGGGCTTTGTTGTCCGATCGAAGGGATGCAGAGCCTGAGGTTCGTCGTACCAGGCGTGCTTCAGGTCTTCGCGGGTGAACGACTGGTCCATCAGTTTGTGGGTGCCCGTCGCGCCGTCAAACACACCGCTCTTCATGATGACGGACGCGTTCCGGCTCTCGATGGTTGGCTTGTTGTACTTATCTTCGTGCGGCAGGTAGCCCCACGAAATGTACTTCTTGTGGCCGCGGCCATAGTTTTGCAGGCCGATGTCCATGGACATGCGCCAGAACATGCCAAGGTCGGAGTTTGCGTGCTCGGGACGCTCGTCGAGCCAAGCCATAAAGTCGTTGTAGGATCGAATCTGTTCGTAGCGCTCCAACGTGCAGCCGAGCCAGATGTTTTCCAACCAGTTGCGGCGGAAGTGTTCAAGGATCGACCATGCGCGGGTCACATCGGTCAGTGTGGGTGCGCACATCACGCCGCCCGGCACCATGTAGCTTGAGTGTGGCCACTGGCCTCCCAGAAGGGCGTATATTTCAACGGGTCGGCCGGAAATCGTGACGCCTATCTCATAATTCTTGCCGGTGAACGGCGCCCAGCGTTTGACGGCTTCTTCATAGTATTTCGACTTCGAGTAGTTCTTGTTCGTGTAGTCGATCATGAACAGGCCATAGTGGTGGCGCGGCAAGCTTTGAAGCGATTCCACGATCTGACCGAGATTGCGGGCCAGAATGGCGTTGCGCGGAACTTCTGCCTTCCAGGCCGTATCAAGGGCCCATGCCGCACACGTCAAATGAGACGCGCCGCAGATGCCGCACGCGCGCGGCGTGACGACGAGGCCGGCTTGCGGATCTTTATCGCGCAAGATCACTTCAAAGCCTCGGAACAACTCGGCATTGGTCCAGGCGTTGACGACGACACCGTCTTGGATGTCGACGCGAACGTCGAGATCGCCCTCGACGCGCCCGACCGGCGAAATATCTAACGTTTGTACTGCGACTGACATTGGAGGTTTCTCTCCCGAGAATGAGGACTTTTTTATTGTTTCGCGTTGGATCAAACGACGAAGATGTCTTCTTCAGCCCATTTGGGCGACGCGGCCTTGGCCGCTGCCGTGAGTTTGACGTAACCGGTCTTGTCGACGCCCGTCGGCATATCCTTGGGCACGCCCATAACGGTCTGCGTCTTGAACACGGTGCCCGGAGCCAGATCGTAGAAGGGGAATTCTGGTTCCGTGCATCCCATGCACGGCATGCCGGCGCGGGTTTTTGACGATTGCCGGTTCCAAAGAATGCGGTTGCAAGGCGAATGGGTCATCGGACCGCGGCAGCCAAGGTCATAGAACAGGCAGCCCTTGCGCTGCCCGAATTCGGTGGCCGAGACTTTGTAGGCGAAGTGCATATTGCGCGTGCAGCCGGTCTGCGTGAAGCTCGAGAAGAATGTTTTCGGACGACCGAATTCATCAAGCGAAAGATCGCCGCCGCGGCCGGTCGCAACGGCCACAACAATCTGCGTAATCCAATCAGGATGGGCAGGGCAGCCAGGAATGTTGATGACAGGCAGTCCCGCCTTTGACTTGTAGTCTTTGCCGAGGAAGCCGCCATGCCCGCGCTTCAGGAATTGGAGCCCAACGCTGTCTGACGGATTTGGTGCAGTGGCGGGAATTCCACCCCACGTCGCGCAGTCGCCGACAGCCACCGTAAAGGATGCAACCTTACACAGCTCGGCCACCCAATCTTTCATTGGCCGCCCGGCAAAGCGGTTCCACTCACCAGTTCCGCTCGGCGCTTGAACGACCGATCCTTCGAAGACAAAAATATCGAGTGGAATTTCACCGCTGACGAGGCCACGCAACATGCGTTGAAGATTGTCGCCAAGCTCCATTCCGAGCGAAGGATGCCAAAGAATATTGATGCCGAAATCGGTGACGAGGTCACATGCGCTTGGCTCCTCAGCGTTGAGGAACGACATAGTGTTGCCCGAACATGCCCCACCTTGGAGCCACAAAAGATTGGCCATGCGACGTCTCCCTGCTTACCCGCGAAGCCTCTAGGTGAGCTTCTCAATGGTTAAGGAGAGCAAGGCCCGTGCCAAAACGAAACTAGAAAAATAAAGCTCTATAAATCAACAAGTTGATGTCCGTGTGCGCCTTTGTTCCCTGATCTGGCAGATCAGGAATTTCTGCAAAGTTTCTTTGCGGGTGTGAAGTGGGTTTGCAAAATCAGCCGTGCCTGTTGCCGCATGTCGGGCACGTCACTTCAAGCAAGTAGCCGTACCAGATTTTGTTGCACCGGCTGCACCAGTGCCCGGTCGTCTGCTCGTGCGGGATGCCCAGGATGGACGCCATCTCACCGAAGACGATGTCCCCCTGCGGGCTGGCGGATTGAGGTGGGCGGGCGCGCGAAAATGGGAACGGAACGACAGCTGCGTTGCGGTCCTGATCGTCATCATCGTGATCACCGGCCATGCACGTTTTCCTCGTCCAGGCCGTACCGGCGAATCTTGTTTGCCAATCCGACCCGCGATAGACCGAGTGCGTCGGCCGCCTTGCTCTGGTTCCATCGGTGACGCTGAAGCGTCGTCTCGACGAGATGGCGCTCAAGACTTTCAACCTGATCCTTGAGGGTTTCGCCGGTTGGCGAAAAACCGTTGCGCGCGTGGGCTTGTTGTCTCTGGGTTGCCGCCATCACCGCCGGCGAGACGTGCCGCGTGGTGAGATACTCACCGTCGGCCGTCAACACCACAAGGCGTCGAATTTCATTTTCCAGTTCGCGGATGTTGCCGGGAAAATCGTAGTGCGACAGCTTTTCGATGAGGCTCGCCGACAATCCCAAAATCTTGCGCCCCGTCGCTTCGCTGTGTTTGGCTGCAAAAAACTCAGCCAAGGCCGCGATATCTTCCACCCGGTCACGCAACGGCGGCACTTCGAATTCGAAGCCCTTGAGCCGATAGTAAAGATCGCGCCGAAACTCACCCTTGGCGACCATCTGCGCGAGAGACCGGTTGGACGCAGCAATGATGCGCACGTTCGACTGAACCGTCTGGTCGGACCCGAGCGGCTTGACCTCGCCCTCCTGGAGAAAGCGTAGCAGCGACACTTGAAATGAGGGCGATACTTCGGAGATTTCATCGAGAAACACCGTGCCACCATCACCCGCGCGAAACAGCCCAAGGCGGTCGGACACGGCGCCCGTAAAGGAGCCACGGCGGTGTCCAAAGAGCTCCGACTGGAGCAATTCGTCGTTCATCCCGCCGCAATTCTGCACGAGCAGCGGGCTCGTCTTGCGGGACGAATTGTAATGGACTGCGCGCGCGAGAAGTTCTTTTCCAGTACCGGTCTCACCTTGGATCAGGATCGGCAGATCCGTCTTCGCGGCGGTCTTGGCAAGATCGCACAAAGCCGCCATCCGCTCGCTGACGTACACGAGTTTTTCGAAGCGTCGGCTTTGCGGCTGAAAACTGAAGTGGTGGGGCGCAGCGAAGGTTGGGCTTTCGTCCTTCATCTTGAACTCACGCGAGATGAGCCGGTGGCGGCGGGCAAGCTCGCGCGTTTCCAGTCCTCGCTTGACAAGGAGCGCGGCCTGATCGGCGTCCAGAGGTTTGCGCAAATATTGATAAACAGACGCTTCCCGCACGGCCTTGTTGGCTTTGTCTGACGTCTTGCCGAGAACCAGCACGCGGACCACGTCGGGATGAGAGATCCGCAAGCCTGCTAAAAACTTACATCCATCGACATCTTTCGAGCCATCGTCGGCGATCACCAGGTCGATCTGGACATCGTGGGCGAGCTGAAGTGCTTCGGCCTCAGTGTTCGAACTCAGAACGCGGTAGCCGTTGCGTTCTGAAAGGATGTCGGCCAAGCCCGACCACCCTGCATCAAACTGGGCGAAGATCAGGACGGTGCTATCCATGGTCTTTTCTAAAGTAAGTTTTCAGTTTGCATGGATACTTAGCAGTAAGCTGAGGCGTTAGGAAGTGCGAAGGGGAGGCGGGCCTGAAAAAAGACCTCGCGTCGTCCGAGTGCGGCTCATCCATACGCGTCGCAGGGGATTGACCCGATCCCCGGCGATTGCATCATCGCGAATTGATCCAAGAGCGCCGAGCGAGATCGACCGGCGCCGGAAAGGCTGCCGCTCCGCGCGATTGAGGAATCAGATCAAGCGATCAAACCGTTCCCCTACCTCCAGCGGAATCTCTTCCCATCCGGTCACCCATCCAGCGCTGCGATTCACCGACACTCGCGCTGACCCCGATGGGCCGCAACTCGGCATTCGAGCTTTCGTTATCAAAAAAGCGAGCGATTATGTAGTTTTCGCTGACTGAAATGGCCTGGCAGAACAACTTGTCTTTGCCGCCGTTCGTAATCACCACAAATTTTGTCGGCAACCCACTTGCACTCTCCACCTCAAGCCGCAACATGCGAACGGAGCGCTCGATCAATTTGCAGGAAATTGGCGGAGCGCCTGCGACCTCAATGAGGGCGAAATCAACGGAGTTGGGCCTTTTACCGAACTGCCGCATGCCGTCTGCTCAATCGAGGGGTCACCCGAGAGCGTCATGCTCGTGAACAACGGCTATCATGCCGTGCGAAAGACGACCTATACGACGGTCGCGTGGCAATATTGATAAATTTCGAGGTAAAATTTTTCGAGCTCAGCCATTCAAGTCATGTAGATGATAGAGGATGCCGGTGAATGCGAAATGCCGCAATTCGAGCGCCTGCTACTATATTTGAAACTCTTGCTCGACTGATTGTGCATCGCTCTCACGATTCCATAAAACGAGCAGTCGGATCTGGTCCAACTTGAGTTGCTCAAAAAGGTCGAAGATCGCAGCCGTCGGATCAGCGTTCGTCACGGTTTTACTGTCGGCGACATACAGACTGGCCAGCTGGGTGGCATCCTGGAAATGCTTTTCTGGCGGTTCCGGCACGGTTTCAGCTTGAGCCGTCTGTTCGGTCCCGCTGGCTACTGTCGCACCAACACTCCCGCCCTGGAACCACGCCACTTCCTGCGAACGACGTGCCTGCAATCCCGGCAGATCTACGGCACCAGCCTTGGTGTACTTGAGAAAGATCGTCTTGGCTTCATCCAGATTGCCAGCCTTGATCACTTCGCCAAGGCCGCTGCGCATCCATTTCGTGCCCGCATTGTAGGTCAACGAAGTCAGGGCCGCGCGTGTCCCCGAGTCCAGATTGGCTGCAAACCCATCAACCAAGGCGGCCGCCTTATCGATCTCGTCTCGAAATCGCCGCTCCGCCTCCACCCGATCAATGACCTCACCTGCAAAAGAGGCTTTTGTGCCATACCCGTTCGAATACTGGGCATAGTCCCACGTCGCCTTCGGCGTGTATCCCTCGAAACTTTTAATTCGATTCAGATAGTAGGCGTCCACTCGAGGACTCCGCGTTGCGTCTGTGCGCGAGACTATCCGGCCAACCTTGCATGAATTTAACCGTCGATCCTATCTCCAATGTACAAGATGGCGCGCCGCAATTGAGCGCTTGGTTAGAGCAGATTTAACCCGGCGTTATTGTCTGAAAGTCAGACTGCTTGCCACGTGCACCGCGAGCAGCGGTGGGTATGACACCACACGTGGCGCCGGGCTGAAGCCGGCATGTCAGCCAAACGGCCATGTTTGGATGGCCAGATCTGTGGTGTCTCATGACATTAAAGTTGTCGCTTTTCGGCATTGTCGCGACGTCCATTCGCGGCGCCACGCACGCACGGACGTGGGTGAGCGAAACGCACATGCGCCGCTCACGAGCTCGTCGCGAACGTGAATTCGATCGGGCCTACCGCAAGAATGGGCTTTCGATGTTTTTAGATTGCGACTGGCAAGATTTGGCTGAAGCGGAGACCTGCGCTGCCAAGCCTTCAACGCCGACAAAGGATTGAGTGGCACTCAGGCTTAGATGTTTGCTGCGACGCGCACAGATGTCGGCACGAGGAGCTGCTCCAGTTCGACGCAGGAACTGTTCGAAAGGTGCAGAGTATCATTCCGCCTGAGCATCTCGGTGCGCTTGCGGAAGAATGCGAAAGGCAACCCTAGACCCGACGCCAGCTCTGATGTGCCGGACCCCGCATCTGTTGGTTCAAGATGCCATGTGCGGGCGAGATTTCCGACATACCCCACCCTTAGATGATATTTTCCCGTCAGAGCGCATGCGACCCACCTGACGGCCCCCTCCAACGTTACGCCATCCAGTGCCAGCCCCCCAAAATCAACGGATACGCCATTGTTGTCAGGGGACTGCATCACGACGATGCCGAAGCCTACAGGTCCGAGCGGGGGAAAAATCACGAACCAAGCCGATGTCGCTGGCAGTTCGCAAAAAATGGAGGTGCGTAGAATTCTCGCGGCATCTTCTTCGCATCGACAACCTGCGAGGATCGATACCGGCAAGCCGCGGTGGGTCTTGATCTTCTTATCCTGCAAAACAGTGATATCTATTCTGCCATACGCCGCCTTTGCATGTCGCTCCCAAGACAGCTGAGACTCCGCTTCAGGCGTGGCGCGGTGAGCGGACGGTGCACAACGCACAGATCTCATACCGTTTCTCCAATATCCATCATTATCCAATTTCAATATCGTAGATGACACCACGGGCACGATACTGAGAGATACGATGCTCGATTGGCGACTTATCTATGCAATAGCCAACGCGGGATATTTGTAAAATCGGCTCTCCGGGCTGCGCACCCAGAACGTCGGCAATGTCTTGAGTTGAATTTGTAAGACATATTTGCTCACGCGCGTGCGTAACAATAAGACCGTAGTCGCCAAGCAACGGATAAAGATCTTGGCCAAACGTCATGTGCTTTTGGAAATTCGGAAGCCTCGTAGTGGGAAGGTGAGAAATTTCGTAACCTGTGCCAGCCTGCCCAAAACGGACAAGCTGTACGACTTTCACGAATTCGGTTTCCGATCTCCATTCATCGATGTCGGATAATTCCGTTGGCGGCGGCACGCGACTGATCGAAAGCAGATCGTATGCCAGACGAATGTCTTTGCCGTCCTCACCGCGAAGTCGAACGAACTTCTGGCGCAAAACGTGCGACCCAATCCCGGTGACGTACGTTCCGCGCCCCTGGATGCGCTTGATGAGACCGTTACTTTCAAGCCCCTCGATGGCCTTTCTGACGGTGCCCACACTGACACCAAATTTCTTCGCGAGATCGCCCTCATTGGGGAGCGAATCCCCGACCATCCAATCGCCTTTCTGGATCTGCTCCACCAGCAATTGACGAACTCGCCCGTAGAGCGGCTGAGGCGTCAGCAGTTGCTCTTTTTCAACTTTCGTTGCATATCGCACGGCAAGTGCCCTTCACCCAACATCCTATAACCAGAATGATAAGTATACATCATCTGGATGATGATCATGCGGCACTTGATCATGGTGCGCCACGCCTCGCAACTTCGCTGACGAGATATCCACCGATGTCTTGGCGTGATGCATTGCGGCGTCTCATCCTAGATTTTCAACTCGCACTCGCACTTGGTGCGGTCACGCCGAACAATCGGTACCGTCGAATTCGCCTGCACGAGAAAAGTCCGATTGCGGTTAGAGCTGCCGCTTGGGAGCATTGCGCGGCGGCACAAACATGAACTCCTTAATTCGAAGTTCCTTTACCGCACCTGAACTCAAACGCTTGTTCAGCCGCTCTCCGATGATTTTCAGGAGACCGGAAAGATCGGTCTTCTTGGCATTTTTGTAATCGATCGACATGTTTTCGTAGACGGCGCGAAATGCTTCATCAATTGCGATGCTCTGAAACTTGCCGGCCATGTCCGCGAGCGGCTGTCGATCATATTCGACATCGAGATCGAGCAACACATATCCACTCGGCATTTGGTCCGCCATGATTGGCACGCGCATGATGCCCGTCGATATCGACTCGATTTTTGGAGCCGTTGCCTCAAGGCCCGAACCATCCGCGAAAATCTGGGACTGAGACAGGGCGACGAAGGTGATCACCGATATGAGCGCGCCCCAAACTCCGACGATGATAAGCTTCACCATTAGACCTGCCCATAAGGGGCCAGGGGCCGAGAGTATGTGCCATCCGAATGCGAACTCTGGACACACCGAACAATAATTTGAGAAACTTCAGTCACGGCGTCGATGTGAATTTTAAGGAGCGACAGATTGGATTGGATTGCTGCGCGCAGCACGTGCAACTTTTCCAAAACGGACGGATGCAAGACTCTGGCTGACTCCGTAGCCATCAAGCTGCTCAAGTTCATGAGCGCCTGGCCTTTCCGTTCGGCAAATTTTTCCACTTCTTTGACGCCTGTCGCGCGAATGGCGGCGTTTTCCTCCTCGACGATTTTGAGTATGACGTCGATCACCACGATCGCACGATCTTTCTCGCGTGCTTCGGCGATGGAATTTGGCCCATATCCAGAAATGACACTCGACTCGGCGCTATGCGAACGAGGCCGCACGATACCTTGCCTCACTTGTCGCGCCGTCATCGCGCAGCCTCCGTCGTGCTATCGCGCAAAGGCATTGCGCGGATATGAGGCGCCACCTCTTTTGCAATCGCATCGGCAAGCATTCCTCGCCAAGTGTCGTGCGCAAGTCCGCCTTCTTTCGTCCCGCCGCTCGGCATGATCTCGCGTAGAGCATGCGCGACAAGCAGTTCTGACAATTTTACCGACGTCGGATCGGGCGGCGCGGCGGCTTGGAGAACCGAACTCTGATCGGCTTGAAATTCGACAACACGCTCCAGTGCGGTCGACCAGTCCGCCGCAGCAGAATCTTTTGCCTTATCGCTCTTAGTGTGTTCGGTGCCCATGAACGTCGTCGAATTCACAATCGGTATCTGCATGCCCTATCTCACTTCGGTATGACTTCCCTGAAGCCTAACGAGGGCAACTTGCATCAACCTTATCGTGTGCTACCGCCCGAGTTGTCGAACGACGACCATACCAGGGCCTCCAAGTTCGACCGTTCCAACGCGTCGTTGGACTGCGTAAGCTTGTCCTCCACGATCGCGATAGCGCGGTCCGCTTGATTGATTGTCGCGAGAACTGTGCTCTGCTGTTGTCGCAAGACGGCGAGCCCTTTATCGAGAATTCCGACCGTCCGCTGGATGTAAGCAGTCGTCAAGTCGGCATAGGGCTGCTGGGGGGGCGCCTGAAGAAGCCGTTCCCGCAAGGTCGAGCCCGCCGTCACGCCACTCTGCAAGCGGGTCGCTTCCGCCTGTGCCTTCAACTTGCGCAGAGTGAGAATGCGTACCGCGCTTTTGATGTTTTTACGATCCATCGGTTCCTAGATTCCAAAAGCACCGATCGTGAACCTCTCGATCAGCCGCTCTGCCGCCAGGGTCAAAACGAATAACGCCAGCGCGAGCCCTCCGATGAGAATAGCGGGCGCCATTACAAATTGAACGGGAACTTGCGGGACAAGCCGATTTGCGAGCCCTAGAAGAAAATTGCAGACTGTAACGTAGAGGACAAACGGCGCCGCCAACTGCAGACTCCAGAGGAACACCGTGGACATGCGAATGGAGAGCGCGTCAATCGCGACAGACAAGTCTAGACCCGACGCCACTTGCACCACATCGTAGGACGTCACGAGCGCCCGTATCAACACGAGGTGGAGATCAGAGATCAAGAATAGCACCACCGTGAAGAGGACCACGAGATCGGCCAGCGGGTTCATCAGCTCGCCTTCAGCGATGCTTGGAACAAACATTCCTATGAATCCGAGTTGCTGGCTGATAAACTCGGCGACGAACGCCACCGCAAGGAAGAAGACTCGAACGAGAAAGCCAAGGAACAAGCCGATTGCGACCTCGCTCGCAACGACCGCCATTAATTCTCCCTCACCCAGCGTCGAGATTCTTGACTGCACAGCATCGAAGAGAAGCGGTGTCAACGCGAATGAAACGGAGATGGCGAGATAGACCCGGATTGTCGCGGGAACGCGTGCGACCGCAAAAAATGGCAAGATGGAAAAAAACGCCGACACACGCACCATCACAATCAAACCGACCGTGATCCAGACCTGCACGACATCGATCATGCGATCGTGCCCAAAGTCGCAACGGCTGTTGTCCGACCAATTTCTGTATGAGACAGAACACTCATCGTCGGGAACATGCGCTCAACAACCAACCGCACAAATGGCCTGATTTCCCCACCGCAGACGATAGCGAAGCGGTGGCCGGCATCTATGTTGGATTGTACGACGGTGCTGCACTCTGCGCTGAAGCTTTCCACCATCCTGGGATCGAGATCAAATTCCAAAATCTCTCCCTTTGAATCGCGACGCAAGGCCTGATGAAACGCAACCTCCCATCGGCTGCTCAGGCGCACGACTTTGATGTGATTTCCATCTGCCAAGTCACCACAGATTTGCTGCGCAATACGCGACCGAACATGCTCGGCAATGGCCTCCGCCTTGCGGGTAAACGGAGCAATTTCAGCAACGGCCTCAATGATGAGATGGAAGCTCCGGATCGATACGCGCTCGGAGAGAAGAGCCCTGAGTACGGTCTGCAGACCTGAATTGGAAATCTGGCTGGGGCTGATCTCGTCAACCAGTTTACGGTAATCCGGATCAAGCCGCTCGATGAGAAAACGCAAATCCCTGAATGAGAAAAGTTGCGCAAGATGAACTCGCGCCACCTCCGCCAAATGGGTGAGAAGTACGGAGGCGTTGTCGACCGGAGCAAATCCGGCTTGGCGCAATCCCACGGAATACATTTCCGGCACCCACATTGCCGGCATGCCGAAGGCTGGTTCACTGACAAGATCGCCTGGAAAGTTTGGTCTGTTTCCAGAACCGTAAACGACGAGAACCTCTCCTGGCCTCAGTTCCCCGGTTGTGACTATCGTTCCGTGAATTTTGATATGGTACGACTTGGGTGCAATCGCGACATCATCTGAAATCTTCACTTCTGGGATAACAAAGCCGTATTCCGTCGCAAATTTGCGACGAATTCGTGATACGCGCACCGCGATCTCATTGCTGTTCTGCATGAAAAGGCCCGCGGTCTGTCGACCCAACACGAGCTCGATTTCAGCCGGACGCAGAGTTTCCCTGGTCGCCAATCCTTCACTCGCGGCATTTGCGGACTTTCTGGCTTCGTCTTCTCGAGCGAGTTTCTCGGCAGCGTCCCTCCTGCCTGGAACAATCACTCCATAAGAAATCAAAGCAAGGCTCAGCAGTAAAAATGGGGCGATAGGCAGACCAGGGGCCAATGCCAGCGCCGCAACGACGACTCCAGCGATTAGAAGTGCGCGCGGTTGCGCGCCGATCTGGCCGAAAACGGCTTTCTCAGCTGATTCACGCGAACCGCCTTTTGAAACGATGAGGCCTGCCGCCAAGGAGATGACCAGGGCCGGAATCTGAGTGACGAGGCCGTCACCGATTGAAAGCCGCATGAAGATGTCAAGCGATTGAGAGACCGTCAGCTCGTGACGCATCACGCCGATCAGCACGCCTCCAACGATGTTGATCGCGGTAATGATAAGTCCCGCGATCGCATCGCCGCGAACAAACTTTGAGGCCCCGTCCATAGCTCCATAAAAGGCGCTTTCGTCTTCCACGTCGCGGCGGCGGCGCCGCGCGTCCTCTTCCGTAATCAGGCCTGCAGAAAGGTCTGCATCGATCGCCATCTGTTTTCCGGGCATTGCATCCAGGGAGAAGCGGGCTCCGACTTCGGCAATGCGCGTAGCACCTTTGGTAATGACGATGAAATTCACCGTGACGAGGATCAGAAATATAATGACTCCGATGACGAAGTCGCCGCCCATGACAAAGTTCGCAAATCCCTCGATCACATGGCCGGCGGCGTCCGGCCCCTCATAACCCTTCGAAAGAATGAGGCGTGTGGTTGCGATGTTGAGCGCCAGCCGCAACATTGTCGCGATGAGAAGGATTATCGGAAATGCCGTGAAATCCAACGGCCGGGAAATCCAGAGCGCCACCATCAATACGACGACCGATAGCGAAATGGAAAATGCCAGGCCGACATCGATCAGAAACGGCGGAAGTGGCAGGAAGAGAATGGTGAGGATGACGACGATACCGAGCGCGAAGAGGGTGTCATTACCAAATGCGGTAACGCTGCGCTGCTCATCGAGCCGAACCAGCCCCGTCATAGAACCCACTCCGAAATTGCGGTATTATTCGCGAATTGTGCGGACATTTACCTGACAACAGCGCCAATCATGCCGTAGACGCGATCGGCAAACATCCCCAATTGCCCTCCCATGTAGGGTGCCGTCACCACAAGCATGAGAAGCGCTAAAATGATCTTGGGAACAAATGTGAGCGTCACTTCCTGAATTTGCGTCAAGGCCTGTAGAACCGAAATCACAAGGCCAACGGTCATCACGGCCGCGACCACCGGCGCACTTATCAATAGAGTCGTCCAGATTGCGAGCTGGACCAGCTCGTTGGCATCGACAGCATTCATTGCTTGCTGAGGACGACGCCCTCTCCTAGCCGCACCGCGGTCGCATCCTCAAGAGTAGCCCAGATCCCGTCCGACAGGATTTGCACCGACGACACCACCCCGGAAACGTCCTGCGACCGATCCGTGAGCCGCATGCCAACAATCGAAGCTGCCTGAGAATAAGAAGTGCGCGTCAGCAGTTCGTCGAGCTTGTCGCTCTGCTTTATCGTCTGCTCGAGCTGTGACAATGTCGCGAGCTGCGATACATACTCTGTCGCATCCAACGGCTTGGTGGGATCCTGGTTCTTCAGCTGCGCCAAAAGCAGCTTGACGAAGGCGTCGTAACCGAGATTAAGCCCAGTGCTATCCTTGGCATCTTGCGCCGTCGAATTGACGCCTGCCGTTCCTGAAACTGCGCCTATCGACATGAAGCCACCATAGCTTTCGGGGAAGTTGCGGACGCTTCCTCTGCACACGGCAGCGGCTGGCCGGCGATGATCAGATCTTCCATGGGAAAAAGTTTGCGGATGATGCGCAGACAATCAAAATTCCGCCCACGCTGCAAATAGCCCTGCACGACTTCGAGATTGGCTAAAATTTCTTTGTTCTCGAATGTAGACCGCAGCATCCTGACCGAATGGTCAGCCATTTCGAGCGCTGCACCCGCAATCTTTGGATCGATGATGGCCGTTTGAATCATGAAGTAGAGTTGTCGTAGCGGTGTCTTGGTATCCTCGGGAGTCAGCACGTGCTGATTGAGCAGAAATGTAACAGTGTTGAGAAATTCCAGCGTGACTTTTCGATCCGCCTTCAAAACAGCTCCATTCACAAAAATCCGTTCGCCGGCCTTGAGGGAGATCTTGAGCACTGTCATCGCTTCAATCCATCTGCAATGCTGTTCGTTATTTGGATCATCCCTAGAAAGCTGCGGCGCTCACCGGAGCGAATTTCGTCGGATGCTTTGATGAGAAAAAAGCCGATCGATATCAGCTTTGCGCGCAGTTCTTGCTTAAGTGCGTTCTCGGGACTGCCAAGATCCTCGATGAGGTGGCACCAGAGCTTTGTCACGAAGTACGTTGCCTCGACCGCTTCGCGCGACTTCGCTCCCGCCTTTTCAGCAGCCTCCATCAACGCGACAGATTCCAGAAGTACAGCGCGCTCGGACTCTCGGTTCTCTTGCGAGCTCTCAGCCACAGCCTCGGAATAGGCGAACTTGTACATTATCGAGCCTCCGTAAATCCGCTAGCACGTGGAGCCAGGCGCTGTTCAAAGCGCATCCAGCAAACTGAGTCTCCCGAGTCGGCCCGTAACTGCATAAGTAGCCTCAAGCTGGTTGAGCAGGGAATTCAGCCGCACGGATAGCTCTGAAATATCGACGCCTTCTGCACGGCCCACGAACTCGTTCAAGATGTTTGACCGAACCGACATTGTCTCAGTGGCCGTCTGAACCTGTTGCTGTACTGTGCCCAGTTTGCCCTGGAGCTCGCTCATTAACGCAACTCCTTTACCCAGTGACTTGGCAGCATGATCAACCACCGCCTCGAACGTCGCGTCGTTCAACCCGCTCAGTCCCGCATCGGCGACAAGAACAAACGCCGACATCATTGAGCGGAAGGCCTCACTGTTGGCGGAAACCGAGCTCGTCAAAGTGCGGTTTTCAGAAATCAAGCTCGTTGTCCCCTCCGAGCTTGCAGCCGACCAGTTGGTGGCCCAATTCGGGTCCGCAAACAGCGTCGCAAAAGTATTATCCATGAACGCCTGCATGGAACTTACGGAGATGTTTTCCACTGCGGGGTCTGTGCTCGAAACTCCGAACTCAGCCGAGAATGCGCCAGACATAGCGGCACGCGACGAGGGAGGGGGAGCGGCGAAGTAATCTTCAAAGGGCGCGTCCTCAGTCTGGATGCCCGAGAAAAGAAATACTCCGCCGAAGTTGGTGTTGGCTGCATTGACAAATGCGTTCAGGGCAACCTTGGCTTGGTCGGCTAGTATCCCCGCAGCGCGCGGATCCCCCCGTGCGGACATCAAAGCCGAGAAAAAGCCGTTGGCATTGGACATCATGTTGTCGAGCGCAGCCTGAGATGCGTCGAGCCTTGATGCGAGCTGATGGTTGACGTCTACTGTCCGCTCAATGGTCTCAATCTCTTGCCGGAAACTCACGAGCGATTCTGTGCCGTATCCAAGCGACACGCCAACGTCATACAGACGACGGCTGGCCACCTCCGCCTGGATCTTCACGGCTTCCCCTTGCGTTCGACGAATGTGAGATGCGAGCGAACTGCCAGCCGATGTGAGCGTCGAGAGCGGAGTTGTCACCATGGCTAGCGCGCAACCTCCAGGATGGATTTCAACATCTGGTCAATCGTGGCGATGAGCCGGCTCGATGCCTGAAAGGACTGTTCGAACCGCAGTAAATCGGCCATTTCCTGATCTAGATTAACTCCGGTGACGCTGAGAAGACTTTCGCTGGAGCGATCTTTGATTACGGTGCGGACCTCAAGTTGGGACGTCGACGTCTGCCGCAGTTCGTCGATCCAGCCGACGCTCTGGGACGAAAAATCCTTGAGGCTTGATCCCGGGCGCAATTCACTGGCAGGGTCGAAAGCGCGTGTCGAACTCAGGTTCGCCACAAGCTCCAGCAGCCGGCCGGAAAAGCCCGATGCCCCAGATGGATTGGCATTGTAGTTGGGGTCTGCCGGCGCCGATGCTCCACCGTCTCGCAGATAATTGAGGCTGCCACCCTGCCCCGGATCAATCTGTGAATTGACCGCTATTCTTGCCGCCAGACCCGGGACTGCTGCGCCGGTCGGAGGAACCGCGCCGCCAACCCACGTGAACAGACCTGGAATGTCAGGTTTGCCGCCGCCGCTTCGGTCCGCGTCCGCGAAGGCCTCGATCAAGCCACGAGCGATCTCGTCGATTTGCGTTTGAAACGTTGGCGCAACGCTGTCGCGGATATTGACTTGGGCAACGATGCTGCCGGACCGTAACGGCATGACCGCACCAGGCCCGGTCACATCGACACCGTCTATCGTCACCGAACTTCCGCTAACCCCCGGCCCCAGTCCTCCACTTGGTGTGAACGTTACGGCGCGCGCGGACGTCTCGAACAACACAACCCCACCATCGGTATAGACAGTAATGTCGCTAGCCCCTCGCGGCACGACCCGCACGCCCACGTAATCGGCCAACGTTTTGAGTATTGCGTCGCGTTTATCCAATTGATCCGTGGTATCGGCTTGCGGTGGCGACGACACAATTTGCCGATTGACGGACTCCAATTCCCTGAGCGCCGAGTTTAGAGATTGGACGCTATCGGCAATTGCCCGATCAGCGTCCGAGCGGACACTGCTGATAACGGCACTTGCAGAGTTGAGCGCATCCGAAATGCCGTGAGCCGAATCCAACACTTGTAAGCCGGCCGCGCGATTAGCTGGATCATTTGCCAAAAGGCGGATGTTACTTTCGAGCACCGAAATCAACGATGCAGGCGAACGCTTGAGCTCTGGATCCATGACGACGGCGTGGAGCCGATCGAGCGCACTCGACGTGACGCTTTCTCCGCTATGGTCGGATCTGGCCGATAGCAGTCCTTCAAGCAGAATCGGATCGTCGACGCGCCCCACGACCGCCAGTCGCACGGCTCCCGTGCCGATCGTCACCTGTTCGCCGACTTTTCGGGAGGCGTTCGAATCTCCGGCGCGCGCAACGTTTCGCGACACCAATGCCATCTGATCGGAAGCCGTCGAGAGACCGGAAAGACCAATCGACCAAGCCGACCCGAGCGACATCAGATTGTTCCCCCGCCTTTAATTGGCAGCGTCAGCCGCGCAAGTTCACAGCCACTTCCGCGAGATCGGCTCCCGTCTGGAACACGCGGGAATTGGCCGTGTAATTGCGCTGCGCTTCGATCATCGCCGTCATTTCACCGGCTATATCAACGGTCGACTGCTCGAGTGCACCCGAGAGGATCGAGCCAAGACCAGCGTCGCCTGCAAGACCTATTTGCATATCTCCCGAGGTCGAACTCGGCAAAAATGTATTGCCGGACACCGCAGCGAGATTGTCTGGACTATTCACCCGCGCCAACGGAACCTGGAAAATCGGAACGCGCGACCCATTCCCATAAACAGCCACAAGAACGCCATCGTTCGACATTTCGAACTTGGAAACCGGAACGGCCGCTGTTCCATTGATCTCCCCGTTCACCACCGTGAAATCTCCGGCGTATTGCGTCATGGCTGCCATATCAAGATCGACGGTCGAGCCACCCGGCACCGGAACAGCGATAGCCCCCGCCCCGGATAGGCGTCCATTGGCAGGGTCGAAGGACAAGGTCGTCGTTGCAAGAGCCGGCGCTGTGTATGGGAAGGGCCCACCAGACGCGGCCGTCGCCCGATCGAACACGGCGACTTGCCACGTTTCCGGCGCGGTCTTGGCGAAGTAGACGTCCAGCGTCACCTCGCGGCCAAGCGCGTCGTACGACACGAGCGACGTCCGCGCCGAATAATCGGCCGACCCCGCGTTTGTCGAAGGCACATTTGCCGCCGGAATTACTGGCGCATCTGCGGGCAGATTGGCAAGCAGCGAACCCGCATTCGATGGAATCGCCGTCAAACTGAGCTGACTGAGGCGGACCGGCTCCAGCCCTGCCGGTCCATTGACAACGACACCGCCCGACCAGTTTTCGAGGTTGTATCCCATCAGCTTCGCGCCAGCGGAGTTGACAAGTTCTCCCGCTCCATTCGGGGTGAAGGCACCAGCACGCGTCAGCAGAATTTCCGAGCCTGGGCCCTCAACAACGAAGAACCCCTGCCCATTAATCGCGAGATCCGTGACAGCGCTTGAGTAGTTGAAGGTCCCCTGAGAAGAGACCGCGCGCCGAACATTCGTTTCCACCGAACCGGATTCGTAATTCGTCCCAACCGCCTGCAGGATGAGGGTCGAAAATTCCGTCGATACCCTTTTGTACCCAGTCGTCGAGACGTTGGCGACGTTATCACCAATCGTACTCAGACGATCAGCCTGAGCCGACATCCCAGAAACACTGGTTCGCATAGTTCCATAAATGCTCATTTGTCGCCCCGAAGAATCAACCGACTGCTTCGGCGATGCTATCGAATCGCGTTTGCGTAGGGCTTGCACCACGTGGCGCAGGCAAATCACCGCTCTTAAGTTTCAATCGGTAACCGAGATAGCGTTGCGATTCGACGGGATCATATCCGAGCGCCATTTTCAGCCTGCGGCGAAGCCGGCAAATGTGGCTTTCAATGACGCTCTCGTCATACTGGTCGTTGAACACCCCGTAGACACGATTGAACAGCTGCGTTTTGGTGATCCAAGCGCCTTCAGTCTGATCAAGGCATTCCAGAATTCGGCGCTCGCGCCTTGGCAGACACAGCGTCTCTCCGCTTACGATTGGATCGCGGCCGTCGCAAAAAACCTGCAGATCACTCAGTGTATCGTCGCGAGGTATTGACTTACGCCGGCCTGATATACGGTGGATACGTGCGAGAATTTCGCGTACGTGCACTGGCTTTCCGATAACGTCATCGAAGCCCGCGGAGAAAAGCAACAAGGTTTCCTCCAACGATCGCTTGTCGAGCAGCGCCACCAGCGGAACACCGCCAAGCTTGGCCGTTTTACGACTGATCGTTTCCCGACCAACGAAATCTCCGGCCACCACAGCCTCAACGGCTGCGAATTCCTGCGGCCCCAACGCCCCCACCCAGTTTGCAAATGCTGCTGGCTCGAGAAGCAGCCCAGCAACGCCCAACCTCTCAAGACCGTCCAAATATGCTTCTGCCACGGACAAACGCGTTTCAATCAGCACGATCATCATGCCCCCCATGCGAATCAATAAGCTTGACCTGAGAGTAACTTCAACGGGTCCGACGCCTGATCGCCCAGAAGCCACAAAAGTCATTGAAATCAATTATTTGTAGCAATGCATCAATTAGAGATCAAAAGACGAATGCTATCATTTGTCTTATAGATGATCGATCTGATCGGCGTGGCAGCGTTCTTGCGACATCGACCTCAATACGAAAGTGGAGCGGAAATGAGTGTCGCAATGGAACGACCGATCGGACGTCGAACGCATAACAATCGTGCAGGGGAAAACGATCGTGCTCATCGTCGACAACCCTGTGATGCTTTGTGCAAGATTGGTGCATCCCGCAGCACAGTGTTCGGGACAATCTCGGATGCCTCTGCGGCGGGGGCACAGTGCAAAATCGCCAACGGGCTGATGTTGGAAGTCGGCGAAACGGTCTATTTTGAATGGCCCGATGCTTCAGCGGCGTTCGCAACTGTCGCCTGGGTGCGTGGCAACCGACTAGGACTGCGCTTCACGCAGATGGTGCCCGACTTCGCGGATAAGCTGGATACGGCTTCTTTAGGCAGCAGCACCTATTGTCGAACCATAGCCATGCAAATTGCTCTCGCAGACAGTCAGCGATAATCCGCTGTTCCAGACTCGTTCTCAGCGTTATTCAACAATTTCTTGGCTCAGAATATTGAGGAAAAGAGCACCCCGCCGAAGACCACATAGTATTGCTTAGTAATTGCGTGATGTCCGCACAGGGAAACCGTTAGAGAGTTGTAAACAAAGTACTGCGGTTTTTCGCGTCTGTCTTCGCGCGATCCAAATGAGGTTCTGACACACTCATTTCATCGGCTACCAGCGGTGAAAGAGATGGACCGGAAGATAAAAACGATACTCAATCGAATTGACGCGGTATCCGCATTGATCGACAGCGGAGCAAATGCTGTCGAACTGGCTCAGCAGCGCCATCTCGATGCCGCTTCGCCGGAGCGAGCTTATTGGCACGCCGGCTATCGCTCTGCGCTTATCGATGCCTTGCGGTTGCTAGAGGCCGCAAACGAACAGGTTCACAATAGGGACAGCGCAGACGGCTGCCGTTGGGACGCTCGGGATGGGAAAAATTTCCACTAGGATGGAAATTGTGGAATAGCTCGCACAGATGCAGAAAAGCCATTTCGGGCTCAGGTGTCGCTTTCCATTTAAACTGCGGCGCTGTTCCGATGCATGCGCATAGATCACGGACCGGCTCGCCGTAGCTGGCGCCAACAAATGATACGACAAACCGCCCATCTTGCCGCAATGAACCAAGGGCCCAGACGCCGCAACTGCTGGCTTTGGTCGCGGACTTTACATCGTCAACGATGAGCTTGTATGGACCGTCGAGCTTTGGTGCCACCATAGCTAGTCACCCTAAACATAGAGATGGTTGCGCGCGTCGCGTGCAGGCTCGGCTGGTTCGGCAAGACTGGTGCCTTCGATCAGGCCGACGGGTTCACGATTACGCGGCCTTTGATTTTCCGCACCCTGCCCTCCTGCTCCACCTGCCCCCGGATGTGCTCCGCCGCCCGGTCCTTGAAAGACGTCAACCGGACCGTGAACAGCATTCGGCTTTGTCGGCGGCGGCGTTATGAATAACTGCTGCACGGCGAAGTTCTCCACGTCATAGCCATCCGCACTCATGCGCTCCGACAACAAGCCAGCCTCTTGCTGCAAGAGCTGTCGCGTTGCGGCATTCTCAGCCTCGAGCAACACGCTCAACCCACTCCCACTCAGACGCATCCGAATCGAGACTCGCCCGAGCTCTTGTGGTTGCAGCACAATGTCTAAGACGCGCAACTTTGGCTGAAAACTAAACGATCCGTTGGCAACCGTCGGTCCAGACTCTTCCGTCGCAACACCACCATCGCCTTCAAGGAGGGATTGGAACGCAGAGGTTAGCTGCTGCACCACGGTGCCTTCCGTGCGCACACCCATCTCGGGTTGAGGCCAATCGGGCTTTGCACTCGAGCCAACCAACGATGCAACGATATGCGAGTTGGCAACCGGCTGATTGAGCCGGCTTTGCTGGCTGTCAACAGCCTCAATCGGCACAGCCGTCGCAAACATTCTGTCGAGACTGACAACCGAGAAACCGCGCGATCTGTCGTTTGTGGAACCGTCATTTCCAATTACCGGATCATGATTGCCAACGACATCTTCAAGTGTCGCTGCTGGAATTTGAGAGCCGGCCGGCCGGGCCAGAATGAAGGGTGCGTGAAATGCCTTGCTGCTGACGGACAGTACCTTGGCGCCGTCCATCAGAACGGGAACATTCGCCAGGGGATCGAACCTGGGTTGCTCTCGTGCGGAACCGGATACCTCAATAGGCTGTGCAGTCTTGCCGAAGTTGTCAGATGCCGCTACGACGGCGCGAAATGTCTCTTCATTCGCCGGAACGGACTGCGTTATCGGATCGAACGCTTGGGTCCGCGGCAACGTCATGGTCAGGGTCTGTCCGAACGCCAAATCGTAAAACGGTGCAAGGCTCTGCTCGAGATCATCGGCAGGTTGCGAGCGTTCTTGGGTTGGTATTTGCGCATCCGTTGCGTCGCCCGGCACATGCGGCGGGTTCAAGAAATACATTCCATTCATGAAAACGGGATCGGCGACGACTTCAAGATCGCGTGCAACAGGGGCCGCTTCGCTGTCGAGGAGCGTCTCTTCAAATCCGGCGGAAGCGCCCACGCCCAAATCTGCTACTCGCGGTGACGCCGGTGTCGGCCCCCCGACTGGCTGAGCTGCTGGAAGTGAGGTGACCATCATGGGCGAGCCTCATTCAGTTTTTTCTGCGCAAGCTCCATCGCACCTTTCGCTCTCTCATTCAGTTGATCAGGCAATGGCTGCACACGCTGAACGTCCACCGGCGGATGTCGCGGAATTGCTGGCCCGTCACTGCTTGCTGGCGTGGGGTTCCGGTAGCCCTTCTGCACATTCAAGGCCATCGCAATGCCGGCATTCACCAGCGACTGCTCGTCCTCTGGGAATCCCTTAATATCAAGTGCTCGCAGGCCACGTTCCGCCGCACGAGGGTCAGCTACGATCGCAGCGGCAAGATTGCGGTAGAGTTCCGCGCTGCGCCTGAGGTCGGATGACTGGTCCAATTTTCCCATTGCTGAATCGATCACCAGCAGGGCACTTTCAAGCGATCCAACCATCACAAGCTGCTTACAGACTTCAAGCGCGAACTCTCGCAACTTCCGCAGACTTACCGCCGAGAAACTTTCGCCGTTGAGTCGGGAAAAATCCGCTGCATCGAATCCGGTGCTTCTGGCCAGCGTCTTCGCAGCAACCGTACGAAACTGCCGCCAGTAGATCGAATTGGGAAAACGCCGCACATAGACCTTGAGCTTATCCAAGGCGGTGCTGACCCTTCCATGCCGGATCAAGGTCATCACATGCTGTCGCATGGCGGCTTCCTCAAGTGCCGTACCTGGAGCCGCCAGTTCCGTTCTGCGAAAGTAGGCGATTGCTTTGTCGGCGTCGCTTGCCGACAAGAGTGTGCCCTTGATCAAGGCCAGCGGGTCCTCGACTTGGTCGGGAAGAACGGCACCGGGGGATTCGATGAGATATTCGCGCGCAACATCCAGCCGGCGTTCAGAAAAGGCTACGATCCCCATTGCTGTTCGCGCGAATGGCTGGGGAAACGACCCGGCTTCTAAGGCCTTTTTTAGAATCTCAGAAGATCCGCCAAACAGAACAAAGCGCATTAATTCCGCTGCATTCCCTGGAGATTCCCAAGTCGTCGACCGCTCGGAAGCAAATTCTGCTGCGATACGACGCGAAAGTTCCTGCCTCTCGGCGATCGCCTTTGGCCCTCCCGACAACGCGGCATCGCCCTGACGCACGTATTCCCGCACAGCTTTGGCAATAGAACTGACTGCAAATTTCGGTTGCAATTTGGCATCGGCATCAGGTTCGCCCGCTTCAGACATCCACGGCAAAGAGATCAACACCGCTGCGAAGACTGAAATCATGGCTGATTGACCCTCAGCAGAAACTCGATCCGCCGGTTTTCTGCGGCGAACGGATCACTGGGCTTCAGCAATTGTGAATCCGCGAACCCTTCAATTTTGACGAGGTGACTGTCTTCCAGTCCAGCTCTGCGCACCATGTAGTGGGCCATATGCGCTCTTGCCGTCGAGAGCCGCCAATTATCATAGCTTGACGACTTGAACTGCCTTGAGTCGGTATGCCCACGTATCGCAACCTTCTTTTTGCTTTCAATGATGATTTTTCCCAGCCGGTCGATAAGCCTGACGGCTTCTGGAACAGGCTCCGCCGAACTCAACTTGAACATCGCAAATTTGTCGTTGTCCATGATCGAGATCAGCACTCCTTCAGGAACCACATCAACTTGAAGCTCGGGGCGAGCCTGCCTTAGCCCCGCAATGGCCTTTTCGACGGACTTCCGGATAGCGGCAGCGACAATCTTCGTCGCGTCGGCGGCGCTGGAATTGTTCTCAGTCAGATCGCCTTGCTTAATTGCGGTCTCGTCCTCTTTCGTTGAGGCCGCGCGACGCTCCGGCTGAGAAACCAATGAATTCTCGGCGTTCTTCTTGTCGCTCAGGGGCGCCTCGGCACCAGTGGGTTTCGGCCTCGATGACAAGTGTTTCGTCGGAGGCTGCATGCTCTTTTCCATGAAAGGATCAAACGGATCAAACGTGTCAGGCCCCGTTGGCAGGAGTTGACGCGGCATTGCCTGCTCGTCGATACCTACAAGGTTTTCTTCCGGACCAGCCTCTGGAATGGCCCCATCGTCCGACTTGGCGACCCCATCCAATGTCTTCAGCGGATCAACAAACAACTTTGCCTCTTGCGCAGCGGCCTTTTCCTTTCGCGCTTTCTCCATGCGCGCCTGTCCCGGAGAGCGAGGCTTCTTGTCACCCTGTGACCGTTTCGTGTCGTCCGATGTCGACTTTGCTTCGGAGCTCGGGTCGGAGTCGTAGAGGCCCTTGTCTGTTTGGTTGCGATCCGTGAGCTGCAGCGGATTGAAGTAATTTGCAATTTGCACAATGGTCTTGTCATCGGTCATGTTGACGAGCCACATGACCAGAAAGAACGCCATCATGGCCGTCATGAAGTCGGCATAGGCGATTTTCCAAACGCCGCCATGGTGCGCTTCTTCGCCGGTACTCCGACGCCGCTTTACGATGACGATTTCTTTCGCCAGATCGTCGTGATTGTCGCTCATTTCACAATATCCTGCAAACGCGCGATCCAATGCGGCACAGCAGATCTCAGTTCGAACTCATCGATCTTGACCAGCAATTCCGGGAGGTCACGCGCGTCCCGCATCACCTTCAACCCACGCTCCTCGAGGTGATCGGCTAGCGGTTGAATTAGACTTTCAGGCCCTTTTAAATTGATCACCACCACACCGTTGACATCCAAAACCCGGGCCAAGGCGCTCATGATTTTTTCGGTTTCCAAATCCGTCAGCCGTTGAGAGATGAACGGGCTCAACGCACGGGCGAGATCATCGCCGATCTGCATCGCGATACCTGACAGCGCGTCCGTGACATGAAGCGACAAGGCCCGCAGCGCCTCCAGCAGCTGCGCCTCTTGGGAGCACCGAAGTTGCGCCTCGGCATTCCGCCGTTCCTGCTCGACCACATTTTTGAAAGTGGCCTCCGCGCTTGCTTGACCGTCTTCGTAGCCCTTGCGGTAGGCCGTCTCGACCGCCGAGGCCGTCGCATCCACTGGCGGCTGTTCGGTATCCGCCCGAATGTCATTGTCCCATAACGGCTGGAATTTTCCGCTATAGTCGACCGATTGCCCCGACAAGCCGTGTGCCATGACCAACTGCTACCTGTCTGCGTCGGCATTGAGCCAACGCCGTACCACTGCAACAGCTTGATCAGGATCGCGCTCGATAAGTTCGTTCAATCGGGCCAAGAGTGGGGTCACCGCACCCGGCTGCATTTCGCCGCCAAGCGCCATTTCCATTGCTCCAGAAACAATTGGAGCTGTGGCCATCTCGAACTCCATGTCACCAGCTTGGGCCTGCGGACCAGCGATAGCTCCGGCAGCAAACGCTGGTTGCGGTTCGATCAAAATGCGAAGCAGTGGCTTTACTCCAAACCAGGCGAAGGCCAGCAGTCCGAGGACCAGCATGAGCGCGGTGATCATGCTGCTCGAATTTTCCTGGAGAATTACGCTCAGTCCGTTGGCATCAGAGCCAGCGCCGCCGGCATCTTCCACCATGAACGCCTGAGACATGATGGTCAGGCGATCGCCGCGTTGCGCATCGAGGCCGACGGCACTTGCAGCAAGCTTTTCGATCTCGGTGATCTTGGTCGTGATCGCCGCGTCGTCGAGCGGACTACCATCAGGATTCTTCAATGCGCTCCTATTAATCACCAGCGCAACGCTGACGTTCTCGACGCGATACCCGTCCCTGGTCGTCGCGACGGATTTTGAGCTGATCTCGTAATTTGTGATCTCATCCCGGCGCTGGTTCGATTTCTGATTTTGTGCACTGTTTTGCGATGCGCTGTCATTGCCTTGCGGAACGTTTCGCTCGACCGTAACGCCCTGATCCCCAGCGCCGTCCTTCGAATTTCCTGCTTCCTTGACGACCCGCACCGATCGCTCAACACGTGAATTGGGATCAAAGATATTCTCACTGATCGTGCTCTGATCCGCATTCAAACGAACTGCGATGCTGGATTGAAAATTCGAGAACCCCAGCACGGGCGCAAGAGCATCGGAAAGGTTCTGCTTGAGTTGCGCGGAAAATGATTTCTCCAAATCAAGCATCCGATTGGCTCCGGGGCGAAGCGCTTCGCCTCCCGCCGCAAGAACAGCACCGTCGGAACTGACAACTCTCACATCCTCGAGGGTCAGGCCTGGTACGGCAGCAGCCACCACATTGCGGACCGCATCGACGGGCGCGCGATCCTGAGCGACAGTTAATTTCAGCACCACGGAGGCCGACGGCTTCTGCGCCACCGATCGAAGCGTCGCCTTGTCGCCAAAGACCAAGTGAACCCGCGCTGACGTTATGCCGCTCATGCTCGCGAGCGTGCGCGTGATTTCGCCCTCAAGTGCGCGAACACGGGTGACTTCCTGCATGAAGGTCGTGAGGCCAAGGGGCCCAATCTTGTCAAAAAGCTCGTAGCCCGCATCGGCGCTCGATGGCAGCCCCCGCTCAGCAAGTACCCCTCGCGCACGAGCGACCGCAGTGGCTGGAACAGAAACTTTCGCGCCGTCGGTCGAAACCTCAAACGGAATTCCAAGCTCGCCCAGCACCGCAACCATGCGACTGGAGTCCTGAGCCGTGAGCCCGATGTAAAGCGGCTGATAGTCCGACCGCGCAACGACGTAGCTTCCAAGCGCAATGGCACTGAAAAGTGTCAATCCGACGAGCCCAAGCGCCGTAAGCCGCCGCGGTCCAAGTGCCGTAAGGTTCTGCTGTATGAGCCGGAGAGCCTGGGCAAAATCCATGTTTCCTCACCCCCTTGGGAGTCAGAACTTAGGGATGATTTGCCTTGCGCCGGAATGACGGTAAGTGCGTGATGAAATGCACGCGACGACCGTGGATGCGCCAAGAAAATGGCGCACCCACGGACCCCTGCAGGTGGGAGCTGCAGGTGCCGACCGGCCGCCGCCAAGCAGACGGCGGCCGGATGGTCTCACCAAAAACTTTTGGTGAGAGAACGTGCTACGGGCCGAACTTTTTACCGGAAGAGCGAGAGGACGTTCTGGGTCGAGCTGTTAGCGATGCTCATCGCCTGGATGCCCAACTGCTGCTGGACCTGGAGGGCCTGCAGCTTTGTCGATTCCTCGCTCATGTCGGCATCAACCAGGGTCGAGATACCACGATCGATAGCCTGCATCAGAGAGCTCACGAACTCCTTCTGGAGACCAACACGCTGCTTGACCGAACCGAGGCTCGTAGCGGCCGTGGTCATTTCTGAGACTGCCGTGTCGACGCCCTTGATGTAGCCTTCCAGCGTCGTCAAATCGGTCGAGCTATCGGTCAGAGCAGAAATATCCAGTGCTGCTACCGAGGTGCCAGTAGCGGCAATGGCGCCGGTGCTGCTGCGAAGACCGTCAAGAATGCCGACGGCAGAAGCACTGGAATCGTAGAGCTTGATGCTGGATGTATCGACGGAGATGGTGCCGATGGACACGTCACCGGCTGCATCGCGCGAGAAGGAGCCGACAATCGATTTTGTCGCATTATAGTTGGCGGCCGAAGAGTCGACAGACAACCAATTCTGGCCTGAGAAAGTAGAAGAATCGCCGATGCTCTTCAGCTGGTTCTGGAGTGCGGTGACTTCGCTCTGGATTTTCTCGCGGTCCACGCCAGGCGTACGAGCCGCGACGAGCTTGACTTTGATTTCGCTGGTGACATCGATCGCTTTATCGAGAGCCGTGTAGGCGACATCAACGGTGGCGCTGCCTAACCCAAGGGCGTCCTTGACAGTCGAAAGGGCCTTATTGTCTGAGCGCATTGTGGTCGCGATCGACCAATAGGATGCGTTGTCTTCAGCCGTCGCAACCCGGTATCCCGTGGAGATGCGGCTCTGCGTCTTCAGCATTTCCTTGTTGGTGTTTTGCAGCGACTGCAGTGCAGTCATGGCTGCGAAGTTCGTTTTGATACTGTCCATTGGAACTGTCCCTGATATTGAAATTGTCTGGGGGACATTCCGGTTCTTCCGGCACGACAAGACGGCTTCATGCCTTTGAGGACAACACCCTCAACTCGACGTGCGCTGACCGTATGTTGAAATGGTTTAAGAACAATTAAACGAATGAAGGAAAATCGGATGAAACGCGTCGCCACTGCACGAACTAAAACCGGGGCGCGTGCCTCTCAGGCGGCGCGCGCGAAAATATTGCCGCTGCCGATCGAGTGTTCTGTTTCGCGTCCGGTCGCTAGTTACCGCGAAACAATGACAGAATGTTCTGGCTCGAGCTGTTGGCGATGCTGAGCGCTTGCACACCAAGCTGCTGCTGAACCTGAAGCGCCTGCAGCTTCGTCGATTCTTCATTCATGTTCGCATCGACCAGCGTACTGACGCCGCGTTCGATAGCATCCATCAGAACCTTGACGAAGGTCTGCTGCAAACCGATGCGCTTTTTCGTCGAGCCAAGGCTCGTACCTGCCGCCGTCATCTCGGTAATCGACTTGTCAACGCCCTTGATATACGTCTCCAGCGTCGTGAGATCGGCTGCCGATTCGGTCAGTGCCGACACGTTGAGCGATGCAACCGAAAAGGTGCCAGTCCCAGACTGCGCGCCGGTTCCGTCCCGAAGCGCGTCCAAAATTCCGACACCCGCCGCTGAGGCATCATAAAGCTTGGAGCTATCGACACTGAAGGTAATGGTTCCGATACTGATGGTTCCGTCGGAAGCACGAGTAAACGAGGCCACAACGGACTTCGCCGCGTTGTAGCCAGCAGCGGAGCTATCGACCGAGAGCCAGTTCTGGCCTGAGAAAACAGCAGAATCAGCATTGCTCTTCAGCTGATTCTGCATCTCCGTGATTTCGCTTTGTATCTTCGCCCGATCGACGCCTGGCTCTCTCGCCGCGACCAGCTTGGCTTTTATTTCACTTGCGACGTCAATCGACTGGTTCAGAGCCGTATAAGCGACATCAACGGTCGCGCTGCCTAAACCCAGCGCATCCGTGACGGTGGTCAAGGCCTTGTTGTCGGAACGCATGGTCGTCGAGATCGACCAGTAGGCCGCATTATCCTCAGCCGACGCGACCCGAAAACCGGTCGAAATTCTTTGCTGCGTCTTCAGCATCTCCTTATTTGTCGCCTGCAGTGATTGCAGCGCGGTCATCGCGGAGAAATTGGTCTTGATGCTGTCCATCTGATCCCGCCCAAGCGTGCAGTAGCGTTGCTTACCGAATACCGGATCGTCCGGTGCGAGAGGACGGCATCATGCCTGGGGTCATACCCCCACTCGCAGTACGCGAATCGTTATCAATATATGTTGGTAAGCCGCCATTAACAGCACCTTAATCTATGTTCCGCGATGGAAATGACGCCCTTCGCAAGCCCCGCTCAAGCGTAGGATTTAATGAGAGCCGAAACCAGGACGTTCCATCCGTCAATCAGGACGAAAAAGAGAACCTTGAGCGGGAGCGAGAACACGATCGGGGACAGCATCATCATGCCCATCGACATCACGACGCTCGCAACCACCATGTCGATCACTAGAAACGGCAGCGCAATCAGGAATCCGATTTCAAACCCCCGCCGCAGTTCCGAAATGACGAATGCTGGTATCAGAATTTGAAGGCTATCACTGGCCACCGGGACTGTGCTGGCTGTACGGTTCCGCGCAAGGTCCTGAAATAGAGCCAGATCGGCCGGTCGAACATTGGCCTGCATGAACTCCTTGAATGGAGCCGCCATGTTGACGACGGCCTGCTCCGTCGGAAGCTTCTCCTCCATCAATGGCTTCATGCCTGTTTCCCAGGCCTTTTCAAACGTCGGCGCCATCACGAACCACGTCATGAAGAGAGCTAGATTGATGAGAATGAGATTGCTGGGTGTCGTTTGCAGACCAAGGCCTGCACGCAAGAACGACAGAGCGACGATGAAGCGTGTGAAACACGTCATCATGACGAGTATCCCTGGTGCGACCGAGAGGACCGTCAGAATCAGCAGAACCTGGATGATGCGTCCTGCGGCCGTACCGGACTGACCAGGCAGAATATCTTCGAGATTGATCGTCTGCGCCTGAACCGTCTCGGGAACGACAGTGAGTGCGCAGATCAGAATGAGCGCTACGATTATTCGATTAGAAATGATCGGATCAGAACGTCGAGACTGCCTTCCGATGTTCTGGCCTTGGCAAGCTCTGTGAGGTCTTCCTTCAGAAGATAGAGGTTGGTTCCGCCCGACAGTTCGCTGACGTTGAGAGAGCGAACGTAGCCAAGAAAATCCTGCGACAACTGCGCCGCCAATTGTTCCTTTTGCGGTGTCGTATTGGGCACGACAACGGAGACATCCAATCGCAGCCACGGCGCATCTTCTCCAGCTAGGTTAGTCACAATCGACGGAAGATTGAGTACGAACGTCACCTGATCGCCCAGCTGCGCGATCTGTCGCTCTTCTGGCCCGCACGTGGCCGCGCCTGCAGTTTCTGACTTCTGTCGACCCGTCTCGAACCAAGCGGCCGCCGCTGCACCGCCCGCGGCGACAATCGTCACCGCAGCTATCGCAATCATAAGCGGCACCATTCCTTCGCCCTGGCCGGCCTTGCCTTCACTATCTGCTTTCGCCATTTCGGCTCCTTAAGCGTGCCAAAGCAGATCGTCAGAAAGGAAGCACCTGATCCAGTATTTGCTGCCCCCACGCCGGCTGCTGTACCTCCATCGCCCGCCCGCGACCACCGACGGAGATCCGAGCCTCCGCGATCTTCTCGTAAGTTATGGTGTTGTCGGGCGAGATATCTCTTGGACGTACGATCCCCGCGACTTGAACGATCCTTAGCTCGTAATTCACTCTGACTTCTTGCGATCCACTGACGACGAGATTGCCGTTTGCCAGCCTCTCCGTCACCACAGCCGCAACGCGCAGATTGAGTTTTTCCTCCCGCTCAGTAGCTCCCTTGCCTTGCGCGGAGGTGGCGCCATTGGCATCAAAATTGATTTCACCCGAACCGTCTCGTTCGATTCCAAACAGACCAAGCACATAATCAAGAGACGTCGACATGGACTTGGACGCATCTCTGGAGCGTTCGCTGCTGCTGTCGAGCGACGCGCGATCCTTCATGTCGATCGTTATCGTCAAAACGTCGCCGGGCCTTTCAGCTCGGGGATCCTGGACCAGTGACGCCGCCGAATCTCTCCACGTCGATCCCCGCGACACAGGAAATGAGCGTTCGACCCGCTCTCCGATCGAACCTACCTGATCGACTGAGATACCTGCTCCGACCGGCGAGAGAACAGGTTCGCGTCCCATTTCCTCCGGCACAACGGAACAACCTGCGAGCGACGCTCCAAAGAGACAGGCGACTATGCTGCTCGGAAACGTCATTGTGTCGTTCCCGCAGGTTCATCGGTCTTGGCCTTCACCGCTGCTGCGCCGGCCATGTATGCGGTAATCTTGCCGGCCATATCCGGCTGCATTTCGCCCAGAACAGCACTGGCATTCTTGGCCGGCAGCTTCATGAGGATGGCAGCCGCAGTCGGTTCCCCGACAACTGTCAGCCTTTGGGCTGCGGCCTCAGGATCCATCTGAGCATACACACTGACGAGATTTTCAGTCGCAGCGGCCTTGAAGTCTTCCCGGCGCTTGAGCCAAGTCTGTAGATCGGCGGTGGCTTTTCCAAGTTCGTCCACCTTGCGCTCGATCTCATCCTTCAGTGATTTGGCCCGCAGCTCCTCTTCTTTGATCTTTGCTGCCACCCCTGCGTCGACAGCGACGCGACAATACTGCTCAACGAGACTTTCGCCGGTTGCACTGTCCTCGGCACGCGGTGGCGGAGCTGCCGAATTAGAGATTGCCGGCGCATCGACATTGATTTCCGTCGCGCCCGTCTGCGGCGCCTGCCCGACGGGCACTCTCACCGCGATCGGCTGCGGCTCAGTCCGTGCAGGCTTCGGCCTACTGTCATTGATCACGGTTGGACTGACCGGGCGCGGCGGCGGCGCGGTAGCGGTCAATTCTGGTGCGGCTGGCTTGATCTGGGGACTCCATGCGTCCGTCTCGGAACGCAAAGCACCATTTGACGCAAGTAGAAGGCACCCACTCAACGCAACGAGCGGACCGAATCCACCACCGCGTTCTTCTCGAACAGATGCACGCATCACTCGCGTCTTCATTGCACGACGAGCTCGCCCTGCAGTGCTCCAGCGGTCTTGATGGCCTGCAGAACCGCAATAATGCCCGTCGGCTTCAGTCCCATTTTGTTCAACCCGGCCACGAGACTTTGCAGACTCGCACCCGCGACGACGCCGATGGCGTCGCCTGACTGATACACCTCAACTTGACTTTCAAAGTTGGTGACCGTCCGCCCGTCAGAAAATGGCGCCGGTTGCGAGACAACTGGAGTTTCGGTGACGCGAATATTCAAACTTCCATGCGAAACGGCGACCGGTGTAATTTGAACATCGCGCCCAACAATGATGGTTCCTGTCCGCTCGTCGATCACCACGCGCGCCGAGGTATCCGGCGTCACTCGAACGTTGCCGACTTCCGCAATGATTCTGGAAGCCGGCATTTGAGCCGGCAGCCGGACGAGAACACGCCGGTTATCGAGCTCCCTTGCGATGGGCATCCGGAACCGTTGCTTGGCCATGATGTTGATCACGTCGGCAACTTGGACCGCGGTGTTAAAGTCGGGGTTATGGAGCTCGAAAACGATCGATTCAGCCTGTTGGAATTGAGCTGGCGAGGCGCGTTCGACAAGTGCACCGTTCGCGATGCGCCCGGCCGTTGGAACCCCCTGGGAGACGGTTTCGTTGCGTCCCCCGGCCTGAAAGCCGCTGACGGCTATGGCTCCCTGTGCGGCACCATAAATTTCTCCATCCGCTCCCTGCAGTGCGGTCAGAAGCAAAGTTCCGCCGGTGAGCGACGTGGCATCACCCATCGAGGCCACCGACACGTCTATCCTCGAACCCGGCGTTGAAGACGACGGCAGATCCGCGGTCACCATGACGGCCGCGATGTTCCTCGTTCGTGCATCGATGTTGCGAATGTTCACGCCCATCCGGTCGAGCATCGAACGCAGCGACTGCTGCGTGAAGGGTGCACTTCGGAGCGTATCGCCCGTTCCGTTGAGGCCAATGACCAGCCCATATCCAAACAGATAGTTGCCGCGCGTCCCCTGAACCGCGGCAATATCCTTGATGCGGGTCTCAAACTGCGCCTGCGCGCGATCGGTCGGTGTCATTGCGCACAAGACCGCGAGCAGAATAGCGAGCCGCCTCATGGAGACCCCAAGACGAGAGATCCGTCCGCACGAACCAATGCGCGCAAGATCCGACCCGTATCGCCGTTGCGAACAGTAATGTTATCCCCTACGCCGCCCGACTGGAGAGCGACCGCACCCAGTGCGATCGCGATGGGCCCGTCCGTGTAATGGACGGTGACGGGCTGGCCTTGCTGCACGAGAGTGGGCGTGCGCACGGCCTCTTTGGTTATGGGCTGTCCCGGAATGAGTGTGCGGCGGGCAACAAGACCTGTCAGCTGATCGCTCGACGTAAAGGCCGTTGCGAGTTGACTGTTGTCTCGAACGGCTAGCTTTTGAACTAGGTCGCTTGAAAGTGTGGTTCCTGGATAGATGACAGTTCGCGGAACGAGTATCTCGACGACGTCTTGCATGCTGCCGCCAAAAGCCGAAGGCGCGGATAGCGCAAGCCCGGCCGACGCGAAAGCGCTGAACACTCGACCATACCGTTTGCGCAAGGCCATTAGCGCAATCCCTTGCTAACAGTGCCGTACATCTCGTCGGATGCCTGGATGACCTTGGAATTCATCTCATAGGCCCGCTGGCTCGAAATGAGCTCCGTGATTTCTTTGACAGGATCTACGTTTGACGACTCGAGAAAGCCCTGCCTGATGGTGCCAAAACCATTACTCCCCGCAACTCCTGTAACGGGATTTCCCGACGCAGTGGTTTCGCGAAACAGATTTCCGCCCAGCTCTTCAAGACCGGCTTCATTGGGAAAATCAACGACCGACAAAACGCCGATACTCGTAACCTGCGTTGCGTTGGCGACGCGCGCAAAGACTTCACCCTGATCATTGATGACGATTTCAGTCGTGTTGGCCGGGACAACCATGTCCGGCTGAACGGTCAGGCCATCAAGCGTCACGATCTGGCCGTTTGCATCCTTGTTGAATGCGCCAGCGCGGGTATACAGCGTCTCGCCATCAGGCCCATTGACCTGAAACCAGCCGCGCCCGTTGAAGGCAACGTCGAGCGAGTTGCCTGTTTTTGTCATCGCGCCTTGGATGTTCAGCGTCCGAACCGCGGCGGTTCGAACGCCAAGTCCGATCGAAGCCCCCTCGGGCAACGCACTTGTATCTGGTCCGTTCGCCACACCGACTTGGCGCTCCGTTTGATAGAGAAGGTCCGTGAATTCAGCGCGTGAGCGCTTGAACGACGTCGTGTTGACGTTGGCGATGTTGTTCGCGATCACGTCAACTTGTGTCTGCTGAGCGGCCATGCCTGTGGCGGCAATATAAAGCGATCTCATATCACGCGCCTCAAATCGGCATTCGGGTTAACTCAAGATATGCAGAAACAATCTTATCGCGGACGGCTGTCGTCAGTTGCACCTTTTGCTCGGCCGCAACAACCGACTCGACGACCTTCTGTATGGGAACATCTCCCGTCAGCGCGCCTACAGACATTTGCTCGGCAGAACGCAGTGTCTGATCGACGTTTTTCATCATGTTAGTCAGAACGTCGCCGAAGCTTTTTTGCGTGACCGTCTCGGCCGCCGGTGCGGCGCGACCGATGGAGGGCGCGACGTTGGCGGGAGAAACGAAATTATTGACACCGAGCACCTTCATGACGTGCCCCTGAGCAGGTCGAGCATTGAGTTGACCGCCTCGCGGGCATTCTTGATGACTTGCAGATTGGCCAAGTAACTCCGGTTGGCCTCGCGCATATCAGCCAATTCAAGCATTGGCTCAACGTTTGGATACTTGACGAACCCATTGGCATCGGCGGCGGGATGGCCCGGTTCATATTCGACCCGGAATGGCGAGCCGTCACGACCGATGTCGGACACGCCGACCATTTCCTGCCCAACCAGATCATCGAATTCCGACCGAAATGATATGGTCTTTCGCGCGTACGGGTCGCCACCTGCCGCGCGCGCCGTTGAGCTTGCGTTGGCCAAATTCTCGGCAACAATCCGCAGCCGCTCCGATTGAGCGAAGAGTCCGCTTTGCGCGATGCGAGACGCCGCAAGCAATGGGTCCATTTTATCCCCTCGTGGAGAGCGCGATCAGTCGGTTGAACGCTTTCATCAAGCCGGCATTCAGGTTCTGCTCACGCGATAGGCTGCCGGCCTTCATGAGTTCACGGTCCAGGCTGACGTTGTTACCGGAGTGGTACGCGGCACCCCCTGCATCGAAGGTCGAAGACGCCAGAACAGCTGTCGCACCGGCTTGCCCGACGTGACCGGGGTGGGATGTCTCCAGTGCCGTGGCTTGCTGCATCGGCTCGACGACAAACTCCTCGACGTCGCGCGCCTTGTAGCCAGATGTGTTCGCATTCGCGATGTTGGACGCGACAACGCTGCGCCGAACGGCAGCCCATTCCGCGTGCCGCGAAGCGATACTGAAAAAATTGATTGGCATCATGCTGGTTCATCCAGTCGAATCTTCAAATCAGTTTGTTTGCAAACACTTGCGTCGGCCTTGCCATCGGGCGCTGAGCACTGGAATGTCGCCCGGCGCACGGCTGCTTACGCCCGCTTTTCCGCCGGGCTTTCCGCAGAGCTTGCCGGAGAAGTTGCGTCTCCGCCTTGGCTGTCAGACCCGCGGGGAAGCTTGCGTACTGCAAATCAACCCCGGCACTGAAAGTGTCCAGCTGCAGAGCGAAAGATACCGTCACGCCGTGCGAATCCAACGTCAGAACAAGGCGCACCTTGGGCAGACAGCCCCATTGCAATTCAATCTCGCTTATTCGGTTATAGCGAAGCGTTCCCGGCTTGAAGTATAGCTCGCTCGATGCCTCCACGACGCTCTCGAGATTTCCAGAACGGAGGGTCATAATATTTTTCAGAAGCAGGTCGAGTTCCAGCGACCTCAATTCCATCGCGACGGGCCGGACATAGGCGCTTATGATTTGCTCGCGCACTTTACGATCAGGACAGGCATAGGCGCGCATCATGCCTCCAACGAACTGAGGATTTGACGATTGCCGAGTTTGCGCAACGTCATAATGACGTTGGCAACGGCTGCAAAAAATTCTCTTGGGATGGGTTGATTGATTTCGACTGCGGCGTATAGGGATCGGGCCAAAGCTTTGTCTTCAATGATCGCGATCTCTTTCTCTACTGCGATCTTGCGGATCTGAAGCGCCAAGAGGTCTTGACCTTTGGCGACCACGGTCGGGGCGCCCCCTTCCGACCGGACATATCTAAGTGCCACCGCAAAGTGGGTTGGATTCGTAATCACGAGGGTCGCGCGCGGGACATTCTGAATGGCCATCTGTCGGAGACGGTTCCGCGCGATCGAACGTCGCTGCCGGGACAGCAGCTGGTCACCTTCGGATTGCTTGACTTCGTCACGCACCTCCTGAAGCGTCATTCGCATCCGGCGCTCCCATGAGAATCGGCTGTAAACAACATCGAGCGCAGCCAGCGCACTGACGCCGATACACACCGGAATAAGCACCTTTACGCACGCCGCAATCATCATCGAGGGTAAGGCGGTAGCGGGCATGTCGACCGATAGCAGCAGGCTTTCATCGGGCGTTGTCAGATACAAAATAGCGATCGCTCCGAGGAAGCCGATCTTGGCAATTCCCTTTAAAAGATCGACCAGTCCGAGCACACTTGCCAGGCGCTTCCATCCCGCTGATATGGAAATTCGCGATGCTTTTGGCGCTATGCGCTTCCATGACGCTCGCACCGGCGACTGAACAGCTTGAAAAAGAATGCCGGTCGCCAAAAATAAGAGCGCGACGGGAGCCAGGAACGGCGCCAACTCTATGGCTACGGCGTGCAGCAGCATGGACACGTCAGCAGCATTTTCCAACTTGAACTCGTCTGGCCTTTCTAAAAAAGTCGTGAGGACTCCGGATATCTGCGATGTCACGCCGAGGACCATCCACGTCCCCGCGGCTATGAGACCAAAGACGAATCCGAGATGAGAGAATTCACGCGAGATCGGGGTGTTGCCTTCATCCAGCGACTCGTCGCGACGTTTCTCAGTTGCTTCTTCTGTTTTGCTTTCCTTGTCGGGAGCATCCGTCATGACGTCGCACCCTCTGGGCTATCCGCCGGCAGTTCGATCGCGCCGGACGAGGCGAGGGACAGCACTTTTGCAACGATAGTCTGGCGCGCAGCTAACAACGCTTTCTGGGTGACCGCAGCGCCGTTCTTCATTTCTGATTCAGCCATTCGCCGCGTCCGAGCCGACATCACGCTCAGGACAGCCTCTTGCAGGGCGGGATATGACCCAGCAAGCGCAATGACCATCTGTTCGACAGGAACGTATTCGACGACGGTAGTGAGAGCGTTCGGTGCGAGCTTTGCCAGGTCCTCGAACCTGAACAGCAGGCGCTGGACGACCTTGGCATCGGCCGGGCGAAACGCATGCAGGCGTTTCATGACGTCTGTGGCGCGGGCATGGTCGAGCCTGTTGATTACGGACGCGAGGTCGGCGTGCATTTGGCCGGCATTATTCGAATTCTGTTTGAGAAATTCCGTTGCGAGGACTTCCTCGATCGCCCTGACAATTGCGTCCGGAGTGTCCATGATCGACAGCATCCGAGTCATCAGATCCGCGCACAGTTCAACATCCGTCTGCTCCAGCAATTCAGCATTGCGCTCGCTATTCAGACGAGAAAGTATATAGGCTGCGACCTGTGGATGTTGTGCAACGATGTACGACCGCAGTTCTTCCGCCGGGAGCGCGTCAAGGGCGGGCCACGGATTTTCGTAGATCAGATTCTGCGGCGCGCCCGCCATGGCCGCAGCCGCAGTGTCGCCACCGATGGCTTCGCTGATGAGCAGCCGCACTTCGTCGGCGGTCCCAAGAAATTTCAATCCCTCGTTGAAGGCGTCCTCGAAGTTCGTGACGACACTCGAGAGCGTACGCGAGTCGACGGGCCCGAGCCTCTCTGCGCCTTGAGAGATCGATCTGACCTCATCTGGATTGAGCAGTTTCAGGAGTTCAATCGATTTACTGCGGTCTGCAGCGAGCAGAACCACGGCAGCTTTGGTGGCACCGTCCATGCGCGTTCTCAACACATTGATCAATTCATCGCTTCGACGGAGCAGGGCCTGGCAAAGTTCCGCCCGCGCCAACGACCTCTGTCAAAGACAGGCCCAACTGTGAGGTCTCCTTGTCCACAATGACGAGAACGCCACGCGCAAGAATTTGCCCGTTGACGACCACATCAACCGGCTCACCCACACGACGATTGAGCGAGATTGTTTCACCAGATTTCAGGTTTTTTAGTTCTGAAACAGGGATGGTCGCAGAGCCGACCACGACTTTCATGGTGACTGGTATCTTCATGATCGTCTGTATGTCGATCGACCTCGGTGTTTCGCCCTTTGGACCAGCAAGTCGCTCACGCCGCGAACCCGCATGCATCGAACTCAGCGCATCATCTGCAGCTGCTGTCAATTCGGAGGCGAACTCAACCAGGGACGGCTCGGGGTAGTCCGGGTCGGCATCTCCTGACGTCATGACCTATCCCCCATTTGCAGCTCTGAAAACTCTTGCGGTCCGCACTACACGCCACTTGTCCACGCGTCTCGTCCGACACCAATGAATTCGATCGCATCTAGAACCTGGACGCTCAACCGATCGTCGATGCGCCCAAGCCGTCCATTAAAAAGGGGAACTTCGTTGGAAAGAAATCGAACCGGAGTCTCGGTTGTCACTTGAAGCTCGATCAGTTGACCCGGCGCCCAGGATAGGAGCGTTGACAGTTCAACGAGTTCAGTCGTCAACGCAGCCTCGATACTGACCGTTACGCTTGAAAATTGATTCTCAAGCTCTTCCGGCCAATCGTTATCGCCTGCCACCCCTTGAGCGACGCTGTCAACGTCGTCTGCTCGCGAAGTTTTTTCCGACCAGTCAACGGCCATGGCCTGCGAAACAAAGAAGCTCATGGTCAAACCGGCTGCGACCGGCGCCAACGCAATCGATACGGCGTAGCCAGACGGATCATCGGGGAATTTTGGAAGATCTTCTACGATCGCGCTGGTTCTGCACTCGTGAATCGTCAAGTCGATTCCAAAACCCGACAGAACTCTCACCAAAGCTGCGAGCGTCAGATCTATCGCAATTCGCCCCACGCGTACTTCAATAGGGGATATAGGGGCCATGTCGCCCGGCTTTCTTGCCGGCGACCCGCCAAGAGATGACGATACCCACCAATCCACGCTTCGCGCGCTGAAACGGAAAAGAATAATGTCCCGCGCATCTTCCTGCCGCGCGAGAACAAACATGGCGGGATATTCCGACACCGCGAATTCGGAGAGCCGGCAGGGTTGGACGCCGGTCACGGCGAAATCAACGGAGGGCACAATCGCCGCGAGGCTTGCGCCCGCCTCGTCGGCCAGCTTTTCGCAGATTGCCGAAAGTTCTACCGGTTTGGCTTGAGCGGCCGGAGTTGTCTCCTTCAGAATTGCCGCGACGAGGTTGCTGAGGACCGAGTTACTTAAATTCGTGGCTTCCAGAGCGCTCATGCAGCATTCGCGGCTGGAGCCGCCCCGCCCCCCATCGTTTCCGCCTCGACTTCGTCGATGCCGGGCCGCTCCGCACTGGGAATTGTCTTTCGCCCATGCTCAATTGCCACCTGCGGAATCGCACCATTCATAAACGCGAGTAGCGACTGCTTCACAACCACGTAGAGGCGGATCTTCTTTTCCCGCACGGACTTCATCTTGGTGGCGATCGGCGCGACAATGGCATAAGAGAAGAAAATGCCTGCGAACGTGCCGACCAGAGCAGCCGCAATTAACTTCCCGAGCACCTCCGGCGATTCGCTGATCGCACCCATTGCCTTGGTGACACCCAGAACCGCAGCGATGATTCCAATTGCGGGAAGACCGTCACCGACGACCGTCAAGGCGTGGTAGGCCTTAAGGCGATCGTGCCGAACCGTTTCGATCTCCTCCTCCATGAGCGACTCGATTTCGTGTGAGCGCGCATTGCCCATGATGAGAAGGCGCATGTAATCGCAAATGAAGACCGTCAGATCCTTGTCTGCCAGAACAGTTGGCGCTTTACCGAATATCTCCGAACCCGCGGGTGCATCGATCAGCGCTTCCATTTCAGCGCGCGACTTGCTCCGCACCGCTCTCATCAGCGAAAACATCAATGCAAGAATCTCGACGTAGTGCCGGTGTGTCGGAGCCGAATACTTGAACGCTTCGACGATGCCTTTGCCGCAATCCTTGATGACCTTTGTCGAATTAGCCACAATAAACGTGCCGAGCGACGTGCCGAGGATGATCACATACTCCCACGGCTGCCAGATGACTTCAACGTGGCCGCCCATCGCAGCAAAGCCACCCAGCATGCACGCGAGCGTCACGCCGATACCGATGATAATGGTCATAACGAAATCACCTGATCCGAATCACCCGGAAGAGTCTGAAATGCGGCTTGCGCGGGACTGATGGCCAGGCGGCAAGGTACACTCAAGCCGGCGCCTGCATGCTCCTCGACGAGAGTGGGGATTTTGCATGATCGGGACACTTACCAGCTACAAGATCATCGCACGCGACACCGCCAGGTCGCTGCAGACCGTTGCCAACGATCGTGTGGTCAAACGCGAGACAGCCTACTACGAGGCCAACATCTCCAAGGTGAAGTCAGTTGGCGACTTCATGAACGACAGGCGACTTTACGGTTACGCCCTCCGCGCTCTTGGAATGGGAGACATGGTCGAATCCCGCGCACTCATAAGAAAAGTTTTAGAAGGCGGGATTGACGATTCGAAATCTCTCGCCAACTCGTTGGCTGATCCGCGGTTTCGGGAATTGGCAGAAACGTTCAATTTCTCCCGTTACGGCGCAACCACGACGGCCTTTACACGCACTCAGAAAGGCCTCGTGGACCGTTACATGCGAACAACGCTGGAGGAAAATGCCGGGCAGACAAACGAAGGTGTCCGACTTGCCCTGTACTTCGAGCGTAAAGCACCGGACATCAAAAGCATTTTCAACGTCCTGGCAGATAGAGCGCTGTATAAGGTCGTTGAGACGGCGCTGGCTCTTCCGACGTCTCTTCCGGGGATCGGTATCGAAAAGCAGGCCGCCATCATTGCTTCCAAGTTGGACGTTGCTGACCTGAAGGATCCCGCCAAACTATCAAAATTCATGGAGAGATTTGCCAATCTGTGGGATTTGAGCGCATCTCGTGCGAGTGCTGACCCATCGCTCCAATTGTTTCAAGTCAATACGACCGGCGGTGTTTCGATCGACACACTGACGTCGATTCAGAACCTGCAGAAAAAGACGCGCTGACATGCAGTCCAACGTCTATGTTTCGATCTCCGGTCAGCTGGCGCTGCTGAAACGTCTGGAGACCGTAGCCCAAAACATTGCCAACCTTGGGACGACCGGATATCGCGCCGAACGCGTCTCCTTCGAAGAAATCCTGTCAAAAACTGCCGAGACAGATACCAGCTTCGTCTCCGAGGGACGCAGCTACATTTCGACGTTGTCAGGCGCACTGGAGAAGACCGGCAACCCTCTCGACATCGCCGTCAACGGCAACGCGTGGCTGGGCATATCGACACCGGCGGGTATCGCCTACACCAGAGATGGCCGCATCAACTTGAGCCCGACAGGTGAACTGTTGTCGGCGAAGGGATTTCCGTTTGTGGATGCAGGCGGAAGCCCGCTGCAGATCAATGCCAATGGTCCCAGGCCATCGATCGGAAAAGATGGCAGCATAGTGCAAGGTGGCGTCGATCTAGGCCGCGTCGGTCTTTTCACGATTCCAGAAGGTGCCGGATTGCGGCGGTTCGAGAATGGAAGCGTTATTCCCGACCAGCCAGCCGAGGCGGCTCTCGACTATAACAGCGTATCAATTGCACAGGGCTATGTGGAGAAGTCGAACACCGAGCCTGTCATGGAGATGACTCGCCTGATTTCGATTCAGAGGACTTTCGATGCCATTAGCAATGGCGTCGCGGAAACCGAGGAAGGTCTGGCCAACGCCATTCGCACTCTTGGTGGATAGATGTATGCCGGGTTTCAAATTAAGCGCCAATCCAACCATGACCAAGTCGGCGCATGCCTGAGAAGCTTCAAGCACTGGCTGATTTAGCTGCGACGTACGTTACCGGAGGCAGTGTTCGCATATCGGGCACCGTCTGCGAAGTGAGCAGCAGCCAAATCAGAATTCACGGTCTGTCGATCTTCGCCCGCGTCGGGGAACTGGTTACCGTTTCTGCTGAAGGGCACAACGAACTCGCCGAGATCATCCACCTTGATCCAACTGTTGCGACGGCTATTCCCTATCGCAAGCAAAGCGGCATCGTGCTGGGGGCACGCGCCACACTTGTCGGTCTGCCATCAATCCGGCCGGACAAAAGTTGGCTGGGACGGGTGATCGACCCGCTTGGAAATCCACTCGATGATCGCGCGGAACTCTGTCTTGGACGCAATACGTATTTGCTCGATCGGGAGCCGCCGCCCGCTCTGACGCGGAATCGCGTTTCGGCGAAGCTCAAGACGGGGGTGAAGGCGATCGATGCCTTCATGCCAATCTGTTCTGGACAGCGGCTTGGCATATTTGCTGGATCGGGCGTTGGAAAATCAACGCTGCTCGCGATGCTCAGCGCCGTTCCGGACGTATCGGTCGTGGTCTTGGCCCTTGTCGGAGAACGCGGCCGTGAAGTGAGGGAGTTTCTGGAAGACGTCTTGGGCACAAAACGCGATCGCGTGATTGCAGTGGTGGCCACGGGAGACGCCAGTCCGGCGGTGCGCCGTCTCGCACCCAAGGCTGCAATGTCTGTGGCGGAATATTTCCGCGGACAGGGCCATAATGTTTTGCTGATGATCGATTCGGTGACGCGGTTTGCTCATGCCCAACGTGAACATGCGCTGGCTGGTGGCGAACCTCCAGTCGCACGCGGTTATCCGCCAAGCGTGTTCGCGGAAATCGCGAGATTACTGGAACGGTCAGGGCCCGGCCCGTCAGGCGAAGGAGACATCACCGTATTCACGACGGTTCTCGTGGACGGTGACGATCACAATGATCCTGTCTCAGACGCCGTACGCGGCATCTTGGATGGGCATATCGTATTGGACCGTAAAATCGCAGCCTCGGGCAGATGGCCGGCAATTGATCTGCTCGCGTCACTGTCACGTCTCGCGAGCAAGGTTTGGACGCCGCAAGAAAGTGAAACGATGCGATTGGCCCGGGCTTTAATAAACAAATTTGAAGATACGCGCGATTTGCGCTTAATCGGCGGGTATCAGCCGGGGACCGACCAAGAACTTGATAAATCGGTGGCTCTGGCGCCTCGGCTCTACGACTACTTGAGACAAAGGCCCGACGAACAGGCAATAGAAGACCCCATAAAAGGCATTCAAAGCATCCTCAAATCGTAATCTATTTCAATCTGAGATTTAATCTGTACACCCTAAGGTTGAAGTTACCTTATATTTGCGCGTGCGGACTTGCCTGCTGCAGACTGATGATGCCAGATCAGTCGATGGCGAAAACGGATACCACACTTGGTCAGCGATTGCGCGCAGCTCGGCTGTCGGCGGGCTATTACAAGGCACGCTTGCTCGCGGAAGAGCTCGGCGTCACCGCGAATACATATTACCGCTACGAAAGAGATGAATCGGTACCTCCCTACAAAACGCTTGGGAAGATCAGCGAATTATTGAATGTGCCTTTGTCACAGCTTTTAGACGAAACAAGAAGTGAGACCTACGCAGAGGTCGACGCTCATGCTTCATATCGCCAGAAGGGTTTTTCTGAATCCTCACCTGTCGCCGTAGAGGATAAGAAACAGCAGTTTGACGACGAGAAAGCCTACTGCTCGGTATTGGCATGGCGGCTGGCCAGCGATCTTGCCCAGGAATTGAAAGTCGAGTTGCGCCCGGCTGAGAGCACTCTCATCATCCTAACAGCCGAGTTGTATCTTACATTAATAACATCACCAGCCGACGCCATTGCGCGCGCCCAGGCGGCACTCGACCCTCACAACAAACTTTGGGCAAGGCTCACCGAATATCTTGCCGTTTATCACTCATGGTTGGAGAAAACACTCGACGACCGCAGCTATTCTAAATTAGAGCCGCAAATCAGGCGTCGAACACAGGCGTGAATGAATAAAATACTAATTTTTTTCATTCATTTTACCAATATCCAGCGATTTTTTGTTTACCAAATATATGCAAATCACACGATAGTCTGACGACACGTCTGGCTAGAGCGCCCGCGCTCTCTGCATGAATGCACAGCCAACGTACCGGCCGATCCGGAATGCCCCGCAGGACGTCACCCGCAGGACCCGGACAAATGTGCACGGCCCATTCGCCTTTGCGCGAAACATTCGCGCCAATCCCGGCATCAGAGCCTGAGCTCAATTTTGCATCGCATCAGCGGTCGCAGATTGCCCCAGCCCGTGCCGTCGCGCTGACGCCATTCACCGCATAACCGACCCCCCCCCCCAATTCGTCGATAAAATCCAGAAAGCCCGAGGGTTCATCCATGTTCGCATACATCAACAAAAATTGGTCATTCGGCCGCCGAATGATGCTCATCGCGCTCACCGGCTTCGTACCGATCCTGTTTTCCTTGGCGATCATGGTGAAGGCCCAATGGCAGGCCGTCACGACAGCGGAGAACGAGTTGAACGGTCTTCGTCTGCAAAACGCGATTTGGAGCGAACTGAACAGCACGCACAAGGGCATCGGTGCTGACTTGCGTGGACTGGCGCAGGATTTCAAGGATCTCGGTGTCGAGGCACACTACGAAGATTTTGTTGCGGCCGACGATCCTGTTGAGAGAGCAGAGGCTGCGAAAAAACTCCTCCTGGAGATTACCGGCAGCTCAGACCTCGCGCTCGATCCAGAGGCTGCGAGCTATTACATCATGGAGACGATATCCATAAAGCTGCCAGATCTCCACGGGCTGTTGGCCAAATTTGATATGGCCACGAACGGTGATCCCGCACAGATTATTACAACGGATGCGGTTCGTCACACATCCATCATCGGGCATAAGGTCCAGGACGCTCTTGGCAATTTCGAAAACATCAACAAACAAGATTTCGATGCAAGCGCCAAGGCGGTTCTCAACACTCATGCGGAGATCCTCAAGGAGATAGACACCGCTTACAAGGCGTTCGAGGCGAGTGGCGCAACGTACACCAACGAAAAGCTGCGGAGCGATATTCAACCCCTTCGCAACGACATTTCGAAATTTCAACAAGACGGCGCCGTCATCCTTGAACAGTTGTTGAACGACCGGATCGATCGCTCCTACATGACCATCGGCCAGTATCTACTCGGGGCACTCGCAACGCTCATTGCTGGCGCATTTCTTTGCACCCAGATCGTTCTTGGCCTATCGCGCAGCCTGAACAACCAACTCTCGGCCATCGATAAAATCAGCCGAGAAGAAGAATGCACGGAAATTCTCTTCACAGACTATGCCAATGAAACAGGTCAACTGGCAAAAGCTCTGGCACGATTGAAAGCCGGTGTCATCGAGCGCAAGAGGCTGGCTGAAGAATCCAATCGGCAAGTCGAGGAGAAGGAAGCAACGAACAGCTACTACGTTCGCGAGCACGAAGCCTTCATGAAGGCGTTCCATATTGCATCCGAGAAACTTTCGAGCGGCAGCTTTTCGCACCGCATCACGGATAAGGTTATCGACGAATACGCACCCATCGTCGAAGAAATGAACCGGACTTTCGAGCGACTCGATACCGTCCAAGCTCAGATCAAGAGCGCCGATCAGCAGCGCGATGCCGTCATCGCAGCTTTTGGCCAGTCCCTGTCCCGTCTTGCCGACGGCGACCTGCGCACGCGCATCGAGATCGAAGTGTCGGAACAATTTGAGCGCTTGAAGACCGATTTCAACTCCGCACTGGACCAGTTGGAAGCAACCCTGACCGAGGTCAAGAACGGCACAGACGCCATCAAGGTCGGAACCGACGAAATTTCACAAGCCTCCGATGACCTGTCACGGCGGACGGAAAGCCAGGCGGCAAGCCTGGAACAAACGGCCGCCGCTGTGACAGAGATTACCGGCACTGTGCGCAAGACGGCAGACGGAGCCAAGCAGGCCAGCGAAGTCGTGGCGCACGCCAAAAAAGATGCCGAGCGGAGCGGCGAAGTCGTCAGCCGCGCCATTCAGGCCATGTCTGCAATCGAGAACTCATCCAAGCAGATTAGCCAGATCATCGGCGTCATCGATGAGATCGCTTTCCAGACCAACCTGCTCGCCTTGAATGCAGGCGTCGAGGCCGAACGCGCGGGCGAGGCGGGACGCGGGTTTGCGGTTGTGGCCTCAGAGGTCCGCGCACTTGCGCAACGTTCGGCCGAGGCCGCCAAGGAGATCAAGGGTCTGATCTCGGCTTCGACCACTCAAGTTGCACAAGGCGTGAATCTCGTCGGCGAAACAGGCCAGACACTGACCCGGATCGTGGAACGCGTTTCGCAGATCAATAACGTCGTATCGGAAATTGCCACAAGTGCCAGCGAACAGGCCCACGGCCTGATCCAGGTCAACACCGCGGTCGGACAAATGGATCAGGCGACACAGCAGAACGCGGCGATGGCCGAGGAAGCGACAGCAGCTACACGCAATTTGCAACAGCAAACCGAAACGCTCGCTCAGCTCGTCTCCCGCTTCAATACGAGCCGAAGCACAATGTCTGCGCAACGCCAGCAAACCAGAGTCGCGTCAACTCCCGTCGCCACCAAAGCTCGAAAGACTATGCCGATGAAGGCAAACGGAACGAACGGCCGTTCCTACGCCGCAGCATCTGACAATTCGAACTGGGAGGAATTCTGATGGCCGGCGCGAGGAAACCGAGAAAGAAGTCCATTAAACTTCATGCGCGGCTCGACACCGCCGAGGCGCCCCGTCTCTATGAGTCCCTGTCACGTCAATCTCATTGCGATCTCCGGCTGGACTTGTCCGAGGTCCGCTGGATTGGTGCGGCTTGTGCCGAGATACTCGTCAATGCACTGGTATCCCGGCACTCGTGTGAAACGAAAATCGAACTTTCAAACCCATCAGAAGACTTCATGGCCGGCATTCAACTGCTGGGCCTGCAGCGCTTCATCAATTCAGATCAGGTCGAACGGTCATGAGCAAAATTATACTTACGATCGATGACTCAAGGTCCATGCGGGACATGTTGCGACTGGCGCTCAGCGAAACAGGCTTCGAAGTCGTTCAAGCCATTGACGGCGTCGATGGCATCGAAATCCTTAAGGGCTGCAATCCTGATGTCATCGTCACAGATATCAATATGCCGAGGATGGATGGCTTTGGCGTCATCGAAGCCATTCGCAAGGACCCTCTCAAGAGGACCATCCCCATTCTCGTTCTCACGACGGAGAGCGACGCTGCAAAAAAGCTGCGCGCGAAAGAAGCGGGCGCCACGGGCTGGATCATAAAGCCCTTTGACCCTGTCAAGCTCGTCGCCGCCATCAATCGCGTAACGGCGTAAAGAACGATAACAAGGAACAGGTCCCATGGACGCGATGGCAGCCATCCGCAAGACATTCTTCGAGGAGTGCGAAGAGCAGCTCGCGGAATTGGAATCCGGCTTGATGGCGATGAACGAAGGAACAGCAGACCGCGAAACGGTCAATGCCGTTTTCCGCGCCGTTCATTCCATCAAGGGCGGCGCCGGCGCCTTCAAGTTGACGGACCTGGTGGCATTTGCCCATACATTCGAAACCACGCTCGATTACATCCGCTCTGATCGTCTGGTCGCAACCCCGGACGCGATGCATGTGATGCTTCGCGCTGCGGACGTTCTCGCAGATCTTGTCCGTTTGAGCCGTACGGGAGAGCCCATTTCGGCCTCGATCTGGAAACAGCTTGCACAAGATCTGGAAGTGCTCAACCCGATTGAGGGAGCAAGCAACGCTCCCTCGAATGCTGCCCTAGCCATTTCAGTCGCGTCATCGGACGATTACCAGTTGAACGGTGGCAACGAAGATTTTGCACCGGCCATGATCGATATCGGCGACTTTGAAATGAGCGACGGGATACCCGACCCGGTCCAAAATGTTTTCAATATATCGTTTCGCGCGACACCTGCTCTTTATGAAAAAGCAAATGAACCGGCTTTCCTTTTCCGCGAGTTTCGCCGGTTGGGTACCGCTGAGATCAATTGCCGGATTGATGAATTGCCAGATTTTACCAGCCACATTAATTTTGGCTCTCATTTGCATTGGGATATCCATCTCACAACCGAGCACCCCATCGCCGATGTCCGCGACGTCTTCGATTTCGTCGACGGCGATTGCGAACTCGACATCGTTGACGTAACGCCCGTTTCCCCTGCCGACGACGAAGTTGTCGTTACGTCGGATATTGATACGCGGGACGAGCCGGTGACGAAGGCGGAAACCCCATCGGGTGCGACTGATGCTTTGAGCGAAGCTCCTGCCGTCATGGCTGGCGTTGCGCTCGCAACCGGATTGCCCGTCGGTCTGCAAGACCACAAGGACAAACATGAATCGGCCCGCGAGGTTGCCGGCGGCACGACGGGTGCACCGAGCAGTTCGACCATCCGCGTTGAATTGGAACGCGTGGATCGCCTGATCAATCTGGTCGGCGAGCTGGTCATCAACCAGGCGATGCTTGCGCAGCGCATGATCGGTGCCGGGTTTCCGTCATCGTCACCTGTGATGCTCGGCGTTGACGAACTCGAACAGCTCACTCGTGAAATTCAGGAAAGCGTCATGGCGATCCGTGCGCAGCCGGTCAAGCCGCTGTTCCAGCGCATGTCGCGGATCGTGCGAGAAGTCAGCGATGCCACGGGCAAGACGGTGCGCCTGAAAGTAGACGGCGAAGCGACTGAAATCGACAAGACCGTGATCGAGAGGCTTGCCGATCCGCTGACCCATATGATCCGTAACGCAGTCGATCACGGGATCGAATCCGCTGAAAAGCGCGCCACTGCCGGCAAGCCTGTGGAAGGCACGGTCAGACTATCGGCCGCGCACAGATCCGGTCGGGTCGTCATCGAGATTTCCGACGATGGGGCAGGTCTCAATCGCCAACGCATCCTTGAGAAAGCAAAGTCCAAGGGCCTTGTTCCGCCGGACGCGATCCTCACCGAAAGCGAGATAGACAATCTGCTCTTCCTGCCAGGGTTTTCGACCGCGGAAACTATCTCGAACATTTCCGGGCGTGGCGTGGGCATGGATGTGGTCCGCCGATCGATCCAGGCTTTGGGTGGCCGCATTTCGATCTCTTCGACGCCGGGCAAGGGTTCTGTCTTCTCCATGAGTCTGCCGCTGACACTCGCCATTCTTGACGGGATGATCGTGTCGGCAGCCGAGCAGACTCTGGTCGTTCCTCTCACGTCGATCGTCGAAACGTTCAAGCCTCCTCGCGAGACGGTCCATTCTCTGGGCCCGAATGCGTCCGTGGTGAAAATCCGCGATACTTTCGTTCCCATCGTCGATGTCGGACACCGGCTGGGCTTCACAACCACGCCTCGGATCGATCGCGAGAGCGTGGCGATATTGATCGAAACGGAGTGCGGCAATCGCCACGCCCTTCTGGTCGATGGCATCCAGGATCAGCGCCAAGTCGTCATCAAAAGTCTCGAGACGAACTACGGAGCGATCGAAGGTATCGCTGCCGCAACCATTCTCGGCGATGGCCGCGTAGCCCTTATCCTCGATGTCGAAGCCGCAGTGTGCGCGACCGGATCGAAACTCGGACACTCCGTTTCAGCCAATCCGTCCGCAGGAGCCCTACTACAATGAACCTGTCGTCACAAAATGCTTATGATATCGCAAATTCGGCCGCGCGCCAGCCAGCCCAGATCGAAGTCGTCGCATTCCGCGTCGGCGAACAGGAGTTCTGCATCGATATCATGTCGGTTCGCGAAATTCGCGGATGGACACAAGCGACGAGCCTTCCGCACGTACCGGATTACGTGCGGGGCGTCATTAATTTGCGCGGTACTGTGCTGCCCGTGATCGATCTCGCTGTTCGATTTGGCGGGGCGTCATGCAAAGGATCCGCACGAGACGTGATTATCGTGACCCAGATTGGTTCCCAGGTTGTCGGGCTCTTGGTTGACGGCGTTTCAGACATTCTCACGATCGGCCGGAACGCAATACAACAGACACCCAACGTTGCGTCTGAACTCGCCGAAATTTTTGTAAAAGGATTGATCGCGCTCGACGGGCGAATGATCAGCCTGATCGATCTCGAAGATGTTCTACCCAAGGCTATGCTTGAGCCCTCCACGGCAAAGCCGGCGTAGTGACCATGAACGAGTTCATACTCACAGATAGCGACTTCCGATCGATCTCCGCGCTGCTTGAAAAAGCGGCGGGGATCAACCTGTCGCCGTCCAAGAAAACGCTCGTGTACTCCCGGCTCGTCAAGCGATTGCGGCTAGCGGGAACGACGACATTTGCCGAATATCGCACGCTTCTCGAACGCGATAGTACTGAGCGACAGAAGATGGTCGAGGCGCTGACAACCAACACGACGAGTTTCTACAGAGAACGGCATCACTTCGACCATCTCAAAGACTTGCTGATCAACCAGCTCATTCCAGCCGCACGGCAAGGTCGCCGCGTGAGAATTTGGTCTGCAGCGTGTTCAACGGGTGAAGAACCCTATTCAATCGCATTTACCGTCCTTTCGGTCCTTCCTCAGGGAAGCGGCGACCTCGATCTGAAAATTCTCGCTACCGATATCAATTCTACAGTGGTCGAGAAAGCACGGACGGGCATCTACGGCAGCAGCGCGATCGAAACGCTGCCACCCGGTACCAGGCAGAGGTTTTTTGAAAAAGTAACCGGCTCGAACGGCGTCGAAGTCGCTGTGTGCCGGGCAGCGCGGGACCTCATCAGTTTTCGCACGCTCAACCTGCAAGAGGCTTGGCCGATGAACGGTGCATTTGACGTGATCTTTTGCAGGAACGTCATGATCTACTTCAGCCCGGAGACCCAGAGCCGCCTCTGGCAACGGTTTGGAAGCGTCATGCCGCAAGGAGGGATCCTCTACATCGGTCACTCGGAACGAGTTACCGGACCGGCTGCGCAGTCGCTCATCAACATTGCACCCACCACCTACATGCTCAGCGGAGAAGGAAAATGAAGAAAATCCGCGTTCTTGTCGTTGATGACTCCGCCACCATGCGTGGCTTGATCATGTCGACACTTGCGGCCTCTCCCGACATCGAAGTCATCGGAGAAGCAGAAAATCCGCTTGTCGCGCGCGAGGTCATCAAACAACTGGATCCGGATGTCATCACGCTCGACATCGAAATGCCGCAGATGAACGGCCTCGACTTTCTTGAAAAGATTATGCGCCTGCGCCCCATGCCGGTCATTGTCGTATCGACCCTTACTCGGCGCGGCGCCGAGGCGACCATTCGCGCTCTCGAACTCGGAGCTGTTGACTGCATCGAAAAGCCGAGGCAAGGCAATGAGAACTCTTTTGCGGAGCTTGCGCTTCGTGTCCGCATGGCCGCCCGGGCCCAAGTCCGGCCCCTGACTCGACATTCGACAACTCCGAGGCCAGAGCTGGGACCGGAGGCTGACAACGGTCAATTGATTGCCATCGGTGCGTCCACGGGGGGCGTCGAGGCACTGATGACGATCCTGCGGTCGTTTCCAGCAAACTGCCCCGCTACGGTTATCGTTCAGCACATGCCCGCAGGTTTCACAGACTCTCTTGCCGCGCGTCTGGATCGGCAGTGCCAACCCGCCGTGCGAATTGCGACTCACGGAGCGACCCTTTCGCGTGGCGTGATCTATCTCGCCCCGGGCGGTGAGTCACATTTGGAGGTATCTGGCCGCAGCCACTTCACCTGCCGGTTGCGGCCGGGACCCCGCGTCAACGGACATTGCCCTTCGGTGGATGTTCTATTCAAGTCTGTCGCCGCGGCAGCCCGATCCAAGGCAGTCGGCGTCATATTGACGGGCATGGGAAGTGACGGTGCCGTCGGCCTGCTCGATATTCGCCAGTCCGGGGGCTTCACGCTTGCGCAGGATGAATCGAGTTCCGTAATTTATGGCATGCCGAGAGCCGCCGTGCAGATGGGTGCCGTTCACGTCACGGCGCCCTTGAACAAGCTCTCAACTGAAATTCTGAAAGCAAAAGTCAAAACCGCCGTGTGAGGGAGATCACAGACTATGCCTGCAGCAAAGCAACTCTCGATCATGGTCGTCGACGACACCTCCGTCAGTCGCGCCTTGCTTTTCGACAGCTTGGACCAGATCGGAATCAAGAATGTCAAGATGGCCAAGGACGGCGAGGAAGCGTTCAAACTGATGAGCGCGGCCCCCTGCCATCTCGTCATCTCAGATTTCAACATGCCCAAAATGGACGGCATGCAATTGCTTCGCGCGCTACGCGGAAATGCACCGACCAGCAAGGTGGGATTCATACTTGTAACAGGCAGCGGCGATAAGAGCCTTATTCTCGAAGGCAAAAAGTTCGGCCTGAACAATTATCTGCCGAAGCCGTTCGACGCCAATTCTTTGAAGACCTGCATCGAGGCCGTGGTCGGCAAACTGTCATGAGTGTCGCGTCGGCAGCAACGAAAAAAAAGACGATTTTCCAGGGCGAGTACTTCGTCTCGAAAAATCCAGATCTCATGATCTCGACGATCCTGGGATCATGCGTTGCTGCGTGTTTGTTTGATCCAACAGCCAAAGTGGGTGGAATGAACCACTTCTTGCTGCCAGGTGATAAGAGCAACCGCAGTTGCCAAAAAGACAACCCTCTTGGGGTCCACTTGATGGAACTTCTGATCAACGGGCTGCTCAAGGACGGCGCGGATAGAGGCCGGCTGCAAGCAAAGCTCTTTGGTGGTGGCAGAACGATGAAAGGACTTGCAGACATCGGCAGCCAAAATGCGGAGTTTGCGACACAGTTTCTGCGCCGGGAAGGAATTGAGCTGCTACCGGGAAGCTTGGGCGGAACAAGCGGTCGACGAGTCGAATTTTGGCCCACGACGGGTCGGGCTCGGCAAAGCTTCATGGCCCCGACCGATCCTGAGTTCAAAAAGATCGAAACACCCAAGCCTGTGCTCCCTGCCATGGGCGGGGACGTCGAACTGTTCTAGAGGGAATCATGAGCGACACAGAATGCGGTCAGAACTCTCTTGTTCTGGCGCTTGAACGCGCATCACAGGAACTGACGTATTTGAGCGAGCGTGTCGCAAGGCTTGAGCACGCCATTCCTGACGCGATCAAGCACATACCGGCGGGGCTTTGCCAGGAGCTTCAGACGCTGGACTATATCAAACAGCATCTCGACGAACTACGGATCTTCATTGATGCCGTCGCTGCGTCGTCCGACGACACATGGGTCATAGATTTGGACCGTGCAACGACCACGATCCGCCTCGGTCACATGATAGAAAGACTTCGTGGTGTCGCGCAATCAAACCAATCCGAGGATGCGGGAGATATGGAATTCTTAGCAGCACATGTCGGCTAGAGTATCGCGTGATTTTGTGCGCGCGTCACGCACGCCCGGCCCCAGACGTGTTGGCGCTGTCGGTACGTAGGACGCTGAGCTAGCGCCGCGGCATGGAAATTTTTACTGTCAGCCCACCGCCTGCGCGGTTGACCAACTCGATTACTCCACTATGACTTTGAACGACACCGCGCGCGATTGTGAGATCCAGGCCTGAGCCAGGAAGTTCTTGGCCTCGCGCGGAATCGGGTCGGCGAAACGGAGTGAAAACATCGTCGTGGCGGTCAGTGGGAATTCCGCGGCCATCATCGTCGACGAAAATACTGAGTGCATTGGGCAGACATCGAGCCGGACGAGCGCCGTGCTGCTGTATTTCGCAACCTATTTTGCGCAAGCCGTTCGACGACAAGGGCTTGATCTGTGCACTATCGCAAATCATCCAGAATTAGACGACGCCACCGCCGCCAGCGGGTGATATGGCTCACGACTTTTAATGCACTGCAGCATTGTGGTGCCACCTCAAGCAGGCCTGCGGACCGTTCGGGGCCCCGAAACTTCTCGGATTTTCTCCGGAACATTGGAGGGTGCCGCATCAATTTGCGGACTCTCTTCTTCCTGGGAGTGAAATACTCGATTAACATGACATCTTGCGGGCTTAAGATCGCGATCGTTCAAAACGTGGATCTGAAGAATAATGCAGCGCCTTGTTCCGGCCTGGAGAGGTTCACATGCAGCACAACATACAAATCACACTCGTGGCAGCCTTGCTTGCGAGTGCCGGTAGCGCCTTTGCCGAAATGCCGACCTCGGTCGGAAAGGGGGAAGGTCAGGTCGATATCGTTGCTTGGCCCGGTTACATCGAGCGCGGAGAAACCGATAAGAACTACGACTGGGTCACCGGTTTTGAAAAGGAAACAGGCTGCAAGGTCAACGTCAAGACGGCGGCCACTTCCGATGAAATGGTGACGCTGATGAACCAGGGCGGCTTCGACCTGGTGACGGCGTCGGGCGACGCTTCCCTGAGACTGATTGCAGGCAAGAAGGTTCAACCCATCAATATTGAACTCATTCCGAGTTGGAAGACCGTTGACGGGCGTCTTCAGAGTGCTCCGTGGCATACGGTTGAGGGCGTGCATTATGGCGTGCCATTCCAATGGGGGCCAAACGTTCTGGCCTACAACACCAACGTCTTTAAGGAAGCGCCGAAAAGCTGGTCGATCGTGTTCGAGGAGCAGAATTTACCCGACGGCAAATCGAACAAGGGTCGCGTGCAGGCATTTGACGGACCGATCTACATCGCGGACGCGGCCGTCTATCTGATGAAGAAGAAGCCGGAACTGGGCATTAAGAACCCGTATGAACTGAATGCCGAACAGTATGCCGCCGTGATCGATCTTTTGAAATCACAGCGCGCTCTGATCGGCCGCTATTGGCATGACGCGATGGTTCAGGTCGACGACTTCAAGAACGAGGGCGTTGTCGCCTCCAGTTCGTGGCCGTTCCAGGTCAATCTTCTGGGGGCCGACAAGAGGCCGATCGCATCGACGATTCCCGATGAAGGTGTGACGGGATGGGCCGATACGACGATGTTGCACTCAGAGGCGAAGCATCCCAACTGTGCCTACAAGTGGTTGGAACATTCGATCAATCCGAAGGCGCAAGGTGATCTTGCCTCGTGGTTCGGATCGGTGCCGTCGGTGCCGGCGGCGTGCAAGGGCAATGCGCTGCTGACCGACGAAGGTTGCACGACGAACGGTTACGGAAATTTCGAAAAAATCTGGTTCTGGCGTACGCCGACGGCGAAGTGCGAGAAGGAGAGCGCCTGCGTTCCCTACTCGCAATGGGCCAAGGACTACATCGCCATTCTTGGAAAATAGCGCCAACCAGAAGCGGCCCGGATGTCATCATCCGGGCCGTCTTCACAACCAGCGTTCGCAATGCCCTCAGCTGTCAGCTTTAGAAATGTCTCGCGTGCGTTCGGATCGGTTCGTGCGGTCGATCGGTTGTCGCTTGATATCGACGAGGGCGAATTCTTCGCCATGCTCGGGCCTTCGGGGTCGGGCAAGACAACGTGTTTGCGATTGATTGCGGGCTTTGAGCAGCCCGACGATGGCCACATCGAAATCTTTGGTGAAACTGCCGAGGGGGTGCCGCCCTATAAGCGCTCCGTCAATACCGTCTTCCAGGACTACGCACTGTTTCCGCATATGAGCGTCGGCGAAAATGTCGCCTATGGCTTGATGATTCGCGGTGTCTCGCGCGCCGAACGGGAAGCCAAGGCAAGGGCCGCACTCGAAATGGTTAAGCTCGGTGGATACGAGTTGCGGCGGCCGGCGCAGCTCTCCGGCGGGCAGCGGCAGCGCGTGGCGCTCGCACGCGCACTCGTCAACGAACCAAAGGTGCTGTTGCTTGATGAGCCGCTTGGGGCGCTCGATCTGAAATTGCGCGAGCAGATGCAGGAGGAATTGAAGGCGCTGCAGAAGGAACTTGGAATCACCTTCGTCTTTGTCACGCACGACCAGGGTGAGGCACTGTCGATGGCGAACCGCGTTGCTATTTTCAACGAGGGCAAGATCATGCAGGTCGGCTCGCCCGTGGAGATCTACGAGCGGCCGCGTTCGCGCTTCGTTGCGGATTTTGTCGGCTCGTCGAACGTGCTGCCGCCAAAGTTTGCCGCGGCGCATGGCGGAACTGCTTATTGGACAAGCTTGCGGCCTGAACGGATCGGGGTTTTTGCTCCCGGAACACTGGTGCCCGCGGTGCAGGCGCATGCGGACGGCATTGTCACGTCGATCAATTATCAGGGCTCGGCGACACGGTTTTGCGTCACGACGGATGAGGCGCTCCTGACGGCTGAGACGCCTGCGACGGCGGCGCGGTACCGGCAGGGGGACGGCGTCCGGCTGATCTGGCCGAAATCGGCAATGGTCGCGATGGAGGCCGAGACGTGAGCCAAACGGCCACACAAGACAGGCCGGGCGGGGTCCTTGAGGGACTGTCCGATCTGTTTCTGGCGCGGCCCAAACTGCTGACGCTTCTTTTGTTGCTGCCGCCGCTGTTGTGGATCGGCATCATCTATGTCGGATCGCTTTTCGCGCTCTTGTTGCAGAGCTTTTATTCGCTCGACGATTTCTCAGGCCTCGTCGTCCACGAGTTTACGCTGTCCACATACGCGCAGCTTTTGGAAGAAGCGAATGTTCAGATCATCCTGCGAACGATGACGATGGCGGCGATCGTGACGATTGCCTGCGCGATCATTGCGTTTCCGATCGCCTACTACGCGGCCCGCTACGCGCGCGGTTGGACCAAAGCACTGTTCTATCTGGCGGTGATGATGCCGCTGTGGTCGAGCTATCTCGTCAAGGTTTATGCGTGGAAGCTTATTCTCGCAAAGGAGGGCATTCTGACGTGGATGGCGCAGGGACTGCACCTGCAGTGGGTGATTGACGGGCTTCTGGCGATGCCGATCATCGGCGGGCCGACGCTCTCGTTCAGCTACATCGGCACGTTCCTCGTCTTTGTGTATGTCTGGATCCCCTACATGATTTTGCCGGTGCAGGCCGCGCTTGAGCGGGTTCCGGTCAATTACATCGAGGCGTCGGCCGATCTCGGCGCCGATTCACGGCAAACCTTCTGGACCATCATCTTCCCGCTGGCGCTGCCGGGGCTCATCGCTGGATCGATCTTCACGTTCTCACTGACGCTCGGCGACTACATCATCCCACAGATCGTCGGCAATTCGCGATTGATGATCGGACAGGCGGTCTACACGCTCCAGGGGACGGCTGGAAATATCCCGCTGGCCGCTGCCTTCACCGTGGTGCCCATGGTGATCATGGGCGTCTATCTCTGGATGGCCAAGCGCATGGGGGCGTTCGATGTCCTCTGAACGTGGCGCGGCGCCGCTCGGACTGAAAATAGCTGCCGTCGCTGGATTGCTCTTCCTGCATCTGCCGCTGGCGCTGATCTTTCTTTATGCCTTCACGACGGAAGAGAGAAGCTTTGCGTTTCCGCCGCCGGGCTACACGACCCAATGGTTCGGTATCGCCTGGTCGGAACGTCCCGATATCTGGCCGCCGCTCTGGCTTTCACTCAAGGTCGCCGCCATCGCGACGGCACTATCGCTGATACTGGGTACGCTCGCGGGTGCCGCGCTGTCGCGCACGAAGTTCTTTGGCCGGGAAACAATCTCACTGCTATTCGTGCTGCCGATTGCGCTCCCGGGAATCATCACCGGCATTTCACTACGGTCTGCGTTCGACATCATGGGGCTCGACTTCTCGATGTGGACGATCATTCTTGGTCACGCCACGTTCTGCATCGTCGTTGTGTACAACAATGCGATTGCACGTTTCCGGCGTCTATCCGGCAATCTTGTCGAAGCGTCGATGGATCTGGGTGCGAACGGCTTTCAGACCTTCCGCTATGTCGTGCTGCCGCAGATTGGAACGGCACTGCTCGCGGGTGGTATGTTGGCGTTCGCCCTGTCATTCGACGAAGTCATCGTGACCACCTTCACGGCGGGCCAGCAATCAACACTGCCGATCTGGATGCTGTCGGAGCTCATTCGTCCTCGGCAGCGGCCGGTGACGAATGTGGTTGCTGTCTTCGTTTTTCTCGTCACTCTCCTACCTATCCTCGCTGCTTATTTTCTGACGCGCGAAGGCGAGCATGCGGGCGGATCGTCCAAATAGAACTTAACCACGTCTGAAGTGGAGATTGCCATGATCGAGACCAAAATGCTGATCGGCTCCGACTTCGTCACAGGCAGCGACCAGCCCGAAGCGGTCATCAATCCCAAGACGGAAGAAACAGTCGTGATGTTGCCGGATGCGTCGCCGGGACAGGTCGACGACGCTGTCAACGCCGCTGCGATGGCATTCCAAACGTGGTCGCGCACCACGCCGGCCGAGCGATCGGCTCTGCTTTTGAAACTTGCCGATGCGATCGATCGGGAAGCCGGCGAGTTCGCAACCCTCGAAGCGCTGAATTGTGGAAAGCCGCGCATTCGCGTGCTGCAAGACGAGATGCCGGCGGTGTCGGATTGCTTCCGGTTCTTTGCAGGTGCGGTGCGCAATATGCACGGCCCGGCGGCGGGCGAGTATCTTGCAGGCCATACGTCCATGGTCCGTCGCGATCCGATCGGGGTCGTCGGGTCGATCGCGCCGTGGAATTATCCGCTCATGATGGCCGCATGGAAGCTTGCACCGGCGCTTGCGGGTGGCAACACGATCGTGTTGAAGCCGTCGGAACTGACACCGCTAACGGCTCTGAAGCTCGCCAAGCTCATCAGTGAAATTTTCCCCGAGGGCGTGGTGAACGTCGTCGTGGGTAAAGGTGCAACCACGGGCAACGCCCTCATCAATCACCCCAAGGTGGCGATGGTCTCGTTGACGGGTAGCATCGGTACCGGCCAGAAAGTGCTTCAGGCAGCCACCGCCACACTGAAGCGGACGCATCTGGAACTCGGCGGCAAGGCGCCCATTATCGTCTTTGACGACGCCGACATCAGCGCGGTCGTCGAGGGCATTCGCACGTTCGGCTTCTACAATGCCGGCCAAGACTGCACGGCCGCTTGTCGCATTTATGCCGGCCGCAAAGTCTACGACAACCTCGTCGCCGATTTGTCCTCCGCAGTCAGCGGCATCAAATACAATCTCGCCGACGACGATGAGAACGAGATCGGTCCACTGATTTCAGCAGCGCATCAGGCGCGCGTGCAGGGTTTCGTGGAACGGGCGGCACAACAGAATCACATCACGGTCGCAACCGGCGGAAAGTCACCCGGCGGCAAAGGCTTCTTTTTTCAGCCGACGGTTCTTGCCGGCGCAGAGCAGACGGACGAAGTCGTGCGCAAGGAGGTGTTCGGCCCGGTGGTATCGGTCACCCGCTTTGACGATGTCGATCAGGCCGTCACGTGGGCCAACGACAGCGACTACGGCTTGGCGTCGTCGGTGTGGACTTCGGATATCGCAAAGGGCATGGCGACGGCCGCGCGACTGCAGTACGGCTGCACGTGGATCAACACGCACTTCATGCTCGTCAGCGAGATGCCGCACGGCGGTCTGAAATGGTCAGGGTACGGCAAGGACCTGTCGATGTATGCGCTTGAAGACTACACCGTCGTCCGGCACGTCATGGTCAAACTGTAAATCGCATCGATCCGTCGTCCGTGGTCTAAGCTTGGACTGGCCGCTGTTTCGCGGCTGGCGCCACGTTTAGATTCCGATCAATCAGTCGGACCGGCCCCGTCGACTGATGGCTGCAACCAGCAGTCCTGCGGTCGCCCCCGAGAGGACACCTCTTCCGGGACCATCGATGAGAACGCCAATTCCGGCGCCAATGAGCGCTCCTTGCGCCAATTCCTTCGCGCGACGGACGTCCGCGACCGAGGTGTCCGCTGCCGTCATGCTTGCTACGCCGACAAGCAAGCAAGTCCAAATTTTCAGCGTCGCACGGCGTTCGGTCATATCATTTCGCTTTTGGCATGAAACTTGGCTTTCTCGAATACTGCCACGGGACACGGGCCGCACTCCGAACCCTTGCTCACTTCGCCGCCAAGGTTTCAGCGACTGCGTCATCGATGACACCTGCAAGCAAGGCTTTATTGTCGTCCTTGCAGCCTTCAGCCAGTTCCGCAATGAACTTGTCTCTCAACTTCGATTTATCTTCGTCGGTCTTTGCAAACTTTGAGATATCGATTTCACGATTGTAGAGAGATACAGCCACCAAAGCGCGCACAACCTTGTCGACGTAGGCGTTATCACCGTTGCTTTCGTCAACGACGCTTAGACACGTGTGATACATCATCGGCAAAGCGTCATCGACGTATTTTTCAGCTTCGGCATCGGCGCGAGCTGACGCCGAGAAAAACAATGGAATGAGCGCCAGGGCCAAAACGGAAGACAAAGCGGCTTTCATGCGGGGACCTCGAGAACTACGCTGATTTTCTGATCTTTTGCTGACGCAATCGTTGATGTGACTAGCGTGCGACAGCGCCGATGAGCGCTCCTGCCGCGGCACCTGTTCGTGCACCGCTGCCGCCATCAATCAACGCTCCGACGCCGGCGCCGATGGTGCCACCGATGACCGCATTTCGCGCTCGGCGCGCTTCGGCGACTGACGCTAAAAGCATGATTGCAACGGATGAGACGATCGCAGCACTTATGACCGTACGAATGATGCGAGGATATGTTTGGAAAGCCATTTCCGCCTACCCTTTTTGAATGGTTGATTGACCCACTTCGGATACAGAGCGCGTCATTCAACGGCTTAAAGTGAGACCTTTGACACCAACGGCTACGTTTACGCCGGTTTGTGCCTGGACACTCAGGGGCTGCAGGACGATCGAATTGCTCGATCCTCCGATGAGCGCATTGGCGCCAACGCCAACACCGACCGCTGCACTTGCTGCGACACCGGCATAACGGCCAGCGAGCGCGCCGGTATCTGGATTGTCGGTCGATGAAAGAACGGTCCAGACCATGGTGTTGCGGCCCTTAATGCCGATATCGAGACCGATCCGCGTTATTCTTGCCGTGTAACTGACCGAAGCTCCGCCTCTTACTCTCTGGAATTCGCAATCCATCCGTTGACTGGAACCAAGAATGAGGCCGACGCTGCCATTGCCCCGGCATGTCAGCGTTCCCGCGACCAACCGAGCGTCCTGCGCCGACACAGCGCCGCTCATCGTGAAGATCAAAAAAGAAATAGCAGCAAGTTTTCCCGCTTGCGATCGCATCGTCATTTGTAACGCCCTACGCTTGAACTCATTGATCTTCACTCCGATCACTATTATTCCACCGTTAGTCGGCGCGCAACTGCGATGTCGCGGGGGAAGAAATAGCAGAATTACAATCGTTACAATGTTCAGCCACATCGCGTTTGCCAATCAACAGCCTATCTGCCACATCATCACGCGGACATTGATCGGTTTTTTATTCGCGAGGCTTCGAGACATGCGCATTCCGGCAACAATGCAATAGGTGTGGTGACGCATGGTGGTGCGCCGATTGCTTGGCTCGCAATATCTAGTGGCGCTTGTGTTGTTGACGCTTGCGGGCTGTGCCTCGCCGCCTCGCCTGCCGGCGCTGCCCTTGGCACTGGCGTCCGAGACCAATCCTTTCGACATTCCAAATGCACGCTATTACCCCGACACCGACGGAAAGCGACTGGAAGCTCTGGGCCGGACTGCCATTGAAAAAGAACGGCGCGCGATTGGCGCGAAAACATCATCGCATGTGCTGCCCCCTGCCAATTTTCTGGCCATCTCAGGCGGCGGTGATAACGGGGCGTTTGGCGCGGGCTTGCTTTGTGGCTGGAGTAAGCGAGGCAATAGACCCAATTTCAAATTGGTGACAGGCGTCAGTACCGGAGCACTGTCGGCGCCGTTTGTATTTATTGGACCGGAATACGATTTCGCACTGTCGCAAGTCTATACGACCATAGAGGCGTCAGACGTTTTTGAGCCCCGCAAGGTTCTGGTGGCTGCTGTCAGCGCGGACGCTCTGACCGACAGCGCACCGCTGCGCAACATGATCTCACGCTTTGTCGATCGGCAAATGATGACACGCATTGCGCAAGAGTATGACAAGGGCCGACTCCTTCTGATCATGACGACGAACCTTGATCAGGGGCGGCCGGTCATCTGGGACATCGGCGCCATTGCATCGAGCGGTCATCCGAAGGCGCGCGAATTTATCGTCGACATTCTCCTGGCATCCGCTGCGATCCCGGGAGTGTTTCCTCCCGTGATGCTGGACGTCAGTCATGGAGGAATGAATTATCAAGAAATGCACGTCGATGGCGGAACGACAGCTCAGGCCTTCTTGTATCCTCCGACGTTCAACCTCAATCGTGCTGCAGGCCGGGATCGTGTTTTGCGCGAACGCGTTGCCTACATCATTCGTAATGGCCGGCTTTTTAGGGAGGAATCCGACGTTCAACGGCAGACGCTTTCAGTTGCCACGCAAGCCGCTTCAGCAATGATCGCGGCAAACGGAACCAACGATACCTTTCGCATTTACCTCACGACCAAACGGGATGGCGTTGGCTACAATCTTGCCTACATCGGGGACGACTTCACGGAACCCTACAAGGGTCCGTTTGATCGCGCCTATATGAACAAGCTTTTTGATTATGGTTTCGGCCTGGGACTCAAAGGGTACCCGTGGCACAAAGCGCCGCCGGGGTTCGGAGACTGACCCGCGCTATGCGGATTTCTGGTCACAATTGTAGCATTCAACCGCTGCAAAAGGCCCGTTTGATACGTCTGGCGACGGCGCCGGCTCAAAATTGTATTTCCCTCGGTACGCGCGGTTCGTTTGGCTGAGCTGAAACGAGTTAACGGAGTTTCTGCTTCAGTCCGTCAACGAGGGTCATGAACTGAGGGTTGGCCGGCTCCAATTCGAGCAGCCGTTGTGCGGACTCCAGCGCGCTGGAAAACTGTTTGGCCTCGACGTCATAGGACGTGAGCGCCAACAGGCTAGCCCGATCGTACGGATGACGCGCCAGGGTGTTGATCAAGACCTCGCGCGCTTTGCCTGCGTCGCCCGTGCTGTGCAGGGCAATCGCGTAAACGTAACCAAACCGCGGGTCTTCCGGTGCATTCTCGACCGCCTCGGCCAAAAGCGGCATGGCCTCAGCCGTTCGCTTCTGGCGGATCAGACTGAGCCCTAAAGCATGCTGCACGGGACCCGATGTCGGATTGGCGGCGATGGCGGTTCGTAGGATGTTTTCCGCACCGCTTTCGTTGCCGGCCGTCCGCTCAAGATCGGCGAGCGAAATACTGGCGGCGACAAATGTTGAATCGAGTTCGATGGCCGTTCGGTAGGCAGCGCGAGCCTCATCTGCCATTCCCCGATCGCGGTAAAGTCCTGCGAGATTGGTTTGCGACTCTGGCCGTTCGGCGTTGTGGAGCTGGCCTGCAATGTATTCGGCAAGGGCCGTGTCGAAGTCGACACGCTGTGTCGCATCGAGTGCTGCTTCCGGTTCACCCGCCAACGCGCGGGCCGCATCCATGCGTACCATTCGAGAGGGGTCTTGCAGCAACGGGCTGAGGGTTGCTGCGCGTGTCGCTGGGTCGGCCCCTGCGATGGTGGCGATGGCCGCGTTACGCACCAGCGGGTCGTCGATCTTGAGGGACCCCACGGCCAGAGCCAGAGCGTCCGGTGATGGCGCGCGGCCAAGACGCATCAAGGCGCTGGCGCGCGCGATCGGGGAACTTGCCGGCGACGATGCCACCTTGATCAGAGCGGCCTGGGCGCCTGGAGCGCCGCGGTCCGACAGATCGAAGGCTTCGGCGAAGTCCTGTGTACCGGGTTTGGGCGATGGGTACCAGAGCTTGACCGCATCACGTGCCTTCGACGCCGGCATGTCGGTGTGGCACATCGTGCATGCGTTCGGCGTTCCAATCATTACGGAGCGATCAGGCCGCGGAATGCGCATAGAGTGATCGTGCCGCGCGTCGACGCCCATGTAAACTGTGGTCGGCATATGGCATGACGCGCACTTGCTGCCGGCACTGCCTTCCGCGTGGTGATGGTGCGCTGTCGTGTCGAACCGTGCGGGCGCGTGGCACTTGGAACAAACGGCGTTGCCGTCCGCAACCAGTTTACCTGAGTGCGGGTTATGGCAGTCCGAACAGGTGACGCCGGCCGCGTACATCTTGCTCTGGGCGAACGAGGCATAGTTGAAGACCTCGTCGCGCTGCTGACCATCCGCGTGAAATAGCCCAGGCTCGATCATCGACGGCCGAAACGCGTCCAGCAGCACGCGCATGCTGTCTGCGCTCGATGAGAACTGCTGCCGCCTGCCATGGCACCTGGCGCAGACCTCGATCTCTTTCGCAGTGGTTCGCGGCGCGGTCCGGTGGGCTTGTCCGCTTTCTCCCATCACCCAGTTTGCCTGTTTGCGCTCGTCGAAACGTACCGCGAAGCCCCGGCCGTCACCGGGGTGCTTTGCGCCCTTTGTCCAGGATATGTGATCGGACGCCGGGCCGTGACACGACTCGCAGCCGACGCTGACTTCGGACCACGTGGTCTGGAATGTCTTGCTCTTGGCATCGTAGTTCTTCTGCAGGTTCGTCGAATGACACCACGCGCACTGGTAATTCCAGTTCTGGTCGATACCCGTCCAGTGGAGGGGATCTCCCGGTTTGAGGGGGCGGTTCGGATATAAGTGATACCAGCGCTGACCGCCCTGCTCCTTCGAACGTGTATCCCACACGACGCCAAACGCCTGAAAGCGCCCACCGGGCATCGCGATGAGATACTGCTGCAGCGGTGTTACTCCAAACGTGTACATCACCTCGAAGTCGGCGAGATTTCCGTCGGGGCCCTGCGTGCGAACGAAATACCGATCGTCCTTCTTGAAGAACGTGCTCGTTGCACCTTGGTTGGTAAAGGTGACGCCACTGAAATCGCCGAGCACCGTTTCCGCGTTCGCCGGCTGCATTGCTGCATGATGATGCGACGACTGCCAGTCTTTGAATTCGCTCATATGACAGGCCTGACACGCTTGCGATCCAACGAATGCCGGTGTCCCGGAACCGGGCGAGGATTGTGCGTTTGCCGGTGGGCCGAGAAAGATGGTGACACAAGCGATAAGTCCCGACGTCCAAAGCCTGACTGTCATTTGGCACCTTTGTCGGAAACGACATTTGTCGCACGGCACGCCCGAACACGGCCCGAGATGCGCTGGTCAGCCAGCATATCAGTGAGGCGGATCAATCTCATATCAGGCGCTAATCAAATCGGTTTGGGGCTGTGGCGTGCCGACGGATGCCGCGCGCAGCTTATCGACGGGCGCGCTGAATCGAAAGACATAGCCGCGCACATCATATTGCCAGGAGGACTGCGCGTTGAAGTCGGACCGGACCATGCGCTCGATCAATCCGGTGCCAAATCCCTTCTTCAAGGGGGCATCGACGGGTGGACCGTTGGACTCGCGCCACGCGAACGTCAATTCACCGTCGCTGTCAACGCGCCACACAACATCGACGCGACCGTCGGGCCTGGATAGTGCGCCGTACTTCGCCGCATTCGTTGTCAGTTCGTGAAAGATCAGTCCGAGTGTCTGGGCCGCCCGTTCATTCACAAGAAACGAGGGACCATCCAGCGCAAACTGACCGGTAAAGCGGCTGGCCTCCGTCTGGAGGAGATCGCGGAACGTGAGGCCGACATGATCGCCGTCGACGAATAGTTCATAGCCGCGAGCGAATGCATGTAACCGTTCAATGAAGACATCGCGAGCCTCCTGCAACGTTCGCGGCGGCGTCAGGCTATTGCGCGCGAGGACCTGAACGACCGTGAGCAGGTTGCGACCCCGGTGAATCAGTTCCCGCATGAGTTCACTGGTGCGGTCTTCCGCGCGCTTGCGACGCGTGATGTCAACGACCGCACCCAGAAAATGCCCTGCGCCGCCTGTTTGGTTGTGCTGGCCACGCAGAAGATACCAGCTCGTGCTTCCATCATCGGCCTTCGCACGAAACTCTATTTCGACAGGCTCCTGCGACCGCAGCGCGATCAATATTTCGTGGCGATCCTCTTTTAACACAGCATTCAGGAAGGCATTCAAGTCAACGGTATCGCTTGGCAGATGCAGCATCTTCTGCAGACTTTGCGAGACTTGAACTTCCTGCTTCGTCAAATCCACAGCGCAACTTCCAAAGCGTGCGGCCTCGCTGCCGAGGCGGAAGATTTCTTCGCTGTGGCTCAATTTTTCCATCAGGGCCTCGCGCTCGCTGATGTCGATGCTGACGCCGACAATCCCCTCAACCTCTCCTTCCTCGTTGCACAACGGTAATTTAGTGGACAGGTAAACACGTTGCGTACCGCCGGGCGGCGTTACTCTTTCGACCGCTCGGACGGGCTGACCCGACTCACAAACCATCCGATCGACTTCGCGGATTTTTGCGATCTCTTCGGCGTTGGTCAGGAAATCACTGTCATTCTTGCCAATGAGTTCCTCCGCCGGCCGGCCAAGCGCTGCAATCACCGCTGGGTTCGCCATGATCAATTTACCGTCGAGCGTCTTGGCGAATATGCAGACTGCTGCACTTTCGTCCAGGGCGGCAATGACGGCTGATGAGCGCGCCAATGCGCTCTGCTGCTCGCGGAACCGAATTTGCAATTCATCGCGTGCAACGCGCAATTCGGCGGCGGTGTTCTTGTGCGATTCGACTTCCTGCTGGAGTTGCGCATTCAGTTTCTGGAGGTCGTCGGGACTTGGAATGGCCAGCGCTTTGGGGATGAGGGGGAAAATTACGACAGCCGTGGCAACGGAAACGGCCGCGGTCACAATCTTTATCGCGGCCTGCACCTCATAAATTGGCTGATACAGGGCAATGGCGCTCGCCAGATGCGTCAGTCCGCAGAACAGAATGAACAACGCAAAAAGCCAAGCGAGATTGCTCATTTGTAGTGATGGCCGTTTGCGCAGGAAGATGTAAATGGCAATCGGGATCGCGGCGTAAGCTAGAAAAATCGCGATATCGCTGACAAGGTGGGCCCCAATCAACCAGGGATTCCAAAGAAGACAAAACCCGTGGGGAAGAAATGACGCATCTTTGAACAGTTGACTGAACATTTGGGCACCCGCTTACCGATCCACGGATCAGTTTCCGCTCTCACTCGGCCGGTGACCAGCAAAAATCTCGTCCTTGTGTATCCCTGTGGCGACCATTCATCGGCTGTCCGCGAGAACCGGGACCGGCCAATACGTGTCAAGCTGGAGAGCGGCTCATTAGCTTTCCCACGACCGTGCTGACCGAGTCGAAATCATACGGCTTTGCGAGCGTCAAGGAGCCGGAAAATCGTTCCGCGATGGCATCCGCGTGTGATCCCGTGGCGAAGGCCATCGGTACGTTTCGGGCAGCCAGAACATCGGCGATCGCATCGCATTTCTCGCCGTGAAGGTTGACGTCGAGGAGGGCGGCCGCGGGTGCATTGGTTTCAATGAGTGCGAGTGCTTCCGCCACGGTGTGCGCCGGGCCGACCAACTCGTGTCCCATTTCACTCAGCCAGTCGCCGAGCAGCATGGAAATCAAAACCTCGTCTTCAACGACTAAAATGCGCACTATCTAAATGCTCCGGTTGGTTTTTCGATGCGGATGCGCATAGTAGTTTGAACGGTAAAGCAAGTGGTCGAAAGCGTCCAGGCGGGCGCGGGGTGACTGGGTTAACATTGACGGTTGCAGGGGGCTCACAAATCGGATGCGCGCGATCAAAAACCTCTTGTCGGTCGACCTGGGGCGCCGCACGCTGGCTTTCCAACTTCGCCTGCTTGCGCTGGCAACAGCACTACCCTTGCTGCTTTTGGCGATGATCATTTTTCTGCAGATGGTTAACCAGGAACGGCAGAGCATTCGTCAGGGATTGCTGACCAACGCGCGAACGCTCGCCGGACTGGTCGACAGCGAAATTGGAACACACGCGGCGATCGCATCAACGCTGGCAAATTCACCGGAACTTCAGGCCGGGAACTTTCAAGAATTCTGGCAAGAAGCCAACAAGGCGTTGGAGTTCGTGCCGGGTTCCTGGCTTAACGTCACGAGCCCTGACGGCACCACATTGATGGCCACTCTGGTGCCGGTCGGCACAGCGCTGCCTATACTTGCCGCTCAGGACCTCGTCGCGCGTGCTTTTGCGACCGGTAAAATACAAGTCAGCGATGTTTTGCTTGCGGCAACGTCGCAACGGCTCAGCATCCTTGTGATGGTGCCAGTCTACCGCGATGGCAAACCCATCTTTTGCATCACAATCGGTGTTCCGCCGGACAGGTTTTTGAAACTGTTGGAAACGCAGTACTCGGAAGGCTACGTGGTCGCGATTGCTGACCGTCAGGGCAAATTCGTGGCTCGCATCCCGGAGCATACCGAAAGGCTCGGCACGTTGATCGCACCGGGCTGGCGAAAGGCCATTGCGGAGGCCCGTGAAGGCTGGAGCCAGAATGTCTCCGTGGAGGGGAATTGGATTCTGACTGGGTACGCACCGACGTCGCATGGATGGACGGTCGGAGTTGCTCAACTCGAAGCCGAACTCGATCAGCCCGTACGTCAACTTCTGTGGTCGATCGCAATCGTCGCGAGCGTGCTTCTGCTATCAAGCCTTGGGCTGGCATGGTGGCTGTCGTCGCGGGCAGGTCGCAACATGGCGGCATTGGCCGAAGCAGCGCGAGCCATCGGCCAGGGCACCCAAGCGCTGCCGCAGCAGCCGTCGTTTCTCGAGGCTCATATTATTGCCGAAAGTCTCGCCACGGCCTCCAAAGAGTTGCATCAACGCGGGGAAGATCTCGAACGCATCAACAATCAACTCGAGACCCAGGTCAGCGAGCGGACGAGTGACCTGGTTGCCGAAATGCGCCGGCGGGAGGAAATTGAAGGCACACTGCGCCAGTCGCAGAAGATGGATGCGATCGGTCAATTGACCGGCGGCATCGCACACGACTTCAATAATATGCTGACCATCGTCATTGGAAACATCGACACCCTGCAGCGGCGTCTTCGTAACGCAGATCCTGAGATCTCGGCGCCATTGTTGAAACCGGCTGAAGCGGCGATGAAGGGTGCGCGCAATGCTGCCAAACTCACGCACCGGCTGCTTGCATTCGCGCGGCAACAACCACTGGCTGCAAAGCCGGTCGATGTGCGAACGCTGGTGTCGGACATGGCCGATATGATGACGCGGATGGCCGGCGAAACGGTCAAAATAGAAACCGTCTCGGGTGCGGGTCTTTGGCCTGCTCTGGCCGATGAGAACCAACTGGAAAACGCCCTGCTCAATCTTGTCGTGAACGCCCGCGACGCGATGCCGAACGGAGGCCAGATTACAGTGGAGACCAGCAACGCTTATCTTGACGAGAGCTACGTTGCGCAGGTCGGAGATATCAAGGCCGGTCAGTACGTCATGTTAAGCGTCAGCGACACCGGCACGGGCATTCCACCCGACAAAATCCATAAAGTTTTCGAACCATTCTTTACGAGCAAACCGCCCGGTCAGGGAACTGGGCTAGGGCTCGCCATGATCCACGGTTTCGTCAAGCAGTCAGGCGGGCACATCCGAATCTATAGCGAGGTGAACGAGGGCACGACGGTCAAGATCTATCTGCCTCGCATGCCAGCGGCAGATACGCCGCCCGTCGAACGGTCGGAACGCAAGCAGCCCGTCGCGCGCGCTCTGGCCGGAGAGACGATCCTTCTCGTCGAGGACGATGACGGCGTGCGCGACTACGCGGTCGAAGTTCTTCGCGATGCCGGGTATCAGGTCATAGCGTTGGCTGACGGGAAGTCGGCGCTGGCCGCGCTGTCGGAGACGGAGCGTGTCGACATTCTCTTTACCGATGTCGTATTGGGTGGTGATCTCAATGGCCGACAACTTGCGGAAGAGTTCAGTAAAAAGTTTCCCGGCGTGCCCGTTCTGTTTACCACCGGATATACCCGTAACGCCATCGTGCATCACGGCCGCCTCGATGCCGGGGTCAATTTGTTGAACAAGCCCTACACCAGTCAACAACTCGGCGACAAGTTGAGACAGCTGATTAATAGCTCGAGGCCCGACTTGGATTGACGCTGTTTGTCTGCAGCCCGAAAGGTATCCATGCACTCACCATCTGCATAATCGCGCCATGCCATAGGTGTGCACGGACCTTCGCGGCGGCGGGGAAACAGCCGTCCGGTCGTCAGTCAAATTCGATTTCCAGACGTTGCAAAAAGAAAAGGAGGGGGCATGTTTCCGCTTTCCAAACTCTTATCTCACCTTATCCAAGCCGGGGTTCTCAAAGTCATCGACGCGGACGGGCAGACGCAGGTGTTCAGCGGCAGTGAGCCGGGACCGTCCGTCACCATGCAGCTCGGCGACTCGAAACTGTATAAATCGCTGTTCTTCAATCCGGAGTTGGCGGCCGGCGAAGCATATATGGATGGAACACTCTCCTTTCCCGGATCGTCACTGCGGGAGTTTCTGGCCCTCGTTTCACTCAATCAGAATCGGACGCGGGGCGCACCAACGGCGTTCCATCGGGCCGTCGGCTCCGTCTCTCGGCGGCTCAAACGATTTCAGCAATCCAATCCCATTGGCAAAGCGCAGCAGAACATTGCGTTCCATTACGATATCGGGAACCAGCTCTATCGATTGTTTCTCGATGAGGGACTGTTCTACTCCTGCGCCTACTTCGAAACCGACGACGACACGCTTGAAGCGGCCCAGCGGGCCAAGTGCAGGCTCATTGCATCGAAACTGAGCCTGCGGCCGGGCCAGAAAATTCTCGACATCGGTAGTGGTTGGGGCGGACTGGCGATTTACCTCGCCCAGATGGAAGACGTCGAAGTTCTCGGCGTCACGCTGTCGAAAGAGCAGCACGCGCTGGCGACGGAACGGGCAATTGCCGCCGGCGTCGGAGATCGCGTGCGGTTTGAGTTGCGCGACTATCGGCAGATCGAACAGACGTTCGACCGCATTGTATCGGTCGGCATGTTCGAACACGTCGGCGTGCATGGCTACGACGAATTTTTCGCCAAGGTGAACGATCTGATCTCCGATGACGGCGTCATGCTGCTACATTCCATTGGACACATGAGCCCGCCAAGCACGGCAAGCCCGTGGTTGCGCAAGTACATTTTTCCAGGCGCTTACTCGCCGGCACTTTCTGAAGTGTTTCCCGCGGTCGAACGCAATCGGCTTTGGGTGACAGATTGTGAATTTCTCCGGCTGCATTACGCCATGACGTTGCGGCACTGGCACACGCGCTTCGAACGCAACCGGTCGCGCATTGCCGAAATGTACGACGAGCGTTTCTGCCGTATGTGGGAGTTCTATCTGATCAGCGCTGAAATGATGTTTCGCACGGGCGCGCAGGAAGTTTTTCACATGCAGCTATCGCGCAAGCGAGATGCGAGCCCGATCCGCCGCGACTATCTGTTTGAAGCCTACCGCAAACTCAAGCAGCGCGAAGCGGAACGGCTTTAGCGGGGTCGTAAGCGGGAGGGAGCGCCTTTCTCTGCAGCAGTCGATGGCGGAGCGCTTGCCGTTTGGTAAAATCGCGTTTCTGCCAATAGAGGGCCAATCTGCTGTTTGCCATGACATCCCGCCCTTTCGCGGATGCAACGGTTCGCAATCCTTCTGGGGTCTCAACGCGATGGGCGAACACGATCAGCCAGTCCGCCTGACGTCTCATCCGGTTTGACGCTCCTGCTCAATGGCCCTTATCTTTGCTGCACTGCACTGATCGCGGCCGGACAAAACCGCAGGGCGTGGCGGTACGTAGCTTGTGCGAGCGAGGACATGACTGAGGCAACAGGTCACCAACCTCCATCGCGGCAGGAATGCGATGATCGGCCCGCGCGATATCTACGTCACCCGTATCCGAGGACCACATGACCGCCGAGATCGTCAATCTCAACAAAGTGCGCAAGGCAAAAGAGCGGGCAGAAAAGGAACGGCGCGCGGACGAAAATCGCGTCCGTCACGGCCGCAGCAAATCCGAGCGGGAGACGCAGGACGCCCAGCGCACGCTTGACAATGCACACGTGGACAACGCCGAGCGCGACCAGCCAAAAGAGGGATGGCGGCGCAGTGGCGAAACGGAAGACGATTTGGACCCTGGCAGCGTTTCGTGACGCGGCCGGTCAAGCGATCCTTCTCGCTGCGAGGTCATCAGACCTCCATTTCATTAGAGCAGCCGTTCTGGGACGCGCTCAAGGAGGCAGCGGAGAAGGAAGGCAAAACGACGGCGGCTCTTGTGGCAGAGATCGACGAAACGCGCGGGAATGGGGGGCTATCGGGATCAGTACGCATGTGGATCCTCGCCTATTTTCGCAGCCGTCATGCCGCGGAGAGCTACGACGGGGGAAACCGCGATTGATCGCTGATCACTGATAAGGCGAAATCTGGAATGGTTCCCAACCGCTTTTCGGGGGCTTTTTCTTCGGAGCCGCCTGGACGCGCGGACGTTCCGGGGCAGCGTCGTCAACGGCCTCGGGTAGAGGATTGGCGGCGGCTGACTCTGCCGCGGCATTGGGATCGATACTGGCTGCGCCATCGACCGGCACCGGTGCGGGCGCCGCCGACTGCGGTGCTGCAGCGCCCGATGCGGGGGCGACATCGCGCTCTTTCTGTTGGCGTTGACGTTCGGCGTCCAGAGCCTGCTGGCGTTCGCGTTCCTTGCGTGCGCGATCTTCATCGATCCTGCGCAAGCGCTCCAACTCGTCCACGTCCCGCTCCATGCGGCGGACGGTTAGCTCACGCTCAAGGGCGTCTGTTGCAATACCGGGCACGAGCGTTTCCAAGTCGGCGAGGGGGCCGGCATAGACGATTGCGACGGGCGGCAGCAGCGTGCGCGACACAGCCACCGGTGCGGGAACGCCCGCTGCAGCCGCGCCGACTGTCGCGGCACCCGAGACGCTCGGCTGCGCGCGCGTCAGGGCCTTGGCCTCAATTTGCCACGAACTGTCGAGTGCCAGCGTCTGGAGATCGAGGAAGGTATCGAAAGTTGCCCGGCCCTCGGCGGTCTCGACCTGCACCTGGTCCAGTCTCATCACACCGTCGGCGATCGACACCGGAACCGTCACCTTACCGAGCTTGAGCCGGGTGGTCTTCAGGGCAGCGCGCACAGCGTTCTGCAGTGGCTCGCCGCTGTTCAACCCCTTCGTCTGCAGCGCTTGATCGGCCACGTCGGCAACCGCCTTGGGCGCAACGCCTGACAATGTCACGTCGCCCAGGCTCAACGAGCCTTTGCCGGTCATCGCAGTGACCATTCCGGCCAGCGATAGAGCGCGGCCCTCAAAGCCGACGGCAAGGGAGGCGACGTCACCTTCGATGGCCTCGTCGGCGCCACTTTCAGCCTGGCCTTTGCTCGATATCAATATGTCGAGGTTGCCGGCCAGCGACGCCCCTGCCAACTGTTTCTGGACCGTAAACGCGGCCTCGGCCTTGCCGCCCAGCACCGCGCCCTCCAGGCGCCTCACATCGAGCTTGCCAGGTTCGAACGCGATCTCGAAGCGTGCGTCCTTCATGGCCAGTCGAGATTCGAGAGATAGGGCGCGCAGACTGGCCTTGATTGTTCCGGTCACACCATCGAGTGGGGAAAAGTTGAACGACTGGTCGGGCCAGATCTTCGCCGGCGGGGCGAGGGAGACGTCGATTTCGGCATCGGCGCGGCGACGGCGGGTCGAGAGGGCGGGCAACTCGACGACGGGTTGAACATCTGCAATGGGTGCCGCCGAAAGCGCACTCAGCAGACCCGGCAGCGAAGCCTTGTCGGCGGACAGGTCCGCTTCGACGACGGCCGGCTTGCCATCGGCGACCCCGGTATACGTGAGTACGCCAGAGACCGATGCGTCACCGATCTTCAGAGCGGGGCTCGCGATTGTGAGCTTGGTTCCATCGTGAGCGGCGGCCAGCGTTCCTGCGACCGGCACGCTGCCCGCGCCGGCACCGATCGACAAGCCCGCCAAATTCATAACGCGGCCGAGATCCTGTGCCGCGACGCGAATGTCACCCTTGGCGGTCAAATGACCGGCCTCGGGCACCCTCACCCGGCCGTTGAATTCAAGATCGACCGTTTCGGCACTGAGTTCGGCTACCGCCACCAGTCCATCCGCGGCCTTGCCGGCCGCTTTGACGAAAACTTTGCCGGGCCGCGCTTCGGATTTATTCGACGACGACCCGGACATCTGGTCGAGGAAGCCGTAAACGTCGGCCGTGTCGATCTGGGCCATGATATCGGCGGGTGCCGTGCGCCAGTCACCACGGGCGGCATCAATCCGCGCTTCGGCCACAATGCGGCCTCCGCGCAGCGTTCCGTCGACCGTCACGTCCACAGCCGCTTCTTGCCGCTGCCCGAATGAAAATGTCGTCGCCACGCGCCAGGGTGTCAGACCTGACCATCGGCTCAGCTTGGTCTCGATGTCGGGCGGCAGATCGAAGAGGTCGGACAGCGCCAGGACAGCGTCGGGGGTCGGGGCCTCGATCACGCCGCGCAAACTGCCTCGGGTCTTGTCGGGCACGTCGGACGCCGATCCTTCCAGATCGACAGCAAGGCCGCCTTTCGAAAGAAATTTCAATTTAGGTACCGTCAAGGCACCCTTCTGGAGCGCAACGTCGAGGTGCACATTCTCAAGCTTACGCGCACCGTCGATCAGTTGACCGGCCTTGATTTCGAAGGCGACATCGGAGCCGAAAATGCCGCCGAACACATTGTCGGCCTCGCTGGCCGCCGAGGGTGCGCCGCCGATGAGCAGCCCGCGTAGCCCGCGCAAACCCGGATTGCCGGGCCACAGGTCGTCCAGATTTATTTTGTCGCCGTCCAATGCAACCGACAGCCGGCGCGGTTCGGCAAGGCCAAGCTTGACCTCGCCGATGATGGGCGTGCCGGAGACTTCTGCCGACGCATCCGTCAATTCGATCGCGGAATCGTCGAGCCGCAAGTTGCCGGAGATGGCGAAGGGCCCGTCGCTGCGCGATCGGCTGAATGGGTTGTCGCCGAAGCCCCAGGTTGTAAAGCGGGTCAAGCTCTGGCCCGACAGAGCCATGGTGCCAGTGAAGGAACGGGTCCTGTCCGCACCGTCGAGCACGCCGTCGAGGGCCAGATTGGTGCCGCCGGGGAGGCTGGCGCGGACGTTCTTTAGTTCCAGTGGGCCGCCGCTGCGCGACGCTTCCAATTTCAGGCCGCTGACCGACTGCTGGCCCAATCCGACCTGATCGACGGAAATGGCGATGGCGGTGTCGACGGTCGCTGGAAGTTCATCGACCAGTCGATCGAACAGCGTGCGTGCGAGTTCGAGGGGAATGGCGCTGTTCGTCCCCGATGCTCCGGTGGAAAGCTGATCGAGATCGAGCCACTTGGAGGTCAGTTGCATGTCGAGCTTGACCTGATCGCTCCAGGCGAGCGACGAGCGGCCAGAAATAAGTTGCGGCAACCCGTTCTGTTGCAGGGCAATCGAGATATCGTCGAGATCGACGCGGCCAGGGGCGGACGCGAGCTTGGCCGTCATTTCAAAGAAGGCTGCCGTTTTCGCCGTGGCGGGTGCTGGTACGGCGGCGATCGCGTCGGCTCCGGGTTCCGGGCTGACTTCGAATCCTTGGGTCGAGATGCGGGCCGTCAAAGTGCCGTCAATCGCGGCTTTTCCGGTGATGTTGCGAGCGGTACCGTCGAGCGAATAGTAGTTTGAGTTACTGGGCACCGTGACCAATGCCTTGAACCGCAAGTCGCCGTTGGGATCGCGGGCGGCGGTGTTGAGGCGGACTTCGCGCAGGCCGCCTTCCCAAACCAGCGTGCCGCGGTACCGGAACGGTCCCTCAATCGTATCGGCGGATACTTCGCCGTATAGGCCATCGATGCGGGCCAGTTCGGTGCCTTTCGGGCCGGTCAACCCCAGGCTCCCGTCGATGACATTGACCGAACGGAAGGCGATGTCCTGCGGCACGAAGGATAGCCTTCCGGGCGACCCCTTCAGGCTGGCGAGACTCGTGACACCCTCTGCATCGACGGTCAGTTCCAGCACCGGCTTGACGATCTCGACGTCGCGCGCTTCAACGACGCCTTTCAACAGAGGCGGAATTGACAGCCACATGGTGAACCGTTCGGCGCGGAACAGCGGGCGGCCGGTTTCTTCGCCGACGGCTCCGCCGATGCGAAGCCGCTCCGCCTGGACGTAAGGCGTTGGCAGCAGGCGCAGGCTGACATTGCCCTGAACGCGAACCTCGCGGCCGAGCATTCGGGACGCTTCCTCCTCGAAGACGCCGCGGTAACTGTTCCAGTCAACTGCTGCGGGCACGGCAAAGATCGCCGCCAGCACGACGATCAGAACCGAACCGATATAGGCGAGGATGTTGTTCATGCGTTCGGTCTTATGTGCACCAGGGCTCTTCGACCTCGCTCGAGGGTCCGCAGCACCGAATCGATGGAAGCGTCCGTCATACAACGGGCGGCTGATAGCTTTCGTCCGGCCGAATTCGGATTATTGAACCGCAACCGCGCCCGAACTGAGGCCGCCGACCATATCCGAAACCGATACGCCGCTGAACCGAAAAGCCTCGCATCTCCCTCGAAATAGCAGCAGGGCATCCCCATGTATCGGGAGCGGCAGGGATCAACCCGGGCCGAAGGACATGTGGAGAACGCCGCGGGCGCATTCCGGCCGCCGCCTGCATGCTATACCGGCCTTATGACACATCCATCCCAGCCGCGCCGGGACCTGCACGGTCCGGCCTCGGACAGCGGCAGGGCCGCCCCGGACAGCGGCAGGCCCGCCTCAGACAGCGGCAGGCCTGCCCCGGACAGCGGCGATGATCCGCCTTTCGATCTGCCCGAGGCGCCGGCTGTCCAGCGGCCGTCAATTTCAGCCCGCGCCATGGCGCGGGCTGACATCCCATACCTGTCCGCACTCAATCCAGAACAGCGCGCCGCCGTCGAGGCGCTCGACGGTCCGGTCCTCGTGTTGGCGGGGGCGGGCACGGGCAAGACGCGTGTGCTCACGACGCGCATTTCCCACATTTTGGCGACTGGCCGTGCCTACCCCTCGCAAATCCTGGCGGTGACGTTCACCAATAAGGCGGCGCGGGAGATGAAGGAGCGAATCGGACACCTCGTCGGCGGCGCCGTCGAGGGAATGCCATGGCTTGGGACGTTCCACTCCATTGGCGTCAAGATTTTGCGCCGACATGCCGAGCTTGTGGGTCTCAAATCCCAGTTCACGATCCTCGACACCGACGACCAGTTGCGGCTGATGAAGCAGGTCATCGAGGCCGAGGGGCTCGACAAGGATCGCTGGCCGGCGCGGCAACTTGCCAATCTGATCGACAGCTGGAAGAACCGCGGCCTGACCCCGCTCAAGGTTCCCGCAGGCGAAGGCGCGGCGTTCGCGGGCGGCAAGGGAACCGAGCTGTATGCCGCCTATCAGCAGCGGCTGAAGGAACTCAACGCCTGCGATTTCGGCGATCTGTTGTTGGAAAACATCCGGCTGTTCCAAGAGCATCCCGACGTGCTGGGGGATTATCACCGCCGGTTCCGTTTCATCCTGGTGGACGAGTATCAGGACACCAACATCGCCCAGTATCTCTGGCTGCGATTGCTGGCGCAGGGTTGCCCGAACATCTGCTGCGTCGGTGACGATGATCAGTCAATCTATGGCTGGCGCGGCGCGGAGGTGGACAACATCTTGCGCTTTGACAAAGATTTTCCCGGGGCGACCGTCATTCGCCTGGAGCGCAATTACCGCTCGACGGGACACATCCTCGGCGCGGCGTCACAGCTCATCGCCATGAACAAGGGGCGTCTTGGCAAGACGCTGTTCACCGATGACGCACCGGGCAATCTCGTCACCGTCACCGGCGTTTGGGACGATGAGGAAGAGGCGCGCACGGTCACCGACGAGATCGAGCGGCTGCGCAAGGACCGGCACAACCTGAACCAGATCGCGGTTCTGGTGCGAGCCTCGGCACAGATGCGCGCAATGGAAGATCGCTTCATTACCGTCGGGTTGCCCTACCGCGTGATCGGCGGCCCACGGTTTTACGAGCGGCAGGAAATCAAGGACGCCATCGCCTATCTCGAAGTCACCGCCAACCCTTCGAACGACCTGAAGTTCGAGCGCATTGTCAACGTGCCCAAGCGCGGACTTGGCGATACGTCGGTGAAGCGTGTGCACGAGTTGGCGCGAGCCACGGGCGTTTCGATGTTCGAGGCGGCGCGCAGCATCATCACCACAGATGAGTTGCCGGGCAAGGCGCGCAAGGCGCTGAGCGAACTCGTGCGATCCTTCGAGCGCTGGCGGTCGCAGATCGACGGATTGCGGCACACGGAACTTGCCGAGCTGATCTTTGACGAGAGCGGCTACACCGCCATGTGGCAAACCGACAAGAGCCCGCAAGCACAAAGCCGGCTGGACAACTTGAAGGAACTCGTTCGCTTCATGCATGATTTTGAAAACCTCGCCGGTTTTCTCGAGCATGTCTCGCTGGTGATGGACGCCGACAAGGGCAACGATGGCGAGCGCGTGTCGATCATGACGCTGCACGCCGCAAAGGGGCTCGAATTCGACACCGTCTTTCTGTCGGGTTGGGAGGAAGGGCTGTTTCCGCATCAGCGCGCACTTGATGAACAAGGGTCGGCGGGTCTTGAGGAAGAGCGCCGCCTAGCCTACGTCGGCATTACGCGCGCCCGCAAGCAAGCGCATATTTCATTTGCGCAAAACCGCCGGCTACGGGGCCTGTATCAGTCGGCCATCCCGTCGCGTTTCGTGGATGAATTGCCTGACGAGCATGTCGAGGTCCGGGAAATGAAAAGCCCATTCGGCGGCGCCTATGCCAATCCCGCGAGCCTGTACGGTAATCCGTATGGCCGATCGCGGTTCGATGATGCCCAGCCGCAGTTCCGCTCCTCCTATTCAACACCTGGATGGCAGCGGGCCCAAGCAGCGCGAGCCCAGTCTCATTCGCAACCTCCGGCGTCGCGCGCGCCAGTGACGATTGAGGGGCAACTGGTTGCGGCCTCGACTGCGGAGGGTGCGGGTTACAAAGCGGGTGACCGGGTGTTTCACGCCAAGTTTGGCGAAGGCCGCATTGCCGAGGTGGATGGCAACAAGCTGACCATCGAATTCAAGACAGGCGGCCGCAAGCGCGTCGTGGATAGCTTCGTCCGTCCGATCTGAACGCTGCAACGATTTTTAAACTATCTTCGTGCGTCGCCTCAAAGCGGGGCGCGGCTTATCGATTTTTTGTCCGTTGTTTAAACCGACCTCAAGGGTTGCTGGCTGTAATGCTGTTAACATTACTTACCCAGCTTTTTGGACGGGGCAAACGATGGCTTTCAACGTAACGGGTCTGATTGCGGTTACTGGAACGTCCAACAGCGAAACGCTGACCGGCACGACCAAGAATGAAGTGTTGTACGGCAACGGCGGCAACGACATTCTTAACGGCGAGGCGGGGAACGACACGCTTTTCGGTAGCACCGGCTCCGACGTTTTGAATGGCGGGACGGGCAACGATCAAATGGCCGGCGGCGCGGGCGACGACACCTACATCGTCGATAGCACGCGCGACGTGATTGCCGAAAGCGCGAACGAAGGCATTGATACGGCCGTCAGTTCCGTCACCTACACGCTTTCCGCCGAAGTTGAAAATCTGACGCTGACAGGCAGCGGCCATTTGAATGCGACCGGCAACGCACTCGCCAACACGCTGATCGGCAACGACGGCAATAACGTTCTCGACGGCCGCGCCGGGGCCGATACGATGCGCGGTGGACTCGGCAACGACACCTATATCGTCGACAATGTCGGCGACGTCGTGGTGGAGAACGCAGATGAGGGAACGGATACGGTTCGCGCGTCGGTTTCTTACGTGCTCGGCGACACTGTGGAAAATCTCGTTCTCACCGGTTCGTCCGCCATCAATGCAACCGGTAACAGTCTCGACAATACCCTGACCGGCAACGGCTCCACCAACATTCTGAATGGCGGAACGGGTGCCGACACGATGGCCGGCGCGGGCGGCAATGACACCTATATGGTCGATCAAATCGGCGACGTCGTCGTCGAAGTCCTCAATCAGGGCACCGACACGGTCGTTTCGCAGATCAATTATACGCTTGGTTCCAACGTCGAAAACCTGACGCTTGCAGGCATGGCCGTCAACGCCACCGGCAACGGGCTTCGCAACACGCTGACGGGCAATGAGCTCGACAACATGCTCTCGGGCGGGGTCGGCGACGATACCCTGATCGGCGCAGGCGGCAATGACACGCTCGATGGCGGTCTTGGCAACGATCGGCTGACGGGCGGCACGGGTAACGATACCTACTTCGTCGACAGTTCAAGTGACGTTGTCGTAGAAGTCGCCGGGCAAGGTACGGACCAAGTCTTTGCTTCGGCTTCTTATACTCTTTCGGCAAATGTTGAGCGACTGACCCTGACCGGCACCGCGAACATCAATGGCACGGGCAACGCTGATGCCAACATCCTGACCGGCACCTCCGGCAATAACGTACTCGACGGACGCACGGGAGCCGACCAGCTCATCGGCGGCCTCGGCAACGACACGTACGTGATCGACAACGCGGGCGACGTCATCACGGAAGTGGCAGGCGAGGGCACGGACACCGTGGCCTCATCGATCAATTTCACGCTATCGAACACGTTGGAGAATTTGACGCTCACCGGCAGCGCCGTTTCCGCCACCGGCAACGACGGCGACAACGTGCTGCGCGGCAACGGCAGCAGCAACATTCTTGACGGTCGCCTTGGCGCCGATACGATGATTGGCGGCAGCGGTAACGATACTTACTATGTCGATCAATCCGGAGATCAGGTCGTCGAAGTGGCTGGGCAGGGCACGGACACGGTGGTCAGTTCGATCGACTTTGTGCTGGGCAACAACGTCGAGAACCTGACACTTGCCGGAAGCGCGATTGTTGGGACGGGCAACGCACTCGCCAACAAAATAACCGGCAATACCGCGAACAACATTCTATTCGGAAATGCAGGCAACGATACCCTGGACGGCGGGGTCGGCAACGACTCGCTCGATGGGGGAACTGGCGCCGACACGCTGTATGGCCGCGGCGGCGACGATACGTACATCGTCGACGATAATTTGGACCGCGTTTCGGAAGCCGCTAACGACGGCACCGACACGGTGCGCGCCAGCGTGAGTTTCACGCTGGGAACCAACTTAGAAAATCTGACGCTTACCGGCAGCGCCAACGTCAACGCCACGGGCAACACCGTGGCAAATATCCTGACTGGCAACGCGGGTGATAACATCCTCGACGGCAAGACCGGCGCCGACACCATGATGGGCGGGTCCGGCAACGACACTTACATCGTCGACAACGCGGGCGACGTGGTCGCAGAGAACGCGGGCGAGGGTACGGACACCGTCCAGACGGGCTTTACCTACACGCTCGCCAGCAACTTCGAAAATCTGGTCCTGACCGGCACCGGGACCATCAATGGCACGGGCAACGATTTGGCCAACACCATCACCGGCAACATCGGTAACAACATTCTCGATGGTCGCGGCGGCTCGGATATCATGAACGGTGGGGCTGGCAACGATACGTACATCGTCGATGATAGTGGCGACATGGTTTTGGAAAACGCGGGCGAAGGCATCGACACGGTGCTCGCCAGTGCGAACACGACGCTGTCGGCGAACACTGAAAATCTCGTACTCACCGGTGCTGCCGCGATCAACGGTACCGGCAACGAACTCGATAATTCGCTCACCGGAAATGCCGCCAACAACATCCTCGACGGCGGAGCGGGTGCCGACGTCATGACCGGTGGAGCCGGCGACGACACGTATTACATCGACAATGCCGGAGATCGGGTGGTCGAATTGTCCGGCGCTGGCAATGACCATGTCATTACCAGCATCACGATCGGCAGCATCGACGGCGTCGAGCGGATTACGCTCGTGGGAACCGGTGCCGCAGATCTCGCCGGCAATGCTCTCGATAACACCCTGACCGGGAACGCGGGCGTCAACGTCCTCAGCGGCGGAGACGGCAAAGATACGTTGTTTGGCGGGGCCGGCAACGACACGCTCAACGGCGATGGCGGCGACGACACCTTGTGGGGCCAGGACGGCAACGACACGATCAACGGCGGCACGGGCATCGACACAGTCAACGGCGGCGGCGGCGACGACTTAGTGGATGCCGGCGACGGCCATGACGGCATTTTCGGCGGCGGCGGCCAAGACAGGCTGTTCGGCGGCGCGGGCAATGACAAGATATTCGGCGATGGCGGCAACGATATCATCCGCGGTGGCAGCGGCAATGACCTGCTCACCGGCGGACAGGTTGGCGGCAGTGGCGTCAACGGCAACGACACCTTCGCGTGGCTGCGGGCCGACATCGTCAATGGCGACGGATCATCGGCTGGGTTCGACACCATCGCAGACTTCGGAGCCGGTGACCGGCTCGACTTTTCTGGCATCTTTGGCGGAGTACCGCCGACACCCATCGCTGATCTTGTCCGCATCAGCGATGGCGTGGCGGGGACGATCGTCTCGATCGATATCGACGCCAGCGGTCACTACACCGACGTCGCGATGTTGACGGGTGTCCATAACCTCGACGTCGATGACCTTTTGCATCAAAACAGTCTTATCGTCTGATCGCCCTTTTGATCGTAAAGAGCAGAATACGCTTTTGGGCGTGCGACATAATTCGACCATGCGGCCGCTGCATTCCCTCTTCCTCGGGGCACGTTCGGGTTACGAGGATTGGGAGCGTTACATGGTGTTCAATCGGAAATCGGAGCCGGCCGCGCCACCGGCACGGCTGGCCGCCACGTCCACGGCGCAAAAGCCCGTGGCACAGCACTTGGCTGCACAAAATATGGCTTCGCAGATGAGCGGCGCGCCGGCTTTCGGATCGGTTGCCGGCCATAACTCGGGCGGCCGGGAAGAGTCGCTCATCGGAAGTGATCTTAGCATCGAAGGCCAGTCGATCACGATCCGTTGCAAAGGCACGCTTCGCCTCAACGGCAACATTCAGGCCGATGTTCACTCGCGGCAACTCGATGTAGGCCGGGAAGCCATCATTACCGGTTCGATCACAGCCGAAGCCGTCGAAGTGAAGGGGCGTGTGAATGGCGCGATCCTGTCAAACCGGGTCATTCTGCATTCGACAGCCGAAGTCGAGGGCGACATCGCCGCCGAGTATCTCTCGATCGAACAGGGTGCGAGCTTTGACGGTCGTTCGCGGAAGGTGCGCGATCCTGCAGAAATCGTGCCTCAAACCGAACCCGCCGCCACGCTGTCCGTCGCCACGCCCGCGTCGTCGGTCAGTGGCTGGGGCGATCAATCGAACCGGACGATCCCCTCGGGCAACTCGAACTATCCTTGATTAAATCATAGCGTCCCGGCGCCTTGCCCAAACAATAGCCCGGCGGTCGGCCAGTGCGGCCACGCCGGGCTTTTTTATGCTGAGATCCGCTGCGACATCGATTGCTCGCTTCGCGAAACGTTGGTGGCCGGCCAAGTCGATGTCTTCGATGAGTGCGGCCGTTCGGTCAGGCCTTGGAACCGAAGCTTTGCGCGGCGCTCTCCGTCAGAGCCTGAACGCGGTCAATGTCGCGCGCGATCTGGCGGAACTGCGCGGCGAGTTTCATGACCGGCGTCGAGCCCCGGCGCGCGGCTTTTTCCGCCAAGTCCAGTCGCATGCGAATGGCGTCGATTTCGGCCTGCATCACGTCGCGCACCATGGCGGCGCTGGAAAGCATTGCAATGGCCGCCTCGGTCCGGGCCAGCATGGCTTTCAACTGAAGGATGGCGCTGGCGAGTGCAGGGTCAGTCGCCGGCTCGTCATGCGCCAACGCCGGACCATTCATATCGGCCGCCAATTTGGTGCGCCAATCGCTGAGTGTATCCCCGGCGAGGTCCTGGATCTTGCGCAAGTTGCGCCCGACGCCAGCGGCAGCTTCTGACAGATCGGGTACGGCTGTGCGCAAGTGCGGCATCCGCAAGATATAGAGTGCGGCAAGCCCCAGGCAGCCGAACAGTGCAAGCCAGGGCAGCAGAGGATTCACCGGCGGAGATGGTGGCCCGGCGTCCGCCAGCGACAGATCCGACACCTTGGCGATGATGAGTTCGGGGTCGGCATCGCGGGGCGCGCTGAACGACAGCGATGTCGTCCAACCGCCGCCATGTTCCGTGTCTTTTGTCGTCGTCGCCGTTGCGGCAACCTGCTGCAAAGCTGCAAAGGCGTCGCCGGAGCCGGCATCGGGTGTCATGCGAAACGGCCCGCTGCCAGGCAGAGATACCGACGTGTCGCTACTCAAATCGGCGGCGGCGTAGGCGGATGGGAACGTTCCATCGATGAGGCGGCCGCCGACTTCGCGCAATGGCGCGAAACCTGTTGGCAAAACCAAGCGCTCGGTCGGTTTGCGGACGCGCCATGGCAGGCATTCGCCACCGACTTGAGCGGCATTCCTGCGGTCAGCGCAACTGGGCGCGTGCCCCTGAGCCCGGTCGGCTTCGCGAGCGAGGATCACATGGCCCTTCGAGATGGACGCATCACCCGCAGTCGTGCGGCCGATGGCGGCGACGATACGAGGCCATGCGACCCGATCGAGGCCGCAGGCGACGTCGAATTTGTAGACGCTCAGGGATCGGCAATTGTTGGAGAACGGCGGATCGCACGTCGTAAAAAGCCGTTCTTCGCTACCGCCCGCTATTTCGAAAACGCGTTCAGGGCTTGGCCGCACGACGACAATATTATTCTCGACGCTGCAGCTGTAGGGCATGGCGAGGCGGCGGACCGGTGCGGGTCCGTCCATGCCGGTCGCCGGCAGGGTCCATAACCCAGCCGCCCCGAAAACCAACCAGCGAAAACCCCGCCGCACCGACTGTCTCTCCCCGATGTCCCGTGACAGTGTAGTGTCCTGTTTCCAGCGGGACAACGGCGTGACTAAGGCAAGCGACATAGCCTTTTGTTATGCTCAAGACGGCTGATGGTGAGATTTGAGGGGTGGACCGGGCCTGCGTCATGGGTCTGCCACGTTGCGCGACCACAGCTTTTGGGCAACGACAAGAGGTGCCGCGGCCGGGCGATCGTCTCGACAATGAGCAATTCGGCGTCCAATGTGCCGCCGCAGTGGCACGGGGGGGAAAGACGACATGGTCACAGCAACGGCTGCTCCAGCGGCGTCGGGTCAGGGTCCTAGCCGGCTCGCGGGCCCAACCCCTGCCGCGCAACCGTCAGCGCCGAACGTAAATCCGGCGCTTGAGCGTTTCATTCCCGTCACGACGCTCGCCCTGGTCGACCGCCTTACCGTGCCTGCGGCTTGGCCAAATGGCGACTGCGAACGCGCGCGGCGATTTTTTCGCTATTTGAATTTCTGGCGCCGGCAAAAACACACGCAGCGGCTCATGTCACTGCTGCGCGCCTATGAACCGTTCGATCCCGACAGCGATCTGCTGATTACGCGTGAATACTCCGCGACGGATAAAAAGAAGCTGCAGAAGCGCACTGTTTGCGAAATCGAGCGAATCCTCGAGCGAGCCAACTATGTGCGCATCGATCCGAAATCGGTGGAAATGATCCTAACGAAGGACAGCCACTACGGTCTCGACCTACACGTCGATCTCGGCGTCTTTGAAGAATGCCTCCTCTACTACCGTGGCGCGTCGATGAAGCGCGACCGGCGCACGAACTATCGCAAGTTCATGCGCAAAGAGGAGTTCGACGTTCCAATCTATCGACGCCTCATGCTGCTGTTCAAGCTGAAGCCATTCGATATCCGAGTGAAGGAGGTGATGGCGGAGCGCAACATCAGCGAGACAGAGGCCGCCAAGTTCGTCACACAGATGCGCGGCAGCCTGTCGACCGAGGTCAAGGATGGCAACATCTACATCAAGCTGTTCAAGAATATTCCGCGCAGCGATCTGGAGATGGTGTTCCCCAATACGCGGGTAAAATTTCGTCTGCTCGACAAGATCAAGCTTGGTGTCACGGGTGGCGGCGCCATGGGCATGGGGTTGGTCGGAACCGCCGGCAAGCTGGCGGCGGGCGGCCTGACCATCGCCAACCCGATCGCGCTGATGGGCGCAGTCGCCGGCCTTGGCGGCATTGCTTTCCGCCAGGGCGTGAACTTTTTCAATCAAAAGCAGCGTTACATGGTCGTGATGGCGCAGAACCTTTACTTCCATGCCATGGCGGATAATCGCGGGGTCTTGATCAAACTGTCGGAGCGGGCCGCCGAAGAGGATGTGAAGGAAGAAATCCTGCTCTACAGCGTGCTGGCCAAAGAGCCGGCCAAGCGCTCGGACCTTCCCGTGATCGATGGCGTCATCGAGAAATATCTCCACACGACCTTCGACATCCGCGTGAACTTCGACCTGCCCGACGCGCTTGAGCGGCTCATCGCCGACGGCGTCGTGACAGAAGGCCCTGACGGAACGCTGCACACACTCCAGCCGACCGATGCTGCGGCGCATCTGGACGCCATGTGGGACCGGTTCCTGGATGACCTGCCGGATGGATCGCGCGCGGAAGGATCCGAACTGGACGCCGAGGACTTCCCACACCTTTAAATCTAGGCTACCCAGCCCGTTCCCTCAGCGGCGCATGCATTCGTCCACTTGCGCTTTCATTCGTGTTGCATGACCGCCCGCAAGCTCAGTCTCGTTACATTCGATCGCGACGTCGCGCGCACGCTGGCGGGCGCGCTGCAAGATCTCGTGGAACCTCCGCCTGAGGCCCTGACGCTGTTCGAAGCACCGGCCGATGGCTGGCGCATTGATGCCTACTTCAGCGAATTGCCCGATGCGGACCACCTTCGCGGATTTCTTGCAGAGGTGACCGGACTGGATGTTCCGCCGATCGCGGTCGAGGACGTGCCCGCCTTGAACTGGGTCGCCATCTCGCAGGCAGCACTGCCGCCGGTCCTGGCTGGACGGTTCACCGTGCACGGCTCGCATGATATCGGCCGCGTCGCGCAAGGGCCAAATGCCATCCTGATCGACGCCGGCGAGGCTTTCGGCACGGCGCATCATGCCACAACCTACGGCTGTCTAACCGCGATCGACCGTCTGACGCGCGGCCGGGTTTTCCGCCGGGTCCTGGATTTGGGATGCGGATCGGGCGTGCTCGCTATCGCGGTGGCGCGGGTTCTGCCTCGTTCGGCGGTCACAGCCACCGATATGGATCCGACGTCGGTGGATGTGGCACGAAGCAACATCGCGGCGAATACAGCGCCGGGGAGAATTACCACGCTTGTCGCGACAGGTCTCAATCACCCTCAACTTCGGCGGCGGCGGAAATTCGATTTCGTTGTCGCCAACATTCTTGCCGATCCACTGATGCGGCTGGCGCGTGACATCCGACGGGTCATCACTCCCGGCGGCAAGCTCGTGCTATCGGGAATTCTCGTGCCTCAGGCGCCGGCGGTCATCGCGGCGTTCGTGGCCCAGGGTTTTGCCATCGACCGGCACGATCGCGTCACTGGATGGTCGACGCTGACACTGACGCGGCGCTGACCCGACCCGTGACTGTGATGCATTGCATGGCGGGGCCCGTCCGCTTAAACAAACTTCATGTTCCAAACGTTCACCGCCTCCGCCGATCCTTCGACTGCTGCGCCGCGCGTGGTGCGGCTGCGCGAAATCATGGCCGCGCAAAAGATCGATGCATTTCTGGTACCGCGTGCCGATGAGCATCAGGGCGAGTATGTGCCGCCGTCAGCCGACCGGCTGCGGTGGCTCACCGGGTTTTCGGGCAGCGCGGGACTCGCGGTCGTCACGACCGAGCAGGCGGCGCTGTTCGTCGACGGCCGCTACACAATACAGGCGGCGCAGGAATGCGATGCGGCCATTTTCGAATTCCCGGGTATCGCACGGGCCCATCTTGCGGAGTGGCTGACCGCTCATCTGGAAAGCGGCGCCGTGATCGGTTTCGATCCGTGGCTGCATACAGCTGGTGAGATTCGCCGCCTGGAAACGCAGATCAGCCGCAAGGGCTTGAAGCTTAAGCCGCTGTCGCGCAACCCCGTCGATCGAGCCTGGGGCAAGGATCGGCCAGCGCCACCGCGCAACCCTGTTCTTTTGCACCCATTGAAAAAGGCCGGGCGGGCGGCTTTGAAAAAGATTGCTGACGTCCAGAAGCGTCTGCAAGCCGACGGACACGCCCATCTCGTTCTGACACTGCCGGACAGTATCTGCTGGCTGTTCAACATCCGCGGCTCGGATATCGCGCATAATCCCGTCGTGCTCGCGTTTGCCATTGTACCAGCGAGCGGCATGCCTGAACTTTTCATCGATGGCAGCAAGCTTTCCAAAGACGTTCGCAGCACGTTGGAAGAGACAGCGAAGATTTCAGCTCCGGCACAGCTGCCCGTTCGCATTGCGGCGCTCAAGGCCGAGGGACTGCCGGTGCGCCTCGATCCGGAAACGGCACCGTTTGCGCTGGCGCGTGGGCTCGGCGGGAAAGTCGTCGCTGCGGCAGCCGATCCGTGCATCGCGCTGAAGGCCATTAAGAACCCGATTGAGATCGCCGGGGCGCGCAAGGCCCATGTTCGCGACGGCGCTGCGCTGGTGCGATTCCTTGCCTGGCTGGACGTTGCCGCTGCCGGCGGCAAGCTCGATGAGATATCGGCCGTGCGCAAACTCGAGGAGATGCGCGCGGCCACCAAGCACCTGAGGGAGATTTCATTCGACACAATCTCGGGGTCGGGGCCGCACGGGGCCATCGTTCATTACCGCGTGACGGAGAAGACCAATCGGCTGATCGGAAAAGGCGAGTTGTTTTTGCTCGATTCCGGCGCGCAATACGAGGACGGCACGACCGACGTGACACGCACGATCGCGATCGGTTCGCCGTCCGCTGAAATGAAGCAGCGCGCGACACTCGTGCTCAAGGGTCATATTGCCATCGCCACGGCGCGGTTTCCCAAGGGCACCCGCGGCATCGATCTCGACCCGTTCGCGCGGCGTGCGCTATGGGATCATGGCCTCGATTACGACCACGGCACCGGGCACGGCATCGGCAGCTATCTCTCCGTGCATGAGGGCCCGCAGTCGATCTCGCGCGCGGGCATGGTGGCGCTCGAACCGGGGATGATCTGCTCCAATGAGCCTGGCCACTACAAAGCCGGTGAGTACGGCATTCGCATCGAGAACCTTGTTCTCGTCACCGAGGCCACCGTCCCGGACGGCGGCGAGCGGCCGATGATGGGCTTTGAAACCCTCACTCTCGTCCCCATCGACCGGCGGCTCATTGCCAAGGACATGCTCAGCAAGGACGAGCGTGCGTGGCTCAACGCCTATCATACGCGGGTCGCGGAAGTGATTGGTGCGGAGCTTGAAGGCGACGACGATGTACTGCGATGGCTCATCGCGGCGACGCAGCCGATCTGACGCGCAACCTTAGGTGCCGATGAGCGTGATCCACTCATCTTCGGTCAGGACCGTCACGCCCAGTTCCTGAGCCTTCACGAGTTTGGAACCGGCTTCCGCACCGGCAACGACATAGTCGGTTTTCTTGGAGACGGAATTCGCCACCTTCGCGCCGAGCCGTTCGGCCTGGGCTTTGGCTTCGTTGCGGGACAGCCGGACAAGTGAGCCGGTAAAGACGACCGTCTTGCCCGTCACGGACGATGCTACCGCTGTGAGACGTTCGTATGGCTCAACTGTGATTTCGGCCAAGAGGGCGTCGACGGCTGCAACATTATGTGGCTCGGAAAAAAAGTCGATCAACGCATCGACCACGGCTTCGCCGATGCCTTCGATGTTGTCGATGTCGGCGTAGGCTTCGCTGCTTTTGCCGCTTTCAATGGCGGCATCGACGGCCTTGCGAAATTCGGCCAGCGAACCATAGGCCTTGGCGAGGTCCTTGGCCGTCTGTTCGCCGACGTAGCGAATGCCCAGCGCGTAGAGGAAGCGTTCCAAGCCGATCTTGCGCCGCGCGTCGATCGCCGCAAACAGCTTGTCGACGGATTTTGCGCCGAATCCCTTGCGCGAATTAAGCGGGGCGTTGCTCGTCGCATCGCGGTCTTGCAGCGTGAAGATGTCGGAGGGCGTGCGCAACAGACCTTCATCAAAAAAGAATTCGATTTTCTCCTCACCCAGACCCTCGATGTCGAAGGCAAGGCGGGACACAAAGTGCTTCAGCCGTTCCTTCGCCTGGGCGGGACAAATCAGGCCGCCGGTGCAACGGCGCACGACGCCGCGTTCGCCTTCGGCCGCATCCGCGTCGCGCACGGCATGGCTGCCGCAGACGGGGCAGACTGCCGGCATGTGGAACGGCTGCGTATCTTGTGGTCGCTTGCCGAGTACAACCGAGACGACTTGTGGGATCACATCTCCGGCTCGCTGAATGACGACGGTATCGCCGACGCGGATGTCCTTGCGCGCGATCTCGTCCTCGTTGTGCAAGGTCGCATTGGAGACCACGACACCGCCGACAGTAACTGGCTCTAGCTTGGCGACAGGCGTGAGAGACCCAGTACGGCCGACCTGGATTTCGATGGCGCGCAGGACGGTCGTGGCCTGTTCGGCGGGAAATTTGTGCGCAATTGCCCAGCGCGGCGACCGCGATACGAAGCCGAGCCGGTCGCGCAGATCGAGCCGGTCAACCTTGTAGACGACGCCATCTATGTCGTAGCCGAGCTTGGCGCGCTTCTCGCCCATGTCATTGTAGAACGCGAGCAACTCGTCGGTCGTCCGGCAGCGGCGCGTCAATGGATTGACCGGCAGGCCCCAGTGGCGCATTGCCTCGATCATGCCGTGCTGCGTGTCTGAGACGAGTTCCGACATTTCGCCCCACGCGTAGGCAAAAAAGCGCAAGGGCCGTGCGGCCGTGATCGTGGGATCGAGCTGGCGCAGCGAGCCCGCTGCCGCGTTGCGCGGATTGGCAAAAATTTTGCCGCCGGCTGCCGCCTGCGCTTCGTTCAGCGCCTTGAAGTCGGCGTGGCTCATATAGATCTCGCCGCGCACCTCGACGACGTTGGGCACGTTCTTGCCAGAAAGCTTGTGCGGGATTTCCCTGATCATTCGCACGTTGTCGGTGACACGCTCGCCTTCCGAGCCGTCGCCGCGCGTTGCGGCTTCGACCAGCAGGCCATTCTCGAAGCGAATGGAAATCGACAGGCCGTCGATTTTCGGTTCGGCGACGAACGCTACGGGATCGGCCTCGCCGAGGCCGAGAAAGCGATGCACACGGGCCGCGAAATCGACCACGTCATCGTCGGCGAACGCGTTCCCAAGCGACAGCATCGGCACGCGGTGGCGGACTTTGCCGAAGCCAGCGGCAGCTTCGGCACCAACGCGCTTTGATGGACTGTCTGTGCGGATGAGGTCGGGAAATTGCGCTTCCACCGCGTCGTTGCGACGGCGCAAACTATCGTACTCAGCGTCCGAAATTTCTGGAGCATCCGACTGATAGTACAGCTGGTCGTGGCGGGCGATTTCGCGCGCGAGACACTCGAGTTCAGTGGCTGCTTCGTCCGCCGACATGCCGGCGACCGGCCCGCGTTCGGCGGGGCCGGCAGCGACAGTTAAGGCTATGGCGGGCTTTGTTTTGGCCGGCCGCCGGGTCTTGCTCGTCATGATGGCATCGCTCCCGCAGACCGGGCGGCGGCGGCCGTCACCGTGCGCTGCATCTCAGCCCGAATTGCCGCCGAACGATACGCTCGGCATGATTTTCCAGGCCTTGGAGATCCATGATCCGCTATCTTCGCGCGGGGCGAGACCATCCGATTGCAGCAGCGCGTAGCTGTCCTTGTACCACTTCGACTGAGGGAAGTTGTAGCCGAGGACGGCAGCTGCCGTCTGCGCTTCTTCTTTGACGCCCAGGGCCATGTACGATTCCGTCAGGCGGGCGAGCGCTTCCTCGACGTGATTGGTCGTCTGATAATCCGAAACGACGACTTTGAACCGGTTAATTGCACCGATGTAGTTCTTGCGCTTCAGATAATAGCGGCCAACTTCCATCTCCTGCGCGGCCAGCGTGTCTTCGCAAATGCGGATGCGATTGTCCGCATTCTCGGCATAGGTGCTGTCGGGATAGCGTGACTTGAGCAGCTTGAACTGCTCGAGCGCCTTGCGGGTTGCGCCCTGGTCGCGATTGGCGGTCTTGATGTCGTCGAAGTACGAAGAACCGATGATGTGATGCGCGAACGGCGCGTCCTTGGTGCCGGGATGCATGACGGTATAGCGCTCGGCGGATGCGATCGCTTCAGGGTATTTCCCAGCTTTAAAATACGCGTACGCCGACAGCACCATGGCGCGCCGGGCTTCTGGCGAATAGGGATGTGATCGGTCGAGTTCTTCGAATTTGGCGGCGGCAGCTTCGAACTTGCCCGACGTCATCAGCGCGTCGGCCTGCGCGTACATTTTTTCCGGCGGATCGGAATTGATAGCGCTCGTCGCATCAATGGAGGACGCGCAGCCGGCGGTGAGGCTTGCGATCAGCGCCAGCGTGACGCCCATCAGGCGTCGGGACTGCCGTCGAGACGGTGTGCTGTTTCGCATTCTCAATCCCGTACCTACGTTCCGACCGAACCGATGCGTCCCATCACTGGGCTACAGGTTCAATGGCTATTCTGCCGGACCGATAGCATACGAGTCTGGGTCGCAGAACCAGTCCAGAGCGAGTTTCCAAGCAATGATGGCTTTGGATTATGTTTCTTGTGGGGCCAGCACAAGCAGAAGGGCTTGCCGCTGAACGCTGCAAGTCCTGGACTTCAATCAATTTTTTGATCACTCGCCGACGGCAAACGCCTGCGGAAGTTCAAACATCCGCGGGGTAACTTCCCGAACACGGGGAGCCTGAACAATCGTCCAAGCCGAGGCGTCATCGAGGAGCGCCTTGAGGACCAGAGAATTCAACCGGTGCCCGCCACGAACCGAGCGGTAAGCCCCCAGAAGTGGCAGGCCCGAGAGGCAGAGATCACCGATTGCATCGAGCATTTTGTGGCGAACGAATTCGAGCGGATCGCGCAGGCCTTCACGGTTCATGATGCGGTTGTCGCCGATGGCGACGGTATTGGTTAGGTTGGCACCGAGCGCAAGGCCGGCTTTCCAGAGACGTTCCACGTCGGACATGAAGCCAAAGGTGCGGGCGCGGGACAGTTCATTGCGGAAGATGCCGGGGCTCATTTCGAAGGCGAGACGCTGGCGGCCGATGAGCGGAGTGTCGAAGTCGATTTCGACGTCGAGATGGAAACCAGAATGGGGGGCAATTTCGCCCCAGCAACCGCCCTCTTCGACGCGGATCGGCTTCAGGACCTTAATGAAACGGCGCGGAGCGTTGAGCTCACGCAGGCCTGTTTCGTCGATGGCTTCAACGAACGGCAGGGAACTGCCGTCCATGATTGGAACTTCCTTGCTGTCGATTTCGATGATGCAATTATCAACCGAGAGTCCGCGAAGGGCGGCGAGCAAATGTTCCACGGTCGAGATTGTTACACCTGTGTCGTCACCGATAACGGTGCACAGGGTGAGGTTTTTGACGTTGGAGACGTGTGCCGGGATCTCGGCAATGACACGGCCCCGTTTCGTGGCGGCGAACACAAGACCCGTGTTCATATCAGCGGGGTGGAGCGTAACAGATACAGGCGCTCCACTGTGAACACCGGTTCCCTTGAGTTCAATCTCGCGGGCGATTGTGGTTTGTCGCGCGCCGATAAATCGATTCGACATCCTGCGCCGTCCCTCGCATGTCCCAAGCAGCCGACCAGTCGAAACCGGTGTCTGCCCCCCAGATCTTGCTGCATCCCGCCTACTTCCCTAGTTTCGTTTGCGCCTCTATCGAGCGCTTTCCGAAACCCCTGAGGCGGGGCGATTCAAGATCACATCCTCAGTGACGATAACTGTCACCTCCAGGCGTCACAAATCACGCTTTCTTACCATGTGTTACCATTTGGAAAGATGTCGCTTCGCACGCCGAAAACTGACGGCACGCGAGGCCTGTATTAGCGCCGTGTTTTGTTAAAAAACACCGGTAATTCGGGCTTATCTTGACGTTGATGTTCGTCGTCGAGCCAACCGTTGCGATGCCCGCGCGCGCCATCTCCTACGGCGTAGGAGCTATCGGTCGATGTGGATTTGTGTGCGTGTGTTGCCGCCGGTTCGTGGCGTTCTGCGTGCGAATCACCCTCGCGCTTTCCGCGACCCGTCAGTCGATCGAAGAAGCCGCGCTTCTTGGGTTCGGGTGCGTGACGGGGAGCCTGCTGTGGGTGCGGGGCATAAACATTCGGCGCCTGCGGGTCGCGCTGCACCTTCGCCTGATACTCGCGCTGACCGACGGCTGGAAAATCTTCGAGTTCGGGCATGCGGCGGGGCGGCCGGCGGATCTGGACGGGGGGCGCTGGAACGAAATGGTCGTCAGGCATCTGGGCCCGTTGCGGCGCGCCGTATTCGGGCGGGGCGTAGGAGTTGCCAAAGGCGCCCGGCTGCAGATCGGTGATTTCAACATCATCCGTCGCGTGCCAACTGTGGGCTGGCGGCGCCGGCGGATCTCGTGACGGCTCGGCCGGCTGGCGCGCAAGCTCCTCGAATGCCGACGGCTTCAAGGCCTCGGCCATCCGGTCGGAAGCATCGTGATGACTGGCGGTGTGCGGTGCGGGAGAGGGAATCGACGCCGCGACCGGTTTTTGGGCTGGCGTTCGAACGATCGGTGGCGGCGCCGTCGCGGCCGCCAAACGGTCCATGCCGGACGCTACGATCGACACGCGGACCTTGTCGCCCAACGTTGCATCGAAGGTGGCGCCGACGATGATATTGGCTTCCGGATCGACTTCCTGACGGACGCGCGTGGCGGCTTCGTCGACCTCGTAGAGCGTCAGATCCGAGCCGCCCGTGATCGACAAGAGAAGTCCCTTGGCTCCGGCGAGCGATACATCGTCGAGCAATGGGTTGGTGATCGCTTCTTCGGCGGCGCGCACCGCGCGGCTCTCACCGGACGCTTCGCCCGTGCCCATCATCGCGCTGCCCATGCCGCCCATAACGGTGCGCACGTCGGCGAAGTCGAGGTTGATCAAGCCTTCCTTGACGATGAGATCGACGATGCAGGCAACGCCTGAATAGAGCACCTGATCGGCCAGAACGAACGCTTCGGCAAAAGTCGTGCGTTCGCTGGCGATCCGGAACAGGTTTTGATTGGGGATGACGATCAGCGTATCGACGTGCTTGCGAAGTTCGATAATGCCGGCTTCAGCGATGCGCATGCGCCGGGCGCCTTCGAACTGGAACGGCTTCGTCACAACCGCGACAGTCAGAATGTTCTGTTCCTTGGCCGCGCGCGCGATGACGCCGGCCGCGCCTGTGCCCGTGCCGCCACCCATGCCGGCGGCAATGAAAACCATATGCGACCCGCGCACGAGTTCGCGCAGGTCATCGAGCGTTTCCTCGGCGGCCGCTTCCCCAATGTCCGGACGCGAACCGGCACCCAAACCCTCGGTCAGCTTGGCGCCGAGCTGGATTTTTTTCGGCGCGTTCGAGGCGACCAACGCCTGAGCATCCGTGTTGGCAACGACGAATTCGACGCCATCGAGGTTGGCATCGATCATGTTGTTAATGGCATTGCAGCCCGCCCCGCCCACACCAATGACGGTAATCCGTGGCTTCAAGTCCGTGATGTTCGGCGGCAGCTTTGCGTTCATCTGGCCCTCGGTCTCGACAGAAGTAACGTCCGGCGATCCGAATTCTTCCGGACCTGCCGCCGCGCCTTCTCTAGAAGCCGTCCTTGAGCCACTGCCCGACCCGACCGATGTAGCCGCGGGCCTGATCGGCGCCCTCGGCTCCCGGTAGATCGCCGGCCGCGCTGTCTGCGACGGCACGCAACACACCAACCGCACCGGCGAACGCCGCCGATGCATATAGGGGAGGCAAGCCCGAGATGGGCTGAGGCCTACCCTCGCGCACGGGTCGCCTGTACACGCCTTCTGCGAAGGATTGCAGACCGGGAATCTCGCTGCCGCCACCGCAGAGAACGATCCGCGCGGCGCTGCCTTCGAGAAGCCCGGCGTTCGCCAATTGATCGCGAACGAGGTGGAACAGGTGGGCCATGCGCGCTTGGATGATCCGGGCCAGATCAGCCTTCGTCGATCTCTGCTCAAAGCCCTCGCCATGACCGGTTACGGCATGGGTGAAGACATCGTGCTGATCCGACTGCGCAATCAGGACTGTGCCATAAAGAGCTTTGATTCGCTCGGCTTCTTCAAGTGGCGTGCGCAACGCGTGGGCGATGTCGACCGTGACTTGAGCGCCGCCAATTGGGATCGTTCTCGCGTAGACCGTGCGGTTCTCCCGCAGCATCGCAAATCCGGTGACGCCGGCGCCGATGTCGATCACGAGAACGCCGTGCCGGCGCTCGTCGTCGCTGGTCACCGCCCACGCGCTGGCCAGAGGTCCGGGAACAAGGCCGCGCGGTGCCAGGTAGCAGCGCGAGACGGTGCGCGTCAGGTTGCCGACTGCTGGTTTTTCGGCCGTAACGGCACAGAAATGCGCTGCGATCCGACGAGCAGGCAGGCCTGCGACTTCGGCCATGAGTGGACCGTCATCCAAGCGATAGCCGCCCGCGTCGAGTTGCAGGAGCCGGCGTCCATTGTCCGAAGCGCTGGCTCGCCCGGCGCCGAGCAGGCGATCAACGGTGTCGGCGCGGACGACCGCATCCGGGACCTGCACCGTGGCCGCAAACGTGCGCGAGGCGACCGCGCCACAGTTGACGAGAAGGTCGATGCGGTCGAGGCGAATGCCGGCCATCGATTCGGCTTGCGCGACGGCCGTGCGGATCACACCCTCGGCGGCAGCAAGATCGACAATTGTTCCTGACTTGATGCCTTGCGAGGGGGCGACCCCGACGCCCGCAATACGCGCCGGGTTGCCGTTGTTATCGAGTGCGGCGATCAAGCAAACGGTTTTGAAACTGCCGGCATCGAGCACGGCGGCGATGCGGGCCGTGCGGGCCGGACGGAGGGTTGCAGCGCTCATGTCTACCCTCCCGCCCCGATAGAGCCGGCCGGAGCGCGGACGGCGATCTTGGTTGGCGAGCGCAGGTCGATGATCTGACCGGGGACCTTTAGGAGTGCAATTACCCGCGGATCGGCCGTCAGCCGCGCGAGCGCGGTCGCTTCGCCGTCGGCGGGAAGATGAATGCGTCCGCCGCCCGTCACTTCCAGCGTCCAGCGGCGACCGGCGAGCCGGGTCGCCCGAACGAGACGAGACTTGATGACGGGGTATTGATCGATGACAGCGAGGAGCTTTGCTGCCTGAGGGCTTGCTCCCTCACCGGCTACGCGCGGCAGATCGATCACGGCATCGCGTTTCACCGGGCCCAGCGAGCGGCCCGTCACGTCGATGAGTTCGGAGCCATCAGCGCGTTCCCAGATCGCGAAAGGCCTGCGCTCCTTGATGCGTATCGCGAGCTGCCCGGGCCAGACGCGCGAAATTTCCACCGATTGCACCCATGGCAGGCGTTCGAAGCGCATGCGGGTGGCGCTGGCGTCGAAGCTCGCCAGGGAGTGGGCCGTGGACAGGTCGAGCGCGTTGAAGAGTTCAGCGTCGGGCGTGAAGCGGTGGCCGGTCAACGAGACCTGCTCGATGCCAAAGCCGAAAAGGGTTGCGAGGCGATCGCGATCGAACGGCCCGTAGCGGTCAGCAAAGTAGGCGCCGATGACCGAAGCTAGGACGACGGTCAAGCCGGCCAGTGCACGGCTATGGCGATGCGGGTGGAACGAGCGATGCGACCGGGCTGGCGCATCGCTGCGACCGGGATCGTAAGCATGGCCAAAATCGAAGGCTTTGGTTGCAGGCGAAACTGGGCTTCGGCGCGGCGCTTGATGCGCCGGCCACGTGTGATCCGATACTATGCCTACCTCTGGCAACTCGCGTCCTCGGTGATCCATCTGACGAGTTCGCCGAAGCTCCAACCGGCGTACTGAGCCAGTTCCGGCACCAGCGATGTTCCCGTCATGCCCGGCTGGGTGTTGACCTCGAGGCAAATGAGTTCGCCCGAGCCACCCGGCGTATCGTCGTAGCGGAAGTCAGCGCGCGAGACGCCCCGGCATCCGAGAGCCTGGTGCGCCGCACCGGTGTATTTCCGGACCAACTGGTAAACATCCGGTAAAACATTGGCCGGAAGTTCGTGGATTGAGCCGCCCGGCGCGTATTTCGCCTCGAAATCGTAAAAAACGAGACCGTCTTTGGGCTTGATCTCGATGACGTCGGACACAAAGCTGCCGATGACGGCGCAGGTCAGTTCACGTCCAGCGACGTAGCGCTCGACCATGACGATATCGTCCGGCACGCCGCCAGAAAGAATGGCCTTGGACCAATCGTTGGTGCCTGGGCGGATGATGAGAACACCGACGCTCGATCCTTCATCGACGGGTTTGACGACATACGGCGGCGGCAAGACGTGTTCGGCAGCGGCAGCTGAGCGGGATACGACACGGGCTTCGGCGACGGGAACCCCGGCCGGCTTCATCACCGCTTTGGCGCGCTCCTTGTGCATGGCAAGCGCGGAGGCCAGAACGCCGGAGTGGGTGTAGGGGATCTCAAGACATTCCAGAATGCCCTGGATGCAGCCGTCCTCGCCGAAACGGCCATGCAATGCATTGAAGGCGACGTCGGGCTTCAAAGCCGTGAGAATCGCGGAGATGTCGCGATCCACATCGATGCGCGTGACACGGTAGCCCTCGCCTTCGAGTGCCTCGGCAACCGCGGCACCCGATTTCAAGCTGATCGGTCGTTCCGCCGACCAGCCGCCCATCAGGACGGCGACATGTTCGCGCGTGCGCGGCGGCGCGGTGCCCAAGGTCATGATGCGTTCTCTGCGAGAGCCAAGGCTTCGCCAGTCGGGCGGCCGTCTTTTGGCTGCCCGAGGCGGATGATTTCCCATTCGAGCGCGATACCGGAGGTCGCCTTGACGCGGGCGCGAACCGTTTCGCCGAGCGTCTCGACATCTTCTCCGGACGCCTTCTGGTCGTTGATGAGGAAGTTGCAGTGCATGTCGGAGACCTTTGCACCGCCGACGCGCAAGCCGCGGCAGCCGGCGGCGTCGACAAGTTTCCAGGCGCTGTGTCCGGGAGGATTTTTGAAGGTCGAGCCGCCGGTGCGCTCGCGCACGGGCTGATTCTTCTCGCGGTAGTCCGCGACCTCGTCCATTTCCTGCTGAATTGCTTCGGGATCACCGGGGCGTCCCAGGTATGTCGCTTGCGTAAAAATCCAGTCGCCGGGAATGCCGGAGTGACGGTAAGTGAAGTTCATATCGGCCAGCGAAAGCACGTGTATGTTGCCCTGGCGGTCGACAGCGCGAGCGGAGACGAGAACATCCTTGGTCTCGCTGCCGTGTGCGCCGGCATTCATGCGCAGAGCGCCGCCGATGGAACCGGGGATGCCGCGATAGAACGACAGCCCGGCGATACCGGCCTCGGCGGCGGCGCGGGCCACCTTGACGTCGGGGACCGACGTGCCCACGGTCAGTTGCGTGCCATTGGTCGTGATCTCATTGAAGCCGCGGCCGAGACGAATGACGACGCCCGGCACGCCGCCGTCGCGCACCAACAGGTTGGAGCCCAGTCCAATCACGAAGACGGGGAGATCGGAGCTGGCCTGGCGGAGGAAATAGGCGAGATCGGCTTCGTCGGCGGGCGCGAACAGCACTTGCGCCAGACCACCGACGCGAAACCACGTGATGTCGGAGAGCGATGCGTTGGCCGTGAGGCGTCCGCGCAGGTCCGGCATGCGGGCCATCAGATCGCCGGTGATGTCGGAAAAGCTCATCGATTGGCCTTGCAAAGCGCCTATTCGGCGGCCTGGGAAGAGAGCCACTGCGGCAGCGCTGCCGCCCACTCGGTCGACGTGCCGGCGCCGAGGCAAACGACCATGTCGCCCGGGCGGCCGTAGCGGCGCAAGAGCGGCACGATGTCGGCAGGGTGATCAACGGATGTCACGGCGCGGTGTCCCGTCTGGCGGATGCCGTCAGCGAGGGAATGCTGGTCGATACCTTCGATCGGTGTTTCGCCGGCAGAGTAGAGCGGCGCCACGATCACGCTATCGGCGTCGCGGAAGCAGGCGCAAAATTCGCCGAACAGATCGCGCACCCGCGTGTAGCGATGTGGTTCGCAGACCGCGATCACGCGGCCCTTGGTGCCGGCGCGGGCGGCTTGCAAAACTGCCGCGATCTCGATCGGGTGGTGGCCGTAATCATCGTAGATCTCGATGCCGTTCCATTGACCGGTCGGCTGAAAGCGGCGCTTGACGCCGGAGAACTCGGCTAGTCCTGCTTGAATGATTTCATCGGGAATGCCGGCTTCGGCTGCGACTGCGATAGCGGCCAGCGCGTTCAGGGCGTTGTGATGGCCCGGCACGGGCACGGTCCACCCGGTGATGTTGCGCGCACCGCCCTTGACGCGGGCAGAGAGTTCGGCTTCGAAAATTGTGGTGAAGCCGTCCTGACGGGTGCTCAGCAAGCGCAAGTCCGCGCCCTCGGCAACGCCATACGTCAGTAGCCGGCGGCCGTCGCGGCGCAGGTCGAGGCGCTCGATCATGCTACGCACGACGGGGTGATCGATGCAGGTGACGGCAAGCCCGTAAAAGGGAATGTTGCGATAAAACGCGGCATATTCCGCGTGCATGTTTTCGACCGTCTTGAAGTAGTCGAGGTGTTCGGGATCGATGTTCGTCACGATGCCGATTTCTGTCGGAAGCCGAACGAACGTGCCGTCGCTCTCGTCGGCCTCGACAATCATCCAGCGGCCTTGGCCGAGACGCGCGTTCGAGCCCCAGGCGTTGATGATGCCGCCGGTGATCACGGTCGGATCGGTGCCGGCTTTCTCAAAGATGGTGGACACCAGCGACGTCGTCGTTGTCTTGCCGTGCGTGCCGGTGACCGAGATGGTCGAGTAGAGCCGCATCAGTTCGGCCAGCGCCTCGGCGCGGCGGATGATCGGCAGGCCCTTCTGGCGCGCCGCTTCGAGTTCAGGATTGCCGGTTTTGACGGCGGTGGAGATCACGACGTTGCGGGCGCCGATGAGGTTGACCGGATCGTGACCGATAAAGACGCGCACGCCCTTGGCGCGCAGGCGCCGAACGTTGGCGCTTTCCTTCTGGTCGCTGCCTTGGACGGCGAACCCCTTCGCCAGCAGGATCTCGGCGATAGCGCTCATGCCGATGCCGCCGATGCCGATGATGTGGAACGTGCCTGCGTCGCGGGGTGTTTGCATCGCGTCTCTGTCGTCCCGTGTTGCTGAGGCCGTATGCTGCTTCAAGAGGCGCGAGGCGGCGCGGGTGCTGCGGCCGACGCTGCTCCGGCAAGTTCGCCCACGAGCGCGGCCAGCCGAACCACGGCGTCGGGCCGGCCCTGCTGTCTGGCGCAGTGTGCTGCTTCGACGAGCGCGGCGCCACCCTCCATCAGCCGCGCAACCTCTCCAGCGAGCCTTTCCGGGGTCAGTGTCTTTTGTTCGATACACCAAGCGCCGCCCGATTCGGCAAGCTGGGTGGCATTTTGCAGCTGATCGTTGTCGAGGGAATGCGGCAACGGCACCAGGATCGAGGGTCGGCCGATGACGGTCAATTCGGCGACCGACGACGCGCCCGCGCGGCCAATCACCAAATGGCTGGCGGCCATTCGGCTCGGCAAGTCCTTGAAGAACGGCGCAATATCGGCAGCGATTCCAGCTTGGGCGTAGGCCGCCGTCACGCGCACCACATCCTCGTCGCGCGCCTGCTGGACTACGTTCAATTTTTCTTTTAGATGCGCCGGCAGCAATTCGAGTGCCGGCGGCACGACATCGGAAAAATATCGCGCGCCCTGGCTGCCGCCGAAGACGAGCAGCTGGAACGGGAGCCCGGCATCACGTGGTGGATAAGGCTGATGCGCCGCTTGAACGACGATGGACCGGACCGGGTTGCCGGTAAAACGGGCCTTGGCGATGAGTGTACCGTCGAGAAACTTGGTCCGCTCGAACGAGGTTGCGATGGCATCGACGCGGTGGGCCAGCATCTTGTTGGCGCGTCCGAGTACGGCGTTCTGCTCGTGCAGCATCGAGGGGATGCCAAGCTGGCGCGCGGCCATCAACGGCGGGAATGACGGGTAGCCGCCAAATCCGACCACGACGGCGGGACGGACGTCTTTCATCAGCTTGCGGGACGCCATGACGCCGCGCGCGAGCGTTAGACCGGTCCTGGCCAGGCCGAAGGGGGATTTGCTGGCGAGCGTCGCAGAGGGCACCTGATGCACCGCACGAGCGGGAAAGCCCGTGCCATAGCGATCGCCGCGCATGTCCGTGACGAGATGCACCGCATAGCCGAGGCGACCGAGTTCTTCGGCGAGGGCAAAGGCCGGGAACAGATGGCCACCCGTGCCGCCGGCGGCCAGCATGACCGTTTGATTGCGATCCATAGGCTCGTTCATCCTTACCCGTTGTCAGTCAAACGCGGCCGTTTCTGGTCCGTTGCGCCCGTGTCTTCAAGAGACGCGGCGGCGCGTGAGGGCGAGCAACATTCCAAGCGTAATTGAGATGGCGAGCGTAGAAGAGCCGCCGGCGGAGAGGTAGGGCAGCGTGATGCCCTTGGCGGGCAGCAGCCCGACGTTGACGCCCATGTTGATCAGAGCCTGCAGGCCGAATACGAGGGCCAGACCGATGATGGCCAACCGAACCGAAAGGTCGGGCTCCCGACCGGCGCGGTAGAGCGCACGGAGCACAATGAACGCGAACACCAGTACGATCGCGAGGCATGCGACGGCGCCGTACTCTTCCGCGATGACGGCAAAGATGAAATCGGTGTGGGCGTCGGGAAGGGAGGTCTTGATCGTACCTTCGCCTGGGCCGCGGCCCAAGAAGCCACCTTGCGTGAACGATTGCAGCGCCCGGTCGACCTGGCTGTGATCGCCGGGGGCGGGATCGAGGAAGCGGTCAATGCGGGCTTCGACGTGGGGGAACATGACGTAGGCGCCTGTCAATGCGGCGATCCCGAAGACCACGATGGCGGCGGCATAGACGAGCGGCTGGCCCGACACAAAGAACAATGCGCCCCAGACAAGGCTCAGTAGCAGGGTTTGGCCCACGTCGGGCTGGACGACAAGGAACGCCGCGACGAACGCGTACAGCGCCACGGCAGCCCATAGGCCCGGCATTTCGGGCCGAATGCGCGCCTCGGCCAGGAGCCAGGCCGAGATCACCACGAACGCCGGCTTCAGGAATTCCGACGGTTGCAGGGAATGTCCGGCGATCGAAAGCCAGCGGCGAGCGCCGTTGATCTCGTTGCCGTGCCACGCCACGACGATCAGTCCGGCAAATGCAACAACCAGCAAAGTAAGTGCGAACCGCCGCGTTTCACGCGGGCTCAGGAACGACAGGGCGACTAGCAGCAGCGCGCCCAGAGCGGAGAAGGCAAGGTGCCGTTCGACGAAGTAATAGGCGGGCAGTCCCTTCTTGAGGGCAACCGCGGGGCTTGCCGCAAGCGAGAAGACGAGACCGGCACCGATCAAGACCAGGATCGCACCGAGCAAGACATGGTCGACGGTGAACCACCAGGCGGCGAGACGGCTGCGATCTTCGCGCGAAAAGCTCATGACGCCGTTCGGTGCGCGAGTTCCGCGCCGACGAGGCGGCGGAAGTGGTCGCCCCGCTCCTCGAAGTTCTTGTACTGGTCGTAGGACGCTGAGGCCGGCGACAATAGCACGACGGTTTCGGCGGCAGGCGAGGACAGCGCATCGGCGGTCGCCTTCGCCACCGCCACATCGAGAGTTCCACAAGCCTCGAAAGCAACTTCACCTGCAAGCGTAGCGGCGAACGCATCGGTGGCCGCGCCGATCAGGTAGGCTTTCGCAAGCCGCGGGAAGTAGGGGCGCAACATTTCGATGCCGCCATCCTTGGCCTTGCCGCCCAGGATGAGGTGAATGCCGCCAGGCCATGAGGAAAGTGCCTTTTGCGTACTCTCCGCGTTGGTCGCCTTGCTGTCGTTTATAAACTGGGTGCGGGCGAAGCGACCGATCTCTTCCATGCGATGCGGCAGACCCGGGTAAGTCAACAAATGCGGAACGATCTCGTCGTCGCGCAATCCGGCGAGGCGCAGCGCGGCATAGGCGGCGCATGCATTCTCGCCGTTGTGGCGGCCGCGCAGCGAGGCAACCCCATCAAGATTAGCGACGGGCTCGTTGCGATCATACACGGTCGAGCCGGAAAACGTGACATCGGCGGCGGCGTGCGTGGACGCGGTCAACAGATCGTCGGCGAGGGGTCGGTACTTTTCTGCGATGGCGCGCGTCCATGCGTCATCGATGACGACGACGGCGCGGTCCGCCCCCGCAATCAGTCGCTCCTTGACGCCGGCGTAGTTCTCAATCGTGCCGTGCCGGTCGAGGTGATCGGGGGTGACATTTAGCAAAACGCCTACGCTCGGTCGGATAGTTGGGGCCAGATCGATCTGGAACGACGAGCATTCGACGACGTAGACGCGTTCGGGCGTGATCGGCTCCAGCGTCAGTATGGCCCGGCCGATGTTGCCGCCCAACTGCACATCGCGGCCGGTTTCGTTCAGCACGTGGGCGATGAGTGCTGTGGTTGTCGACTTGCCGTTGGTGCCGGTAATGGCGATGAAGGCGGCGTCAGGACAAACGTTGGCGCGCTCTCGGCAGAACAACTCGATATCGCCAATAATTTCGACTCCGGCCGCTTCGGCTTTGGCCACCGTCCAGTGCGGTTCGGGATGCGTCAGCGGCACGCCAGGGGCGAGAACGAGGGCCGCGAAGCGCGCCCATTCCTCGCGAAAGAGGTCGACTAGAGGAATGCCGGCTGCGCGAGCGCCCGAGCGCCCCGCCTCACTGTCGTCCCAGGCCGCGACGCGCGCACCGCCCTGCATCAGAGCCAGAGCGGTGGCGTTACCCGACGCGCCGAGCCCGAACACCGCAACGTCGAGACCGGATAATGTGGTGATCGGGATCATCGGACGGGTCCGCTCAGCGCAGTTTCAGCGTCGCCAGACCGATCAGCGCCAGAATGACCGAGATGATCCAGAACCGCACGACGACCGTGCTCTCCTGCCAGCCCTTCTGTTCGAAGTGATGGTGCAGCGGCGCCATTCGGAACACGCGCTTCCCGGTCAGTTTGTAGGACGATACTTGAATGACGACGGAGAGCGTTTCCAGAACGAACAGGCCGCCGACGATGGCCAGCACAATCTCGTGCTTGGTCGCGACCGCGATGGTGCCCAACGCGCCGCCGAGCGCCAGCGAACCTGTGTCGCCCATGAAGATCATGGCGGGCGGCGCATTGAACCAGAGGAAGCCCAGGCCTGCGCCAATCAAGGCACCGCAAATGATGGATAGTTCCGCGGTGCCGGCGACGTAGTGGATTTGAAGGTGGGACGCGAATTTTTCCGAACCGATCAAATACGCAATGAGGCCGAAGGTGGCGGCGGCGATCATGACCGGTACGATTGCGAGGCCATCGAGACCGTCCGTCAGGTTGACGGCATTGCCGGCTCCGGCAATGACGATCATACCGGCGAAGATGAAGAACGGACCCATGTAGATCAGGACGTCCTTGAAGAACGGAACCGCCAGTTGTCCGGAAAGGGCGGGCGAGGACAAAGACATGATGGCCCAAGTAGCCAGGCCGGCGACCATCAATTCGATGCCGAGGCGCGCCTTGCCGCCAAAACCGCTGGCGTGCTGTTTGGTGACCTTCAGGTAATCGTCGTAGAAACCGATGGCGCCATAGGCGAGTGTCACGCCGAGAACGATCCAGACGTAGAGGTTCGACCAGTCGGACCACATCAGGGTCGAGAACGTGACGCTGGCCAGGATCATGAGTCCGCCCATGGTCGGCGTGCCACGTTTGGCAAGATGGGTCTTGGGTCCGTCGTCGCGGATCGGCTGCCCTTTGCCTTGCTTCAAGCGGAGCAAATCGATAATCGCGGGACCGAACAGCATGACGAACAGCAGCGCCGTGAACACCGCGCCGCCGGTGCGGAACGTGATGTAGCGAAAAACATTGAGCAGACCGATCTGATCGCTGAACTGCACGAGTTCATAGAGCATGCGTGGTCTCTCCCCCTCCCCCGATGATGCCTGTGCACCGCAGCGGCGGCACGTTCATCCCTTACATCACCCGTCTTGCCCTGTCCGGGAGAACTTGGCCAGCAGTGCTGCGACGAGCAGGCCCATCTTCGAACCGTTCGAGCCCTTGACCATCACGGCGTCGCCGGGCTGAATTGCCGCCAGGAGCGGGACCTGCAGTTCAGCCGCCGTCGGTGCCCAGGCACCACGGCGTGCTTCCGGCACGCGCTCGTACAAGCGCGCCATGTGGGGGCCAGCAGCGAACACCAGATCAACGCCGGCAGCATCGATTGCCGGCCACAGATCCGCATGCAAAACCGGCGCGTCGGCGCCCAGTTCCAGCATGTCGCCGACGACGGCGACGCGGCGGGGGAATTCGCTGCGCGGCAGAGCGGGGAAGACGGCCAGTGCCGCCCGCATCGAGGCCGGATTGGCATTGTAGCTCTCGTCCACGAGAAGTAAGTCGCCGGCGGTTGCAGCGAGCCGCGTGCGCGAGCCACGGCCGGTCGGGGGCGAAAACGTCGAGAGCGCCGCGATGCCCTTCGCCACGTCGCCGTCGGCGAGATCGAGCGCGGCGGTGACGAACAGTGCATTCAAGACCATATGCAGTCCGACGCTGCCAATTGTAAACGGAACTTCGCCGCGATTGTTGCCGCGCATTATGACACCGTCGCTCACCGTCGCGGTCAATCGGCAATCTTTCAGCGTGACCACGTCGTCGATGTCAAAGTGGGCTTTCGCCGCCGCAGCGGCGAGCGCGAGACTGACGCCGGTGACATGCATGTCGCGCGCACGGGCCGCTGCGATCAGGCGGGCCGCGTGGCGATTATCAATGTTGATGAGCGCTGCGCCGCCTGGTTCGAGGCCGAGGAAAATTTCGGCTTTGGCGTCGGCGATGCCGTCCTCGCTTGGGAAATTCTCAATATGGGCGTTCTCGACCGTGGTCACGAGCGCCACGTGCGGCCGGACCATGCCGGTCAACGGCGTAATCTCGCCCGCGTGGTTCATGCCAATCTCGAAGACGGCATAGCGTGTGTCCGCCGGCATTCGGGCGAGTGTGAGCGGCACGCCCCAGTGATTGTTATAAGACTTTTCCGACGCATGGGTGCGGCCGAGGGCTGAGAACGCGAGCCGCAGCATCTCCTTCGTCGTCGTTTTGCCGACGCTGCCGGTGACGGCGATGACTTGGGCCTCCGGCGCCAATCGCGCCCGGGCGGCGCGACCGACGTTTTGCAACGCCGACAGGGGATCAGCGGATCGGATCAGGGCGCCGTCGCCGGCTTTGGCGGCATAGCTTTCAGAAACGATCGCAGCGGCAGCACCCTTGGCGAAGGCTGAGGTGACGAAGTCGTGTCCGTCGCGCTGGTCTTGCAGCGCCACAAAGACGTCGCCCGGTTCGAGGGTGCGTGTGTCGATGGAAAATCCGGTGATGGGATGAGCAGGCGTGCCGTTTGCGGTGGCGCCCGCAGCGGCGGCTAGCTCAGCAAACAACCAAAGTGGAGAGCGCGTCATGGTGCTGCGAGCGCCTCGGCTAGAACGTCATGGTCGGAGAACGGCAGGATCGTGTCACCGACGATCTGGCCGGTTTCGTGACCTTTGCCCGCGACCAGCACGACATCGCCAGGCCGCATCATGCGAACGGCGGCGCGGATTGCTTCTGCGCGGTCGCCGATCTCGGTCGCAGCGGGCGCGCCGGCCAGGACCTCGGCGCGGATGGCGGCGGCGACTTCGGTGCGCGGATTGTCATCCGTGACGATGACGATATCGGATTTCTCGGCGGCGATGCGGCCCATGATCGGGCGTTTGCCGCGATCGCGATCGCCGCCGCATCCAAAGACGCAGATCAGGCGACCGGTGGCAAAGGGGCGGCAGGCTTCGAGGGCAGCCGCGAGCGCCTCGGGCTTGTGGGCATAATCGACGACACCAAGACCACCGTTGCGCTCGCCGATGATTTCAAGACGGCCTTTGACGCCGGTGAGAGCGCCGAGGGCGGCGAGCACACGATGCACATCCTCGCCTGTGGCGATGGCCAGCCCTGCGGCAACGAGCGCGTTCTCGACCTGATAGGCTCCAACGAGCGGCAGATCGACGGTGACCGTGGATCCCGCCGCCTCGATACACAGCCGCTGGGAGAAGCCGATGGTTTTAACGCCAACAAGTCTGAGTGTTTCGCCTGTGCGTCCGACCGTCAGCACCCGGCGACCTGGGCGACGCGCGACCGCCTCTGCCTGATGAGCATAAGCGCCATCGCGATTGATCACCGCCGGCTTGTCCGGCGGGAGCAGGTTTTCGAAAAGTCGCATCTTGGCGGTGAAGTAATCTTCGACCGTCGGGTGATAGTCCATATGGTCGCGACCTAGATTGGTGAAGGCCGCGGCGATGATGTGAACGCCATCGATGCGATGCTGATCGAGGCCATGCGAGGACGCTTCCATGGCGAGATGCGTCGTGCCATCCGCTGCCAGGGCCGCGATCGTCTTGTGGAAGGAAACCGGATCGGGCGTGGTGAGCGAACCGTACACCGTTCGCTTCTGAGAAACGACGCCGATGGTGCCGAGCGAAGCGGACGCATGGCCAACGGCGGCAAAGATCTGCCGGGTGAACTCGGCAACGGAGGTCTTGCCGCTTGTGCCTGTTACGGCCACCACCGTTGCCGGTTGGCCCGGATAGAGACGCGATGCAATGACGGCGAGGGCGGCGCGTGGATCGGCGACCTGCAAAACCGGAACGGTCATCCCGGCGGGCAGGTCAGCCGTTCGAGACATGATGGCAGCGCGCGCACCACGGGCCGCGGCATCGGCCAGATAGCGACCGCCGTCGGCCTTGGTTCCGGGAATGGCGACGAAGAGATCGCCAACGCCGGCCAAGCGGCTGTCGGCCGTGACGCCAGTAACTTCCACGTCCGGGCACGCGGCCGGCGCGTCGAGAAGATCGGCCAGAACATCAGCAAGCCGCATGGATAGGCTTTCGCATCTGGATGGGGCACTTGTGCGGTCAAATGTTCGTCGGTGCAACCCGGTCTAAGATGTGCGGGGCCGCGCGTCAAACGGGCGCCGACCGATACACTCAGCCGAATTTGGGCCGATCCGACGGCCTTACAAAATCGTCATGTGCCGGCGCAGGGGTGCTGGGCGCAGATCACTCAAGCCTGCGTGAAGCGCCAATCTGATTGGATATCCCGTTTCACGGCTGTTGCTGCCTGCGAAAACATTGCCGAAACTTCACGTTGCATCGGCGATACTCCCTTGCTCACGAACACTCACGAAAGCAGCGTTTTACCCAACGGCAATGTGACTGGCATCATGCCAACTTCGCTCCCAGATGCACGTCAGCGATCGATGCTGAAACACCAGCGTCGATCCGGCGAACCACCCGCCCCGGAAACGCATCAACGAGGAGATCCAAATGATTCGCACTATCGCACTTGCCGTTGCCATGGCCGCTGCCGCGGCACTGCCGGCTGTTGCCGCCGATACGTCTGCCGATGCGACGACAGGCTCTAGCGCCACGCCCCGTGATTTCACCGCCAAGCTTTCGGCACAGGCTTATCAGAACCAGCTGCGCAACATTGCCGCCGGACGCGGTTATGTCGTGACGTCGGATTTCAGCCAGTCAGGTTCGGGCCATTGGGTTGCACGTGCGCTCAAGGATGGCAAGCCGCTGACGGTTGCAGTCAAGATGCCGCCGCGCGACCTGCCGGCGTACATCAACTAAAACGCCGAGTTTAAATGACGCCCGGCCGAGGCGAGCCTCGGCCGGGCTTTTTTGTAGATTGGCCGTTACTTCTTTTCCGGCGCGACGACGCGGATCGACAGTTCGCGCAGTTGCTTCGGCGCGGCTTCGGACGG